>CAWGRY010000006.1:0-534666 GCA_963825165.1 uncultured Bacteroidales bacterium | reverse complement strand
CATATGAATGACAAAGAGGAGGTTACTCCTGTTAAACTGTTTACAAGAAATCCCGCATCAGTCTGCAGCGATCCAAATGTATAGCCCATTCCAAATGAGAAGCATGACGGTGAACTCATGTAACCTGTTCTCAGGGTCAGCTTCCCGAGGACATTCCAGCTGATCCCTCCCTGGACTGACAGCGGTTCGCCGGTGACCTTGCCGGTCTCAATGACAACGGAAAGATCTTCCGTGTGCTTCCATTCTATGCCGGCATTAATAGATGAAGGTAGTGCATTGACGGGTGCCAGCGGATTAAATACATGCAGTCCTAAGGTCAGAGACGACGACAGCAGAACTGTCATCCCCGTCTCAAAGGTGAGATGTGACACATCCCTGTAATCACCAATACTCCTTTCCGTGATATAGTCGACCTGTACTCCCAGCGAGACGCCCTTTGCCAGAGTGACCGCACTGGCTATTCCTGTGAATATGCGATAATAGTCACCGTTACCGTAGTGGGCAATGATAAGCCCAAGCGGTACAGACTTAGCTGCCAGTATGGCGCTGGCGGCCTTTGATGATAACGGTGTCATCATGAAGCGTGTCTCGAAGGCTATTCCGGCGCTTGTACCCGGATGAGATGTCAGAAGCGCCTGGTTATGAAAACAACTCCAGTACCCTTGCGATGCTGAGGAAGCAAAAGAGACCCCCATCTCAGCGGCCCCGTGAGGCACATAAAGAGGTTCACCGGCCCGCAAAACGGCAGCCACTATAAAAGACAGCAATAATACCGCATTCCACCGCAGCATCACAAGACATAATTACACAACTAAATTACGCCTGATTCGGATAAATGTCAAGTATTTCTTAAAAAAAAGCGTGGGGCATGCGGCATGGAGCATGCGGCAAGCAAACACAGCAGTAATGTAATCACGCACAGCGGCAGGGCACGGGGAGACTTGCTCCATGCCCCGTGCCCCATGCTCTATGCTTTTATATCCTTAATATTGAGCTGCACCGTGCTCTTGCCCCTGAACACATTGAGCTCGACTGAATATGCGATATCAACTACTCCCCCGCTTTCCCTGAAGATATCTATCGTGTCAGACTGCCCGAAGGCGATGGCGCCTACCGGTTCCGCATTCTGACGTGCAAAGCTAAGCTTGAGATGTGTGCCGTTATTGCCGACAGGCTGGCATGACATGGTCTTTACCCTGCGCGATACAAACACAGGCGCCATATTTTCGGGACCAAAGGGCTGGAAACGCTCAAGATTCCGGTACATTTCAATCCCCACATCTTCAATGGGTATCTCAGCATCAATATTTACTGAAGGCACAAGATGCTCTTCCCTGATAGTATCGCTGACAAATTTTTCAAACCGTTCACGGAACAACTGCAGATTTTCCTGTTTGAGAGTGAGTCCCGCGGCGAACATGTGGCCCCCGAAACTCTCGAGCAGGTCAGAACATGACTCGATGGCCTGGTAAAGGTCATAGCCGGGGACGCTGCGTGCCGATCCGGTAGCAAAGCCATCTTTTGATTCGGTCAGTATTACTGTCGGCCGGTAATAGGTTTCAATCAGCCTTGAGGCGACAATGCCGATAACCCCTTTATGCCACCCCTGATGGAACAGCACGGTGGTGCGGGCGTTACTCATACGGTTGTCTTCACTGACCATACGGCGGGCCTCCGAGGTGATCTCGTTGTCTTTCTTTCGCCTGTCGTCATTACTGTGGTCAATGTCATCACAGATGGCAACGGCCAGATCCGAATCCTGTGACACCAGCAGTTCCACTGCCTTGCTTCCTGATTCCATTCGTCCGGCAGCATTGATCCGTGGTCCTATGCGAAAGACAATATCTTCCACAGCCAGCGGCATCCGTATCTTTGCCTTCTCAATGATCTTCTGGAACCCCAGACGCGGTGCTTCATTCAGTTGTTTCAGTCCGAAATAGGCAAGTATCCTGTTCTCTCCGGTCATCGGAACAATGTCAGAACCTATGCTGACAGCCACCAGGTCAAGGTATGGTATGATCTTTTCGAAGGGTATCTTCTGCAGCTGGCAGTAAGCCTGTATCAGCTTAAAGCCGACGCCGCAGCCCGAAAGCTCCTTGTATGGATAATTGCAGCCCGGCTGCTTGGGGTCAAGCACTGCAGTTGCATCAGGTATCTCGTCTCCCGGCAGGTGATGATCGCAGATGATGATGTCAATTCCTTTCGAGCGTGCATACTTCACCTTTTCCACAGCTTTTATTCCGCAGTCGAGCGCCACGATGAGGCGGCAGCCGGTCTCTGCAGCATAATCGACTCCTTTTAGCGAAAGGCCGTAACCCTCGTGGTATCTATCTGGAATATAATAATCGAGGCTCGTATGCCTTTCACGGAGGAACGCATACATCATGGCAACCGAAGTGGTGCCGTCAACATCATAGTCGCCGTAGACAAGTATCTTTTCGTTGCGTGCTATTGCCGTGGAGATCCGGTCGACAGCCCTGTTCATGTCTTTCATCAGGAAAGGATCATGCAGGGTTTTCAGTGATGGGTTAAAGAAATCTTCAGCCTGTTTTTTCCTCGTGATACCACGCTGCACCATGAGATTGGCGATAGCGGCAGGCACCGCCATCTCTGTCGCCAGGGTCGTGACAACAAACTCGTCGCCCCCTTCTCTCAAGAGCCACTTTTTTTCCATTATATTTTATTTTAGTAATATTCATATCCGAAGACCTCCCTCATTGTGTTACACAGGATCTCTTTAACATCACTCATCCTCACGCTCCTGCCTGTTTCTTTTTCAATGCTCGTCACACCTTTATCGGTGAAGCCGCAGGGGTTTATATGATTAAAATAAGAGAGGTCGGTGCTGATGTTGAGAGCCAGTCCATGCATTGTCACATATCTCGATGCTCTGACGCCTATGGCACAAATCTTCCTGGCACTGGCACTGCCGGGGTCAATCCAGACGCCGGTGGCTCCTTCAAGACGCCCGCCTGTTATGCCGAAACTGGAGATACACCTGATAACTGCATCTTCCAGCAGATGAATGTATTCCTTCAGGCCCAGCTTCATGACTTCCAGGTCAAATATCGGGTATCCGACCAGCTGACCCGGGCCATGATAAGTTATGTCTCCACCCCTGTCAATACGGTAGAATGACGCATCACGTGCCTGAAGCTGAATATAATCCAGCAGCAGGTTCTGTTCTGATCCGCTCTTTCCGAGAGTATATACATGATTATGTTCGACAAAGATGAGACGGTCAGGAGTCCTCTTCCCGTCGCCGTTCACTCCGCCCTTCTCTCTGACCTTCGCATTGAAGAACCGTTCCTGGTATTCCCAGGTTTCCTTGTAATCACTGAAACCTAAATCATCATAAACAACTCTCACATGCTCTTTGCCAACGTGTTTTTCCGCATGAAATGAGCTTCTGACAAGAGGACTGCTCTCAACAAATTTAAACCCGATCTCCAGCCCTCTTCTCCTGTAGTCATCAAACTTCTCAGGAGTAATATATTCTGCCACAGGTATGTGGCTCAGTGTGGGTGCAAGGTATTGTCCTATCGTCACGATACTGCAACCGGTTGCATGAAGGTCATGCATGGCTTCAATCACCTCCTCTTCACTCTCTCCCAGTCCAAGCATAATTCCTGATTTGGTTACAATTCCCTTTGAAGCTATATGCCTGAGAACGCTGAGGCTCACCTCATATTTTGCCACAGATCTTATCAACGGTGTCAGCCGCCTGACGGTTTCAATATTATGTGAAATGACATCTGGTCCGGCTTCGATAACCATGTCAATGTCAGAAATGTTGCCGCGGAAGTCCGGTATCAGCGTCTCTGTTGTGACTCCAGGGTTGACCTCCCGGATCCTGCGGATGGTATCAGCCCAGTGCCGTGCTCCTCCGTCAGACAGGTCGTCACGGTCAACTGATGTTATAACACAGTGTTTGAGACCCATCGTCTTCACCGCCTGGGCCACCCTCTCCGGCTCGCCCTCGTCAGGCGGGAGAGGTCTGCCGCTGGAAGTGCCGCAGAATTTGCATGAGCGGGTGCATATATCTCCGAGTATCATCAGTGTGGCAGTGCCGGCATTCCAGCACTCCCCGATATTGGGACAGTTGCCGCTTGAACAGATCGTATGAAGATGATTATCCTCAATCAGGCGTTTCACCATGGTATAGCTCTCCCCGCTTGCCCGCTGCATCCTGAGCCATGATGGCAATCTACTGCTACCTGACATACCCTTTTCCTGCCCTGATTTAAATAACAGGCAAAGGTAAGGAATATATATACAGAAGGCAAAAGGCAAAAGGCGAAGGACGAAAGTTAAAAGTTAAGTGTAGGGGTCAAAAGACAGAAAGAGGACCGGACAGACAATTGAAAACATTATCTTTGGAGAGGTAGTAAAAAAATCTGGTTGTGTCAGTATTTCTTAATGAAGCCTCAGGGAAAATAATAGAGGAGACAGCTGAGGTGGCAGGCTTTCTCTGGCAGCGGGGATGGGCTGAACGCAATGCCGGCAATATCTCGGTCAGGCTGGCATCCGAGGATCTTGCTGAATCATACTCATCACAGAATGAACTCCTTATACCGCTCACAAAACGCTTCCAGGAGATGGGTGGAAATCTCTTCCTTGTCACGGGAAAGAATACCAGGATGCGTGACGTGGCTGCCAGACCGATGGAAAATTTGCTTATCATCAGAATGAATGATGATGGCACCGGATATTATATTCTGTCACCTGACCCCGAATCGTCGTTGCGTCCGACCAGTGAGCTGTCAGCGCACCTGGATATCCATTGCATGATAGCCCGGAGCAAGAACCAGCAGCGCGTGGTGATGCACACCCACGCAACCGAACTCATTGCCCTTACTCATATTAAAGAACTGTGCAATGAACATCAACTGAACAGGGTGCTCTGGGGGATGCACCCCGAAGCAAAAGTGTTTGTGCCTGAAGGAGCAGGATTTGTTCCGTATGTTTTGCCAGGAACTACATCCATAGGTGAAGCAACTGTCAGGGCTCTTGAAAAGCATGATGTGGCACTCTGGGAAAAGCATGGGGTCTTCGCCATAGGCATGACACCTTCTGAAACATTTGACCTGATAGATATAATGACAAAATCTGCATCGGTCTACTTCTTATGCCGTTCGGCCGGGATTGAGCCTGAAGGGCTTACAGACAGCCAGTTGAATGAACTTGGAAAATTGAAATTCTGAAATAAAATGGAAACTGTTTATTTGAACGGACAATATGTTCCCCGCGAACAGGCTGTAATCAGTCCTGACGACCGTGGTTTTCTCTTTGGCGACAGCGTGTATGAGGTAATGAGATGGTACGGCGGGTACTTCTTCGATATGGAGGGCCACATGAACCGTCTGCGCCGCAGCCTTAATGAGACCCGGATCACCTTCAAGGATGTTGACGGCTTGCCTGAAATTGCAGAGAAGCTGATACATGAAAATGACCTTGGCGACGGATGCTCACTTGTATACATGCAGATTACCAGGGGAGCAGCCCCGCGTAACCATGCCTTTCCCGATCCGCCTGTAACGCCAACCGTCTACATTTCTGTTCGGAGGCAAAGCATGGATACGCTGCTCTGGGAAAGGGGAATAGCCATCGCTCCCACCCCTGACCCGCGCTGGAACCATTGCGATATAAAGTCTACAGCCCTCCTGGCCAATATACTGCCCTACCAGGAAGCACATGACAACGGTTTTGCAGAGGTATGTTTTATCCGTGACGGTTTTGTCACCGAGGGTGCACATTCAAACATTTTCTTTGTAAGAGGGGACACTGTTTATACCCATCCGGAGTCAAACAAAATTCTGTCAGGCATAACGCGCAAAAATGTTATTTCTATCGCGGCAGAGAACGGCATCAGACTGGTTGAGGAAGCCGTTGCTGCGGATATGATTCCGTATATGAATGAAGCCTTTATCACAAACACATCAGGTGAAGTTGTTCCCGTCATCCGTATCGGTGACCAGACAATCGGCAACGGCACACCTGGCGATATCACACTGAAGCTTCAGAGGCTTTTCAGGGAGAGAGTCACCGCAAGGGATCAAAAGAATATTGAACTAACCGACATCTGATCAAACTAAGTAAGAAACCAGAAATAGCTGATAAGTTACCTAAACCACTCAACCTCTTCAACTTTTCAACTGACCTTCAGCCCCCGATGTCTATTGTCTGCTACCTTACGATTATTACCTTTGCAAAAATTTTAAACCAGCATGACCACACCTCACCTCAGCGAACAGGAACAGGTTCGCAGACAATCGCTTGAAGATATAAGAAAGCTTGGCATCGATCCCTACCCGGCCGCAATGTATCCGGTAAATATGACAGCCACAGAGATACTTGCCGGCTTTAAAGATGACGAGAACAATTATCCGGATGTGTGCCTGGCGGGCCGTCTCATGAGCCGCCGCATAATGGGCAATGCTTCTTTTGCAGAACTGATGGATTCTTCAGGCCGCATACAGATCTATGTACGTCGCGACGATCTCTGTCCCGGAGAGGATAAAACCCAGTACAACACCCTCTTCAAAAAGCTGCTTGACATAGGTGATATCATCGGTATAAAAGGATTTGTTTTCAGGACACAGATGGGGGAGATAACCGTGCACGTTAAGGAGCTTACCCTTCTGAGCAAGTCGCTCCGGCCCCTTCCCATAGTAAAGGAGAAGGATGGCGTTGTGTATGACGCCGTTACTGATCCTGAAATGCGCTACCGCCAGCGTTACGTTGACCTTATAATCAATCCTGATGTCCGAGAGACCTTCCGCAAACGCACACAGATAGTAAAATCGATGCGGGAGCTCTTTGATGCACACGGATTTCTCGAGGTGGAGACGCCGGTACTGCAACCAATCCCCGGTGGCGCTGCAGCGCGCCCATTTAAAACGCATCATAATGCACTCGATATACCCCTTTACCTGCGCATTGCCAATGAACTCTACCTGAAGAGGCTGATAGTGGGAGGATATGACGGCGTTTATGAGTTCTCAAAAGATTTCCGCAATGAGGGAATGGACCGTACCCATAATCCCGAGTTCACGGTCATGGAGATATACGTCGCCTACAAAGACTACAACTGGATGATGAAGTTCACCGAAGAGATAATGGAAAAGGTGGCGATGGATCTTTATGCAACCACCAAAGTGCCACTGGGCGATAATATAATTGACTTTTCTGCACCTTACAGGCGCATATCAATGACGGATGCCATAAAGGAATATGCCGGTATTGACATCACGGGAATGAGTGAGGATGACCTTCGAAAAGAATGTGACAGGCTCGGCATTGGCCACTCGCCCTCGATGGGAAAGGGTAAGCTGATTGACCTCATCTTCGGGGAGAAATGCGAACATAACTTCGTCCAGCCAACATTTATAATCGATTACCCGCAGGAGACATCACCCCTGACCAAGAAGCACAGAAGCAAGGAAGGACTCACCGAGCGCTTTGAGCTGATGGTGAACGGCAAGGAGCTGGCCAACGCCTACTCTGAGCTGAATGATCCCATCGATCAGCTGGAGCGGTTTCAGGAGCAGCTTCGTCTTTCGGAAAAAGGTGATGATGAGGCGATGTTCATCGACATGGATTTTGTAAGAGCGCTTGAATATGGCATGCCTCCAACATCAGGGATGGGCATTGGCATCGACAGGCTGGCCATGTTTATGACTAACCAGCCTTCTATTCAGGATGTGCTGTTCTTCCCGCAGATGAAGCCTGAAACAGGCAATAGTCAATAGAGGTGCGAGCGTTAAGAAATGACCCGGTGGATCATTTCAGCGAAGCAGCCAGTTTGCAGTGAGGGCAATGAGTAAAAGTGAGAAATGGATAACAAATTGTTGAAGGAACTTGGCCGGTTGATGAAGCCGTTGAGTTCTCCGATTAAGATCCAGGATTACCTGGATATTATTCCATACAACACAACCAAACGCACCCTTTCACCTTTGCTTGTGCTGAGAGAACGTATGGCGCACTGCATGGACGGCGGGATGTTTGCTGCATCAGCACTGCGACGGCTGGGATACCCCCCTCTGATCGTCGACCTGACAGCAGAGAACGATGATGACCATATCATTGCCGTCTTCCGTGAAGGAAACTGCTGGGGCGCCATAGCCAAATCAAACACCACCGTATTGCGCTTCCGCGAACCGGTATACAGATCATTGCGTGAGCTTACGATGTCATATTTCGAAGTGTATTATAACCTCAATTCACAGAAGACTCTCAGGAGCTATTCAAGACCGATGGATCTGTCGCGGTTTGACGACCGTAACTGGGAAACGACCGGGGAGGACCTGGAGTTTATCGGAGATTATACATATAAGGTAAGACACTACCCCCTTCTGACCAGAAAGCAGATCAGGTCTCTTAACAAGGTACCGAAATATCTCTATGATGCAGGTTTTGCAGGTGCAGATATGGATGGTCTCTTCAAGCCCATGTAGTCTGAAAGTCTAAAAAAAATCCCCTCGGCTGAGGGGATCATCTTAATCAGAGATTAAATTTTTTCACGAAATCGTCTATCACCTCTTCAAGGTTGGGATTGCCGATCTCCTGGAGGTCATACCATACCCTGGTGTTCGGTTTCTTTATCTTGATTATACGGTTAAGATCGATCGGTGTACCTATGACCACTGAATCACAGTCGGTATTGTTTATCGTTGTCTCAAGGTCTTTCAGCTGCTGATCGCCATAACCCATTGCCGGCAGAAGAGTACCGATATTGGGATATTTCTCGAAGGTCTCTGTGAGCCTGCCTACAGTGAAAGGTCTCGGGTCAACCAGCTCGGCAGCGCCAAATTTCCGTGCAGCGACCACTCCGGCACCAATCTTCATCTCGCCGTGTGTGAGTGTGGGGCCATCCTCGACAACCAGCACCCGTTTGCCCTTTATTACTGACGGATCATCTACTTTTATAGGCGAGGCTCCGTCGATGACGATAGCTCCCGGAGCAACTTTTTCAATACTCTCGCGGACGGTCTGTATGTCTTCTGGAGCTGCACTGTCCATCTTGTTGATCACAACCACGTCAGCGAGACGCAGGGTTACCTCGCCCGGATAATACCTCAGCTCGTGTCCTGCCCGGTGCGGATCAGTCACTGTGATCATCAGGTCAGGGTTGTAGAACGGGAAGTCGTTGTTCCCGCCATCCCACAGTACCACATCACAACCTGCCGGATCATTCTCGGCAGCCCTCAGGATAGCTTCATAATCGACCCCGGCATAAATGACATTACCGCGTATTACGTGGGGTTCATATTCTTCCATCTCCTCGACGGTGCATTTGTGCTTCTCAAGATCAGAGAGAACCGCAAAACGCTGGACCTTCTGTTCGACCAGGTTGCCGTAAGGCATAGGGTGGCGTACTGCCACGACCTTGAGACCCTTTTTCATCAGCAGTTCAATGACCCTTCTCGATGTCTGGCTCTTGCCGCATCCTGTGCGGATAGCTCCGACAGCAATGACCGGCTTGATGCTTTTCACCATGGTCTCTCTCCATCCGAGAAGAATGAAATTGGCTCCTGCGGCGTTGACAACAGCACTCACCTCCATCACCCTCTGGTATGGGACATCGCTGTATGCGAAGACACAATCAACAACCTTCAGATCTTTGATCAGCTTCGGCAGATCATTCTCGGAATAGATCGGGATGCCTGAAGGATAAAGCTTTCCTGCCAGCTCGGCAGGATATTTTCTGCCATCGATATCAGGTATCTGGGCAGCCGTGAAAGCTACAACACTGTAAAGCTCATTATCACGGAAATAAGTATTGAAGTTGTGGAAATCCCTGCCTGCAGCTCCAATAATGATCACATTCCTTTTTAACATAAAACCTCCTGGTTAAATTATTGTTAATTTTTAAATATTGTCAGTCAATGAGGGTATCAGTATTCGGCAAATTTATAATTTGTAACTGAATTTAGATGTGATATAAATCAGTATAATTCTTTCTGTATATTTCGCATAATATTTTGATAATATGTAAGTTAATAAATGTAAGGGGTTTTGTTGATTAAATTCCTCTTAATATTTTAAACCTCAGTTTATTGACAGAATCTTTATTGTAACTTTTCAGGATGAATGTCCTTGCCCATATATACCTCTCAGGTGACTCGGATAATATAATTATTGGGAACTATATCGGCGACTTTGTTAAAGGACGTGATTATCTGAAATATCCTGAAAGCATCCGTAAGGGCATCATCCTTCACCGTCACATCGACGACTTCACTGACAGGCATCCTGTTGTACACCGCAGCAAGCTCCACTTCACCGGCAAGTACCGGAAATATGCAGGTGTGATCGTTGACATCATTTATGATCATTATCTCACCAGGGAGTGGGATCTTTATTCAAGGCGGCCCCTTGAGAGTGTGACATACAACTTCTACAGGGCCATGGTAAATAACTTCGAGATATTGCCCGAAAATGTCCGCGAGAAAATGCCGTTTTTTATAATTGACAACTGGCTTGAGACCTACCAGACCAGGTCGGGCATCAGGAGGGTTCTTAAAACACTTAGTTCTGTGACTTCATTGCCCAAAGAGACTAGATGGGCAATGAAGGTCTGGAAGAAACAATACTATCCGATTGAAGAGGACTTTATGGAGTTCTTTCCCCAGCTTATAAACTATGTCGAAACGGAGTTCGGGATAGTATTGTCCCCCGGTATCAGTATGCCGTTCTGATCATCCGAGGTATTCAGTTCTGCCTGCATCAAGCCTTATAAAGACGAACAGGAGAAGGGTAAATCCCCATAAGGAGCTTCCACCGTAGCTAAAGAAAGGAAGCGGGATGCCTATTACGGGCATGACGCCTATCGTCATTCCGATGTTAATGAAAAAGTGGACCAGGAACAGTGCAAAAACGCTGTATCCGTAAGCCCGGATAAAAGGTGTCCTCTGTCTCTCAGCCAGTATCAGCAGCCTCAGCAATAGCCAGACAAACAATCCGATGACAATGGCTGATCCCAGGAAGCCCCATTCTTCTCCCACGGTACAGAAGATGAAATCAGTACTTTGCTCCGGCACAAATTTGAACTTGGTCTGCGTGCCGTTCAGGTAACCCTTGCCTGTAAAACCTCCTGACCCGATGGAAATCAAAGACTGGTTAAGGTTATAACCTTCCCCGTAAGGGTCAGAATCCAATCCCATCATAATATTTATTCGGTCCTGCTGATGTGGTTTGAGTATTTCATGGAAAGCATAGTCTACCGTAAAAAGATATAGCATTCCGCAAAGGAGGAAGGTATAAATGATGGCAGGATTTTTCAGTTTATGCCGGTAGGTATACCACCCGTAGACAGCTCCTGCCATTACCACCGCCATAAGAATAACAATATCCGTTCCGACGTCAAGGAGATAGTGACCAAGCAGGAATGAAACACCACCTGTGACAGCCATCACCATTATCGCTTTCAGCGCAGTCGGGAATCCTGAAATAACTAAAAGTATTATGAATGACACCACAATAATTCCGAGTGCCACCGCGACATTTCCGAAGATGAGGGTCAGAATAAACAATACCACAGCCAGAACAGCCGAAACAAAAACGTAAAGGCTCATTCCTTCACGGAAGAGAACAATGAAGAAGGCAAAATATGTGACTACGGACCCCATGTCAGGCTGGAGGGCGATAAGTACGACAGGGCCCATTATGATGGCTGTCGCCATAGCCATGACCCTGAATCCGCTGGCTTGCCTTCGTGCATTGAGAAATGATGCAAGGGCAAGTCCCGTAGCAAACTTGGCAAACTCTGAAGGCTGGATACGGAAAGCTCCTATCTCAAACCAGGCTCTGGCGCCGTTTATCTCTTTGCCCACAACCAGAACAAGAAGAAGGAGAAGAATAGAAAACCCATAGATGAACCAGGCAAAAAAGAAATACAGTTTGTTGTCGGTTACAATTACAAAAACTGCAAGAACCACAGCAGCAATGATCCAGAGAAGCTGTTTGCCGTAACGCTGTGACAGGTCGAATATGCTTGTATGATTCTCATTGTAAACCGCGGCATAAATATTCAGCCACCCCATGATCATCATCACGGCCCACAGCATAACCGTAACCCAGTCGAGCCTGCTCAGTATATTGCTATTCTTTTGCATCGGGCCTGATTACAAGTTTAAGTACATAGTCCTCAAGATATTTCCTCTTTATATTGTCGGTCAGGTACTTTTCAATCAGCAGGCTGGCAATAGGGGCGGCAAAGGTGGAGCCGAAACCAGCGTTCTCGACGTAAACGGCAATGGCAATCTGAGGATTATCTTTAGGAGCAAAGGCGACGAATATTGAGTGGTCCTTGCCATGGGGGTTCTGTGCAGTACCGGTTTTTCCGCAGATAATTATGCTGTCGAGCTTTGCACCCCGTGCTGTGGACCCGGGACCTCCGTTTACAGCACCTTCCATACCCTCAACTATTGGTTCGAAATTCTCCGGAGAGATGCCGGTAATATATTTCTGTGTGTAGAGCGAGGCCGGCGCCCCGTCATTTCCTATTTTTTTTATCACGTGAGGTATATAAAATGATCCTCTGTTGGCAATGACGGCAGCCATATTGGCCATCTGCAGCGGGGTAGCGCCAATCTCCCCCTGCCCTATTGCCAGCGAAATGACTGTCAGCGCTTTCCATCTGTCTTTACCGTAATACCTGTCATAGTAAGAACGTGCCGGGATAAACCCTGAGAGTTCATTGGGAAGATCAATGCCGAGCTTGTTGCCAAAGCCACAGGCGACAAGGTAATCTCTCCAGTGATCAAACGATTCTCCGACGGATGCATATTTCGGATTTTCGAGTGTGCGCCTGAAGGCATTGCAGAACCATGCATTGCATGACATACTGACTGCATGGGGAAGATCATTAGGCGAGCTGTGTGTATGACATCCCACCGTGATCGGTCCGGCGTGGTATCCGTTGCTGCACCCGAACAGTGTCGAGGAAGCTATTACACCCTCCTGCAACCCGATAAGGCCATTCATGATCTTAAAGGTCGAGCCCGGCGGATATGATGCCATCAGCGCCCTGTCAAAGAGAGGTTTGACAGTGTCAGCCTGCAGCCGTGCGAAATTGTCAGATCTGATCCTTCCTACAAGCAGTGCAGGATCATAGGAAGGTGACGATACCAGGGCAAGTATCTCGCCTGTGGAAGGCTCGATAGCTACAATTGATCCGGTCTTGTTTACCATAAGTTTCTCGCCGTATTCCTGCAGCTCCAGATCAATAGTGGACCAGAGATTGGTACCCGGTATTGCAGTGGTATCAAACCTGCCGGCGGCATACGAACCCTTGACGTTATTATGGACATCAACAAGAAGTATATTAACCCCCTTCCTTCCCCTCAGTTGTTCCTCATATGTCTTTTCAATCCCGCTGGTGCCTATATAATCGCCTGACCTGTAATACTTGTTCCTGGCAATCAGCTTGTCGTCAACTTCACCGACATAACCCAGAAGGTGCGCCCCCACCGGAGCGGTATATTTTCTCAGTGTCCTGGCCTGCACATAGAACCCCGGAAATTTATAGAGCTCTTCCTGGAGAGTACCGTAGGTCTCTGACGAGATCATCTTCATGAACACCGACGGAGCACGTCGTGAGTACTTCACTGCCGCCTTCATCCTGCCCCTGAAATCTTCAATAGTTATTCCAAGTATACTGTTGAACCTTGCTGTATCAAATGCACTTGTCTGAATTGGTATAACAAGAAGGTCATAAGCGGCCTGATTATATACAATCAGTTCTCCGTTACGGTCATAAATGAGTCCGCGGGCAGGATACTGCGTAATAGAACGGAGTGCATTATTTGCTGCAGAGACACGGTAAGTCTTGTCAACGATCTGAATATAAAAGAGCCTGATGATCAGAATAGCAGCCGCAACCACGACCAGGGCCATCAGGATATACTTCCTGTTTGCATAACGGTCTTTCATGACTGCCCGGTCATCTTCGTGGTCTGATGATATCGAAAAGAATAATAAAAAATGTCGTTACCATTGTGCTGAGTAACACCCGCAGTATGGTATGAAAGAAATTCGTGAAGCTGAAGACCTCCACAAAAAAGAGAGTGAAATGATGTATAAATACCACGGTCACGGTGTAAATAAAGAACCAGCGCAGGCCGCTGTTTTGCGAGGAGGGTGAGGTCTCCGGTTCGGAGGCCTCTGAAGTGATGTTGAGTGACAGTACCCATGGCCGCACGAAACCTGCCATGACAGTTGCAAATGCATGCACTCCCATTGTACCGGCAAAAATGTCAATTACCATTCCTGTCAAAAAAGAGAGGAGGAGAAGTATCCATGTGGGAATAGCCATCGGCAGGATGAGGATGAACATCACATATACATACGGGTTTACGAAACCGCTGAACTGTATATTGTTGAATATCAGCAACTGCAGTACGATGAGAACTACAAATGAAATTATATACGGGAACCACCTATTCATTTGTAACCTCCTTTTCAAGAGCTTCCCGCTCATTCCTGGTGAGGTTACCTATGAGATACACATCGGTCAGTTTCTTGAAATCAGCCGAGAGCAGGACCTTCAGGGTCACAAAGTCGCCACCCCTTTTCTGATCGCCGGTAAGAGTGCCTATCATAAGTCCCTGGGGATATATTGCCGAATAGCCGCTTGTCACAATTGTATCTCCCTCTGTGACAGCCACATGATGAGGTATTTCCGACAACTGTGCATACCGGTGGTTTCTGCCGTCCCAGGCAAGTGAACCAAAATAATCATTTCGTTTAATGCTGGCACTGACCTTGAAGCCGGTGTTAAGCAGTGACATGGCGACCGAGTAATTGCGTGATACTCCCACAACCACCCCAACCACTCCCGTGGATGAGGCTACGCCCATACCCATTGTGACGCCATTACGGGTACCCTTATCAAGAGTAATGAAATTCTTTTGCTTGTTGACCGAATTATTTATCACCCTTGCATTCAGGTAGTTGTATCGAATTCCAGACAGGGTGTCATTTATTGAAGTAAAGCCTGTCTGCGGCACTGCTGCCAGGTCCCCGATACGGCGCCTGAGCATCAGGTTCTCTGCGACAAGCTCGTCATTAACCTGCCGGAGATTGAAATATGAATGGGCCTTTTCTATCCTCCTGGCCACCGAACCTGTAACACTCCGGGCTGCACGGAATGCAACCGACTGGTGGTAATTATGTGACGATGAAATCATGACCAGAGCCACTGCTTCCAGTATGAAGAATATAATCAGGTTTTTATACCTGAGCAGGAAGTTCAGCAGGCTTCTCATTCATGCAATCGCTTATCTCATCAGGAATGGATACTTTTCAACATTCTTAAGTGCTACACCTGTGCCTCTGACAACAGCGTGAAGCGGATCTTCGGAAACCCTGAACGGAATGTTTATCTTATCTGTCAGGCGTTTGTCGAGGCCTCTCAGCAGAGCCCCGCCGCCGGCAAGGAACACTCCCCTGTTTACTATATCAGCATACAGTTCAGGAGGAGTCTGCTCAAGGACCTGTAGCACCGAGGCCTCTATTTTTGTCAGTGACTTGTCAAGGCAATAGGCAATCTCCTGGTATGATACCGGTATCTCGATGGGCAGTGAAGTCATAAGATTAGGTCCGCGTACCACAAAATCAGCAGGCGGGTTATCTATGTCAGGCAGCGCAGCGCCGACGGCTATCTTAATATCCTCAGCCGTTTTTTCACCTATCTTGATATTATGCTGATGTCTCATATATGCCTGGATATCAGAGGTGAAGCCGTCGCCGGCGACACGTATCGACCTGTTGCAGACAATACCTCCGAGGGCGATGACGGCGATCTCAGTTGTTCCTCCTCCGATATCCACTACCATGCATCCTTCAGGTGCCTCAACATCCAGACCAATACCGATAGCGGCGGCCATGGGTTCATAAATAAGATAGACATCTCTTCCGCCTGCATGCTCCGACGAGTCACGTACCGCCCTTATCTCAACCTCAGTACTGCCGCACGGAATGCCCACCACCATCTTGAGTGAGGGCGAGAAAAATTTAGGGCCCGTATTTATCATCTTGATCATACCCCTTATCATCAGCTCAGCAGCATTGAAGTCTGCAATTACGCCATCCCTGAGTGGCCTGATGACACGTATGTTCTCATGGGTTCTGCCGTGCATCTGGCGGGCTTTTTCGCCTATGGCGATCAGTTTCCCCGTATTCCTGTCGATAGCCACTATCGACGGCTCGTCAACAACCAGCTTGTCATTGGCAATAATATTAGTATTGGCTGTGCCAAGGTCTATTGCAACCTCCTGTGAAAGAAATGAAAATAAGCCCATGGATCTTTTTTGAATATTCTGTTTATACGATTAGTGTTTAAAATGTCTTATACCTGTAAAAACCATTGAAACATTGTTTTTATTGCAGTAATCAATAAATTCCTGATCCCGTACTGATCCGCCCGGCTGAACAACGGCAGTGATACCTGCTTCATGAGCTGTGGAAACTGAGTCGGCGAAGGGAAAAAATGCATCAGAGGCCATCACCGCTCCTTCAAGAGGAAGACCGAAGGCTCGGGCTTTGTCTATGGCCTGGCGCAGTGCATCAATCCTTGATGTCTGCCCTATGCCGCTGGCGCAGAGCTGGCCGCCTTTTGCCAGTACGATGGCATTCGACCGGCTCTGCCTGACAATCCTGTTGGCAAAAACCAGGTCTTTATATTCTTCGTCAGTCGGATGTCTCTCAGTGACAGGTTTCATGTCCGCGGCAGATTCATTTACCCTGTCGCGCTCCTGCCAGAGCACACCTCCGAGCATTGATCTGAACGATGCACTGTCGGCATGTTTTGATTTGCGGTGCAGGATTATCCTGTTCTTCTTCTGTTTAAGTATTTCAATTGCCCCGGGGGTGAATGAAGGTGCCATCACTACCTCCAGAAAGATCTTGTCCATCTCGGCAGCGACAGTCTCATCAATAATCCTGTTGGTGATAGCCACCCCGCCGTATGCCGAGACAGGGTCACATGCCAGGGCGGATTCCCAGGCTGTCTTTAAATCCGGACGCGATGCGACGCCGCATGCATTGTTATGCTTCATGATGGCACACGTGATCTCTTCGAACTCGTCAATCAGGGTTATGGCAGCCTCAATATCAAGCAGGTTATTATATGATATCTCCTTGCCATGCAGCTGTTCGAAGATGAGTCCGGGATCACCGTAAAAGATACCTTTCTGGTGCGGGTTTTCACCATACCTCAGCTGATGTCCGGTAAGTATGCTTTGCTTAAATGCACTGATATCATTCCTCCGGTTAAACCAGCTGAAGATGGCAGTGTCATAATGAGATGTCAGGTTAAATGCCTCGAGAGCAAACCTGTAACGTTCCTCTTCTGATATTACTCCTTCACCGCGGTCGAGGATTTGCAGCAGGGAATCATACTGCTTCCTGGAAGAGATGATGAGCACATCTGCATAATTTTTTGCCCCGGCTCTGATCAGTGAGATACCGCCTATATCAATCTTTTCTATTATCTCCTGGTCAGAGGCACCTGAGGCTACCGTCTCTTCGAAAGGGTAAAGGTCTACGATGACCAGGTCGAAAAGATGGATGTTATACTCAGACACCTGCTTCATGTCAGTCACATTATTGCGGCGTGCCAGGATACCTCCGAATATTCCGGGATGGAGTGTCTTAACCCTTCCGCCAAGTATCGACGGATATGTGGTTATATCCTCAACCCTGCCGGCATTGACTCCTGCCCTGGTTATGAACTCATACGATCCCCCGGTGGAAACGATAGAAACGCCAAGGCTGTCGAGCTTTTTCACGATAGCCTCGAGACCGTCTTTGTAAAAAACCGAAACAAAGGCGCTCTTTATTTTTATGTCACTCATAATCAGTAAATCAGGTAATCGCCCCCAAGAATTTTGCGACCGCTTAAAAATAGATAAATTTTTTGATAAGCAATGTTTCCTTAAATAATTGAATTGATGAATTATTGGGGAGATATTGATGTTTCATATTTGACTATCTTTGACACTAAATTATGACCGGACCATGTGGCTGAAAATGTTTAAAGAGAGTTTCCTGTTTGCTTACAGCTCTGTATCAGTTAATAAATTCCGTACGTTTCTTTCACTGTTTGGGATTACAATAGGTATTGTTTCGATTATTTCGGTGTTCACTGTTTTTGACTGGATGGAAAACGGGATAAGGACCAGCATTGCCTCCCTTGGAAATAATACTATTTATGTGGCAAAATGGCCCTGGACACCTGACCCGGACATAAAGTGGTGGGATATTATGAAATGGCCTCCACCATCAACTGATGACTATGAGGCGATTCGAAGAAAATCACCTTCAGCCGAGGCGGTTTGTTTCACCGTGTTTTCCGGTGAACCAATCAAGTACCACAGCAACTCCGTCAGCGATTCATATATAACAGCTGCAACATATGATTTTAAACAGGTAAGGTCATTTGAAATAGAAAAAGGGCGCTATTTCACTGAATCTGAATCTGCTTCGGGAAAACCTGTAACCATCATTGGTATTGAAATAGCAGATAAACTGTTTGAAAAAACCAATCCCCTGGGAAAGGAGATTACAATATCCGGATATAAGGCTGAGGTCATCGGTGTATTCAAAAAAGAGGGCAAAGGGGGACTGAGTGACAGCGGTATGGATCAGACACTGCTGGTACCGTTGAATTTCAGCCGGCAGTTCATCAACTTCCGCAACCCTTTCATTGATGCAAATGTAATGATCAGGGGCAAGGAGAATGCGTCGGTAGAGCAGCTGACTGATGAAATAACAATGATCCTGCGTTCGGCAAGAAGGCTTAGCCCCGGGGAGGTCAGCAATTTCTCAATCAACCAGGCGAGCCAGATAACACAGACCCTTGAGCCTGTCTTTAAGGGCATTAACATAGCGGGATGGATCATAGGTGGATTTTCAATTCTTGTCGGCGGGTTCGGCATTGCCAACATAATGTTCGTCTCCGTCAGGGAGCGCACAAGTATAATCGGTATCCAGATGGCCCTCGGCGCCAAGAGAAGGTATATCCTTCTTCAGTTCCTTATTGAATCAATGATCCTGTCAATTACCGGTGGTATCCTGGGATTGATTATCGTCTTTCTGGGGACCCTGTTAGTGAATTATTTCTATAACCTTGATATGTTCCTGACTGCAGGCAACATCATCCTTGCAATAGGAATCTCCGGCGCCATCGGTATCATTGCAGGATTTGCCCCGGCATCAGCCGCGGCAAAAATGAACCCCGTTGAAGCAATAGGGTATACATTCTGAAAAAAAGCATTATCTGCCTGTATTACCTGTGTCCTGCGACCCAGTTGGTCAGCTCGACAAACTGCTCAACAGAGAGCTGTTCGGCTCTCAGCGATAAAAGAGGCATGGTACCTGCATCAGGACTAACCATCATCTTAACAGGATTGCGGATCATCTTCCGGCGCTGATTGAAGCAGCGTTTGACCACACTGAAGAAGAGCTTCTCATCACAGTCAAGCCTTTCCCTGGCATTGCGATTAAGATGTATGACGGCCGATTTGACCTTAGGCGGTGGTGAGAAGACATTCTCATTTACGGTAAAGAGATATTCAATATCATACCAGGCTTTGAGAAGCACGCTGAGAATGCCGTACACACGACTTCCCGGGGCAGAGCAGATGCGTTCCGCCACTTCTTTCTGCACCATGCAGGTCACCTCCGTCACCATGTCACGGTTGTCGAGGACCTTAAAGAAGATCTGACTGGAAATATTATAGGGGAAATTCCCGATTACTGCAATTCTTCTGCCAATGGGATGCAGGTCAAGTTCCAGAAAATCGCCCCTGATGATCTGACCGATACCCTCAATATTATTCTGCAGATATTCCACTAATACGGCATCAATCTCCACCACTTTCAGCGAGGGGAAATTCCTGCTCACAAGGAACTGTGTCAGAACCCCCATGCCCGGCCCCACTTCTATCACGGTATCACATTCAACGGCATTCAGAGAGTCCACAATGGCTGCAGCAATCCTTTCGTCTTTCAGAAAGTGCTGACCCAGGTGCTTCTTGGCTCTTACTCTTTCATTTCTCATCGAGGTCCCACCCTGACAGATCCGAAACCAGGTATATTTACCCGTTCAAAAAGACTTAGCAGCTTCCTGACCAGATCATAATAGAGCACGATAAAGAATGTTGTGTTCATCCACCATATATACAGCAGGTTGAACCAGAGAGTTCCGATCCGGAGGTTTCCAACTATCTTATACGGAGCGTAAAAGTGAGCCCTCCCGTTCCGTGATACCGGTTCCATCAGCACCGGATCAGATTTCTGGATAATGCGGTCAGGTGTATCGTACACCTTCTTCTGTACCGTGCGGTTCAGAACCAGGTCGGCAAGCTCCTCATTATAAGTGGTTTCACGCAGTCTCACAAGTTCATCATGACCGATAGCCTTAGTGAGGCTGTCAGTTATCTGATCCTTGATATCGGTATAATACAGATACTGTCCTCTTATTACCTTCTGAAGAGTGTCAAGGTAGTCATTCACCACGTATGCATCGTCAGAGGTGAAGGGTTCTTTGGCAATCACCCGGATAGCATTTGACGGATCAAGACCCGCCTCCTTGCTGAGGACTGTAATATGATAATTGAGCTTCTTGATGTTACCGTCATAGGCCTCCCTGAATTCAGGCCTTCCCCATGCCCAGACACATTCCCTGCTCTTCTTCTTCAGTTCGGGTACCAGGAACGAGGACTGCCAGTCGTAGTGGCTGATCATCATCTCCGTCCTGAAATAGGGTTTCATGTACTTCCCTGAACGGAACTGCTCAACGGCAATAGCCTCGTACGACCATCGTGTAGTCATCACATCTCCGATAACCGGAACGTTGATTTTATTCGTCATCGACTTGTGGAGGTCGTCAAATCTTATCATAGCACCACCCAGAAGAATCTGGGGAACCAGTACGAGAGGTATCAGGATGTAAATGCTGATGGCTGTCTTCATCCCGGCAGAGATATTGAGGCCGATCATATTCCCGAAGCATGATGTTGAGAAAAGTATAAGCCAGTGCCTCCACATCATCCCGTCGACGTCAAGGATCGACTGAGAGATAAGAACATACATAAGTGTCTGAACAGCTGACAGCCCGAAGAGAAAGAAAACCTTTGAGATAAGATAGCTTAAGCGGCTTATATTAAGGTATTTCTCACGTTCAAGGATCTTGCGGTCCCTGAATATCTCTTCCGCGCTTACTGTGAGGCCCATGAACAGGGCTACCACCACGCTCATGAAAAGAAAGACCGGATAGCTCTTGTTGTCAGTGAACAGATAGGCACCGTCCTTAATGTATTTCGAAACATAGCCGAGAATAAATGCCAGAAGGGGTGGTTCGAGGAGGTTAATGAAAAGGTATTGTTTGTCGGCGTATTTACTGACTATGTTCCTTCTCAGGTAAGTACGGATCTGCTTCAGTTTATCCGGCACTTTGAAATTGCTAGGAGGCAGAGGTTTAACCTCAGGACTGCTGTTTGCCGGTGGCTCCATCTTCTGCTTGTACCTGTGATACCACTCCACCGGCGAGACCTGCCGTTCCTGCCCTTTGTTGCCATCAGTATCAACCACCTTGGCCTCCACTATCTGAAGTATCTGATCAGTCTCCACATTGCCGCAGGTCGGACATTCACTCTCTGCGGCATTGGCCTGGGAGGTCTCTGTTTTGAAATATACCAGAGCTTCAACCGGATCACCGTCATAGATCATGTATCCACCCTTGTCAAGCACCCACAGCCTGTCAAACATTTTGAGAATGTTTGATGACGGCTGATGGATAATGGCGAAGATGAGCCTGCCTGAGATAACCTGGTCCTTAAGCATCTCCATGACATTGTCGGAATCAGACGAGGAAAGCCCCGAGATAGGCTCATCGGCAAAAAGCACAGCAGGCTCACGCATAAGCTCAAGGCCTATGTTAAGACGCTTACGCTGTCCTCCGCTGACTTTTTTATTCAGTGGGTCACCCACAACCAGGTCTCTGATCTCGAAAAGATCAAGCTGCTTCAGGACGGAGACGACAACATCGTTAAGTTTTTTTTCGTCGTAATCCCCGAACGTCAGCCTGGCATTATAGTATAAGTTCTGATAGACAGTCAGTTCCTCAATAAGGAGGTCATCCTGAGGAACATAACCTATCAGTCCAGTAAGTGCTTCAGGTTCGTTATGAAGATCGTAACCGTTAATAAAAACAGCACCGCGTTCCGGTTTGAGTTTACCGTTCAGTATATTAAGGAGTGTGCTTTTACCTACGCCGCTGCCACCCATTATGCCAATCAGGTTGCCGGACTTGACGCTGAAGCTCATCGGCTGGATGCCATTGTCAGACCCCTTGAAATGATACTCAAGTTTCTGACCTTCAAAGACAATATCCTCAACAAAATTGGCATGAACGAACTTCCGGAATATTGTTGTATAATAAAGAGGTGCCATCCCATGTCCTCTCAGGTTTACGCCTGGGTCAAGAAGGAATGGACGCAGGGGAACCACGTTGCGCCCCTTGAAATGCAGCGGGACCTTACCCTGGTAAACGAACAGGAGATGTTCGGTGCTCTCAATAAAAAGCACGTAAATAGTCCCCTTCAGCCCTCTTGAGACCATGTGGTGCCACTCATGATAATTGGCATAGCTGGAGGCCGCCTCGCCTATGTTTTCTTCTCCCTCGATTGCCAGGAAGCAGTCGGTACTGATCTTGTCATACCGCATCCCGAGCATGAATGCCGATGCATTGTTCTTCTCCTTTTGCGAGATGTTGAAAGTGCGCGCGACAATATCAACAATCGAAGACTCCTGTTCTGAAACAGTACCGTCTTCATAGACAAACTCGAGCAGCTGAAGGAACACTATCATCCTCTCCTCGAGGAAGAGACCTTTCTTTATCTGCCGGCAAATGTTTGTTATCTGGAATGCGATCAGAGAGTTTTCGTCGGAGAGCTCTCCCTCATCCACCGCCTTGAGCTCTTTTTCATAGAACTGAAGGTTGTTCTCAAACAGCTTGAAATACTCTTCCTCGAGCTCCTGGTTAAGATACCGGCGGAGATAATTGCGGAGAATCTTTCTGCCTCTTGAGGTCACTCCTGCAGGATTGACCGTAGACAAAATGGCAAAAATATGTATCAGCGCATGTAATACGGATTCCCTCATCGTCTTAAAAAAAGACCGCAAATTTACTTTTGCGGTCTCATGGGATTATTTCTTTTATTTAATCAGCCCTGTCCTAACAGTGTTAACTGCCTTTTTCAGGTCTTCAATATTCTGCATCGTAAGGCTGGTTCCCAGGGTGGCATAAATGTCCCTGATAGGCTTCATGTCTGCAAGCATTTTTGAAACCAGTGCATCATCGGTGTGGGGTTGTGCCAGTTCCTCGAGTGTCTCGAAAGATTTCTTCTGCTCCAGCAGGACTGACTCAAAGCCTGAAACGTGTGCACCGGACTCAGATACTGCCATCGTCAGGTACATTCCTTCAACCCATGCACCTCCTACCATAAGAAGTGCCAGGTTAACCTGCCCTCCGTCAACCATTAAGGAATAAGTACGGTCAAAAGCATCAGTGAGAATACTTACAAGGGTATCCCTGTTGTCAAAATTTTCTCTTATCAGATCATATAGAGATTCATTATAGATCTTATTAAGGTTCAGGTCACCGGCTAAAGTACGCAGAGCCGCAAGATAATCAATTACATCCTGCTGCATGTTGTAAAGGGTAGCGTAGCTGAGGTCTGCACCAAAAACACCGAGGTTAACCGACCTGGTGTAGCTGGAGACATAATTCCTGGAATTTGCAGGAGGATTGGTTGCCCCGAGGATATAGCCAAGATCCAGGTCAGTGAGCTTTTTAAGAACCTCTGCAGAGGTGGGAAGCGGATAGACATTTTCTTCAATCTTCTGCTCCAGACCCTTCTTCTCCATCTCGTTCAATTCATTCAACTTCGGGGTAGTACTCCTGTTCTTGCAGGAGTAGGTACCGGCTACCGTAAGGATCATCACAGCCACCAGTATTTTTGTGATAGTCTTTTTCATAAGGATGTTTTTTGGTACAAGTATTTGTAACGTAAAATTAAGACTTTTCCCTTTCTGAGGGAATTTATTATCAGAAAATTTAATTTATGGTCCCTCCTTCTGCATAACACCACATAAACAGACGGACCCCATATCTTGTTCATACCCTTTTTTACATATCTTTACATCCCGGATGAATTAAAAACCCCTGATGTGGAATTTTGATGCAGAGATCAACCGGGAAAATACCAGTTGCATAAAATACGATCTCAGGAAAGAAGTCTTCGGAAGAGCCGATGTCATTCCCATGTGGGTGGCCGATATGGATTTCCTGACGCCTTCTTTCATCACCGAAGCACTGGCCGGACGCCTGAAACATGAAATACTCGGATATTCATTCAGACCCGACTCATATTATAATTCAATTATCAAATGGATTTCTGACCGGCACGGATGGAATATAAGACGTGAGTGGATAGAATTCAGTCCCGGTGTGGTGCCGGCCCTGAACATGTGCACCCTTGCCTATACCCAAAAGGGTGAGAGTATAATTATTCAGCCTCCCGTATATACTCCTTTTCACGGGGCAGCAAAGGATCATGAACGGATACTTTTGTATAATAATCTCCTGGAAACTGCTGACGGATGGGTGATGGATCTTGACGGACTGAGGAAACTCATTACACCGTCAGCTAAGATGATAATAATATCCAATCCGCACAACCCGGTCGGACGAGTGTGGCGGAGGGAAGAACTGGAGGAGCTTGTTGATATTTGTTACCGCAACGGGATCATTATTCTTTCTGATGAGATCCACTCTGACCTGATCCTGCCGGGAAACAGGCACGTTCCTGTTGCTTCACTTTCGGAAAAGGCTGCTTCCATCACCGTCACCTGCATGGCGCCGAGCAAAACATTTAACCTGGCCGGACTGTCAACTTCGTCAATGATAATACCTGATCCGGGCCTCATGGATAAATACAGGAAAACACTTATTAGTCTGCACATGCATCTGGGGAACATCTTTGGTAATGTAGCCTCTGAAGCTGCATACACTTACGGCCATGAATGGCTTGAGGAGATGCTGGTCTACGTTCAGGGGAACATCGATCTTGTAATGAACTACTGTCATGAACGCCTGCCGCAGATCAAGCCGCTGAGGCCTGAGGCAACCTACATGATCTGGCTCGATTGCCGTTCGATGGGCATGGACGGGAAACTGCTTCACCGCTTCTTTATTGACAAGGCAGGCGTGGGCATGAATGAAGGATCATTATTCGGTCCGGGTGGTGAGGGATTTATGCGTATGAACGTGGCCTGCCCCCGGTCAACGGTGGAGAGAGCACTGAGACAGATTGACACAGCAATAAATGCCTGAGATGAAGCCGGCTAACAGATTAGGTGTAAAGCTGACCCTCGAGGACGGCTCCGTTTACCGGGGCTGGTCATTTGGTGCACCTGTGGCTGCTGCAGGCGAAGTGGTCTTCAACACCGCTATGACAGGATACCCGGAGAGCCTGACAGACCCTTCATACAAGGGACAGGTGCTGTGCCTCACTTACCCTCTCGTGGGTAACTACGGGGCACCGGGAAAGAGCGAACAGGATGATCTCTATCTCTTTTACGAATCATCAGGCGTACATATCTCAGCTCTTATCGTATCGGACTATTCGTTTGACTACAGCCACTGGAACGCCAAAGAGAGCCTTGACGACTGGCTTCGCAAGAGCAACGTACCTGGCATTTATGGGATTGATACCCGCGCACTGACAAAGCGCATACGTGAGAAGGGCGCCATGCTCGGCAAAGTCGAGCCTGAAGGTACCGCAACGGAGTTTTATGACCCCAATAAAGTCAACCTGGTAGCCGAAGTAAGTACCACCACACGACAGGTTTACGGGAGCGGAAAATACCGCATAATGCTGGTAGACTGCGGAGTGAAATTTAATATCATCAGGAACCTCCTGAAGCGAGACACGACCATCATCAGGGTACCGTGGGATTACGACTACAGTGCCGAGGAGTATGACGGACTATTTTTAACCAATGGTCCTGGCGATCCCAAGATGTGCCTTACCGCCATTGATCATGTAAGGCAGTCGCTTGAAGGCGACAAGCCTATATTTGGTATCTGTCTGGGTAACCAGCTCATGGCGCTGGCAGCAGGCGCTGACACTTATAAGCTGCGTTACGGCCACCGGAGCCATAACCAGCCGGTGCAGATGGTGGGCACCGAAAGAGCATACATCACCTCGCAGAATCACGGCTTCGCAGTTAACAACAAAACACTGCCGGAAGGCTGGGAACCGCTCTTTATAAACGTCAACGACAACACCAACGAGGGGATGAAGCATGTCTCAAAGCCCTTCTTCTCAACACAGTTCCATCCCGAAGCCTCCGGCGGTCCGACGGATACGGATTTTCTGTTTGATGTATTTATCGGGAATATTGCAGACACCTTTCGGCACTGAGGCCTTGATGTCACAGTCTTAATACTTCTCCGGAACGTGAGTCTGTTCTGTTTTCGGGGGTCTCACATAAGCCACATCACGTTTCAGGGGAGGCAGTTTAAAAGGTTTGGGAGTAAGGTCTTCATAAGGAACGAGAGAAAGCAGATGATCTATCGTATTGAGTCTTGCCCGTCTTTTATCATCGCCCTCCACCACATACCAGGGACATTGCTTGGTATCGGTGTATGAGAACATTTTGTCCTTGGCCATTGAATATTCAACCCATTTATCGCGCGATTCCACATCCATCGGGCTGATCTTCCATCTTTTGGTAGGATCATTTATCCTGTCCTGGAACCTTTTTTCCTGTTCATGGTCACTGACTGAAAACCAATATTTTACAAGTATTATTCCTGACCTGATCAGCATTTTTTCAAATTCAGGACACGATCTGAGGAACTCATCATACTCTTCATTTGTGCAGAAGCCCATCACTTTTTCAACCCCGGCCCTGTTGTACCAGCTTCTGTCGAACAGCACAATTTCACCGCCGGCCGGCAGAAACGGCACATATCTCTGAAAGTACCACTGGGTTTTTTCTTTTTCCGTTGGAGTGCCAAGAGCTACCACTCTGCAGATACGAGGATTCAGGCATCCTGAGATAGTTTTAATAACGCCACCCTTCCCGGCGGCATCGCGGCCTTCAAAGATCACGATCATCTTAAGCTTCCCGGCCTTTACCCATTCCTGAAGCTTGATAAGCTCCACTTCGAGTTCTCCCAGCTTCTTAAAATACTCCCTGTTTTTCAGTTTTGAGTGCTTCTCATCCTCAATATCGTGGTAAAGCTCAGCTCTGTCAAACTTCCTCTTTTTACCGGTCTTTCCCACTTTCTCTGTTTTTCCCGGTTTCTCCGGTTTTTCCGGTCTGGTGTTTTTCTTCGCTGCCATATAATTGATTTTTAGGGATTATAAATTTAATATTATTTCTCCCGTTAAGAAAATTTTTGAATAGGAATTAGCCGTAACACAGAGCACCCTCGTGTTCCGTCCGCCAGCGTCCACACGTTCATCTGAGGTAAGGTCTTTTTTGGATTGTCATGTGGAATTAGTCTTCCTGATTCCCCGGTGTCCTGAAACCGATGCGCTTACGGTTCTTCTGGTCTAATTCCTTCTGCCTGGCTGCTTCTAGCTGTTTGAGATATTCAAAGATCACCATTATCTGGTTATCATGTTCCGTAAAAGCGTAATGTAAATATTTTACTTGCTGGCCTCTCTTTAAGGTCACATTTTGTGATCTTAGACGATCGTATTCATCCTTAGTCAGTTGGAACATGTATCGTTCAGGGAACCTGCTGATATTTCTTTTTACCTGTTGATTTAATAATCTTGTCTCTACCTCTGTCACCCTGCCCTTTGAGTCATATCCCAACGACCTGCTGACATTTGACGAAGTTAAGTTTAACGTTATCTATCTTTAACCCTCATTATTGGTTTCTGATATTAATCCCGATTCTTGTGAAGAGTTCAAATTCAATTTAATATGTTTAATACGATACCAATGAATGTCCATGATAGTAACAAGTATACCATAACATGGTATCTAACAGGAAGTTTTATCATAGACATCTCATCAATAATCCTTTGATAATTACCTTTTCTCATTATAAACATAATATTCCCAATAATACTTATTATAAATACAGGGACAACCCAGATACCTTTTAGAAAACGCCTAAGATCAAATAAATCAACAATGAGAATTATCCAGAATACAATGAGAAAGCCGATCATTAGACCTGCTGCTGCTGAGGCTTCTTCTCTATTCCTCATTAATGAATAGAGCTTGTACATTTTATAAAACAACAGTCGATATAACAATTTCATTTTATCTATTTCTTGATTGTTCTGACGAACTGACTACATGGGTGATGCTGCCGGGGTGACGACGGAGAATGTTGTAGTACGTTGTTGTACCGCCCTGTGTTATGGCTGCAATCGTTGCAGTATATGCATCTCCCCCGATGAAGATGTACTCCTTCGTGACTCCACCGGAGGTTTCTTTCAGGTAACTGCCCGTCGGGTACCAGCGGGTAAGTATGGTGCTACTATTTTGTTTCACGATCATCCTCGACCTTTGATCGTCCGAACCGTAAATGAAGTCAGCTTCATACCCGTTTTCTGAAATACTCTCCACTTTATTAAAAGAAGTGTACTCTGTTGTCTGTGTGCTGTCAGGAGTAAGTCCGGTTGTGGGATCAATGCTCTTTATGGCGTATGGCTTCTCAAATGCATCATATGTAAATGTCCCGGCATCACTCTTACCTGTTATCCCGTTTATATTTCCATCATACGACATGGCAAGAATGGACTCACTATCCTTTAAAACATCTGTTATCCTTTTAGGTCAATGCACTACCTATATAACCGCTGAGCCGAATCAATTCTCCCTTCCCAAGTATTGATTTTTCAGGACATTTTTGCGGAATCTCAAATAACTCATTGTCATTCATATTACAGCAGTTTAGATAAAGAATAAACTATTTCGTTTAGCCAACCGGTCATCAAACTTGAATGCCAGTTCCAGTCCGGTTGGTCACCCAAGTCACTTCACAACCGTTTACAAAAAATTAATTACACCCACAAAAGTATCTATTATCTAACTTCATATGGTTTACCTTCCAGTGCATATAACTTTATAGGATCACTCCAGATTATGTTAGTTCGATTCATTTTCAAATAATTGAGCCCTTCATTAAAATCCATGTGTTGTAATAATTCCGGTGGAAATAAAACAATCCCAAATCTGACAGAATCAATGTCTGAAATATTATTATAAAATTTCAATATGACTGGAACTGTAAAAGCTTGGCCAGGATCTATTTGAATACCGATTATGGAGTTAGACGAACAGTATATTGGGCAGAATTCCACCTGTTCATTATCTGTTAAGATATTACCGATAGTAGTACAACTTTTAGCAATAAACTCACAGACAGAATCTGTTTTATTCATCAGCCTTAAGTCCAGAAGAATATAACCAGCACTATCACATTGCGAAACTCCATATGTGCCTTTATTTATGACTTGTAATGATAGATGCTGTTCTATTTTATTAAAACCTATTGTACTCTTGCACGCAATAGTAAAAAAGACAATGACTGCAAATATTTTAACTAGTCTCATGTTTTTAGTATTAAATTCTTAAAAAATAGGACCTTTAATAAGAGCTGTGTTCACCCATTCACGTTGTTCAGGCCATAAATCAATAGTTTTTATAAGATTATCCCCAATGGCTTTCCCATCAACGAATTCATAGCCCCATGAAAATGACTGGATAGCTTCCCATCGGCTGCCCTTTCGGCCTAGTAAAGTCAACTGTGCTTCAAATGAAACATTTGCATCTGGACTATCCTCAAAATACATATCTCCATCGAATCTTGCTTTATAAAATTTCATCAATTGTTTTGCCCAACTACGGAAATAATAAAATCCATTGTTTTCTCTACACACAGCCTCAATTGTTGGCCATTTATCATTCATGGAAGGATTTTTGGATGTCCAAATTCTGCTTTGAGTCCAATTATATTCTTCATACTCGGTACCGTAGATTACGATAAACAATTGGTAGTATCCGTCATAATAGTTGTTACTATTAGTTGGACCCTCCTTAATCCACAGTGTTGGTCTTCCCTCTCCCAATGGCATTTTACGACCTCCTTGGGGATAGTCAGTTTTAAACTCTTTAACCGGTACAATAGATTGACTTGAATTTGAATTTCCTCCTCCACCAGAAGTAATTCCTCCTCCACCGGACACCTCTCCTCCACCAACGGAAATACCATTTTGATAAAGGAAATAATATCCAAATAAATCCGGTTCTGACTGAGGGGCACTATTACCTGAGGCGCCAAAATGGTCCCACATATAAATCCAATAGCCCACCTTCTCAAAAAGCTTATGGAAAAGACTTTCTTTATTGCATTCCTCTGTCTGTTCCCCATCAGGATCAGTAAAAATAAGTGGATTATTTATGCAATAACTATACCTGTTGTAGCTTTGTGTATAGCCTGGATCCTGAATATAATTATCCGGACTCAGAAACATGCCAACCAAAGGATCATACAACCTCCCGTTCATGTTAATCATGTTGAACCATGGCAGGTGCTCGTGACCCGTAAAGCCTCTGCCTGCAACCGTCAGCGCAGGCTCCGAGCCGGGTTCGTAATTGACCCATGTCGATGGGTTTCTCATCCTTCCCCAGGCATCATAACTGTACTCGGCCACAACCGATCCTGATGAACTGACTATATGCGTGATGCTGCCAAGGTGATCACGGAGAATGTTGTAGTACGTTGTTGTCCCGCCCTGTGTTATGGCTGCAACAGGTGCAGTATATGCATCTCCCCCGATGAAGGTGTACTCCTTCGTGACTCCTCCGGATGTTTCTTTCAGGTAACTGCCCGTGGGGTACCAGCGGGTAAGAATGGTATTTCCATTCTGTTTCACAATCATCCTCGACCTTTGATCGTCTGAACCGTAAATGAAGTCAGCCTCATACCCGTTTTCTGAAATACTCTCTACTTTATTGAAAGAAGTATATCCTATTGTCTGTGTGCTGTCAGGTGTAAGTCCGGTTGCGGGATCAATATTTTTTAAAGCATACGGTTTGTCAAAGGGATCGTATGTAAATGTCCCGGCATCACTCTTGCCTGCTAGCCCTCCTGTATTTCCATCATAAGACATGGTAAGAGTGGTGACGCTGTTCTTCATCACATCTGTCAGCCTGTCAAGGTCATCATTTTGAAAATCCTCTCTCAATCCTGTGTACTTGTTATTCTGTCTCCAGGCAAGGTTACCGGTTACGGGATTAAAGTTAAAGGAATAATTCTGAATTGTGCCTGTCACAATTGAAGTCGGGAATCCATATGAGTCAAAGCCCATTGATGTATTGAGGTTGCTGCCATAAGTGCCCGTGGTCAGCTGTCCCCGGGCATTAATGCCCGTTGTTGTCCAGCGCACCGATCCTCCTGCTGATACAGAAGATAAATAACCGTTCTGGTTATACCCGTAGGTCTCTGTAACGGCTGACGGGTGTGTGACAGTGCTCTTTCTTCCTTTGCTGTCATAGGTAATGGTTGTAACGAACGGATTGGAACCCGGCAAAGTATCTGTCACCGCTGTCACCCTGCCTTTTGAGTCATATCCCAACGACCGGCTGACATTTGACGGGGATTTAATGTTGGCAAGTTGTTTATTTGAATTATACCTGTAGCAAGTAACACCTTCAGGGGTTGTTTTTTGATCAATCCTTCCGTCTGACAGGTAGCTTATGGAAGTGGTCACTGAGCCGGGATTAACCTGTGATGTTAATTCTCCAAACCCGTTATATGTATAAGAGATTGTACCCGCACTCGGATCAGCAAGGCTTGTCTGATTACCGGCAATATCATATTGCATGCTTGTTGTAATGCTTCCGGGTGCCACAATATCTTTTACCTTCCCGTCGGCAAAGTATGAATAAGTTATGGTTCCGCCAGGGTCCGTGGCTGAAGATACATTACCATCAGGACCAACTGTTCTTGAAAACGATTTTCCGGCCGTTGTCTCTGTCACGGTATTATTGCTGTATGACCACGCGGAGTTTCTTCCGGAAGGTGTTGTAAGTGCAGTCTGCCGGCCGTAACTGTCATAAGAATAAAGATTCAGTTGTGGAGCTCCGGTTGAAAAGTACGGATCAGAAACACTTTCAACCTGACCTTTAAGATTATAAGAGGTGGAGGTACATATCATGGTACCATCAAATCCTTTGACATCTGATCTGATTACCCTTCCCAGCTTATCATACCAGGTTTTCGTCACTGATCCGTCATTTGCTGTATCAGCCACTGAATATCGTGCCAGAAGAGGATCAGATGCAGGATCTGCCCATGAATAAACAATTGTGCTCTGACTTCCGTCTGATGATGCCACCGAGGTCTGCCTGCCGAAGCTGTCATAGAGGAGGGTCATAGTGTTGCCCAGGTAATCCTGGCTTGTATATAACCTTCCATAAGCATCATAATTATTGATGGTGGTATGTGCAAGCTGGTCAGTGGCTGTATGGATTCTTATGCTGTCAGCCTTCCATCACCGACGGAATACAGAAGACATTCAATTGCGGATACTTGTCTGTTTTGCCTATTCCGCTAGCTGGCGGACAAGGTTTTGGACGAATCTACCGAAAAGCTAGCAAACTGTCAAATTCTATTATTAACTTATATCATTAGTTATCAACTATATGGGCGTTTTTAAGGATCGACTATTTATGAGCGTCGGACAAAACATTAAGAAAATAAGAGAAGATAACAACCTGAACCAGCAACAAATTGCCGAACTGATAAATATGCATCGTTCCAGCTATTCCAAGATAGAAAGCGGCCAGAGAGAGATTTCAGTAGATGCTCTTAATAATGTCGCCAGGTATTTCGGGATGCCCATCGATCAGATTGTAAACTTTGATAGTGCTGTACCGCAGGAAATAACCGTGGAAGATAAAACCCTGATGGAACAGGTCAAAATGATTCAGGAACTTGAACCGGATGAAAAAGGAATGGTCTTTAAAATGGTGGATACGTTTCTAACTAAAAAAATTCAAAGGCTTTTTCCAGAAGAACGTAGCCACCCTATAAAACAACAAAAACCCGCCCCAGTGAAGAGGCGGGTTTCGCTTTACTTACACAGGTCGAAGTTGCAAACTTCGACCAGCCGAGGATTTATATTAAACCTTCGTTTTTCATTACAATGAGAGAAAATGAAATAATTACCAATAGCAATGAAATTACAATGTATATAATGACATTTCTCTTCCCTCTTTTTCTTTGGTCTTCGCTCTCATTCTTAAATTCTTTAATTATCCTTTTATATCTACTATTAAAGACAAAAGCAAAATAAAATATCAAAGAATATGGGATAAGATAAATAAAAAAACTCCCTCTTGAAATTTCGGGATAATCCCAAAATGGAGAAAAAACATTTATCGTATTTAGTATAGCAAACAAGTTGCAGAATAATAAGGTCGCAACTGCAAACATTGCCGTATATTCAGGAATATCATTCTTTCCATTAACTTTTACAAAAAATTTGAAAAGTTTGTAATATAAATATTTATAAGACTTCCACATAGTTGTATTTTTTAACGCATACCTTGCCCAAATTTAGGGTAAGCCCACATTGAGTAATCCCCGTTACTAATTCTATTTCCTCGATCTATTTCAGTATTAACCGCATTCAATAAATAATTATCCAACCCGATTGTTGCATCTATCAAGACCATTGGACCCGCTATTACCAAACCAGGTATACCTCCATAAGTTGCTATAGCGCTATATATTCCTGATAAACCTGAAAACATTGCTTTGGAATAATTTTGCGTATAAAGCCCATTACCAACGCCATAAAAACTATATGCGGCATTTGCATAGAATGCATATCGACCCAGAATTTTAGCTGGTTTAGCCATACTTTGGGCAAGAGATCTTGCCCCTGTAGCACCATTTCCACCCCATGAGATGGAATTGTACTTCAAATTTTTTATACCGAGCCAATAGTTACCATTGTACAAACTGTTTTCAAGCGTACCCCAAGCAAGTCCGGCAAGGCTTATTGCATCATTTGAGCGACCCCAACTATAATTCCCTCCTCCTTGGGGAACATCCCAAACCCATTCATATTCTATGATAACCTCATCTATTAGATTCGGATCTTTTTTGTTGTTCAATCTATTACCATATATAGTACCTTTATTTTGTGAGAATACTTTCTCATAATGTCCATTTTGTCTGACACCAACTATTTTTCCTGTTGCGTTGTCAATTCTATTTTCTCCTTCCCACCTGTAACCCAATATGCCTGAAGTTGAAGCGTGACTATTCCAAAATCCGGTTACAGTGTTTACGCCACCGCCACCTCCGCCACCACCATAATTATAATCCCAATTCATATAGTAATTAGCCAGCCAGGCGGCAGCCTCGGGATTGTATGGATAACCTGCATCTGCCGGGTTGGGGAGAGGTTCAAGAAGCTGCCCGGAAAGATCACTATATTTCAACGGATTGTTCAAACCGTATGAATACCTGTTAAAGTTCTGCGAATTCTCCACTGATTGAATATAATTATCCGGACTCAGAAACATCCCGGTCAGTGGATCATAAAGTCTACCGTTCATATTGATCGTGTTGATCCAGGGAAGGTGCTCGTGACCGGTAAAGCCTCTTCCTGCAACCATCAGCGCCGGCTCTGAACCGGGTTCATAATTGGTCCATGTCGCAGGATTTCTCATTCTTCCCCAGGCATCATAACTATACTCAGCCACAACCAAACCTGATGAATTTACAACATGTGTTATGCTCCCGAGATGATCTCTCAGAATGGAATAATATGATGTCGATCCGTTCTGTTTTATGGCTACAGCAGGGGCTGAGTACGCATCTCCCCCGATGAAGGTATATTCCTTTGTGACACTCCCGGCGGTCTCTTTCATGTAACTGCCCGTGGGGTACCAGCGGGTAAGGATGGTGTTTCCATTCTGTTTTACGATCATCCTCGACCTTTGATCGTCTGAACCGTAAATGAAGTTGGCTTCATACCCGTTTTCTGTAATACTCTCCACCTTATTGAAAGAAGTGTACTCTGTTGTCTGTGTGCTGTCAGGTACAAGTCCGGTTGTGGGATCAATACTTTGTATGGCATAGGGCTTATCAAATGCATCATATGTGAATGTCCCGGCGTCACTCTTACCTGTAATCCCTCCGGTATTTCCATCATATGACATGGATAGGGTGGTGACACTGTTCACGAGTACATCTGTGAGCCTGTCAAGGTCATCATATTGAAAATCCTCTCTCAATCCTGTGTACTTGTTATTCTGTCTCCAGGCAAGGTTACCGGTTACGGGATTAAAGTTAAAGGAATAATTCTGAACTGTACCTGTCACAATTGAAGTCGGGAACCCATAAGTGTCAAATTCCATTGTTGTATTGAGGTTGCTGCCATAAGTGCCCGTGGTCTGCTGTCCCCGTGCATTAATGCCAGTTGTTGTCCAGCGCACTGATCCACCTGCCGTTACTGAAGATAAATAACCGTTCTGGTTATACCCGTAAGTCTCTGTGACGGCTGACGGGTGTGTGACAGTGCTCTTTCTTCCTTTGCTGTCATAGGTAATGGAAGTAACAAACGGATTGGAACCCGGCAAAGAATCTGTCACCGCTGTCACCCTGCCCTTTGAGTCATATCCCAACGACCGGCTGACATTTGACGGGGATTTGATATTTGAAAGTTGTTTATTTGAATTATACCTGTAGTAAGTAACACCTTCAGGGGTTGTTTTTCGATCAATCCTTCCGTCAGACAGGTAGCTTATGGAAGTGGTCACTGAGCCGGGATTAACCTGTGATATAAGTTCTCCAAACCCGTTATATGTATAAGCAATGGTGTCAGCACTCGGATCATCAAGGATTGTCTGGTTGCCGGCAATATCATACTGCATGCTTGTGGTAATACTGCCCGGAGCAACAATACTTTTCACCTTCCCATCGGCATAATATGAATACGTAATCATTCCGCCAGGATCGGTGACTGAAGATACATTACCATCAGAAGCAATTGTTTTAGAAAACGATTTTCCGGCCGTTATCTCTGTCACGGTATTATTGCTGTATGACCACGCGGAATTTCTTCCGGAAGGTCTCGCCAGTGCAGTCTGCCGGCCGTAACTGTCATAAGAGTATACATTCAGCTGTGGATCTTCGATTGAAAAGTACGGATCAGAAACACTCCCGACCTGGCCTTTAAGGTTATAAGAGGTGGAAGTACAGATCATGGTGCCATCAAATCCTTTGACATCTGATCTGATTACCCTTCCCAGCTTATCATACCATGTTTTCGAATGTGAGCCGTCATTTGCAGTATCAGCCACTGAATATCGTGCCAGCAGCGGAACAGATGCAGGGTCTTCCCATGAATAAACAGTGGCGCTCTGACTTCCGTCTGATGATGCCACCGAGGTCTGCCTGCCAAAACTGTCATAGAGATATGTCAGAGTATTTCCAAGGTAGTCCTGCTGGGTATACAACCTTCCGTAAACATCATAGTTATTGATCGCGGTGTTGGCGAGCTGATCGGTAGTTGAATGGATTCTAATACTATCGGCCTTATATGTGTAGCTGACCGAGCGTGACACGCCACCGGCGGTTGCTGTTTCTTTTTTTAGTGAACCGTTGGGATTATAGATAAAGCCTTTTGTTATCTCTTGGCTGGTACCGGAGTGCCAGGTTTCACTCTCAAGTTTGTTGTTATCCGGTTTAAATATCCTTGTTGCTGACCTGGTTATATTGGGATTACCTGCCGATGTGTACAGGATTGAGGTTGAGGTGGGTCTGCCAAGCAACCATTTGTCTGAGGCAATTGTATTGTTAAAAAAATTTGTAGTTGTCTCAGTCCGGCCGCCGGAATAACTCCTGACTGTTGAGGTAGGATTTCCATAATTATCATATTGAAAAGTCCCGGTGACAGCTCCTCCGGTGAGCTTGTTGGTGCTTACCGAACATTGAATGTAAGGAAATACCCGCTCCGGGTAACCCGCTCCACCGAGAACCAGGTGAGACCATGTGTTTTTAACTACTTCAATTGAATCAGTTGTTCCGGTTAGCCTTGAATAAGACTTAATTATCATGGGGTAATAATATGCCAGATCATACTCTGCTATGGTTTCCCGCAGCATGCCTGAAACAGCATCTCTTACACTGGTGGCAGAATAGCCCAGAAACCCTTTGCCCTGAAGATGGATTTTGGCGCCCTTATAATGATAGATCTGCTTATTCATTGTCCCCTTCCCGTTTTCAGATTCTACAGAACTTACCACGGACCATGGTCCCTGGTAATCAGTTACAGGAAAGACGGCACCCGAGCCCCGGTTATATACTTCTGCTGAACCTTGTGACAGCTTTTCATAAGATAGCTTTGTAAAGGTTCCCAGACCGTTACTTATCTCTTCCATTAAAACCAGGTTTTTCCCGGGCTGCTCAAAAATTGAATAAACTGTATCTGAACCATTGATACGAGTGCACAGGTAGTCATAGCGTCCGTCACCGTTAAAATCGCCAAATGCCGAACTGTCGTTGGGGCTTGAATAATTTATGGGGTTATGAGTATAAAAATCAGTGCCATTATTCTTTGAAATATAAAAGACCGGGGGTAATAACGTATCATCAACTGAGGTTACTCCGATGAAGTCTGTTGCTCCGTCCCCGTTGAAATCTCCCGAAATCGTCTCGTCGGCAAAGAGGTTTTCTTTTTTCTGTGGTACGCTGTGCTGCTCAAATCCGGCGCCGGTTGATAACTGGATCTGCCAGTTATCCCAGTCAGGTGTTACGTTATCGCCATATATGAACACATCTGTCTTCCCGTCTCCGTTGTAATCACCCAGATCGTAATAACTTGTCCTTGAGAAAAGGCTTGAATTATATAACGATGTGAGTACAGAACCTGACAGTGTATAAATCTTTACATCGGTATCAATATGCCAGATATCTGTTTTCCCGTCGCCGTTAAAATCACCCACCTTTATCTTGTCGGTTCCCGATAAAGTGCTTAATGTTCCAAATGCTATTGTATTTATTGAATTGGTCAGCTCACCTGAGGAATTAGCAAGGGACCTTATCTTCCAATTACCGACTTCGTCATAAGTAAATATATCATTTACGCCATCACCGTTATAATCACTTTCCAACCGGTTTTTTGGTGACCTGTTCGGAAAATTATACGGAATGCCCAGATAACCCTGGTACTGATAAGATTCAATCAGAGTGGGCTCAGAAAATGAATTCCCGTCGCATAAAGAGTAAAATAAATATGATGCGTAATTTGTTTCTTCTGAATAGCGCTCATAAAGCAAATCGTCGATACCATCTGCATTCAGATCAATGGTCCGAAGATCTCTTAACAGGGGCAGCTCAACCGGAATGCTACTGCTGAAGGAAGAGGTGAAGGTGCCGTCGCCATTGCTGAAAAATACTTTGACACCTGTCCATGCTGCTCCCATGGAAGTATCAGGCAGGCAAAGTAAATCTGATTTTCCGTCACCGTTAAAATCTCCTGAAAACTGCTTACTGTTTTTTATGTAGTCGTGTTCATGTGTGGGTCGTGTGTGCGGAAAATAGATGTTCTCAGGCACCTGGTATGAAAAAACCGTTGAATTTAATCTCTCAGAACCCGTACCATACTCCACCACTTCACTCAGAACTGAATAAGTGTTATATGATGAACCCTGTGTTGAATAAATGAACTTGCAGGCTTTTACTACATTTGAATTATACTTTACAACAATACTATCAAGTAAAAGCCATTGCTCTGTTTTGGCTCCTTTTATGAACCATGCATCTTTATCTTCCCTGCTTTTATAAATAAAAGTTATGAGATTCGGACCGTAAGTTATTGTATCAGGATAGACCATGTTATGATCCTGAGTGTATCCGAAGTTTATCTGATTGCCATGCAAATCCGAAATCTTCGAGACATACCACTGGAAAGTCTGGGGATAGCTGCCCACCTTCTGCTTTGAGTCAGTTGTGTTGCCATATTCGCATATCAGGCCTGATTTGGTTTCTGTGCGGAACCACCCGGGTCCGCCAGAGTCGGTATTTTTTGGAGTAACACGGGTGAAAATATCATTTTCAGTCTGATATATTGCCCCGGCATCGCCATAGCTGCCGGTTGTATTCACAAGTCTTTGACCATTAAGATAAAAACGATCATTAGCATCAAGCTCAACGCCTCTCGAAGTACTATCGCTGAAGAAAGTCTGAGGCCCTCTTCTTATTGTGGATATGCCACCTATATTCCATCCATATCCAACCGTACCTGCTCCTCCATTGCTTGAGTAATTGACAGAAAGACCCGGCGCAAGCCCGTTTACCCCCGGAAGTAACTCCAACGGGATAGAATAAACTGCCGCGCCCGTGGCATCAACGTTGAGGCTTCCGTTAGTCGTCCCGACAGGTAATGAAAGATTTATTGTCCTTGTCTCGGGAGTATCAAGAACAGTGATTTCAATTGTCTCTGTATTGATTGTGCCACATGAACCGCTTGTAACGGCACAATAAAACGTACTGTTTGATGTGAGAGAACCGGGGTTATAAGTCTGCGAAGTGACACCCGTTGAAATGCCATTCCTGTACCAGAGATAAGTATATGTGCCCGTTGCTCCGCTGGCGGTGACCGTGAGATTACCCGGCGATGTATTATAAACTACGGCATACGTGCCAACGCTAAGTGATGCTGTAAGAGCATCGTAAACTGTTACCGGAACGGACGTCTGGGCCGAACAGCCATTTGCATTTGTCACGGTGAGGTTATACGCACCCGACATATCTGATGTAGCATTGAGAATATCAGGATTTTGCTGATTGCTGCTGAAGCCTTTCGGACCGGTCCACAGGTAGCTTGTACCACCGGATCCTGAAAGAGCAATGGTCCCTCTGTTACACACCGGACTGTTGCTTGATGCAGTCGCTGACGGAAGGCTGTTGACAGTTGCAATTGTTGAAGCAACGGAGCTGCATCCCTGGCTGCTCGTTACAATTACATAATAGGTGCCTGAGGCCGCTGGAGTGGCCGCGGCTATGGCAGGGTTTTGTAAACTGCTGGTAAAGCCGTTTGGGCCGGTCCATGCATAGGTGCTGCCTCCTGAGCTTGTAAAGTGAAGGTCACTTCCGGCACATTTCGGACCGTCATTGCCCGCACTTGCTGTTGGCACAGGTTTAACTGTCACAGTGACAGATTTGCATGCCGAATTACCACAGCTGGTCTCCCAGCGGGCATAATATGTTGTTGTTACCGTCGGTGCGCTGATTTCCAGCGACCCAACATCTGTATATCCGATCTGGGTGCCTCCGCATGAGCCGGTAAACCAGCGCATGGCTGTCCCTGAACCACCTACGGCTGAGATTGTAATTGTCCCATACGCGCCTGCACAAAAATTATTATGGTTAACATTAAGTTTTGTTGGCGCAACCGGTAGATTCCCGCAAGCCTGGTTAACTGTAAGAGTTTGAGTCCCAATATTTACATATCCCGTTCTCGCCGGCCCTGTATTAGCCTGCACAGATATTGTAACATTCAATCCGTTTCTTGAATATGAAATCCAGCTGTAGCTGCAGCTGATAGTATATGTCGTACAGCTATTAAGTGTTGATACCGTCACAGTCGGGGCAACCTGACCGGCTCCACTTCCGGCATTTAGTACTGTAGGAGAAATGGAGTTTACCGGGCAATCAACTCCCAATGGCCTAATTTGCGCGTCAAGGTCTTTAGAAATAACCAGGATGCCTGCCACCAAAATTATCTTCAATAATAATTCTTTTTTCATTTCTGGTTCCTATGTAGGTTAGTTATCGGGTTGTATTGCAGATCGACTAATCAAAGCCTTGCACAGAGCCAATCAGAAATTGCTTTTAATAACTTTCCAATCAAGCGCCTTATCATCTATCTTAATCCGGAGAATATAGATCCCATCCTTTAAACTGTTCAAATCAAATTCTGAATAGTTTTCGAAATTCTCCTTTACAAGCACCTGCCTTCCGGCCAAATCATATATCCTCATTTCCCTTGATGAGCCCGGAGATAAATTTTTTATTTCTACTTTAAGGATACCCTTATTCGGATTAGGATAAACATGAACCTCAGGAGTTTCTGCTATGTCTTCCGGTTTTTGCAGGGGGTCAACAACATCATTCTTTGAAGTACTCCCGGCTATAGCTGTGGCTGATTTAAGCTGTTCTACAATGAGCTCTCTGCTCACCCTGTTGCCGTTGGCATCATAAGTGAACCCGATACTCTGACCTGAGAGTTTCAAGAGGATGAATAAAAGCAAGCCCGTTAGAATAATGCTTTTAGTATTCATTTCTTAAAAGTGTTAGGTTAATATTCTGGGATCTAATTAATCCAAGGGGATATTCCTCTATATTGGCAGGATTATACACTCCGCGGTGTATCACAACAATAATATTATCAAATAATTGACATACAAATACATAGGATGGGTGTAATAAGATTAGGAATAAAAACAATACAGAACCAGACAGACAGGTTTGTTTCATTATATATGGTTATGTAATAATCAAACCAAAAGCTAATTGCCCCACAACCAATCAAACTAAAAATCAATACTAACCCGACAGTTGTTAGTACATCAAACTTTCACATAATAAAAATAAGCCTTTGTTTTAAAGAAAACAAATATTTTTCACATGTCAGGTAATATTATCAGTAAGTTTTGATCAGGAACAGAACTGTCTCCTTATGATATGACCAGGAAGCTTGATATTAATCAGCACAAAAAGCTGGAGATAATCTTTATCTTTTTGTACTCCCTGATGAGTTTACGGACTTGAATCCCGGACCGCATGCATGACCGCAGACGTCACGAAGTGATGAACCTTCAGGCGCTTCGAAGCGACAATAGTTTTTCAAGTAGCTCCACCGGCGAGCAGTTTGTCTTGAATGCCTTCATCTCATGTACCAGGCGGGTGCGGATCAGACTGACTCCCGTGTTACCGATGCTGCCAGTATGGGAATAGCCGGCCGGAGTGGGAACATTGAACAAACCCGACCCCGTTTTTCCGGCAACTGCCCGGTAAGCCTCTCTGAAGGGAACACCTTCAAGGACCATCCGGTTGGCTTCCTCCACGGAGAAAATATCATTGTACTTTTTGTCCGGTAAGATATGCTCATTAACGACCAAGCCGGTAACCGCATCCTGCATCACCCTCACTAATTCCATAATATCATCAAATGCATCGAAGAGCATGGCCTTCAGCTCCTGGTAGTCGCGATTGTAGCCGGGAGGTAATCCCGTGGTCATCATGGCTACCTCACCGGGAACAGCCTGTAGCCTGTTACAGCGCGCTCTGATCAACTCAAAGAGATCGGGGTTTTTCTTTTGCGGCATGATCGATGACCCGGTAGTAATTTCATCAGTAAGGGTCACAAAAGAATAACCGGGCGACATGAACAGTACAACATCGGAAGCGAACCTTCCGAGAGTGTTTGCAGCAGAGGCTATAGCTTCAGTTATTATCCGTTCTGTGCGGCCCCTGCTCATCTGCGCATAGGGTGATGTCACAATTAGCCTTTCAAATTTCAAAAGTGATGCCGTCAGCTCACGGTCTATGGGTAATGAAGTACCGTACCCTGCTGCAGTGCCCAGAGGTGAGGCATTGGCAAAGTCTGCCGCACCGGCAAGCACCCGGATGTCATCACATAAACTCTCTGCATAAGCGGCAAACCACAGACCGAATGATGATACCATGGCTGCCTGCATATGTGTGAAGCCCGGCATGAGAACAGCTTCATATTTTTCACTGAGATCAAGGAAGGTACCGGCGAGTTTCCGAATATCAGAGGCAAGGAGAGACGACTGGTGCCTCAGCCAGAGATGGATATCGGTCAGCACCTGGTCGTTGCGCGAACGACCCGTGTGAAGCTTGCCGGCGGCATCACCGGCCAGGTCATGAAGCCTGAACTCAACGTAAGAATGGATATCCTCATATTCCTTGCCTATTGTCAGTTTGCCGGCTTCTGCCCCGGCAAAGAGCTGTGAGAGTCCGGTGAGCAGCAGATCCTTCTCTCCTGAGGTTATGAGCCCGCACTTCCCAAGCATGACTGCATGAGCCATCGAGCCCACTATATCATAAGGTGCCAGCCTCTCATCATAATGTCTGTCGCGGTCACAGGTGAAACTGATGGTACCTTCGTTCGTCTTCCCGTCTTTATCCCACAGGTTCATTTTCACTTACTTTTTTTCTGTTGGCTTCCATAATGGCATGATGCGCCATCAGGCGTATTGCATTAATCCGTATGAAACCGAGACTGTCAGTCTGGTTAAATCCTCCCTCAATATCCATGCTCGATAACTCCTTATTATATAATGAGGAGGGTGATTCACGACCTTCCATAATAATATTACCCTTGTAGAGCACCATATTGACAACACCGTCGATGACCTCCTGGCTCTTATCCATTGCCGCCTGCAGAAAGTCCATTTCGGGAGAGAACCAGAATCCATTGTATACCAGCTCGGCAAAGACCGGTGCCAGCATGTTACGCAAGCGCATCACTTCGCGGTCCATCGCAATACCTTCAATATCTTTATGAGCTGCGTACAGTATTGTGGCTCCGGGAGTTTCGTAAATGCCTCTTGACTTTATTCCCACGAACCTGTTCTCAACCATGTCAAGGAGACCGATGCCATTCTCACCGCCCAGCTTATTAAGATAGGTGAACAGCTCAAGAGGGTCTTCATACCTTGTTCCGTCATCCTTGTTTGTAACCTTTACGGGTATGCCATCCTTGAAAGTGATTGAGATATGCGTTTCTTTATCAGGTGCGTCCATCGGCATGACCATTTTCGAGAGGATATCCTTCCCGGCGCAGTAGAGAGGATCCTCCAGGATACCTGCCTCATGGCTTATATGCATCAGGTTGTCATCCTCGCTGTATGGTTTTGAGATGGAGGCTTTAACCGGTATGCGATGCCCGGCAGCGTACCTGATCATGTCAGAACGGCCCTGGAACTGGGAGAGGAATTCAGGGTCCTTCCATGGAGATATGACCTTTATGTCGGGCTTGAGAGCATAATATGTCAGCTCAAACCGCACCTGGTCGTTACCTTTTCCGGTAGCGCCGTGAGCGACATAATCAGCGCCGTATTCTATGGCGGCTTCGATCTGTTTTTTTGCTATGAGCGGACGTGCCAGTGCCGTGCCGAGAAGGTAACGGTCTTCATATACTGCGTTGGCCTTGACAGCCTTGAAAATATAATCGGTTACAAACTCTTTCTTCAGATCTTCAATGATCACTTTTGATGCGCCTATTGCCAGAGCCTTTTCGCGTACTGCTTCAAAATCGTCCTTCTGGCCTACGTCAGCCACAAATGCAATTACATCGTATCCTTTTTTTATGAGCCATTTAAGTATCACGGAGGTGTCAAGCCCTCCGGAATATGCCAGCATTACTTTTTTCATGTTGTTATTTCGTTTTAATTTTATTATTAAATATCAGGCTGAGACATTCTTCAACCGCCTCATTGCTTATGTTATCTCTGGGGATTAGCAGGATCGTGTCATCGCCGGCAACGGTACCGGCTATTTCATATCTTCCGGCACGGTCTATTTTCAATGCTACAGCGGAGGCAAATCCGGGATGGGTATGTATCAGCATCATACCCCTGGCCCATGTTATGCCTGTTACAGCTTCGCTTTCATGTCCGGGTAGTGTCTCAGCTGTCTGTGTCTTTTTGTCCGGGAGAATGTAGCGATAACCGCCTTTGCCATCGAAGCCCCTGCTTATACCCAGCTGCCTTAAGTCGCGGGAGAGTGTCGCCTGAGTACACTTCATCCCTGCGCCCTCCATCAGTCTGAGCAGCTCATCCTGTGAGACGATGTTCTTTTCCGAAACTATCTTCTCAATCAGAATAAGTCTTGATGCTCTTTTCATGCTGTATATTTATTCATTTAAGATGCAAATTTATACATTTATTTATAAATACAATTTTTTTCGAAATGATTTCCTAATAATTTTCGAGGAATTTTTATGTGGTCGTTTCATCTGTCCTATAATACCTTAACATCTACGATGTATTTGTTTATTACAAATGAAAGATTTTTGAATGGCGCGTAGCGCATCAGGTATTGTAGCAGAAAAGGAGGTTAATTAACATTTATTCCTCGTAGAGGATTAAGACTTGCCATGAAATAACCCTCCAGATAATTTATTGTATTTTTACCGGCAAGACAATGACAATGCAGGAAGAGATAAAGAAGGTACTGCTGCTGGGCTCGGGAGCTCTGAAAATAGGCGAGGCCGGCGAGTTTGACTATTCGGGATCACAGGCCCTGAAAGCGCTCCGTGAGGAGGGTATCTTTACCGTTCTCATCAATCCCAATATCGCCACCGTACAGACCTCTGAAAAAATAGCTGACAAAATATACTTCCTCCCCGTCACACCGAAATTTGTTGAACGCGTGATAGCCCGTGAGAAGCCTGACGGCGTCCTCCTGGCCTTCGGCGGACAGACAGCGCTGAACTGCGGCACGACACTCTTCCGAGAGGGTGTATTTGAGAAATACGGCGTTAAGGTGCTGGGTACTCCCGTAAGCGCAATCATGGAAACGGAGGACCGTGAGCTCTTCGTAAAAAAGCTCGATGAGATAAACGTAAAAACTCCGCGCAGCATTGCTGTCACCAATGTTGAAGACGCATTAAAGGCCTCCGGGAAGCTGGGGTTCCCTATTATCATACGGGCAGCTTATGCCCTGGGCGGACTGGGCAGCGGGTTCTGTTCAGACAACGAGGAACTGAAGGCTCTTGCCGGCAGGGCATTCACCTTCTCGGACCAGATACTGGTAGAAGAATCGCTAAAAGGCTGGAAAGAGGTTGAATATGAGGTGGTGCGCGACCGCTTCGACAACTGCATCACCGTCTGCAACATGGAGAACTTCGACCCGCTGGGTATTCACACCGGCGAGAGCATCGTCGTCGCTCCTTCACAGACACTGACCAACAGCGAATATCACAAGCTCAGGGAACTGTCGATAAAGATCATACGTCACGTCGGCATCATCGGTGAATGTAATGTACAGTATGCCCTCGATCCCAACTCAGAGGACTACAGGGTCATTGAGGTCAATGCGCGTCTCTCGCGCTCGAGCGCGCTGGCTTCCAAAGCCACCGGATATCCCCTTGCGTTTGTCGCAGCCAAGCTGGCGCTGGGATACGGCCTCCACCAGCTTAAGAACTCGGTCACAAAGACCACCACAGCCTGTTTCGAACCTGCCCTCGACTATATCGTGTGCAAGATACCGCGCTGGGACCTTAACAAGTTCCAGGGTGTGGCACACGAAATAGGCAGCAGCATGAAGAGTGTGGGAGAGATCATGGCCATAGGACGCACTTTCGAGGAAGCGATACAGAAAGGATTGCGCATGATAGGCCAGGGAATGCACGGTTTCGTCAGCAACCGTAATCTCAGCTTCAAGGATATCGAAAAAGAACTCTCCCAGCCGACAGACATGCGAATCTTTTCAATAGCCGAGGCGCTGGAGAAAGGATTTGACGTTGACCGCATCTGCGAGCTCACGAAGATAGACAGGTGGTTCCTGTACAAGCTGCAGAACATTGAAAACATAAAAAAAAGTCTTGAGAAATATAACACTATCGAGAGCCTCCCGGTTCAGGAACTGCTTCATGCCAAGATCTACGGCTTCAGCGACTTCCAGATAGCCCGCCATGTGCTGAAGGCAGATAACAAGACAATCAATGATGCAATGCTCAGCGTCCGCCGGCACCGTAAGAGTAACGGCATCGTACCGTACGTCAAGCAGATTGATACGCTTGCTGCCGAGTATCCTGCCGTGACCAACTATCTCTACCTCACCTACAGCGGGATGGAGCATGACATCTGGTATGAGAACGACAAGCGGTCAGTGATAGTTCTGGGCTCGGGAGCATACCGGATAGGCTCGAGCGTCGAGTTCGACTGGTGCTCTGTCAACGCTATCAATACGATTCGTCACGAGGGACTGCGAGGGGTGATGATCAACTATAATCCCGAAACTGTCAGCACTGATTATGACATGTGTGACCGTCTCTATTTCGATGAGCTCTCGTTTGAACGGGTGATGGATATCATCGATCTTGAGACGCCCAGGGGAGTGATTCTTGCGATGGGCGGACAGATACCCAATAACCTGGCAATGAGGCTTCACAGACAGGGTGTTCCGATACTGGGGACACCACCCGAATCTATTGACAGGGCTGAAGACCGGCATAAATTTTCGTCGATGTGCGACACCCTTGGTGTTGACCAGCCCAGGTGGCAGGAGCTGACGAGTCTCGGGGAGATAGATAAATTCATCGACGGTATAGGTTTCCCTGTTCTGATACGCCCTTCATATGTTCTTTCCGGTGCGGCAATGAACGTGGTGTCAAACAGAAGCGAGCTGGTGCATTTCCTTGAGCTGGCTTCGAGTGTCTCCAAGGAACACCCTGTTGTGGTATCAGAGTTCATAGAGTATGCCAAGGAGATAGAGATTGACGCTGTAGCTGCAGCCGGGGATATTGTTGCCTACGCCATCAGCGAACACGTTGAATATGCAGGTGTCCATTCAGGAGATGCAACGATAGTATTCCCGCCGCAGAAGATATATTTTGAAACCGTGAGGCGCATCAAACGTATTTCCCGGGAAATTGCCAGGGAGCTTAATATCTCTGGTCCCTTCAACATACAGTTTCTTGCCCGGGAGAATGACATCAAGGTCATCGAGTGCAACCTGCGTGCCAGCCGTAGTATGCCGTTTGTGTCGAAGGTATTGAAGACAAACCTTATCGAGCTTGCCACCAAAGTAATGCTTGGAGTACACTGGGAAAAGCCTCACAAGTCGGTCTTTGATCTCGATTACGTAGGGGTCAAGGCCTCCCAGTTCAGCTTCTCGCGTCTCGCCAAGGCCGATCCTGTGCTGGGTGTTGATATGGCTTCGACGGGCGAGGTGGGATGCATAGGTGATAGTTTCTACGAGGCTCTGCTAAAAGCTATGTATTCAGTTGGTTACCGCATGCCTGAGAAGGCAGTACTGATATCATCGGGTCCGGCCAAATCGAAGGCCGACCTGATTGAGGCCGCCCGCCTGCTGCGCAGCCGTGGTTATAAGCTCTATGCCACCAGGGGTACGCAGCAGTTTCTTGAACAACGCCTCGATAGAGGCTGAAGTGGCGTTCTGGCCTGATGAAAAAGAGAGCCCCAACACCGTGGAGCTGATAAAGAAAAGGGTGGTAGACCTGGTTATAAATATTCCCAAGGATCTCTCGGCCACCGAGCTGAACAACGACTACCAGATACGACGCACTGCCGTTGACTATAACATACCTCTTATCACCAATGCACGACTGGCTTCTGCCTTCATTCATGCTTTCTGCACCGTGCCGGAGAGTGAGATGGAGATAAAGGCGTGGGATGAGTACTAGTAAGGAATTAAAAATTAAGAATTAAAAATTAAAATTTAAGATTTTTTAGGACCGTAAGTTGAGGAACTAAGTGACGCACCGGAGCGATGCGAAGCTCGGCGAAACCAAATCCCGCAAAGCGGAAGGGTCTGTAGAAGGGAGCTGTGGACCTGGAGCTGGGAGTTGGGAGTTAGGGGCAGGATAGATTATTGCGCGTAGCGCATCAAGTATTGTAGCCCATGAGATTAAACCATTTAATATACCCCGTAGGGGTTAAAGTATTGTAGAAAATGTAATGGATTAATAAACATACCCCGTAGGGGTTCAGGTATTGTAGAAAATGATATTGATTAATAAATATACCCCGTAGGGGTTAAAGTATTGTAGGATGATCACAATCAGAAAGGCAACCCCAGACGACGCCGGGGCAATAATAAGGTTCCAGCAGGCTATGGCCATGGAGACGGAAAGGATGGAGCTGAAAACAGAGACGGTCACCAAAGGTGTCATGGCTGTCTTTCATGACCCGAAGAAAGGGCAGTACTACGTGGCAGAGGATAGTAACTCAGTGGTGGCGTCATTACTGACAACATACGAGTGGAGCGACTGGCGCAATGCCAATGTATGGTGGTTCCAGTCGGTCTATGTTGTTCCCGGTTACCGCAGAAAGGGAATCTTCACTATGATGTATGACTATGTAAAACAGGCAGGTGTTGCAGAGGGCATTGCAGGACTGCGTCTTTACGTTGAAGCGGAGAACATCCGTGCTCAGAGCACATACGAGGCGATGGGGATGGATGGCAGACATTATAAGACTTACGAGTGGATGGTGTAGCACGTTGCAGGGGGCAGGGGGCAAAATGAACAATTGAACATTTGAACAAGAGAACATTAAAGGGATACGAAAAATTATTGCGCGTAGCGCATAAAGTATTGTAGCCAAAGCAATTGGTCAAAAACATACCCCGTAGGGGTTAAGGTATTGTAGAACATGTAATTGATTAATGAACATACCCCGTAGGGGTTAAGGTATTGTAGAACATGTAATTGATTAATGAACATACCCCGTAGGGGTTAAGGTATTGTAGAACATGTAATTGATTAATGAACATACCCCGTAGGGGTTAAGGTATTGTAGAACAAAGGATCAGGTTATAGTTTACCCCGTAGGGGTTAAGGTATTGTAGACAATATTATATGTGGTGGCTGATAATACCGGTAGCAATTTATTCGGCAGGAATATTTGCCTTGTGGCTTCTCCTGCAAAGGAAGCGTGACGCAGACCAGCCGGCCGCGCCGGGAAAAGTGCGGGTCTCCGTGGTAGTCGCTGCCCGCAATGAAGAGAAGACAATCGTCACTTTGCTTAACAGCCTGGAAGAACAGGATTACTCGAAAGACCTTCTGGAAGTAATCATTGTAAACGATAATTCAACCGACAGAACGCCGATTGTCGTAAGTGAATTTATTGCTCAGCACAGGCCGCAACCAGGGGTAAACATAAGATTGATTTATAATCCTTTTCAGGGTAAGAAAAGCGCTGTGCGTCACGGTATTGAAAAGTCCGCCGGTGAACTGATACTCATGACGGATGCTGACTGTGCCGTCGGGCCGGGGTGGGTCAGCGCATATTCTGCATTCTTTGCTGCCTGTAATGCAGATATGATCGTTGGCGAAGTTTATCAGAAGGCAGGTAAAGGTTTTGTATCACATTTCGGCAGCTTTGAGTTCTCGGCGTTGCAGGCGATATCCGAGGCCGCGGTTGTTGCCGGTCATCCTGTGATGTGCAATGCTGCCAACATGGCGGTCAGGAAGGATATTTATCTTAAGCATGCGGGTGTTCTTCGCAGTGATATAGCATCCGGTGATGATATTTTTCTCCTGCACGCCGTGAAGGGTTCAGGTGGCACCATCAGGCACATTGGTGGCAGTGCGGCGGCGGCGGTGACCGCCGGGGCGGTCACGGCGGCGGCGCTGTTACGCCAGCGCGCTCGCTGGGCATCAAAGGCATATTACTACAGAGACACAGCTACCATCACTCTCGCCGCCGCCACGGCGGCGTGCAACGCCGCCGTCGCCGCCGCCGCAGCAGCCTCGGTCATCTCAGTAAAATACTTGCTCCTCACTGGCCTGCTCTATGCCATCCGCCTCATACCTGACTTCCTCATAACATACTATAACTTTAAAAAAAGAAAGGAGCACCCGCCCCTTCTCCTCTTTCTGTTATCCGAACTGATTTACCCCTTCTACTTCATCACCGTCGCCGTGCTTTCTATCTTCCCCTGTTCCCGTCACTTCCGGAAACGCGACTGACAACCGGCAAACGACCGGTGGGGGCATCACCGTTCTACAATACTTTAACCCCTACGGGGTAAGTTGTGACTTGATCCTTTGCCCTACAATACTTTAACCCCTACGGGGTAAGTTGTGACCTGATCCTTTGTTCTACAATACTTTAACCCCTACGGGGTAAATTGTGACCTGATCCTTTGTTCTACAATACTTTAACCCCTACGGGGTAAATTGTGACCTGATCCTTTGTTCTACAATACTTTAACCCCTACGGGGTAAGTTGTGACCTGATCCTTTGTTCTACAATACTTTAACCCCTACGGGGTAAATTGTGACCTGATCCTTTGTTCTACAATACTTTAACCCCTACGGGGTACAAAAATAAATTAATCTGCAGCGCTACTGAAAATCAGCTAACAGTTCAATTCTTAACTCTTAATTCTTAATTTATAATTGCCCCCCCTAGTTCCCCTCGGCCAGCACCTTTATCCGCATCAGCCGTATCTCTTCCTCCTCGAACTCACCCGCCAGCTCGGCGATAGCCTCCGTCAGAGACCCCGTCTCAGCTTCCTCCATGAAATATGAATAGATGTCCTGCTGACGGTCGTCATCAATGACCGTATCCAGATAATACTCTATGTTAAGCTTCGTTCCGGAGCCGACAATAGCCTCAATCTCGGAGAGCAGGTCCTCATACTCTATCCCTTTGGCATTGGCTATATCCTCAAATGGCATCTTGCGGTCAATGCTCTGAATTATGTAAACCTTCAGTCCCGATTTGTTCACCACCGACTTGACCACCATGTCCTGCGGCCTGATGATCTCTTTTTCGGCAACATAACTCTGGATCACCTCCACCACCTCCTTGCCGTACCGTTGTGCCTTGCCTGCACCGATACCCGTTATATTCTGCAGCTCCTCCAGCGTGACCGGATACTGTATGGCCATCTCCTCGAGGGATGGATCCTGGAAAATATTGTAAGGCGGCTGGCCTGCCTGCTTCGATATCTTTTTCCTGAGATCCTTAAGGATGCTCAGCAGCTCCTCATCGGCAGCCGCTGTACGCGCACCGAAAGAGGCCTCCTCGTCTTCAGATTCGGTATAGTCATGATCCTCGTTGAGCAGGAAACTCTGCGGTTTCTCGAGGAACAGATGGCCTTTCGGCGTCAGCCCCAGGAGACCGTAGTTTTCTATGTCCTTGTTAAGCAGCTTGTTGATAAGCGCCTGCCGGATGACCATGTTCCAGAAACGCTCATCCTTTTCTTCATCTATGCCGAAGGTTTCCAGTTTGTGATGCTTGTACGACTTAATGGCTGAATTAAGTGTACCGGCCAGTATCTTGGCTATGTGGTCTGCCTTGTGCTTCTCTTTTACCGCCAGCACAGTGTCAAGGACGTTGACAACATATTCTGATCCCTCAAACTGTGTCTTGGGATGCAGGCAGTTATCACACGCCTCGCAGTTCTCCTGCTTGTATTCCTCCCCGAAGTAGTGCAGCAGTATCCTGCGGCGGCATGTTGATGATTCGGCATAAGATACCGTTTCAAGCAGGAGCTGCTTGCCTATTTCCTGTTCGGCAATGGGCTTGCCCTGCATGAATTTCTCAAGCTTGACAATATCATCGTAGCTGTAGTATGCTATGCATCGCCCTTCCCCGCCGTCTCGGCCCGCCCGGCCTGTCTCCTGGTAATAACCCTCAAGACTCTTGGGCATGTCATAGTGTATGACATACCTCACATCGGGTTTGTCTATACCCATCCCGAAGGCAATGGTGGCAACGATCACATCCGCCTCCTCCATCAGGAACTTATCCTGGTTGGTGGTCCGTGTGGCCGAATCCATCCCGGCATGATAGGCCAGGGCCTTTATGTCATTAACCTTGAGCGTCTCTGCCAGCTCTTCTACCTTTTTACGGCTGAGACAGTAAATGATTCCGGATTTGCCCGGATTATTCTTGATGTATTTGATGATCTCCCTGGCAGCATCCTGCTTTGCCTTCACCTCATAATAGAGATTGGGCCGGTTGAAAGACGACTTGAAAACCTGCGCATCACTAATTCCGAGGTTCTTCAGTATGTCATGCTGTACCTTTGGCGTGGCAGTTGCCGTAAGCGCTATTATGGGTGCACGAACTATGGTATCTATGATAGGACGTATCCTGCGGTACTCAGGCCTGAAGTCATGACCCCACTCAGATATGCAGTGAGCTTCATCGACGGCATAGAATGATATCTTAATGTTCCTGAGAAAATCAATATTCTCCTCCTTGGTCAGAGACTCCGGCGCCACGTACAGGAGCTTGGCATTTCCCAGCATCACATCCTCCTTGACCTTCGTAATGGCAGTCTTCGTAAGGGAAGAATTAAGGAAATGAGCAACGTCGTCATTGGTGTTGAAATTCCGCATCGCATCAACCTGGTTCTTCATCAGGGCGATCAGCGGAGAGATCACTATGGCAGTGCCTTCCATCATCACCGCAGGCAGCTGGTAGCAGAGAGACTTGCCCCCTCCGGTAGGCATCAGAACAAAAGTATCATTCCCCGTGAGGATACTCCTGATTATATCCTCCTGATTTCCCTTGAAGGTATCAAAACCGAAGTATCGTTTCAGATAATCATGTATAGCGCTGTCAGCAAACATATAATTTCCCCTCTTCCCCTGATTATAAATAGAGTATTATACAAATAACAAGATACAAACTCCTCAAATTATTTTCAAACCCTTATATCAAATTTAATATTTTTTATATCAATAGTCAAATCTTTTTATTACAACAGATATTTATTATTACATGTGCATTAAGAATTTTGTTTTGTTTGGAAACATAAGATTTAGCATCTTTACAGGCTTTAAAATGAAGCAAGGCTGATGGTTGGCAGTAAGAAAAAAAGTAGTGACGGAGAGGGTGAGATGACCTTTCTTCAGCACCTTGAAGAGCTGAGATGGCATATTATAAGGTCCGTCATCGCCGTTGTCGTGGGTGCCATCGTCGCCTTTATGCTCAAAGACTTTATTTTCGACAAGGTCATCCTTGCCCCCAAAAGCCCGGGATTCATCACCAACCGGTTACTGTGCCAGCTGGCTGATATCGTCAATGCACCTGTGCTGTGCATTAACCAGAATCCGCTGAAGCTGATAAGCATAAAAATGTCAGGTCAGTTTACCACACACATAACCATATCGCTGATAGTGGGTGTCATAATAGCATTCCCCTATGTTTTCTGGGAGTTCTGGTCCTTTTTCCGGCCAGCCCTGTATGAGAAGGAAAGGAAACATGCACGTGGTGCCGTTGCGGCTGCATCATCACTGTTCATAATTGGTATTCTCTTCGGCTATTATATTATTTCACCGCTGTCGATTAATTTCCTGAGCAATTACCGTGTCAGTGACCTGGTGGATAACCAGATAAACATAACATCATATATCGGTTCTGTCACTTCCGTGGCGCTCTCGGCAGGCATAACATTTGAACTGCCTATTGTTGTCTTTTTCCTTGCCAGGATAGGAATAATAACCCCGGAATTCATGCGGAAATACCGCAAGCATGCAATAGTAGTCGTTCTCATCCTCGCGGCAATAATTACCCCTCCTGACGTATTCAGCCAGACTCTTGTTTCAATCCCATTGATCTTGCTGTATGAAATAAGTATCTTTATTGCAGCAAGAGTTGTAAAGAATCGTGAGAGGGATAATGCGGACAATGAAGCCGCCGAAAGTGCTGCCGGGAAAAAATAATAAGATGAAACTCTACACCACAGACCTGGTAAAAAGATACAAGACCCGTACTGTTGTCAACGAGGTCTCCGTTGAAGTCGAACAGGGCGAGATCGTTGGGCTGCTTGGCCCCAACGGCGCCGGGAAAACCACTACCTTCTACATGATCGTGGGCCTGATAAGGCCAAACGGAGGAAATATTTTTCTTGACAATACCAATATTACAGACTTCCCGATGTACCGCCGCTCACGAATGGGCATCGGATACCTGGCGCAGGAAGCATCCATATTCAGGAAGCTGAGTGTGGAAGATAACCTCATGGCTGTCATGGAGCTCTCTGATATGAGCCGGGAGGAAAGGATTAAACGCCTGGAATCACTGCTGGAAGAATTCGGCCTGGCACGCATACGCAAGAGCCTCGGCATACAGCTCTCCGGCGGCGAACGGCGACGCACCGAGATAGCCCGTGCCCTCGCCCTCAAACCGAATTTTATCCTCCTCGACGAGCCGTTTGCCGGCGTTGACCCTATTGCCGTCGAAGATATACAGGGCATCGTATCACATCTGAAAGACAAAAATATTGGCATCCTCATCACTGACCACAATGTGCATGAGACCCTTTCAATAACAGACCGGGCCTATCTTCTCTTTGAGGGTAAAATTCTCAAACAGGGCACATCAGCCCAGCTTGCCGATGATGAAGAGTCAAGAAATCTCTACCTCGGTAAGAACTTCGAACTCAGGAGGTAATTTAAAAGGGCCGCTTTTGTAACTTCATATTATTTGCTAATTTTGCGCCACATTTTGCGGATGTGTCGTAATTGGTAGCCGAGCAAGACTTAGGATCTTGTGCCGTAAGGCGTGGGGGTTCGAGTCCCTTCATCCGCACTAAATTACAGAACCGCTCTGACAGTCGGCCTACTGGCGGACTTTGAGCGGTTTTTAAGTCGAAATAAAATTTTATTGAAATGAATATCACCAGAGAGAACGTTGATGCCCTGAATGCAAATGTCAGGATCAATATCGTCAAAGCCGATTACGAAGAGAAAGTTGAGAATAAGCTCAGGGAATACAGAAGGACCGCAAACATAAAGGGCTTCCGCCCCGGTCATGTGCCATTACCCATGATTAAAAAACTGTACGGCACATCTGTCCTCGTCGATGAGATCAACAAGCTGGTCTCCGAGAGCCTTTCTGATTATATAAAGAACGAAAAGATCGACATCCTCGGCGACCCGATGCCAAAAAATGACGAACATTCCTTCGACCCTGAAAAATCCGAGGAGTTTAATTTTACCTTCGAACTTGGACTTGCCCCTGAGTTCGAGCTGGCCCTGTCAAAAAAACAGAAGCTGACCCGCTACCTGATTGAGCCTGACGCCAAAATGATTAAAGACTACGTCGACAACTACGCCCGCAGGCATGGCCAGTTCATAATCGCCGGGAAATCGGAAGAGAAAGACCTCCTGAAAGGTACCGTAACTTCCGCTGACGGAACTGTCGTCAACAACGACGCCACCCTGTCGATTGACGCTGTCAAGGACGAAAAGATCAAGAATGATTTCATTGGCAAGGAGGCCGGTGACACCGTTACCTTTGACATACGTACAGCCTTCCCCAACGACTATGAGATAGCCGGCCTGGTGAAGAAGAAGAAGGATGAGGTCAAAGACATCAACGGACAGTACACAATTACTGTAAGGGAAGTGTCAAGGTTCGTACCTGCGGATAATGACAAAGCCCTCTGGGATAAGGTATACGGCGAGAACACGGTAAATACCGCCGAAGAATTCGAGGCAAAGGTGACAGATGAAATAAAGGAATATTTCAACCGTGAGACAGACTATAAACTGCGTACTGATGCACGTGAGACAGTATTGAAAAAGATACCTTTCGAGCTGCCCGATGAATTCCTTAAGAGATGGCTTCTGAAAGTGAATGAGAAAACCACCCCGGAAGAACTTGAGAAGGAATATGATCATTTCCGCGACGACCTGCGCTGGCAGCTGGTAAAAAACAAAGTCGCCAAAGAAAACAGCATCCGGATAACTGACGAGGAAATTATGGCAGAGGCAAAAACCTTTACCAAAGCCCAGTTTGCCCAGTACGGCCTTTACTATGCCACAGATGAACAGATCACATCCTTTGCCGCAGACATGCTGAAAAAAGAGGATGAATCGCACCGCATTGCTGAAAAAGTCCTTGATACAAGGGTGCTGGATATAATAATCGAAGCTGTTAAGGTAGATGATAAAACAGTTTCGATAGAAGAGTTCAACAAGCTCTTTGAGAAGAAGTGACAACTCAATAATGAGAATTTTGTATCTTTGACATTCAATCAAAGTAATCAGCCATGTCAGATAAAAGAGATTTTGAAAAATATGCAGCAGACCGCTTCGGCATCAGCAGCATTTCAATGCAGCGTTACATTTCAGCAAATAACAGCTACATCTCCCCTACGATTATCGAGGAACGCCAGCTCAACATAGCCTCGATGGACGTCTTTTCGCGACTGATGATGGATCGTATAATATTTCTTGGCCTTCCCATTGACGATTATGTTGCCAACATCATACAGGCCCAGCTTCTCTATCTTGATTCATCGGACCCCGGAAAAGATATACAGATCTACCTTAACACCCCCGGTGGCGCAGTCCACGCAGGCATGGGTATCTATGACACCATGCAGTATATTTCTGCCGACGTTGCCACCATTTGCACAGGAATGGCCGCATCGATGGGCGCTGTGCTGCTCACCGCAGGCACGAAGGGAAAACGGTCTGCCCTGAAACACTCGCGTATCATGATCCACCAGCCGATGGGAGGCGCTGAAGGTCAGGCCTCTGACATAGAGATAGTTGTGAGAGAGATACTAAAAATCAAGAAAGAACTCTACGAGGTCATAGCATTGCATACCGGGAAGCCTCTTGAACAGGTGGAGAAGGATGCTGACCGCGATTACTGGATGACAGCAACGGAGGCCAAGGATTACGGGATGATAGACGAAGTTCTTACAAGATCCAAAAAGCAAAGCCGTTCTGATGGATAAATGCTCATTCTGCGGACGTACAAAGAAAGAGGCAAACCTGCTGATCGCGGGTCTTGAGGGCCACATCTGTGACCACTGCATCGAGCAGGCTCACAACATAATGGCTGAGGAACTCGGGAACAAATCAAATTTCAGCCTTGACAGTATCAAGTTACGTAAGCCTGAAGAGATCAAGAGTTTCCTTGACCAGTATGTCATAGGTCAGGAGAGGGCAAAAAAAACACTCTCTGTCGCAGTATACAATCACTATAAAAGATTGATGCAGAGAGCCGACAGTGATGACGTCGAGATCGAAAAATCAAATATTATTCTTGTCGGGGAGACAGGTACGGGCAAAACGCTCCTGGCACGAACCATTGCACGGATGCTTCATGTACCTTTCACTATCGTCGATGCCACCGTCCTCACTGAAGCAGGATACGTGGGTGAAGATATTGAAAGCCTTCTGACCCGTCTTCTGCAGAATGCCGATTATGACGTCAAGGCTGCTGAAAAAGGCATAGTGTTCATTGATGAGCTTGACAAGATAGCACGCAAGGGTGATAATCCCTCCATTACGCGTGACGTATCAGGAGAGGGTGTACAGCAGGGCCTTCTTAAGCTTCTTGAGGGATCCATTGTAAACGTGCCTCCGCAGGGAGGAAGAAAACATCCTGAACAGAAGATGATCCCCGTCGATACAAAAAATATTCTGTTTATCTGCGGCGGAGCATTCGAGGGCATCGAGAAAAAGATTGCCAACAGGCTCAACACCACAGTAGTAGGGTACAACGCCAGCCGTTCGCGCGACCGGTATGACAAAAGCGATCTTCTGAAATATATTGCGCCGCAGGACCTTCGTGCCTACGGATTAATACCCGAGATAATCGGACGACTGCCGGTGCTGACACACCTCTCGCCCCTCGACAACAAGGCCCTGAGAGCTATCCTCACTGAACCGAAAAACGCCATTACGAAGCAGTATATCAAGCTCTTTTCCATGGATGGTATTGCACTTACATTCACTGACGAGGTGCTTGACTACATTGTAGACAAGTCCGTTGAGTTCAAGCTGGGCGCCAGGGGATTGAGAGCACTTTGCGAAGCAATCATGCTGGACGCCATGTTTGAGCTTCCATCCAGTGATACAAAAGAGTTTACCGTCACCACCGAATACGCCTCCCGCAAGCTCGAGAGGGTGGATATGAAAATCCTTAAGGCATCATAAAAAAACCGGCCGCAATCAGGCGGCCGGTTTTTTTATTCGCAGACATTGCAATCTAATTTCCGGGATGATATTTCGGATGCCAGAACCCGAGAGTTATCTCCCTGGTATCTTCACCTCTCCTGAGTGTTGCCAATGCATCGCACTCACCTGTACCGTAGTCAAGATCAAAGGGCTCTATTCCGTCAATTTCAATTTTGACGGTACCGCTTACGAAGAACCTGCAGGCTGCTTCCCATTGCAGGGCATCGGTCACGGAAAGATCAAATCCAACACCATTAAGATTTACCCCTGAGGCTGTTCCTGTTATGAGGCACTTGTCATCCCACGGGTTCCACCAGGTCAGGTAGCCCGCAATATACTCCCTCATACGTTCAAATTCACGCTCAATGAACTTGCCGTCACTGAAGGTGATCTTACCGCCGGTAAGCACTACAGAAAAGACGACGTTGGCGTTATTGTTGAGGCCTGTGTTCGTTACGACGAATGTTCCTTCCACCCTGGCGCCATTAACATAATAGTTGTCAAAAGTGAGCGTTCTTTCCGACTGTACCTCCTGCCTCGGTGCCGAAAGATTGAGAATGATCTTGCCACTGCGTACCACATCATTCAGACCGGTACAACCGGTGCCGTAGTCAATCACAACATTCACAGGCCAGAGGGTCTGTTCAGTAAAAGTAGCCGTGACCAGAGGACAGGAGTCAACAACCGAGCCTGACTTCTTCATGTTCTCAGCCATTACCGTGGCAATCTCAAGTGAAGCAAATGCGTCATCAAAAACCGCTTCTGCCAGTACGGCATCATCAGCCGCTTCGATGCTTGAATCCTCCAACGGGGCAGACTTCTGGCATGATGAAACCATGACACCCAGGAGGATCATAATAAGGTAAAGAAATTTTGCTTTCATAACCGGGTTTGTTTAATTGTTCAATTACATTCTGTATCACATAGACTGCAGAACAATTGAAAGGTTTAACGGAAAACCCGGGAAAAAGTTACTTCCGGCGCAGATAAGTCGTGTAGGTAAAGCTGATCCCGTCCTTTTCTTCGGAGATATGTTCCTCTTTTTCAGTAACATACCATTCACTGGGATCAATTTCAGGAAAAAACGTATCCGATTTGAATTCTTTATGCAGATGAGTCACCAGTAACCTTCCGGCAAGTGGCATGAACTGCCTGTAAACGGAACCTCCCCCTATTATGAAGATCTCTTTTCCGGGGTCACAGAATCCTATAGCCTGATCCACCGACCTGGCAGTCTCAGCACATTCGAAACAGTCAAGTTCATTGTCTGTCAGGACAATGTTTTTCCTGCCTGAGAGGGGTTTATGCGGGAGAGATTCCCATGTCTTCTTGCCCATAATGAGACAATGACCCATGGTTATTTGTTTGAACCGTTTGAGGTCACCGGGGATGTGGGCCAGCAGCCTGTTCTTATAACCTATGCCGTTATTGCGGTCTGTTGCTACAATTATTGTTATCATCTCAGACAGATATTTCTCCCTTTATGGCAGGGTGAGGGTCGTAGCCCGTTAATGTGAAGTCATCGTATTTGAAAGAAAAAATATCCCTGACCTCCGGATTAATCATCATCATGGGTAGCGGGCGTGGCTCACGCGTAAGCTGAAGCCTGACCTGGTCAACATGATTAAGGTATATATGTGCGTCGCCGAATGTATGGACGAACTCTCCCGGTTTATAGCCGGTGACCTGTGCCATCATCAGTGTCAGGAGTGCGTAAGAGGCAATGTTGAAAGGCACGCCGAGAAAAATGTCAGCGCTGCGCTGGTAGAGCTGGCACGATAGCCTGCCATCAGCCACATAAAACTGGAATAAAACATGGCATGGAGGCAGCGCCATTTTTTCGATCTCGCCCACATTCCATGCGTTGACAATATGACGTCGCGAATCGGGGCTCTCCTTCAGTGACCTTACCACAGCGCTTATCTGGTCAACATGCCGCCCGTCAGATGCCGGCCATGAACGCCACTGATATCCATATACCGGGCCCAGGTTACCGTCGGCATCCGCCCACTCATTCCATATCTTTACGCCGTTTTCCTGCAGGTACTTTACATTGGTGCTTCCGCTGAGAAACCAGAGCAGCTCATGAATGATCGATTTGAGATGCAGCTTCTTGGTAGTCATCACGGGGAAGCTCCCCGCCAGGTCAAAACGCATCTGGTAACCAAATACGCTTATGGTTCCTGTACCCGTACGGTCTTTCTTTTCAACGCCATGCTCCATGACATGGCTCAGCAGATCAATATATTGCTTCATCGAAGAATATGCAGCTTAATTCTCTTTACGTGTTATTTTTGCCACCCATCCGCCTCCGGCTGCCATACTTAATTCCATCCGCCCTGTAGCTCCGGAATCAATTGAAAAATGCTTATAGTCCTCGCCGTGATGGTCGGCATTGATGCCGTCTCTGAATATCTCCAGGGTGTAATTCCCTCCCGGCAGGAATGAAAGATCCACCTCGAGTGTGCGTTCATCCCAGTCGGTCATGGCGGCAAGGTACCACACCTCATTTTTCCTGCGGGCAATTAGTATGTAGTCGCCCGTTTTCGCTGCCAGCACCCTGGTCTCATCCCATGTGACCGGCACCCCGGCAATGAAAGTTGTGCACTCCTGGTTGCGCTTATAGTTTGCCGGACTGTCAGCCAGCATCTGAAGCGGACTCTCATACACAACATACATAGCCATCTGGTGTACCCTGGTGCCCTGGCTTGCCGGCCTGTAAAACACCGGCGTGAAGTCGCGCTTCTGCTTGTTGATCATTGCACCCGGAGTATAATCCATCGGCCCTGCAACCATGCGTGTGAAGGGCAGCAAAAGATCATGCTCCGGGGAGACGTCGTAGCTCCACTTGTTGTTTTCAAGCCCTTTTACTCCCTCGCGGGTGATTGCGTTTGGCCAGGTGCGCTCCATGCCATCAGGCTTGTAGGAGCCGTGAAAATCAACCAGCATCCTGTGTTTTGCTGCCTTTTCTGCAACCTCATGATAATAATTGACCATCCATTGGTCATCACGCTGCATGAAATCGACCTTGATGCCTTTCACTCCCCACTTTTCATACTGTGTAAGCGCTTCATCCATCTTATCATAAAAAGTCTTCCATACCACCCACAGAATTATGCCTACATTCTTTCCGGCCGCATAATCACACAGCGCCTTCACGTCAAAATCCTCAGCCACATCAAGCACATCACCCAGGTTATACCAGCCTTCATCAAGGATCACATATTCTATTCCGTTCTCCGACGCAAAATCGATGTAGTATTTATAAGTTTCATTGTTCAGGCCATCCTTGAAATCGACGCCATAGAGGTTATTGGCGTTATACCAGTCCCATGCCACCTTGCCCGGCTTCACCCAGCTGAAGTCAGAACCGGGTGCGGGGGGTGCGCCAAGTTTGTAGACCATCTCGCTCTCAACCAGCCCGGCATCATCGGGAGTGATAATGAAGGCACGCCACGGAAATGAGCGTGTGCCGGTCGTCTTTGCAATATAATCCTCCCGTTCTGTCACAAAAACATCACGATCTCTCTCTAATTTTTCGGCAGCCGGATATGCAGGGAAAGTACCTTTGACACCTCCTTTGCCGTCACCGGTGATCCACATGCCCGGGTAATCACTTATGTCAGCTTCGGTCAGCAGGATGTCGATGCCGTCTGTCATAAACAGCGTCGGGAGACTGGCAAGATGCTTCTGCCCTATTGTGTCCATTGATGACAGCATGAATTTCTGTTCATTATGAGACATAAAGCCATTTTCAAGAGGGTACCATGAAGTGGTGCCGGCAGGCAGAGAGAATGCAAACCGCTCATGCGTGACAGTTATATTGCCTTTGAGCGCAGTGGTGAACCTGTAAGCAACACCGTCGTCATATACCCGGAAAACAAGTGAGCATCCGTTTTTAAAACGGAGACTGAGCCTGTTGTATTTGTCAAGAATAATTTTGTTCTTATGTGGTATTACCGGTCTGAGCGTATCGGTCAAACTGGTAAGTATGCCTTTGGGCTGACCGGGTTTTAGTCCGGGCAGTTCAGCTCCGTCAACCAGCAGTGCCGGCTTAAGGTCTGTTATCAGAGTTTTCCCCTCATAGCTTACACTAATATTGATCTCATCTCCGGCCTGAACTGTCAGCATGATCTTGTTATCCGGAGATTTGACCGTATAATCCTTTGAGAGTACAGGGTATGAAATCATCAGCCCCGTCACCAGTAAAATGTTAAAAATCCTCATTTGGCATGATTGTTTTATTCCTTCTCTTTTCTCCTGGCCATTTCATCACGTATGGCGGCAGCCTGCTCATAATCCTCCCGGGAAATGGCGTCGGTGAGCATATCTTTCAGCTCATCCGCAGTGAATTCACCGTACTCGCTCGCGGCGGGAGGGCCTTTCTTCTGCGGGGTTACACCACCCTGTTTCTGCTCTTCCTCGGTTGTGGCGCTCATGACAATGCCGGCTTCATTAAGTATCTGTGCATCAATGAATATAGGACATTCAAATCTCAGGGCCAGGGCTACAGCATCTGATGTGCGCGAATCAATCTGAAAGCGATTCTCACCGTCAGTGCAGACGATCTCGGAGTAAAATATACCCTCACGCAACTTATTGATCAGTACCTGCTCGACCGTTACACCACAGGCTTCCGCGAAGCTCTTGAAAAGATCGTGTGTCAGCGGTCTTGGCGGTTCGAGATTCTCAAGCTTGATCACGATTGCCTGGGCCTCAAAACCTCCGATAATTATTGGTACCCGGCGCTCACCGTTCTCTTCCGCCAGGATTAAAGCATAAGCCCCGGACTGTGTCTGACTGTACGAAATACCTATGACCTTCAGACGAATAAGATTATTCTGCATAGTAACTCTGGTTTTCTGCCCGACAGGCCGATAAGACAAATATATATAATATGAATCTTTATCTTTCCAAGGTTGAAAATTTTTATCCACAGTTTATTGGTGATAAATTCATATCAGAGATTTGTAAATAAGTTAATTTTTATATCTTTGCAGTCCGAAAAACAAAGATCCGGCGGGGCCCGCAGAAGTGTCATGCACAGAGGAGCAAGGCCGCCTCACGGAGTAACATAAGATTGATTGAAAATGTACGCAATCGTAGAAATTGCCGGTCAGCAGTTCAAGGTGGAAGAAGGAAAAAAGATCTTCGTTCATCGTATGGACGTATCTGAAGGCGAGAATGTTGTATTTGAAAAGGTTCTCCTTATTGATAATGACGGAGCAATCTCCATTGGCGAACCTGTCATCACAGATACCGTTGTTGAAGCCACGGTTCTCGGTCATGCAAGAGGTGACAAGGTGATAATCTTCAAGAAGAAGAGGAGAAAAGGATACCAGAAGAGATCAGGACACCGTCAGGATTTTACCGAAGTCGAGATCCTGTCTATCGGGCCGAAAGACGCCCCCAGGAAAAAAGCTGCGCCGAAACCGGAGAAGAAAGTAGTTGAAGCCCCTGCAGTTGAAGAGACAAAGGCAGAAACGAAGAAGGCTCCCGCAAAAAAGGCTGCTGAAAAGAAGCCTGCTGAGAAAAAGGCACCGGCTGTAAAAAAGGCAGCTGAGAAAAAGGCACCGGCAGAAAAGACGAAGAAACCGGCAAAAAAATAACCGTTTAAAAGTAAAAATCACAGGATATGGCACACAAGAAAGGAGCCGGCAGTTCTCATAACGGCCGCGAATCACAAAGCAAACGACTTGGAGTCAAACTCTTCGGCGGCCAGGAAGTAAAGGCCGGCGGCATCATCATACGCCAGCGCGGCACTGTTCACAACCCGGGCGAGAACGTCGGTATAGGTAAAGATCATACTCTTTTTGCCCTGGTCGACGGAACCATCGAGTTCAAAAAGAAAAGTGACAACAAATCATACGTATCGGTAAAACCCGTTGCAGTATAAGTGATAATCACTTCAGATCATTACTCCTGAAAATATACGCTGAAGCGCATCTTTTCAGGAGTTTTTATTTTAATTTTATCCCGCTTTTGCGGTAATAATACTGTTCTTATGCTCAACATTAACCTTCTTCGCGAACAATCATCCACTGTCATCGACAGGCTGAAAGTCAAAAACTTCGATGCAACCGCGATTGTTAACCGTGTTCTTGATCTTGACCGCCGTCGCCGTGAGATGCAGGCTGAGAGTGATGCAATCCAGGCGGATCTTAACAGTCTCTCAAGAGAGATCGGATCAATGATGAAGGAAGGCAGAAAAGATGAGGCGGAGACCGCCAAGAAAGGTATCGGCACCATGAAGGAGAAGCAGAAACAGCTTACTGAAACCCTCGATCAGGTCAGCGAAGAAATGCAAAAGGAGCTCATCAGTCTCCCCAACCTCCCCCACCCTCTGGTCGCTCCGGGTAAAAGCGCTGAGGATAATGTCATTGTGCGCAGCGGCGGACACCTGCCTCAGCTTCAGGCTGATGCAATGCCTCACTGGGACCTGATAAAAAAATATGATATCATTGACTTTGACCTGGGAATAAAGATCACAGGAGCCGGATTCCCGGTCTATAAAGGTAAAGGAGCCAGGCTGCAGAGAGCACTGATTAACTTCTTCCTCGATGAAGCCGGCAAAGCAGGCTATCGTGAGATCGAACCGCCGATAGTGGTAAATGAAGATTCCGGGTTCGGTACCGGACAGCTGCCCGATAAAGAGGGACAAATGTATTATGTGGGCATCGATAACCTTTATATGATACCTACAGCGGAAGTTCCGATAACCAACATATACCGTGACGTGATCCTTGACGCTGCTGACCTCCCGGTACGTAACGTGGGATACACCCCGTGTTTCCGCCGTGAGGCAGGCTCGTGGGGAGCACATGTCAGGGGGCTGAACAGGCTGCATCAGTTTGACAAAGTGGAAATCGTGCAGATTGCTCACCCTGACACATCATACGAATCTCTTGAAGACATGGTAAAACATGTCGAGAGCCTCCTTGTCAGGCTTGAACTGCCCTACCGCATTGTAAGACTGTGCGGAGGTGATATGTCATTCACTTCGGCGATGACGTACGACTTTGAGGTATATTCCGCAGCACAGCAGCGCTGGCTGGAGGTGAGCTCAACATCGAACTTCGAGTCCTTCCAGGCTAACAGGCTTAAATGCCGTTTCCGGGAGAAAGGAGCAAAACAGACCACTCTCTGCCACACACTCAACGGGAGCGCACTGGCGCTGCCGCGTATCGTAGCTGCACTGCTTGAGAACAACCAGACCGCCGAAGGCATAAAGATACCCGCCGTATTGATTCCGTATACCGGCTTTGAGCTGATCAGCTGAGAGGATGAAGAAGAGCTCACAGGCATATATTTATGCGGCTCTTTCGGTCATTCTGTGGGGAACCATTCCTACTGCATTCAAGATAGCCCTCTCGGAATTAAGCATTGTATCCATGCTTGGCTTTGCCACACTGGTGTCAATGCTTGTGCTCTTCATTATTCTGGCTGCCACGGGAAAGATTAAGCTCCTCGGGAAAATGAGCCGGCAGGAGATACTATGGTCAGCCCTCCTTGGTCTCATCAATCCCGTCCTCTATTACCTTATGCTTCTCACAGCCTACAGCCGGCTGCCCGGGCAGGTAGCCCAGCCCGTGAACATGATCTGGCCTGTCATCCTCGTCTTCCTTTCCATGCCGATCCTGCATCAGCGCATCCCTGCCAGGAGTTTTGCAGCGCTTTTGATCAGCCTTGCAGGAGTATATATCATAGCTTCACAGGGTGCTCCTCTCAGCCCCGGCAGGTCAGATGCACTCGGAGTGACCCTGGCCCTGGTCAGCGGTGTACTGTGGGCACTGTATTTCGTCCTGAACGTACGTGACAGCCGTGATGAGGCCGTGAAGCTCTTCGCCAACTTCGTCTTCGGCTCTGTCTATATGATAATTGCCATGGCCATCAACGGATCGTTTCATGAGGCAATTAGCTTCAGCGGAGCAGCTGCGTCGGTTTATATCGGCATATTTGAGATGGGCATTACCTTCTGGCTGTGGCTCCGGGCGCTCCAGCTGGCAGCAACCTCCGATAAAATTAGCAACCTGATCTTTTTCGCACCGTTTATATCGCTGATACTGTTGCATTTCATTATCGGCGAACCGGTATATTATACCACCCCCATTGGTCTCATGATCATCATCGGAAGTGTTCTTTTCCAGAACAGGAGACAGAAGACCGAACTATAACGGCATATTTTTTGTTACTTTTGTGCTGAAATGAAACTGAAAATGAAAAAAATATTATTGATAACAGCACTTATTATTCCACTGTTGAGCGGTTGTAAGAAAGATCCCGGACCGGATCCTGTCGAAGGGCTCACCCTTGCCGAAAGAGCCCGCGACGGCCTGTATGAACTCATGGATATCATGTACCTGTGGAATGATAAAATACCGACAGTAAAGGTTTCGGATTACGACAGTCCCGGGGATCTTCTTGAAGACATGAGATATTTGCCGAAAGACAGGTGGAGTTTTGTTGCAGACTATGATGACTTTATGGCATCAATGGAAGGCAGTTTTGTGGGCCATGGCATCAGAATGGGACTTGACGATGCAAACAATGTCAGGGTTGTCAGTCTCTATACAGCATCCGATCTCTGGCCAAAGGGGGTCAGAAGAGGATGGATCGTAAAAGCGGTGAACGGGACCCTTCTGGCCCCTGTATTTTCGAATGCTGCGGAATATAATGCCCTTATGGGTGCGTCAGCAGCCGGAGTAACCAATACATTTCTCTTCGTCAGACCCGATGGCACTGAGGTGACATACAGCTCGACCAAGAAAGAAATGATTATCAACTCTGTAACCGCGGCTACTGTACTTGATCTTTCCAGCGGCAAAACGGGTTATCTCTGTTTTGAAACCTTTATCGAGCCCTCCGAGGCAGAGCTGAATGCAGCTTTCGCCGATTTTAAAGCCAATAATGTCTCTGACCTTATAATAGACCTCCGTTACAACGGCGGTGGTTATATGAACATAGCCCAGCAGCTTGCCAGCCTTGTGCTGGAAAGGGCTGATACAACAAAAGTATGCTACAAGCTGAAATATAACAGCACCGTCAGTGCTGATTGGAATGAGAGCTTTAATTTCGTCAGAACCGCGAGTCCTCTGGGCCTTGACCGTGTGGTTTTCATCACTACGAGAAACTCTGCATCAGCCAGCGAGGTTGTCATCAACAGCCTGGAGCCATATATTCAGGTATATCTGGTAGGTGATACCACCCATGGTAAGCCTGCAGGGATGAATCTGTGGGGTTTTCCCTTTCCGAGAACCAGCACCGATCAGCCCGATTATAAATATGTTTTCGCACCAATTACCTTTGAGTATGTGAACTCGGTTGACTACGGAGGCTTCTATGAAGGAATGGAACCTGATCTGAAAGCCATTGACGATATCACGCATGACTTCGGTGATCCGGAAGAGGCATCGCTGAAAGCCGCCATTGCCATACTCAGTGGTACGAAAGCCGCTCCGGCAGGTCCGTTCAGGCGTACCATCATTCGCAGTGAAGGAAACCAGCTGCCTGACAATCTCTATCTCGGCCCTCCGAAATCATTCAGTAAGTGAAAGAAGTCAGGGGTGAAAAGATCATCCTGGGCATCGACCCCGGTACCACCATCACGGGTTACGGCCTTATAAGTGTGACCGGCAAGACCCCTTCTCTTATTACACTGGGTATTATAGACCTCAGGAAGAAAACGGACCATTTTCAGAAGATACGCGCCGTCTTTGAAGAGACCCTGGCGCTCATTGACCGTTACCATCCCGATGAATTTGCCATTGAGGCTCCTTTCTTCGGGAAGAACATACAGAGCATGCTTAAGCTGGGGAGGGCTCAGGGGGCGGCCATATCAGCAGCTCTTTACCGTGATCTCCCCGTCGCCGAGTACGCGCCCAGGATGATCAAGATGTCTATCACAGGCCACGGTCAGGCCAGCAAGGAGCAGGTGGCCACGATGCTGAGAACCATACTTTCATTCCATGACAAGAAGCTCCTGCTCGATGCCACTGACGCACTGGGTGCTGCACTCTGCCATTTCTACCAGAGCGGCAAACCTGCTTCCTCAGTGAACTCAGGAGGCTCAAAGGGTTCAAAGAGCTGGGAAGAATTTGTCAGGAACAACAGCGCCAGGGTCAAAGAGTAAGCTTCTGTGCTGCTGCCAGCGCCACAAGACTCACCTTCACCTCACCTGCCTCATGCAGGGCATTGACGCAAGCTTCCATCGTTGATCCCGTTGTAATGACATCATCAACTACAAGGATATGATTTCCTGTGACAGCCTCCGGGTCGGGGACAACAAATAGACTTTTAACGTTCTCCCATCTTTCGTACCTGCCGCGTTTTGTCTGTGATCCGGTCTGATCGGAGCGCCCGATGATGTTTTTTTTCACTGGCACCCCCGTGGCCTCCGATAACCCGTACGCTATATAGTCACTCTGGTTGTAACCCCTCTTCCTCTGCCGTGCAGGGTGCAGCGGTACGGGAACAATCATGTCTATATCTACCATGAAGCCACTATCTTTCAAGATATTACCATAGAGTTCCCCAAGCATTTTTCCAGTCTCTGTTCGTCCGTTATACTTCAGTGCATGTATCAGTTTCCTGATTCTGCTTCCCCGGTTATATACTGAGAAGGCTGCAGCACGTTCAACCAGGCATCTGCCCCAGAAAGCCTGTTCAAGAGTGTTGTTCCGCTTCAGGTGAAAATCCGTTCTGGCCATTGAAAGAAGACAACCGGTGCAGAGCACTTTCTCCCCCCTCACCAGATGTTCACTGCATGCAAGACACAGCCTTGGAAAGAAAAAACTCAGAAAATCGTCACCGATGTCATTAATATGCAACACTTTGCAGCGCGAAACTCCTATAAAGGTATGATAAATGGCACAATCCATTTTTGAATTAATGAAATATTTTTATATTTGTACTGTTTACTAATTAAACCAATTGAATACAAGTATGAAGAAATGGATGATTGGCAGCCTGATACTCGTCGCTATGATGGTTGTTGCTGCAGGAGTTTATGCTCAGACTTCGGACCAGGATAAGAAGCAGGACAAGAAAGAGTGCACCTTCGTTGACAATGACAAGGACGGGAAGTGTGACACTTGCAAAAAGACTGCAGAAGAATGCAAGCAGGCATGCAAGGCTACTGAAGCCAAAGATTGCTCAAAATGCCCTTCAGCAGCAGCATGTGGTGAGAAAAAGGGTGAAGTAGTACCGGCCGCTGAAGGCATGGCAGCTAAAGCTCCCTGTTGCCCAGGCAAGAAGTAATTGTTACTGATATTAAAAAAGCCTCTGTCAATGACAGGGGCTTTTTTTGTTTTAGTTCACATTACAGTCTCACATGATCGCCAATGGCTTTAGCCAGGCGCTTGTTTTCCTCATCCGTAACTGAGACCCGCGGATTGGTGAAGAGCAAATCCGTCTCCCTGGTGAGTGGTATGAGGTGCATGTGGGCATGAGGCACTTCAAGTCCCAGTACAGCTACACCAATGCGTTTGCAATCGATTACCTCCTTCATTGCCAGGGCAATTTTGCGGGCAAAGACCATCATGCCTGCGAGCGTCTCTTCATCGAGGTCAAAGATATAATCTACTTCCTTTTTGGGTACAACGAGCGTATGACCGGGCTTCAGTGGCCTCACATCAAGAAAGGCAATGAAGCGGTTATCCTCAGCCACCTTATAACATGGTATCTCGCCATTGATTATACGTGTGAAGATTGATGCCATATTACGGTATTTTAAATTGAAATATCCACTATCTCAAAATGCATGAGGCCGGCGGGTACTTTTACCTCAACCACATCGCCGACTTTTCTGCCCATAATTCCCTGTGCTATTGGCGAGGTGGCAGCGATCTTGCCTTCCTTGAGGTTAGCCTCACTCTCAGGTACAAGCTGGTATTCCATGGTCGTTCCGTTCCCCTTGTTACGTATCCTGACCCTGTTAAGGATCTGGACGGTGGAGGTATTGATCCTTGAACCGTCAATAATACGCGAACGGGCAACAGTGTCTTCAAGGCGTGCAATCTTCATCTCAAGCATGCCCTGTGACTCTTTTGCTGCAGCGTACTCTGCGTTCTCGGAAAGGTCGCCCTTATCGCGCGCTTCAGCTATCTGCCTGGCCATAGCCGGTCTTTCATTACGGAGCAGATCAAGTTCCTCCTTCATCTTCTGGAGACCCTCTTCTGTTACATAGACAAATTCCGACATAATTTCTTTTGTAATAGGTTAAAAAATAAGAAGAATCCCGGTATTACCGGAACTCTTCAAAGAACAAATATACAAAATTCTTAATTAAAAAACAAATCTTTCTTTTTTGTAATTATCAGATAATCAATACGAGTACTCTTTCCTGGAAAGTATCACGGAATAGATTACAGCCTTTTTGACGTCAAACCCGCCTGCCAGTTTGTAGCCACCGGCACCGGCATTATAATCATAGGACGGAGCATCACCTATCTCACTGTCTGAGATCTCATCATGAACAAAATCCGCTATCGTTGAATCCTGGAAAGACGATACCCCTTCGGAGGCAAAGGAGGCAGCCAGCTTATTGATCATTGAGCCTTCGTCAGCAAATTTGTCTGCCATGCCCTTGCTTACGGAACCTTCTGTGGAAAAGGCGCCGGCCAGCAGGTCTTCAAGCGAACCTTCCGAAGCAAAGGTTCCAGCCATAGGCTCAGCATAATTACCTTCATCAACCGGTTCTGCCGGGATATACTGTGGCCTGCGTGGCATCGCGGACTGACTGGCTGGTTGTACCACTTTGGGGGCCGGAGTTACAGCCACCGGCCTTGTCCTTTGAACAGGCCGGGGCGGCATCGACTGCTTCGGCAGCACAGGCTTCTTCTTACCCTTGAATGAACCGGCCAGGCCAATAATAGCAAGAATAATATAAAATATGACACTGCCTAATCCGTTGTCTTCCATTATTTTTTGTATTTTTTTATCTTGTATTGTTTTAGTTTGGGCTGTTTCTTTGGGTCTACCTGTTTTGTCTTTTTCTGGCTCTTCGGTTGTTTCAGTTGCTCCGGTTTTTTCAGTTTTGGCTTTGCCTGATCCCTGGGTGGTTTCGGCTGCTTCGGCTGCTTCAACTCCGGCTTTACCTGCTCCTTCCGCTGTTTCTGTTTCTTTGCCTTATAGTTTGCATCAGTCTTCTTTCCGTTGTTTGCCATTCTCTCCTGTGTGGCAGTGCTCTGTATTCCGATATGCCTCTTCCTGAGCTTCTCAATATTCTTCTCATCCTCCCTGTCGCGCCTGGCTTCCTTCTTCTCCTGCTCTTTCATCGCCCTGGCGGCTGCACCCCTGCCCCTGACTTTATCATCCATGGGCTTGCTCTTCCCCGTTTTGCCGAACAGCTCTTTCTCGGCCTTGCGGCTGGCGTTCTTCTGCGCCTGAATTTCAGCCGGCGAAAGAACGAATAGGAACACTGACATAAGAACTGCAAACCTCAGGAATACTAACTTCTGCTTCATTACGTTTTTCTGATGTGTCTTTTGCGTAAAGAAATATCTACTTTTGTAAAAACGCAGAAATCGTATGTCTGTTTCAAATTTAAAATTTTTTTTAATCATTTCACTGATCCTTACCCTGTCAGTATCATGTAACAAGGAGAAAAACGACGTCATTCCTGATGTTTATACTGATTTTTATGTCGATCTTGTCTCTGATCCCTACTTTTTTGACCTTGCCTCAGCTCTCGGGAACAGCGTGTATGTCTCCTCAGCAACGAACAACTGGGGAATAAAATCCGCTGGGTATGACGGTAACGGAATAATTATTTACCATTCTCTGCCCGATGAATATTATGCCTACGATCGGACCTGCCCGCATTGCTACGTCGTTAATTCCCTCAGCAAGGCAGTAAATATCGACGGGATTTATGCTGTTTGTCCGCAGTGCAGCACCAACTACGCCCTCCCAAGTTTCGGAGCTCCTTCTTCAGGCCCCGGGCAGTACCCGCTTAAGAACTATAAGGCAATCCTTTCAGGCCAGTATCTCCATGTCTGGAACAGCTACTGAACCGTTTCCTCCTAATACCTGTAGTGATCCGGCTTGTAAGGACCTTCAGCCGGGACACCGATATAATCAGCCTGTTTACCGGTCAGTTTTGTAAGGTTTACACCCAGCTGTGCCAGGTGCAGTCGGGCTACCTCTTCATCGAGATGCTTGGGAAGCCTGTAAACGTCTATCTCATAATCCTTTGTCCATAGCTCAATCTGCGCCAGCGTCTGATTGCTAAAGGAATTGCTCATGACGAAAGAAGGATGACCGGTGGCACAACCCAGGTTGACCAGCCTCCCTTCAGCAAGAAGGAAGATTGCATGACCGTCCGGGAATACATACTTGTCAACCTGCGGCTTGATGTTTATCTTCCTGATCCCTTTGTAATCATTCAGCGTATCAACCTGTATCTCATTGTCAAAATGTCCGATATTGCAAATGATTGCCTGATCTTTCATTTTTTCCATATGTTCTATGGTAATGATGTCACGGTTGCCGGTTGCAGTGACAAAAATATTTCCCTCAGGCAGGGTTTCTTCCACCGTTTTAACTTCGAAGCCTTCCATCGCTGCCTGCAATGCACATATAGGATCTATCTCAGTAACAATCACCCTGGCACCGTAAGCCTTCATTGAGCGTGCCGAGCCCTTACCCACGTCACCGTAACCGCATACAACCGCCACTTTGCCTGCAATCATCACGTCAGTGGCTCTCTTTATACCGTCAGCAAGTGATTCACGGCAGCCGTAGAGGTTGTCGAACTTGCTTTTGGTAACGGAGTCGTTGACGTTTATGGCAGGCACAAGCAGCTCACCGGCCTCCATCATCTGGTACAGACGGTGAACCCCGGTGGTGGTCTCTTCCGATATGCCCTTCATCTCCTTCACTGTCCTGTGCCACTTCTCCGGATCCTCGGCAAGGATGACCTTCAGCGTATCGATGATGATACTCTCTTCCCGGCTTGACGGTTTTACATCAAGGACCAATGCATCCGTTTCGGCTTTATATCCTTTATGGACGAGCAATGAAGCGTCGCCGCCGTCATCAACGATCAGGTTCGGTCCTTTTCCGCCGGGGAACGAGAGAGCCTGTGCGGTGCACCACCAGTATTCCTCGAGTGTCTCACCCTTCCATGCAAATACGGGTATGCCTGCGGCAGCAATAGCGGCAGCAGCATGATCCTGTGTTGAGAAGATATTGCAGCTCGCCCAGCGTACGTCAGCGCCAAGGTCACGCAGCGTCTCAATCAGAACAGCCGTTTCAATTGTCATGTGAAGCGACCCGGTGATCCTCGCACCCTTGAGCGGTTTTGAAACGGAGTATTTCTTTCTTATTGAGAGAAGGCCCGGCATCTCTTTCTCGGCTATCTCAATACCCTTGCGGCCTGATTCGGCCAGCGTAATGTCTTTTACCTTGTATGAAAGTTCCTGATTGATGAATGACATAACTTAATTTTTTTGAAGTCTGCAAAGATAACTAATAACAGTCTTAAATTGTTCATTTTCGAAAATAAGCGATCGTCATTTCACGATCTTTCACCATCTGGGCTGCAAGGTCATCGACGTTTTCAAATTTCATCTCGTCACGCAGCCTGGTGTGAAACCTGACGGTGACTTCCCTGCCGTACAGGTCAGATTCAAAACCGAGGATATGCGCTTCTATCGTTCTCTTCCCGTCGTTCCCGGCAATAGTAGGATTAATGCCGATATTGAGCATGGCAATATGCTTCTGTTCATCGCCCTCCACCTCAGCCTCGACGGCATAAACTCCGTAAGATGGTATAAGCTTGTAAGCGAACAGAGGCTCAATGTTTGCCGTGGGAAAACCGAGATTCCTCCCTATCCTTTTCCCGGAGACAACCTTACCCCTTAAAAAATACTCATAGCCCAGCAGGGATGATGCTTTTCTGACCTCTCCCTCCTCCAACAGCTCTCTGATGGAGGATGAACTTACTGGTTTGCCGTCAACAATGAATGCCTCTTCTTTCGTTACCCTGAAATCCATCCGGGAGGAACTATCAATGATTGTATTACTGTCACCTTCATGCCTTCTGCCGAAATGATGGTCGAAGCCGGTAATAAGATGGCTGACTCCCAGCTGACGGCATAGTATTTCATCAATAAACTCCGATGCGGTCATACGGCTCAGCTCAGGCGTAAAGGGGATGATCACAAGATGACCTATGCCTGTTTCACGGAGGAGACAAATGCGCTCTTCAATGTCGGTAAGAAAGCGCAGCCGTGACGGTTCACCCGTCAGAACGATGCGAGGATGAGGATCAAAGGTGACTGCGACAGCATCTGAGCCACTCTTTTCTGCCTCCTCCACAACACGCCTGAGAAGCATCCTGTGACCAAGATGCACACCGTCAAAGACACCCATGGTGATCACCGGATTCCTGAAGCTCAGGTTTTTATAGCCGTGATGTACTTTCATCTCGTTTCTGAGAATACAAAAATAACAAAGTTAACCTATGCCCGGCGTGTCAGTGAAAAGTTGTCTTCCGATGGTTCTGCAGTTAAATTGTAAAGTATTAAATTTACCTATTCACTCACGCTATGCCTTTGAACAAGAAAGTAATCAGCTGCATGTTTCTTTTCCTGAGCATTTCTGCATTGAAAGCCCAGAATCCCCAGATGTCACCCGTGAGCAGCGACGCTGCCTGGTATGACCAGCTCCTGTACAGCGGAGTCGAATGGCATCCTGCAATGCAGATGGCAGCAGGACATGAGTTTTTCCTTACGTCTGAAGCCCTGTCCGGTACTGTCACAATCGACGGAATAACGTTTAAGGATGTACGCCTGAAATATGACATCTTCAATGATGGCATAATAGTGCTGTGGAAGAACGGCTCACCGATAATTATCGACAGCAAAAAAGTGGATGAGTTTACAATAGTGTACAACGGCATCCCCGAAAGGTTCGTTAATCTCAGGGAGACATATCCCGGAATAAGCGGGTTTGCAGAAATATTGTACCAGGGGACCAGTTCCGTTATTGCCAGACATATAAAAGTTGTCTCAAAAAATCCTGCCGGAGCCAATTATGCGGAGTTCAGGGAGGAAACGAAATACTACCTGGTTCTGAACGGAAGCTGCTTCCAGGTCAGAAACAGGTCATCATTTCTTGATCTCATGGGCGAATATGAAATTCCTGTAAGAAAATTTATACGGCAGAAAAATCTATATCTCAGTAACAGTTCTCCGGCAGGATTTATTAATGCGGCCGTCTTTTACGACTCTCTTACTGCTAAAACGAAGACGGAATGAAGAGACTGACAGGAACAGTCATCCTGTTAATGACGGTAATATTGCTACCGGCACAGGAACAGGGCAAGCTTTTCAGCGGCCATGCTGACGGGGTGCCTTTCAGTGACTTCGTCGTCAGCCTTGAATCAGCAACCGGTACCCGTATATTTTATAAAATTGAATGGGTTGATAACCTGACTGTTACAGGTACCTGGGAGAATGCTAAACCCCTGGAAGTTATAGGTATGATTATCACTCCGCGCGGACTCTATTGCTTTGATGACAAGGCAGGTAATATCTTTATCACCAAAGGATACAGGGTCAGGGCTGACTTTTCCGACGACACTGCAGATCAGCAAATCATGTACATTAAAGATACTTTAGAGACAGCATCCCTTAAAGCTAAAGAGAGTGATATGATTACTTTTGGCCGGCCAGGTGATAAGTACAGGGAAGACAGGGCGTACCTGTCAGGCTATATCACTAATGATGCCACCGGGGAACCGATCCCCGGAGCCTCTGTCTTTATCAGGGAGCTGGGCCTGGGTGCAATGACCAATCATGATGGCTATTATTCCCTTTCAGCTCCAAGAGGGTCGTACAAAGTGGAATACAGGTCACTGGGATCATACGATACATACAGGAATGTTAACCTTTATTCCAGCGGGCGGATAAATATTGCGCTCATTGAACGAATTATTGCAATCAAGGAAGCCGTTGTGACGGCCAGCAGGAGGGAAAAACTTGACAGGCTCGAGAGCGGCATGGCAAGGATGAATATTATGACCATCAGGCTGTCGCCTTCTTCATTGGGAGAGGCCGACCTTTTAAAAAGCGTTCTGCTGATGCCAGGAGTCCAGTCCGTCGGAGAAGGTGCAGCAGGGTTTAATGTGAGGGGCGGTTCTGCGGACCAGAACCTTATCCTGCTCTACGGCGCTCCCATGTACTACTCGTCGCACTTCTTCGGCTTTTTCTCTTCAGTGAACTCCGAAGTGATAAACGATGTCTCTCTGTATAAAGGAGGTATACCTGCCCAGTACGGAGGCCGGGTTTCTTCAATCATGGATATCACCGAGAAAGACGGTAATAAAAAAGATTATTCGGGTAATGTGGGTATAAGCATGGTTGCAGCACATGCCACTGTCGAAGGACCTATAATAAAGGACAAATCATCCTTTATTCTTGCCGGAAGGACTACCTACTCGAACTGGATGCTGGATCTGCTTCCAAATGCTGCCCTGCGAAACAGTACGGCAGGTTTTTATGACATCAACGGGCATGTCATCACTGACATCGGCAAGAACAGCAAGCTCGAGCTATCAGCATACCTGAGCCACGACAGCTTCAGGTTTAACAGCGATACCACCTATACCTATGACAACCTGATCGTCGCCGCACGGTTCAGGCATGCCATCTCCCAGTCACTCTTTGCCGTCTTCAGCCTCAACAACAGCAATTTCAGGTACGAGGTGTCCAACTCCGGCATCCCCGAATATGCAGCTACGATGACCCATAAGGTGAATACCACATCAGGAAAAGCAAATTTAACATGGTACCTTACTTCCGGCCATGAGATGCAGTTCGGAGGAGAAACCAGCCTTCACCTGATCAGCCCGGGAACCCGTACAGCTGTTCCTCCCCTGTCGGTAATAAAAAATGAAAAGATCGATACTGAGACAGGACTTGAAACAGCACTATATGCAGACTATAAGGCTGAGCTTGCAGGACTCCTGACGGTAAGGGCAGGGTTCCGCCTGTCATCATTCCTGGCCCTGGGCCCCCAGACGGTTTATTTATATAATCCTCTCTTTTCAAAAGAGATGAATACTATGATAGATTCAATTTATTTCGGGCCGGGAAACATCATAAAAGCCTACGCTGGGCCCGAGGCAAGGCTGTCACTGAACTACAGGATTTCAGGCGGCAGCTCACTTAAGATCAACTATAACAGAACCTATCAATACCTTCATCTGCTGTCAAATACCATCTCAGTCTCCCCTACCGACACCTGGAAGATGAGCGATTACCATATCAGGCCACAGTACGGAGATCAGGTGGCAGCAGGCTTTTACCTTGACATACTCGATAACGACTATGAACTGTCAGCAGACGGCTATTATAAATGGCTGCATAATCTTATTGACTATAAGGGGGGAGCAATCCTGACAATGAATGAACTTATAGAGCAGGATCTTATCCCGGCGGAAGGCAAAGCTTACGGAGTTGAGATCATGCTTAAAAAGAACAGGGGCAAATTTAAAACCACACTGAATTATACATGGTCACGCGTTCTTCTCCGCAGTACCGGCTCCTTTGATTCGGAATTAATTAACGAGGGAGCTTACTACCCTGCCAATTATGACAGGCCGCATGACCTTAATCTTCAGATCAGTTACCTTTATTCAAGAAGAATTAACTGGAGCATGAATTTTGTATACTACACCGGCAGGCCGGTAACCTACCCTGTCACGTGGTATCTTCATGACGGAGTTAATGTGATCCATTATTCTGACCGGAACCAGTACAGGCTCCCGGATTATTTCAGGTGGGATGTATCCATGAATCTGTACAGCAACCTGAAAGCCTCAAAGACTTTCCGGCCGTCATGGAATATCTCCGTATATAATGTAACCGGGCGCGAGAACATCTATTCCGTATACTTCCGCATTGAACACGGAAAGATACAGGGCTACAGTCTGTCAATATTCGGCAGAACCATACCAACCATATCCTACAGGATTGATTTCTGAAACGTTAAATGAAGATCGGCAAAATCATAATATTATTTCTTTCGGCAGCAGCCGCTTCCTGTATCAGTCTGTTCACTCCTGAGATCGTCTCACAGGATGATTACCTGACTGTCAACGGTCTTGTCACGGATGAAAACAGATGTTACAGTATAATACTTGGTATCTCGCATCCGCTTGATGAAACATCTGCCGAAAAACCGGCTGTAAAGGCCAGGGTATCTGTCAGTGATGATCTTGGCAATTCATATAATTTCACGGAGAAGAGCCCGGGAAAATACATCAGTGACTCAACGGTATTCACAGGCCAGACAGGAAGAAGTTATGTTCTGAATATCGAATACAACGGGAAGCAGTACTCTTCATCTTTAAGCGCACTGAAGCCGGTACCGCCGATCGACAGCCTCGGCTATGAAATATTTGACCGTGAAATCAATGCTTCGGGTGAAACGGAAAAGGCAACCAGGGTAGCCCTCAGTACACTTGACCCTACAGGCAGTTGCCACTTTTTCCGGTGGGCATTTGAAGAGACATGGGAAATGGATCTTCCATTTAATCTCCTGCCCAGGGAAAAACGTATATGCTGGATGTCGGAACTGTCACATAATATTCTCATAGCCAACACAGAAGCGCTATCGGAAGACAGGATAACAAACTTTACGCTGACCACATTCAATAATTCAACCGAGAGGGGCATGTACAAGTACACCACGCTTGTGAAACAGTATTCACTAAGCAGGGAAGAATATGAATTCTGGGATAAGATCAGGATCATGTCGCAAAATACCGGAGGTCTTTATGATGTCACCCCCGTGTCAGTGACCGGGAACATACAGTGCATAACCGACCCTTCAGAAATCGTTCTCGGCTTCTTCAGCGTCTCGGGGGTCAGTTATAAAAGAATATTCATTAAGAGATCGCTGCCTTTTCGCGATCTCTATACTGACAAATGTGTTGAAGGATATATACCACCAAATTCTTCACCTCCCGGACTGGGTACCGCAATTTTTATTCTTAGTGCTACCTCTTACCCTGACACGGATAATCCAGCCTGGACTATAACTTCCAACATAGGGTGTACTGATTGCGCATACAAAGGTTCAAACATTAAACCTGATTACTGGGATGAGGGCTTCGCGAAATAATTATCTTCTGTTGGTAATCCTTGTCCTCGCCCGGGTAAGCATTTCCACCGCAACTGGCTATGCCATAAACAGGATTGATTTCTGAAATATGAGATGAAGACCAGCAAAATCATAACACTATTTCTTTCGGCAGCAACCGCTTCCTGTATCAGTCTGTTCACTCCTGAGATTGTCTCACAGATTGATTACCTGACTGTCAACGGTCTTGTGACGGATGAAAACAGACGTTACAGTATAATACTGGGTATATCGCATCCGCTTGATGAAACATCTGCCGAAAAACCGGCTGTAAAGGCCAGGGTATCTGTCAGTGATGATCTTGGCAATTCATATAATTTCACGGAGAAGAGCCCCGGAAAATACATCAGCGACTCAACGGTATTCACAGGCCAGACAGGAAGAAGTTACGTTCTTAATATTGAATACAACGGGAAGCAGTACTCTTCATCATTAAGTGCACTGAAACCTGTACCGCCGATTGACAGCCTCGGCTATGAAATATTTGACCGTGAAATCAATGCTTCGGGTGAAACGGAAAAGGCAACCAGGGTAACTCTTAGCACACTAGATCCAACAGGCAGTTGCCACTATTTCCGGTGGGCATTTGAAGAGACATGGGAATTTCACCTGCCCTTTAATCTACTGCCAAAGGAAAAACGTATATGCTGGATGTCCGAACTGTCACATAATATTCTCATAGCCAACACAGAAGCACTCTCCGAAGACAGGGTCACAGACCTTGTACTGACCACGTACAATAATTCGACCGACAGGGGCATGTACAAGTACAGCATGCTTGTGAAACAGTATTCACTAAGCAGGGAAGAATATGAATTCTGGGATAAGATCAGGATCATGTCGCAAAATACCGGAGGTCTGTATGATGTCACCCCCGTGTCAGTGACCGGGAATATGCAGTGCATATCTGACCCTGCAGAAGTTGTACTCGGCTTTTTCAGCGTCTCAGGAGTAAGTTATAAACGAATATTTATAAAGGATCGCCTTATTACTCCCGATCACTATACCGACAAATGTGTTACGGACAGGGAACCAGCAGATTCTTCCCTTGCGGGTCTGGGTACCATTTATTTTGCCCTTCATCAATACGCAGATGAGGACCACAATGGAGCAACATTCTGGGCTCTGACCACCAATATTGGGTGTACCGATTGTGCATACATGGGATCTAACATTAAACCTGATTACTGGGATGAGGGCTTCGCGAAATAAAAATCTTCTGACGGTAATTATCGTCCTCGTCAGGATTGGTCTCTCTTCATCAGCCAGCCCGGCTACAACTATGACTGACCCTGCCGATACTCTGATCAACATCCGGCAGCATCCGTTAATTGATGGGTATGAATCAGTCTTGATCATCAGTGACCGTAACATTTACATCGCCGGTGAGAATGTATGGTATACGATGCTGGTGCAGCGGTCCGGTGATAAGGCTGAAAGGCAGAGTAAGGCCGGATATGCAGAAATCCTTAACTCTCTTAATACCCCTGTCGCACAGAGCCGGATACTGATTGATAAAAATGGGACGGGGACAGGCCTGCTGTCACTTCCTGATACAATTGCTTCAGGTGATTATATCCTGAGAGGCTATACCAGGGCAATGGCATTTCTCGGACCCGATCACTTCTTCACTTCCAGGATAAGGGTTTTCAATCCTTATACCATGGACGCTGACTATGACCGGATAAGACTTACCGCAGAGATAGCCGGTCCGTCACTTGCCCTGTACCCTGAAGGAGGTGCTATGGTGCCGGGCACAGTAAATAAGGTTGTAGTCAGGTCGACAGGCCAGGGGGGTGGAGGAGTGCCGGTAAAAGTATTTTTCACTGACCCTGAAGGCACCGTCACCGATTCCGTTACCACCGATGCGACAGGACTGGCTTCGGTTAATATCATACCCTCAAAAACCGGGACGCTGGTTGCCATGGCACAAATAGAATCAAAGGAGGTCAGGGCAGAAATTCCCCCTTACTCACGATCGGATTATTCGCTGGCATTCTCAGGCCTCCGGAACCAAACTGGAAGCATAATAGTCCAAGCCACCGGTGACGCAGCCGGACCATTGCACCTTGCAATAATAAGCCCGGGCAAAATAAGCTTCTACAGACAACTTGACATCGCTCAGGAAGAAACCACGGTAGAGATAAACTTCAGTGACCTTGCTCCGGGTATTAATGAAGCCCTCCTGTACGATCATAGCGGAAATCTTTTGTCATCAAGGTTGTTCATGAATGATGACGTAAGCCTGAACAGTGTTACGAAAAATGATATCGGTTATATAATCAGGCATGATACCCTGGTTGTCAGACTGCCCCGGGGAATATCATCCGCATCTGTGGCAGTAACCGTTTCTGATGATCATCCTGGAATTGACCTCCGGTCCTATTCGTGCTTATCCAGCTGGATCACAACCGCGACAATGAATGACCCTTTCATGGAACCTTTCATATCAGGCGTTGCGGAGATAAGTGATAACCTGCTGATAACACTGAATGACAGGCATCTGTACAGCAAACACGAAGAAATTCCAATCACCGCCGGTGAAACTCATGGACTGGTCGTTAGCGGCGTTGTCACCAATCTTGACAACCTCCGTCCTGCCGCCGGAAAATTCCTGTTTATTAATCTTCCCGGAAAAAATTGCTTTCTTCAGTATACCAGAACCGACAGAGCCGGCAGATTTAACTTCATTGTTCCTCCACGAAGGGGATCAGCAGAGATTGTTGTCTACCCCCGCGATACTGCTGACAATATTGTAATAAAAACCTCTGCGTCATTCTCTGATGATTTTATTCCCCTTTACAGTTCAGTGGCAGCCGTCAGGGCTGAAGCAGACAGTTCCGTTCTGCGTATGAGCATTAACAGCCAGGTCATGAGGATCTACAATATCACGGAGACCGATACCCTGGCACTTCCAGGTGTTGATGAAAGTATCGGTCACTTCTATGGAAAACCCGGCTTTCACCTGTTAATGTCAGACTTTATCGCATTACCGAATATGGAGGAGGTTTTCTTTGAACTCGTTCCCAACATAGATCTCGTTAACAGCCGCCGCGGGTACTTCTTCAGGATGTTCGATCCCATTACCGGTAATGAGTTGAAGGATACACCTATGATATTCATTGACGGTATATATACAACTGATCCCGGTACCATTGCGGAAATACTCCCTGAGAAAACCGAGTATATTGATATCACTTTTGAGCCTTACAGGCTTGGAGAGGTATTGCTGCCACCGGTCATAAATGTTGTTACCAGACAGGGAGATTACAGGCAGCAGGTTCTTCCCGAAGCAGCGACAAGAATCAGTTACCTGTTCTCCGATCCGGAGATAAAATTCAAAGCCTTTACCACAGAAAAGGACGGAAGAAGTCCCTCGTTAAGCAATACCCTGCTGTGGTCACCGCTGTTAAGTCCCGAAGGTGGCCAGGAATATTCATTCAGGTTACCGTACCCGGATTATCCTGATACATTCAGACTGAATATCTCTGTCTCCGGCCCTGGTAAGTATCCTTTTAACATAACAGAGTTGATTGATATAAATCGGCCGGAATAACTGACATTAATCTTTATCTTTTCGTATCTTCGGATGAGTTTCAGGCATTGAAAGAGAGGTTTTACGATATCGACCCGTGGCTTGATCCCTTCAGGGGGGTAATTGAAGGACGTCTGACGTACTGCAATGACCGTGAGATTATCATTACCGGGGGTAACCCTCTTTCTGATTTTGCCAACGGTCATCACTGGTACGGCCTTCACCGGACGGAAAAGGGATGGGTTTTCAGGGAGCATGCTCCACATGCCTCCGGCATATCGCTCATCGGCACCTTCAACGGATGGAAAGATGACGGCAGTTACAATCTGCACCCGGAGGGAGGTGGTGACTGGGTGATAGAGCTTGATGAAGGCAAGCTGTCACACGGTGATCTTTACAAGCTGGCAGTCAGATGGAGGGGCGGCGGCGGCGACCGGCTCCCCGCCTATGCCACCCGCACCGTTCAGGATGAAAACACAAAGATCTTCTCAGCACAGGTATGGCAGCCCCCTCAGAGCTATGTGATGAAAAATCCCTCGCCGCCGCCGCCACCGGCTATCCTCATCTACGAGGCACACGTCGGCATGGCCACCGAAGAAGAGAGAACAGGCACCTACCGAGAATTCACAGAGAAGGTGCTGCCGCGAATAAGCCGGCTGGGCTACAACACCGTGCAGCTCATGGCTGTGCAGGAGCATCCTTATTATGGCTCATTCGGGTACCACGTCTCCAATTTCTTTGCACCCTCATCACGCTTCGGCACCCCAGATGAACTCAAGGAACTGATTGATACTGCCCATGGCATGGGTCTCAGAGTGATCATGGACCTTATTCACTCGCATGCCGTCTCCAATACGCTCGAAGGACTGGGATTACTCGACGGAGACCCGGGGCTTTACTTCCATAAGGGAGCCAGAAGAAAACATGTGGCATGGGACTCGCTATGCTTCGATTACGGTAAGCCCAAGGTTGCCCATTTCCTCCTGTCAAACTGTAAATACTGGCTTGAGGAGTTCCGCTTCGACGGATTTCGCTTTGACGGGATCACCAGCATGCTGTACTATGATCATGGTCTCGGTTCGAATTTCACATCATACGAACAGTACTTTAACGGAAACCAGGACGGCGATGCGATAGTCTATCTCACACTGGCCAATAAACTGATACATGCATTTAACCCCGGCGCAACAACCATAGCCGAGGAGATGAGCGGGCTGCCGGGACTGGCAGCATCGGTTGACTCCGGCGGCATAGGGTTTGATTACCGGCTGGCCATGGGTGTGCCTGACATCTGGATCAAGATGGTGAAGGAGATCCCTGATGAAAACTGGGATCTGGGCTTTCTCCTGCATGAACTGACACAGCACCGTCCGGAAGAACGCGTTGTGTCATACTGCGAATCGCACGACCAGGCCCTCGTGGGTGACAAAACACTGATATTCAGGCTTGCAGATGCCGAAATGTACACCTCGATGAGCATCACTACACCCAGCCTGATAATCGACCGCGCCATTGCACTGCATAAGATGATAAGGCTCTTCACCTTCATCTGTGCCGGCGGCGGCTACCTGACCTTCATGGGTAACGAGTTCGGCCACCCCGAGTGGATCGACTTCCCGAGGGAGGGAAATAACTGGAGCTACAAATATGCCCGCAGACAATGGAGCCTCGCCGATAACAGCCTGCTGCGATACCGTCATCTCGATGAATTTGACCGGGCGATGATTGAAACTGGCAAGAAACACGATCTGCCCCAGGTGCAGATGACAGAAGTCATAACCGTAAACAATGCGGATAAGATAATTGCCTTCAAACGCGGCGAGCTGCTGACGGTCATGAACTTCAACCCGACAAGATCATTTACAGGTTACGGCATACCCATAAAGGGCAAATTCAGGATCGTCCTCAACACTGATGACCCGTTGTTTGGCGGACAGGGGCGCATAGACACTTCGCAGAGCTATTTTTCGGTACCCGACCAGGGCCGCTACGGAGTAACGGCACCTCATCATCTCAAACTCTATCTTCCCGCCCGTACTGCAATGGTATTGCTCTGGGAACAGGTAAAAGGCATCAAAGATCTTTAAATCAGTCAACCCACCTAAGCAGGCAGAAATCCTGCCTGTTGGGGAGTTCCTTATGCTTGGCATAAATACGGATCCCGTAGAAAAACGTACCTGCCATCTCAGGCTGAAACTCGACACCGTATATTACCCGCCCTTTCTTTTTGCTGACCAGTTTGAATTCCTTGCTTGTGAAAAAAACATGCTCGCCATTCTGCATCTGACGGGTAACCACAAATTCAACCCCTACATTCTCAGGAGGAATATTTTTTATGTCAAGAATTATCTCAGTGGAGTAGTTATGGCCTGAACGGTAAACATTTTTAATGGCATTCTTGAAATCATACTTGATGATTTCAATCTCATCCCACTTCCTGGTTATCTCGCTTTTCCAGTCAGCAAGCTCACGGGCAAGAGCGTAGTCATTGGCCGTCATTCGCTTGCTCCTCTCATACAGCTTGGTATAATATCTTTCGAGGTAATCACTAAGCATACGCCTGGTGGTGAACTCCGGAGCCACTTTTACCATCGTGTTCTTGATGTAGCTGGTCCACTCGCGGGGGATACCATCGGTATCCCTTGAATAATAAGCAGGAACTATTTCGTATTCCAGCATATTGTATATCGTCTCGGAATCTACATCATCCTGGAGATCCTGGTTCGTATATGTCCGTTTTTTCGGGAGGGCCCATCCGGCGAAAGCATGATACCCTTCAACCCACCATCCGTCGAGCACGCTGAAATGTATCGTACCGTTCATGACAGCCTTCTCGCCGCTGGTACCTGATGCTTCCAGCGGTCGTGTGGGAGTGTTAAGCCATATATCTACCCCGCGGACGAGGTACCTGGCCATCTCCATGTCATAGTTCTCGAGGAAAAGCACCTTACCTGCAAACTGCGGCATCTGGGAGACCTCATTGATACGTCTTATCAGATCCTGTCCTCCGCCGTCATTGGGGTGTGCCTTGCCGGCAAAGATAAACTGAACAGGTCTCTCTGCATTATTGACAATTTTTGCCAGTCTGTCGAGATCGCGGAATAGAAGCGTCGCTCTCTTGTAAGTGGCAAACCGTCTGGCAAAACCGATGGTAAGCGCCTTCTCGTTCAGATGACTGCTGATGTTCATTAATGTGCGGGGGCTGACATGCCTCTCAAGCATATTGGTCTGCAGGCGTTTGCGTATATGATCGAAGAGCCGCTTCTTGAGCTTCATCTTGGTCTCGAACACCTTCTGATCTTCAACCTCGTATATTTTGCTCCACTGCTCCCTGTCGCTCTGGTCAAAATTCTTCGTTCCGGTCAGCTTTTCGTAAATCTGCTCCCATTCCGGGGCTACCCATGTCGAATAGTGAACTCCGTTGGTCACATAACCGATATACAGTTCCTCTTTGAGGTATCCGGGCCACAGTTTCGAGAAGAGGCCGCGTGAAACCTTGCCGTGAAGCTGGCTCACACCGTTCATCTCCTGGGAGAAGCGTGTGGCCAGAAAACTCATATTGAACTTACGGTCATTATCGCCCTGGCAGCGCCCGAGGGCCATCAGCTGATCCCATGTTATGTTAAGCCTGGTGTGATAATGCGAGATATATTTCCTGAGGAGATCTTCTTCAAAAGCATCATGCCCCGCAGGCACGGGGGTATGAGTGGTAAAAAGAGTTGACGCTCTGATGATCTCAAGTGACTGTTCAAAAGTTAGGTGGTCATCTTCGATAAGATGGCGCATGCGTTCGAACCCGATGAATGCAGAATGGCCTTCATTGCTGTGGTAAATGTCGGGCTTGATGCCAAGTGCAATGAGTGCACGCATGCCTCCGATACCAAGTATAAGCTCCTGTTTCAGCCTGTTCTCCGAATCGCCTCCGTACAGGTAGTGTGTTATAGCCCTGTCTTCCGGAGTGTTTTCTTCAATATCCGTATCGAGCAGGAACAGATTGACCTTCCCTACGGAGGCAAGCCATACACGGGCTTTAACTGTTCGTCCCGGCCAGGTGAGAAAGATGGTAAGCGGATTGTTTATGGAATCCTTGACCGGGGTAACCGGTATCTGGGAAAAATCTTCCAACTCATAGATTGCCTGCTGTTCACCCTTCGGGCCGAGCTTCTGCCTGAAATACCCATACCGGTAGAGTAACCCTATTCCAGTGATCCTGACATTTGAGTCACTGGCCTCCTTCAGGTAATCACCGGCAAGAACACCAAGTCCTCCCGAGTAGATCTTAAGAGAAGGATGAATGCCAAACTCCATGCTGAAATATGCCACCGAAGGAAGCTCATTGTTATCAGGTCTCGCAAGATATTCATTGAACTGCCTGAAGATCCTGTCTGAGTCTTCGAGAAAGACCTCATCATCTGCCAGCACAACGAGCCTCTTGTAATCAATTGTCTCGAGCAATCGTTTAGGATTATGCGATACTTCTTCCCAAAGGGTAGGGTCCATCCGGCGGAAGAGGAACTCGGCATCGCTGTTCCATGACCACCACAGGTTGGAGGCAAGGTCTTTCAGATAACCAATGCGTTCAGGCAGCTCCGACTGAACGTAAATATCCTTCCATACCGGGACCTGGTAAGGTTTGCGAACCTGCACTTCGGTAGCTTCCAGTATGCGCGCATAATCCCTTGGCTGCCCGCCCCGGTCTTCGCTCTTTTCAAGGGCAAAAGTATAGGCATCAGTATAAAAATGAAAAAGGGTGTTCCAGTTAGCGATGCGTGATATTTCCCATGCTTTGTCCCTGGCAATTCCCGCATCTCCCATGCTCATCTGCATAAAACACCGGATAAGCTTCTCCATTTCGGCGATGACTTCCTTCTCGTTGTCATCAGTGCGGTGCAGGATCAGACAACCGTTACCCGGGTCTTTGAAATAAGTATTTACCCACATACCAAATCCCGAGAGGTCTGTAGTGACAGTGGGTACATGAAACATGAGGCTCTCAAGGGGCGTATAACCCCATGGCTCATAATACGACGGATATATTGTCAGGTCAAACCCGATAAGCAGTTCATAGTAAGTTTTGTTGAAGATGCCGTCATCGCCGTTGAGATATGACGGAACGAAAATTACCTTAACCCTGTCTCCCTGAAGGTTTTTGATGTCTTCTCTGATAAGCTGGTTGATCACCGGATCTTCATTGACATAATGAAGGCCGTGGGTAAGATATCTGTCACCATCAGTAACAAAGGACCCGCTGTTCAGTGCCGTCATAAGATCCTGCCTGGGGCCTTTGTGATATGCCGGGACAAGAATGAAGGCAACGCACTGGCGGCTCGTATCCACCTGTTTGTTTATTGCTCCCAGCGAAGAGAGGAAGAGGTCAATTCCCTTATTCCTGTATTCATACCGGCCGCTTGTTGAAATGAGCAGCGTATCTGCAGGAAGGGTGTATCCCAGCAGGGTTCCTGCTACAAAAAGCAGTTTTTCCCGTGCCGCATTTCTGATGGCCTCAAAGTCCTCCGCAGCAGGGACAAAAGTATCCTCAAAACCGTTCGGAGTAATAACGTCCGGATTTTTACCGAGGAAGGCAAGACACTCACGTCCGGTGATCTCACTCACTGCCGTGAACACATCAGCCGTAGAGGCAGTGATCTTTTCGAGCGACTGCTTTGAGGTTACGTTAAGCTCATGCGATATCTGCGCCGGGTTGTACTCGTTAATCTTGCTGTATAGCTGCCTGTTATTGCCGGCAATGCTGCGGCCCAGCACCGTTGCATGGGTTGTAAATGCCGTGGTAATCCAGGGTGCGTTTTTTTCCAGATAGAGTACACCGGTACCTGTCATCCATTCATGAAACTGTGCAACAACCCTTGGAAACTCGCGGTAATAGGTGGTGAAGCTCTCGATCACTTTTCCGGCAGCATAACCGAACAGTGCAGGTTCAATATAGTCCCATTGTCCCGAAATGCTGTCAAGCTTATATGTTTCCCAGAAACGGGCAAATATTTCATTCTGCTGACCGAAATAAGGAGTGAAATCAACCAGCATCACGCGCGGCTGTCCTTTTATATTCCAGCGTCCGGTCCTGACGTTCAGACCTTCCTGGGCGGCAACAGCCTTCCACTGAAGAAACATGGTATCGTCAGGTGTGAATTCAGGGTTTGTCTTGTCATCACGCCAGACATCCGGCCCTATCAGTACATAATTGTCCCCGTATTCGTGAGTGGCATTCAGCGCTTTGGTTGAAATGACAGTATAAATGCCTCCCACCTTATTGCATACTTCCCAGCTTGTTTCAAATAAAAAGTCAGCTTTCATTTCTTTATATCTATAATTATTTAATACACCAGGGCGTATGATGTATACTTCCAGGGATAAACGAAAAAACCAGCCTTATCTTGCGGCTTTCTTTGCCCGGACACTCTTGGTTGCAGTTTTTTTTGCGGTGATCTTTTTCGGAGCGGTCTTTTTAACGGCAGCTTTTCCCGGCGCGGTCTTTTCTGATGTGGCTTTTTTTACCGGAGCCTTCACGACAACAGGTTTTGTTTTTGCCGCCGTCGTGCTCCTGCCTGTTTTGGCTTTAACAGCCTTCGGCCTGACTGCGCGAACCTTTTTCTCATATTTTGTCAGTTTCCCCTGAAGCTCACTGATCAGGTGATCTTTTGCCACAATCGATGCCGAGAGGCGGTTGACCTCAGCATCATGGTCATTGACAGGACAAATAGTATTAAGTCTGATCTCAAAATCACTCAGGACGTTCATGTAATTCATGAAAGCCTGGTAAGGGTTCTCGTAAGGATTGAAATATGCATGAACAGCACCGTCAGAGAAGAATTTTGTTGACATGTAATAAAAGTGATCGCTCGACTGCAGGTAAACCCAGTCACGTGTAAGCTGATCCGATCCGCACCTGGCTACCCTGTCTGAAAGGCTGTATAGTTTGCCTACAGCAGCGGTCTGGAGTTCATTACCCATCCAGGCGGTCAGGTCTCTTTCTTCATCGGCCCATGATATTGGTGACGGAACATGCAGCACGGCAACGGGCTGATACTGATCTGCAATCTCCGAAACGGTCATGAAACTGAATGGTGTTTTCTTGATTATGACATCAGGAAGATGTTTCAGGAAATCAAAAATACCCGTTTCCTTTTTCTGGTGCTCACCAAATGTCTCATAATCCATGAAGATGTTCACTATGTCAGAAGATGTTCCCAGCCCCTTGAGCCATGATGCGTACTTTTCTGCAGTCAGCGGGAAGCTCGACCAGTTCTTGTTGGAGAACCTGAATGCGATGTCATCGCTGAGGGTGTAGTTGCGCAGTAATACCTTAAGCCTCGGGTTAATGGCATTGCAGTAAAGGAAATTTGGCGACTTCCAGCCAAGGATATGTTTTGCACCTTCTGTTACTGTAGCCTTATACCCCATATCTGCCATCCAGCTGCCTATCTCGTCTGAGTAAATCAGTTCAGTGTTTCTTATTGATGTCGGTTTATAACCCAGAAACTCAATCATCTTGTCTGTGTGTATGCTGATCTGTTTCTCAAACCGCTCACGGTTCATCAGTGAAGCCAGCGAATGGGAGTTGGTCTCAGCAAGGAATTCCACGCAGCCTGTCTCTGCAAGCTCCCTGAAGGAAGCAAGCACTTCGGGAGCATAAAGCCTGAACTGGTCAATTACAATACCTGTAAGGGAGAAGGTTACTTTAAATTTACCCTTATGCTTCCTGATCAGGTCAAGCAGGATCTTGTTGGCAGGAAGATAACAGTTTGACGCAATCTTACGAAGAATTGATTCATTCATGAAATCATCATAATAATAATGTTCATGCCCCATTTCAAAAAAGCGGTAGCGTCTGAGTCTGAAAGGCTGATGAACCTGAAAATAAAGGCAGATTGCCTTTTTCTGTGATGTACTCATATCTTTTAGCTTGTCTGTTTCAATACTTCACTGTAAATATCCTTAACATGGCCGGCAGCCTTTTCCCACTTCAGCTTGTCAACTTCCTCCTTGCCATTCATAATAAACATACGGGAGAGAGCAGGATAGGAAAGGATACCGTAAATGGCATCAGCCATGGCCTCTATATCCCAGAAATCGACCTTTACGGCATGGGTGAGAACCTCTGCCACTCCGCTCTGCTTGCTTATGATTACCGGAACGTTTGACTGCATCGCCTCCAGCGGGGAGATGCCAAACGGCTCTGATACGGAAGGCATTACATATACATCGCTCATGCGAAGCATGGTGAAGACATCGTTGCCGCGCAGGAACCCGGTGAAGTGAAACCTGTCAGTAATGCGCAGTGCGGCTGCATGACGAATCATACGCTCCATCATGTCGCCTGATCCGGCCATCACAAACCTGACGTTGGGCATGCGTGACAGAACCATCCTTGCCGCCTCGATAAAATATTCAGGACCTTTCTGCATTGTAATGCGGCCGAGGAAGGTAACTATCTTGTCATCGTAAGTCCGCTCGGGTATGTCAAGTTCAGAGTGAGATGGTGGCTCGACAGCATTATAGACCGTCTCCACCTTGTCAGGGTTTATATTGTATTTGCTTATGACGATGTCGCGTGTAAGGTTGCTGACAGTGATGATTTTATCTGCAGCATCCATCCCCTCTTTTTCCATATTATAAACCACCGGGTTGACGTTGCCGCCGCTGCGGTCGAAGTCGGTTGCATGCACATGTATCACCAGCGGCTTGCCCGATACGGCCTTGGCTGCTATGCCTGCCGGATAAGCGAGCCAGTCATGGGCATGGATGATATCAAACTCTTCCTCTGAAGCTATCACCTGCGCTACAACGGAATATTTATGGATCTCATCCATCAGTGTTGCTCCGTAACTGCCGGTGAAGTCGACTTTGCCCTGTCTGTTGGTTGTCACAAGGATATCAGTTTCCGCCACCTCCCCGCGTGTCATCTTCCAGAAGTCTTCGGGGTCAGTATAGGGTACCAGTTTTGAGAATACCTCAATCATCTCAACCGGTTTCTGGAAATAGGTGTAACGCACTTTTTTAAATTCAACAGGAACGGTGTTGGCTCCGATGAGCCTGACAATACTCTGGTCTTCATCACCGTAGGCTTTCGGTACAACAAAGATCACTTCGGTATCAGGCTGTGCCGCAAGACCACGCGTCAGACCGTAGCTGGCAGTGCCTAGTCCCCCTGCAATATGTGGAGGGAACTCCCATCCAAACATCAGGACACGCATATCATTGATTTTCTTTATATTTTGTCTCAAGAAGATTATAAATGCGGAGCACTTCGCCCACGCTCCACGCCTGTGAAATGGCTCCCCGGGGTGCATGAGGGGGATCACCGTCATAGATCTCCGAAATAGTTGAGATACCCGCTTCGGTAAGTGTCGCTTCAAACCCGGTGATCAGTTTTCTTACACGTGATACACCGCCTTCTCCGTATACTTTCAGCCATCCGTCACAGAACGGTCCTGTCAGCCAGGGCCATACAGTGCCCTGATGATATGCTTTGTCGCGCTGCTCCTGGTCGCCACTGTAGATACCGCAGTAACCCTCCTCTCCGGGCGAAAGGGTCCGCAGGCCGCGAGGTGTCACCAGAACCCTGTTCACCATATCGAGAACACCCTTCATCTGTTCCTTGTTAAGCATTGTGTAAGGCAGTGAAGTGGCAATGACCATGTTAGGTCTGATAAGCATATTCCGCTTACCCTGATCATTGACGTAATCAGCAAGATAGCCATGTTCCTCATCCCAGAAAAGCTCGATGAATGATTTACTGATCAGTTCCGGCAGCTTCTCCCACTCTTTCACGAAAGCCCTGTCCCTGGAAACCCGTGCACAGTCAAGTGAATAACATACTGCGTTGTACCACAGAGCCTCTATCTCCACTGCATAACCGTTGCGCGGAGTGACAGGCTGTCCGTTGACGACAGCATCCATCCATGTCAGTGCCTTGTCGGGTGCATCAGCATAGATGAGCCCGTTTTCTTTCAGTTGTATTCCCCAGGAAGTGCCGTCACGGTACGCCTGTAAAATATTTTTCATAGATCCGCCGTAACGTTTCCATGTCTCACGCATATCTATACCGTAGCTGTAAAGCGCCTGAAAAAACCACAGAGCATCATCAGCACCGGTGAACGCGGGATTATCATTATTGCCCTTATCGGGGAACAGGCCTTCCTTCATGCGGCGCACCTGGGTGTCAAGCACAGCCGCATACAGGTCCTCTCTCTTGCGTGCAAGAGCCAGGCCGGGAAGAGAAATGAAGGTATCACGCACCCTTGAACCAAACCACGGGTAACCTGCAACGATGTTGGTTTCGCCTCCCCTCTTTTCAATAAACTGTTGTGAAGCGTTCAGAAGACTGTTTCCGAAATTGCTTCTCGGTATTTTTGATGCAACCGTTTTCGTAAACTTCGTCTTAAAGCCTGCCGGCCGTTCTTCATTTGTAGATGCCGAAAAGACCAGCACGTCACCTTTACTGGCCGTCACCTCAAAAAAGCCCGGAGCAAACAGGTCCTCCGAATACGCGTACCCCCGCTTCTGCTCCTCTGTATACTCCACTCCCGTGTACCAGTCAGGTACCGGAACAAACTCAGCTTTCGATGAAAGCTGCATATGCAGCCACGGGAAACCGTCATACATGCAGATCTTTATCCCGTTAGAAACTTTCTCTATTCGCGTGTTTGCCCACATATTGGCATGAGTAAGCTGATGCACGCTGCGGAAGGCAAGGAAAGGCTTCAGCTGGAACCTGACGGGTTCATCAGCTTCAAGGATGGTGAACCTGATCATCATCTGCTCCTCGTAATGAACCAGCAACCGCTCCTGCCTCATTATGACATTACCTACCCTGTAAGTCATCCCCGGAATATCCTGAATATCAAAATCCTCTACATATTTGTGACCTTTGGGACTGTAATAATCACCATGGTATTTCCGTATACCGGTGTTGAAACTCTGCCCGTCGCTGACAACAGTTGTGTCAAGCGCTGACAGAAGTACATACCTGTCACCCCCCAGTGCGTCAACGGGACAGACGAGCAGGCCATGATACTTGCGGGTGTTACAACCCACAATTGTCGTACACGAATAACTGCCCGCCCTGTTGGTGCGCAATATTTCACGACTGAGAGAATACTCCAGGTTAACTACCCGAGCCTTATCAAATTTAATATATCCCATAATTTTAGGATTTCCGTTATTCTGGACAAAAATTACACTTTTAATCCAGTAAAATAATAAAAATAAAATCCATCTGCAAAGTAAATCAAAAAAATCAGATAAACGGGCAGGGCAACAATTTCATTTTCAGCCTGCCGGACTCTTTCAAAATAGATATCTTTGCAATTCAGGAAAAGAGCCTGTGCGAGTTTTAAATTGTTTAAGAATATGAAAAGTGTTTTTCACCGGAAAATAAGAAACAGGTTTTATGTTTCACCTGTAACGGGTCTAAAATTTATCCCCTTCCTTGCTGTTCTTGCAGCTTTTGCCTTCACCGGATGCAGGAAAAACAGCTTCACCATAACCGGCACGATAGAAGGGGCGGGCAAAGGTGAACAACTGCTTCTGAGGGAGGTGAAGCCCGGCGTTCTTGAACCGGTTGACTCTGTTGTCCCGGATAAGAACGGAAGCTTTATCTTCAGGGCTGAGACATTGACACCGTCGTTCTTCATGCTGAGCATGGGAAGCGATGACTATCTTACTCTTCTCGCCGCCCCCGGCGAAAAGATCAGGGTTACGGCTTCACGCCGCTCCCTTGCCTCCCCCTCAGAGGTGAGCGGCTCGGAAGGCACAGCCATTATGGTTGACTTCCGCAATCAGCAGCTGAGGGTTGTCAGTGAACTGGAAAAGCTTACAAAAGTTTATAACGACAGCATAACGAGCATGCGGTTGCCTTTAATAATGGACAGCCTTGACAGGAAGGCTGCTGATATAGTGGCAGGGTTCCGCGAAAAAGCCGTGACCATGCTCGAAGACAACAGCAGTTCAATGGTGTCTGTATACCTCCTCAACCAGCAGGTTGTACCAGGTCTGCAGCTTTTTGACCCCACAAAGGACCAGAAAATATATTACAGGGTCGATTCCCTTCTTTATGCACAGTACCCGGAATCTGACCTCGTTCTTGACCTTCATAATTTCGTGTCCGGACTTAGACGATCCGTTTCCCTGACCGGTGCTTCCGGAAGCACGCCAGGTGTGGGCGATATGTTACCTGACATAGCTCTTCCTGATCCTGAGGGTGACACTATCAGCCTGTCTTCAAAACGTGGCAGAATAGTGCTCGTTGATTTCTGGGCTGCATGGTGCCCTCCGTGCCGGGAAGAAAACCCTGAACTTGTCAAATTGTATGATATGTATCACTACCGGGGCTTCGACATATACCAGGTGTCGCTTGATCAGAGGAAGGAAGACTGGACCAGGGCTATCAGGGATGACAGGGTCGGCCGGTGGGTTCATGTGAGCGACCTGAAATACCGCGACTCGGAAGTGGTAAAGAGATTTGGACTGTCAGAGATACCGGCAAACTATCTTATTGACCGCGAAGGGAGGGTCATTGCCATCAATCTGAGAGGGCCCATGCTCAGGAAAAAGCTTGAGGAACTGTTCAGCCAGCAGTAGCTGATCCCTATTTTTACTTTATTTGTACCAGAAATCTGAATCTGTAATGAAGAATTTTGTATTGATACTTTGCGCTGCAGCAGCCCTGACAGGTTGTGGTGAAAATGATAAGGCAGTAATAAGAGGAACCTTCGGCGAAGGGAAGGAAGGGATTGTTTATCTCGATCAGTCAGATGTCGACAGGAGCACTGTTATCGACTCCGCTAAAATAAAACGCAACCGCTTTAAATTCAGTACCGCGATAACCGGACCGGAGTTTCTCCAGGTCAGGCTCAATAACAATGATTTTATCAGCTTGCTTGCATCACCGGGTGAGGAGATAAACCTTGACTTCGGGTCATCACCCCTTGTTATGAATTATACTGTTTCCGGGTCTGCAGGCTCCGATCTGATCAGGGGACTTGATCAGCATCTGTACACCACAAAGGTAAGACTCGATTCACTCACCAAACTCTATACCGGTCTCAGTGACGAGGAACTTGCAGTGCAGGGATCCGGCCTCGAAAAAGCTTACGTGGATGCAGTGGAAGCCCAGCGTAAACACAACATCGGATTCATTCTTGAGAACATCACTTCACTGGCATCAATCAAGGCACTGTACCAGAGGATTGACGAGAACACCTATGTACTCTATCAGCCCCGTGACCTGCAGTTTCTTAAAATAGTCTCCGACTCTCTTTCCGTTAAATATCCTGTCTCAAAACATGTACGGGCACTGAAAGAGAACGTGACCTCGGAACTGAACCGTATGTATATCGACCGCCTGACGAGCATGGCCGCTGAAGTCAGTCCGGCAAAAGCAGACCCCGTCCTTCCTGACACCCAGGGCAAAATGATCAGACTGTCCTCACTGAGAGGTAAATATGTTCTTGTAACATTCTGGGCGACGACATCGGAGGATTGCCTGGCTGAAATTTCCGCACTGAAAAACATCTATTCACTCTACCATGGAAAAGGACTGGAAATATACCAGGTCAGCCTTGATGCTGACGCTAACAGGTGGAAAAATGTCGTAAAATTCGAAGAGATACCCTGGATCAGTGTGAGAGAGGAAGATCCCGGCAATCCGGCTTATGCCATGGCAATGAATATCTCCGGGATACCCTCAAACCTGCTTGTTGATCCGGAAGGCAACATTATAAATACAAATCTCTTTGGCCGTAACCTGCAGATCAGGATGGATCAGCTGTTCAACAAATAGTTAAAGGTGTTGAAAGGAACCAGGACATACTTCGCATCTGATTTCCACCTCGGGCTGGCTGCAGGGACAGATCCGCGCCAGCGTGAAACAAGAGTGGTTGCCTGGCTTGAAGAAGCTTCCCGTGATGCCAGTACAATCTTTCTGCTGGGAGACATTTTCGATTTCTGGTGGGAATATAAGCATGTGATACCCAGAGGATTTTCCCGTTTCCTGGGGAAGCTATCCTCGATCACTGACAGCGGTATTCCCGTACATGTTTTTACAGGTAACCATGATCTTTGGATGAAAGATTACCTGGTGAAAGAGTGCGGAGTTGTAATACACCATCAGCCTTTCATCACGACGATCGGAGACGAGGTATTTTATCTTGCGCACGGAGAGGGACTTGGAACGACAAACAGATTGTTCAAGTCTATGCTCGCCGTCTTTAATAACAAGTTTATGCAGTGTGTCTACAGCGCCCTGCATCCGTGGATCGGTATGGGATTGGGTCATGCCTGGTCAAGGAGCAGCCGTCTGGCAAAACATATTTCAGTGCCTTTCATGGGTGAAGACAGGGAAGACCTCATACGGCACACGCGCAGGATGGTGAGCGAAGGATGTGATGCCCGCTATTATATATACGGCCACAGACATCTGCCTATGACATTTGATGAGAACGGTAAAAGGATGATCATACTTGGCGACTGGTTCAGCTTTAACAGCTATGCCGTTTATGACGGCAGCGAACTTACACTGGTCAATGAGCCTTTAAGCCCTTAGCTTTTACCCTCACGGTAAGTACATAATAAGAATATTCCTCATTCACCTTCTCAAACGTGTAATTCAGCTTGTGCCCTGAACGTCTGGCCATCTCGAGGAGACCCATGTAGCCCGTCGAAAGCTGACTCATATCCTGCCCTATCAGGGCAACCTTCAGCAGCTTCTTCAGTCCCTCTTCATCATAATTGTTTACCATGTCAAGCTTCTGCCTGAGATGATCAATATCACTTGTCCTGATGAGATTGCCGGAAGTGATGATATACGACGACGGGGTTTTTCTGATCAATGCCAGTGGGACACCGTACTGACGCTCAGCCTCAAAGCCCGGACTGTGCTGCGTGACATTCTGCAGAAGCTCAATCAATGTGGCAAAGACACGTTTATGGAGATTATGTTCCAGCTCTGCCTCAAGCATGGTGGTCTCGCTGAAGTTAAGGAGTTCTTTGCTGATGGCGTGTGACATGAGGCCGGCCCAGAGGAAGTAGATGTTATTCGACTTCATCATCCGCTCGAGATTTGCGATCTTCTGCCCGCTGAAGGGAGCGTCAGACCCGGGCAGGTTTACGCCTAAACCTCCTGCATCAACGGTCTTGCTGAGGATGAAATAGGAATATTTTTCATCGACAGGGAAAAAGTCGTACTCCAGCTTGTTGCCCGTCTTTCGTGCCATCTCTATCAGGCCCAGACCGGCACCGCCCTTGTGTCCAATGTTTGAATCCTGGAGCATAGCCCTGTAGACCTCCCTGATCTTTTCGGGATCAAGGTTGTTGATCTTCTCAAGGTTTTCTCTCAGTCCTTTGACCTCTTTGGTCTTCAGCGCATTACCTGTGCTGACGTTGTAACCGTCGTTGGTCTTGGTATATACCACCAGCGAGGTGACCTCGTCACTGGTTGCCGAGCCGTGCCTGGTTATGTTCTGCAGGTTCTCGAGAACGAACATGAAAAGTCGTTTTCGTCCCAGCAGGCTGAACGCCGACAGCTCCATTTCTTTCTCAAGCAATGTAAGAAGAGCTACTGAGTTGTCTCCCGTTACCTGACCGCGATAAGCAAACACAAGATGCTCATTCAGCAGTTTGTTTCTTAGTTTTTTTATTAGCTCCATATTATCCGGCTGATATGGATAGATACCTTATTCCTGCCGCAAAATAAGCAAAAAGATTTGTGTTAAAAAATATTAAAAGATTTTTTACCCGGCCCAGCCTTCGCGGTCGAGGTTGCGGTAGTTAATTGCTTCGGAGAGATGATCAGGGCGTATGACTTCTGAATTATCGAGGTCAGCTATTGTTCTGGCCACTTTCAGTATCCTGTCATACGCGCGGGCTGACAGGCCGCGCATCTCCATGGCAGCCCTGAGCAGCCTCCCTCCTGTCTCATCGAGATGGCAGTGCCTGCGTATCATGGATGAGGTCATCTGGGCGTTGCAGTGGATACCGTCAGCGCCGGCGAAGCGCGCCGTCTGCACTGCCCTGGCCCTGACAACCCTCTCACGTACCGCTGCTGATGTCTCAGTGGCGGTGATGCCGGCAAGCCTCTCGTAATTCACGGGCACTACCTCGATATGAATATCAATGCGGTCTAGCAGCGGACCGGATATTCGGTTGAGATACTTCTGCACCATCCCGGGCATACATGTACACTCCTTGTCAGGGTGGTTATGAAACCCGCACGGGCATGGATTCATTGAAGCCACAAGCATGAACGATGCGGGGAAATCGCAGCTCAGCCTGGCCCTGGCAATAGTGATAATCCTGTCCTCCAGAGGCTGCCGGAGTACCTCCAGCACGCTTCGCTTGAACTCGGGCAACTCATCAAGGAAGAGTACACCGTTATGTGCCAGGCTGATCTCCCCTGGCTGAGGCACGGTGCCCCCGCCGACAAGAGCGATGTCCGAGCACGTATGATGAGGACTGCGGAACGGCCGGCGCGTCATCAGGGGCATGTGACTGTCGATCTTACCTGCCACGGAGTGGATCTTGGTTGTCTCCAGCGCCTCCTCAAGGGTGAGGGGCGGAAGTATCGAAGGAAGGCGGCGCGACAGCATGGTCTTGCCCGAACCTGGCGGGCCAATCATGCAGGCATTATGTGCGCCGGCGACAGCCACCTCCAGTGCCCGCTTGACATTCTCCTGCCCTTTAACATCGGAGAAATCATAATCATATTTGTTTCCCTCCTGGCTGAAAAGAGCATTTATATCTACCTTCATTGGAGCGGGACTGGTTTCCCCGCGCATATACTGAAGAACCTCCCCGAGGGTGTGCACTCCGTAAACATCAATTCCGCTGACAACAGCGGCCTCGGGAGCATTTTCTGCAGGCACCATCATACCACGGAACCCTGAGACACGGGCCTTCAATGCCATGGGCAAAACGCCCCTGACAGGTTTGATGGTACCGTCAAGCGACAGTTCCCCGGTGAGAAGCATGCCGTCAAGTCTGCTGCCGGTGACCGTCTCGGCAGCGGCGAGTATGCCAACTGCCAGTGGCAGGTCATAAGAGGCCCCTTCCTTGCGGATGTCGGCAGGAGCCATGTTTATAATCACCTGCCGTCCGGGCCATTTAAGCCCTACGGCACGGAAAGCCGACTCGATGCGCTGCTGACTCTCTTTGACGGCAGCATCAGGAAGTCCCACGAGCATATAGCGCACACCACGGGTGACATCTGCCTCAATGGTTACCGGAACTGCTTCAATGCCAAATACGGCAGCGCTGAAGGTCTTGACCAGCATGACTCAAAATTTATGTTGCACACTAACAAAGGAAATGCACCATAAATTTATGCAATAGCGCTGAAAGGAACAAAAATGTTTTTTAATCAGTTTTCTCAGTCCTGCAGGAATCCGAACCGACCCCTGTTCAGGTCAGCATATGCCTTCATGATCTCTGTCTGCGTATTCATAACGAACGGGCCGTGGGCTGCTATCGGCTCATTAATCGGCTCACCGCTCATAATGAGAACAATGGCCTTTTCTGAAGCCTCAATTGTGACATCCTCACCGTCATTCCCGAAAAGCACAAAATGATCACTTTCTGCCTTCTCTGTGCCGTTCACAATTATGCTTCCCTCGATGACAAGGGCACAGGTATTAAAGACAGCGGGAAAGTTAAAAGCGGCTTTGCCACCCTTTTCCAGTTTTGCGTTTATCAGGGTCACGGGAGTAAAGGTAAAGGCCGGGCCTTTAACTTCCTTATAATTGCCTGCAATGACTTCAATCACTCCTGCCCCGTCGGGCAGCAGGTATTTGCCCATTTCGTCATTTGTAATGGCCTGGTATTTAGGCGGCGACATTTTGACCTTTGCCGGAAGATTGACCCAGAGCTGGACCATATGAAACAGACCGCCCTTCTCAGAAAATCCCTTCTCGTGATACTCCTTGTGCAGCAATCCTGATGAGGCTGTCATCCACTGAACATCACCCTCGTCAATCACTCCGCTGTTTCCGAAACTGTCATGATGGGCAATTTTGCCCTTATACGCTATGGATACCGTCTCGAACCCGCGGTGGGGATGCACTCCCACTCCCCTCGGTCTTTCAGCTGGGGCAAAATAATACTTTGAATTATAGTCGAGCAGAATGAAAGGGCTAACCCTTTCCCTGGTCATCTGACCCATGCCGGGAATAAAGTTGTGAACCCTGAATCCGTCGCCCACCCAGTGAACCGGGGGCGGTGGAATAATCTTTTCTATATTTCTTGTCTTCATAGTGTAAGTCCTTTAACTGTTAACAAAGGATGGGGTAAATAGTTTCAGGACAATAAAGTCGCTAAGGTTCATCTCTGATAACACCAGGTGACCGGAGATGCCAGTGGCTGACCCTGTCATTCACCTTCAAAAATGAATATCTCTTCAATTGTTACCCCGAAGCTGCGGGCAATGTCATGAGCCAGCTTAAGGGAGGGATTGTATTTGTTTTTCTCCAGGAAGACGATTGTTTCACGGCGTACATTGACCTTCTTTGCCAGGTCATCCTGCGTCAGGTCGTGACGGGCCCTGTATTCTTTGATACGGTTATTCATTGCGTACTCCTCTGAAATTGTACACCAGCCAGCAAATTGCAAAGATCACCGCCATGCCCAGGATACCTGCTGTCAGATAAACATGAGTTTCATAATCCCTCTTGTCCGATACATACATCACAGCCAGCCATAGGTATAGTGATATATAATATGACATTGCCGCTGTTCTCTGAAGCACTTTTTTCGAAAGTTCATCTTCGGCAGGTTCACCTTTTCTGGCACTGCCAAGCCTTTTAACACCGATAAAGAGAGCAAAGCCGACAACCGCAATTAAGACGGCATAAATCCCAAGGTCTGCCGGCTTGAAAGCTGCACGGGAACCTATTATCCAGATTGCTGTTGTTACAACGACCAGAGCCGCTACAATGAAAATCAACACAGTCTTTTTCATAACTTTAGAGTATTAGTTACATATTTCTAACACAAAGTTAGATATAAATAACATTAACTTCCAAATTTATTTTATGTTTTTTAAAAATTTATTTATGTGACTACTTGTTTATGGTGCTTGTTGCGGCTTTGTAGTTATCGGTGTAGCCATAATGGGCGGTAAAGATGTATTGCACGTCATCCAGTCCGGTCAGGTTATCCATTGACTTCCTTGCTTTCCGGGAGCTCTTGTTGATTATTTTCGGAAAGGGTACAATGGTACCGTTGTCGAGTGCCAGAGCATCACCTGTAAAAAGATATTTGTCGTTGATTATGTAACAGGCAGAGCCAGCCGTGTGACCCGGCGTGGGTATCATCCGTATCTTTAAGTCACCTATCCTGAAAGATTTGTCTTTCAGTAATTTGTAGTTTTCTATATCAATTTTGTTGCCGAACCACAGGAATCTCCCGGTTTCTCCGTTTATGACCTGCTCTTCATCCCCGGGCAGGTAGATCACAGCTTTTTCGAACAGGCTGATGCCACCTGCATGGTCGGTGTCGGAGTGTGTCAGCAGGACTGCACTGACCTTGTCGGGATCAATGTCAAGCTTCTTGAGCTCGTCCTTTACGGCACCTTTCCTGGTGCCTGCGTCAATGGCAATGAAATGCCCGCCATCCTTGACCAGGTACATATTTACATATTTGTTCCTTACTGCATAAACATCGTCAGTCACCTGCCTTGTTTCAACAGGCATCATTTTCTTCATCGCCGACTTTGCGATTATGAGGTAAGAGATCATAAAGACAAGAATGAAGGCTACAACCCCACCCAGCACCCATAGAAGCTTCCGGAAGAACTTTTTCATAATATTCAGATTAATCATGCCAATTTAAGAATTTTCATCCATTTTGAGGAATGCGAAGTTTTTTGACTTTCAGATGGAGCGCAGCCTGTCAGGACACTGGATCCCGGAGGTATTCCGGGGTGACAGCCTCAACCCTTCAATCCTTTCACCCTTTCAAGCCACATTCCGACTTCAACATTTCAGCTTTTCAACCTTTCAACCTTTCAACCAACCCTTTGACCATTTTCACATTGGCCAAAAAAATATACCTCGCCTCTTGACAATTCAATAAACCTGATATATCTTTGATCAATTGGTTAAATTATTCAGTTAAACTTAATAGTTAAACCTTATGGTCAAAACAAAGGAATCTGACAATCAGACCCGTGACAGGATTTTCAAGGCCGCCTCAGATATATTTGAAGAAAAAGGGTATGACGGGGCCAGGATGCAGGAGATTGCAGACCGTGCAGGAATAAACAAAGCGCTGCTGCATTATTATTTCAGGACGAAAGACCAGCTCTTCGGAGCGGTGTTCCAGGTGCTGCTCAGGAAGATGTTCGGGAAAATCATTGCCATCTTCATGGAAGATATTTCATTCAAGGATAAAATAAGGAAGTTCTTCGATGAACACATTGAGATCCTTATTAAAAACCCCAGGCTGCCTATATTTCTGCTTAACGAGATATCCCATAATCCGGATCTCGTGCAGAGTATCCGCGATACACTCCCTTATGACCAGCTGCGAAGTGTCGTCTTCCAGAAACATGCAAAGGAGCTGAAGGGTTTCGGAATAAAAAAAGACGACATGCCACAGCTTATGATGACTGTTGTTTCACTTTCTGTTTTCCCCTTTGCCGCACGTGATGTAATCAAAATGATGATTCCGGAAGTGGGCGACAATAAAAAGTTCATTGCATTTATGCGCGACAGGAAGGAGTTTGCAGCTGATTTTGTCATTACTGCTTTAAAGAACCGTAAGAAATGAATAAGTTAATCGTTGCAGCAATGCTGCTTTCCCTGTCTCACGCTGCATTTTCGCAAAAGACAGTGACCCTGTGGCAGTGTTATGACTCGGCTGCTGTCGCCACTCCCTTGTCGGGTGAGGGAGCCCTTTATTCAGAGGTCTCTGCACTGCGGGATAAGAACCTGTCGGCCGCTTACCTGCCAACCCTTGACCTGAACGGTAACTTCGTCTATAACTCAGATATCCTCGATATCGCACAGATATACGGTCAGCTGCCGGTACCACCCGGAGTGATTCCATCAATACCAAATGAACAATACCGGGCTACCTTCGATGTCAACCAGGTTATCTGGGACGGCGGTGTGACACGCAGTGCCAGGGCCGTGGAACAGGTTGTGAATGAACTTAATATGCGGCAGAATGAGGCCGATGTCTACCGGCTGCGCGAACAGGTTAACAACTATTACTTCTCCATACTGCTCGTTTCGAGCCAGATGGAAGTGACCAGGTTTCTGATCTCGGATCTCGAAGGCAGGATCAAAGAAGCCTCCTCAGGTGTCACAAACGGTGTCGTTACCCCTGTGACCCTTGATGTACTTATCGCAGAGAAAATAAAAGCAGGACAACAGCTCACCGAACTAACCCGCCGCAACCAGTCGCTGATCAGTGCCCTGGAACAGATTACGGGAATGACAGGGCTGCAGGAAGCCTCGTTCCAGCTGCCGGAGATCACCATCACCGGAGACGAAATAATTGACAATCCTGATATGCGTCTCTTTGAAGTACGCGGACGTCAGCTGGAGTTGTCAAAGGACCTTCTGAAAAGCCAGCGGATGCCCAGAGCTTTCGGTTTTGCGCAGGCCGCCTATGGAAATCCCCCGGGAAGTAATTTCTTCTCCGAAACGGCGGATTTCTATTATTCAATCGGGGCAGGATTCAAATGGAATATCTTCGACTGGAATAAGAACAGCAATGAGCGCAAATCGCTCTCTATACAGCAACAGCTTATTGATATAAGGCGCAGCACGACCGAGGAGGCTCTTCAGCGGCTGCTTATCATCAGGATGGCGGAGATAACCGCACTGCGTGAGGCTGCTGAGCAGGATGCCGAGCTGATCAATATACGGAAGAAAATAGCCGGTGTTGCAGCCTCGCAGCTTGAAAACGGCACTATCACTGCCTCACAGTATCTTACTGAGCTCAACAATGAGAAGCAGGCGGTCATCAGTGCGGCAATAAGGCAGATAAGCATCGCACGTGCTGAAGCGGACTATATTTTTATTACAGGTAACAATAAATAAGATCAACATGAAGAAGTATCTCATACCAGTCGTTTTTCTGCTTCTTGCCTGCGGTTGCGGCCGCGGGGAGAGTGATGCTGATGCGTGGGGCACCTTCGAGGCGGAAGAGGTTATCATTTCTGCCGAATCATCCGGCAGGATCGTCATGATGAACGTAACCGAAGGCAGTGAACTTGCGGGCGGGGCCGTCATCGCCGTCACCGACACCACGATGCTGGTGCTTCAGCGTGCAGAGCTTGACGCGGTGACGGCGCAGGCGCAGGCGCGCCTGGCGGGCATTGCGGCGCAGGACGCCGTGATACGCCAGCAGGGCGATAACATTAACATCAATATAGAGCGTACGCGCCGCATGCTCGCTGACGGCGCCGCCACGCAGAAACAGCTCGATGACCTGACAGGACAGATGGATGTGCTCAAAAAACAGTCCGACGCCAACAACACACAGCGCCGTACAGTGACAGCAGAACTCCAGGGTGTGAACGCCAAACGCGCACTCCTCAACGAGCAGATTGCACGCAGCACCATACGCGCACCCTTTGATGCTACCGTCATTGATAAATATGCCTCTGCATACGAGATCACCGCCGCCGGAAAACCCCTTGTGAAACTGGCCGACATGAAGACCATGAAGCTGAAAGTGTGGGTCAGCGGGGCACAGCTCGCAGAAGTGAAGGTCGGCGCCACATGTACCGCCCGTATCGACGACGGCGCGAAAGGTTTCAAAAACTACACCGGCACAATTACCCATGTCTCGGAGAAGGCTGAGTTCACTCCTAAGATTATCCAGACAAAGGAAGAACGTGTGACACTCGTATATGCGGTCACCATTGAGGTTCCCAACGACGGTTCAATAAAATCCGGTATGCCCGGCGAGGCTCTCTTTCAGTAAGATGGCAGCGGCAGAGGCATTTAATATTACCCACAGGTACGGCAGGGTCACAGCCCTTGACGATGTCTCCTTCACCGTCGGCGACGGTGAGCTGTTCGGCTTCATCGGTCCGGACGGCGCTGGCAAAACAACCCTCTTTCGCATTGCCGCCACTCTTATCATACCCTCCGGCGGCAGGATGACCCTCTTCGGTCTCAACACGGTCAGCAGGTACAGGGAGCTCCGCAACATCATCGGGTATATGCCCGGCAGGTTCAGTCTTTACCAGGACCTCACCGTGGAAGAGAACCTGAACTTCTTTGCCACCATCTTCGGAACGACTTTAAAGGAGAACTATAATCTTATCGAGCCCATCTACAGACATATAGAACCGTATAAAAAGCGCCTTGCAGGAAAGCTCTCCGGCGGCATGAAACAGAAGCTGGCGTTGTCATGCGCGCTTATCCACAGGCCAAAGATCCTGATACTCGATGAACCCACCACCGGCGTCGACGCAGTATCGCGCACGGAGTTCTGGGAGATGCTGGCAGGACTGAAGAGCGAGGGCATCACCATTATTGTCTCAACACCATACATGGATGAAGCACTGCGTTGTGACCGTATCGCCCTGATCCAGTCCGGAAGGATCCTCGGTATTGACACCCCTGACAGCATCCGCCGCTCATACGGTCAGAAATTATATGCAGTCAGCCACCATGACAAGTACAAACTTCTCCTTGCCCTTCGCTCCATGCCCTCCAGCTTGGCGGGATTTCCTCACTTTGTTCATCGACAGGCCCCTTACCCTGAGCCCCTTAACCTGAGCCCTGAGCCATTCGGTGACTCCGTCCACGTCACGCTCCCGGAAGGTATTACGCCTGAGCAGGTGATAACCGCGCTTGCAGCTTCAGGTCTGCCCGGTGCTGCCATCACAGAAATAATCCCGGGCATCGAAGACGTCTTCCTTGAACTCATGAAAAAAACACAGTAATGGAACGTGAGAAAGTGATAGAGGTTGAAGGACTGGTGAAGAAATTCGGATCATTCGTTGCCAACGACCACCTTACATTCGATGTCTTCAGAGGTGAGATCTTCGGCTTCCTGGGAGCCAACGGTGCGGGTAAAACCACCGCCATACGAATTCTCTGCGGCCTCTCGCGGCCAACATCAGGCAAAGTAATTGTTGCCGGCATAGATGCAAACCGCCCGGAGGAAATCAAAAAACGAATTGGCTATATGTCACAGCGCTTCTCGCTCTATGATGACCTGACAGTAAAAGAAAATATTGAGCTCTACGGGGGCATATACGGCATGACCATGAAAGTGATCCGCCCGCGTACGGAAGAACTTCTCAACAGGCTCATGTTCAGTCAGTACGGTAACGCTCTGATCGGTTCTCTGCCACCGGGCATAAAACAGAAACTCGCCTTCGCAGTGGCAGTGTTCCATGACCCTGAGATCGTCTTCCTCGATGAGCCTACAAGCGGTGTTGACCCAATCACCCGAAGGCAGTTCTGGGAGATGATATACGAGACGGCAGCACGCGGTATAACAATCTTCGTTACGACACATTATATGGACGAAGCCGAATACTGCGACAGGGTGACTATAATGAGTGAAGGCAGGATAGTTGCCCTTGATACACCCACCGCCCTGCGTGAGAAATACGGTTCTTCCTCGATAGAAGAGCTGTTCGTCAAAATTGCACGGCCAAAAACAGAAACAGCATGAAGAGGTTCATGGCTTTCGTGAAGAAGGAGTTCCTTCATATCTTCCGCGACTACCGGACGCTTATCATACTCTTTGCTTTGCCGGCAGCACAGATCCTCATCTTCGGCTATGCGGTGCGCACTGACATCACCAATGCCGCGATCGCAATACTCGACAACGCCCGTGACGAAGTATCATCTGATCTGGCCCTTAAACTGGAGGCCTCGGAATTCTTCACTGTCAAAGATTACCTCACATCATATGATGAGATCGATGCTGTCTTCAGAAAGGGGAATATTAAAGAAGTTGTAATCTTCCCGGAAGATCTGGCTGCCAGACTGCAACGGGAGGGCAATGCCACCGTAAGCATAATCTCTGATGGCTCCGAACCGAACACGGCCAGTCTTGTGACAGGCTACACCACCGCCATTCTGAATGACTACTCTGCCTCACTGCGTCAGCGGCTCACCACCTCGATACCTGTCATCAACCCGGAGGTGAGGATGTACTTCAATCCCAACCTGAAGAGTCATTTCATGTTTGTTCCGGGTGTCATCACACTGATACTTATTTTAGTATGCGCTCTGATGACCTCAGTCACCATTGTGCGTGAAAAGGAATTCGGCACCATGGAGGTGCTGCTGGTGTCTCCGTTGAAACCGTGGCAGATAATAATAGGCAAGGTGTCACCCTACTTCTTCCTGTCTCTTATAAACGTAATAGTCATCCTTCTGATGGCGTGGTTTGTCTTCGGCCTGCCGGTAAGAGGCAGCATAGCCCTGCTGATAGCCGAATGCATGCTTTATATATTGATGGCACTGTCCCTGGGAATACTCGTTTCCACGCTCGTCAATAAAATGGAGAACGCCATAATTGTTTCATTCATCGGGCTTATGCTGCCCACTCTTCTTCTGTCAGGCTTTATCTTTCCAATAGAGAATATGCCAAAGGGCTATGATTATTTCAGCATGATACTGCCCGCGAGATGGTTCGTCGAAATAATACGTTCTGTAATGATAAAGGGAGCCGGATTCGCCTATGTCTGGAAAGAGACACTGATACTGGCTGTGATGACACTTTTCTTTATTATACTCAGCGCCAGGAAGTTTAAGGTAAGACTTGAGGAGGGCTCAAAATGAGAAGGCTCTGGTTCCTCCTGAAAAAAGAATTCCGGCAGATAGTCCGGAATCCTTTCATGCTCAGAGCCATAATTATGGTCCCGCTGCTCCAGATGCTCCTTCTTGTCCCTGCAGTCACGTTTCAGATAAAAAGTCTGAACCTGGCAGTGATGGACAGTGATCGCAGCCCTGCCTCACGCGAACTCGTTGCCAGGCTAAGCGGATCATCATTCTTCACTGTAACCTCCACACCCGCCGATTACATTCAGGCTGAGAGACTGCTATACTCAGGTGATGCGGATATCGTCCTGATCATTCCAAACGACTTCTCGGAGGGACTGGCGGGTGTCACCATACCCCGCCTGCAGGTCCTGGCCGACGCCGTCAATGCCACAAACGCAATGCTTGGCTGGAGCTACCTTACTTCCATTGTCCTTGATTTTAATCGCGACATCCTGATAAATCAGGGCATGACGTCTGCAGCAATAGCGGGTATCAGCACCTCACCACGCTACTGGTATAACCCTACCCTTAATTACAAGTATTATATGCTCCCCGGCATACTGGTAATACTGATCATAGCTATCGGTTTAATGCTGTCGGGACTTAACCTGGTGAAAGAGATGGAGACAGGCACTTTGGAGCAGATAAATGTGACGCCAATAAAAAGGTGGGAGCTGATAGCTTCCAAGGTAATACCTTTCTTTATTCTGGGACTTTTCGACCTGGCGCTGGGATTGTCGGTAGGGTGGATCGCCTTCAATATTCCCTTTGAAGGGAGCTTGCTTCTCTTCTTCGCCTGCTCCGCAATATTCCTGGTGGCGGTGCTCGGACTGGCTCTCTTCTTCTCGACGCTGGCATCAAACCGTCAGCAATATCTCTTTGTGGCATTCTTCTTTACGATGGTCTTCGTTCTTATGAGCGGCATATTCACGCCGAGCGAGAGCATGCCGCGGTGGGCACAGCAGTTCAACCTGGTGAACCCGGTGGCATACATGATACGCATCAATCGCATGGTAATGCTGAAGGGAGCAGGTTTTTATGACATAGCGCGTGACATGGGCGCTCTGGCGATACTGGCCGTTGCCTTTATTACCTTAGCGATCCGGGCCTACCGCAAGAGAGCCTAGAGATTCTGCTGTAGTGTCCGTTTGTCCCCATTATTAAAATATTATCCGTTAACTTCGCTGTTAATGATCATATCGATGTAAAATCCCTGACATGAAGCAATTCGCCCTGTTGTTTATTACTTGCATTATCAGTGTCGCTGTGCCGGCACAGACTTACGATTTCAGCGACAGCAGGCTTGACGACGAAAAACGGCTTGACAACCTCATTTCGTTGATGACCATTGACGAAAAGATAAACTGCCTCTCCACCCGGCCATCAGTACCTCGTCTGGGGATAAAAGGCACAAGGATAGTCGAAGGCCTGCACGGACTTGCCCTGAGCGGACCTGCGAACTGGGCCGTGCGGGGGCCGGGTCAATCTGTCACAACTACTTTTCCGCAGGCGATCGGGCTTGCACAGACATGGGATCCGGAACTGCTTGAAAAAGTGGCAGCCCTGGAGGCCGAAGAGTGTCGCTGGCTGACCCAGAACCCGGGATATGCCAGCGCCGGACTGGTTGTCCTTGCACCAAATGCAGACATGGGTCGTGATGTGCGATGGGGCCGTACCGAAGAGTGTTACGGAGAAGATGCCTTCCTGACCTCACGCCTGGTTGTTGCCTTTGTAAAGGGTTTGCAGGGTGACCACCCGAAATACTGGAAGACAGCTTCCCTGATGAAGCACTTCCTTGCCAACAGCAATGAAAACAACCGTGCAGAGAACTCTTCTGACTTCGACGAGCGTCTTTTCAGGGAATATTATTCCTGGCCGTTCTATAAGGGGGTGACCGAAGGGGGATCAAGGGCATACATGACCGCATATAACAAATACAACGGTATTCCCTGTACCGTTCACCCTGTTATCAGGAATGTAACCGTCAATGAATGGGGTCAGAACGGTATCGTTGCAACTGACGGCGGCGCATACCGTCAGCTTGTAACGAATCATAAGTACTATCCTGACCTGAAAATGGCGGCCAAAGGATGCCTTGATGCAGGAACCACAATGTTTCTTGATAATTTCAAGGAACCGCTGACAGCGGCTGTAAAAGACGGCCTGATAACTGAAAGCCAGGTAGACCGCGCCGTGCGGGGCAATTTGCGGGTGATGCTTAAACTGGGATTGCTTGATGACCCTTCCGAAACCCAAAACCCGTACCTGAAAATCGGCATCGCCGATACTGTTGCCCCGTGGATGAAAACTGAGACCAGGGAACTGGTAAGGGAAGCCACCGCAAAATCTGTGGTCCTGCTGAAAAATGAAAACAGGATGCTCCCGCTCCGGAAGACAGAGATAAAAACCATTGCCGTTATAGGCCCCGTCGCAGACATGGTGATCTCCGACTGGTATTCAGGTACTCCTCCTTACAGGGTGTCTGTACTGCAGGGTGTGAGGAATGCACTGGGAAAAGATGTCAGGGTTTTGTTTGCGGCATCAAACAAGGCGGACTCGGCAGTAACCGCAGCGCGTGAAGCCGATGTGGCGATAGTCTGTGTCGGCAACCACCCTCTCAGTTACGGACTGCCGTGGGGACAGAATCATGTAGCCAGCGACGGTCGCGAGGAAGTTGACCGGCAGGCTCTGTCACTGGAGCAGGAAGACCTCGTGAAGCTTGTATATGCGGCAAATCCCAAAACAGTGCTGGTACTGGTTTCAAGTTTTCCCTATACCGTTAACTGGTCTGAAGATAATATCCCTGCAATTCTGCATATATCGCAGTCGAGCCAGGAACTGGGCAACGGGCTTGCCGATGTGATCTTCGGCAAGGTAAGCCCCGCCGGTCGCCTGGTGCAGACGTGGCCTTTGTCGATAGACCAGCTGCTGCCAATCCTGGAGTATGATATCCGCAAAGGCCGTACCTACCAGTACAGCAAGGCCGAACCGCTGTTCCCCTTCGGCTACGGCCTGACATATACCACGTTCAGTTATACGGACTTTAAGACCGATAAAAAGAGTCTCGGTGCCGGCGAGACAGTCAATGTCTCGCTCAGGATTGAAAACACAGGCGATTTCGACAGTGACGAGGTTGTTCAGCTTTATGTCAGTTTCCCGGAATCGAAAGTTGAGAGGCCTGCCATTGCCCTTAAGGGATTCAAAAGGGTTAATGTCAGGAAGGGCCAAACGATTACTGTGACCCTTCCGCTGAAAGCTGAAGACCTTCAATACTGGGACATTGAAAAACACGCCTTCGTGCTGGAAAAAGGAAAGGTGAATCTCTCTGTGGGAGCTTCGTCAGCAGATCTTCTGCTGCATGGCACAGTCGAAATCAGATAACGCTCATCAGAGGCCGTATCCCCGTTTTTTTGCAGCCGGTCCCTGAAAGGCTTCCTGGTGACTACCTTTACTAAAGGGCCTTTTGCGGCACCTTATAGAGCAGCTCCAGGTCATACCCGAGGCTGCGGGCTTTGTCAAGGATCCTGTTATAAGTGACCTCGTCCATCTGCGGTGACCTGGCCAGTATCCACAGGTACTTGTCCGCCTTGCTTCCTATCAGCGCCCACTGGTAATCAGGATCCATATCCATGATAAAGTAATCCGCGTAGAAAAACAGGAAGAAAGCTACCTTAAGGTGGCCATCCGAAGGTTTGCCGGCAAGCTTAGCTTTTCCGACGGCTGTGTCATACTCACCGTCAAGGGTGTTCTTATAGCCTGCATTTTCAACCTTCACCCTGCCGTTGGGAAGCAGGGTATAATTGGCTGTGCATCCTACAAGTCCTTTTTCAAAGGAGTGAGGGAATCGTGCTATTTCATACCATTTCCCGAGATAACGGTTAAGCTCGAAATTCTTTATGTAAGGTCTCTGTGCCACTCCGGGCTGCAAGATAAAAAATAATGCGAGCACGCCAAAAGCCAGTGCTGCAATCAGGGTGATTTTGTTTCGGTTCATAATTTATCGTGTTTGGTTATTCTTTTCGAGGTGCCTGAGCCTGTCGAAGGCACCTCTGTCACTGTGGCTGAGCCATTGTTGAATACGTCACCCTCGCCTTTACCGGCCAGTGATCCGATATGAAGACACCGTCTTCAATGATCCTGAATGTCTCATGCGACAAAACCTTCATGCCGCTCCGCACAAAGATATAATCGATACGCCCCTCTCCCTGACCATCCCTCCATCCGTTGAAAGTATGACTCTCGCCGGCAGGTGCTGTCTCTGAAATTTCATAGGCATCAACGGCGAAGTTGCCCTCCTTCATCCTCCCGATGGCGAGGCTCCCGGGAAGGGCATTGAAGTCACCCGTTATCACGAAGTCATTCTCTCCGGCCAGTTCCTTCAGCTTCCCCAGCAGTACCCCCGAACTCATCAAACGTGCAGAGTCGCTTATGTGGTCAAAATGGGTATTCATATAGAGCAGCGTATCTTTCACGGTCTTATCGTACAGTCGCACCCACGTTGCTATGCGCGTCAGCGCTGCCCCCCATCCCACCGAGCCGGGCACATCAGGGGTGGAAGAAAGCCAGAACGTGCCGCTGGCGACCGGACTGAACCGTCCGAGACGGTAAAAGACCGGACAGGCTTCTCCCTGCTGCATGCCGTCATCACGACCGGCTGCCACTGAACCGTAACCGATAAGGGCAGAATCAAGATACCGGTACTGGTGCCACAACACCTCCTGCATACCCAGCAGGTCAGGTACCTGATCATTAATAAACCCTGCAACAAGCGGAGCCCGGTTGGGCCAGGCATTGATGCTGTCATAGGGAGTGTCCAACCGTATGTTAAAAGTGATAACATCAATATCATCATCCTCCCTGGTGACACACGAGGCAAACAGAATTGCTGTCAGCAGCACTGCAAAAACTTTTATGAACATATTTCTGAGTTTCATAATATTGGTCCCGGTCCGTTAAATTTTCGACGGATAGCCGATAACGTTCCTTATCTGTTCGTAAAGGGGCTGCAAATGATTGTACATCTTTGAATAGACCTTATCATATAACTGGTTGTACATTTCAACGTTCCTGGTGTCGGGGATGAACTGTTCGCCGGTACGGGTCATTGATCCGGCAGCCGCAGTATGGTCACTGAAGAACTTCATTCCTACGGCTGCATCTATAGCTGCACCAAGTGAGGAGGTCTCGTAGGTATGAGGCCTGAAGGTAGGAAGGTTGAAGACATCCGCAGTGATCTGCATGGCCTGTCTGCTCTGTGAACCGCCGCCGGAGACGATGATCCTGCTAACCGGAACTTTAGTCCTTTTTACAGTCCTTGCCAGTCCCTCCCTGAGTGAATATGCCAGCCCTTCAAGAATAGCCCTGTAAACATGGGCCCTTGTATGAACGTCACCGAAACCTATTATAGCACCCTTGGCTTCCGTTCCGGGAGTCTTCAGTCCCGGCGACCAGTAGGGCTGCAAGGTAAGCCCCATTGAACCTGCCGGAACATCTTTGATCAGATCGTCAAAAAGCTCTTCGGCAGGTCTTCCCAGTTTTTCGGCAAGCTGTATCTCCTTTAACCCGAATTCTTTCTTGAACCAGTTTATCATCCAGAAACCTCTGAAGATCATTACTTCCGTGTTATAATAATCCGGCACAGCACTCGGATACGGCGGAAAGAACGGGATTACTTCGACATATTTCTTATGCGTTGTCTCAACGGTGCATGTCGTCCCATAGCTTAAGCAGGCAACATCGGGCGAGACAACCCCCGAGCCCAGCACCTCGCATGCCTTATCTGCAGCAGAGGCTATAAGGGGCAGTCCTGCCGGAATGCCTGACTTTTCAGAAGCTTCCCTGCTTATATATCCGAGGATTTCAGACGGCTTCACCAGCTTCGGCAACTTATCCCTTTCAATGGGATACATTTTAGAGTACATATGGCTTTTATCGGCCCACCTTTGCTTCTTGTAATCAAAGGGAAGGTATGCCACTGTGCAGCCTACTGAATCAGTATAATCACCCGTCAACGCCCATGTCAGGTATCCGGAAAGGAGCAGGAACTTGTTTGTTTTTTCCCAGATTTCAGGGGTATTCTGCATTATCCAGTTGCACTCACCGTTCTTTACCGTGTAGACTACAGCTTCGCGCATGCCGACAATGCTCAGAGCCATCTGCATCAGCTTGCCGGGGTATTTATCCACGGCACACTGTCTCTGATCGAGCCAGGTAATCGCCGGCCGTAATGATTTGCCCTGCTTGTCAAGGTTGACCAGCGTGGACCGCTGGGTAGTAATTGTCACAGCTTTTATTCTTTCCTTCTCATGCTTCGTCTCACTCAGAAGCTTGCTCAGGGTTTCAAACATCCTGTCCCTGAAGTATTCAGGTTGTTGTTCAGCCATGCCGGGACCGGAAGAGAAATAAGGTTCAATTTCGGTCTTGACAATCTGAAGTACATTCCCGGAAAGATCTATCAGGGCAGCCCTGACTGACTGTGTGCCGCAGTCGATTGTCAGTATCAGTTCATCTGATGAATTCATATATTCTTTATTTAAGGCCAAGCGTTCCGCCGGGGTTCATGATATTATTCGGATCAAAATGTCTTTTCACTGCTCCGAGCACCGCCATCGACGTCTTTCCAAGGTGTCCTTCCATCCATGGGGCAAGCACCCTCCCCACACCGTGGTGGTGGGAGATTGAGCCTCCGTTTTCAAGTATCGTATCCACCAGCCCCCTGTGAAAAGCGGCAAAGTCACTCTTCTCATTCCCCTTTTCCATGGGAGTGAGAAAAGTAAAGTAGAGGTTCGCGCCGTTCTCATACACATGTGAAACATGTATCATAATGAAGGCCTTTGGACGCGATTTAACGTACGCATGTGCGGCAGACCACACCCTGAGAAGGTTTTCCCATGTGACCGCAGTCTCAAGGGTATCCGCCATTATGCCAATATCCATCAGCGGGTCACGCATGTAAGCACTCGAGTATCGCTGGGCAAGCCATTTTCTTACAGGGCTTGTGCCAATATACATGCCCTTGCCCTTTCCTGCAGTCTGCCTTATCTTGCTCAGAACGAATTTCGTATAATCTTTTTCACCTTCGACGGTAACAAACATCATGGACCGACTGCCCGGCATAAAACCACGCATCTTCAGGAACCTGTCGGCAATGCTGTTGTCAAACCCGCTGGTTCTGAAAGCAATATCCGTTTCATCGGGATCCGATATCCTGAACAGATGTGGCCTGCCGTACTCGCTCTGGATCATCTTTCGCATCACTTCTACTGCCTGTTCAAATGATCTGAAGATAAAAGCTGCCGATGAAGTATTCTTCGGACGATAGATATGCATATGAAGAGTGGCCTCGGTTATTACCCCGAGCGTGCCCTCGGACCCGATGAATAGCCTGAAGATATCCCAGCCCTGTGCTGTCCGCGGAAACTCCTTCGTCTCGATTACGCCTGCAGGTGTTACAACCTTCAGGGCGACGACCATATCCTCTATCTTGCCGTATCCTGTCGAGGCCTGCCCGGCTCCCTTGGCAGAGATCCACCCTCCTACGGTCGAATACTCAAACGACTGAGGGAAATGACCGCAGGTATATCCGTGTCTGTTCAGTTCCTCTTCAAAAGCCGGACCGAACATCCCTGCCTCAACAGTCACAGTTTTGTTTACAGTGTTCAGCCTGACAATTTTGTTGAGATGCTTTGTCAGATCGAGCGCTATGCCTCCGCCAGGCGCCCGCAACGCCCCGGTCACGGAGGACTGTCCGCCTACCGGAATAACCGGTATCTTCTCTTCATTGCAGAATTCAACGATCTTTACTATTTCATCATGACTGGTTGGTGAAACGACTGCGTCAGGCGGATCCGCAACCCGGTTAAGCCTCAGATCAAGAAGCTCATCATAGAATTTCCCGAAAGAGTATTTTGCACGTGTAAAATCATCAGTCCGTATATTCTCACTGCCGACAATGCTCTTCAGAAAAACAAGCTGGGCGGGCTTCAGCATCGGAGCCTTATCCAGCTTCACTGTCTCCGACCCGGGGAGATACTTCCCACTGAAGTCAGAGTCTGTCAGCCCGAACTTCTCCTTTATCAGTTTTTTCATCAGGGGCTCAACCTCTGCTTCTCTCTTGTCTCCCCATTTAAGTATCTCGCGGTAAGTAAATTCCATGTCTTAACTTTTAAAATAATTCATATACCCTCATCATCGATGCGACCTCCTCATCAACCCTCTTACTGTCCCATTTCAGCATTCCCGATGCGATGGCTGTTATCTTATCGATTATTTTTTTGCCGGGATTGCCCAGGGTCCCGGTACCAGTCCTTCTTAACATAATATCCCTCAGTGTTCTGGCACATTCATATTTTATTGCATAGACAACTTCTGCCAGGATCTCCCCGTCATGACTGACCACTTCGGCGAACTGCGGATCATCCCTGGCTATCTGAAAAACTACTTTGCTTTCTGTGCCGTAATTCCTGCTGACGTATTCGATAGTGCTCCGGCTGAAATCCTTGTAGTTAAGGTGTTGTCTTATCATGAACTGTCTCATGTCCCTTATTTCGCAGCCTGAAAGATAAAGGTTGTCTGATACAGAATCCGAGAGTACCCTGTCGAGCTTCGTCGAGACCAGTTTCAGAACTTCCCGGGCCAGCCCTCTGCTGGTGGTGTACTTACCTCCCTCCACGGTGATCATACCTTCGATGCCGTCGGCGGAGTTGTCATATACTTCGTACTTTCTTGATGTCTCGTAGGACCCTTTGGTCTGGTCGTCCACCAACGGCCGCAGCCCACCGTATGCATGCAGGATATCCGCTGTTGATAATTGTTTCCCGAAGTTTTCATTTACTCCCTTCAATATCTCGTTGATACTCTCCATGGAGACACGGTATTCATCAGGATTGCCGTAAAACTCCTTGTCGGTGGTGCCTATGAGCGAGTGATCGCGCCACGGCATTATCATCATATGCCCGCCGTCTTTTTTCTGAAGCGAAACGACATGGTTACCCGCAATCTTTTTTGTGATTATGTGAATACCCTCCGAGCGCTTGACTTTGTGTGCCGGTAAATCTTTTTTCGACGCGAGGTTGAGGATCTTGTCAGCCCATGTTCCCCCGCAGTTGACAATCAGGTCAGCGTGAATATTTTTAATTTCACCTGAAAAGGTATCCCTTACCTTCACCCCGGTGATCCTGTTATCATTTTCAATAATAAAACCCTCGACAGGGGTGTAGTTCGATACTCTGGCACCGTATTCGGCTGCCGATTTGATGAAAGAAAGAGTTAGCCTCTCCGGGAATATGCTCTGATAATCAAAGAAATAAAACGCATTCCGCAGAAATTCCTTTCTGAGGTTTGGCTCCACCCTGATGGTTTTCCTGTGTGAGATAAGCTTATGGTTCTCGAGCTTCTTGCTCTTGTCCCAGGTGTCCTTTTTATCATATGACAGCAAATCGTACAGGTACATGCCCAGGAGCATCTTCCAGATATTTCCTTTCCATTTCTTGTAGTTGGGCATAATAAAAGGCAGCGGATAGACAAAGTTGGGTGCGATATTGCCGAGTATCCTTCTTTCGCGGAGCAATTCGCGCACAAGCCTGATCTCTCCGTTTGCAAGATATCTCAGTCCCCCGTGGATCAGCTTCGAGGTTGCCGCGGAGGTGGCTCCGCCGTAATCCTTTTTTTCAAACAGGGCGACAGAGAGGCCACGCGCAGCAGCGATGTACGCCACTGCGCCTCCGGTGATGCCGCCCCCGACGATTACCAGGTCAAATTTCTGCCCGGTCTCTTCTTCGACATACCTTTTCAGAACCATGCTCAATGGTGTTTTAAAGTAAGCATGTAAGTTACTGCAAAAACACCAAACAACATAATGGAAAGACCATCCCCCGCCCGGCTATCGGTACGCGGGATGTCTGTCCATCTCAGCCCCTGCTTTTTTCAGCCGTCTAGTCCTTAAACAGCCTGTACCTCGCTGATACCATCATCAGTGCGGCCAGTAATACAAACAATCCGATATTCCCAGCCAGGAAAGCATAATCCTTCAGCGCCAGAAGCACGAAAATGAAAACATACAGAATAGTCAGCAGCCCGCTGATGACAAGCACGATCCATCCCTTCTTCAGCAACGACCGGAAAAAAGCTGAGAGAAGGGCAATGGTTGCCACCGACGAGATCAGGTAAGCCAGATTGAATCCGACAAGCTCACTCAGCGAGGTAAGCAGTGAAAAGAACAGTATCAGCGCCAGGGAAACCAGAAGGTAATAAAAAATGTGAATACGCTCTTTCGACCTGATCTCGATAATGATCAGCACCAGGAAGGTCAGTGCTATGAAGAGCAGCCCGTATTTTGCGCTTCGTTCAGCCTTGGTATAATGATCTGCCTGCAGGATCAGATCAACCCCGAAAGCATCATCCGATGGCGTGTAGCTCTTGCCAGTCCATACCTGCGGAAAACTCCTGTTAAGATGCGTCACTACCCACGTGGCTGTGAAACCATCCTCTTTCACATCTCTCTCGGCCGGAAGGAAAGTGCCCATGAACGAAGGTGCATCCCACTCCGAGGCAAGAGACACCTCTGTCGTTTTACCTACGGGGGAGAATGAGATGTTGCTGCTTCCCCTGAGACCAAGGCTTATGCTGAAGTCACCGCCGAAACCGCCGGGTACAGCCGGATCTATTGACACCGGGAAAGAGATGCCTTTTTCAAATAGATCAGTCTGTCCTGCTCCCGGCTGAGCTATGATAACCTCCTTGTTGAAATTCATCTCCACCTTATCCCTGATGCCCTTGTTATCTGAGACACCAATTGAAATATACGCCTGGTCCCAATTATAGATGTAATCGTTCAGATGCTCATAACCTGCTATTGAGAAGCTGCCTGTCATCTGAATGTCAAAGTCATAGACTACGGTCTCATAAATACCCCTGTACCTTTTCTCAGGCATCAGTCTGCCGGTTATCTTAAGGTCATCGGGAAGAATGTGCATTGTTGTGGTCACATACTGGCCGTCACCCGAGATCACTTTTGTTCCGGGAACATTCAGCACCGGACCGGTGATCGTCTGCGCCGCAGCCCACAGATTGCCAATCTCAGTTCTCGCTGTCTCAGCATTATTTGACCGCTCCCTGATAACCTCCGTGATCAGCAGGAGCGGGATCAGAAGCATGAGCCCCAGAAATCCCAGAAGAATCATTTTTACAGTCATCGACTGGTACCATTTTTCCTGTTTTACAATTTCATTTTCCATTTTAGTTGTTTTTAGAGTACTTTGCGTTTCAAAGTGTATTAGTAAAAAAAATTATTGCTTGTTTATCAGGTCTTCCAGGGCTTTGATATGGCGTCTGAAGTTTTCCATGCCATCTTCTGTTACTTTGTATTTTGTATTTGGTTTGCGGTTTATGAAGCTCTTTTCCATGGAAATATATCCTGCTTCCTCCAGTGCCCTGAGGTGACTGGCGAGGTTGCCGTCTGTCACCTCAAGTGTCTCGCGCAGGCTGATGAAGTCCATAGTGCTGTTGACCGCCAGCGCCGACATGATACCCAGCCTTACACGGCTCTCAAAAGCCTTGTTGAAGTTTTCCAGTATCCTTTTCATCCCTCGTACCTGAGATGCATGAACAAGCCGTAACCGACATGAATAATGCCAAAGCCAAATGCCCAGATAAATACCGACCACTGTGGCAGGAGAAGGCAGATAAGCCCTGTCATTACCTCCAGTACACCAAGCCAGTGTACCTCTCCAAATGTGAATTTTCCGGCACTGATGACAGCCAGTCCGTAAAAGATAAGAGTAGACGCTACAGTCACATTGGCCGGGACTCTGCTTAGTGTTATGAGAATGAAGAGCCCTCCAGTTATCAGCGGAAGGAGAAGGCTTGTCAGCATCCTGCGGGTGACGGGAGTCCATGCGCTGTGACCAGTCTTTTTTGCTTTGCGACTGGAAAAAATTACCGCAGCGGCTAACGAAAGCACAAGCACAACTGCCATGTCGGTTAGAAGCAGAACGATGGTCATGGTTCCGGCAGCCTCGCCAGCGAATGGTACCGAATACCACGCTTCTGCCATCGAAGTGCCGGTAATTATCAGATTCGCCACCACTGCTCCGGCTATGGCGAGCAGTCCGGCAACTATACCGGACAGGCCGCTGAGCGACAGGAACCTGGAGGACTCCTCCATTATCTTCTTAATGACCTTTATGTCTTCAAGATGCTGATCTGGCTGGTTCATATAATGATTTTATAGTACTTTGCGTTACAAAGTAAATAATAATATTTGAAACAAAAATGTTTTTATGAAAAATATTTTCACTTCAGGCTTTAAAATTGCTATTCCTTGTTCGGTATTCATACTGCTCCCCCACCTGGAGGTACTGACTCTCATCACTCCGGCGGTTTGTCAACATGCACCTTATTACCTTATAACCTCATACGTCACCCCATCGACAGGATACTCTCCTATTTTCAGAGTTACTGCCGACGATGACATCGCCCCCACAACGCCCAGTCCGTTTTCAATATTGGTGAAAACCAGCACCGGCTCGGTGATATAGTCATCGAAGGTCTGCATGTGAGCCGATGACGTTCGCAGGTACATGTAAAAATCCTCCGTTATCGACTGAAGCTCAAAATTGAATAAAGAAAACTCGTAATAATCCGTGTCCGGCTGCCTGTGATTTAGTTCCAGGGTCAGGGCATACTCCTTACCGGCTATAAGTTCATCACTGAATATGTGATATGTGTTCTCAATCTGCATGCCGAAAAGATCCTGCTCCTCCTTCTGTGGACTTATTACCGGGTCATTGTCTGAGGCATAGCTGCAGTCGTTCTCATATATTGAAACCGGCATTTCCGGTGACCAGGGCACTGACTTATCCCCGTAATACATGCCCTCTGCGCACCGGGCAGCTATCCTGTAAAAATTATTTTCCCCTCCCGGATCTCTGAACCTGACTTTAGCTTCCATAATGAGATTTCCCCCAACCGGCAGGTTCTCAATTGTATCAAGGCCAATGACCGGTATAATATCAGGGAGCCTTGCCTCGCCTGCTGCCTTCTTCATCCCTGCCATCTCCACCTCGATCATGTACGTGCTGCCATAAGCGGGTTTCACTCCCTGCGACACATACTTTGAATAGGGTATAGCCGAATAATATTCCGGTTGCGGCTCAGGCGGAACATAGGTCAGCGTTTCAAGCAACTCACCGTCGCGGTAAAGCTTCACCACGGCATCGGTTATCTGTCTGGGTACATACTTCTCTTCAAAGACAGCATGGCTCTTTGCGACAGATACCGTAATTACGCTGTCAGGCTGAAGCAGTGAATATATCACGATCTTAGGATCGATCTTCTCACCCTTGAACGGGATCACCTCCTCGCACGACACGGTCAGCAATGTCAGAATGGCAAGCGCCTGCAGATATAATAATATTCTTTTCATCCTCATCTGCAGTCAGAACTTAAATGAATATGAGATCGAGGGAATGATCGGAAAGAGACTCACCTTCTTCAGTACAGGCTTGCTGTAGTAAATATATGAACCAGGATTGTCAGGATCGGGTTCCTCGTAATATTGAGTGTCCCAGAAGATATAGAAGGTGTTCTTTCTGTTGTAGGCATTGTAGACTGAGAAGTTCCAGGTGCGCAATCCGTTTTTCTTCTGTTTGTGCAGGTTAAGCCCCAGGTCAAGCCTGTGATACGACGGTGTGCGGTACGAGTTGCGGCCCGGAAATTCCGTGATGGCATCATTGCCGTAATAATAGTACCCGGTGTTGAAGAAGTTCCCGGAGGGATACTCCATGATGCCCAGCGTGGCTGCATTGCCTGTCCCGTAGACCCACACAACGCCCATGTCAACGCGTTCACTGAACTTATGGGTGATGGCCACGCTTACGTCATGCCGGCGGTCATACCTGGCGGGAAAGACATTGCCGTAGTTAAGATTCTCAAACTGCCGTTGGGTCCATGACAGCGTATAACCGATCCATCCTGTTGTCTTACCATAGTTCTTCTCAACCATGAACTCTCCCCCGTATGCCCATCCCCTGCCCTTTTCCACCTTCGACTCCCACCCTGACCCCGACCCTCCGAACGATGCACCCTCCTTGTATTCAATCAGGTTCTCCATCGTCTTGTAAAATGCTTCCACGGACATTTCAAGCTGCCACGGCAGGCGGAAGTTAGAGCCCACGGCCACCTGGTCTGACACCGGAGGCTCAAAACGCTTCGTGACAGGCAGCCACAGATCGGTGGGCATGCTGATAGCCGTTGTGGTGAGCAGATGAACGAACTGCGCCATCCTGCTGTATGAGGCCTTGAACGACAGATTATCCGCAGCCATGAAGCGAAGCGACACCCTGGGCTGGAATGAGAAATAGGTTGTATCCTGAACGTTGAAGAGCGACAGGCGCATGCCGGCATTCATCTTCAGGCGCGGAGTGATATCGAAATTATCCTCGGCATAAAGAATAGCTTCATTGGCATAGATCTTCACCTCGCCAAAAGTAGTGTCGATACCGTAATCCTCTTCCAGCGGATCAAACCTGAAGCTTGTCACCCCGGGCCTGAAACGGTGAAGGGTGTAACCGGCGCCAAACTTGACTGAGTGATGAATTGAAGGATAGTAGTCAAAATCGATCTTCGCACCCATATCCTCTATACCTGAAAAATACCTGAAGTAATCAACGGCTTTTTCTTTCGTGGTGAGGTCCTTCGTGACGGACTCCATGGTGATGTCAAAAATGTAACGGCTGTAGGTCAGTGTGGTGTTGCTGAAGATCTTGTTGCTGAACAGGTAGTTCCACCTCAGCGAGGTGATGATGTTTCCCCAGCTCATGCCGAAGTCGTCGGTATACTCGTATTCTGGTGCATTAATCCCATTAAAGTCAGGCCTGCTGACAGACTTCATGTATGCCCTGTCACTGCCCATGTATGAGCTCAGGTAGAGACGGCTCTTTTCCGAAAACTTATGATTGATCTTTGCATTGAGGTCATAGAAAGAATAACCGCCTGTCGTCCGGAGATCCGGACTCTGGTATCGCATGAGAAAAGGATAAATAATAATATCGGCATAGCTTCGGCGGGCCGAGATGATGAATGATGTTTTATCCTTTATAATAGGCCCTTCCAGCGAAAGCTTCGATGCTATCAGTCCTATTGAGAAGTTACCGTGAAACTCCTTCTCATTACCTTCCTTCATATGGATATCGATTACCGACGAGAGCCGTTCGCCATACCGGGCGGGGAACCCTCCCTTATAGAGCTGGACTGACTTGACGGCATCAGGATTAAACACTGACATGAAGCCGAAGATATGGCTTGCGTTATACACGGGTACGCCGTCGAGCAGGAAAAGGTTCTGGTCCGGTCCACCGCCCCTGACATATATACCGATTGAGCCTTCGGTGCCGGACTGTACTCCGGGAAGAAGCTGGATTACCTTCAGCACGTCAGCCTCGCCAAAGATCACCGGCAGCATGGCGAATTTTTCCATTGGGATATCTATCATGCTCATCTGCGAGCTCTCCACCTTCGCCTGGGGTCCGGAAGCGGTCACGGTCACCTCGCCGATCTCGCTAACTGACATATTGAGCCCGAAGTTCAGGACAGTATCGCGGGTCAGATTGAGGCCCATTGTCAGAGCCTCATAACCAAGGTATGAAACGACGATCTCTGCCTTGCCGGGTGTAAGGGGAAGACTGTAAAAACCGTAGTTGTTTGTTGTAGTGCCGATGTAGGAGGCCTTTTCATAGACAGCGGCATTGATCATCCGTTCCCCGCTTACCGAGTCGGTGACATAACCGCTGACAGTGATTTTCTGGGCTGAAGCCTGTACTGACGCCATCAGCAGCATCAGCGCAATGAGTCGCCTTAAAGGCATTTCAATCAGAATCCTGTTACCTCCTTAAGAAATTTGCGTACGGCACGTTTCTCGTCAAACTCAAGCATCCGTGTTGGCAGGCGGACGGTCTTGCCGCTTTTGAGCATGATGCGGACATAACTCTCATCGGCATGTATGGACTCTATCTCATCTATCCTGACGAACGATCTGACCGTTTTGCTGTACCACCGGATGGTGAGCACACCCTTGTCTGCCGTCAGCCTGTTGACCAGGGTGCCGAAGTTAAGGCTCAGGAAGATGATGCCAAGCAACAGAAAGGAAACTGCCTGTATCCAGAAGCCCCATAACCCGGGATCTCCGGTCACAATAATTACAATGAGCCCGACAAGAAACACTATGCCTATGGCGCGATAGATCTTTTCATAGGTTGCGTTGCGAAGCACCAGTTGTTTCATGATGTAAGATTTGTTCCTGTTAAAGATACGAAATTCCGGCGTAACGTATCAGGCCCTTAAGCCGGCTGACGCAGTCTTCACAAAGGCTTTGCGGTATCCGGCTTGTCTGCTTTGCCGCGCGAGATTCTCAGCATCAGCTGTACGACAAGGTAAATTATGATTATGACAAAGAATATGGCTGCCATTCCCATACCCATCAGCTTCAGTGCATTTATTAATTCAGTGTTCATCGCATTCCTCCTACATTAATCCTGACATAAGACCTATTATCACACCGCCTGCTATTACTGACGCAATCTGGCCCGACACGTTTGCTCCCACTGCATGCATCAGCAGGTGGTTCTGCGGGTCTGCTTCCAGTCCCAGTTTTTGTATCACCCTCGACGACATCGGGAATGCTGATATCCCTGCTGCACCGACCATGGGATTGACTTTTTCCTTCAGGAACAGGTTCATGAATTTTGCAAATGATGCCCCGGCTATGGTATCGAAAATAAATGCCAGCAGGCCAAGGGCCATGATCTTCATTGTATCGAGCGACACGAACAGTTCCGCTTTCATGCTGGCGGCGATGGTTATGCCGAGCAGCAGGGTGATCAGGTTCACCATGTCTTTCTGGGCGGTATCAGACAGTGATCTTAGCACGCCGCACTCCCTTATCAGGTTGCCGAACATCAGGAATCCCACCAGGGCTATGGATGCCGGTGCCACCAGGCCTGCTATTATGGTGACCACTATCGGGAAGAGTATCCTGGTCAATCTTGACACGCTTTTCGGGTTATATTTCATCCGAATTTTCCGCTCATTTTTCGTCGTGACCAGTTTGATGGCAAAAGGCTGGATTATAGGCACCAGCGCCATGTATGAATATGCTGCGACGGCTATCGGCCCTATATATTTGCTTTTCAGCACCTGCGACACCAGTATTGATGTCGGTCCGTCCGCTGCCCCGATTATGCCTATTGATGCTGCGTCTTTCATCTCGAATCCCAGCAGCACGGCTATCACCACCGTGGCGAAAATGCCGAACTGGGCTGCGGCGCCGAACAGCAGCAGTCTCGGGTTGGACAGCAGGGGTCCGAAGTCGATCATTGCTCCTATGCCTATAAACAGGAGCAGTGGCATGGCTTCTGATGCTCCTATGCCCACCTTGAAGAGCCAGTCGATTATTCCGCTGACCTCGCCGATGCCTTCGAGGTTCTGGTTGAGGGCGCCTGACAGAGGCAGGTTGACCAGTATTGCGCCGAACCCCATTGGCAGGAGGAGAGACGGTTCGAGTTGTTTTGATATTGCAAGGTAGATGAGGGTGCCGCCTATTATCCACATCAGCACCTGTTGCCAGGTGATAAGAGTAACGCCTTCGATTAGAAATTCCATATCCGGGAAACTTGGTTAGTGTTCTGATTTATTTCAGGGCGTTAAAATATCTGAAAAAATAGTAAAAAAAGATATGAAAAGTCATAATAACTAAGACGGTAAAACAACAGTGCAGGTATGCAAATTAATTCAACAGACAATTTTGATTAAATTTACATTAGCCTAAAACTACACAGATGAAAACTGAATTTGTCATTTATAAAGGCGAGATAAAGTTCCTGGATAACCAGATTAAAATCAGGGATGGCATTTTTAAATGGCAAAAAAAAATGAGCATAGTTTATTCGGCAATATATATTATTGGCGGAGTCTATATGGTCATCAAGCATTTCATGGCAGTTCAGGATTGGGCTTTCTGGGTAGGATTGGCAATTATTGCAATTGGAATTATTACTCCGATCGCAGGTTCAAAAGTCAACATGGATAATGCGTTGGACGTACGGCAGGTAGAAAAAGCAGTGATCTCTGCAGATTTTATGTCTTACCTCAACCTCAGGTTATATCTGAAGAATTCGCAAAAACGCAAAGTACAGCTTGATTACAGGGATGAAGACCGGTTCGAAAAGTTTTATCTTGACGAGTTGATTGAGACCCTGAGAAGCTATTCAATCGAGACAGAAATAAAGTAGTCTGTAGTCAGGCTCTGGCGATCCTCCTCAAAATCCTGTGGTCTCCTTCAGGAAATCCCTGACATCACGCTTTTCTTTTGCTTCAAGAAAATTTACCGGAATGCGGATAACTCTGTCATTTTTCAGTGTTATATTGATGCACTTTTTGTCAGAGGCAATTTCCGCAATCTCACTCACGTCTATTCTCATAACCCTTAGCCTATTATACCACCTGATCGACAAAGTATTGTCATCATTCGTAATGCTGTTGACATTTGTTCCGAAGCCACGGGTAATGAATAAAACAAGAAGCAATATTACCAGCACAGCATTGATCCAGAAGAGCCACGACCGGGGACTGTTTAAGAAGAGTTGCAGTACCATTGATATGCCCACCAGTACCCCTGAGACATTAAATACAAATTCTTGTCCCCTATTACGCAGAACAAGCTGATTCATCGGGTGATTTTTTGTTGCATCGATAAAGTTATGAAATTGTTGACATGGTTTCGAGGCCAGTACCTTGCAGAGGATCAATGTCTCAGTCTTTATGCTTCTTAAAGACTTTCGTGCTGAACACCAGGGAGGCGGAGGTCATTAATCCGACAATTACCGCAAGGAGTAAGTTGTCTTTGGAGTTTTCCCTGAGGGTTCCCTTGGTACGATCGATAAGCATAAAAACCATATAAAGTGAAACTACTAAGACAACCGAGTAGCCAACAAAACGCAGAAGTTCTTTTTTCATAATGTAACTGAGGATTTCAATGTCTTAGTTTTACTTGCCTGTATTGCATGTAGAATGACAATCCTGTAAAGAAAGATATGATACCGATCAGAATCATTGCCGTCCTGCCGATGGAGCCGGGCGGGTTCTGTGTGAACAGGATTATCGAACCCACCATGCAAATTACGCTGATGCTTAACATTGTTTTCAGCATCTTTTCTCTTACTCTTTAAGTCATTGACTAAGGCTATTTGTTATGCACTTTTTTTCTCCTGTCAGCAAATTCATCCTTATTGTGCCTGTAGTAGATGTACGACTGTACCAATTAAGTTAATCATTTCATTTCGAGATTCGGACTTTGTTATAAGATCACAACAAACAGGCATACTCTGATGAATATGATTGAGAATGTGAAATCTGGTCAGGCCTTGTACATACCGGTCTGTTAAGAAGCCATAGTTTTGTTACTTTATTTGAAAGGGTAACACTCAAATTGTCTCAAATAGATGCCCGGGTAACAGAAGAAATATTACTGCAATAATCAGAAATACGAGGCTCCTTAAGGTGATGTTCCTGTAAAACTGATTCTTTTCCTGAGCATTTTTTATCAAGGCCAGGATAATTAATATTGCCGCGAGAACTATTCCGACGATCAGTAAGGTTTTAGCCATCGGATAGCTGAGTATTGTAAACATAAAACCAATCGTGAGGATTGAAAAGGCTGATACCTGTTCCGATGGCAATCAGGATTTTCCATGTTCCGACACCTTTGTAGGAATCTGCATCAAATATCCTCCGTAACGGAATATTATTGAATAGTGCAAAGCCAAGAATGTAATAGAGACAGCTCAAAGTTATAAAAAATACTGAGACAATCAGAGAATCAAGCGGGGTATTGAAAAGCACCAGCAGAAGGCCAATAATGGCTCCGGCAATCAGGAGAATTTCAAACTTTTTCATGGTTATAGGTTTATTGTTGTTAAATGTTCCTTATATTCTTTCCCAATAATAAAAATTCATCATTTCTATTCAAATCATCACGCTCCATAAAAACACTACAGATGCGATTAACTCATTGTTTCAAGGGCCGAATGATTATATCTAATGCCCACTAGGGTAGGAACATAACATATCACAAATTCATATTTCCCAAGATTCGCTCGACCAATTCAGAATCTTTGGTTAAATATTTTACAGGGCATATACAGTAAATAAGCCCTGCAATAACATATTATAGCCCTTTACAGACCATAAGGATGCTCCGTCTTTCAAAAAGACTTTCTATTTTTTCGGTTTCTCAAAAAATTTTGTAAAAAATACCATGAAGGCCGAAGTCAAAACGCCAACAGATACCGCAAATTTTATGGCGCTCCCTTCATTTTCTCTTGGAGTTCCTGAAATTAAATCGAATATTAGAAAAACCAGATAAATAGTAATAATGAAAGCAACCGAAACCCCGATAAAAAGTAACAGTTTTCTTTTCATCCGCTTTATATTTAATTAGCCAAATGTTCATATAATACGACAACTCCGCATGTTCCTGAAGATTGGCATGCTCCAGCTATCGCTCCAGGAATTGCCCCAACTCCACCAGCTAATGCGCCAAATGCTCCACCCAATAATCCGCCAGCAATATCTGCCTTCCCCATCCTATTCAAGGCTGACCAGAACCATTCACGATCTTTTGCTGTTTTGGTCTCATTCTGCACTAATCCATCTTCCCAAATATAATAATTCTTATACCAATAGACAATAGAACTTTTACCAACTGAAGTCGCACAAAGGAGAAGTGGCAATTCATTTGATTGACAGTTTTGGCAGATCTCAAGTTCAAGTCTCTCAATGGATTTGACGCACTGATCAATGCCCAAACTGACACATGAAATAATTCCATCTAGATCTGATAGATATTTGGTTTGTTTAATTGTTAATAACACTTCATCTTCTACCATATTTATTATACTTGGATTTTCGATAAGCTTTGCGTTCTCTATATTTATCGATTTGACGAGTTCCTTAATTTGCCAAACTGATTCTTCCTGAATATCCAATGAATTTGCTGTAAAATCCGCACTGGAGGACTCAATAATGCCCATCATTTCAGGCAAATTTAGTTTAGAATACGTTTTTGAATGATGCTCTTTTAAATCATCCAATATGTAATTTAGCCCCTCCTCATGGTAAGTTCCTACTACAGCATATTTTGCAATAGTTTCTTCGAAAGAATCATTCAATGACTTCTTACAAGAAGAAAGGCAAATGGTAACAATTAGGATCGAAAATGCTAGTCCTAACGGATAACGGAAGATAATCTTTTTCATTTCTTTAATTTTTTAAGTTAATACATTAAAAGAAAACTTATCTAATACCTTTATTATATTCATAATCAAGAAATACCGTTAATACTATAAGCCAAAATGAAAAGAAATCAGTAGGAGAATCTCAAAATATATTATGTTTCTGTTCTCGATTATTTGGGTGCTTGATTTCAAACCTTCGTCTTTCATCTCCTGCAGAGTTTCGAAAAGGGTGCTTCTGCTAAGATTCATTTTGCAGGCAAATTCATCTGGCGGATCCGTGGCTCTCATAGCAATGAGAGAATTCATCCGCTGTAGTCTAGCAATGTACTTGACCAACGACATGTAATAAATTTTAGAAATGCAGCATCTCAAAATTAAACCCTAAATATTAAAAAGTCAATAATTTTTCAATATTTATTTTGCTACAGCAAAAAAAATCATACAAAAAGTGAGATTCCGGACGGTAATGTCAATATAAGGCGTCTGATAAAAACAGAAGGACCTTGGGGGCGGAAGTTTGCGCCTGACTAGTCCCACTCAACAGCATTCTGTCCCGGATCAGATGCAGGAAATACTTCAATTAATCCAACGTTCAACGACAAGACAGCCCTCCGGCTTGAGGTCCGAGGGCTGTCCTATGCCACAACAAATTGAATTTGACGTGGGATTAAATCAAATGTTTTCCTGGGCTATATCGCTAACGTCTTGATTACTTAAGATTCTGGTCATATTCCCAAAAATCCTGAAAAGCATAAATGATACTACCACCCATTCCGGTTCCTATGTATCCTTTGTTCCCTGCTGATACACCAACAGCTCCTGATCGAGGACCCCCAATAAAGTCAGCAATCCTTGTCCATGCATCGGTTGCCTGGTCCCATTCCCAAAAATCCTGATATAAATATGAGGTTGGATTACCATTATAACCTGTGCCGATGTATCCCTGGTTCCCTATAGAAAAACCCACAGCGTAAGCTCGCGGAGCTCCTCCAAAGTCGGCTTTCTTTGTCCATACATTAGTTGCCTGATCCCATTCCCAGAAATCCTTTGTATAAGAGGTGCCATCACTTCCTGTTCCAATGTACCCTTTGTTCCCGATTGAAAAGCCAATACCTCCTGCCCGGGAATTTCCAGGGAAGTCGGCTATCCTTGTCCATACATTAGTCGTCTGATCCCATTCCCAAAAATCCTGATAGTACTCGATTGTGCTTCCTCCGCCCGGGAACTGATCTTTGATTCCAAGCCCGATATAGCCTTTTGTGCCAATTGAAAAGCCTACAGCATAAGCTCTTGCAGGTGTGGTTGGGGGAGATGCTTTCTGAGTCCATATATTTGTTGCAGGATCATATTCCCAGAATTCACTTGAAAGATCATTGTCACTGCTCACATAACTTTCGGTTAATATGTATCCTTTTGTACCGATTGCATATCCAACAGGGTAAGCTCGTGGGTTTCCCGGAAAGTCGGCTAACCTTGTCCAAAGATTAGTTGCCTGATCCCATTCCCAAAAATCTCTCACGGCAAAGTCACCACCATCAATTCCCAATCCTAAATATACTTTTGTGCCTATAGAAAAGCCGATTGCTTCGTATCTTGTCCCCCCTGGGTAGTTAGCTTTTTGTATCCCATTACCCTCGGCAAAAGAAGTTGTGAAGCTGATCTGATCGCCATAAAATATGTCTATACCATTAATCGCATAGGCTCTTACGTAATAGGTTGTATTGGGACTTAGAAAAGTAAGATTAATTGTAAAGCTGCCCGATCCCGATCCATTAGACAAATTTTCATTATCTATTGTCGGCAATTGAGATGTACTCCAGCAAACACCCCTGCCAATGATCTCACCCGCATCGCCAATGTCAGTAATATTACCACCGACAACTGCTGTTATTGTCGTCGCTTCAACAAATAAAGTTGTCAGGGTTGGAGGAATTCCCGGGCTTGTAATGAAAGTAATCTCATTGCCATAGTTTGTACCCGCACTGTTAGTAGCATAAGCACGGATATAATACGTGGTGTTTGGTCTTAAGCCGGTCAAAATACTGGTAAAAACACCTGAACCAATTCCATCAATAGTCATCTTGTCAGCCGTGGTGGGATTCTGGACAATACTCCAGCAAACACCCCTGGTAGTGGCCTGATCACCTCCGTTGGTAATATTACCACCTGAAACAGCAGTTGTTGCTGTGATTGAAACAACTGCAGAAGTTGTCAGAGTTGCAAGTGAAGCCGGTCCTGTGGAGAATGTAACCTCATTGCCATAACTTGTCCCTTCGATGTTTGTGGCGTAGGCCCGGACATAATAAGTAGTATTTGGAAGCAAGTCGTTCAGATTACTGAAAAAAGCACCTGAACCAACACCATCTTCAGTCTTGAGGTAAGATATCGTCGGTTTATGACTCGTACTCCAACATACACCACGGGCTGTTACTTCAGCACCACCTTCAGAAATCACCACACCTTCCACGACTGCTGTATTTAATGTCACTTCTACGGAAGCCGTGGACACGGCAGGCATGCTTATCGGATCAGGTTCTTTTTTGCATCCATCCTGGACCCCAATCCCGACAATGAAACATGCCAGAACCAAATAATTCATTAGCTTTTTCATTGCTCCTTGTTTTTAAGTTTCTGTACATTTTATAATCCTTTTTTCTTATGTCATGTATAGCCGGAGCAGAGTTTCACGGTTGCAAAAAAGATTTAATGAGATAAAACAAATTTTAAGCGATCTCGTTCAAATAGTATATATGGTTTTTCTTCATTATTAATTTATTATTTCAGGCATTATGCATTTTTCAGTGAAACTATTCGTTGTATATCTATTTTTTATTGATTTGTTTTTTTTATCAAGGGAATTTTTATAATCTTTCACTCACCGGTTATTAGAGCGAAACGACCCTGAAAATAAGTTTCAGGAGCCGTTTATTTAAGGTCCCCTCCCGACGTCATTATGCTTAATGATAACTACGGTGAAATAACCTTTCTTTATACTGTTTAATGGCAAACTTCAAGCGATCGATTGTAAATTCATCAAATCTTCATTTTCTCAAATTAGCTTTAGTCAATATTTTGGAATGAAATATTAACTAATAAAAGCTGACATGGGAAAATTGAATTACCTGATTGTGTGCCTGTTTATAGGCATCGCACTGGTTTCCTGTCAAAAGGATGACCTCACGCCTGTCACAACAAAAGGTGCAACTGCTTCAGGTCAAAACTCCGGTGGTACTGCTGCCACCAGCAATGACAACAACAGTAATAATAGCAGCAATAGTAACAGCACCAGCAGTAACACCAGCAGCGTTACTCCCCAGATTATCGCCGGAGCTAACAATGGCGGAAACAGAACTTGCGCAGAGGTTGGATTGGCATTCATGAATGATGCTTCCTATTTTGATTTCTGCGGTGAAAAGATTGACTATTCAGAAGGCAGCTTTAAGGGTCAGTTTCCTGAAGGACTTAATGTTAGCACTGACGGCAAATATGTTTCTTTTGAAGCGGGACAATACATCCGCATCGGAGATAAGTTTTACCGTGTGGGTGCTGTCATTGTCAAAGGCTCAAACGCTGCCAATGTGTATTTTTATCCTGATGGAACACTGGGCGACAGCGGCCTGTCAGCTCCTGTGAATGCGAGCGGTAAACCGGCCGGTCTCAGCAACCTGTCATTCTGTTTCGTTGAATGTAAACTGGTGATAGCTTTCAAGAGTTATCTGACACAGGATTGGGCATGCACCAGCGGAGGACCTGGGAATATCTCCTTTGTCGGATATTATGACTTTATACCTGATCACAAGGGTTACAAGATATATTTCACTGCATACACAAACCCTGTATCTGCTGATCTCACAAAACCGGTTGGAAACCTTTTAATATCGGATATTGATGACGATGGACTTCTGGAGGTAACCGTGGATAATGCCGACAGAACTGAGCTGCTCTTTACAGATGCCTACCTTTTTGTAGGTACACTCGAGCAATACAATCTTTCGTACTATACCGGATTCCCATATAAAACAGGTGTAATCACACCGGTTTCATCAATTACCTTTGAGATGCCTTTCTAGTTTAATTGAATAATACAGGAAATATCAGTCCTGTAAGAAAGTGTATACATGAGAGGCTGCCTCCGGGAAGGGCAGCCTCTTATTTTTATCACATCAATCATTCCGAATGGTTTAAAATTCAATATTCTGATACGTAGCCGGACAGCTTATTCAAAAAACAGGGCCACGCTGTGACGTGGCCCTGTATCATGCAATCAGCTATTGCTTTGTTGCCGAATATTCACCTGACGGATCCTTCTGCTTCAGCCCTTTGATTACATCATTCTCACGCACAAAAATGATACTGACGTCAGCAAATTGCTCTATCCTGAAAATGTCTTTACTTACAGGTATAAGCTTTATACGCGGGCTGCCAGGTGCAACAATGAAGATCTCATTGCCGGTTACCTCCACACTGAACGTCGCCCCTCCCATGAGATACTTGCCTTCATAGGCCTGCAAAACAGCGGGGTCACTCAGACCGGGATCAGCCCTGCGCGTAAAAGTAACCTGCCCCTCATCAACCGAAACAACCAGGCTGCTGACCTCACCTGCCGGATTGGTCATGAAATTCAGCGACCATAAACCGTACTCCTCATCATTTGGCGTATCAAAACGGTCGTAATGATAGTGCCAGAGAGGAAGTACTATATTGTGAAAATCAAGCTGCAAAGAATCTTTCTCCTTAAGATTGATCTTCATGATTCCGTAAGCAGGATGCTCAAACTCACCTGCATAATCAGCAAGCTTATGCGATGGCCCGGCACCTATAACCCTGTCCTCACCAGCCTTGCTCCTTCCTTCTCTGCCAACCGCCTTGCCCTTGTCGCGGTCAGCAAGATTTCTCTCACTCCACGGCGTAAGATCCATACCCAGCAGCCTCTCATAAACATTGTAGGTAATAGTGTTATACAACGGCTGGCTCTGGTCTCCGATGACAAACACGATCACACCAATACTGTCTGTAGGCATCATCGAGAACTGCGAGTGAAACCCGGGGAGGTCGCCTCCATGAAAAGCCAGCAAATGCCCCCGGTACGACACTGTCTGTCTCCCCATGCCGTAAACAGAATTAAGCATTTCTTTATACCCCTTGTTTTCAAGCCCGGAGTTGGGCAACGCGATCGAGGGCGCCAGCGAAGCTTTCAGGACTGCCTCGGGTATCACCTGCTTCCCTTCGTACTTCCCGCCGTTCATGAGAGCGATAAGCCACTTTGACATGTCATTGATGTTTGAGATGATCGATCCGGCAGGACCGACAGCCGCCTTATCCTCGTAGATCGGGATCTCATAGAGAATAGTCGTATCCCGTTTTTCATTGTAAGGCACACCGTGGTCAGGATCAGCGATCATCTCCTGACCGTAAAGAATGTCCTCTCCATATTCAGCGGGTCAAATATCTTCTCCTGGACAAACTCTTCCCATGTCTTGCCGCTCTGAAGCTCAATAATGTACCCGGCGGAGACGTACATCAGATTATTATAAAGAAAACCGGTACGGATGGGCTGGCTGGGCTCAAGATATTTCAGCCGTTCAAAAAGATCCTTCCGGGAAAAGTCAGATTTATACCAGATCAGGTCGTGCCTCGAGATGCCAGTCCGGTGTGCAAGCATATCACGCAGAGTGACCGAATTGTCAAGGTCGCTGTTGTAAAACTTTATTGTTGGGACAAATTCTTTCACTGGCTTGTCCCACTCCAGCCTGCCTTCTTCGACAAGCAGTCCTGCAGCCACTGTAGTGAAGAGCTTCGTGTTTGAAGCGATCTGGTAAAGAGTGTTCGGTGTCACAGGCAGCTTCTTCCCGTAATCCCTGTAGCCGTAACCTTTTGCAAAGACCAGTTTGTCCTTTACCACAATACCGACACATGCACCGGGAGTGTTCCAGTCTTTCAGAGTCTTCTCCATATACTGGTCAAACCCCTTCAGTTTCTTATCGATGTCGGTCGTCTGTCCGGCCGCCGTCCGGCTGAACCCTGCAAGGAGGGTCAGCATAATTAATAATGCAAAAGTTCTAAGGCATGTCATGCCTCCGCGGCCTGCTGTAGTCAGGCAACCGGCAGTTGTTGCCGTGTCAATTTTTCTCATTTTTTACTATTTAAGTTTTTTCAAAAAAAGTCACATCTATACAAATTTATTAAAAGTAATTGGCACGGGGGTAAATAAACTTGACTTGCATTGATTACCGGCGTAAATTTACATATACTTAAGGGAACCACTAAATCATTAAGACATAAGCCTATGAAAAAGACAATCCTCCTTAGCGCTCTGTTCCTGGCAATCCTTGCCGGTTGCCAGCAGAAACCTGTTAACCCTGTTGCGGGTGCATGGCAGCTTATTTATAGAAAACAGGTAGTAAATGATTCTATCATCGGTACTTTCCCGGCTGACTACGGGGGAAGCCAGGTCAAGATGTGGTCTGACAATTACTGGATGTTCGTCGGACAATACAAGCAGGATACGGTTTTTACGGATAACTATGGTGGCGGCTCATATACTCTGGAGGGGGTCGTGTACAAGGAGACCATCATGTATCATGTTACAAAAGATTATCTTGGTCAGACACTCAGGATGAGGATCGTTGTCGAAAACGATACCCTGGTGCAGGTATGGCCGGCAGACGAGAACGGTGACATTGACAAGACTAACTATACCTCCGAAAAGTATGCGAAGGTGAAATAAGACTATTTTTTCCTGCTCCTGGCTTTATTCTCCGGGCCCTGAGCCAGTTTTTCGTGCAATTTTGTGGCCCATGTTTCTATCGCCGCCTGGTTACGATGGTCACCCTCCTTTAACAGACCCAGCAGAATGCTGAGTTTGAACTTTGACCTCTCACCTGGTTTGGTATCTTTCTTAGGCTCAAATTCGTCCGAGAAGAATCCTTCGCTGACGGGATGTGCCATGGCCCTTACAGGAGCGGTGTACTGCATCACAACCATGTGTGATTCAGCTCCCTTGTCCGATCCGAGTGATGGACAAACAGTGAAGATGGCAAGCCTTGTGGTCCAGAACACCCCCTGATATCTCCTGACAAAATCCAGCGCTTCAGGCGTCCAGTGGCCAGCCTGCTCGATGCTGCCGGCAACAACAGCCTTATACCCTATCAAAGTTGTCACGCCGCTCATGGGAAGAACAGTCACCTTCTCCCCAAGTCCGGATAAGACCTTTCCAATCCGCTCAGCCACCCCGGCTGTCAGCCCCCCACTACCCGAATAGGTTACTAGGATCTTCATTGGTAAGGTTTTAAAAATTCAAAGTTAAGAAAAAGTGGAAAGAGTTGTACGCTTGAGGCAAGGTTCCGGGTTCCGGGTTCCGGGTTCCTTGTTCCGGGTACAGGGTTCAGGGTTTCTCGTTCGGGGTTTTCTTTGTATTTTTGCACAAATCATACCATGGCAATACCAAGCTTTTTTAAGCAGACCAAACCGCGCAGGTTCAATTATGTTCCCCGCTATTACGATCCGCAGAAGGAGGAGTGGGAGCAGAAGCGCATGGCGCGAGGATTAGAGCCATCAGAACAGAGCGGAGAGGGCAGAGCAGAGAACGGAGAACGTAAAGCAGAGAGCGGAGAACGTAAAGCAGAGAGCGGAGAGAATAGAGCGGAAAGCACAGGAAACAAACCGTACAGATCAAAGATCGTACGCGGCTCCATCAAGAACTATTTTCCCCGTAACAGGGAACGCGTGCAGAAACAGAACATGATACGGCTTATTGTGATATTAATTATTCTTGCTTTTGTGATATATATTTACCTGCGTTATTGATTGCTGCCGATGAGTGATATTATAAGGCTCCTTCCTGACTCCGTTGCCAACCAGATAGCTGCCGGTGAGGTGATACAACGACCCGCCTCTGTGGTGAAGGAGCTGGCTGAGAATGCTGTGGATGCCGGGGCTACGGAGATAAGCATGGTCATACGCGATGCCGGCCGCACGCTGGTGCAGGTGATAGACAACGGCAGCGGCATGAGCGAGACCGACGCCCGTCTGGCCTTCGAGAGGCATGCCACATCGAAGATCGCATCGGCAGAAGATCTGTTCAGTATCAGCACCAAGGGCTTCCGCGGCGAGGCGCTCGCCTCCATAGCAGCCGTCTCGATGACCGAGCTGCGCACACGGCGCGTGGAGGATGAGGCAGGGACACTGGTGGAGATAAACAATTCAAGAGTAACTAAGCAGGAGCCCTGCTCATGCGCCGTTGGATCAGTCTTCAGCGTTAAAAACCTTTTTTATAATGTCCCTGCCCGCCGTAAATTCCTAAAGTCCGACAATACCGAGTTCAGGCATATCATCACCGAGTTCCAGAGGATAGCACTGGCACACCCCTCAATAAAATTCAGCCTGATACACAATGATCAGGAGGTGTACCGCCTGCCTGCCGGAAACCACAGACAGCGCATCGTGGCTCTCTTCGGCAAACAGTATAACCAGAATCTTGTTACTGTAGAGACAAATACAACCATTGTTTCCATCAGCGGTTTTGCCGGTAAGCCGGAGAATGCACGACGCTCAGCCGGCGAGCAGTTCTTCTTCATCAACGACAGGTTCATACGACATCCTTACCTCCACCGTGCCGTGCTCGAGGCTTACCAGGGCATACTGCCTCCTGACACTGTGCCTGCTTACTTCCTTTTCATGACCGCTGACCCGGCAACCATAGACGTGAACATACACCCCACGAAGACGGAGGTGAAGTTCGAGGATGAGCGCTCCGTGTGGCAGATAACGCTGGCCTCGGTGCGTGAGGCGCTGGGACGGTTTAACGTGGTGCCCTCCATGGATTTCGGTCCCGAGGGAGCCGTGGAGATACCTGTCATCACAGGCGATATGCCTGCACCTAATTCACCTCATATAGAGGTAAACACCTCCTTTAATCCTTTCGACGGCCATGAATACCAGCGGCCGGATCTGAAATGGAAGGACGATGAAGGACGCAATGCAGCCCGCGGGTGGGAGTCACTCTTCACGATCACCGCACGCAGTGATGCCGGGGAAGGCAGCAAGGGCTCAGCAGACCGGCGGCGCTTCTTCCAGGTAAAAAACAGGTACATAATGTGTCCCGTCATTTCCGGCATCATGATGATAGACCAGCGCCGGGCCCACGAAAGGGTTCTGTATGAGAGGTACCTCGCCTCACTCAGCGACGGTCCCAAACCGGCACAGGTGTCTCTCTTCCCCGTGGTGACGGAGCTTAATCCCGGAGACATCATCATACTTAAGGAGATAGAAGAAGAGATTAGAGCGCTGGGTTTCGGTGTCACTACCGGCGACGGCAGTACGGTGACCATCACAAGCCACCCCGCCGACAGCCGTAATGCCAGTCCTCTGGCAATGCTCGAGACGCTCATAAGCGAATACAAACAGACGCTCGGAGATCCATCGATCAGCGCACGTGAACGCGTGGCGCTCTCGATGGCAAAAGCATCAGCCATACCCTACGGCATGCCACTGACACATGAGGAGATGGAAGAGCTCTTCGACATGCTCTTTGCATGTGCCATGCCCAACTACTCTCCCACAGGAAAGACAGTGATGAACATAATCACTCTCGATGAGCTTGACAGAAGATTCAGTTGATTTTCCGATAGAATGGCTAAATTTGCCGCTTCATAAACTATTACAAACACAATGAACAGAATTTTTGGAGACCTGCCGCCGGTAGTAAAAAACCTGATCATCATCAATGCCGTCATGCTGGTTTTGATGTACGTAGTGAAGGCGATGTCGGGCGTCGATCTGAATTCCATCCTCGGTCTTTACTTCCCAAAATCCGACAGTTTCAGGTCGTGGCAGATAGTGACCCACATGTTCATGCACGGCAGTTTTATCCATCTGTTCCTTAATATGTTCGCCCTCTGGATGTTTGGCAGGGTCCTGGAGCAGGTCTGGGGATCGAAGCGTTTCCTGGTATATTATCTGGTGACAGGTCTCGGTGCCGCCTTCTTCTTTGAGCTCGTTCAGTACATACAATACAGCAAGGTTATGGCGATGCTTTCACCTGAGCAGCTTCAACATGTCTATGACAGCGGCAGCGAAGTATTCTCCCAGGGCAAGAATTTCTCGGATATACAGATGGGTAAGCTGAACTCGCTGCTCAACGTACCTGTCGTGGGCGCCTCGGGTGCTGTCTATGGAGTGCTGCTGGCCTTCGGGGTGCTCTTCCCCAACACACAGCTTATGTTCATCTTCCCTCCCATACCCGTAAAAGCAAAATATGTGGTTATAATTTACGCCGCCATAGAGCTCTACAGTGCCATCACCCGCCCTGGCAGCGGCATTGCCCATACAGCCCACATCGGAGGGATGATATTCGGCTACCTGCTAATACGATACTGGCGAAAGACCACTAAAACGCTTTATTGATGAGTATCTGGGACGAGATAAAAGATTCATTCAAACGGGGTACCAGCCTCACCCGGCTTATCTACCTCAACGCCTTCATCTTTCTTGTCATTAAGATCATTGAGGTGACAGGCGTGCTGTCTGGTAATGCTGCTCTGGCTCCCTCGGTGGTAGCGTTCCTCGCCGTGCCGGCCTCCGTCAGCGCCCTCGCTGGGAAACCCTGGACACCAATCACGTACATGTTCACACACCAGGGATTTATTCACATCATTTTTAATATGATGTGGCTGTGGTGGTTCGGGAAGATCTTCCTGAGCTATCTCGACCAACGCAAGCTGGTGTCGCTCTATATCATGGGCGGCCTTGCCGGAGCGCTGCTTTATATAGCGGTCTTTAACATCTTCCCCGCCTTCGCCGGAACAGTCCACGTCTCGATAGCGCTCGGCGCATCGGCCTCAGTAATGGCTCTTGTCATCGCCACTGCAGTTTATCTCCCCGAACTGGAACTACACCTCCTTTTCTTTGGAAGGATCAAACTCAAGTACCTGGCCATTATCACCTTCCTCATCACATCGGTGTTCGACTTTTCCGTCAATACGGGAGGAAAAATAGCACATATAGGCGGGGCGCTGATGGGACTGGCATACGGATACGGGCTGAAGAACGGGACGGATATCGGCGCGTGGCTGAACAAGATACTCGACTTCTTCGTTACTCTCTTCAAACCGGGAAGAAAGCTGAAAGTGGCTTACAAAAAGCCAAAGACCGATACCGGCTACACAAAGGCAAAAACAGATTACGACTACAATAAAGTGAAAGCCGAAAGGCAGAAAGCCATAGATCATATACTTGACAAGATCTCAAAAGGCGGATATGACAGTCTTACCAGGGAAGAAAAAGAGATCCTCTTCAACGAAAGTCAGAACAAGAGGTAGAGTGATAAAGCGTTTCGTGCGCAACATCCTGCTGGCGGTGAACTTTGTTCTCGTCATTGCCCTTCTGCTTGCCTATCTGTCAGTATACTTAAATCCCGCAACCACCGCTTTCCCTGCACTGTTCGGGCTTGCTTACCCGTACCTTGTGGCAGCAAACATAATCATGGCAGTGGTGTGGATACTGTTCAGGAAGTGGTTTGCCCTGATATCTGTCGCTGCCATTGCCCTGGGCTTCGGATATATCCATAACTTCATCAGGTTCACCAATCACGGCGAGGAGCTTCATCACGACCTTAAGGTGATGAGCTATAATGTAAGGCTCTTCAATATCTACGAGGAGACAGAAAGGAACTCGTACAACAAGATGCTTCAGCTGTTCAGGAAGGAGGATCCCGGTATTCTCTGCCTGCAGGAATATTTCGTCAAGGGTGATCCGGCTGCCGCCGAGCGGAAGTTGAAGGACGGTATCGGCGGTAAACTGCAGACCCATTTCAAGCTTGTCAAGAGCGGAGCGACAAGCCGTTACGGCATAGCCACCCTTACCCGTTACCCTGTCATCTACAGGGGTGATGTGGTGCATCCCGGTTCATCTTCACTGACAATATTCACTGATATTGTTGTTGATACAGATACCTTCAGGATCTATAACAACCACCTGCAGTCGTTCAGGCTCGGACGAGTGGAAGGCACCCTCCTTCGGGAGATCACCGAAGATGTTCAGGGCGGCGGCTCCATGGATGAAATATCAGGTATTTACAAGAGCCTGACACATGGTTTTGCCAGTCGTGCCCTGCAGGTAGACAGGGTAAAGAGGCATATAGAGACCTCGCCCTACCCGGTGATAGTGGTGGGCGACTTCAATGACACCCCGGTCTCATACACTTACAGCAGGATGCGGCGCGGGCTGAAGGATGCCTTTGTGGAGGCGGGCTATGGCGCAGGCTTCACCTACAGGGGCAAGTACCCGGCCAACAGGATCGACTACATTCTTTACAGCGAGGATATTGCCTGCAACGACTTTGACATCGTCAAGGCCAGGTATTCCGATCATTACCCTGTGATCGCCTATTTCAGGCGCGCTGACCAAAAGGCAGTTTCGACAGATCAGCGTTCCCGCCGGAAATAATTATCACAACCTTTTTGCCGGCGAAGAGACTTGTGTTGGCGAGCACCGCAGCAAGAGGCACAGCCGATGAAGGTTCGATGATGATCTTCATCCTCTCCCACACAAGCCGCATGGCTTCAATAATCTGGTCCTCGGTGACTGTCAGTATGTCATCAACATTCTCCCTGATTGCCGTGAATGTTCTTTCGCAGAGCGAAGTGAGCAGTCCGTCTGCAATAGTTTTCGGAGGCAGTGGGGGCTGGAGGATGCCTGTGTGGAGCGACCGGGCGGCATCATCAGCGAGGGCAGGCTCGGCGCCGTAGATCTTAATTGACGGAATAAGATGGCGCGCTGCTATGGCCGTGCCGCTGAGGAGGCCGCCGCCGCCGACGGGGGCTATGATGGCATCTGTATCAGGGTATCCGGTCAGCGCCTCCAGCGCTGCCGTGCCCTGTCCGGCGATGATGTTAAAGTTGTCATAAGGATGTATCATTGTGGCGCCGGTACGACGTATCACCCCGGCGGCGGCGGCCTCCCGTGCTGCCAGCGTTGGCTCGCAAAAAGTTATCTCCGCGCCATACCCCGCCACCGCTCTCTTCTTTACCTCCGGCGCCGTGGAAGGCATAACTATGTAAGCCTTCACCCCGCGCGATACAGCCGCATGAGCCAGCGCCGCAGCATGATTGCCTGACGAATGGGTGACGACTCCACTGCGCCGCTGCTCTTCCGTCAGCCTGATGACAGCATTGGTGGCGCCCCTGAACTTGAAGGCCCCCACCTTCTGGAAATTCTCGCACTTGAACAAGAGATGTGCTCCGCTGATACCGTCTATCTGCTGCGAGGTGAGCACCGGCGTGCGGTGAACAAAAGGTCCAACAGCCTCTCCGGCATCAACAATATCAGCAAACTGCGGTATAAACATATTATCTCATATAAAAATGTAACGACGCCCAACCCGGGCGTCGCTACATCTTGTTTTATACAAATCAGCTCACGATGCTCCACATGACCGTCAGGCCTGCGAGAACAACAGAAACCATCGACATCAGCTTGATAAGGATATTAAGAGCAGGGCCTGATGTATCCTTGAACGGATCACCCACTGTGTCACCCACGACACCAGCCTTGTGAGCCTCGCTGCCCTTGCCGCCGTAATTGCCTTTCTCAATGAATTTCTTGGCATTATCCCATGCACCGCCGGCATTGTTAAGCATGCTGGCAAGCGTGAATCCAGCAGTCATGCCTCCGATGAGAAGACCGACAACGCCCGCAACACCAAGGGTTAGTCCTATTACCAGCGGAACGGCAATTGCAAGCAGTGACGGGAACATCATCTCATGCTGGGCGCCTTTGGTTGATATTGCCACACACTTTGCATATTCAGGCTTGCCCGTGCCATCCATGATCCCGGGTATCTCCCTGAACTGCCTCCTCACCTCGTCAACCATCTTTCCTGCAGCACGTCCGACAGCTTTCATCGACAGGGAGCTGAAGAGAAACGCCATCATTGCGCCAATGAATATACCACCCAGCAACAGCGGATTAAGAACTGAAAGATTATAAGCATTTACAAAATCCATAATATCTGCGTTACTGACCATGACAGCTGTCATTCCATCCGGAATGGAAGCAGGTATAGTGCTCTTGTAAAACAGGATATCGCCGATCTGTTTAAATCCTTCTGCCGAGCCGTCAGCAGACCGGCCTAGCCAGAGCTTTACCTCTTCGATATAAGCAGCAACCAGCGCCATGGCGGTTAATGCTGCCGATCCTATGGCAAAGCCTTTGCCTGTGGCGGCTGTGGTGTTGCCAAGTCCGTCAAGTGCGTCGGTGCGCTCGCGAACTTCTTTCGGAAGATGAGCCATCTCTGCGTTACCGCCGGCATTGTCAGCGATAGGCCCGAACGCATCGGTAGCAAGAGTAATACCCAGTGTTGACAGCATACCTACTGCTGCAAAACCGATACCGTATACACCCATTGAAAAATTATGGAAGCCGCCTGAGAATCCGTATGCGGCGATAATTGCCAGAGCAATGGTTACAACGGGCACCCATGATGACTGCATACCCACTGCCATCCCTTCGATGATGGTTGTGGCAGGACCCTGATTGGTCTGCTTGGCTATGCCTTTTGTGGGTCCGTATTCATCTGATGTGAAATATTCAGTCGACTGTCCGATAATCACACCGGCAGCCAACCCGGACACCACCGCTCCAAAAATACCCCATGAAATCCAATCGGCATAAGCCATCAGGGCCAAAGCAACAAGTATAAGCGCCGAGCTTCCGCCAGTACCCAGCAACAGGGCGTTCAGAAGATTCTTCTGTGTAGCCTGCTCTTTTGTCCGTACCATGTAAACACCGGCTATTGAGAGCAGTATTCCAATAGCAGCCACGATCATGGGAGAGATAATAGCCTTTATCTGATCTTCTGCTGCCAGCAGCGGCAGTGCAGCCCCCAGGGCGGCAGTGGCTAAGATTGATCCCGCATATGACTCATACAGGTCGGCACCCATGCCGGCCACGTCGCCAACATTATCACCTACGTTATCTGCTATCGTTGCAGGGTTACGCGGATCGTCTTCCGGTATCCCGGCTTCAACTTTTCCAACGAGGTCAGCGCCCACGTCAGCAGCCTTGGTAAATATACCGCCGCCGACACGTGCGAAGAGAGCCTGTGTTGAGGCGCCCATACCGAACGTAAGCATGGTAGCGGTGATCTCTATCATTTTTGTATGTTGATCAGTGCCGGCCTGAACGAATGTCAGCCCCAGCCACTTCCATCCCTCGACCATATTTTCAGGACTGAAGACCAGGTAGTTCAGTATGACAAACCAGAGAACAATATCTAGGAGTCCGAAACCCACGACCACAAGTCCCATCACGGCTCCGCTGCGGAATGCGATCTTAAGACCGTTATTAAGCGAAACGGAGGCTCCCTGTGCTGTCCTTGACGAGGCATGGGTAGCTGTCTTCATCCCAAGATACCCGCATAATCCCGAGAAGAAACCACCCGTAAGAAATGCAATCGGGACAAACGGGTTCTGCACTCCGAGGTATGCAAGACCAAGAAGCAAAGCAACAAGGATCATGAAGACCTTGAATACAACACTGTACTGGCGTTTAATATATGCCATTGCACCTTCCCTTACATAGGTGGCTATCTCCTGCATACGGTCATTACCCGCCGGAGCTTTCATCATGCCGCGATAAAAGATCCATGCAAACAGAAGCGCCAGCACCGCTGAAACAGGTGCTATCCAGAATAAACTACTGATCATAATCTTAGGTTTTTAAACAATTTGAGGTACAAAACTAATTAGTTTTTTTACAAAACCTAACCGCATATCAAGTTATTGAACCCTGTTTTTATTTTTTCTGTGGATCAAAAATTTGTTTGCCGGTCAGGAATGTGTGCCGAATAATAGGTATTATTGTTTTAGCTATCAGGATGTACAATTAGTATTTTTGCAATGACAATGGAATACAGGCAGGATTTAATTGAAGCCGCGTGGGATGAACGCGGAAGGCTCCGGGATCATGAAGTCAGGAGGGCCATCGAAGAGGTGATCGGAGCCCTCGACAAAGGTATCCTGCGAGTGGCACAGCCTGAGGGTGATGCCTGGGTGGTGAACCAATGGATCAAGAAAGCCGTCATTCTTTATTTCCCGATGAGGGAGATGAAGACCACCGTTGCCGGCCCGATGGAGTTTCATGACAAGATCGATCTCAAACATAATTATGAAGAACTGGGTGTGAGGGTGGTGCCTCATGCTGTTGCGCGCTACGGCTCCTATCTCGCCCGGGGGGTGATACTGATGCCCTCGTTCATAAACATCGGGGCAAGGGTTGAGGAAGGTACCATGGTTGATACCTGGGCCACAGTAGGCTCATGTGCCCAGGTGGGCAAGAACGTCCATCTCAGCGGCGGGGTGGGTCTGGGCGGCGTGCTCGAGCCTGTCCAGGCTGCGCCGGTGATCATAGAGGATAACTGTTTTATCGGATCCCGCGCCATTATAGTCGAAGGGGCACGTATATGCACCGAGGCGGTGATAGCCGCCGCCACGGTCATCACCGGCTCAACGAAGATAATCGACGTGACTGGCAGCGAACCGGTCGAGTATCGCGGTTTTGTTCCTCCGCGCAGCGTGGTCATACCCGGGACTTACGCCAGGGATTATCCGTCGGGAAAATATAATGTGCCATGTGCTCTTATTATAGGAAAGAGGAAAGAATCAACGGATAAAAAAACTTCCCTGAACAATGCGCTGCGCGAAAACGATGTAATGGTATGAAAAGCGAGTACGGCGACGATATAATGAATGCACTGAAGGTGCTTCGTGCAGGAGGTGTCATTCTTTATCCTACTGACACAATCTGGGGGCTGGGTTGTGACGCCACCAATGCCCTGGCAGTGCAAAAGATCTTTGCAATCAAGCAAAGAAATGACAGCAAGAGCCTTATCATTCTCGTGAACTCGGTATCGATGCTCGAAAGATATGTGGTTAATCCGCCTGAAGTGGCGCTGCAGATGGCGGAGCTGTCGCAGAAGCCACTGACCATCGTCTATGACACGGGGCGCAGCCTGGCTGAGGGTGTTGCATCGGCCGACGGTTCGGTGGGTGTGAGGATATGCAACGACCCGTTCTGTGACGAGTTGATCACTGCCTTCCGCAAACCCATAGTTTCCACTTCGGCCAATATCAGCGGCACAGACGCACCGGCTCTCTTTGATGAGATAAGCGAAGAGGTGATCAGCGCCGTTGATTATGTCTGCCTGAACAGACAGTATGACCGAAGCAGGTCTTCGGCCTCTTCGGTCATAAGGGTCTCCGGAAACGGAGCCGTAAAAATTCTCCGGGAGTAATTACTTCGTCCGCACCTTGCCCGATCCGGATATGGATGCGTCAATTTTCGGATTACCGGAATACCATACACTGCCACTTCCCGAAATAGATGCCTTAAGCATTTCGGTCACATAGCAGTCGCAGCTTCCGCTGCCTGAGATGTGGGCTTCAAAAGTACCGATCTTTGTCGATTCGCCTTTATAACTACCTGATCCTGAAATACCAATTTCAAGGCTGCTCATGCTGCCGTTGCCCTCTGCAACGAAGCTGCCCGAACCTGAAATAGAACATTCGACGTCTCCCATGGTAACCTCCTTCAGGTAAATCTTACCGCTTCCGCTGATATCAGCTTCAAACTTATCACTCTTAAGCGGATCAGTGACCGTCACTTTTCCCGATCCTGACACATCAATGCCGTTAAGCGCAGGCATGGTTATATGAACAATTACTTTTTCATTGTTAAAATTGACCCAGCTGTCGCGTTTGATGACAAGCTCGCCGTCGCTGACCTTGGTCTCGACTTCATCTATATAATCCTTGTCCCCTTCCAGGACAACCTTGAATCCCTGACCCAGTGAAATATTTACCTCGCCTGCCAGGCAAAAGCTTACCTCATCGAAGCCGGTTACATTTCTGGTTTCCTTGTATGTATTCTGTGCCGTTGCAGCTGAAACGAGCAACAACAACGCAAATGCGGCTGACAATAATTTTTTCATGATCGGTTTATTTTGGAATTTATATAACAAAGACGTTACGGTAATGCTAACGCTGCACCGGTAGCAGAAAAATGGTGCTGGTCAGTCGTTTATTCCTGTAAGTCCTGAGGGAAGAGACATCTCAATCAGTTTTCTTTTTTTGTCAACTGAAATTATCAGGTCCTGGTGCATCGGTATCAAAATCTCTCCGGTTGCGGAGGTAATGGCGGCAATTATCTGTCCGGGATTTTCAATCACACGTGCGATGACACCTCTGAAACCGCTGTTTTTATCAACGATTGTATATCCTGTAAAAGTTGCGGGATCACTCTTAATATTATCCTCGAGGCTGGTTCTCACCTCGCATCCCTTAAATCCGATGACAGACTTCTCGGTCAGGTAATCGTCAAACGATATTATCAGAGTACCTGGTGAGGGAGACCAGGCTTCACGGGTAAAAAAGGGAACCGGTATCCCGTCGATAACGACGAATACCGGTTCACCCTGTTCCGGTTCCCTTGTGATGCCGCCTTCATTTCTGACGATCACGGCTCCTTCGAAGCCGTACGTTTTTGTTATTCTGCCAATTGTTTTCACTGGCGGCGGCAGGGAACGAAGACTGCTACTCAGTCTTCTCTTTCTCTTCTGCAGTTTCTTCCTTGGCTTCGACGGGCTCAGCTACCGCATTAGTGGTGCCTGAGCTTGTCGAAGGCACCGGGGGAGTAGCTTCGACAGGCTCAGCTACCACTTCAGCAACAGGTTCAGCTACCGGTTCGACAGGCTCAGCTTCCGCAACTGCGGCGGCATCTGGTGCGGCGGCAGCCTTGGCTGCTGCCTCTGCCTCAGCAGCGAGAGCGGCAAGCTTCTTCGCATATGCTGCTGCCCTTGCTTCCTTCACCGTTGTCTCAGCCTCAAGCCTCTGCTTGCGCGTTTCTTCACCCTTCTTTTCCAGGCCTGATTTCTTGGCCTCTATCTTTTCATCCTTACCCTTCAGCCATTCATTAAACCGGCGGTCGGCTTCAGCCTCGTCAAAAGCGCCCTTCTTAACACCTTCAAGAAGGTGTTTCTTCATCATGACTCCCTTGTACTTAAGGATTGCCCTGCATGTATCCGTAGGTTGCGCACCTTTATGCAGCCAACCCAATGCCTTCTCGAAATTTACGTCGATTGTTGCCGGGTCAGTGAGAGGATTGTATATACCAATCTTCTCGATGAATCTGCCATCACGTGGCGACCTGCTATCTGCTACCACAATGTGGTAGTAGGCCAGCTTTGTGCGGCCTTTCCTAGCTAATCTGATCTTTACTGACATTTAAAATTCAATGTTTAAATTATAACTCTGTTTTTTTCAATGAGGGTGCAAATATATTACAATAAATCGAGGTAACAAAAATTATCATAACGATCATGTTAATAAAAAAAATGACAGGGGATGCACCTTTTCCTTATTTTTGTTTCCGGCAGCGGCGCTGTCTTATTCCCCGTAATTATGTCCTCATTCACTCATTTACACGTACATACACAATACTCTATCCTTGATGGTGCATCGGGAATCCGGCCTTTGATAAAAAGAGCAAGGGATCTCGGCATGGAGGCTCTCGCCATCACCGACCACGGTAATATGTTCGGGGTAAAAGAGTTTCATGATGCTGCTACAGCCGCCTCGCTGAAACCCATTATCGGATGCGAGATCTATGTAGCCCGTACTTCACTTGAGGATAAAACATCTGTCGAAGACCGTTCAGGAGACCACCTGATCCTGCTGGCAAAGAACCTGGCCGGCTATAAAAACCTCGTCAAGCTGGTCTCACAGGCATGGATAAAAGGATTTTACTACAAGCCGCGCATCGACAAGGCTCTTTTGCGGGCACACAGCGAGGGTCTGATAGTTTCATCAGCCTGTATCGCAGGGGAGGCAGCACAGGAGATACTCTCGGGTAATATGAAAGGAGCTGAGGAAGCTATTCTTTCGTACAAGGAGATCTTCGGTGACGATTATTATCTTGAGATCCAGCGCCATGAAACGTCTGACCCGACCGCTGACACCACGGTATTTCCGCTGCAGCAGAGAGTAATCGCCGCCTATCGCGAACTGGCGGCAAAAAACAATATCAGGATCATCGCTACCAATGACGTGCACTTCATCCTGGCTGACGAGGCAGAAGCCCATGACAGGCTTATATGCATCAACACGGTAAAGGACATTGATGATCCTAACAGACTGAGGTATACGAAACAGGAGTATCTGAAAAGCGAGGAAGAGATGCTTGCAGTATTCTCCGATATACCCGAGGCAGTGCTTAACACGAAGGAAATAGCTGACAAGATTGAATATTATTCGCTGAGCAGCCAGCCCATCATGCCTGATTTCGCCATCCCGCAGGAGTTCGCCGACAAGGATGAGTATCTCAGGCATCTGACCATGAAAGGGGCAGCGGAGCGATGGAGCAAGATCACTCCTGAGCTGCAGGCACGCATCGATTTTGAGCTCTCGGTAATAAAAAACATGGGGTTCCCGGGTTATTTCCTTATCGTGCAGGATTTTCTCAGGGCAGCACGCGAGATGGGTGTATGGGTCGGCCCGGGAAGAGGCTCGGCTGCCGGCAGCGCAGTGGCTTACTCACTCAGGATCACGGACATAGACCCTATTAAATATAACCTGCTGTTTGAAAGGTTCCTCAACCCTGACCGCATCTCGATGCCGGATATCGACATTGACTTCGACGAGGACGGGAGGGAAAAAGTCCTGAAATATGTCGTTGACAAATACGGCCACGACAGGGTGGCTCACATAATTACCTTCGGCACCATGGCCGCCAAGATGGCTATCAGGGATGTCGCCAGGGTGCAGAAACTGCCGTTGCCGGAAGCCATCAGGCTGACAAAACTGGTGCCCGAACGGCCTGGCATGACCCTGGCAACAGCATACGATGAGGTCCCTGAACTGCTGAAAGAAAGAGAATCAAAAGAGCCTCTCGTGGCCCAGACACTAAAGTATGCAGAGGTACTCGAGGGCAGCGTACGGCAGACAGGCGTACACGCCTGCGGCATCATCATCAGCAGGGACGTCCTCTCAGACCATATCCCTATCTGTACTGCCAAGGACACCGAACTGTACGTGACACAGTACGAAGGCAACCATGTCGAGTCGGTGGGACTGCTCAAAATGGACTTCCTCGGGCTGAAAACACTGTCGATACTCAAGGATGCCGTTGAGAACATAAAGAAATCAAAGGGGATAACCATTGACCTTGATACCTTGTCGCTGAAGGACAAGCGTACCTGGGAGCTGTTCAGCAACGGGGAGACTACAGGTGTGTTCCAGTTTGAATCTGTGGGCATGAAGCGTTACCTGCGCGACCTGAAGCCAAACCAGTTCGGTGACCTGATAGCCATGAACGCACTGTACCGGCCGGGTCCCATGGATTACATACCCCAGTATATCAAGCGCAAAAACGGGAAAGAGAAGATTAAGTACGAGCTGCCGGCGATGGAGAAATATCTCAAGGAGACCTACGGCATCACCGTCTACCAGGAGCAGGTGATGCTGCTCTCGCAGGAACTTGCAGGCTTCAGCAAAGGGCAGGCTGACTCGCTCCGTAAGGCCATGGGCAAAAAGAAGAAAACCATCATGGACAAGCTGAAGGTCGAGTTTGTCGAAGGATGCCGGAGGAATGGCTATGACGAGAATACCCTTAACAAGATCTGGTCTGACTGGGAGTCGTTTGCGGAATATGCTTTTAACAAATCGCACTCTACATGCTATGCTCTCATAGCGTACCAGACCGGTTATCTCAAGGCGAACTACCCGGCCGAGTTCATGGCTGCGGTGCTGAGCCGCAACATCAGTGATATCAAAAAGATCACCGTGATGATGGAGGAGACCAGGCGGATGGGTATGGAGGTGCTCGGACCTGACGTCAATGAGAGCCTCCTGCATTTTACGGTTAACCGCAACGGCAACATCAGGTTCGGGCTTGGCGCTATCAAGGGTGTGGGAGAGAACGCCGTGCTGCATCTGATTGAGGAGCGTGAGAAGAACGGCCCATACAGGGATATCTATGACCTGGCAGAGAGAACGAACCTCAACACTCTCAACAAAAAGATGCTCGAATCCATGGTGGTGTCAGGCGCTCTTGACAGCCTGCCGGGACTCACCAGGGCACAGTACTTCTCCGCCGACGGCAAGGGCTCCAGCTTCCTCGAGAGCCTCATACGCTACGGACACAGTGTCAAGAACATACGCAACAGCACCCAACAGTCGCTCTTCGGCGACAGCGGAGGGTTTGAACTTGTGCGGCCTGAGCCTGCCCCATGCCCCGACTGGTCTAAACTCGAGAAGCTTAACAAGGAAAAACAGGTGATAGGGATATACCTTTCATCACATCCCCTTGACGATTTCCGCCTTGAAATAAACACCTTCTGCAATGCCACCCTGGCTGACCTTCAAAACCTGAGCGAGTTTGCCAACCGCGAGGTGTGCGTCGCAGGGATAGTGACAGATACGCGGAGCGGCGTTACCAAGAACGGTAAACCCTTCGGAGGGTTTACACTGCAGGATTATACAGATTCATTCTCCTTCCTGCTGTTCGACAAGGAATACGTGTCATTCAGCAATTTTTTCAATACCGATTATCAGCTCCTGATAAAAGGAAAGGTGCAGGCAAGATTTTATAACCCCGATGAGCTCGAACTCAGGATAAAGGAGATCCATCTTCTCTCTGCAGTAAGGGAAGACCTCATCAGTTCAATCACCATAAAAGTCAAGACAGAACTTGTTAACCCTGAACTCATAACCACCCTGAAGTCGATGATTTCAGAGAATCCCGGCAACAAAACACTTAAATTCCTGCTGATCGATCATGATGACAAGATCACCCTCCCTCTCTTCTCGCGAAGCATCAAGGCAGGCATCACAAACGAGCTTATCGGATGGCTTGAGGATAATCCGGAGCTTGACTTTAAAGTAAATTAGATATCTTTGTGCAAATTCGTAACCTATACATTATAAACATAAAATACTATGGCACAACACGTTAACGACAATAATTTTGATGAGGTTGTATTGAAGTCAGGCAAACCGGTGATTGTGGATTTCTGGGCGGAATGGTGCGGCCCCTGCAGGATGATTGCTCCCTATATTGAGCAATTAGGAGAGACATATAAAGACAAGGCTCTTGTTGTCAAGTGCGATGTTGACAGCTCGCCTGACGTTGCACGAAGGTTCTCAATCAGGAATATTCCCACGGTTCTTTACTTCAAAGGTGGTGAGGTTGTTGACAAGCAGGTCGGGGCAGCGGCAAAGTCAGCTTTTGAAGCCAAGCTCACTCCTCTTCTCTGACATATAATGAAAGTTTGTGTTTTTGCTGCCTCGAGCAGCCGTATTGATCCTGCCTATGCCACTGCCGCGGCAGAGCTGGGCAAAGAATTTGCAGCAAGGCATGTGCATGCCGTATTCGGAGGCGGAGGCATAGGGTTGATGGGTATCTTCGCTGATACGCTCCTTGCCGGCAAAGGTGAGATTACCGGAGTGATACCTGATTTTATGATTAAGGAAGGATGGGGTCATGCCGGGATAAAGGATATGATCATTACCCCAGACATGTCTGAGAGGAAGAAGACGATCTTCGCGATGTCTGATGCAGCTGTGGCTCTTCCGGGAGGTGTGGGAACGCTCGAGGAGCTGACGGAGGTAATAACCCTCAAGCAGCTGGGACAGTTCAACAAGCCAATAATCATCATGAACATCAACGGCTTTTATGACCACCTCATCGAATTCTTCGACCACATGGTCAGGGGTCATTTTATGAGGCTTGAGCACAAGGATATATGGCAGATTGTCACCACGGCCGAAGAGGTGGTGCCGGCAATAGTAAACTATACCGGCTGGCATGCTGATCCGAAGGTAATCGCCCGGATCTGAACCTACGGTATCCGGGTACCGACAAAAAGAATATCGTCTATCTGGGGGAGATCTCCCATCCAGTCCCTGATGGCTTTCTCCAGCAGCCTTTTCTGCTCATCCTCGGGATAACTGTATACCTCCGATAGCAGGCGCCTGATGTTTATGGTCTTGAACTTCTTGTCCTCATCACCACCGAACTGATCAGCAAATCCGTCTGTGAAGATATAGAGCATATCTCCTTTCATGACATCTATCCTGCGGTTGGTGAAGACCTTCTTAGCCTGACCGTCAATCATTCCTATCGGGAAACGGTCAGCCCTGTAAATAGTAACCTTGCCGTCCCTTACATGATAAAGCGGCTGGTAAGCACCCGCATACTCGACATAATGCTCAAGAGTGTCGTACGAAATAAGTGATATATCCATGCCGTCACGCACTGCCTTCTGACTCCTCTGCAAAAGGGCATGAACGACCTCCGTGTTCAGGCGGTCAAGAATTTCAGAGGGCCTTTTTACCCCGTTCTCCTTCACAATCTTATTAAGCGAGTTATGACCAATAATTGACATGAATGCACCCGGAACGCCGTGACCGGTGCAATCAACAGTGGCAATGAACTGCTTCAGTCCGCTGTCATACATCCAGTAAAAATCACCGCTGACAATATCCTTTGGCATGAAGAGAACAAAAGTGTTGTTGAAATAATTCTCCGGCGGAAGCATTGCAGCCTGGATCCTTTCAGCATACCTGATGCTTGCGGTGATATCCCTGTTCTTTTCTTCCAGCTCGAGGCTCTTGGATACTACTTCGGCTGTTCTCTCCTCTACCTTCTCTTCAAGCAGATCCTTTTCCCTGAGCAGGTTACGCTCACGCCGCATGATATACAGGTAGATGATGCTGATAAAGGTACCTATGGCCAGTATAATAAAATAGGGTGACAGGTATAGCGGGGGCCTAATGGTAAATGACATCTCCACCGGCTTTTCATTCCAGTAACCGTAGTTATTTGAAGCTCTGACCTTGAAAGTGTATCTGCCAGGGCTTAGCGACAGGTATGACGCCCTGGTCTGGTTTGTATTTACCCAGTCCTCATCGGAACCAACAAGCATATACTGGTACTTGACCGATTCGGGATTGACAAGGCAGATGCTCAGGAAGTCGAAGATAATTCCTTTTTTCTGGTTGTGGGAAAGACGTATCCCGTCATACATGGGGTACGGCACATAGTTGACCAGGGTTCTCCAGATATGTGTGGCAGGCTCCGTGATAACAGGAGGCAGCCTTGAAGGACTCAGCCTGATGGCTCCGTTGGATGTACCGAACCAAAGATCACCATTACTATCCGAGAATGAGGCATTTGACCTGGTTTCAATGCCGGTGAAACCATTTTTCTCAGTGAAGGATGAAATCCTGCCTGTCAATATATCATACCTGTTAAGGCCCAGATTGGTACCTATGAACAGGTTACCTTCCCTGTCAGGCTGAAGCAGGTTGATCGAATTCATAAGGAGGCCGTCGGCTTCGGTGATCCTTTTCCATACCGTATCATTCCTGAGGCCGTACAGTCCGTCTATGGTCCCTACCCATACGGTGCCGTCAGATGTTTCGGTGATAGATGTCGGCATGATCTCAGCGCCAAAATCGACTGTTGTGAAGGTCTCGCTGCCCGGGAGATGTTTCGTAATGCCGCTTCGCTTCTCTGACCCTATCCACAGAAATCCTCCGCTGTCGGTAAACAGTGATGTGATATTGGTAACCGAGAGACCATTGATCTGAGTGTAAGTCCGGCTTTCTTTCTTTTTCTCATCCCATCTGATCAGGGCGCGGTCGGTTCCCAGCCACAGGTTATCCAACATGTCTGTTTCCAGGGCCGAGATACTGTATATTTCCTTCAGGCTCCCGTTCAGGTTGATGTCAAATTTATATTTATCTTCTTTCAGGTCATACCTGAATACCTCATAGGTCGAGGTTACAATCCATACATTGCCATTCCTGTCAGGCTTTATTATGTTTATCTGGCTTCCTTCAAGAGTGGCGGGGAAACCTGAGGTCTTAATCCTCTCTCCTTCTTTTTTCTTCGGATTGTAAAGTGAAAGGCCGCTGTGAGTGCCGAACCAGTAACGGCCTGTTTCATCCTGGGCGAGTGTGAATACATCATTTGACGGAAAGAAGGCCGGAGCCTGGTATGAAGTGAAGTGATCGCCCTTGTAAATGAAGAGGCCTGCATCCCTGTCAGCAATAAGGATATTCCGTTCCTTGTCCTGTATCATGCAAAGGATGTGCTGTGCCCGCAAGCCGTTGCTGATGTTGAAGGTTAATATCCCGTCAGGTGAAAAGATTGTAATGCCTCCCCGGCTCTCCTGGTCTTCCATCGATGCCACCCAGATATTGCCCCGGTAGTCTTCAGTGATATAGCTTACAAAATTACCCCACAGGCCGTTGCGGGAATCATATAACTCCATTTTACCGCTCTTGCCGTCAAGCTTGTGCAGTCCTCCGTTATATGTCCCAAACCACAGGGCTCCCCGGGAATCTTCAAACATGGTGGTGATCTGGAAATACCTGGTGAGACCTTCAGGGTTGTAAGGGTTAAACCTGTCGCTGGCATGATCATACTTTTTAATGCCCATGTCTGTTATGCAGTACAGGCTGCCGCTGCGGTCGCTGTAGAACCCGAAAGCGTCGTTGCTCAGTCCCTGACGGCCGGCATACTGCTGCCCTGTCATGGTCATGACACCGGGCTCGGGATTATCAAGCCTCAGCGCTCCGCCCAGGGTGGTTGCCACCCAGACAGATCCTTCATACTCCGTAATGGCGGTTATATCACCGCTAAGGGTCATAACAGGCTTTACCCCGTCGGTTATCCTTGCTGAATCAATGCCTATGAAGATGGATGGAGAAAAAGATACGCGTTTAAAGACGTCATTCGCGAAGAGTGACATGCCACCGCCGATATGTCCGAGCCATATCCTGCCATGGCTGTCCATGAAAATGCTTTTTACCCCTCCCGGGGCCAGGCTGTCCGAGGTGGAGAAATTCTCGAAATTCAGTCCGTCAAAGCGTGTGGCGCCGCTGCCTGTACCCAGCCAGATAAAATCGTTGGCATCCTGGATGACAGTATAGACTTTTGAAGCGCTGAGCCCCTCCTTTGAACCGTAATTTTCAAAATAGTAATTCTGGCCTGAGGCAGGACCGTACATGATGAGAAATAACAGGGACAGCCACGCCGGTAAAACAGGTGAAGATACTTTGTAATACCTGCCCCCTGCACCCATCAGGTTATTTCTTTATGAAGAAGAATGTCCCGTCTTCATCCTTGAGCCCGGTGATCTTTCCAAACTTAGGCTTCTGCTGGTTGTTCTGAGTAACAGCCTTGGTGACCTGCAACGCAATCTCTTCAATGGCGATGCATGTTTTAGGGTTGCCACGCAGAGCGCTGGCAAATGTGCGGGTGAACTGTGAGTCATCCACTGCCAGTTCGTAGCCGGCAGATGAAAATACCTGGCTCGATTTGAACTGCGTGGCACGCCAGTCAGCACAGTTTCGGGCCTTGAGATCTGACCTCATGGCCTGGTAGAAACTCGGGCCCGATTCACAGGCGTCGGTTATGACAAGCACATGGGTGAGATAGTTCATGTATGACTCCATTGAAGCCCTGAGTGTTGTCAGGCTGTAATAGGTGAATTCCTCGTCACGCCGTGCATCAACGGGTATCCAGTATCCTACGTCGTTGATAAATTTGCCATGGCCGGCAAACCATATTACAAGTGACTTGATCTGCTTGCCCCGGACCTCATCGCGGAGATCAATTGAAAAAAACTTCTCCATCTGCTGCTTCGTCTGGTTGCGGAGCCTGCGGATGGGGAGTACCTGGTAGTTGTCTTCAAGAACACCTGTAATGAGATTCGCGTCCTTAGGCGGACCCTGCAGGGCTGCAAAATTCTGATAATCACTGTTTTCTATAAAGATAACAAGTGTGTTGCCCATCGGGTTCGAATCGGAAATCGTGGTGCCGTTGCGGTTAAGCATGTAATCCTTTATCGTTCTGTTCCCGTACTTGTCTTCAACAAGGATGGTGATCTTGTCAGTGTTGCGTATATCAATGCCCTTGGCTATGAAACCGGGATTGAGATTATCCTGCGAGAACTGTGCACTGATATTTTCAATTTTAACCGATTTGATAAGGTTCTGATCTGTCACCTTGCCTTCAATATCTAAACGGGTAGTAAGGCTGTCAATGATCAGTACATCGTCTCCAATAACATACGGGGCAAGTATCTGTATCTCCGGAGGATCAGTTTCTGTGCGCCTGATATGGTAAGTCAGCACACTCTCATTGTCATAGACATCACGGGCAACTATTCTTACCGTCTCATCTGACGGTATCTCCACCTCGGCTGAGAAGGGAATTGAACCGCTGCGGCCTTCATGCATCACCGGGGTGTTGTTGATCGAGAACTCTGCAAGGAGGCTTTTGTCACTTATCCTGCCTGCCACCAGCACACTCTTGCTGTCAAAACCCACCTCTATCTCGCGTCCTCCGACAATTGTCGGAGCTTCGATGGAGATCTCCGGACTGATCGTCTCACGGTTGATCGCAAAGAGCCTGTCATTAGCCTCAGCCAGCATCTTCTTTTCAGGAGCGTTTGCCTCATTCATGGCAATGACCTTCGTATAATCCGATCCTGCCTTCTCGAAATCGTTGATCTCCTCATACGAATGGGCGCGCAACAGATATACCTCAGGCTGGTATTGGTCGAGAGCCAGCGCTTTAGTGAAATCATTGATGGCGGAAAGGTGCTGATTAAATTTCCGGTAATAGGTACCCCTGCTGATATAGTGAAATTTATTTGCCGGCTCAAGCAGTATTGCGGTTGAAATATCATTGATGGCCGACGGGTAGTCAAGTTTGGCTTCAAAGGCCATGGCGCGGGTGAGGTATGCTTCTACATTCTTCTCATCCTGCTGCATCACCATGTTGCACTGCCCGAGAGCACTGTTGATATCACCCTGGCGGATAAGAACCCTGGCCAGCTCAAGACGGGCAACGGAAAGGGTCTTGTCTTTTGTGACAGCCTTTTCGAGCTGCCTCCTGGCTGTCTGATCATCATTTTTCTTCTGGTAGATGATGCCCTGGTAGTAATAGTTTATGGCATCATCCCTCATCTGGAGGGCAGTGTCTGAGGTAGCCAGGGCACGGTCCCACAGTCCCATACCGATGAGTGAGACCGTTTTCTCGGTGTAGAGCCTTCCGTTCCGGAATTCGGCCTTTATTGCTTTCTGCAGGACTGATACAGCTTCAGAATAATATTTCGTTTTTTCATCGGCTGTTGTATTTTCCGCCGAGGCTATCATATTGCACGTACGGCCCAGGTTGTACAGTATGCCGGTATCGTCGGGCATGAAGTTCACCGCCCTCTTGTAATCATCATAGGCAAGCATGTAGTTGCCAGTCAGTTCATACACCCTGGCTCTTTTGACATAGCCGTCGGCTGAAGCGGGGGACTCCTCGATAGCCCGTGAGAACTGGTCGATGGCATCATCGAACATATTGTTCCTTATGAACTCCTCACCTGCTTTGATATACTTGCGCGATGACTGTCCGTAAACACCCACGCCTGCAACAAGAAGTACCAATAAAAAAACAGAGAATCCGCGTCTCATGACTTTCACTTCATTTTACGAATTGGGACTCAAAATTACGAATTATTATTTATTAACAAAATAAAAGCTTTTATTAACACTGTCTGACGTTCATTTCATTCTGTTCCTGGCAATCTCCAGGGTGCTTTTCGCGAAGCTGAAAGCCTCATCCGGCCTGAATGACGGGAAGGGGTCAGCCACTCCGTTGCCGAAGTTCATCCTTCCCGTAAAACGGCGAGCCTCATCCCAAAGACCCGGGCCAACGAACTGGCTGATGATGAATGCTCCTCCCTCAACAAAGACAGACTGCATTTTCATCTCATAAAGAATCTTCAGGACTTTCCCGGCAATATTTTGATCATCATTAAATTGAACAACTTCCGCTCCGGGAAGGGTTATACTGCTTTTACACGTAAAAAGTTTCACTTTAGCCGGTCCGTTAAGAACTTTTGCATGAGGATCGATATTCCCGCTGCGGCTGACGATTATCCTGACAGGGTTTCTGCCTTTCCAGAAGCGAACGTCAAGCGACGGGTTGTCAGCGCGGATCGTAGCGCCGCCGGCCAGGATTGCATCTTCGGCAGCACGCCATTTGTGGACGAGTATCCGTTCCGGCATACCGGTTATCCAGTGGGGCCCGATAGCCTCGCCGGGCGCCCTGACGGTATCAATGAAACCGTCGGCGCTGCGTGCCCATTTCAGGATGACATACGGACGATGCTTCTCATGCACTGTAAAGAAACGGCGATTGATCTCACGACACTCATCTTCAGCAACGCCGGATACAACTTCAATCCCTGCCTGGCGCATTCGTTCCATACCCTTTCCCGCAACCTTCAGGCTGGTATCTCCGGTACCGATGACTACCTTTCGTATGCCGCTCCTGATTATCAGATCAGCACACGGAGGGGTACGTCCATGATGAGAACAGGGCTCAAGACTGACATACAATACAGAACGAGGAAGAAGGCTTTTGTCTTCCACGGCATTTATGGCATGCACCTCGGCATGCGATGTGCCTGCCTCCAGGTGATATCCTTCCCCTATGATCCTGCCGTCATGCACAATGACCGCACCGACGAGCGGATTGGGAGAGGTGTAACCCTCTGCCTTTCCTGCCAGCTCAAGACAACGGCGCATAAAGATCATATCATCAGGCGATGTCATAAATGCAATTTTCTATCTTTGAATCATGGCCGGAAATTTACAAACAATAAGCGAAATACGTCATCATGTCTCCGGGATGCTGAAACGAATGTGGCCGGAGAAGGAAGCTGATGCTATGGCCACAGCCATAATAAAAGAATATACCGGCATTGATAACGCCCGTCAGCTGGCTTTCGGAGACAGAACAGCCGACCCTGAAGCAGCTGGCCGTATCATGGCAGCAGCCCGCAGGGCTTCGGCGGGAGAGCCTCTGCAGTATATCTTCGGTTATACTCTCTTCTGCGGGCACCGCATCGGAGTAGAGCCCGGGGTTCTCATACCGCGGCCGGAGACAGAAGAGATGGTATCGCTTATTATCAGGGAAAATCCGGGTTTCACCGGAACGGCGGCCGACCTCTGCACGGGATCGGCATGTATTGCAATAGCACTCTCCCTTGCATTCCCCGATGCAACAGTCGTCGCAACGGATAATTCTGACAAGGCACTGCAGGTCGCAGCGCATAATATCTCTTCCACAGGCGCTGCCGTGCAGCTGTCGAAGGCCGACATCCTTACGCAGGAACCCGCGACACTGCCTGTCAGCAATATCATTGTGAGCAACCCTCCCTATGTGACAGAGAGAGAAAAAAAGGCAATGCATATCAACGTGCTTGACCATGAACCGCATGAGGCTCTGTTTGTCCCTGATGCCGATCCGCTGGTATACTACCGGCATATAATGGCAGTTGCCGATTATGCCCTGGCGCCCCGCGGCTCTCTATGGCTGGAAGTAAATGAAACCTATGCTGATACAACGGCCCGGCTTCTCCGTCAGGATATTTACAAGGATATAAAGGTCATTGAAGATATCAGTGGAAAGAAACGATTTGTCAAAGCTGAGAAAAATGGGTGAAAAGAATGAACAGGACGAGCTTCTCCAAAAGGCTCAGAAAGTATGTTCCGGGAGGGAATATTGCATAAGTGACATAATGTCGCTCCTTGACAGGTGGGGAGCCAGGGACGAAAAAACCAGATCGGCCATCATAAATAAACTGATCGGGGAAAAGTTCATTGATGAGGCCCGTTATTGCAGGGCTTTTGCCCGCGATCACTTCACATACAGCCAGTGGGGAAGGGTGAAGATTGCACAGGGCCTTAAAAGCAAGAATATACCGGCTGAAGCTATTGCAACAGGACTTGAGGCGATTGATGACGGGGAGTATCTTGCCCTCCTGAGAAAGATAATCGGGGAGCAGCAGAAAAGGATAAAGGCGAAGAGCAGGTATGAACTCAAAGGCAAGATCCTGAGGCATGCCCTTGGAAAGGGATTTGAAAGTCACCTGGTTTATGATGCAATAAATTCGGCGTTCAACGAATGATCATCCGGCTAAACCTGTCCACAGCGCCCTGAGGAAAGGGTAAAATGCATATAGCGCCATCGCTGACGAGACCAGGACATCAGTCCGTGCTATCTGTTTCAGCCAGTGACCGGTAACCAGGCTCCTGGCTCCGAGACCGAGACGCATGATGAGCTGCACCGCGAAGAAGAGAAAGACCCTCAGGGAGGCGCTGTTCCACAGGAGGGCTTCATCAATCCTCCCCCGTATGATCAGCGAAAAAGCATGCGACAGTCCGCATGAAGGACACTGCTCTCCTGTCAGCTTCTCATGAATGCATACTACAGGATATTCGTTCTCATCGGGAGAATAAAAACCGGAGTAACCCATGATTAAAAGGATTACCCCGGCAAGTATAATGTTTACAGCAAAATATGCCCGCTGATCAGCTGTACGGTTCACTTTTATTTGCCGCCTTCCCCTGCAGGTGCGGTTTTAACTGTGTCTTCGGTGCTCTCAAGCTCATCAAGCTTGTTTTCAAGATCGTTTCTCTTCACCGTGGCTTTGATCTCGACAGAATCATCTCCGTCATTTACATGGATGATTACTTCCTTGTCACCAAATTCAGTCTCAATATCGTTGGTAACATCCTTCACCACCTTTTCAATCTCCGTGGCCCAGTCACCTGATTTTGTCTTATCCGCAATCTTCCCGATTATAAAGCTCTGAGATACTGAGATCATAAGTGCGATTATGCCTATGACAAGTCCTCCGATAAGTATGCCCTGTGAAGTATTGGGCCTTGATAGCCCTACTATTGCCAGGACGATGGCTATTACAGCCGGGACGATAGCCAGAATGCCGACGCACGGTACCACTGCCATCAGGAATGCTATTATGCCCGTAACGAGTGCTGCCACACCCACTCCGGATTGCTGCTTGTTCTTATCTTCTTCCATTGGTTCAAGTATTAAGTTTTCTTATTTCCTCCTGAGGATATCTCTTGTATCCTGTTCTAAAGACGTTACCGGAACCTCAATGATGCGTCCGACCTCTGAATTATTTTTATAAAATATAAAGGTAGGCACTCTTTCTATTCCCAGAGCAGGAAAGTCTGCCAGGGGTGCTATTTTATTTATGTCCACGCCCAGGAACCTTATTTTGTTCTCAGGGAAACCCCACATATCAGCTATCTTCATGAACCTCGGCACTTCCCTCCTGCTGTCGGGACACCACGTTCCAAGGACAATGGTGATTGAATAATCACTGATGTCAGTTTGTTTCAGCTCTTCCATTATTGCCTTGTCAGGAACATAATTTGCAAACTCTTCGAGATACCATATCGAATGAGGCGGATCAAGGAGCCTTGCAACACTGAAATCCCCGAGGATCCACGTGGTGGCATCACGGAAGTCCCATACGTGGTCCTGCACCTCTTCAGTCACTGCCGGAGGCGATGCGGGTGCCGCGTTCTCCGTGGCGGCGGTCTTTGAGGACCTGCAACCGGCGGCGGCCAGAGCGATCACCATGATGAGAATGAGATATTTTTTCATAAGGTCTGGATTAATATTGAAAGGATCTGTTTGGCTGTCTTTGCCACCGATGTTCCCGGGCCAAAGATGGCAGCCACGCCGGCATCGTAAAGAAACTGATAATCCTGTGCAGGAATGACCCCGCCGGCAATGATAAGGATGTCTTCGCGCCCCAGTTTTTTCAGTTCACTTATCAACTGCGGGATCAGCGTCTTATGTCCCGCCGCCAGGCTTGACACTCCCAACAGGTGCACATCATTCTCGACAGCCTGCCTTGCAGCCTCTGCCGGGGTCTGGAACAGCGGCCCGATGTCAACATCAAATCCTATGTCGGCATATCCTGTCGATATCACCTTGGCACCGCGGTCATGACCGTCCTGTCCCATCTTGGCAATCATTATCCGTGGCTGCCTGCCTGCCCTGGAGGCAAACTCGGCACACATGGCTTTTGCTTCCGCAAAGTCAGAGTCAGACTTATATTCTGACGAATAAACTCCTGATATTGTTCTTATCACAGCTTTATATCTCCCAGCTATTTTTTCACATGCATACGATATTTCTCCGAGGGTAGCTCTCTTTGATGCGGCATCCACAGCCAGTTCAAGGAGGTTGCCCTCACCCGTTTCGGCAGCCCTTGTTATGGCATCCAGCGCCTGCCGGCACTCTTCCTCATTACGTGAAGCCTTCAGCTGCGCCAGTCTTTTCAGCTGAGCATCGCGTACGGCGGGGTTATCGACCTCAAGTATCTCGAGCGGCTCTTCTTTGTCGAGACGGTATTTGTTTATGCCTACAATGGTCTGTGCTCCCGAGTCAATTTTGGCCTGTGTTCTGGCGGCAGCATCTTCGATCCTCATCTTGGGTATACCTGATTCAATGGCTTTGGCCATGCCTCCCAGGCTCTCGACCTCCTGAATAAGCTCCCACGCCTTGTGTGCAATCTCATCAGTCAGTGTCTCAACATAATATGACCCTGCCCACGGGTCGACAGCCCTGCAGATGTTAGTTTCTTCCTGCAGGTAGATCTGTGTGTTGCGCGCTATACGTGCCGAAAAATCAGTCGGTAATGCAATTGCCTCATCAAGGGCATTGGTATGCAGGCTCTGCGTATGACCCATGGCTGCTGCCATTGCCTCTATACATGTGCGGCCCACGTTGTTGAAGGGGTCCTGCTCGGTGAGGCTCCATCCCGATGTCTGCGTGTGGGTGCGGAGAGCAAGCGACTTGGGGTTCTTCGGGTTGAACTCACTGACAATCTTTGCCCAGAGCATGCGTGCCGCCCTCATCTTGGCTATCTCCATGAAGAAATTCAATCCGCAGGCCCAGAAGAAAGAGAGGCGCGGCGCAAAATCGTCAATGTTCAGCCCAGCCTTCACACCGGTGCGCAGGTACTCGAGCCCGTCAGCGAGAGTGTATGCCAGCTCGATGTCTGCGGTGGCACCTGCCTCCTGCATGTGATATCCCGAGATGGAGATGGAATTGAACTTAGGCATCTTCGCGGATGTGTACCTGAAGATGTCGGCAATTATACGCATCGAGAAGGCAGGAGGATAGATATAAGTGTTGCGCACCATGAACTCCTTCAGGATGTCATTCTGGATGGTACCCTGCAGCTCTTCCAGCTTTGCCCCCTGCTCCAGTCCTGCGACAATATAAAATGCCATCACAGGCAGCACGGCTCCGTTCATGGTCATCGAGACCGACATCTCGTTGAGGGGTATCTGGTCAAAGAGCACCTTCATATCAAGCACGGAGTCCACTGCCACTCCGGCTTTTCCGACATCACCTACAACGCGCTCATGATCAGAGTCATAGCCACGGTGTGTTGCCAGGTCAAAAGCCACCGAGAGGCCTTTCTGGCCTGCCGCTATGTTCCTGCGGTAGAATGCGTTGGACTCTTCGGCCGTTGAGAACCCGGCGTATTGCCTGACGGTCCATGGCATCATTGCATACATGGCTGAATATGGTCCCCGGAGATACGGGGGCAGTCCGGCAGCATAACCAAGATGCTCCATGCCGTGAAGGTCCTCATGTGTATAAACACTCTTTACAGGGATACGCTCAGGCGTCTCCCAGGCAGGAAAAATCCCGTTCTCCTTCTCCCACCTCTGAATGTTCTTAGCGGGTGAGGTAACCGTGGCAAGATCATGCTGTGAATATTCTGGTCTTCTGCTCATCTCTGTTCAGTTTATTCCCAGTATCGTGTTAAACATCTGAAGTGTCTCGATCACATTCGAGCGCACACTGATGAAGTGTTCCAGTCCTGCCGCCTTAAGGTCATCCATGCATGGCGGGGTTCCCGCAACCACGACAACAGCCTTTTTCTCCGTGAGAGTTAATATTTCAGGAGCCACAGTGGCATACTCATCATCTGAACTGCATATAACAATGATATCGGCTTTTGCTTCCATTGCAGCCTTAACTCCATCGGCGGCGATTTCAAATCCGTTATTGTCTTTCACCTGGTACCCGGCACACGCAAAGAAATTGGATGAGAATTGTGCTCTCGCCCTGCGCATTGCCGGGTTACCGATTGTAAGCATGAAGGCGAGGGGTCTGCGGGCTGCATGTTCCGTTGCCAGCCTGAGCTTCTCAAACTCTTCTGCCCCCCTGGAGGGGATGAGACGTTTAACCTGTTCATCCGCGACCGGGTTGGCATCGCTGAAGAGCCTTCCGGCATCAGCCTCAGGAGCATTTTGTTCCCTGAAGTTGGGATACTGGTTTGTACCAAGAAGGGTCTCGCGGCGCCTGCCTACATTAACTTTGCGGGCCGATGCGGCTCTGTTTATTTTATCCTGGATACTCCCTTTCTGCATCGCAGCCAGGAAACCGCCCTCGTTTTCCGTTTCGAGGAAGATTGTCCAGGCTTCCCTGGCGATCATTGCTGTCAGCTCTTCGATATAGTATGACCCTGCTCCGGGGTCTGCCACTTTATCAAGGTGGGACTCTTCCATCAGCAGCAGTTGCTGGTTTCGTGCAATCCTTTCAGAGAAATTATCAGGATTCCTGAAGATGATGTCGAAAGGCTCGACGGTGATAGAGTCGGCTCCTCCCAGAGCGGCTGACATCGCTTCTGTCTGTGTGCGCAGCATGTTGACATAAGGGTCGTATAATGTCTTGTTCCATCTGCCGGTGACGGAATGGACGTGCATCACCGCACTCTCTTCCGACTGTGGTCCGTATCCTTTTACTATGATAGCCCATAACATCCTCGCAGCACGCAGTTTGGCTATCTCCGGAAAAAAGTCCGGGCCGGTGACAAAGGTGAATTTTATCAGTGAGGCTGCACTATCAGGACTGATGTCATGTGAAGTCAGGTAAGCCATGTATTCGTTGCCGAGTGACAGGGTATAGGCCAGTTCGGCTACAGGCCCGGCACCTGCGTTGCTGAACAGCGTACCCGACGGATTGATGCATCGTAGTCCCGGTAAGCCGGTAGATTCTCTGGCGAGACCAGCAAGATATTCAAGCCCCTCTTCAACCGGCACACACAGTTTGCCGTTGGCCATCAGCCTTCCCAGGGGATCAGCAGCGATGGTTGCATGCACACTTTTCATATCAGTTCCCGCTGCCCTTAAGGCTGTCTGAAGAGCTGTCAGAAGCTCTTTAGCCCTGCCTGCCGACGTAAAATTAAGCTCGACGCTTCCGCAATGAATGTCCTTGAGCAACAGCGTGATATTTTCAGCATTTATGGTTTCGGGATTGTCAATTATGAAGCCCAGTGAGGTGACTCCCTTCATCAGTATCTCAAGCGCCCTGTGGTTGGCTTCCTTGTAATCCATGACCGTGATGTCCTGCCTTACGAGCCAGGCATTATCAGCCAGGCGGGTTCCTCGTACAAACGGATAATCGCCAGGGAGGCATCCGATATGCGGGATACTGTCAAGGTCTTCCTGCCGGTAAAAAGGCATCACCTCGAGGCCGTCGCGGGTTTTCCATACCAGTTTCTTCCTGAAATCGGCTCCCTTCAGATCCGCAGTGATCTTCTCCATCCATTTTTCTGTGGAGACGGGCGGAAATTTATCAAATAATGTCTCTCTCTGTGTCATTAAATGAACTACTGGTGAACTCGCAAAATAACGGATTCTTAGGCTCTTAAACCATGTCTTTTGTCATATTGCTTTACTGGCTGCCTCCGAACTCCATAAGGTAGGACTTAATAAACTCATCTATATAACCGTCAAGGACAGCCTGGGCGTTTCCTGCCTCATACCCTGTGCGCAGGTCTTTCACCAGCTTATAGGGATGCAGGGTATAGGAGCGGATCTGTGATCCCCATTCGATCTTCTTCTTTGATCCTTCTATCTTAGCCTGTTCTTCCTGTCTCTTCCTCAGCTCCATCTCATAGAGGCTCGATCTGAGAAGGCGGAGGGCATTCTCCTTGTTCTGGCCCTGTGAGCGTGACTCCTGGTTCTCAATGACAATGCCTGTCGGGGCATGACGGAGCCGCACTGCTGTCTCGACTTTATTTACGTTCTGTCCGCCTGCACCAGAGGAGCGGAATGTTTCCCATGTGATGTCGTTGGGATTGATCTCTATATTTATGTCATCGTCTACCAGCGGGGCCACGAATACTGAAGCAAATGTCGTTTGTCGCTTACCCTGTGCATTGAACGGCGAGATACGCACCAGGCGGTGCACTCCGTTCTCGCTCTTTAGATATCCGTACGCATTGTCACCTTCAAACTCGAGGGTTACGGTTTTTATTCCGGCTTCATCTCCCGGCTGATAATAAGCTTCAGTAATTTTGTACCCGTTTCTCTCTCCCCACATGAGGTACATCCGCATAAGCATCTGCGCCCAGTCGTTGCTCTCTGTTCCGCCTGCTCCGGCGTTGATCTTCAGTACGGCTCCCAGCTGGTCTTCCTCACGCCGAAGCATATTACGAAGCTCAAGCCTCTCAACCTCGGCCAGTGCCTTGTCATACTGGATGGTTATCTCCTCCTCGGTGACCTCGCCTTCCTTAAAAAAATCGAGAAGGACCAGGAGGTCCTCGACAGATATATTTACTTTATCAAAAGCGCTGGTCCAGCTCTTCACCGAGGAGATCTCTTTCAGCAGTGTCTCGGCTTTTTTAGGATCGTTCCAGAAGCCGGGGTCTTTGGTTATCTCCTCTTTTTCTTTTATCTCCAGAAGTTTGCCATCGACGTCAAAGATACCTCCTCAACGCATCCCGGCGTCCTGTAATGTCTTTTATCTGGTCGTTGTTAATCATGCTCTGTAATTTTCAACAAATATATTAAAAAGCAGGGAGCAAGGAGCATTCGGCATGGGCAAGAATATTGGCAGATCGCTGCGACGCGCAAGTAGCGCGGCATTAAATAACTATTGCCCGTAGCGCATAAGGTATTGTAGCAGAACCGAAAACAGATAACGGAAAACAGGTAACAACCCTAATTGACCTTGTACCCGGCGAATGAGCCTGTGCCGGTCTGGGTTGCAGTGCCGGTGTATACCACAAGGCTGACTGTATTTCCTTTGCTTAATTTGATAGTGACAGACCTTACCGTGATGGTGGTTCCGGAGCTTATTTCAATTGCTATTTTTTCATACGTGGCAGAGTTAACATAAATGGAAACCTCCCTTGAGCCTCCGGCGCCATCGGCATAATATGTTACATTGAAGGTATATATTCCGTCAGCAGGTACGGTGAAAACGCCTGTGCTTGCATTAAATCCTCCTCCCACACTAAGATCAGGCTGATCATAAGTCATTGTAACATCTGAAATCTGAGGTGCGATATCGGAAATGAGATTTCTTGCCCTGAATGCAACTATCGTATCCAGGCGAACACTGCCGCCATCTGTGAGAGAAAGAATCTTTTCTGAAGTATTATATGCCAGCTTCTGATCATCCGTATCCACTGAAGGATCACCCGGTTCTCCCTTGTCACCTTTCGGTCCTGCCGGACCCATAGGACCGGGTTCAAGCGACTTGCCGGCATATAATGCATAGGGTACAGCCATGAACTGCATCGTTCCCATGTCCATGAAATTATTCTCGAACTTGACCGATACCTGCAGATAGTGGTTAAACGATGACCAGTCGATATCGGCAAATGTGCCGCTGACCGGATCACCCTTCCCGATCACAAGCGAGAAGACGCCATATTTCGATGTGGTAACATCTGTATATACTTCCTGATAAACTACAGTACCGGTAGGCGATCCGCTTCTTATCGTAAACTGAACCTCAATCGGCGTATTGACTATTTCCTTCCCGTAGGTATCGCGCGCAACAGCCTGGTAATTTATACCACCCGGCACAGTACCCTGACCGGAAGCTGCCTCTCCTCCTGCCAGATAAAGTCCTGTAACCATCAACACAAGAGAAATAACCCTTTGCATATCCTTTTCTTTACAGTTTCTCAATTTTGAAAGAACGGTCAATTACACCGTCGCTGCTCCAAACCCTCGCCACGTAGATTCCGTTTACATAGCGCTGAAGATCAACTTCATGAATTTCATCATGAATAGTGGAATACTCCTTCTCTGTCGTGTACATAACTGCACCGGGGAGGTTTGTAATGATGATATAATAATGCCTTCCCAGAACTCCGAACATCCTGATATTAAATATGTCGGGCTTTTCAGCACTTTTTGTAACCGGATTCGGAAAAAAATCCACCCCGTTACCTTCCCTGACGGGGTAATCTGTCGGCGGTATAAAGCGCGGCTGCTGGAAGCCCTGCGTCAAAACGTAGATATCCGGAAGGGTAATCTCCACAGCAGTCTCACCTACGGTCTGCTGGTATGATATTCCGTCTTTGACCGGCTCCACACTTGCTGCCGTCACCAGAACCTGATGCGACAGCTCATACGACCTCTGTGAAAAAGCCAGAGTGCCTGTAATCAGCATCACAACAGCGCATGTCAGTAATCGTCTCATAAGGGACTCCTCAACCATCAACGCCAAAAATAACACTTTTTAAATAGAATCCCGTCTCCCGATAATGAGTTTCAGGTTTTTGAGAGGTTCAACCATCCTGAAAACCAGTGCCAGAACGAAGCCTGCGATGAGCTCTGTGGCTGCGGCTGCAATCCACGGCACCTCAAGCATCCTCATCAGCCGGCCGGTAGCGTATGTCAGCAACAACATAAGAAGGTAAAGGAATATTCTCCCGGGAACGACCATCTTAATCATGGTTCTTTCGACTGCAAGGATGCATGCAACTGCCACAACTATCTGTGTGCAAAAAGCTGTATAAGCAGCTCCTGCGGAAGAAAAGGCAGGTATGAGGATAAGGTTCATGAGGATGTTAACCGCCATTCCGGACAGGGTGATCAGTCCAAGTATTTTCAGTCGCCCTGAAGCTGTGAGCATTGTGCTGAAGATATACACTGCACCGACAGGTACCAGTGTCAGCATCAGCACTGTGAATGCGCTGACCGCTGCCGCGGAGGGAGCATGGTACAGCAGGTCAAGTATCTCACCGGGGAAGGTGGCGAGCGTCACAGCTCCTATACCCAGTGGCGCTAAAAGCATCCTGCCGGCCATCGAGGCAAGCGGGGCGATATTGTTTCGTGCGGCAAGCTCCTTTGACATTATTGGCAGCAGGAGGCTTCCGAACATCACCGGGAACATGGCAATGGCATCAAAGAGCCTGAAGGCCTGGGCATAAATACCTGCCTGCATGGCGCCGTCGGGCAGCAGCCGCTCGATCAGCACAGAGTCGATGCGCCAGTAAAGGGTCATGGCAAAGACCACCAGTGCAAAAGGCAATCCTGTAATTATGATGCTTTTGAGTACCGCGGCGTCAGGCCTTACCTTCGAGACACCGCCACGACGAATGACTATGATAAACGACACAACCATTACAGTAAAATATGCAGCCGTCTGCGCCCAGACAAACCATTCTATCCTGAACGGCCCTGATGTCATTCCTCCCCAGAGGAGCAGGGAACAGATGATTATCATCATCAGCCTGTCGGCCACAGAGAGGATGCTGTCAAGAAAGAGGTACTGCATCCCGCTTATGTTCGAGCGCAGCCAGAGGATCATTGAAGACATCACCTGGTTAAGCATCAGGACAAGCAGCAGGGTGAACTGTTGCCGCGAATAGCCCATTGCCCATGCCACAGTGACCGTGACAAGAAAATAGGCTGCTGTTAGCAGCAGGCGCAGGAGAAGCACATTGCCAAAATAAAGCTTCACCCTTGTGGGGTCGGCGGAGACAGCCCTGTTGTTGAAGCCCGACAGTCCCATGTCGAGCAGAAGAGTAAACAGAACCGAGAAGCTGAAGAGCGAAAAATAAAACCCGTAAGCCTCCTCTCCGGCGATGTTCTGCACTGTGCGGTCAATGCCAAGAACCCAGAAAGCCTTGACAATAATGCTCACCGCAAGCAGAAAAACAATATTTACCAGGAATTTTCTCCTCAAGGCGATCTTTGGATGACTTTGATCAATTGAATGACAATTTATAAATTAATCGCCACATTTGCAATTCAGAACGGCAGCAGACAATGATTATTGCCATCAATGCGCGTACCCTCAGACCTGTGCCGCACGACGGTATAGGGTGGTTTACCTGGGAGATTACCAGGAGGATCGTCAGTGCCCATCCGGAGCATCATTTTGTGCTTATCAGCGACAGAAGGTATGATGATCTGCCTGTCACTGGCAATAACGTCGAATATATTATCATTCCGTTGCGTACTGTACACCCTCTGCTGTGGTACGCCTGGCATGAACTGTTTCTTCCGGCTGTGCTGAAGAAAGTCAGGGCCGATCTGTTTGTCGCGCCCGACGGGATCATACCTCTTCGCACTGAAGTTCCGTGCATTTCAGTGATACACGACCTTAATCATGAGCATCGTCCGGGTGATATTCCCAGGCGTGAACGGTGGTATTTCAGGCACTTCTTCCCGCTGTTTGCAAAGAAGGCGGTCAGGATAACGACAGTTTCGGAGTTCTCGGCAAAGGACATCACGGCTACTTACGATATTGCCAGCAGTAAAATTGACATTGTGCCGAACGGTGTTGCAGACATTTTCTCTCCGTCCATGCCCGGGGAAGCTGAGTTGACGCGACGGGAGTTCACAGGCGGCAGGCCTTACTTTCTTTTTGTGAGCAATTTTTCTCCGCGTAAGAATGTCGAGACTGTTATCAGGGCTTATGATATTTTCAGGAAGAACAATAACAGTGATCACGTGCTGCTTCTTGCCGGGAAGAGGCTCTATCTCACCAGGGCTATTGACGAGGCGCTGGAGGCATCGCCCTACGGTTCCGACATTCTTTTCACCGGTTCTGTCGGCCGTGATGTCTTAAGGCGTCTTTACGGTGCTGCCGTGGCGCTGACGTTTGTTCCGTGGTTTGAGGGGTTTGGCATCCCCGTTGTGGAGGCGCAGCGTTGCGGTACACCGTGCATACTGTCGGACACCTCGTCGTTGCCCGAGGTCAGCGGCGGCGCAGCGCTCTGCACCGGCCCCGCCGGTGCAGGTGCCATAGCGGAGGCTATGGCACGCCTCGCCGGAGACGAGGCGCTGCGCCGCCGCCTCTCCGACGAGGGCATCCGCAACTCCCAACGCTATACATGGGAAAACGCCGCCACACAGATGTGGAACTGCATCATGAAGGCAATGAACACTAAACCGTGATGCTAAAACCCTACTTCCTCGACGGAATAAAAGAAGCCGGCTGCGACGAGGCCGGACGGGGTTGCCTCGCAGGACCGGTGTTCGCGGCTGCAGTGATACTCCCGAAAAAATACCGCAACAGGGAACTCAACGACTCAAAACAACTCTCCCCTCGCCAGCGTGAACGGCTCCGCCAGGAAATCACAACTCATGCTGCCAGCTGGAGCATTGCCTCATGCAGCAACACCGAGATAGATTCCATGAACATCCTTCGCGCTTCCATCACCGCCATGCACCGCGCCGTCAGCACATTAAAAATAACTCCCCTGCTCCTGCTGATCGACGGCAACAGATTCTACTCATACGGCAACATACCCCACCAAACAATCATCCGCGGCGATGCCACCTACCTCTCAATAGCTGCCGCCTCAATTCTCGCAAAAACGGAACGCGACCGTCTCATGGAGGAGCTTGATGCCCTTTACCCGCAGTACGGCTGGCGCCATAACAAAGGCTATCCGACCCCTGAACACCGTAAAGCAATTATTGATCACGGCATAACCCCATTCCACCGCCTCACCTTTAACCTCAGGGATCTGCAGACCGAGCTTCAATTCTTATAAATTGTTAAAATCAATTTCTGCAGACAGGAAATTGATATCTTTGGCACTTCGCAAAAACAATCAACATTATAACTCATGAGAAAATTCTTATCCATTCTTGTTATCCTTGTTACTTTCTCCGGCTTCCAGGCCAGGGCAGATGAAGGTATGTGGCTGCTGCCACTGATTGAAAAGCTGAACATCGGAACCATGACCAACATGGGACTGAAACTTACAGCTGAAGATATTTACAGTCTTAATAAAGCCAGCATGAAAGATGCCATTGTCATCTTCGGCGGAGGCTGCACCGGAGAGATCGTCTCACCTGAAGGTCTCCTGCTCACCAACCATCATTGCGGCTACGGGTCAATCCAGAGACACAGCTCAGTTGAGCATGATTATCTGACAAACGGTTTCTGGGCTATGAACCGTAAAGAGGAACTGCCCAATCCCGGGCTTAGCGTCACCTTCCTTGTCCGGATCGAAGATGTCACATCACGTATCATCGGCAAAACCAATGCCGGCATGACCGAAGCTGAACGCCGCGAAGCTGTAAATGCAGAGAGCTCAGCCATCACAGCAGAAGCAATCAAGGATACTCAGTACCGTGCCATGGTTCAGCCTTTCTACGGCGGAAATCAGTATTTCCTTCTCGTTTATGAAGTTTATACCGATGTCAGACTTGTCGGAACCCCTCCCAACTCTATCGGCAAGTACGGGCATGACACCGATAACTGGATGTGGCCGCGCCATACAGGCGACTTCAGCGTCTTCAGGGTCTATATGGGCCCCGACGGTAAACCGGCACAGTATTCGGAAGACAATGTCCCCCTTAAACCGAAATATTACCTCCCGGTATCAATTAAGGACCTTCAGAAGAATGATTTTGCCATGATAATGGGTTACCCGGGCGGCACAGAGAGATACATGACCTCCTATGAGGTTGATGAGGCAATGAAGATCACCAACGCGAACAGGATCAAGATCCGAGGTGAAAGACAGGATATCCTGATGAAGGACATGGTCGCTGACCCGAAAATAAATATTCAGTATGCTTCAAAGTTTGCAGGCTCATCCAACTACTGGAAATTTTCAATAGGGCAGAATGAAGGACTTGTACGCCTGCGCACTGCAGAGAAAAAGGCCGCATTTGAAGCCGACTTCATGAAGTGGGTCAACTCTGACCCGGCCCGCACAGAGAAATACGGCAACGCACTCTCACTGATCGAAAATGCAGTAAAAGGCAGGGCCGAACAATATAACGTTCAGCAATACCTGAGCGAGGTTTTCAGGGGTTCCTGCGAGATGATCAGCTTCGCCGGCCAGCTTGCACCCCTTGAAGACGCACTGACGGAAAAAGACAGCAAAAGGGTGACCGAGATAAAAGACAGAGTGCTGAAAAACATCGACAACTTTTACGGCAATTACAGCTATCCTACAGACCGGAAGGTCACAAAGGCCCTTCTTAAACTTTACAAAGCAGATATCGATCCGAAGTTCTGGCCTGATTTTTATGCACAGATCGACAAAAAATTCAAAGGTAATGTCGACGCATATGTCGATGACATGTTCACCAGGTCCATCTTTACCTCGCCTGAAAAGCTTAAAGCATTTCTCGATAAGCCCAGTCTGAAGGTATTACAGAAAGATCCGGCCTATATCGCAGCAAAATCAGTGTCTGCAACGAGGTCAAAGCTTCAGAAGGATCTCGAAGGTTATTCAGCCGACCTCTCAAAGGGACAGCGCATCTATATTGCCGGGGTGATGGAATATATGCCTGATAAGACGAAGTACCCCGATGCCAATTTCACAATGAGGATGACCTATGGTAAGGTATTGGATTATTATCCGTACGATGCAGTCCATTACAACTGGTATACAACAACTGATGGCGTCATTCAGAAGTACAAGAAAGGCGATTATGAATTTGACCTGCCGCAGCATTTCATTGACCTGTACGATAAGAAAGAGTACGGACGCTATGCTGCATCTGAAGGTTACATGCCGGTGTGTTTCATTACAGACAATGATATCACAGGAGGCAACTCAGGCAGCCCTGTCATAAACGGAAACGGTGAACTCATCGGTCTTGCTTTCGACGGCAACTGGGAGGCAATGACAGGTGATATCGCATTTGAACCTGAGCTTCAGAGGACCATCTGTGTTGATATAAGGTATGTGCTCTGGGTCATGGACATCTATGCCGGGGCCGGCCATCTGCTCAAGGAGATGGATATTCGCCAATAGTATTTGCTGACAGAAAAAAGAAAGGGTTGCCGGTCCGGTGACCCTTTTTTTGTCCTGCAGTCTGACAGCTCCCTATCCCGACATACTATGTCGGGACTTTACGGTCGCTTCTCTATTGCCTGCTTTTATTTATCTTTGCCGAAATTTTGACATATGAACATCAATTTCATTGAGATAGTAGCCTGCTTCATGGTTCTATTTGCCATTATTGACATCATCGGATCGATACCGATCATCCTTGATCTCAAGGCAAAAACAGGAGATGTGCAGCCTGTCAAGGTGACACTGGCCTCACTGGGTATCTTCCTTGCATTCCTGATCTTCGGCGAGAGGCTCCTCGGCATATTCGGCGTTGACATCGGAGCCTTTGCCATAGCAGGCTCCATCATCATCTTCCTCATTGGCATGGAGATGGTTCTCGGGGTGGAATTCTTCAAACAGGATTCCCCCGGCGGAGGCGGAATCGTGCCTATCGCCTTTCCCCTTATTGCCGGCGCCGGATCAATTACCACAATACTTTCCTTAAGGGCAGAATACCAAACTATTAATATCCTTATTGCATTGCTGCTGAACATAGGCGTGGTCTTTTTTGTACTGAAAATGACCACGACCATTGAAAAATTTCTTGGTCCGACAGTACTGCATATCCTTAAAAAGTTCTTCGGGATCATCCTCCTGGCAATAGCCATAAGACTCTTTCTAAATAACACCGGCCTGGCACTGACGAATGGTCAATGAGGTAATCATCTACACCGATGGCGCCTGCAGCGGTAACCCAGGTCCGGGTGGCTACGGGGTGGTGCTTATGTCAGGAAACCACCGGAAAGAAATTTCGGAAGGATTCCGTTTCACCACAAACAACAGGATGGAACTCCTGGCCATAATAAAAGGCCTTGAGGCACTGAAGAAACAGGGTACCAATGTGAAACTGTATACCGACTCACAGTATGTGGCCAATGCCGTTAACAAAGGCTGGGTATTTGAGTGGGAAAGGAAACATTTTAAGAAAAAAAAGAACCAGGATCTGTGGATACGTTTTCTCGATCTGTACAGGCAACATAACGTCATACTTTTCTGGTTAAAAGGACATAATAACAATCCTGAAAATGAGCGCTGTGACGTTCTTGCCGTTAACGCCTCCAAAAAGCATGTACTTTCGGAAGATCCGGGGTATATGCCTGAAAACGAAGCACAGCCACTTATTTAATATGTTTATACTCTCTTATTGACTTTTGTTAAAAAAATTGCAAATTTGCAAAAAGGGGAACTATGAACGACTTCATACACCATGCAACCGAAATATCGCCGGAGATTTTTTTATCTCCCGCGGAAAGCAGATTTGTCATATCAGGAAACTCAGCTCCTGAAGATGTACGGGAGCTTTATTATCCTGTCCTGGCATGGATGAAGGAATTCGTTTCCCAGGTGAAAAGGAACAATACGTACACAGATAAGAAACCTCTCACTTTTAAGCTTGATCTTGAGTATTTCAATTCGTCATCGGCCAAATTCCTCTTTGACATCTTCACTCTCCTCAAGGATTTAAACAATGAGGGTGTGCCTGTGGTCATCGAATGGTATTATGACGCTGAAGATACTGACCTCAGGGAGGCGGGTGAAGACCTGGCACTGCTCTGCGAGATCGAATTCAAGTATTGCCCCAAACCGAAAAACCATCAATGAGAGGACCTGCAGAACTGTACACTCTGCTCAATGACCTTCAAATATCTTTTGAGTACATCGAACACCCTCCCGTACCTACAGTCGAGGCGGCTATGAAATACTGGTCAGGTATAGAATCGGGCCACTGTAAAAACATATTCCTCCGTAATCACAAAGGCGACAGACATTATCTCGTCATTTTGTACTACAACTCACAGCTGAAGATCCACGATCTCGAGAAACAGCTTCACCAGGGTAAGCTGACATTTGCCTCTGACCGGCGGCTGATGCAGTATCTCGGTCTTACCCCGGGCTCCGTTTCACCGTTTGGCCTTATTAATGACCACACACACCACGTGCACCTCTTTATTGACAAGATCCTCCTCAGCCATGAGAGGCTCTCATTCCATCCCAACACAAACACTGCATCTCTGATCATTCCACGCGAAGGACTGTTCAAATTCCTCGCCCACACCGGCAATACCTACGAATTATTCTAAATCGTACGGCAGAGGTCGGTCTTAGACCGACCTTTACCTGGTTATTTATTTGGATTCACTCTAAATAATATCATTCCGCGCAGCAATCACCACCAATCGCCGGTCTTTATACCGGACTAGCCTTTTGGACACTTTATCTTACTACCATGAAAAGAATTGCTTCGACCGCCCTGGCTGTGATATTGTGCACTCTTCTCAGCGCCCAGGATTCAATACCGAAGAGAAGCTATGACGCAACATTTACATCCCAGCCTCCTGTTATAGACGGATCAATTGAGGATGAAGCGTGGCAGGCCGGTGCCTGGGACGGTGACTTTGTTCAGTTTGAGCCGGTCAACGGAGGCGCGACAAGCCAGAGGACTGAGTTCAAAGTACTCTATGACGACAATAATATCTATGTTGCCATTAAAGCCTTTGATAATGCTCCTGACAGCATAAGCCGCCGTATTTCGCGCAGGGATAACGCCGACGGCGATTTTGTCGGCATTTCTTTCGACAGTTATCATGATCTCCAGACCGGCTTTGTCTTTGTTGTTAATGCCGCGGGTGTGAAAAACGATTTTGTATGGGTAAGCGACGGCCAGTCAGAAGATGATACCTGGGATCCTATTTGGTACACTGATGCCGGGATGTATGAATGGGGGTGGGCAGCAGAACTTAGAATACCCCTGACACAGCTCAGGTTCAGAATATCCAACGGAGGGGTCTGGGGATTGGAAGTATTTCGACAGCTTTTCCGTAAGCAGGAGATGTCAGTATGGCAACATTTAGACCGGAACGCCTCCGGTATCGTGCATAACTTCGGCGAGATGACCGGCCTGACAGGTATCAAACCAAGAAAACAGGCTGATATAACACCTTTTGTAGTTGGCAGCCTTGAAAAATTTGAAAAAGTAGAAGGTAATCCTTTTGCTACAGGCACTAACTGGAAAATCAACGGAGGACTCGATGCCAAATTCGGTATTACCAACGACATGACACTCGACCTTACAGTTAATCCTGATTTTGGCCAGGTGGAAGCTGACCCCTCGGTTGTGAACCTCACCGCATATGAAACCTTTTTTGAAGAGAAAAGACCCTTCTTCGTTGAGGGCAATAACATCACCAGCTTTAAAACCGGCATCGGCGACGGAGATATCGGTTATGACAACCTTTTTTATTCGAGGAGGATAGGCCGTAGCCCTCATATGGGTGCTGAAACAGAAACAAATGAGTTTGCCAGTACTCCCCGCGTTACACCTATCATCAGCGCGGCCAAAATTACAGGCAAGACCCCTGACGGTCTTTCAATCGGCGTACTGGAAGCAGTGACAGCGGAGGGAAAAGCAGAAATTGACTCTCTCGGAGAAAGAACATGGCAGACCGTCGAGCCGCTGTCCAACTATTTTGTCTCAAGGGTCATGAAGGATTTTGATGGCGGTAAAACAGTCATCGGAGGAGCATATACCAATACTCATCGCTTTCTTGACGGAACCGGAATTGACGGGCTTGTGAGGAATGCCAACACTGCCGGGCTTGACTTCAAACATTATTTCGGTGATGACAGGAGTTGGTTTTTGTCAACAGCAGCGGGAGCAAGCAACCTGACCGGCAGCACAACGGCAATTGAAAACCTGCAGTATTCGTCAGTGCATTATTACCAGCGGCCCGATGCGGATTATGTTGAAGTTGATCCGACACGCACATCACTGAACGGTTACGGAGGCAACGTACAGGCAGGCAGAGTGGGCGGCCACTGGAACTTTATGACATTCGGCTACTTCAAATCGCCGGGGTATGATCTCAATGACGTTGGTTACCTGCAGAGCGCAGACGCACTTATGACAGGGATATGGTCTGCCTATTCATTTGATAAGCCATTCAGCATCTTCAGACAGATAAGACCGAACTTCAATGCCTGGACCGGATGGGACTATGGTGGCACCCATCTGTTCACCGGTGGTAACCTGAACATCTATACTGAATTTAAAAACCTTTGGTCCACTAGTTTTGGTGCGAATTATGAAGGCGAATCTCTTTCCAACACTCTCTTGCGCGGAGGACCATCTATGCTGACACCTGCAAGTATTAACTACTTTGCCAGTGTCGGCTCGAACAGCTCAAAAATGGTCTACGGCACACTTTGGGTCAACGGAGGAAAAGGCCGGGAAGAATCTTCCGAATCCTGGGCAGCAGGATTTAACCTGACAGCCAAGCCCGGACAGTCTTTTTCTGTAACCCTGTCTCCCTCATTTTCAAAAAACAGCAACTCAATCCAGTATGTAACATACATCCCGGATGATGACCGCTATATTCTCAGCCAGATTGATCAGCAGATTGTCAGCATGTCGATAAGGCTGAATTATAACATTACACCCGACCTGACCATCCAGTACTGGGGACAGCCCTTCCTGGCAGCGATGGATTACAGCAAGTATAAGAAGGTAACAGATCCGCGGGCAGAGAAACTTGCAGACCGCTACCATATTTTCACTGACAGTGAGATAGCGTATGATGAGGAAGAGAACAGTTATTCTGTTGATGAAAACAATGCCGGCACAGTCACCTACACTTTTGACAATCCTGATTACAATTATGATGAGTTTTTGTCAAACCTTGTTGCCCGCTGGGAATTCCTTCCCGGATCAACACTTTACCTCGTATGGTCGCAGACACGCAATTACTATGAGCCGACAGGTTCATTCTCATTGGATCAGAATCTTGATAAGCTGTACACTTCCGAAAAACCCTATAATGTTTTTCTGATAAAATTCACTTACAGGTTCGGACTTAGGTAGATTAGTTTTTTTGCATAAATTTGGGGTGTTTTATTTTTACCCTGCGAAAACTGCCCTATGAAGAAATGCCTCTTCCTTCTCCTGCTTCTTATCCCGCTTTGGTTAAGTGGACAGGATTATGAAAAAAAAGTATACACCACGATCAGGACCAGCAATCCCCCTGCCATTGACGGAGTGCTTGACGATGAAGCCTGGAGCCAGGGCGAGTGGAGTGGAGATTTCCGGCAGTTTGAGCCTTCGGAGGCTGCTCCCGTAAAGCAAAAAACAGAATTCAAGCTCCTTTATGACGATAACAATGTCTATGTCGCCATTAAAGCTTACGACACAGCGCCTGACAGCATCGTAGCACGGATGACACGCCGTGATGACACTGATGGCGATGAGGTTCAAATTGCATTGGATTCATATTTCGACCAGCGTACCGCATTTGGTTTCGGAGTCAGTGCTGCAGGTGTCAGGGGCGATCTGGTATGGACAGACGATGGCATGAACGAAGATGAGACATTTGACCCGATCTGGTACGTAAAAACTGCTGTTTACAGTTGGGGGTGGGCAGCCGAAATGCGTATACCTCTTACCCAGCTGCGCTTTTCTGCAAGCGCGAATCAGGTATGGGGTCTTGAAGTAATACGGGATATTTACAGGTATAATGAGACTGATTTGTGGCAGCCTATTGCAAGGAATGCTTCAGGACTTGTACACAATGCGGGCCTTCTTTATGGTCTGAAGGATATAAAGCCGCGCACCCAGTTTGATATCACTCCATACGGAGTAGCCAAGCTGGAAACTTATGAGGGCGAAGAAGGAAATCCGTGGGTAGACGGGACCGACTTTAAACCAAGTGCCGGACTTGACGCCAAGATCGGGGTGACAAACAATATGATCATGAGCCTGTCAGTCAACCCGGACTTCGGACAAGTAGAGGCTGACCCGTCAGAAGTGAATCTAACCGCTTTCGAATCATATTTTCAGGAAAAAAGGCCGTTTTTTGTCGAGAGCCAGAACATTACCAGCTATGGCCTCGGGCTTGGCGAGGGGGGCTCCGGTAATGACAATCTCTTTTATTCCAGGAGGATAGGCCGCAGTCCGCGACTGCCCTACGAACCAGGAAATGATGAATATGCATATACTCCTTCATTTACTCCGATTCTCGGCGCAGCAAAACTGACCGGCAAATCAGGCAACGGATGGTCCGTCGGAGCAGTCGAGGCAGTAGCTGCCCGCGTAAGCACAAAGGTTTACAATGAGGAAAGCGATGAGACAACACATGTCACTGCCGAGCCGCTAACCAATTATGCTGTCGGACGGATACAGAAGGATATAAACGGCGGTAACACTATCATCGGCGGGATGCTGACAAATACAATCAGGTCACTCGATGAGGATACCGAAGATTATTTCCATAAAAATGCTACCTCCGGCGGAATAGATTTCACCCAGTACTTCGGTAATAAGAACTATCTCTTCCAGCTGCATACAGCCTTCAGCAACATCGGAGGCACTGAAAATGCCATCGCACGAACACAGCGTTCTGCCATCCATAACTTTGAGAGGCCTGACGCCGATTATGTTGAATATGATCCAACCCGGACTTCACTCAGCGGTTTCGGGGGGAATCTGATGACCGGAAAAATAGGCGGTAACTTAAATATCATTTACCTGTCTGCATGGAAGTCGCCCGGACTGGAACTCAATGACATCGGGTACATGCGGGTAGCAGACCAGTATATTGGTGCAGCTGTAATCCAATACAGCATCTACAAGCCATTCAGTGTATTCAACAATATGGGCTTCAGTGCGAATGTTATACACGCTCATGATTTTGGAGGTACGCTGACAAATCTTGGAAATGAACTATCATGGCAGGCGCAATTTAAAAACCTGTGGTCCGCTTATATTGGCGGACAGGTTTATGGCGAGGAGACGGATAATCATTTACTGCGCGGCGGACCTTCGATGAAAATGCCCGGAAATGCAGGCCTGCACGGAGGCTTTGATTCCAGCGACCGTAATAAGTTTGTGGCCGAACTCAACGGAAACTACGCATGGGGTTTTGAGGATGTCTATAAAAGTGCAGGTGTGAGCCTCGAACTGAGCTACCGGCCCGTCAACACCCTGAACTTCAGCATCGAACCTGAGTTTGAAAAGACATTTAACGCTATGCAATATGTAACCGAAACGTCTGTCACCAGCGGGGTCTATACTCCACGGTATATTTTCGGTTCAATAGACCAGAAAATCCTCAGCATATCATTAAGGGTCGATTATAATATAACCCCCGACCTTACCATTCAGTACTGGGGACAGCCATTCTTCGGATCAGGTGATTATGATGCATTTAAATATATCACAGATGAGTTTGCTGCCGAAGCCGTTTTTACTGACCGGTTTCATAATTATCTGCCCGCCCAGATCAGTTTTGACGAGACTGCCGGAATTTATTATGTGGATGAAAACCAGGACGGTACTGTTGAATACATGTTTGATAACCCTGATTTCACCGTGAGCGAGTTCCTGCACAACCTTGTTGTCAGGTGGGAGTTCCTGCCCGGTTCAACCGCCTATTTTGTATGGTCACAGACAAGAGAGTATTTTACCGACGACGGAACATTTGACCTGGGAACACAGGCCAATAATCTCTTCACCGACAACACTCCGCATAACGTTTTCCTCATCAAGCTCTCGTACAGGTTCGGGTTAAGATGAAAAAGAGCTGCGAATGGCCTTCAGGTGATGACCTGATGATCAGCTATCATGACAATGAATGGGGTATGCCCATACATGACGATATCAGGTGGTTCGAACATATAGTCCTTGATGGCGCACAGGCAGGACTGAGCTGGAAAACTATCCTTCACAGGCGGGAGGGATATCGCAGGGCATTTGCCGGATTTGATCCTGAAAAAGTCGCACGGTATGATGAGAAGAAATACAATGAGCTGCTTAATGATGAGGGCATCATCCGTAACAGACTGAAGATAAGATCTGCAATCAATAATGCAAAGGCATTTCTGAAAATTCAGGAGGAGTTTGGCAGTTTCGATAAGTACATCTGGAACTTTACCGGCGGTGTTCCTGTTGTGAACCATTGGAAAAGTCTTGGTGAATTACCTGCACGCACCCCTCTCTCCGACATTATCAGTAAAGACCTGAAAAAAAGAGGATTTACCTTTGTTGGAACAACAATTTGTTATGCCTTTCTGCAGGCTGCCGGCATCGTTAATGACCACCTGGTCCATTGTTTCCGCCACCCGGAAAACATTAACTTGTAATCACCAACCCCGCAGGGATTGACACCTCCGGTGTCTCACCAAAACGGATGGATTGGAGCTCCTCAGGTGTCTCACCACCGCAATTAATTCAATTCCGTCATCTCAATAAGCAATTTCATCAAAATAATTGATTATTTAAATCATTCTGGTACATTTTTTGCTTTTCATTAATTATATAGTGCTTCTTTATTAACATCATTAATTAAACCTGATAAAATGAAGAAGAATAAAGAAAAGGTCCCGGAATTTGATGATATCATCTTCCGCGACCGCAACAAGGAGTACGGAGCTTATGACCTCCGTAAGCGATACAACTCAACAATGAGCATCTCGCTGGTAGTAGGACTGTCTTTCAGTATCTCACTGGTTCTTATTCCTTTCTTTTCTGCCGATCGGGCGGACCCCGGCATTGTGAAAAGGATCGACATAACCGGTGCCTTTGACCCCACACTTATTGATCCACCCGAACTTCCGGAGACGCCCACTCTGCTGAAACCTCCGGCAGAGGCAATGAACCAGGTACGGTTCGTCCCGCCTAAGATCGTAGCTGACGATGCAGCGTCTTCGGACGAAATGCCTGTAACTGAAATTATAAACCAGGAGATCAAAGACGGAAAACCCGGGGAAATATTGCCTGAAACATTGGACCCGGATCCGATCTACTCCACCCGACGATACACCAAGAGTCATTGTGAAGGAGATGCCTTCATTCCCTGGAGGCAACACCGAGCTGATGAGATACCTCAGTGAACAGATAATCTATCCTGAAGATGCTATCATGAACAGGATAGAGGGAACCGTTATACTGAGATTTGTCGTCAGCAGAACAGGTGACATAACCCAGATTGAGCTGATACGCGGGGTCGATCCTCTGCTTGATAACGAAGCCATCAGGGTGGTCTCCGGATTGCCACGGTGGCGTCCCGGTAAACAGGAGGGCGTGGCAGTCCCCGTTTGGTTCACCTTGCCTGTAACATTCAGGCTCAGATAAAATTCCCGTCAAGAAACTTCTGAAAATTCTCTTTGTACTGATCTGTCACGGGTATACGCACCTCGCCAAAGACGATGCGGTTGCGGTCAATGACCTTTACCTTCTCAAGGCTGACAATAAACGACCGGTGCACCCGCATGAACCTGTTTTCCGGCAGCCTCGCCTCCAGCGCCTTCAGCGTCGAAAGTGAAAGCACAGGCTTCTTCTCCTCCGTCAGAAATATCTTTACATAATCCCTCAGACCCTCGATATAATTTATTTCTGAAAAGTTTATCCGCCTGATCTTGTACTCTGATTTAATAAAGAGGAAGTCATTTTTCACCTCAAGTGACGGCATCTGTTTTGTCTCAAGCTCAATAAGCTTCTGGGCTTTCTGCACCGCTTTCAGGAACTCGGCATAGCTGAACGGCTTCAGCAGGTAACCGACGGCATCAAGCCGGAATCCCTCAAGGGCATATTTCTCGTATGCAGTGGTGAATATTATCTTCGGTCCTCCGCTTATGACCCTGGCAAGTTCTGTTCCTGTAATGTCAGGCATCTGAATATCGAGCAGCACAAGATCAACATCAGACGACTTGATATAAACCACAGCGTCAACCGGGTTATCAAAGGAACCTGCCAGTTCAAGGAACGGTGTCTTTTCGATATAACCCTTCACCAGTTGGAGCGCCAGCGGCTCATCATCTATAGCCACGACCTTTATCATGACACCGGCTGACTTACTGTATTAATTTTCAATTCAACATTGTACACCGCACCGTCGTCGCTGATGTTTAGCTCATGCCTTCCGGGATAGAGCAGGGATAGTCTCTTGCGGACATTTTCAAGCCCTATGCCTGAATCGGCCTCAAGGGCACCGTTTTTCACCTGATTGATACTGTTTGCTGCCGTGAAGCGGATATGGTCACCTTCCCTGGACAAACCGATGCGGATGAAGGCATTTTTCCGCACACTCACACCGTGCTTGAATGCGTTTTCGATGAACGGAATGAACAGCAGTGGCGGTATGTCAATATCATCGTACTTTTCGGGAAAATCCACAGAGAGTTCCACTTTATCGCTGATGCGCAGTTTCATGAGATCTATGTAGACCTTCATGAAATCAAGCTCCCTGCTGAGTTTTGTATTACCTTGTTCTGATTCGTACAGCATGTAACGCATAAGTTTTGAAAAACTCAGAACAGCCTCCTGGGCATCTTTCTGGTTGATCTCAATAAGGGAATAAATATTGTTCAGGGTGTTAAAGAAGAAGTGGGGACTCACCTGGTTCTTCAGCAGCGCAAGTTCAGAATTAAGCTTCTCCTGCTCCAGCTCCTTGATCTCCCGCTCTTTCGTTACAGACTGCTCCACCGAACGCAGTCCCACGGCAAAACCAGTTACAAGAAAGGCGGTGATAAAGTAGTTATACGTGATCATCCGTGCAAACGAGCGTCTGCCTTTTCTGTGGCTGTCACCATCTTTATTCGCATCACGAATACGCTGTTCAAACTCCGGCGGAGGAGGAAACGCCTTCTGGAATGCAAAGTTGGATACGAAATGAACGGTTATCACCAGGACGAGCATGGCACCAACATACATTGGCCACCTGCCTCTGTGCAGGATTAAGGGTACCAGCCACAGATAGTTAATATAAAAGATAATGCCGAAGACAAGGGTGTTAAAAAAGATAATAAGTGTCGTACGGGTATCTTCAAACCCGCCGCCTGTCACAAGGAACTGCGGCAGGATAAATAGAATTATCCAACCGGTGACGTGCAGCAGCATACCCAGTCCTTTTTTTTCTTTTATCACTCTTCTTTCTGTCATATCAACCTCAAAGCTAACAATTTTGATTCATTCTTTACTCATACCTCAGTGCATCGATCGGATCAAGTTCTGACGCCTTGCGTGCCGGATACCATCCGAAAAAAACACCGATAACACTGCAAACCGCAAAAGAGAGTATGATGGAGCTCATCATGACCGTTATAGGCCATGAAGTAAGGGCAGCCACTACTCTGGAAGCCATCAGTCCCAGCAAAATCCCAATCAGGCCGCCAAATACACTCAGCAATATCGATTCAATAAGGAACTGCATCAGGATATCTATCCCGCGCCCTCCGATAGACATCCTCAGGCCTATCTCCCTGGTGCGTTCGGTGACGGAGACATACATGATATTCATGATCCCGATACCGCCCACAAGTAATGATATACCGGCTATTGCTCCAAGCAGGATAGTCAGAATATCCGTTACAGAGGTCATGGTCGTTGCCAGTTCCTCCTGACTTCTTATCGTAAAGTCATTATCTTCATTATCCCGCAGTTTATGAGTCTGACGCAGCACTTCCGCAACCTGCTCCTGGGCAAGGGTGGATACTTCCGCACTCCTTGCAGACATCTGAATGGACTGTATGTGCGTCTGGGCAAGTATTCTTTTCTGCACCGTGGTATAAGGAGCAATAAGGACATCATCCTGATCCTGCCCGAAACTGTTCTGTCCCTTCTCTTCCAGGACGCCGATTACCTTGAAAGGTATATTTTTGAAACGTATTGTCTCTCCCGTCGGGTCAATACCTTCACCGAAGAGTTCATCCGCGACAGTACGACCTATAAGGCATACCTTTGCAGAGCCTTTGGATTCGCTGTCAGTTATATTGCGTCCACTGACAACCTTCCAGCTCTTTATCGCAAGATACTCCTCATTCCCGCCATAGATGGTCGTCGGCCAGTTAGAGCTTCCATAAACAGCCTGCCCGCTGCTTCTTACCTCGGGAGACACAGCAACGACGGCATCGCATCCGGTTTTGATAGCGTTCACGTCAGCTGTAGTCAACCTCTGGGAGCTTGAACTCCCCTGCTGAACGCCGCCCATTCTCATGGTCCCGGGCATCACAAACAGCATGTTCGATCCCATGCTGGAGATCTGGTCTTCTATGCTTTTCTTAGAGCCCTGACCTATGGCAAGCATCGTTATGACAGAAGCCACCCCGATAATAATTCCAAGCATCGTCAGGAATGAACGAAGCTTATTGCGTTTAAGCGCATTCATTGCGACTTTAAATAGATTTCCCAATTTCATGATCCTGCTTTTTTAGTCCTCTTCTACCGGTAAGGCTCTCAGCGTTTCCAATGCCTGAAGCCGGTTCTTTACATCTTCCTGCCTGATGATATGACCGTCACGGAAAACAACACTGCGTGACATACATCGTGCTATATCCGGTTCGTGCGTGACAAATACAATCGTCTTGCCCTTTTCGTTCAGTTCCTGCAAGAGAGCCATGATCTCGTATGAGGTGCGGGTATCAAGGTTACCGGTTGCCTCATCTGCAAGAATAACTACGGGGTCATTTACCAGCGAACGTGCAATAGCAACCCGCTGCTGCTGACCTCCGGAGAGCTGATTCGGCATGTGATCCATCCTGTCCTGCAGTCCCACCGCTTCCAGTGAAGCAATTGCTCTCTCTCTCCGCTCCTTGGCCCTGATGCTGGGGTTGTACATCAGCGGCAGCTCTACATTCTCGAGTGCTGTGGTGCGCGAGAGCAGATTATACGACTGAAATACAAAACCAATCTTGCGGTTGCGGATAGCAGCCCTTTCATTCTTTGACATCTCTGCCACATTTATTCCGTCGAGCAAATAGGTACCTGAGGTAGGTCTGTCAAGGCAACCAATGATATTCAGCATCGTCGACTTACCTGACCCGGACGCACCCATGATAGCTACAAACTCACCCTGGGATATCTGCAGATCGACGCCTCTCAGAGCATGTACCGTCACCTCTCCGACGTAATAATCCTTCTTCAGCGAGGATATGTCTATTATAGCGCCCATACTTAGCTTTTTGTGGTGGTTTTTTTCTTACTGTTCTGAGCACCCGGACGCTGAGGCATAAACGGATTGGATGAAACCTCTTTTTCTTTAACCTTTGTTGCCGCAAGAGTCATCTTTGTAATAACCTCATCACCTTCATTCAGCCCTGACTTCACCTCGGCATTATCACCGTCATTTATGCCCAGTTCTACCCGTACTGGGTGGATACCCTTGTCATCCCTGACCCATACCATAGTCGGCATCTTAGCACCTGCAGGAAGTGTAAAGCCTTCCGGCATCTGGCCCGAAGGCATATTGCCCATGCCTGCTGGTCTGGCCGGGATGTTACCTGCTGGTCTGGCCGGGATGTTGCCTGCTGGTCTGGCCGGGATGTTGCCTGCTGACATCATTTCTTTACCCATCTTTGCCAGGTATCCTGCGTCGGGAGTGAATTTTACAGCTTTATAAGGGATAGTAAGCACATCATTGGTCTCTTCGACATAGATCACCAGGTTTGCAGTCATGCCGGGCAGAAGCTTCTGATCAGGATTCGGAGCATTAATAATGACAGTATAAGTGACCACATTCGATGTTGTCACAGGTGATAGCCTGATCTGCATTACGCTGCCAGTAAATTTCTCATCCGCGAAAGCGTCTACATCGAATTCAACCCTCTGTCCTTCCTTTACCATACCGATATCTGATTCGTCAATATCGGCCTCAACCTGCATCTGTGTAAGATCCTGCGCTATTGTAAATATTTCCGGAGTGTTGAAACTCGCCGCAACGGTCTGCCCTTCGTCAACAGCCCTGTTCATCACAACACCGTCAATGGGTGAGTAAATGGTCGCATATTTAAGATTTACTACAGCCTTGTCATAATTGGCTTTTGCGTTCTTAAGCGCAGCTTTTGACTTTTCATAATTGTATTTTGCCAGGTCAAAGTCAGCCTGAGCAACCAGGTTTTTTTCAAAAAGAGCATTCGAACGTTCAAAGTTTGACTTCTGATACTCTGTCTCAGCCTTTGCGCTCTCAAGGGTAGCATAAGCCTGTTCTGCCTGAGAATTAAGGGCCACCTTATCAAGCTCGGCGAGTATCTGACCTTTTTTTACAGGTGAGTTAAAGTCAACATAAAGTTTCTCCACTATACCTGATACCTGTGTTCCGACCACCACCGAGGTAATGGCTTCCAGAGTGCCAGTGGCTGTAACTGTGTTTGTTACGGAACCCTTCTGCACGGTTGCTGTTTCGAAGGTGTACGACTGACTCTTTTTACAGCCATGGACAACCAGAATTGTAATTGCTGCCACTACCAGCACTGCACTACTTATAATAACTCTGTTCATTTTCATTGATTTAGACTTTTATTTTTGATTTTTCATTATAGCGAAAGCGGTACTCCCCTGTAGAAGTCAATGATCTTGTAGGAATAGACAAGTTCAAATTTTGCCTGGAGGAGGTTGCTTTCCGATGATGTCATGTTTGTTTTCTGTATCAGGAAGTCGACGGAGTTCATTGCTCCGAGTTTGAACTTCTCCTCAGCCACATTATATGATTCAAGTGATGCCTCATACTGGTTAACTGCTGCATTATAGCTTATTGCTGCGGACCGCGCGTCGAGGCACGCCTGTTCAACCTCCTTGCGAAGCTGGTTTTTGGTGTTGAGCGCATCAAGCTCGGCTGTTGTTATTCCTGCCTTAGCCCTTGAAACAGATGACTTGTTCTGGTTTCTCGAGAAGATTGGGACAGACAAAGACAATCCGATTGAGGATGCAAAGTTGTTTTTTATTTCCGAGCCCATAAATGATGCTTCAGCAAAAGCAGTGTTCACGCCTGCACTCATTGACAACGAAGGATAATAGCCTCCCTTTGCGAGATCAAGATCGATCAGGGCATTTTCCCGGTTGATCTCTGCGTTCTTTATCTGCGGTTTGACCGCCAGGGCCTCGTCGTAAACATCTGCGGCATCAGCGGCAGACGTGGTTGAAATGATTGCATCAATATCAGGGCGGACTATTTCAAATGTCTCATCCACCGGCAGCTCCATCAGTTGCATCAGTGTGACCTTCGCCATGTCAAGTGTGTTGATAGCATTGGCAAGTGTCAGCTCTTCACTTGCAAGTTGTGTTTTGACCTGCAGATAGTCGCTGTTGGCTATGGCACCGAGAGCATACCTCTCTTTTGCCAGTGCAAGTTCCTCACGCGTGGCATCAGCCTGGTTGCGGCTGTTGGTCACCTGCTCCTCTGCATAAAGCACCTGCAGAAAGGCACTCATTATACTCAGAGTGACGCTTTCTTTTGTCTCCTCAGTACTGTACTGCAGTCCTTTGTAAGTAAGCTCCGCCTGCCTGATCCCGTTCTGCACCTGAAAACCGTTGAAGAGGTTGATGCTGCTTCCGACAGAGAGACTGGTTCTTGATGAACCCTCAAGCACGCTCACATCGTTAACATCAGTAACCTGCTTCCATCCCAGGCTCTCACCTGCTGAAGCACTCAGATCGGGCCAGCGGTTGTCCTTCGCCTGTTGAAGGTTTATCTCACCGACACTGGCAGTGACATCAGCTTTCCGAACCTGTATATTCTGATTCAATGCATAATCAATGCATCCGGCCAGCGTCCACTCCTTCTGCTGGGCAGAAACAGGCAAAACAGCAAGAATAATTCCTGCTGCCATAATAAATAATTTTGTTCTCATCCTTTTCATTTTACGAAACATGATGAGACAAAAATATAATGGGCCATCACCCGTAAAAAATCTTTTAGACGCACAGGGTCAAAATGCCGACAGAAGGCATCTTTAATCCGATAGAACTTCAACCTCGTTTATCTCCTGATTCATTAAGATATGACCGGAACAGATTTTTTATTCTAAGTTTGCAGACACTTTAACCAGCATGTTTATGCAAGATTCAGATTTCAAAGTATACGGTTACCGGTGGGTGATGCTCGGCGTTTATATGTTTATTACTGCCGTCAACCAGCTGCTGTGGATCACTTTTGCGCCTATAACAAGTGATGCAGTTCAGTTTTACGGTGTTTCTGATTTGAAAATCGGAATCCTTTCAATGTGTTTTATGGTTGTCTACCTGATAATATCAATTCCTGCATCCTATTTCATAGACACTTACGGTATCCGTGCAGGTGTCGGAATCGGCGTGGCTTTCACAGGGATATTCGGCCTGTTACGCGGTTTGGTTCCGTCAAGCTACACCATGATCCTGTTATCACAGATAGGCATAGCCATCGGGCAGCCATTCATCTTAAATGCAATCACCAAGGTGGCTGCCAGATGGTTCCCGATCAGCGAAAGGGCAACAGCCTCAGGACTTGGAACGCTGGCTATGTACCTCGGGATACTCATAGCTATGATCCTCACTCCTTTTCTTGTAAACTGGACAGGGATCAGCGGGATGCTTACGATTTACGGGGTTCTTGCAGCAGTGGCCGCTGTAACTTTTTTTGTGCTGGTTAAAGAACGCCCTGTGACACCACCCTGTCATGACTATCAGGAAGAACGTGCACTGGCTGTTGACGGACTGAAACTTATTTTCCGCAGCAAAGACTTTAACTGGCTTATGTTCATCTTCTTCATCGGATTAGGTGTCTTCAATGCAGTGACAACGTGGATTGAAAATATTGTTTATCCGCGTGGGTTTTCCTCAGAACAGGCAGGAATCACCGGAGGACTTATGATTATAGGAGGTTTAGTGGGAGCCCTTATAATGCCTGTACTATCTGACCGTCTCAGGAGAAGAACTCCTTTCATCATCATTGCACTTGCAGGTGCAACGTTAAGCCTGGCAGGCATTACCTTCGCGACCGGGTACTGGTTGCTCCTTGTTTCCGGAACTGCATTCGGGTTTTTCCTGCTCAGTTCGGGCCCGATAGGGTTTCAGTACGGTGCTGAAATAACCTATCCTGTTTCCGAAGGTACTTCAAATGGCTTTCTCCTGCTCATGGGACAGATCTCCGGAATAGCTTTTATTCTGGGAATGGACAGTTTCAAGTCTCAAATGACAGGATCAATGACAAAGCCATTGATATTAATGATCAGTCTTATGGTTTTAAGTTGCCTGGCAACACTGAGACTGAGAGAATCAACCTTTCTGAACAGGCCGGCGAAGGATCCTTCCAACTGATTTTGCCGCTTTATTTGCCCTTCGAAAGCCTGATTCTCTATCCTCCTGCCTGCGGTTCCGAGGCAGTCTGGATACCCTCAGCAACTTCGGGAATAATTCCCATCCTTACATATACTGGCCGAACAATCTTTTTCAGTGCGGGAAGCTTTTTATAAAAGACGATAGCACCGATCAGGCAAACGGCCCCTCCGATAAAGATTGTCCACGGCGTACCCAGCAGCTTTGCCATCCACCCGGCAAGCAGGCTCCCGAACGGGGCTGTTCCCATCAGCGCCATTGTATATAAGCTCATTACCCTGCCCCGTTTATCATCGTCGGTTATGGTCTGAATTATTGTATTGCTTGCCGCAGCCTGAGCCATCATCCCCAGTCCTGTAAAAAACATGAGAAACATAGAGACCAGAAATGATGTATTAAATGCAAGGGCTACCAGTCCGACAGACAGAAGCGCAGTTGCGGCAGGAATCAATCTTCCCAGCTTCATAACACTCTCTCTTGACGCCAGATAAACTGCCCCGAGAAGTGCGCCAGCTCCGGCAGCGCCCATCAGGAACCCGAAGGTATGTGAATCGCCATGGAGTATATCCTTTGCATATACCGGCATCAGGACCTGGTATGACGCACCCATCAGACTCACCAGCCCAAGCAAAAGAATAATTGATTTGATCGGCGGGAACCCAAAAGTATATGCAAGCCCTTCCTTCAGCTCACTGAAAATTTTTGTCTCCTTCTTTTGCTCCCCTCGTGCAGGCACATGCATGGCCAGAAGGGAAATAATGATAAAAATATAACTCAGGGCATTCAGGAGGAAACAGACCCCCTCTCCCGTAGTGGCCAGCACAATACCTGCGACTGACGGGCCTATAAGCCTGGCTCCGTTGAACATCATCGAGTTCAGAGCTATGGCATTGCCCATGTCATCCTTGTTCTCAACCATATCAATGACAAAAGAATGCCTTGCCGGCATGTCAAATGCATTGATGCAACCCAATGCCAGGCTAAGGACAATGATATGCCATATATCCAGTGCCCCTGTCAGACTCAGCCAGGCAAGTATACCAGCCTGGATCATTGAAATGACCTGCGTCACTAACAGCACCCTGAACCTGCTCCACCGGTCAATAAGCACACCTGCCACAGGTGCAAGCAGGAAAGACGGTATCTGTGCGACAAAACCCACGACGCCAAGAAGAACTTCAGAACCGGTCATCCGGTAGACAATCCATGGCAGCGCGATTCGCTGCATCCATGTACCTATCAGTGATATGCTCTGTCCGCTGAAGAACAGGCGATAGTTACGGTGTTGAAGTGACCTGAAGACAATCTGTGCTTTGATCATGCGCTCTCCGGGGAATAGCCCCAACAAAATAATTTGACTCAGTAAAAATATTCATAAATTAGTGTACTAAATTTTATCCTTTAAAAAATGAAACCCATTCCGCGAAGAAAATTTATTCAGGGTACTGCCCTGGCTGGCGGAGCATTGTTGTTCCTTCCCTCTCTGAAAGCATGCAAATTTCTGGATACCAGTTCATCCGGAAACTACTTTCAGAACGAATTCGGGATTGATGAAACGCTCTGCCGCAAACTGCTTGCAAAAGCACTGTCGAGAGGCGGTGATTTTGCCGATCTCTTTTTTGAGTTCACCGTATCAAACTACATTGGCCTGGAGGATGGCAAGGTGAACCAGTCATATGGTGACATTTCACTTGGAGTTGGTATCCGTACAGTCAAAGGCGATCAGATCGGCTATGGCTTTACACAGGAACTCACCGAAGCATCGATGATGTCAGCAGCAGCCACAGCGTCGACACTGTGTGATATGAACGCTGCTGAGGTAGGATCGTCATTCACCCGGGCACAAACAGGCAACTATTACCCTGTCTCCGCTGACTTTGATGGTATCGCAGCAAAATCAAAGTTGCCGCTGCTGCAAGAGATTAACCAGAAATGCTTTGCCCTTTCTCCGGAAATCGTTAAGGTGAATGCCGGATTCCAGAGCAGCGCAAAAAGAATACTCGTTGCTACAAGCGAAGGAGTCATGGCAGAAGATGTAATCCCAGGCGGATTCATATATTCCTCTGTGGTGGCAGAGAGAAACGGAAAACGTGAACAGGCATTCTGGAACCTTGGCGGCCGTCGTGATCTTTCATTCTATACTGAGGATGTGATCAGTCAGGTAGCACAGAAATCCGTTACAAATGCCCTGAAACAGTTTGACGCTATCCAGCCGCCGGCAGGAGAAATGCCCGTAGTGCTGGGTCCCGGCATAACCGGTATCCTGCTTCACGAGGCTATCGGGCACGGTATGGAAGCTGATTTCAACCGTAAAAAGATTTCAACCTTTAGTACTATGATTGGCAAAAAAGTAGCCGAGCCTTTTGTGACTATCATCGACGACGGAACTAATATGAACCTTGCAGGTAGTTTAAACGTGGATGATGAAGGAAATCCTGGTAAAAAGACCGTTCTGGTTGAAAACGGGATACTCACCAGTTATTTACATGATAAGATATCTGCAAAATATTACGGAGTAGAACCGACCGGTAACGGCCGCAGGCAGGATTTCCAGAATTATCCTGTTCCGCGAATGCGCAATACATACATGCTGGGAGGCAATGCGACACCTGAAGATGTAATCAGAGAGGCTGGCAATGGCATCTATGTTGAAGATGTAAGCAATGGGCAGGTGAAGATCGGCGAGGGTGATTTTGCTTTCTATGTCTCACAGGGAAGAATGATTGAAAATGGCAAACTGACAGCACCAATCAAGGATGTGAACATAATGGGCAACGGTCCGAAAATGCTTGCCAACATTACACTCGCAGCAAACGATCTTGAAATGAGCCTGGGAGGAGCCGGACAGTGCGGCAAGAGCGGGCAGGGCGTTCCGGTGTCATTCGGATTGCCTACCTGCCTGGTCAAATCACTTACCGTAGGTGGCACACAACAGAAAGGAGGCCAGTCATGACATACATTAAGAATAAGCAAATGAGCTTCCCGGAGCTCGCTGACTGGGTAATCAGCCGTACAAAGAAAGCCGGGGCAAATGACTGCAGAATCAGAATTACCAAAAACCGGAATGTGGAGATCAATTACCGCGACCGCAAACCTGAAGTAATCAAGGAAGCAACCACACAAGGACTGTCGCTCGAGGTCTTTATGAATAACCGGTATGCGGTACAGTCAACACCTGACTTCCGGACATCAACGCTGGAAGGATTTATTACCAGCCTGATAGAAAGTGCCGCCATTATGGAGGAAGATCCGTTCCGTACTCTTCCCGATCCGAAATACTATGAAGGAAGGTCGACAGAAGATCTTCAGCTGAATGACCCGGATTATTCTCAGTTGACTCCTGAAGAGAGGCATAAAATGACCAAAGTTGTTGAAGAGGCCTGTCTGCAGAAAGGAGGTGATAAGGTTATTTCGGTTGAGGCCGGAGAAAATGATGGTTCTTACGAAGAATATGTTAAATCGAGTAATGGCTTTGAAGGTTCAAACCATAGCACCTATTACGTGGCAGGCGCTTCAATGACTGCACAGGATGAGGGTGACCGTCGCCCGGCAGGCTATAATTATATCCAATGCACATTCAAAAGCGACCTGCCACCGCTTGAAGAAATAGGAGCTGTAGCAGCCATCCGAACTCTTGATCTTATGGGCGGGAAAAAAATCCCGACCACAAAACTTCCTGTTATCCTTGAGAACCGAGATTCAGCCCGTGTGCTGTATGGCTTATTTGACGCGATGTTTGCCGGAAATATTCAGCAGAAAAGATCATTTATGGCCGACAAAAAAGGTAAAAAAATAGGAAGTAATCTGTTGACTATTCAGGATGATCCTTTCATCCCCCGCGGTCTTGGTTCTAAATACTATGATGGTGATGGATTTCCGGCCAGGAAACGCGACTTTTTTATTGAAGGAACAGTAAATGAATTTCTTGTCGACTGGTATTACAGCCGTAAATTGGGTTGGGAACCCACATCAGGCTCAGTTTCAAACGTCATTATACCACCTGGAATCAGAAGTGTTGAGGATATTATCAAAGATCTGCCTCGTTGCATCCTTATTACCGGCTATATTGGAGGAAATTCCAATTCCACTACAGGCGATTTCTCTGTGGGTATAATCGGCAAGTTGTTCGAAAAGGGCAGCTTCGTCCAGAATGTGGCTGAAATGAACATAGCAGATAACCACCTTAACTTCTGGAATAAACTGGTGGAAGTGGCAAACGATCCATGGATCTACAGTCAGGCAAGACTTCCGAGCCTGGTGATTGATGACGTGGTGGTGGCAGGTATCTGACTTGCTATTTCGGTTTTAAATGTTGCAGGAAACGTATAAGAACCAACCCCCTGTCCTGACCAAAGCGTCGGGACGGGGAGGTTTTTATTGATTACTATCCGTAAAGTTCTCTTTTCCTTTTACTGAGGTCTGCCAGAACATCGAGGCAGATATTTGCGTCCTTTATTACCTGGAAATCAAACATTCCAAGGCAGATAAAGTCGGCACCATTCTCAAATGCATACCTGATGCCGTCTTCCGGAGTAATAGCCCCGGCTGCGAGTATTTTAAATCCCATTACCGGGATGGTTGTGCGGTTAATGAACTCCACGGTACGATCAGGGAAGAGGTCAAAGATATTGTCGTGGAATTTATTGTGATCCAAATACCTGGTACCGTCAACCTCAAACGCCACCCTGTTCTCACGTGGATGAGCTGACCAGTAGTTATCGTGATGCATAGCCTTCATGTAGTAATCAGGGATTATGCCCTGCTGCTCACAGTAAATGAGTGAATCTATTGTATGGGCCGCCAGTCCGGCAATGTATCCCTGTGAACGGATTTTCTCAAGCATGGCTGCAATGACTTCGGGTTTTTTATCCCTTACCAGCCAGTCGCACCAGTTGCCCTGCACCTGCAGAATGTCAGCGCCAAAATCAATCGCTTTGTTGATCTGCTCGTACCAGTCACCCTTTTCCATGTTTGGCGCAACCTGCGAGATCACCTTCAGCTTACTTCCCGTGTTTCTTTTGTATTTGGCTATCAGCGCATTGGTCGGAAAACCAATATTGAGGGTATTAATGCCTGCATTCTCACCAAGGATCAGAGTTTCGTAGATCTTCCTCTCAGTATTGTAGGCTCTGAAAAGCGAACTCACATAGATAAGATCACGCGAATGTGCCCACCCTCCTATCAGGTTGCCCCCCATAATGAGCCTGCTCATCTCATGGTTTCCTATTTTTCCCTTCGGGAGGGTACCCTTCAGTTCACCGAGTGCCTGACGATTTATTTGTATCGTAGCTCCGGAAAGGGCATCAACGCCGTATTTTTTGTTGGTGCTGGTTGCGCCCCATCCCATTAATCCAAGAAAAGGCACTGAAGCCAGGTTCCTGATCACATCGCGGCGCGAGTCAGAGTGTTCCGCCTTTGTGGCAGTAAGGTTTTTCCTTTCGGTTCTTCCGGTCCGGATACTTTTTATGAGGTTGTAAATACCGTACCCCCTCTCTTTAATAAAAATCAGAACCATCAGGGCTGCTGCCTCAATGAAGTTCCTGTCAATTATGTAAAGATGTGACTCGGAAGAGCTGAGGAGAGTGTCGCCAAAAGGCGGATATGCAAAATAATACAGTGTCAGAAGCAATACACCGGCAACAGACGCGACACGAGACAGCAATCCGGTGACCAGGGCAAGCCCTATCAGTATCAGTCCGTAAATATTCAGTATATCAACAGCCTGCAACAGGGCATCGGATGACGACAGCCAGTGATAAAAACCGGATAATGGTCCCGTCGAATTTGCCAGGTATGAGAATGATGTCCAGTCCTTTGTAACAAGTTTGGAGATACCCTCATACAGGAAATGCCATCCGATGGCCATTCGCAGGACAGTAATAAAGATCTTCGGATAATCAGGTTTTGATGCATTGTTCATCAGATCATGGAATTTAAATCTTAATACTTAGGTTTTACATCCTAAAAGTATTTATTTTATTGTTAATTTGTTCCATGAAAGAATAAAGATCATTTATGGAAAGCAATGGAATAAAAGTCATAATCACCGGATCAACCGGGATGGTCGGGGAAGGCGTGCTTCTTGTATGCCTTCAGGATCCCTCTGTGGAAAAGGTACTTGTAATAAACAGGAAGCCGCTGGGAATGACACACCCGAAGCTGACGGAGATAATTCATGAAAACTTTTATGACCTCTCTCCAGTTCAGTCACAGCTGGCAGGGTATGATGCCTGTTTCTTCTGCCTTGGTGTGTCATCGGTTGCGGTGAAGGGTGAGGCATATTACAGGGTGACGTATGTCCTCACAATGCATTTCGGTGAAACGGTGAGCAGGCTGAATAAGGATATGGTCTTTGTCTATGTCTCAGGGGCCGGCACCGACGGAACGGAAAAAGGGAGGATCAAATGGGCAAGAATAAAAGGTAAAACAGAAAATGACCTGATGAAGCTGCCCTTCAGGAAAGCATACGGGTACCGGCCGGGAATGATCAGGCCCGCAAAGGGTCAGAAGAATGCACTTTCATTCTATAAATATGTAAACTGGATCTTCCCGCTGGGGAAAAAGTTGTCTCCTGACAATTTCAGTACCATGGAGGAGCTGGCACTGTCAATGATCAGGCTGGTCAGGAAAGATTATGACAGGAACATCATATATGGAAAAGATATAGCTGAGCTGGCTGCAGAGCAGAAGAAAGCTGAAGAAATCTCCTAGAACGTCTCGGAAGCTGCCAGGTAAAATCCGAATGATTTTTGTCCGAAACCGACATCAATGGCCAGGTTGGTTCGTGAGCGCTTATCCACCATTACCCGCAATCCTGCGCCATAGCCCGGTTTAATTGATTCAAACAGGTTAAGCGATAGTGCTCTGTTGTCGGCGGTGGTAGCATTAAGGAACAACACACCTCCAAGGATCCCGCCGCATTTTGAGATGGGAAAACGGTATTCTGCTTCGCCGTACACCATGTTTGCACCCCTGAAGCGACCCTGGGTATAGCCTCTTCCGGCCCTTCCCCGCTGGTCATAAGCAGTTGCGGGAAGTATCATATAAGGGAACTGACCCACGGGAGTAAAGTTACCCATAACCCAGAACCCAAGAAGGTGTCTGCGGTCTCTCTCCGACAGATTGTGGAAACTTCTCCACTCCAGCTGAAAAAAGTTACCGCCTACTTTGTTCCCTAAAAACTCAAATGCCCCCCGCCAGCTGGCCATTGCATATATACCTTTATATGCATTGAGCATGTTGTCACGAGAGTCGTAAACAACGTTAATATTCAATGCCGATGAAGAGTATTTTGTAGTACTGAAACCGTAGTATGTGTTATATGCGTAATGGCTTGTAAGAAAGGTGTCAGCGGGCTCTAACCTGAGTTTCTGATCTTCTATTTTGGAATAACTGTCATAGTAGTATCCTACGCCTGCATAAAGTCCTTCAACAATTCTGAAAGAGACGGACTGATGGAACCTGGCAAAGTTGAATTTCATGGGTTGGGTCAGTGAATCATCCGATGTCTCTGCACCCCCCAGATTGTATTGATAATCAAGAATACCCCCCTCCGGGGCTGTCGTGCCTAAGCCGTATGTAGACTGGGAGTAGATCAGATACCGCCAGTCTCCGGTTAAAAAGATGCCGTTGTTCTTTGTGTATATGCTGTTCTTCAGCATGAAGATCATCTGGTTTTTTGTAGTGTACTGGGCGGAACCGTTGAAATTGGAATAAAGAGTGCTGCCCTTCATTTTAAAAGCATATTGCCCCCCTATACCGAGAATAAAACCGGTGGCAGGATTAGAGCCTATGACCGGTACGATCAGCAGTGAACCTGCTGCCTCAGGCTTGACTTTGGGAGGCTTGTGAAGCGCAGACCTTATCTGGTCAGGTAAATCTCTCTGCGGACACCCGGCGTTGGGCCCGGGAGTGAGTGTATCCTGCCCGAAAACTGTGGCCGTGACAACACAAAACAGTAAAACCAAAAAGGCAATCCGTCCCGATTTTCTAATGGAACTGGTTAACATACCGGTACTTCTTTTATTTGTTAATCCTGCAAATGTAGTACAAACAACGTCAAATATTTATCCTGCACGGCATTTATGTTCGCAGCACCTTACTGAGCATTAGAACGGATACCCGATCGCCAGGCTGAAGACCAGGTCGTCCCATTGATAATTGCGTACTCCGGGAATCCAGTTGGAACCATTTTCAACATACGTGTTCCGGAGAGGTACACCAACATCGGTCCGCAGGACGAAAAAACCAAAATCAAACCTTAATCCTGCTCCTGTACCTACTGCCACCTGATCTATAAATTTGTAACTGAATTCTGCCCCGGGCCGTTTTTCATCAGGATTAAGAAGCCAGATGTTGCCTGCGTCAATAAACAATGCACCACGGAGTACCTTGCTGATGCCGAACCTGAATTCGAAATTGCCTTCCAGTTTGATATCTCCTGTCTGATCTATTATATCCGCCTCTTTATCATATTTAATTGTTCCCGGGCCGACAGAACGTGCTATGAAGGCCCTGATACTGTTCGATCCGCCGCTGTAAAACTGTTCAACATAAGGCATTACCTCCGAGTTTGTGTATGGGATCCCTACGCCTGAATAGAGGCGGAAAGCAAAACTCATATCCCTGATATTCCTGTAATAGCGCACATCTGTTGTGAGCTTAATAAACTGAGAATAGACGCTTCCCCTGAAACTGTAAGGTCTCTCCGCTTCATCAGAAGAAATACTTTTTAAAAGGCCCAGCAAGTTACCTGAAGTACTGATACCTGCCTGAAAATAAAACCCGTGCGGCTGCTTCGTGATGTTGTTGTCATAAATGAAATCGTACTTCATCCCCACAATGAACTGCTCTTCAAAGCTCTTTTTAATATAAGGATTATCGAGCATTAATGTATCAAACTCGGGTGTCGTCTCCAGCAAGTTTATAGAGTTCACAAACAGGGGATAAAAGATATGTGTTATCCTTTCAGGCTTTTTCCACTGGTATCCGAATCCAAGGTTCACAGAGCTCATCCTGTAATACTGTATTTTATTCAGAAACTCAAATCCAAGGGTCACGGTGGTCTGCGGAAGATTGAAGCGGCCTTCACGGACAAGCCCGAAAGGCAGCAGCATCCTCGGAATTATTAAAGATGAAGATAATCCTATATTATAAGAGAATGTCCCCAATGCGCTGGATGATGTGCTGCCCCATTGCCATTCAAATCCTCCGTCGAGTTTAAGCTGCAGTCTGTTCGCTCCCCTGGCAAGATTACCATGGGCCAGGGTGGCGGCAAATCCCGGTCCGGAGAACCCGGTCGATTTGGTTACAAGGTTAGCCTCCAGGTCAAGTCCGATCTCCTTTGCCGGTGTCAGCTCAATCATCATATCGAGCTTCCTGACAAGAGTATCGGGGTCGGGTAAATAACGGACATTGATAAATTTGAAAACCCCGTAGCTGTTCAGATGGATCATGGTCTTCCTGTGTTTCGAGAGAGAATACCTGTCACCCGGACGGAAATAAATACTCCGCGCAAAAACCTCCGGCTTGAACGGCATGCCTTTTGAAATAATTCTTATACCGTCATAAAGAACAGTGTCATCCTGCGACTGAATCCCGGCAGTATCGGTCTCCCCGCTTATCCTGACAACAATCTCACCGATAAAATATTTGCTGCCGGCATTTGGCGTCAGATCAATGTCCTTACCGATCCGCAGGTCGATATTATAAGGCTTGCGGAGTGTATCAGCCGTGTATTTTAAATTAGCCTGGCTGAAATAAAAGTAACCATTCTCAAGCACCCGGTCAGTTATCTTCTTTGTCTGCGATCTGGCCGTCTCAAGATTGAACACATCATTTGGCTTTATTGCAAGATCAGGCTGAAAACTGTTGATGACTGTATCAACGGCGTCTACCGGAGGGGCAAAAGATATTTCATTGTACATGAATGGCTGGCCGGGTTTTATGTAATAAATTATACCGGCTTTCCGGTTATCATGCGCACTGGTATCAATGCCAAACTGCGCAGTGGCATGAAAGTACCCGTTACCGAACAGTTCAGATTCCAGTTTACGGCATCGCATTTCAGGATTGACAACAGATACAAGTACCGGTTCCTTAGCAAGAGTTTTGTAAAACCATCCCGGTGATTTGCCCTCCTCCCTGGGCTTGCTGTAATTGTACACCCAAAGGCCTACCGGGGGCAAAACCCGCTTGCCTCCTATGGAGTTGTTTGGTTTATAGGAAGTGACTGATTTTGTTACCTGACTGACATTATAGTCCTTTGTTTTAATTGAATCATCGATAATAACAATTTTTCTCCCGGTATACAGCAACTGATCACCCGTCAGGAACTTTGTATTTGAGCATCCGGCTGCTATGAAACAACCGGCAATAATCATGATAATATGTATCAGCCTTTCCCTAATCATAATTTTTCTCCATGCTCCTTGCCCTCCCGCTTTGCGGGATTGCCTCTCCGCCATTCGGCGGATCGTCAACTTGCCCCTTGCTCTTTGTTCATTCCTTAGTTTTCTTCTTCCGCCGCCATATATCGCTCAGTTTGTCGTAACTCTTCCTGTATATAAACCCGACACCTGATTTGGTAACCTCACCCTCCAGCAGATCCTCGTAGTTTTGCTGCCTGTATACCTTTACGTATTTGGTACGGGCAGTATCAAGTGCATATTCAAAAATGAAATTCTCTATAACGTTATCGGTCTGCTGACTTGCAGGACTGTTGTCATTCATACGGCCAGAGACAAGAACGGAACCGCGGTCCTTAAACATCGCTTTTTTTACTTCATAGGTAAAGCTGGTATATGTGTCCACAGCCCCTCCTTCAGTAGTACCTGTGAATGTGTTAATTCCGAATGAGACATCTACATTCTTGAAAATTGCTCCGGTGATCTGGTTAACCTGAGACTCCCAGAACTGATTTATCTGCTGTGTGACATAGTCTGACGAACTTGAAACATTGGGAAGCTCAATCGTCTCAAAAAGAAGCAGGTTTATAGCCTGCCGCATGCGCTCATCCTTCGACAGGGAATTAAATACGGTAGTTATATACTGATCCTGGCAACCGACGTCAAAAATAATTTCAAGTTGTGATAACTTGTCAGAGAGCTTCATGTTTACAAGGAAATTAACCTCTCTGTTCTGCTGGTCAACAGGATTGAAATATGAACCTCTTACTTTGGTCGTTGTTTCCACATTAAGTTCGGGGTCATCAAGCCGCCCGTCCCATTTGATGTAACTGCCCGGTGTTATTGAAAAGTCTTTGCGCGGCCACCCGGGAAGTTTCAGCTCAGCATCGCCCTCGTTGATAGAATATGTACCGTTCAGGTTAACCACCCTGTTCGGCATGAGTGCATAGGTCAGAAAACCACCACCTGTTATTTTGACCCCTATGTCAAACCCCCTGGAAATCTGGAAACTGAACAGGCTTCTCGGGTCTATTTCTATGGTGGCATCAATGTCAGGGGATTTGGACAGCGGATTGGACACAGCCGTCTTCGTGTCCGCGACAACCGTATCCTGATCAAGACTGGCAAAGGTGATTGTTTTCTGCGTCTCCGAGACTGTCATATTTTCCATATACCGGTAGTTTATGACTGTACCGTCAGCAAGGACTATGCTTCCTGCTATGGAAGGACTCTGAAGCGGGCCTTTTATGCTAATTTTTGAATCCACAAAGACTGACCCGTTGAATGAGGGATTATCCTTCAGGGTGGTATTCATTACCTGAAGATGGTCTGAGGTGACCTGCAAGTCTGCCTGTATGTTCTCCGGGTCGGTCAGGTTAATATTTCCGTTCAGCCTGAGCTTGTTATGCGTGGAATCAAGTATCGTAAACTGGTCGAAATACAACCTATTATTCTCAAGCCTGATCACATCATCCTGCAGGTAAAAGAGGGCATTCACAGGTACAAGCTTCAAAGCCGTATTCTTAACACTTATTGAACCATTCATGCTGGGCTTGTCATTAACTGACAGGAGATCCAGTTTCCCGCTGATCTCTCCCGTGAGGCCGCTGACATACTTTTTGACAAATGATTCGAACACATCGAGCGGCATGGATGAGAACTCCGTCCGGATGCTGTTCCTGTTGTCGTCGCTTCCGAGTCTGACAGCAAGGTTTAACCTCGATGTGTCATTCAGCACCAGTTTGATTTCACTTTGGGTGTTACCGAGAGTATCATAGGCAAACTGACCTGTGAGATTAAGGTCACCTATCTGTTTCGCAGTTGTCTGCAGTTGCCTGATATCGATACGGCCAGCATATTCATTCCGCTTGTTGCCGGAGTACTCCACCTTGCCGGTAATCCCTCCGTCATATCCTGATGTGTTCATACCAGGAACAAGTAGCATATTCAGCCAGACGTCAAGAAATTCGATATATAACTTTTCAAGTTTACTGCCGTGAATGTCAATTGTACTCTGATCGTTCCTCCAGTGTAAATCCGCAATGAAGTCGCCCTTATCCGGTTCCATCACAAGGAAATCACCTTGTTTAATTGTCCACCTGAAACCGTTCAGGATCCATTCGGGCTGGGTGGCATTTATCATGATTTTATCTCCGCTTCTGCGGACAGAGCCCTCAATATCGTATATTAACCGGTTATCTTTATCGCTTGCTTTAAGGCTGTACATGGCAGTATCCATCGTAGTTGCGATGGCCGCTTTCAAATCAGCCAGTTTAATATTTCCAAATTTTAGGCTGTCAGCACTTACGGTAAGAGTAGTCGTGTCCGGGACGCTTGCAAAGTGAAGTGTTGTGCCAAAACCGCCACCCTTGCCGAGATTAAAACGGTCCACAGATATCTCTGAGCTTGCATTACCGGTGGTTTCTTTTGTCAGGCTGGCAGAGACTTTATTGTAGCTGAAAAGACTGTCATTCAGCAATATCCCGATGATCGGATCGTATGTTGCTTCAAATGAGAGGGACGTCTCAGGCAGCAGGGAGATTATGGGTATCCTGTTACTTACCGTGGAATCAACAATTGCAGCAAGCCTGAGCTTCCCCTGGCTGAATGCATTTTTAATGTCACCGGCCGAGCCCATGACGTGCACTCTGGCTAGCATAAAATCAGACTGAACCCTTCCCTCCAGAAGGGTATCGGATGAGTGAAATGACAGTGCGAGGTTTTTCAGCTCCTCAGTTCCTTCAACCGAGCTCAATACGAGGTTTTTCAGGGAAAGCGATGCAGTCATGCCATCAGTTGATTTATCATAGGCAGCGTCCAGCGTCCCTCCGGCCTGAATGCCGTTATACAGATTAAGTTTTCCGGCATCAACCATGAATGAGCCGGAGAGACCTGCCCCGGTCAGGCCGTCATTAAAAGTGACGGTACCACCCAGGTCACATGTAAATGAAGGATCACCGGCGTTAACCGCAAACCTGAAATGGCCATTATCGCCGGCAATCTCTGCCCTGATATCTTGATAATTATACTCCCTGAACAAGACCGAGTCTATTAAAAGTGTGGCTTTTATCTTCATGGTCTCAGGCTTGAAACCCTCCCCGTCAACATCGATGATGCCTGAAAAGTGACCCAGGTCTTTAATTCCGGCAAGTTTACCCAGCTGTGCGCTGTAATCCGTAAGAACCATTGAATATTTCTTGCCCGGTAAATTTACAGCCCCATCTATTGTAATACTGTCTGAAGGAGTCTGCACAGTGACAAAGAAATAAGGTGCAATCAGACTGTCAGAAATATGCCCTGTAAGTACCATCGTATCAAACTCAGGCAGCTTTACCGATTCCCCTGACAACTGCATCAGTTCTGATAGTCTTGAACTGGTGATATTATCCGCCCTGAAGTCAACAGAGCATACTGCAGAGGGAGGTTTAGCTATTCCTTTAAGCTGTCCTGAAGCTGAAAAGGTTAATCCGGCAGATGTATTGAGGGTCAAATTCCCTATGTTGAGTAAATCTGCTGTACCGGAAGCATTACAGTCTATTCTCAGCATTGCATTTTCACCAATCATTGCGGAAGATAATTCCTTCCTGTCCGGAAGGAATGCCCGGATATCTTTGGCTGAAATTCCTGTGTCGTCTATTTTTAATGAAAAGGGCACCGAACTGAAAGATTTGAGCACCCCAGCCAGCTTACTGCCGATCTCAACCTCCAGGTTAATCCCGCTCGAAGCCGTCCTGAGCCTGACATCCAGCAGGCTTTTGTCTGCCGAACCGGAGTTAAAATTAATCTCACCCTTTTCAAGCTTAAATCCATTGCCCAATGCGAACGACACTATGTTCATGGCAAATCCGGATTCAAGACTGCTAAGCTTGAGATTTTCCAGTGTTAAATTTAAGGCATCTAATTTGGGCGGATTACCGGTATCAACCTGCCGGGAAGGGTTGTTGTAATCACCTGTATTAAAGTAACCTCCGGAAATTTTTAAATTTTCGCCGGTTATATCCCATAGCCCGGGGAAACCCTCACCCGGCCCGTTAACGGATTTTGATTTTGTAACGTTATCTGAGGAAGAAGACAACAGATTCATTCCTGGCTCCTGAAGCAGGAGCTTTTCAACAGAAATTTTGTGATCAGCCAGGTTGACGCCTGCATCCGAAATATCGCCTTTTGCCAGCGAGAACTCCATCCTCTGGCTGTTATCAGGCTGATGAACGGAGAAGCTGATGTCACGGAGATCCGCCCTTGAGAGCTTAAAAGTCCAGGCCGGTGCAATCTTATCCGCCGGATCCTTTTCCCGGTAAGGCTTCTTCTCGAGGGTAATACCACCATGAACCTCCGCCATTTCAATTACAGATACGTAGACCTGCCTTTCAGAGAGAGACAGGTTATCAAGTTTTACGGAAAGTTTGCCGACTGTCGGATTGAGATATATTCCATGAAAAGCATCGTTATAAGTCACCCGGATGTTTTTAAGGTTAACAGCACGGACACTTATGTCCCATTTCTTTCGTGACTCATCCTTTGCTTCAGGGGGTTTCTCACCTGTTGCGAACAGGGCCAGCAGGTCAGGTTTGCCTGTTACCGGATCAGTTGTTATACGAACAACGGCATCTTCAATTGCAAGACTACTTATTTTCACTTTCCTGAACAAGAGTGGCACTAATCTGGCTGAAGCCCTTACCTGTCCTCCGTATATAATTGTATCACCTGCTGCATCGATAAGCTGAAGCCTGTCTGTTCCAAGTTTTCCGTTGATAAACAATGTAATTTTTTCTACCCGGGCAGGTATGCCTTTCCTCTGGAAAATTCCGTTAACTTTTTCTGTAATCGCGCGTTGACTGAATGGCAGGTTTACCCCTGCCACGAGCAATATGACCAGAACTAAAAGGCTGAGAAAAAAATACTTGAAAAAAGATACAATCCGTTTTAAAAACATGAATGTGACCGCTTTTTTCAAAATTAGACATATTTTGGTCTTGATTGTTTATTTGCAAAAATGGATTACTTTTATTGCCTTAATAAACAAAATCACTGAAATGAAAAAAGTTACTTTATTATTACTTGCAATTTTCACATTTACATTCGTAAATGCTCAGACTAACAAGGAAGAAGTTGATCTCATGCAGTCTGTCTTCGGAATGGAAAAGAAAGCCATGATTTCGGAATACGTTAAGGTTGATCCTGCCCAGGCAGATGCTTTCTGGGCTCTTTACGATGCATATGAAACAGCCCGCAAGGATTTAGGCAAAAAAAGGATTGCGCTGCTGGAGGAGTATGCAAACAATTATGACAAAATGACCAACGAATCTGCTGACAAATGGACGACTGATCTTATTTCTCTCGCAACTGCAACGGATAAGTTGCTTGTCTCCTACTACAAGAAGATAAAGAAAGCCACTAATCCTGTGGTTGCTGCACAGTTCTACCAGATTGAAGGTTATATTCTCAGCGGAATAAGAGTGACGCTTCTTGAAGAGCTTCCTCTTCCCGATGTCAGGTAATTTCTGAAGATCTTATCTGAAAAATCCGGACATCATCAATTGTCCGGATTTTTTATTGTTACCTGCTGTCTGATGTATCCCGCTTCACAACAACAAGGGAGACAAGCCTTCCTATTAGCACTGCCGGATAGAGTACTCCAACCAGTTGCTCTATGTTGGCAAGAGTACGGGTAAGGGCATGAGCAGGAAATATCTCTCCGTAGCCTGTGGTTGTAAGGGTTGTATAGCTAAAATACAGGAATGTTGCGGGATCCGGACCATGTTCGGGAGTTGCTGCCGAAAACTGAAACGCGTCCGGGATGTACCCGTAAATGAACTGGAAGATCACGGCCCACAGGTTACCGATGAGCATAAAGACCACAATCGCCCCAACAACACGGTGTGCAGATACAGGCCCTGCTTCAAATACTTTAACAAGCATCATACCCATAAACAGTGAAAAAACGGCAACATCCGTAATAAAATCTGCAATTGTCAGAATCTGATTTCCGCTGATATACCGGATTATGTTTACAACGACAAGAAGAATCGGTATGATGTAAAAGAACCTGATCCGGGGGTACTTACCCGACAGATTTGAGATTCCTCCAAACAGCAATGCAAGCCAGGTGATGCGGACAATGAAGCTGATGACCTTCAGCCCGGAGAAAAATGGAAGTAATACGAAGTTGCCCACGCATAACAGAATGAACATACTGGTGAGGCCTCTCTCCTCAGTCCAGAAATGAGCGGTTTTTTTTATCTGCAAGAACTTGGACAAAGTATTTAGTTTTAAATAGGTTCAACGGTTTACCAGCCTCCTCCAAGCGCCCTGTACAGGGAAACAGTTGCTGCCAACTGCTGAGCCCTGGTCATTGAAAGGAGCATCTCAGCATCAAATGCATAACTTTCTGCGATCAGTACCTCGAGGTAACTTGAATAGCCGCTGTCATACTTGGCTTTCGTGAGCATCAGGGCTTTTCTTGCTGCTTCAACCTGTCTGATCCGTGCTGAGTATTCCTCACGGTACGACTGAATTGAGATCAGTGCGTTTTCGACGTCGCTCAGGGCTGCCCGATAGGTAATCAGAAAATTATTAAGAGCTATTTCAGCTTCTGCTTTCTGTATATCAACCCTTCGCTTATTCTTCCCGAATTCAAAGAGCGGCCCCATAACCATGCCTGTCACTCCTCCCACAAAGGAATCATCGAACAATAAGGTAATGTCGGGATTGGCTACCCCCAGAAATCCGGTAAGACTGATACTTGGCAGCCTCATCGCCTGGGCGACTCCAATCCTCTCAGTTTCAGCTATGAGCATTTCCTCAGCAGCCTTGACGTCAGGCCTCTGTTCGAGAAGTTTCGAAGGCAGACCTGAAGGGATGCCTGGTATAATAACCTGTTCGTCATTCTGCAATCCGCGGTTCACCTTTTGCGGATTCTGGTTAAGCAGAAGGTTAAGGCTTCTCTCGGTGATGCTTAATTCCCGCTGCAGGCTGGCCAGGGTGGCTTCTGCCATTGCCAGCTGCTGTTCAGCCTGAAGTTTATCCAGTTCTGCAGCTTCGCCCTTGAGAAACCGCTCATTAACCATTATATAATAAGCAGTCCGGCTGGCGATGGTTTGTTTCGATACTTCAATCCGGTTGTCAAGGTCACGCATAAGGAAATAGAGATTGGCCACATCGCTTACAAGTGTGGTTTTAACCACCTTGAGACCCTCTTCACTGGCCAGCATCTCAGCATATGCAGCCCGTTTTGAATGACGAAGTTTGCCCCAGAAATCAAGTTCCCACGATGCTGTGCCCAGAAGGTCAAAATAGTTATCAGCCGGTTCATTTATCTCAGCACTTGCCGAATAACCAAAAGAGGGCAGGAGGCTGGCTCTGGAATTCTGGAAGGTTGACCTTGATTGTTGTATCCGCAGAGCGGCTATCTTTAGGTTTGTGTTTGTGTCAAGGGCTTGCGTGATCAGATCGTTGAGGACCGTGTCACCGAAAAGCTGAAACCATTGGAGGTTTATTGTTGAATCGGCATTAACATATGGAGATACTGTATCAGCCACGGCAACAGTTGTGTCCCGGGATATGTAATCTTCCGGCGCTTCCATAGCCGGTCTGGTGTATTTCTTCCCCACAAGACAGGAAGACAGCAGCAATACAATTGCCAGGTATAGTGGTATTAACTTTTTCATATTAAGCTTCCTCCGATTTTTTTTCAACCACCGTTGCGGTTTTTTTCCGTCCGATACCTTCAATTATAATAAACAGGGCAGGAACGATCAGTACTCCCAAAATGGTTGCTACGAGCATTCCGCTGAAGACGGTCATCCCCATCACTTTCCTGGCTTCAGCGCCTGCTCCGGATGCCGTGAGCAAGGGGGTTACCCCAAGAATAAATGCAAAGGCAGTCATAAGGATCGGCCTGAAACGAAGTTTTGCCGCTGTCATCGAAGCTTCAAAAAGCGGCTTTCCTTTTTCATGTTCTGCTTTGGCAAACTCTACAATTAGAATGGCATTTTTTGCGACCAGACCGATGAGCATCACAAGGCCGATCTGAGCAAAAACATTATTAAGGTAACCGTTGTCAAATAACCTTGCAAGAAAGAGACCCAGAAATGCTCCAAAAAGGGAAAATGGAATTCCGAGAAGCACACTGAAAGGAAGTTTCCAGCTTTCATACTGCGCTGCCAGGATGAGAAATACAAACAGTATAGCCATTATGAAAATCGGACCCGCCGAACCTGAAGATTCCTTTTCCTGGTAAGACATATTTGCCCATGCATAGCCCATAGTCTGTGGAAGAATCTTATTGGCTGTTTCTTCAAGAGCCGTCAGGGCCTGGGCAGAACTGTAACCTGGCGCAGGAGCCCCACTGACCTCCGCTGAACGGTACAGGTTAAAACGGTTGGTAAACTCAGGTGCACTGACCTTACTTGCCGTTACAATTGTGGTGATGGGCACCATTTCTCCCTTGTTGTTCCTCACATAGGCCATGCTCAGGTCTTCGGGCTTTACCCTGTAGGCAGCATCAGCCTGTACATATACTTTGTACTGACGTCCGAACCTGTTGAAGTCGTTAACATAAGCTCCTCCGAGAAATGCGCCAAGTGTCGTGTTCACTGATGAGAGCGGAACCCCCAGTTTCATGGCTTTCTGCCTGTCAATATCCAGCTTTATCTGTGGCGAACTGGCATTAAAAGTGGTCATAATACGTCCTATTTCCGGCCGCTTGCGGGCTTCCGCCAGAAACGCATTTGTCTGTTGCTGCAGATATTCCGGTGTACTGCCAGCCTTGTCCTGGATCATCATTGTAAAACCTGAAGCATTACCCAGTCCGGGAATCGGAGGCGGTCCGAAGGCAAGCACCGTTCCGCCTGTTATCTTCGCAGCAAAAACCTTATTAAGCTCAGCTATCATTTCTTCAACAGTCTGTTCACGGTGAGACCATTCTTTTGCCATAACAAAAAAGGTGGCGACGTTAGGCTGATAGGCAAAGGTAAGCTGACTGAATCCCGGAATAGAGGTAATGAATTCAATCGATTCATATCCCGACAGAATTGTTTCTACCTGCCTGCACACCTCATCTGTACGTTGCAGGGAGGAGGCTGGCGGTAAAGCTACATTCATCATAAAATAACCCTGATCCTCATCGGGTACAAACCCTCCGGGAAGACTTTTGCCAAGCAATCCGGCAAGGCCGATTACGACTGCGAGAATTATTACTATCCTGAATGCTTTTCGCGAAAGGAAGCCGGCAAAACCCACATAGCCTCCGGTAACTTTATCGAACATCCGGTTAAAACCGTTAAAGAACTTTGCTGCCAGACCTTTACGGTCCTTCATCGGTTTGGTTGGCTTAAGCAGGAGCGAGCAGAGAGCAGGGCTCAGAGAAAGCGCGGAAAATGCCGAGAATAAAACTGAAACGGCTATGGTGATGGCAAATTGCTGATACAGTCTTCCGGTAATTCCCGGCACCATGGCTACCGGTATAAAGACCGCACAGAGAATAAGTGCAATGGCCACCACGGGGCCGGAAACCTCCTTCATGGCCTGTATTGTGGCTTCGCGTGGCGTTTTGCCCTGTTCAATATGATGCATGACAGCCTCAACCACAACAATTGAATCGTCAACTACAATTCCGATGGCAAGCACCAGTCCAAGCAGTGAAAGTACGTTAACGGAAAAACCAAGAATTGGAAATACAATAAAAGTACCGATAAGTGACACCGGCACAGTTACGAGGGGTATCAGTGTGGCCTTAAAGTTCTGCAGAAAAATAAACACAACCAGGATCACAAGGATCAATGCTTCGAATAGAGTACTTACTATCTCGGAGATACCTTCTGAAACTGCAAGGGTGGTATCGAGGGAAACATCATATTCAATGCCTTCGGGAAAACTCTCTGAAAGCTCAGCTGCAGTTGCCTTGATCTTTTCAGCTACTTCGAGCGCATTGGTACCCGGAGTCTGATATATGGCTATTGTGGCTGCCTGCTTTTTGTTCATTCGCGAAAGAGAGTTGTAATTCTCAGTGCCAAGGTTAATTGATGAAATATCGCTGAGCCGCACAGTTGAGCCATCCTCCCTGGTCTTAATTATAACGTCCGCAAATTGCCCTTCCTGGATTAGCCTGTCCTGAAGAACCACCCCGTAGGTAAACTCCGTTCCCGAAGGTGCAGGTTCAGCTCCGAATTTGCCGCCGGGGCTTATCACATTCTGTTCCTGCAGGGCTTTGGTTACATCCTCAACAGTGATATCAAGCTTTGACATGATATCGGGTTTAAGCCAAATCCTCATGGCATAGTCACTCGATCCCAGCATCTTCACCTCACCTACTCCGCTAATACGCGAAAGTGCATCAACCAGGTTAATGGACGCGTAGTTCGCCAGGAACCTTGCGTCAAAAGCAGGGTTTTCAGAAGTAAGCGAAATCACCATCAGGGGAAACGTCAGCGATTTTTTGGTCGTTATCCCGAATTGCTTTACGGAAGGCGGCATAAAAGGCTGGGCCTGGCTCACCCTGTTCTGGGTCAGCATATTGGCGTTATCGAGGTTGGTGCCGACTTTAAAGGATACATCCAAGCTCAGGTTACCGTCAGAGGCATTGGTACTTTTCATGTAGATCATATCCTCCACTCCGTTAACCTTCTGTTCGATTACAGCAGCAACTCCCTGTTCTACATTTATGGCATTGGCTCCCACAAAGCTCGTATTGATCTTAATTGTAGGAGGGGTTATGTCGGGATACTGACTGATAGGGACACTCCTGAGGGCCAGAAACCCGATAATTACAATTACGATAGACAGCACCATTGCAACAATCGGCCGTCTTACAAAGAATTCTCCCATAGCAGTAGTTTTTGTTGCTTTTTATTTGACGGAAGAAAAAGTGGTACTGTCGGGTGACCACATCGTTTCAATGGGTTTGATAACACTGCCCTCTCTCAGCAATTGTGTACCTCCGAGCACAATCCTGTCTTCAGTTGTGAGACCTGCTTCAACAATATAACTGATATTGTAAGCGGGCCCGATCTTAATATTCCTTATTTCTGCTTTATTGCTGTCAGCCAGGGCGAAGACCCGGAACAGCCCCTGCATTTCAATCACCGCTCTCTGCGGGATAAGAATCGCATCGTTTCTGAAGTCCGTTACGAGTTTCAGTTTGACATATTGCCCGGGCCGGAGCAGGTTATCTGTATTTTTGAACTGGGCCTCCAGGGTCATTGCCCCGGTTGACGGATCAACCTGCCTGTCGGCAAAATTCATCTTTCCCTTCAGAGGATAGAGCGTTCCGTCTGACAGAATCATTTGTAACCACATCTCCCCTCTCACCTATGGAAAATCCCATTGCCTGTATAAGTCGTGTAATCCGCAGATATTCCTTTTCACTGATGGTAAAGCGTACCCTGATATTGCCGATGCTCGAAACCGTGTTTACAATAAATTGCGGTCCGAGGCTTACATAATCACCCACCTTTACAGAAGATATACCGATAATCCCGCTTATAGGTGCAACCACCCGGCAATATCCAAGCTGTATCCTGGCATTCCGCAGGGCAGCTTCGCATGACTCCACCCTGGACTTGCTGGCGTCATTTTGAGCCTGTGCCGCCACCAGCTCCCTCTGGCTTACCGCACCTATTGCAGCCAGCGGTTCAATACGGTCGAGGTCATTTCTGGCCTTTATAAGACCTGTATTAGCCTCAGCCAGGGCAGCGCTTGCTTCGTCGACCATATTCTGATAAGGTAACGCGTCAATAGTATACAGAAGCTGTCCCTTTGTAACCATCGATCCTTCCTTGAAATTCATACTAAGAACCCAGCCTTCGACCCTTGTTCTTATTTCAACATCAGACTCCCCGTATGTCTGACCGGTATATTCTGACTCGAGTGCGACATCCTGCTGCATGACCTGAACAACAGGCACCTCCAGAGGTACAGCTGCCTGAACTTCCTTCTTGCCCTTGCAGGAAGAAAAACCAAGTGCTGCAATAACGATCAAAAATGCCAAGCATAAATTCTTCATGACTGTGGTTTTCATTATGATTCTGACTTGTTATTGTTTAAGGAATCAAACATATTACAACCGGAGCTCTTCTGAAATAGTACTTTGGTACTATCCGGCAGGACAGGTTAATAAAAATCCGTTAAAAGAGTTTCTGATAAGTATAATGAAACTCTGTATACCAAATATAAAAGAATTTTTGAGATAAAAAAGCCGGCGCTATAAAATGTTTATCGTAACCAGGCGGTTCCGAAAACTATATAGAAGGCAAAATCATCATTGCTGACGGCAAAGTCCATTCCCGCGTTGGTTCCCAGTTTGCGGGCGATCATATACCTGAACCCCGTGCCGAGGGTAGTGACGCTCTTACCCTTTTCGAATTCGGCGAAATTTGCAAATGCATTTCCCATGCCGGTAAAGCCTGACAAAGTCCATCGCTTATAAACATTCCAGTCTACCTCAGCCTCCATGACCGTGATATTTTCATTCTGGTATTTCATCAGCGGTGCACCGCGCAGACTGATAATAGGTCTTGCATAGTATGGTACATCACCCAGCGAATATGTGCTTTCATGCCTGAGCCCGATGAAAACCTTTTTGCCTGCAGGAACATATCCGATCAATGTCAGGCCAATCCTGCCGTATAATCCATCACCGCCAAACCAGTCATCACTGTATGTGCCTGATAAACTGAAAAACAACCCCTTCGTAGGTGTCAGGACATTGTTCCTTGAATCCAGCTCAAGTTTCAGTGTCAGCTCACTGAGTGTCGAGCTGAAAACAGTTGTGTCGTATTCCGGTATGTCAAGAGGGACCTCAAAAGTATTATCAGTATCCAGCAGCAGGTACCTGCCGCCGATGAAAAAATTCGATTCTGATATCCTGAACTTGATCTGCTGGAGCAGGAGCCAGGCATCCAGATTCAGATTTACTGCCTCGCCATTTAACAGGTCGATATTCCCGGAACCGTAAAAGCCTAAATTCGCATTGGTTCGGGCGACAGCTCCCATATACCTGATCCTGTCCTGTTTCCAGTAACCGGAATGAAAAACACCTGCCGCCCATGTCCCGTTAAGCGTTCCGGCACCGATAACCCCGGTCATGCTTGGCGGACCATTCTTTTCTGAATAAGACGAATGAAACATCACGGCTGCCAGAGCTATTCCATAATCTACCGCCGGTTCCGTGATTATGGTGGGTACAATCAGAACCCCTTTCTTATTTACCAGCCAGTCGCTTATATCAATTGCATGATCAAGGCTGTCACGGAAAGAGGAAAATGATTTTACCTTTTCCTGGGCGTTTAAATTCAGAGATAAAAAAACAAATAATCCCGCCAGCTGCAGGTACCCGGTTTTTGATTTTATACAAAAATTTGTTCCCAAATCTGCCTGAATTATTAATCTCAATCAGCTTATTGCAATCATATCCTAAACAAAGATAGGAGAAAACAAATCTTCTTATATTTGAATCAGAAATATTTTCAAACTGATGTTAAACAAGCCATAAGTATGAAGAAACTATACTTTTTCGTGGTTTTACTGATATTTTTTTCATTTTATCCGGCGAAAGCCCAGGACACCATTGCCGACAGATATTCAGTAACCGATACTATAGATGACTTCGGACTGTTTACCAGCGATGACATTCTTGATTTAACCCTGAGGTTTGATCTCACCACTTATAAAAGGAAGAAACCGAAGGATGAATATATGGATGCCCTGATGACCTATCATATCAATAAAGATGACTCCATAAACAAAACTATAAGACTTAAAACACGAGGTGAATTCCGTAACGGGCATTGCGCCTATCCTCCTATTGTTCTGAATTTCAAGAAAACCGAATTCGAAAAGGCAGACCTGGGCAAGATTGGAAAAGTCAAAATGGTGACTCATTGTATGACAGGGAATGAAGATTATCTCTTCAGGGAATATCTTGTTTATAAGCTTTACAGTGTTCTTACTGATACCAGCTTCAGGGTCAGGCTGGTTAATATAACCTATATTAACACAGCCAGGGAAAGCAAGCCGGTCGGCTCATATGCTTTCTTTATCGAGCCCCTCGATCTGGTTGCGGAACGCATCAATGCCATTCCGGTTGAGGTGCTAACTTTAAATCAGAAGAATATAATCCCGGAAATGATGGACAGGATGGCTATTTTTAATTATATGATCGGCAATACAGACTGGTCAGTGCCAAATCAGCATAACTGCAAGGTTCTGTCTGATCCAAATGCGGCGCGACTGAACCTTGGATTGATAATCCCATATGATTTTGACTACAGCGGTTTTGTCAATGCAAGTTATGCTGTTCCTGTTGAGGCACTGGGCATAGAATCAGTCCGTCAACGAATATATCAGGGAGTTTGCAGGGATGACGAGACCTTCATGAATGCCCTGCAGGAATTTACTGCAAAAAAGGAGGCTTTTTATACTGTTATCAGGGAGTTCCAGTACCTGGATGAACGTTCCAAAAAGGATATGATCAGGTTTCTTGACGAATTCTTCAGCTTGTTCGATAAAAGAAACAGCATTTTGTATGCCCTTAAAAATGAATGCAAGGAATTCTGACAATTTAAATATTAACAGCTATGTCGTCATCATTGATGTTTGAACAGGATCCTATATGGAACGTACTGTTGCGTCTCTCTGTAACAATACTTGTGCTCTTTATAGTCATCAGGCTTATCTATTACAGATATTCAAGGAATGAGCGAAGGGTGTTCTCATTTTTCCAGATGGGCATCATGATCTTCCTGGTCTGCGTACTGCTTAAAACGGTTGAAATTCAGCTTGGGATAGCCCTGGGCCTGTTTGCTATCTTTGCTATCCTCAGGTTCAGATCCAGAAACCTTTCCCTGAGGGAGATGACTTACTTCTTCACCGTGATAGGAATTGCCGTGATAAATTCAATGGCCACTTTCTATAATCCGGTACGTGGGACGTTTCTGATCAATTTAATCATCATCCTGTCAACACTGGTTCTCGAGATCCTGTTCAACAAGAGGGCTTATGAAAGATTTGAAATTAAATATAACAGGCTGGAGTTATTTGCTCCTGAAAGATTTCAGGATCTTCTCAGCGACTTATCCGCACGTACCAATAAAAAGATTGAAAAAGTCAGGATAAAAAAGATGGATCTGATCAAGGGTGAAGCTGAACTTGAAGTCTCATTCAGAACTGCAAACCCTGAAACCCGTACCTGAAATGCGTTCTGTGATTTTCCGGGCACTTGCATGTACCTGCGCGTTTGTATGTCTGACCAATACTCTGGCAGCACAGGCAGGGAGGTACTGGGATCAGAACCTGAACTCCGGGGCTGCCCTCCTTTCAGGTGCCGTTGTAGCCGGTGAAAGCGGAATTGCCGCGATCTTTTACAACCCGGCCACTATCTCTGAAATGACTAAAAACAACCTGTCACTGTCAGCCAACCTGGCTTCTGCATATTTTTTCAATGCCAAAAATGCCCTTGGTACAGATTTTTCACCTAACAGGTTACAGGTTGATATCTATCCGAGAATTGTCACCCTGACACTTAACCCGAAAAATAATCCCGACCTTACGATTGAACTTGCTTATTTTACGAAGGCAAGTAATTATATGCAGATCAATCAGGGCACCTCGCTTACCAGGGACATCATTGCCTCCAACCCCGGCGACGAGGAGTATACGGCTGATTATTATCTTCGGGCAAAATTTCAGGATTTTTACGGAGGTGCAGGCTTTGGCTATAAGTTATCCGATAACCTTTCCCTGGGTTTTTCCGGCCTGATCTCATATAAGGATGACCAGTATTACAACCTGGTCACGGTAAACGCATTTACGGCCGCTGATAATGAAGAACCGCCTCAATACCTGTCAGAAGCCAGTTATCACATTAAATATAATATGTACGATGTACGGCTTATTACTAAGCTGGGGCTGCAGTTCAGGCAGAATTCATGGACTTTTGGAGCTAACATCAATCTTCCGTCACTGAAGCTTTTCGGAGATGGCACTGTGGTAAAGCAATATGAGTATTCAAATATTCATAAGGAAGCCGGTAACTCTGAAGGATCAAGCCTCTATTACAGCGGCCGGCAGAAGAAATGCCAGGCACATTTCAGGGATCCTTTATCGGTGGCTGCCGGAGCCAATTACACGACAAATTCAGGTAATACTGTAATACTCTTTACTGCTGAGTATTTTTTCAGGCTGAAATCTTTTGATTACATTGAAGCTAACCGGGATCCGGGTGAGGATGGTTATAATTACAGCCCGACAGAACCTGAGGCCTGGCTGTCATTTACCACCGCTCACAAACCGGTGCTTAATGCAGGTGTGGCTTTCAAAACGGTAATCAGCGACAGGATGGTATATTCCGGAGGATTCAGAACTGATTTTAATTACCTCGATGCCACTGGTGACCCGGAATTTCCATATTCCAACAACAATACATTCTATATCTTCGATGTATACCATCTTAACAGCGGTCTGAACTACAGCTTTAAAAGAGGTTCAATTACCCTGGGAATGCAGTTTTCACACGGACGTGCCAACGATCAGGAACAGATCCTGAATCTCAATGAACCAGTGGAGTATGTAAATGACAACCGGATGGCCCTGACAGGTGTGACAACCAACCAGGTTCAGGTCAGGTACTGGGATCTTTCGGTTTATTTCGGTTTTGTTTTCGACTTTTTAAAACAAGCTGATTAACCCCGCGCAATCATATGGATTTGATATATTTGTCAGCGTTTGAAAATACTTATTGCTGAGTATTGTACAAACATTACTGGTAGAGTAAATTTGATCTCACATTAAACGGGTACCACAATGAAAAAACTTCTTAATATCATCATCACGGTTCTTTTTATTACCGTACAGCTAAATGCCCAGGTTTACACCAATAAAGTTGTCGGTGCAAAGAATGAAGTACTTATTGACAGCCTGAAGTCGACAGAGTACCCTTATGCCCTGCCTATACTGGGGGCTAAAGCAGCTGCCCGTGGATATGATCTGCCATATTCGGCCGGTATCGGGCTAAATTACCTCTGGCAGGAGTCATCCCTGATAATTGAGGATCTTTTTGTCGGCTTCAACAACGGCCCGATGTATGACCTCGATGAAATAATCCGCTTTGATGATGCCATAGCGACCGCCAATGCCATCAATATCAGGCCCGACATCTGGTTGCTTCCCTTCCTTAATGTTTACGGACTGTTCTCAAAGGCCAGGACCTCAACGGAAATTTTTGCCGGAGTATATCTTCCGGACACTCTCAATGTCTGGAGCGAAGTCACTTCCTTTTCCTCAAAAGCAGAATTTGAAGCTACAGGATTAGGCTTCGGTATAACCCCGACAATGGGGATTGGCGGAGGATGGTTAGCACTTGACATGAATGTCACCTGGCAAAGCATCAGCGCCCTTGAAAAGCCTGTCATGACATTTGTCTTCGGACCCCGTTTCGGAAAATCATTCAAATTCAGGAATAACCCGCAGAGCAATATTGCATTCTGGGCAGGAGCTTTCAGGCTGCACCTCAAATCAGAGACCAGCGGTTCCCTGGCTTTGAGCGAAGTTCTGCCTATAGAGGGGCTGCAGGCGAAGGTAGATGCGAGTATGGAAAATGTGGCTGAAAAACAGATAGCCGTTGATGAATGGTGGGCAGGACTGACACCTGTTGAGCAGGCAAATCCTGTCAACGAGGCAAAATATGAAACTGCAAACCGGGTACTTCTCACTGCCGGTGAAACACTGAACAGCATTGACGGAGCCCTCAGCGATGAAGAATCCGCAACCGTACAGTATTCCCTAAACAAACGTCCGAAAGACATGTGGAATTTCGTTGTCGGATCTCAATATCAGATTAACAAGCACTTTATGCTCCGTGCAGAGGCCGGATTCCTCGGAAGCCGTAAACAATTCATCGGGGGATTACAGTATCGTTTTGGACTTTAATAAGACCATATCATGAAAAAATCTATTCTGCTTGTTGCCTTCCTCCTGACAGCATATAGTGCAAATTCTCAGGTGCTGATTTCGCTGATATTCGGTGACGCACTGAACAGCCCAAATGTTGAATTCGGACTTGACGGAGGGGTCAACTTCGCTAACATCGCCAACCTTGAATCAAGTAAGTCTCTGGCAATGTTCAATCTGGGATTCTACTTCGATATCAGGCTTAAAGGACCACTCCTGCTTCATACAGGGGTGATAGTCAAATCAAGCCAGGGAGCTGACAAACTTGATTTTTATCCTCTGGAAAATGATGACTTGAATGCGGTTTTTTCCGATGGCTATGTAACCAGAAAAATCAATCAGTTCAGTGTACCCATAATGTTGAAATACAGGTTCGCCACGTTGTTTCATGTCGAAGCGGGGCCAATGCTTGCTCTCAGGGCCAAAGGATACGATGAATTCAAGAACACCCTTGTGGACGAAGAAGATTTAACTTATAAACTGGATATTAAGGATAACTATAAGAGAATTGATGCCGGGGTCATGGTGGGGGCAGGAATGAAGTTGTCCAAAATACCAAAAAGCGCCCAGATCGGAGTTCGCTATTATTACGGACTGGTCGATCCACTGATAGAAAACACCGGCAAATCACAGAATTTTTCTTCTCTATACCTCTTTTTCTCTATCCCTATCGGTGCACAACCGAAAGCTGAAAAAACAACAGAATAAGTCCCTGATTTAACTCGGTAAGCATAACAGGATGAAGACCGCCTTTGAAAATGGACCTGACCGAGAAAGGAATAGTATCGATCTGGTTATAAAACTGTCATTGATAGCCTTGCTTGTTGCATGGTGCATAATGATCATCCTTCCCTTTGTTATACCGGTTCTGTGGGGTGTTATCCTGGCAATAACCCTGTTTCCCTTGTACAGCAGGCTACTTAAATTGCTTAAAGGGAAAAAGGGACTTTCAAGCACCATCATAACCCTGATATTGCTTGCCCTGATAATTGTTCCGTCTGCATTCCTGATTTCCTCGATTGTGGAAAACGGGAAAGAGCTGGTAACGTCGGTCCGTGATCAGACACTGACAGTACCGCCTCCGGATCCGAAGGTTGCTGACTGGCCGTTAGTAGGAAAACCGATACATGCCGCATGGCTGGCGCTCTCTGCAAACATAGAGGGTGCCCTCCAGACCTACCGTGAACAAATTCTCAAAATCGGAGATAAATTTCTCGATATGATTAAAAGTGTAGGGTCAGGTTTACTCATGCTTATCTTCTCAGTGATTATTTCAGGATTTTTGATGGTCACTGCTGAAAAATCAGAAAAATCAGCCATCAGCTTTTTTACCAGAATAGGCGGTGGCACGGGCAATGAGCTTGTATCAATGATTATACTTACCATCCGTAACGTTGCCAAAGGCATACTCGGGGTCGCTTTCATTCAGTTTGTTTTGATGGGCGGTACACTGATCCTTGCCAAAGTACCCTTTGCCGGTCTCTGGGCACTGGCCGTGCTGATGTTTGCAATTGTGCAGATACCAGTTGGCATATTGGCCATACCAATTATCATATACCTCTACTCAGCCAATGAACCTCTGATAGCAACTTTATGGGCTGTGCCTGTACTGCTTTTTGCCATGAGTGACAATTTTATTAAGCCATGGCTGATGGGAAAAGGAGCCCCGGTGCCTATGCTGGTCATTTTCCTGGGAGCAATAGGTGGCATGATGATGTCAGGATTTATCGGACTCTTTACCGGAGCTATCGTCCTCTCTATCGGCTACAGGCTGGCATCAATGTGGATGCAGGGCGGAATGAAGGTGAAGCAAGAATCCGGGCATAGCGTATAGGCACCAATTCCTTCAGACGGGTTTCGCTCTGAGCTTCTAAAACTGAAACAATTTAAAATTAAAAATCCGGCTGACATTCTGATTTTTATTTTAATTTTAACTTTTGAGCTAAAGTTAAAACACCTGAATTAAAAACTACAAAATGATGAAAAACACGATTATGCAAGGAGTTTTCCTGGCATTGACAATGTCATTAATGGTCGCCTGTAATGTAAAAAAAACAGAACCTGCAGCAGTGATTGACGTGGAACAAATAAAAAAGGAAATTCAGGCCAAGGAAGATGAATTTGCCGCCACTTACAATGCCGGAGAAAAGAAGAATATTGGCTATTATGCTGATGATGCGATAACCTTTGCGCAAAACAGCATGCCCTATGTAGGTAAAACAGCGATTATCGAATATTTAATGGCCAATATAGATTCCCTGTCTGTATCCAATAAAATTTCATATAAGACCAACGAAGTTTTTGTATCAAATGACGGCAATCAGGTGGTAGAAATTGGCTATTATACGGTAGTTGACTCTGATAATGATACAGTTAATACCGGCAATTATATGACTCTGTTTGTAAAAAGAGACGGAAAATACGTTTGCCTGAGAGAAATGAGTGCTTCTGATATGCCGATCCAGTAATAATATTTCAGAATAAATAATAAGAGGCTGTCCTTTTTGGTCAGCCTCTTTTATTATGGTTTTAATCTTTGATTGAAATACAGATAATCATCGTCTCCTGCCGCCGCCGCCACCACTGTAGCCTCCGCCACTTCTGGAGGCCCCGCCCCCACTGTAGCCCGAACTGCTTCTGGTGCGGGAGGCACTTGATGAATATGACGATGCGGAAGCGCCCGAATTTGATCCGCCTGACGGCCGGGTTGATGCAGAAGTGCTTGCTGAGGGTCTGGTTGATGAAGAAGTGCCTGTTGATGGCCTGGTTGACGCAGATGTGCCTGAGGATGGTCTTGTTGAAGCTGAAGTCCCGGTTGAGGGTCTTGTTGAACCAGAGGCGCCTGTCGACGGGCGTGTTGAGGCTGATGCCCCTGTCGAAGGCCGTGCAGAGGCATTATTGCGATTATAGTTTCCGCTGGTATTATTATGGTTCACGGTATTGGAACTGTTTCTCGAATTATTGTAATTGTTATAATTATTTTCATTATGGATCACTACTGTGCCGCCATAACCGCCATGATAACCACCGTGGTGATAGTAATTATTATGATGATAAATACTGACTGCCATTACGGTAAAAGCTGCATGATAAGGAGGGTAATATCCATAATAATATGGCGGATAATAGGGTACGTAAACAGGTGAATAAACATATTGCACTATTGGCGCTGATTCAACAACCACAACGGTTGTCGTGGCCGGAGCGGCTGCAGCGACAGGCTCCGGGCCGGCATACGCAGGATTAGGTGTGACGGCAGGTGCCGGAGGTGCAGGTTCAATAACATAATTTTTCCCATACAGATCTTTGTCACCGACAATCTGCATCGTAACTTTCCCCTCTTTATCCTTTGATACAAGGATCACTGCCACATCCTGAATCTCCGTTTTGCTGACATCAACCTGAAGTATAAATGAAAAATCAGTCTCTTTCTGCTTGGTTACTACCTTTATGAAATCCACCGTATCATTAAGGTCCAGGTCGAGATTATTGATCCCTGTCTCCTTTAAGTTCAGGCTTTTTTCAAAATCCTCAATGGTCTTGGACTTCTGAAAAAGATTCAAAACGGCATAAAGATCCAGGTTGTCTCCCGGCAACCCTAATAAAGCTGTATCTGCCTCTGCCTGAGAAAAAAGAGGCAAACCTGACAAACTCATCACTAATCCTATAAATAATAAGAAGCTTTTTTTCATGGCCTTATGAAATAACAGTGATCATATTAACAGTAAAGATACCGAATAAAAAAGAAATGTAATCAAAGCCAATTAGTTATTATCCATACCAATGGAGAGACAAAATGGCTCACGGGTTATGCCCGCTTCATGTTTAAGTCAGATCCCTGAAACCCGTGAGGCTCGTCTGGCAGTCATACGGCAATATAACGACTAAGACTTTCAAAGGATTCTAACGGTTTCAGCAAAGTACAACCGAAACTGCAAGTCCTCCTTCTGATGTTTCCTTGTACTTTGAATTCATTTCCCTGGCTGTCAGGGCCATAGCAGCAATAGTTGTATCAAGGTCAACACGGCGGCCGTAAGGGTTCTCTTCGCTGGCAATGCAATATGCAGTCCATGCTTTTACTGCTCCGTATGCACAGCGTTCGATGCACGGCACCTGTACGTATCCTCCAACAGGGTCGCATGTCATGCCAAGGTGATGCTCAAGTGCAGATTCGGCAGCGTTGGAAACTACTTTAGGACCCTCACCGCGAGCCTGGGCAATCATTGCAGCACCCATTGATGAACCTACCCCAACCTCTGCCTGGCATCCGCCTTCAGCGCCTGAGAGAGTTGCATTGTGTTTGCAAAGATATCCTATGGCTGCTGCTGCCAGAAAACCTTCACGGATTTTTTGAACAGGTATGTTTATATCACGCAACGATTTTAGAACTGCCGGAATTATCCCGGCAGAACCTGCTGTAGGCGCTGTCACAATGATATGGCCGCGTGCGTTTTCCTCAGCCATGGCAAAACCGTAAGATGCCAGTGTTGTGATCGCCCTTCCGGCTTCACCCTTGCTGGATTGCATACGCTTCATCCCTGCTGCCTTGCTTTGCAGGCGGATCGGACCGGGAAGAATACTTTCCACTGCTAACCCGGTTTCTACCCCGCGGATCATGACTTCAGCAACCTGATCGATGAACTCCCAGACTGCCTTCTCACCATTTCCTGAAATAGCCATCTCATTTTCAAGCAATAGCCTCCCCAGAGGTATTTTATCGTCAATCAGATATTTCTTCAGCTCTCTTGCATGCTCATAGGGGTACTTCGGCTGGCCCTTTTCAGGATCCTGATAACCTTTCCATTCAATGAAGCCTCCTCCAACAGAATAGTATTCAAGTTCATATAATGTCTCAGTTCCTGCCAGAAGCTTGCAGGTCATTGTGTTGGGATGGTGGAATTCACCTCTGGTGGAATCAAAAATCACATCCTCAATAGAAAGACTGAGGGTTTTCGGGCCAAGCGTCAGCGGGTAGCTTTTATCAGGATTGGCAGCCAGGTCATCCAGAAACTGCGGAGGGCATTCTGCAGGTGACTTGCCTAAAAGGCCGGCAAGCGAAGCCCTGTCAGTACCATGGCCTTTACCTGTGGCACTAAGGCTGCCAAAAAGATGCACTTTCAGTCCGGTGGCACGGTTAAGCCGTTCTGCAGGGAGCTTGATTATCCTCTGATAAAAATCGTAAGTAATCCGCATCGGCCCCATAGTATGAGAACTTGAGGGGCCGGGACCCATTTTATAAAACTCGTTCAGAAGAGTAAGGATCGGGCCTTTGGATTGCCGGACAACAGTCAGATCAGGAGACAAAACTTATGCTGCGTTACAGTGCTGGTCGCTTACCCTGCCCTCACCTCAGTTTGAAAACCAGCCCGCCGCCCAGGTTGAACTGATAGTAGGTAGAGAAACCTGATACTCCTGCACCGCCCCCTCCGGTACCAAAATATACACCTCCTCCGATAGCTTGTACTGCTGACAGGAGCTGAGCCTGTATTTTAAGGCCTACCCTTTCATTGACCCAGATATTGGACCCTGCCCTGATCCCCCAGGCAAACTTGGTTGAGCTGCCTGAATTTGAATTATCAGGGTTCTCAACATTGTAAATGGCCATACCAAGCATCATTCCGGCATAAGGCTCAACTTTAGGATTGACATTCACATACTTGTTAAAAGCAAGGAATAAATAATTGCTTGCCAGATCAAAAGTCGTGAACTTAATAGTGTTATCATAATACTCCAGTGGTGCCTTGGTATCAAAACGAAGGTAAATAAATTCAACACCCATATATGGGGCCGGAAGGACTTCCAGTCCGCCTCCGTATTCAAAACCATCCTCTATGGAGCCTTCAAAATATTTAGTATCTGAGTAATATGAATCCACGTGATTATCAGCAAATGCATATGTGGCATAACCATTGAGCCGTACGGACGGACCGGACTGTGCATAAAGATAACCTCCGGCAAGACAGAGAAGAACAATGAGCAACTTTTTCATAAATCCAGAATTTAAATTGTTTTTTATGTTACAAAACAGGCCTGTGGTTAATCACAACAATTATACACAGACCCTGTTAAATACAAATATAAACATAAAAAAGACAGGTTGGTTCATGTAAGCACCTGTAGGTATGGTAATTTCTTTATGCCCCGCCTCAATATTATATCATTTATCCACTCATATGCAAGACTATTTTTGTATATTTATTTCATATCATGGAAATACTATGGCAACGAAGAAAAAAACACCCGAAAAGAAATCCTCTGATAAAAAACAGTCAACTGCGGCATCTAAGCTGGAGGACATTGGCACTTTAAGCAGAAAAGAACTGTCAGAACGTTCCAGAAAATTCTCCAAACGATTCTATGTTGGCGACGGAGATAATTTTCAGCTTAAAAAGTACCACACCGATCCGGATATTGATCTGGGCTCTGAAGATAAGCCTGTGATGAAACGGACCCTGGAGGTCGGTGTGGAGACACTTGCGGAACTGCAGGATAAAATGTATGCGCAGGACAAGTGGTCACTGCTTCTGATCTTTCAGGCGATGGATGCAGCAGGAAAAGACGGGGCAATCAAACACGTGATGTCAGGAGTAAATCCCCAGGGTTGCCAGGTGACAGCCTTCAAGGTCCCCAGTGCTGAAGAGATGGACCATGATTACCTGTGGCGCTGTCAGAAGAACATGCCCGAACGTGGCCGCATAGGTATTTTTAACCGTTCATACTATGAAGATGTTCTTGTGGTGCGTGTTCATGAACCGATACTGAAAGCACAGAAGCTGCCTGAAAAATTCGTGACTCCTGATATCTGGAAAAACCGCTTCAAAGACATCCGGAATTATGAAAAATACCTGTACCGGAACGGTACCAAAATCCTTAAGTTTTTCCTTAATGTCTCCGGCAAAGAGCAGAAAAAGCGCTTCATTGAACGCATTGACAATCCCGAGAAAAACTGGAAATTCAGCTCGGCTGATGCTAAAGAGCGAACCTACTGGAAAGACTACATGAATGCTTACGAAGAAATGATCAGGTATACGTCAACCAAAGAATCACCGTGGTATGTTGTGCCTGCTGACAATAAATCGTATGCCCGCATAGTAATTGTATCGGCTATTGTCAATGCAATGGATGAATTGAACCTGGAGTATCCAAAGGTAAGCAAGGAGAAGATCGCCGAGCTAATGGCGATCAAACAGGCACTCCTTGATGAAAAATAACGGCTGGACACACATTATTGCGTCAGAATGAGTATCCCAGGGAGGTAATTATTCCCCAGTCATTTTTTGTGGTGTTACTTGACGAAGGATTATTGTCAAAATTATCATAAAGCGTCAGGCCGAAAAAGACATCCGATATTATCTCAATTTTGGCGGCAAGATCAAATTCCATTCGGACACGTCCCCAGGTGGTCATGCTTGGGAAAATGTTAAAACCGCTGGTGATATCCAGATTGGGGTGCCGGTACCTGAACCATTTATAATGTACTCCTGCAAATAACTCTATATTGTTTGACAATAGCGCCTCCTCAATGGTACGTTCCCGGTTGGCAAGCGCTCCTGCCATCGTATAAAGCCTTTGTGCATTGGTCCTTACAAGGTCATATCCACCCCCAAAACCGATTAAAATACGATAATCAAGATCAAGTTCCGTATTCTGTTGTCCGCTGGTTTGACCGGATGCAAACCAGTTTCCCTCGAAATAGCGAGTGACTGCGATGCTTATTTCGTTGTTTTTGGACAGATCACCTTCCTGATCAGAGACAATGCTGCTCAGTTCAAGTCTCGTTGCATAATCGGCTGTCCGGTGTGTTGCCGATGCAATAAAGCTGAACTGGAGGACATCGCTTGCTTTTGTATAGTTCAGCCCAACATCTGCTGACCCGTCTATCTTTTGCCAGAACCGGTTTCTCATTGAGGTTATCTGAACAATATCCCAGAGAGGTTTGGGAACAGTATCATTGATAAGCACAATGTTTATCGTACCCGAATCAGGTGAATTAAGCAGAGTACCATAATACCTGTAACCTGAGGTGGTGCGGAATTCAAACACTTTGGCCGAGTAAACCGTGAAGATCCTGTCATACTCGATTTCAACCGTCTGCAAAGCATCTGTTGACAGGAAGAGCAAACCGTATTCAAATTTCTTCAGCTCCCCGGTAAGGCGGTCACCGTTTTGCAGATATACCGTGTCAGTCTTCTGTGCCTGCACCGGCAAAAGAAAAAAAAAGGTAACGCTAATCAGGATAATCAGCTGTTTTACTGCCACTGTCATACAGCGAAAATACTATTTTTTCAGATGTGCCTGCTCCCAAACTCTGACATCCTTTCGTGCCTTATCAAAAAGCCTCTCGTAATTTCCCTTCAGGATTTTTTCACGGGCTTCAGGAGTAAGGAGCTTCCATAAAGGTTCATAGATATTGTAAACCTCCAGATGCTTTTCCTGGCTGGTTGGTGCCACATTATCGGTTCCGAACAGAAACCTGTCCGGATATTTATTGACTATATAGGCTGAATTTGATAATGACTGCTCCGAGGCAACGATATATTTTGCGACCTCATCCCATGAGATATCAAAATAAAGATTACTGCAAGCCGGGTCTTTAATCAGGTCCTCAACAACCGTCATCATATCCTTAAGCGGTGCGACTATTCTGCCGACACCCAAATGAGCCCATATCATTGTGGTTTCAGGGTGACGCCTGACCAGATCCTTCATGCCATCCAGATAATTTGGCTTCCCGGGTTTCGGGAAAGGATTATCTATATCAGAGTGTATCAGCACAACAAGCCCGGCTTCTGCGCAAAAATTAAGTACGCTGTCAAGAGCGGGATCGTAAAAACTGGCTACGTCGCCAGCTATTTTGGAGGAAACAAATTCCTTATGAATTGTAAACTCCCCGACACCGGAAAAGACACCGGGAAATGTCATTAATACCCTACGTATGTGGTCTGCCGCATACATGTCTGTCGGATTGAACCCGGTGATCATGGGATCAATCCTTGCCTGCTGTTCCGGAGACAGGGATTTATACGCCATGGCAATAAAGGCGTCAGTAAAGGAATAGTAGTAGAGGCTTGCATCAGTCTCAAGATAGTAGGTCGGGGCAACATCCCGCGTAACCCTGTATGACCACTGCTGCTGCAGGGGCAGGCCGAACAGGACTGATCTGCCTATCTTGTTTCCCATAATGCTGTCCAGATATACATGTATTTCTGTTCCCTTCTGGATATAATTGGTCAGGTGGATATGGGCATCATTAAACAAATAACTGCTCTTTGTCGCTGTTTCAGCAGATTTCTGGCCCTGAACTGCGCAACTGCAGAGAATCAGCATTAACCATATCGATATTTTAGCTTTCATGGTTATAATAAATCATGGTTTAAAGCAGAATGTCCGTTCCTATTGTTATGGTTGTGCCTGTCTGACCTGACGCATAAAGGCCGAATGTACCCCCTGACGCACTTTTGTAAACATACATTGCCTGCGCATTAATTCGCCAGCTGCGATTTTTTAAAGGGTAAATATTTACTCCCCCGCCTACCTCATATGGATTTCTTTTAAACTCGTCAATGATCATGGAATTTACACCATAAATGCACAGCGTTTTCGGAATTGCCATATAGAGTGCCTGTAATGTATAACCTTTGTCGGTAACAGTATTGTATGGTATAGGTCCGTTGGCATCAATCTCGGAAAGTGTCCGGTAATACAGTTCAGTGTGTAAAGCAAATCCTTTGTACTTGATACCCAGATCGACGGCCATCATGTCAAAGTCAGCTTCTACAACTGTTACACCCGGGGCCATTGCACCAGTCTCAAAAAATAGAACACCATCAGACAGACGGACCTGGGTATTATCAGGACTGGGAGTCCCGGTGTTGTTAAATCTGTTTTCACGGCTATGGCAATATGAGGCTCCGAAACGGGTTGCTAACTTTTCGTGGTACTCCAGGTCACCATTCCCCCCACGGGGACCGAATTCAGCTGTTGTCGGCATCCAGCTCAAAGAAATACTTTTGGAGAAGTGCCGGGTCAGATTCGATGCTTTTACACCAAGGATGCTGAGGTTATTTCCAAGCACCATCGAATAGCGTAAGCTTGGCATAATTTCCCCCATAACAAATATGCCGTTTGTAAACCCACCCCTCAACGCCTCTTCACCCATTGTCCGGTCTGTAGAGGTAAAAAAAGGAAATGATCCCTGGAGGCTTCGGATGCAATTATTAGGTACAATCCCAATTCCTGCTTTGACATATTTATTAAACGAGTACGTGATGTTCCCATAAACCAGGGTTTGCTGAGTCGTTGTTACGGTCCACACTGTAGCCATGTAAGTCAGTTTGGGTGTGCCCAAAAAGCCCGTAAGCCATATCATGGCACGGTGCCAATAGATATCATTCCTTCCGTCAAAAACCCTTAAACTATCCCTGTGGTCATACCAGGTATCTTCTGCCGGCCTCTGGTTAACCCACCTTGCCATTCCATACAAGCTCAGGTTTAAACTGCCATACTCACTTTTTATAAGCTGAAATCCTTTTCCAGGTGTGAATTCACCGGCAATCTGGTTAGGATAAACAGTCGTACTTGGATCTTTCTGGGTTGAGAAGGCATTTTCAAACTGTGCCTGAACTGTGACTGGAAACAAAATGAGCAAAGCTGCCAGCAAAGCTGTTTTGCCGGCAGCTGCACTAATACAATTAGCCCGATATTTCATAGCTAATATTTCAGATCTACTTAGGCTGAATAAGATAAGGATTGGCGCCAAGTTTTTCAACTATGTATTTTATTGCCAGCTGAGCCTTGACGCTGTTACCTGCCTCATCAAGGGGGGGCGAAACAACAGCTATGCCGAATTTGCCGGGACAGACAGCCACAATACCGCCTCCCACACCACTCTTGGCCGGTAAGCCTGAATTATAAAGCCAGATACCGCTGTCATCATAGAGACCTGCAGTAGCCATAACCGGCAGAGTGTACATCACCGTCTGAGGTGAAACCACCTTCTTCTTCGTGACAGGATTTACTCCCCCGTTTGCAAGTGTGGCACCCATGACTGCAAGGTCTTTGGCACTGACGTTGATTGCGCACTGTTTGGTGTAGATATCGGTTGCCTGTGCCGGATCAAAATACATCCTGCCGTAAGCCAGCAGCAGGTGTGCAATGGCCTGGTTACGAAGGTTATCACCAGCCTCGCTGATGTAGACCGGCATATTGAGCGACAGCTGACGGCCAGCAAAATCACTCTGGTATTGCATTATGCTCTTCCATTTGGCAGCTGAATCGGCTCCGTTTACAAGACTTGTGGCAGCAATGGCGCCCGGATTCACAAGCGGATTGATTTCCTTTCCCCTGTGCTCCTCAACAGCGACAATAGAATTGAATCTCAACCCGGTTGCATCAACACCTATTTTGTCCTGAATTGCCTGGTGACCCAGTTCTTCAATTATCTGAGCCATTACAAATGCTTTTGAAATGCTTTGGATCGAAACCATGGAGGCTATGTCACCTTTCGTAAAGACCTGTCCGTCTGTTGTTACAAGAGCAATCCCGAAGATCTTCGGGTCGACACGCGCAAGTTCCTTGATATAATCTGCATTCTTGCCTTCTGCTACATCTTTGAATTTGGTATAAGCCTCATCCAGCGCCGCGTTGATCTTCTCCGGGGTTAAGGTATTGCTTGCCTGTGCCGGGGTGACAGCCGTAGTGGTTGCCGTTGTTTTGCCGGCAGCCTTGCCGCCTGTCTTCTGTGCCTGACTGACAGCCGTACCGGCCATCAGCCCTATCGTGATGGCTGCAATTAGCAGCCAGTTCCTTTTGAAATTAATCTTTTTCATAATATTTTTTCTTTTTATTAAATATTCATTTTCTATAGGCCGTCACTACTGCCTGCTGCCTATTGGCTATTGCCTAAAAAAAGTATGTCCGAAGTTATACTTGAAAGAGAACTGTGCCTTGAAGATGCTCGTATTCCATCCGTCCCCGCCATTTTCCCGTGTACCATATTGCAATTCAATTCCCATCATTGCCTTCTCTGCCGGATAATAAAGCAGGTTAGCCAATGCGTAATTTCCTTTGGCAAATGCATCATCTGCCATTCCTTCGGAGTTGGTAATACTCACCATGGAATAGCCAAGTGAGCTGCTGAATTTATCGTTCCATTGCTGGTCCACGAACGCAACTATGCCCAGTACCGGAAGGGGGACACCGGGATTTGAGACATCGTTAGTTATTCCGACATCAACCGGCGCATCGTTCATATAGTTTTCGATGCCCTCTCCGTACACAACCTGGAACCTGCCAACCGTTGATTTTGTTATGTTCACATTCGAACTGAGGTTTAATCCCCAGCCTACTGCATTACCACTGATGTCTATTTCGTCATCGTTCATGTCTTCCCATGCCATGTAGCGCAGCATACCTGCCAGTTCGATATAACCGAAATTAAATGCATGCCGGTACTCAGCTGAGAGGTCAGGCACAGGGAAACGGCCATTGACATCCTCAAGTTCAATACGGCCCGAGTAAACCCCCTGGTCAGCGCTTGCTCCCGGACGCTCAAGGGCGAAGGTAAGCCGGGTATCGCCCATGATGGGCATATACCGGACCTGGATGTTCCTGAAAAATACCATGCCCGTGGGTCCCCAGTATTCCAGGGTATTAGGAAAAACATCTATATCCATAAACGGACTCCAGTACTGTCCTACGCCAAAATGACCCAGTTCAGCGTAGGCATGCCGTAACCGGAAGGTCGTCTGGCCTGCATCAACGCCTGTTCCGAAGAGCTCGAACTCGAAGGTTGTTTTAAGTTCGCCCAGCGGGGTTTGTATATAACCCCTGGTTCCGAAACGCGTCTGCCTGACACTGAAATAGGCATTACCATCCGTACCATACTGGCCTTCATAAGCAGGAAGTTTCGTCGGGACGAACCACGTCAAACCAGTCGGGATGTATCTGGTTAGCATTATAACCAGCATCGGTCATGATGAAGCCATAAATTTCGAGAACCTTCTGCTCCTTATTCTCCTGTGCCAGTCCTTTTGCTGCAACCATAAGAAGCAATAAAAGCAGGCAAGTTATCTTTTGTTTCATATCCATTATTTTTTAGATAATTGGTTTGTAAAAATCACGTTAATGCTTCAAAGGTATTATGGCCAGAAGTGATTTGAAATAGTACTTTGGTACTAGATGGCCAGATCTGTCAGAGATAAGACGGTTCATTGCCACCGGTAAATAATAACACAGCCCGCAGGGATGAGATCCCTGCGGGCTGTTTGTTGAATATATTCTGTTTTATTTTAAAGTTTGGGGGGATACTGCATGAAAATCTGCTTGATTGCATAAGTAAGATTCTCTTCTCTTCTCTTCTGGCTTGCATTTTCTTCAAAGGTTTTCGTACCCCTGCCCTGCCATACAAGCATCTTTGTCGATGAATCAATAATGTCGATGAACATCGTGCCATCGGTGTAGGTATCATAATTAATGGTGGTGGTTGAGAATCCTCCTCCATAACCGTATCCGCCATACCTGTAACCATAACCATATCCGCCCCCGCCACTGGTTGTGGCAGTAGCAGTCTGCTGCGTCTCGGTTTTGATGTTAATATCAACCCACACATCAGGATCTGTTTCCGACTTGGTGAAACCCTTGGCAAGCATTTCAGCTGTTACGATATTAAGTATCCTGTTCCTGTTTATGTCATCGATCGGCATAGCAAGGGTTTCATCTGTATAAGTAAAGGTTTTATAGGCAGCGAAATTTGCTGTCTTGTCATAATCTGATGAGACCTTGACGCTACTGCAGGAGACGGCAGTAATAAGAATCACTGATAAAAAGAGTAGTTTTTTCATATCTGATATTTATTAATTTACAAAAACAAATCCGAAATTGACTGTAAAATAGCCCTGTGCCGGGAGGTCGCCCGCCTTTACGCCATAATAGTACTTTGTGACAATGTTCAGTCCTACACCGGGCGCCGGTTCTATCATCAGTCCGAGTTCCGGTCTGAGGGCAAAATGCCAGGCATCTTTCTCAAAGGTATATATACCCATATCGGTATTCTGAAGTGAATACATGGTGCCTATCCCAAGTCCTGCATAGGGAGTAATTCTCCCATCCGATTCCAGAAAATAATCAGCCGCAAAAAGTACGGGCCAGTGATTACTGTAGCGCCATTGTTTGCCGGCATAGGTAATGTTCCCGTTAGTGTAAACATCATCAGACATTTCCTCGTAGAACACATTCCATCCCAATTCAAGTCCCACACCAATGTCTGAACGGACATAGCTTCTGTAATCAAAAGTAAATCCTCTCCAGCTTACCGCACCGATATAGTCTTTCATATCGCCGGTTCCGAAACCGACCGAATACTGAAGAGATGTAAAGTTTGACTGTGAGAAAGCCGTGCCAACAAGCAGAGAGAAAACAGCAACAATTAATATCTTTTTCATAACGATTGATTTATTAGTTGGTTTGCAGATAAGGTGAAATGCTGAACGCTTTATCAATACCTTTCTGTATTCGGTTTGCATCGTAGCTGCCTGTAAGGAGGCCGCTAATTGCTCCTCTCCATTGATTTATCGGGTTGCCGTCAGTTGATGTCAGGCCAGGATCAACAATACTCATCAGCATCGTTCCGGTTGTATATGAGCTGGCATAGACAGGGGGATAGTATGGCCAATACCCTCCGTAATAGCCTCCATACCACCAGTACCAGTAATCATACCAGTAGTAGACCGTGGTCGTTTCCCATGCCGCAGGGAGTAACACCACATCAGGATCATCCTCAAGGTCTACTCTCTGCCAGCCGAGTTCCTGCATGTTGGTTGCAATCATCCCGAGTATAGCAGTAGCGGTAACATCCGGAATAAATGACGGCTCCTCGCCCTCTGCTACATCGCCGGTAATTTTAACTATCCTGTCGGGCATGGCATAGGTGGCCTTTGCCATGAAGTCATACGATTCATTATGGGTGGTCAGGACTATATCCGTCTCTTCAATATATTCCGGCCCCTGTGGATAACATCCCGCCAGCAGAAGCACGCTGGCTAATATTAATACAATTGAAATCCTTTTTTTCATGTGCCTTTTGTTATTATTGGTTTATGAATAATGATGATGTAAAATTACACTTACGCGAAGACCCTGTCAATACTTATTGTTGAGTATTTTCGATTGCCCATTTACGGGGCGTTTCTGATGCGGGACATCCACGATCTCAATTTCCCTGAATTATTACATTAGTTATTTACAGGAGCAAAGAAAGGGTTATAAAAAGCAATTTAACTCAATAAACAATTAATTATCCTGCTTGTTCACGCCGGTTATCTTCTGACACTGCCCCCTCCTCTAAAACCTGAAACCAATGTTAATCATATAGCGAAAGCCTAAGGTAGATGTGGTGCTGTTTCTTTTGGCCTCAAAATCTCCTCCCTTTATCACAAAATCGCTCCCCGGGAATTTATCCTTCAGCATCTCGTTTAACTGTTCCAGCAGCATGGTTTCATCCTCAGGAAGTAAGGTTGTGTCAAACGATGAATTAACTTTAAAGAACCACAGCCCGGGTCCCATCAGAACCATGTCGACTGAAAGACGGTCCCAGAAAACAAACTGATAACCAAGCTGGGCACCGATGAAATGAGCATTTAGTTTCATTCCTGTAAGGACCTCCCCGTCATAAGTGCCGGTGCTCAGATCCCAGGTAATATCCCGCGAAAAATGGTTGTACGAATAATAGGGCCCGATATAAATACCTCGTGGCGCCCTGAATTTATTCTCCTTCTGCAGATAAAAGCGATAATCGAACGACAGATTAAAGCCCTTGTCATTTTTCTGGTCAATCACATCCAGAGAATCGCTGTTGAACAAAAAGTCGCCAAAAGCAGTCCTGCCTATATTGATTGAAGCAGTCTGGTACTCCTTTATCACACGTTCATATCCTATAACGTTAAATTTATATGAAAAGAGCATGGGATTAGTAATGTTAAAACGAATGGTGTTTTTGAAATTTTTCACACTGTCTTCCTGCCCGTGGCAGGGCAGTATAGATAGCCCGGCAATAATAATTAATACAATCGCTGCCTTAATGGCCGGCTTCAGAGTTAACCGGTAAAGATTTCCCATAATTATAAAATATTTGAATGTCCTTGACAGCCAAAGGTAATTACTTTTATAATAAGCAATGTGATCATTCATTCACTTGCAATGGAAATATTGCCCTGCATCAGCCTGAGCCAGCGGCCTGAGTAATCAAAATCTCAAATACTTATCAGTCAGTATGGCCCGTGATGATGTTATGCATTAACTTTACCAGTGTAAAACCTGTAAAAATTTCCTCATGAGCTCACATTATCCGTCACTTTATCAGATAAACACAAGGGTATGGCTCACAGAGCTATCCCGGAACATCGGCCGGCAGGCTACACTGGATGATATCCCGGATGCAGAACTGGATCACCTTTCAGACCTGGGTTTTAACTGGATCTGGTTCCTGAGCGTCTGGTGCACAGGTGAGCTTGGGCGTAAGGTCTCCCGCGAAAACCCGGAGTTCAGGCGTGATTTTGAAGCGACGTTACCGGATCTGCAGGAGCAGGACATCGCCGGTTCGGGATTTGCCATTACAGGATATACGGTGCATCCTGATCTCGGCGGCGACGATGCCCTGAGACGCCTCCGTGAACGGCTCCGGGCCCGTGACCTTAAACTCATGCTTGACTTTGTCCCGAATCACATGGGGCCCGACCATCCCTGGGTTGAGGACCACCCTGATTACTTTGTGTCAGGAACAGAGACTGACCTTGAAAAATATCCTCAGAATTACACCCGGGTCAAACGTATGCAAGGCGACATGATCCTGGCTTATGGACGTGATCCCTTCTTTGCCGGGTGGCCTGACACGGTGCAGCTCGATTACAGTAATCCTGCCACAGCATCGGCTATGACAAATGAGCTGCTTCGTATCGCTGACCAGTGCGACGGGGTCAGATGCGATATGGCAATGCTCATCCTGCCTGATATTTTTGAAAAGACATGGGGTCGCAGAGCCCAAACTTTCTGGCCGTTGGCCATAAAGGTGGTCCGCGAAAAAGTCCCCGGTTTCTGTTTCATGGCTGAAGTTTACTGGGACATGGAATGGACCATGCAGCAGCAGGGGTTTGATTATGCCTATGACAAGAGACTTTATGACCGTCTTCGTGAAGGTCACGCAAAACCCGTGCGTGAACATTTCTATGCATCTCCTGATTACCAGGACAAACTTGCCCGGTTCCTTGAGAATCATGACGAACCAAGAGCTGCAGCAACATTTGATCAGAAAAACCATGAGGCTGCAGCGGTGATAACATTCTTCTCGCCAGGCTTAAGGTTTTTTCACCAGGGGCAGTTTGAAGGAAGACTGAAGCGCATATCACCTCATCTGATCAGGGCCCCTGAGGAACCTGTGAACGAAGCCATTCAGAAGTTTTATACCGGGTTACTCGCCACCCTGAAGAACCCAATCTTCAGTAATGGCCGCTGGCGCCTGCTCGAATGCATGCCTGCCTGGGAGTGGAATGGCACGTGGGATTCTTTCCTGGCCTTTTCCTGGGAGGGAACTGATGGCGGACGCGCACTTGTTACTGTTAACTATTCTCCTCATGACAGCCAATGTTTCGTTCGCCTGCCGTTTGCTGACCTGGCAGACAGATCAGCCCGGCTGGCTGATCTGATGAGCTCCGCCCTTTATAATCGTAATGGCGATGAGATCTTATCCAGAGGCCTCTTTTTAAATCTGCCGCCATGGGGGTATCATGTTTTTGAAGTCAAAAGTTAAAAGTTAAAAGTCTTAAAGCCTAAAATCGGAATCAATGAAAGACCCTCGACCTCAGACCCTCAGACCTTTAACCAAAAGCAGGGCCTGGATGGCTCTCCTTGACCATAAAAAAAGCATCGGAAGGCAACATCTGCGTAAATTATTTGCTGAGGATCCCCGACGGGGAGAACGGATGACAACCGAAGATATCGGCCTCTTCCTTGACTATTCAAAAAACAGGATTACCGATCAGACGCTGAAGCTTCTCATTCAGCTGGCAAACCAGGCTCAACTCAAGAACCGCATCGAAGCAATGTTCAGCGGTGAAAAAATAAATGTTACCGAGAACCGGGCAGCATTGCACATTGCCCTGCGCGCCCCCAAAGGATCAAAGATCATCGTCGACGGAAAAGATGTCGTTCCGCAGGTTCACGAAGTCCTGGACAGGATGACCGATTTTTCCAACCGTGTGCGAAGCGGTCAGTGGAAAGGGTATACAGGCAAACGTATCCGTAATATAATAAACATCGGCATCGGGGGTTCCGATCTTGGCCCGGTAATGGCATATGAAGCTCTGCGTTTCTATACTGACAGAAATATGACGTTCCGCTTCGTATCCAATATCGACGGAATTGATTTTGCAGAGGCAACCATCGATCTGAATCCTGAGGAAACATTGTTCATCATCTCTTCAAAAACATTCACCACGATGGAGACGATGACCAACGCACAAACAGCAAGGGAGTGGCTTCTCGGTGCTTTGGGCAGCGATACCCGGGCAGTTGCAAGTCACTTTGTGGCTGTTTCAACCAACGCCAAAAAGGTATCTGAGTTCGGAATTGATACTGCCAACATGTTCGGTTTCTGGGACTGGGTCGGCGGACGTTATTCGATGGATTCTGCAATCGGACTTTCCACAATGATCGCCATCGGTCCGGAGCATTTCCGCACCATGCTCAAAGGCTTTCACGAGATGGATGAACATTTCAGGAATGTGCCGTTTGAACGCAATATGCCGGTCCTGATGGGACTTCTGGCTCTTTGGTACAATAATTTCTTCGGAGCGCAAACCATTGCGGTTCTGCCATATGAAAATTACCTGAAGCGTTTTCCGGCATACCTGCAGCAGCTTACAATGGAAAGCAACGGCAAACAGGTAACCATCGACGGGAAAAAAGTAAACTATAATACCGGCCCGGTCTACTGGGGAGAACCCGGTACCAACGGACAGCACTCCTTTTATCAGTTGATCCACCAGGGGACGCGCCTGATCCCCTGTGATTTCATTGCTTTTATCAACCCCTTAATTCCTGTCAGCCGTCACCATGACATCCTTATGGCCAATGTTTTTGCACAGGCTGAAGCGCTTGCGTTCGGTAAAACTGCCGGGCAGGTCAGGGAGGAGGGAACACCGGAATGGCTTGTGCCGCACCGCGTATTTCATGGAAACCGGCCATCAAACATGATCCTGGCAGACCGGCTTACTCCTGATATCCTTGGCAAACTGGTAGCCCTATATGAGCACAGCACCTACACACAAAGTGTCATATGGAATATTGATGCTTTCGATCAGTGGGGTGTGGAATTAGGCAAGGTATTGGCTCAGCGTATCATCCCGGAACTGGAGAGCAAAACGGAACCTGAACCCGGACATGACACTTCAACGAATAACCTTATCCGGCGTTACCGTAAGCATAAGTGATTCTCTGATTCTCAAAGCACTCCCCGCTGCATGAGGTCATAGATCACGTCCGACATGTTTTGCTTGTTCGCCTTCTCAAGGATATTTCTCCTGTGGGTATTTACTGTGTGCACACTCAGGTACAGTTTATTTGCTATCTGATCACTTGCCAGCCCCGTCTCGATCAGTTTTATGATCTCAAATTCACGATCGGAAAAAGGAACGCCTGTCATCAGCAATTTCTCATCAGGATATCTGAAATAAGACATGTCGTTACCCACATAATAATGATAACCATGCTTTCTGCCGGTGAACCAGTCTATATTGGTATGAACTTTTATAACAAAAACGGATTTATATGGGATCGTGCTGTAATAAAAGTACAACTGTAAAAGTGTATCTGAATATTTTCCCTGCGGATTTCTTAACCTTATATTGGTTGATAACAGAGAATCTCCCTTTTCGGTTGTGAAAAGTTCATGTGCTATTTTGAACATTTTGGCCCTTCCCAGGGTGTGGCGGAACATATCATCAGGGTGGGTAGCTTCAAAAAAATGGTAAGGTGTAAGTTCTTCCGGATCAATCCCCAACATTTGAAAGCTCCTTGTGCTTGAAAAGATGATATGCATCTGAAGAATATCGCCGACATAGAAGAACAGATCATTTCTTTCCGTCATATCCTCAAGTTCAAGAATCAAAGGATCAGTCCGGTTAATTCCTTTAAAACCGGAAGGCGAATAAGCTTCAATAAATCTGAAAAACAAACTATAGTCCTGGTAATCAGCGCTCATCAGTTAAATTTAATTCTGATACAAAATTAACATAAAATATTTACCGGGGTGACTGTTCTGAATATGACGGTTCAGATATTGAAAAAAGGAAACTTCAGAGAATTCTACGTGCCTGAAAATCGTAGATCAGTTCAGATATGGTGGCTTTTCCTGTTTTTTCCAGTATGTTTCTGCGATGGGTATTGACTGTATTTACGCTCAGGAACAGTTTTGCAGCTATTTGTTCACTGTTCAGCCCGGCCTCTATGAGTTTGACAATCTCGAACTCCCTGTTTGATAAGGGATTTCCTGTCATCAGCAATTCCTCGTCAGGAAACCTGAAAAAGGAAAGGTCGGTCCCTACATAATAATGATAACCGTACTTTCGCTTTTTGAATGCGTCAATATTGGTATGGACCTGAAGGAGAAAAACGGTTCTATAAGGTATGGTTGTATAAAAAAAGTATAACTGGAACAGCAGGTCAGGGTAATCTCCCTGAGCGTTTCGTATTCTCAAATTTATTGATAAAACTGCCTTCCCCTTTTCTGCCTTGTAAAGATCGTTTGCAAGGTTGAACATCTTCGATCTGCCGAGTGTATGCTTTTCAACATCATCAGGGTGGGTGGCTTCAAAAAAATGATAGGCGTTCAGCTCATCCGGCTTCACACCTATCATCTGGGCGCTGCGCTGGCTGGCCCAGATGACCTTCGCCTGGATCAGGTCAGCGACATGAAAAAACTGATTATTGATCTCAGTATTCGCTTCAAGCTGCTGCAACAGGGGGTCATCACGGTCAATATCCTTGAAACCGCCAGGTAAATAGGCTTCAATGAACCTGTGAAACAACCTATAATCGTGAGGATCAGAGGGTAATATTAAGTTTGAGTTTTCTATTTTGCTTAAAAATAAGCCCAAATATATTAAAAATACTCATTGATGAGTATGGAGCCGATAAAAAAATACTCACTGGTGAGTATGGACTATACGTTTAACCTGGCGTATTTTTATCATCTGTTTGACATTCAATGCATGTTTATGTAATTTAATTATAAACAACCTTAAAATCAAAAGATTATGGCAAGTGAAGTGAAAAGAACGGCTCCAGACATGGATGCTATTATTGCACAGGCAAAAAAAGAGGGCAAGCTGAAAACAGTGCCCCTGAACTGGAAAGAGGTGTACTATACGAACTGTCCGCTTGTTTCCGCCAGTAATGTAGACCAGGAACTGGGCTGGACCAAGGAGGAGTATAAGAAGATCGGCATAAGCTACCTTTACCTCCGTGCACGTAAGGAGAATGACTGGTATCCTCATTACATTCATAATCTCGACAATATTATCCGGTTCGGGGGTCTCTTTCCGCCAATTCATGTGCATGCAGATATCCGCAGGACTGTCCTTCTGGGGGTGACGCATGCTCCCCGCGAAGGCGGTGCAATGATGGTGCGTTCGCGCGATGACATCTACAGGATGGCCGAGCTTAAAGGAAAGAAGATAGGGCTTTCACGGAGCCAGAACAAGATCAAGACCGACTGGTGGGGAATACAGGAGGAGCAGGGTATTGAGCTTATGCTCAGGGTGAACGGCATGACAAGGAATGATGTGGAGATTGTCGAATTCCCCTATGCGGATGACTGGTATGACAATCCCGAAATGATGGGACCGGAAATGGAAAATCCGTCAGAGCTGTGGCTCCGCCGTGACCATAAGCATGACCTCGCATTCCGCCCGCTTGAAGCTGCCCTTGAAAAAGGTCTGATTGATGCAATGTACATACAAAGCGGACCGCTGCAGCAACTTTCAGAGGCCACGGGTAATTTCAAGGCTATTGAAGATCTTTCAAGGTATCCTGACTGGACACTTCAGGTGGCAAATATACCTGCCGCAATAACCTGCACAGTCGAGATGGCCGAAAAGCACCCGGAACTTGCGGTGACATTCCTCAAAGGTATGATCAAGGCAGGCCGCTGGGCCAATGAGCACAAGCATGCCGCAGCCGCTATCCTCGACAAACAGACATTCTACCTGGATGTTGAGCACACATATGAAGGCATTAAGCCTATTGACTTGGTTCCGAACCTTTCACTCCAGAACCTCAGGTCAGTGGAGATAGGAAAGGACTTTATGCTGAGCCACGGCTACATCAAAAACGACTTCGATGTTTACAAGTGGGCCCGCCCCGAATTTCTTGAGCAGGCAGCACGCGAGCTGCTCGAACTGGAGTGGAAGAAACGTACTATTGCGAAGCTTCCGGATGCTGCAGCACCACTGGCAGAAGGCGGCAGGCTCGGATAAGACACTGACAATATTTTTGAGAATTGGTTAAGGTTAGCTGACAGGATTATGATGACCAGGTATTTTATGGGCGCCGGGCAATTAGAGGTCCGGCGCACCTAAAGGCCTGACACTTGAAAATGATGATACTTCCTGAATTATCTAATATGATTATTACTGAATAATGGAGGATGAACTGGACTACAAAGTAACAACAGACGCAGACGGAAAAATACTGAGCGGAGAAAATTTCTACAGGCTGACTTTACCCCTGGGAATGCCTTCATGCGTTTTCTGGTCAGTGATTGTCTATGACAGCGGAACGGGGTTTATAATAACCACTGACCAGTCTTGGCCTTCAGTACATTCCAATTGCACTAAGCTTGTTGTTGACAGCGACGGATCGGTTGATATCTGGTTTGCTCCGACAGACTGTCACAGCAAGAAAAAAAACTGGATTAAAACTATTCCGGAAGAGAAATGGTTTATGATCCTGCGCCTTTACGGAATAGCCGGGCCAATGACTGACCATTCCTGGCAACCAGGAGAAATAAAGCCGGTGCTGAAAGAAGATTTTGAGGCTTGATAGAATTACCGGGCTGATATTGAAATAAAATGCGTTCCTGAGGATAAATTGATCCCATATATAAGGATGAAAAAAACAACCCTGTTACCTGTATTAATTTTGCTGCTGTCTGTGGTTTCTTCATTGAAATCACTGGCACAGGAAGACATAGGAAACGAATACAGGATCACTCTTTTCCCAAGCCACAGGGTAACAGAAAGGATTGGCGGCTTCGGATACCTGGGATATGTGTGGAACCCGGTAAAAGGATACCAGACATATTACCTTGGCTGGCCGTGTGCAACATATACGCCAAAAAAGTGGATTCAGATCTGGGGTGGTCTTATCGGAGCTTATACTGACAATGAAACCAAGGCAAACCTGCTTGAGCTGCGTCCCTTCACCGGTGCGAAGTTTTTTCTTCCCAACAGTATCAATTGGAATATCTATAATTTTACCCGTTTTGAATACAGGGCATTGCAGGATCAGGAAACCAAAGACTGGAATAATTACAGCCGGTTGCGTGTCAGGTTTGGAGTTGAGATGCCTTTCTCAAAAGGTGAAAAGGCCTGGACACCGGGAAATTTCTACGGTCTCGTCGATGTTGAACCTTATATCCGGTTCGACAAGGGTTTGGTAGATCCCCTTCGCATTCGCGGAGGAATAGGTTACATTATGAAATCTGCACCTTTGAGGGTGGAATTTATTTACCATATGCAATACACAAATCCCGATGGCAGCGGATTAAAGTATACCGATAATATATTCCGTTTGAATATCAAACTGGGTATTAATAAGGGAATTCTGGGGAGAATGTACAACCCTGATATTGATGATTGAAAAGCAGAAGATCAAAATTCGAATGCAACTATTTCAACAGTAAAATGGATATCCGCTTTTAAGTGCACTCAGGATATTATGAGGCGGATAACATAAAAAGATTTGTACAATGAAAATGAGGAACCATTGCACTTTATTTCAGAAATTCTCCGGCCAATCTCTGCTAACCTTTGTCTTTATCGCATTTATTTCAACTGGTACTTATTCTCCCCTTTCAGCCCAAGCCGGGGCAGCTGATAAAAAATGGCATTTTCTTACGGATGTATACCTTATGTTTCCATATATGGACGGAGAAACCGGCAAGGGAGACCTCCTCTCTGTACCGGTTGATGCCAGCCCGGGCGACATTTTCAGTAAGCTCAAAATGGCTGCCATGCTGTATGCTGAAGCTAAGACTGAGAAATGGGCAATAACTTCAGATCTGGTTTACATGGGGCTGAACCAGGAGGTAACTCCCGGTACATTGTTTCATTCGGGAGAGGTTGCAGTAAAAGAATTTATCTGGGAGCCGGCCGGTTTTTACAGGATCGTGCCTTTCCTGGAAGTGGGTGCCGGCGGACGGCTGACAAGCCTCTCAACAGAAATTGATGCCCGCCGGAATGTCTTTCCTGGCGGAACAGAAGAGGTTGCCGCCAGCGGATCAAAAACATGGTTCGATCCGATAATTATAACCCGTCTGAGTGCGGATATTAATGACAAGTGGCTGTTTCAGCTCAGGGGCGATGTCGGTGGTTTCGGACTTGGATCTGACTTTACCTGGCAACTGCAGGCTTATGCCGGATACCGTTTCGGAAAAGTGTTCCAGCTGACCGCCGGATACAGGATCTTAAGCATCGATTACGATAAAGGAGTTGATGCAGAACGGTTCATCTATAATATGGATACATTTGGACCCGTGGTAAGATTTGGATTTAATTTTTAAGGAACTTCATACATCGACTTTGGAATAATGTGATGAAAGTTTATAGCTTTCGGATTTCTGAACGACTAATACTTAACCCCTGAGAATAGAGCATGAGAAAATCAGGTTTCATTGGCCTGCTCTTACTTTTGAAATGCATTACCGGTTTCAGCCAGGATCTTGAACCGCGCGCCTATACCAACATTCCCAGGGGATTGAATTTTATACTGGCTGGTTACAGCTATTCTGCAGGCGGAGTTGTTTTTGACCCTACCATACCCCTGGAAAACGCGGATATCCATATACATGGTACATATTTCGCCTGGGCTCGTTCAATCAAGGTCGGACCATTGTCGGGTAAAGTTGATGTGATAATGCCTTACGGATGGCTCTCCGGATCTGCAGTATATGACGGACAGACAGTTACCAGGGAGGTCTCAGGTCTGGCTGATCCCAGGCTGAGATTTAGTTTCAACTTTATAGGCGCTCCCTCACTGCCTTTGTCCGGCTTTAAGGACTACAAACAGGATTTTGTTGCCGGGGCAAGCATTCAGGTATTCCTGCCGCTCGGCCAGTATGATCCCACGAGGCTGGTGAACCTCGGAACAAACAGGTTCACGGTGAAGCCGGAGCTTGGCGTTTCCAAAACATTCGGACCTCTGCAGGTTGAAATGTCAGGCGGTGTCTCATTTTATACGGTCAATAATGATTTTTACCAGGGCAAGACACGCTCGCAGGCTCCTGTTGGCTCGTTACAGGGGCATGTCTGCTACAATTTTAAAAAAGGGGTATGGGCAGCCCTGGACGGGACATATTACTGGGGCGGACATACTACCGTTGACGGCGTGGAAGGCAATGATCTCCAGAAGAATACCAGGCTGGGACTGACAGTTGCAATTCCGTTGGGTATTCACCATTCAGTCAAGCTAAATCTGAGTACAGGTGTCTCCACGCGTACCGGGAGCGATTACGATACTGCAGGACTGATATGGCAGTACAGGTGGGGTAAGGGCCTTCCCAAGCGTCAGCAGCCCTGAGGCACCCTTAACTCATCCGGGGCAATGTGAAACAGGTCCGAAAGGCTAGAGTAATCCCATTTCTTTCAGATCGTGGATAACCTCAAGATTTGAGGGTCTCCCTGATTTTTTATTGATATTGGAACGGTGGGTATTTATTGTAAATACACTCCTGTTGAGCTTCTGTGCAATTTCCTTGCTGCTGAGGCCCTGTTCAACAAGCCCAAGTATTTTAAATTCGGCATGTGAAAAAATACTGCCTGTCGATAAAAGTTTCTCATCGGGAAAGCGGAAAACTCCCGGATCGTTTCCGATATAATAATGAAATCCCTTATGAATCTTCATAAGGCCGGAGATATCCGTAATGACCAGAATCAGAAATGCGGATTCGTAAGGAATTTTACCGTAAAAAATAAAACCCTGATAGAGGTAATCGGCATAGTCAGAGGTTCCTGGTATTTTCCCCCTGACGTTGGTCGAAATTATCCTTGTACCACTTTTCTGAATGAAGATCTCCTGGCCAACGCTTATCAGCTTTGACCGGGCCATTTGATGGCGTTGCACGTCATCAGGATGAGTTGTCGTAAGAAAAAACCCAGGTGAAACCATGCCCGGATCCATACCAAACATTTTCTTTACACCATCGCTGATGAAAAGGATTTTTAACAGTACGGGATCTGATATATAAAAGAGCTGCTTGTTGATCCCCATATTATAATCGAGTTCAGTAAGCAGGGGATCATCCTTTTCAATATCCTGAAAACCGCTAATGGAATGGGTGACGAAAAACCTGAAGAACAAGCTGTAATCCTCGTATTTGCCCGACGTGACATCCATCTAATGCTTCCTGTGTATGAATTACGCACAAACATATTAAAAAAATACCTAATTATCAGTATTGATCTCCGGTCTGGCTTAATCTAATTTTGTCTGTGTAACTGTTATCCCATATCAGTATCCTTAAATTAATCGCTGATAAGACAAGACAGGCTAAGATCCTGACAGATGAAAAAAACCAGAGAGTACTCAGACCTTATGGCTGCAAGATTAAAGGAACTGGAAAGAGAAATAAGGGAGCTCGAAGAACTTGCCGACAAGGCAATCCTGGAGGTAAAAGCTGATTACAGGCAGCAGATAAATGATCTCTTTCTGAAAAAGGCAGCGGTGCAGAATAAAGTCAGCAAACTTCAAAAGGCTGGCGGAAATGCCTGGGAAGATATGAAAGCAGGAGCTGAACTGAGCTGGGAAGTACTAAATGATTCGGTAAAGCCTTCAATCCAAAAAAAATAACAACCATTTGCATAGGTCTGACAAGTAGTACTTTGAATAATTAATCACAAAAAAACAAGCATAAACTTTAAAGTAAATTTAAAATGAAAAAAGATGAAACAGGAGTCCCTTACTATACAAAACCGGGACGAAAATTAGATGGCAAGCCCTATGAAGGCACCGCTAAGGTAAAAGCCGACACCGCTCGCGTCGACCGGCTGAAAGAACAACTCAGGAGCACTCCAGCCCAGGTTGATTTTGAGAGAATCCGGATCATGGAAGAGGTTTACGCAGCCACTCATGGCGACCAGAATATCATGCGTCGCGCCAAATTCATGGCTACCCTTCTGGAACGGAAGAAGCTCTACATTGACGAAAACCTCTTCGTCGGGAGCATGGCAGGCACAGTCAACGGCATCTACACTTATCCTGAATGGAACATCGATTGGATGAAAGACGATAATACCGTTGAGAAGTGCACTGATCCGGAGGACAAGAGGGTAAACCAGTGGGCTCTCGATTACTGGGAAAAGCGGGCACTGAAGCCACGCACCCTGGAGATCTTCGAGAAGAAGTATGGTTTTGATCCGCGTTCATCGTATGACTCAGGCTTTGTCGTTAGTTTCTTTGACTGGCCCGGTGGCGGAGGTAACCTGAACTACCCAAGAATTTATAACGAAGGGCTCTCTGCCATGATCAGGGAGGTCGAGGAAAGACAGGCAGCTCTCGACATGCGTTTACCCAATGCCAGTAAATTGTACTTCTATGAAGCCAGCCTCATCATAATGAGAGCCATTGTACGCCTGGCCCATCGGTATGCAGAACTTGCCCGTGAGATGGCGGCAAAGGAAAAGAACACGACCCGGAAAGCAGAGTTGATCGCGATTGCAGAGACCTGCGAATGGGTGCCCGAGAATCCTGCCCGTAATCTGAGAGAGGCAATACAGGTTCATTTCTTCTGTCATATCTGCGCGGAACTGGAACAGGTCGGCTGCGGTTATTCGGAGGCCTATATGGGGCAGAACCTGGAACCTTTCTACCAGCGCGACAAGGCAGCCGGGCTGATAGGTCCTGATGAAGCAACATTCATGCTTCAGAACCTCTTTATCAAGCTGAACGAAATCGGCTATTACTTCGGTGAGAAAGTTGCATTGCAGAACTCAGCCGACCTGGGTCAGAGCATCTCGCTCGGAGGTTATACCGAGGATGGCGAAGATGCCACTGCAGAAATGGACTACCTTGTCCTTGATGCTTCCGGCTACCTTCACTTGCCACAGCCTCCGCTGAGCTGCATCTATACAGAGAGGATGAGCGGCAAATTCCTGGAAAAGGTACTTGATGTCATCGGTACCGGGGTGGGCATGCCTCAATTCGTAAGTGGCGAAGTGATGCTGAAACGTGCCCTCCATATGTTCGCTGACTCAAAAATGGGCCTTACCCTTGAGAAGGCCAGACGGACATGTATCGGCGCCTGCGTGGGATCCTACATTCCTTATGAAACCGGTCACCCGGTGGAAGGGCAACCCAACCTGGGGAAGGTCATCGAGTTGGTGATGAACAATGGCTTCGATCCACGAACAAAGAAGCAGGTTGGCCCCAAAACAGGGGATCCCGAGACCTTCAAGACTTTCGATGAATTGTATGCCGCCTTCGAGAAGCAGTTGGTATTCAATGAGGAAGTTCTGCGCCGTGGTGCATGGATCGCCAGCATGCTGTGTGCTGACTTCCTGCCGGTTCCATGGCGGTCGCTTCTGACCGGAGGTTGCATTGAAACGGGCACCGAGGTTTGGAATGGCGGTGCCAATTACTATACCGTAGCTCAGATTGTAGTGGGAGGTATTGATGCTGCCAACTCTCTGATGGCCCTGAAATATCTGGTCTATGACCAAAAGAAGATAACCATGGCTGAATTGAAGAAGGCTCTGGCATCCAACTGGGAGGGAGACTATGAGAAGGTCAGGAAGATGTGTTTTGAGGATGCTCCCAAACATGGCAATGATATTCCTGAAATGAACAGGATGGCCCACAGGGTGTACGAAAGTGTTCTTATGGCTTTCAACAGTGTTGACGGTGGTGGCAATTACCTCAGCAAAGAGATCAAATCAACGCCGGATGCCTATACCAAGAGTATCCACAACCTGATGGGGATGGTTACCGGAGCTTTGCCCAACGGCAAAAGAGCCGGAGTGGCTCTTACGGATGGAAGTCTGTCGGCCATGCCGGGCACTGATGTCAACGGACCCACTGCGCTGGTGATGTCGGCAGCTAAGGCACAGGATGCCATCAAGTACACCGCAACTCACATGAACGTGAAACTCCCTCCCGATCAGCTGAAGACCCGCAAGGGCCGGGAGAATGTGTTGCGACTGGTCAAGACCCTGTTTGATAACGGTGGCTATCACATCCAGTTTAATGTGCTTGACACCAACATCCTAAGGGATGCACAGAAGCACCCGGAAAACTACCGCGACCTTGTCGTTCGGGTAGCCGGTTTCAGTGCGTTCTTCACCAAACTGGCTAAGGGCGTTCAGGACGAGGTCATCGAACGCACATTGCAGAAATTCGAATAAAACAGAGTCTGAGAAGTTGAAAGTAAGGCATGGCGGTTGCCATGCCTTACTTATTAACTCATTCAATATAGAAACAAAATAAATAAAGGAGAATTAATTATGAGTAAAGATACAGGACAAAAACGTGTTGCCATTATGGTAGGCGCCGGATACATTCCCGGAATCAATGCTGTAGTTGCAGGGGCATCCCTTGCTGCCGGCAAATTGGGATGGGAGCTGGTGGGCATACTCGATGGATTTGAAGGCATTATACATCCCGAAAAATACCCGGATGGCGGTTTGGTTGCGATCAATCCACAGGTGTTGAATTTGGATCCGAATACAAGCAGTGTTCTTGGCCAGTCGGCCCGGATCGATCCATTTAATGTCCGCACCATCAATGAACTGGAAATGGTGGAGGAAGTGGACATGTCTGATGAGCTGCTTAGAAAATTAAAGGCAGAGAAAATAGATGCTGTTATTTCCATAGTTGGGGGGAAAGGTATGACTATTCTTTACCAGCTTCACAAAAAAGGACTGAATACAGTGTGTGTTCCGCGTTCCATAGAAAACGAAATTGCTTCAACTTCTGTGTCGTTCGGATTTAATACTGCGCTTACTTTTACAATAGATATGCTCGACCGGGCGCGCCTGGCGGCAAAGGCTGCCCATAAAATTGCTGTTGTAGAGGTACAGGGAGAGGAAGCAGGATGGATTGCCCTGCAGGCCGGAATTGCTGTAGCTGCCGATGCGGTACTGATTCCGGAGATCCCGGTGGATCTGAAAAATGTGGCTGCACACTTAAAAAATAAAATGTCGGGCAAAAAATCATGGGGTCTGGTAGTTGTGGCGCAAGGGGCAAAAATTATCAGTCAAGCCTAAAAATGAAGAACCCGTATCTTCACTTAAAGCTTCGTTATCTCCTTTGGCAACAAGCGATTCCAACAGTGAATTTGTGATTCACAGTTCAGGACAGGCTGCACAGGCTGTGGCAACAGGTCTGCAACTGCGGATAGCAGAAGAAACTTTTCCAATGGTAATTGGCCCCTGGGTCAGAGGAGGTGCACCATCGGCAGTCGATCGCCAGTTGGGTGTAGCTTATGGTGCTGGAGCTGTCCAGGCACTGCAAGCCGGTAAAACCGGGGTAATGGTGGCGTTTGTTCCACCGGATGTTAAGTTTGTTCCGCTTGCTGATGCCATCAATAAAGTAAGAACGGTCCCAGCTGAAAACATGTTTTTTCAGGTAGCTGATTCACTGGGTATTTACATTGGAAAATAAGGAGGGAAGTATCATGATAAATCAAACAAAAAATATATTGGATATATCAGGAACGGTATTAAATATCCAGCGATATTGCAGCCATGACGGGCCAGGTATCCGTACAAATGTTTTTCTGAAGGGATGCTCGTTGCGCTGCAAATGGTGCGGAAATCCGGAGAGCATACGTAAAAAACCGGAAATATCTTATGATCCAAATAAATGTAAGGGAAAAGAGTGTAGTATCTGCCTGAAAGCCCCTTTCCCCGAAGGTGCCTTTTATTTTGTGGAGGGAGACGATTCAAAGGTGAAAGTGAACTGGCAACTGGCATCAGATTGCGACATTTCACATGCATCTCTTTGCCCTACCGGTGCCCTCGAAATGTTCGGTAAAACAATGACTGTAGGTGAAGTGCTTGATGAAGTTGAAAAAGATTCATCTTTCTACCGGAGTACCGGTGGAGGTATGACTATGAGTGGAGGCGAGGTGATGCTGCAACCCGACTTTACAGCAGCCTGTCTGCAGGAAGCCCACAACAGGGGTATAAATACAGCCATTGAAACGGCCTGCAATGCCCCATGGTCCTTTCTGGAAAAAGTACTTCCTCATGTAGATCTCATGCTCCACGACCTTAAGTTAATGAATTCGGAACGGCATAAGAAGTGGACTGGTGTTGGCAACGAAAGGATTCTTGCAAACTTCAAAAAAGCCTATGAGACTTTCCCTGATGTTGAGTTTATCGCAAGGACACCGCTTATTCCCGGAGTTAATTGCGACGATGAACATATCCTGGGCGTACTGGAATTCATCAAGCCACACAAGAACGTGATTGATTATGAATTGCTGCCTTATCACCGTTTCGGCCTTGGCAAGTATGAATCGCTGGGTGTTGTTTATGAACTTGACGATTACAAAACTCCTTCTGATGAAGTGGTTAAACATTTTCAGGCTATGATCGATAAGGCGTTTGGACGCGAGACTCAGGAGAAATAAAACATAAAGCAGGAAACTATGATTAAACATGTCGGACACGGAGGTATTCTGCGCCGCATTGCAATCAATGTGGGCGCCGGATATCTTCCCGGAATCAATACCATAATTAACGGAGCATCACAGGCAGCCGGCCAGCTTGGATGGGAAATTGTCGGAATCCGCGATGGGTTTGAAGGCTTGTTGCACCCCGATAGTTATCCCGATGGCGGACTGGTTACTCTCAGTCCGCAAAGCGTCGCAGTCCTGGATCTTTCTGAAGGAGGTACCCTTGGCCAGGCACCCAGGGTCGATCCGTTTCATGACACCACGCTTGATAATGGCGGGGCGGATCATTCTGATGAGATCTTAAAAAGGCTGAAGGAAGAAAACATTGACGCACTGATCTCAGTGGTTGGAAACCAGGGCCTGGGTATTCTTTATAAGCTGCATCGCAAGGGACTGCATACAGTATGTATTCCAAAATCCATTGAGAACGATATTGCCGTTACTTCGGTATCCTTTGGATTTAACAGCGCTCTGAGTTTTACAATCGAAATGCTCGGGCGTGCCAAACAGGCGGCCAGGTCTGCCCGAAAAATTGCCGTGGTGGAAGTCATAGGTGAACAGGCCGGGTGGCTGGCGCTGCAGGCCGGCATAGCAATTTCTGCCGATGCGGTGCTGCTGCCCGAAATACCCTGTAACCTAAATATGCTGGCCCGGAGACTTGACGAAAAGATCTCTTCAAGAAGACCCTATGGATTGGTGGTAGTGGCCGAGGGCGTGAAACTATTCAAGAAACCTGCTGAAGATAAATCCAGTTCACGAATTGTTTCACTCCCCCCGGAAGCAATGGGCGAGGCATCTGAGCAAGTCATGATTCCGTTTCAAAAGACAGCCGGGACACTGGCAAGTGAACTCCAAATGCTCATTGACAGGGAAACCTATCCGCTCGTAATTGGCCCATGGGCGAGAGCGGAATCTCCCACTGCCGTAGACCTGCAACTGGGCATGGCATACGGGGCGGGAGCTATTCAGGCATTGAAAGCCTCGAAGAATGGGGTAATGGTTGCATTTACCCCTCCTGAGATTCAGTATGTGCCATTGGCAGAAGTGATCAATAAAGTCAGAACTGTACCTGCCAACAGTGAATTCCTGAAGATCGCAGGATCACTTGGTATTTATTTCGGGAACTTTGCGTCAAAGAAAACTTTACAGTCAGAAGAGATAAAATTATGAATAATCAGGATCAGACAATTGATGTATACGAACGACTGGCTCAGGTTCTGGATGCAACCCCTCAGGGCTTTCCCAGGATGAAATCAGGCGTGGAAGTAAAACTGCTCAGGATGGTGTTTTCTCCTGAGGAAGTTTCTCTTGCCGGTCATATGACAATCGCGTACGAATATCCTGCCGATATAGCCAGGCGTGCCGGTATCAGCGAGGATGATGCTATCGTGATATTATCAGGACTTATATCGAGGAAACTGGTTCGGATGAAAGGTCCCCCATCATACCCTGGTATGCCGGCTCCGCCTCCCGGAAAAGACTCGCTCTTCCGGCTTGGTCCTTTTTTGATCGGATGGTACGAAGCATGCATGCGGGTCGAGAGTACAGAATTCGCAGAACTTTTTCATCAGTATATGGTAGAGGGTGGCAGCGAACGGATCCTTGGGCCGCGGCCCGGCGTGCTGGGCGTTGTTCCGGTAAGAGGCTCGCTTAAGCCTGAACTTATGGCCACAATGGAACCGCATCTCGATATTGACGCTCATTTGAAGCGACACGATCGTTTCCTGGTAATGGATTGTGTGTGTAAAAGGGAGATGGAGGCTCTGGGGAAGGATGACAGCCGCTATCCGTTAAAACGCTGCGGATTCTTAGGACTGCCATCAAGTGTACCGCTGGGAGAACATGTGCTGAGCCGCGAGGATGCTGACCAGCTTCTTCGAAAACTCGAAAAAATGGGACATGTAAGCAATGCAGCATACGGATTTCAGATGAGCGCCGAAACCCCGCAGTTTGTAGGCGGCTGCAATTGCGACCGTTATGCCTGTGCTGTATTCAGCCATCACTATCCCAGCCAGCCTTCAAACTACCGCATTGTTAAAGATTACGATAAATGTACAGCATGCGGTATTTGTATAGATCGTTGTCCAACGTATGCTCATACCGATGGTAACCGTGATGATGGTTTGCCTGAATATAATCGGGAAAAGTGCATAGGATGCGGCGTTTGCGTGATTGCATGTGATCCTGGAGCGCTTGAACTGGAACCGGTATCGGCAGAGGAGTGGTTCTATACTCCGAAAAGCATGGAGGAATGGGAAGAAATGCGGGCAAAGAACCTGGAAGCAGGGAAATGACAGAAAAATTGAAAAAGATGAAAATAAAAGTAATTGCAGCGATAGCCCTGATATACATCAGTTTTAATGTTTGCGCCTTCGCACAGGAAAATCCGAAACCAGAGGCAAATGATGCTGCTGCGATTGCCAAGAAACTGGCAAATCCTATCGGGGCACTGATCAGTTTGCCTTTCCAGAATAATATGGATTTAGGTATCGGCGATTACAATGGTTCGAGAAATACGCTGAACATTCAGCCGATTGTTCCCTTCAGTCTGAATTCAAAATACAGCCTGATTACACGATATATTGTGCCCGTAATAGCACAGTATGACATTACCGGTGAAAATACTCAGCAAGCAGGACTGGCTGATGCCCTTGTAAGCGGATGGATTTCAAATGCAGTAGTAAAAAATGGATTTGTATGGGGACTGGGAGGGGCATTCTTAATTCCTACAGCCACCGATGATCTGCTGGGAACAAAAAAGCTTGGTGTCGGACCAACCGCTATTGCACTGAAACAGGCCAAAGGCTGGACAGTTGGTATTCTTGTAAATCAAATCTGGTCAGTTGCTGGTGATGCTGAGAGAAGCGATGTTAACCAAATGTACCTACAACCATTTATTACCCACAACTGGAAAAGCGGCGCAGGACTCACGGTTAATTCTGAAACGACATTCAACTGGGAAGCAAGCTCCACCACTTCCTATATCAATATTATGGCGGGCGGGCTTACAAAATTCGGCAATCAGTTGGTTCAGCTTCAGGCAGGACCACGCATTCAGGTTGCTGCCCCCGAAAGTGCGAAATCACCCTTTGGCGTAAGGGCAGCCGTGATTTTTGTATTTCCGAAGAAATAAATACTCATTGTTGGGTATTGCACCCGAAGCTAACTACGCCTACTTTTATATTATAATTTCATTCATAATAGGGTGAATATTTTGTTTCATCTTATATGGAATTGCAGCATATAGCTTTTCAAAAAATTGAATTAATATTTAAAGTAATAACACTAAAAAGGGTTAAATCTATGAAAGTCATTATCGTAGGAGGAGTAGCAGGCGGAGCATCTTGTGCAGCAAGACTGCGCAGGCTGGATGAAAAAATTGACATTCTCATGGTAGAGCGCGGGCCGTATGTATCGTATGCTAACTGCGGCCTTCCATATTATGTAGGCGGATCTATTGACGAAGAATCGAAACTTCTCGTTGCCACCGAACAGATGTTCAAGGTGATATTCAACATGGACTGCCGTACAAATTGTGAGGTGGTTGGCATTTCTGCAAAGGAAAAGACCGTTAAGCTGAAGAATCATCTTACCGGCGAAGTCACAACAGAAAAATATGACAAACTGGTACTTTCTCCTGGTGCAGCACCTCTCAGACCGCCCCTTCCGGGACTCGATCTTCCGGGGATATTCTCAGTAAGAACTATTGCAGATTCAAAAAACATCAAAGAGTGGCTTGTCCGTGATACTGACAATTCGGTCGGAAATTCATTCACCGGCGTTGACAAGATTTCAAGACCAAAGAAAGCAGTGGTAATAGGCGGAGGATTCATTGGATTGGAAATGGCTGAGAACTTCGTTGAAAGGGCCCTGAATGTCACACTCATTGAAAAGCTTGACCAGGTAATGCCCCCGCTCGATCCGGAAATGGCTCGCATCGTCAAGCGATATATGAAAAAACACGGGATAACCGTGAAAACAGGTGACGGTGTGGCTGGCTTCCGTAAAGGCGAGAATGGTGCACTGGAAGTACTTACCGAAAAGGGAAAGGTTTATGAAGCTGATATAGTCGTCATGTCTATAGGAGTCAAACCTGAGCTTGAACTGGCAAAAATGGCAGGCATTAAGGTTGGGGAGCTTGGTGGAATAAGGGTAAATGAACAGATGATCACTTCCGATCCCGATATCCTGGCTGTAGGCGATGCTGTTGAGGTGAAGGACTTTGTCACAGGACAGTGGACCCTTATACCGCTGGCTGGTCCGGCAAACAGGCAGGGACGCATTGCAGCCGATGTGATAGTCGGGCGCAAATCGAAGTTCCGCGGAACACAGGGTACATCAATATGCAAGCTGTTCGATGCTGCCATAGCGCAGACAGGTGTAAGCGAGAAGACCCTGATCAGACTTGGAGATACCGATTACGAGAAAGTGTACCTCTTCCCCAACTCACATGCCGGATATTACCCGGGAGCAAAGATGCTCATCGTGAAAATGATCTTCCGCAAGTCCGATGGCAAAGTGCTTGGTGCACAGGTCCTCGGGGAAGACGGAGTTCCGAAGCGTATCGACTCATTTGCAATGGCTATTCAGATGGGCTGCACCATTTATGATCTCGAGGAATCTGAACTCTGCTATGCTCCTCCGTTCGGAAGCGCGAAAGACCCTGTAAACTTTGCAGGTATGATCGCCGCGAACATCCTTAGAGGCGACATGCCGGTTGCTCATTGGGACAATCTGGGCGATAGTTTTCTGCTCGATGTGCGCAATCCGCCCGAGGTGGCGGCAGATCCTGTTCCGGGAGCGGTCAACATTCCCCTTCCTCAGCTGCGCGCGCGCCTTGCTGAACTGCCGAAGGACAAGCAGATAGCCTCATTCTGCAGATCCGCACAGCGCTCATATTATGCCACCCGTATTCTTATGCAAAACGGATTTAAAGCAGTGAACATTCCGGGAAGCATGCTGGCCCGGTCAATATCAGGGATAAACTCAAAAAATAGTTGATTATGAACGAAGTTTTACAGTTTTGTCAGTCAATTTTCAGCCCGCTGGTTTTAGTCTTCACCATATCGAACCTCTTTAGTATGGGGCTTCAGGTGAATCTGGGCAAGATGATCAAAATAGTCGGAAACCCGAAGTTTCTGGGATTAACCTTTGGATTAGGCTGGGTGATAGGTCCTGCTATTGCATTTCTTATTACCCTGTTACTTCCCCTCGATAATGAGTACATAATTGTGTTGTTCATAGGTAGTCTGGCACCGTGTGCACCCTTTCTCCCCCCGCTTCTGCCCAAGGCACATGGAGACATTGTCTTTGCCGGCGCCTTCATTCCGGTGGCAGCGATCGGCACGGCCCTGTTAATGCCCATATTCGCACCGCTCCTCGTCAAGGGGATAGAGTTGAGCGTAATGTCGCTCCTGAAACCACTCTTTATTTCAGTGCTGTTGCCAGTGCTTATTGGTGCTACACTCAAGACGTTCGCCGAAAAAGTGGCCGATAAGATCTTCAAACCGGTAAAGATGCTGGCAGGTTTGTCTACATTGCTGACAATCATCTTCTGTCTTCTGCTTTATTACAAGCCGATGTGGGCTACTGCAGGCAGCATGGCTATGCTTTCACTGACAATCTTTATGGTTGTAATGGCACTGGTCTCCTACTATGGGGGATTTGGCCTCAACCGTGGTGAGAAAATTGTCATGGCACTGGGAATGGGCACAAGAAACATAGCAGCGGTTCTGATAGGAGTACTTACGATTGCCAATGTAACACCAAATATGGTGGCGATGGTTATCATCTGGACGCTGTGGTCCTTTATTCTCAGTATGATTATTGCTCCTCTTATGGGGAAAAAGGGAAATAAAGTTACCGCCACAGTTTAAATAAATAAAAAACCTGATTGATGGAATCAACCGGCAATGACCCTGGAAAGAAGAAAGTCACAATAGGAAGTGTGATCAAAGGCTACTTACCCATTCTTGAATGGGGAGCAAAATATAACGGCAAAACTTTCTCAAACGATATCATAGTTGCGCTGATCGTAACAATGATGCTGATCCCGCAGTCGCTCGCCTACGCTATACTGGCAGGCCTGCCTCCCGAGATCGGTTTATATGCCTCCATGGCTCCGCTGATTTTGTATGCCATATTCGGCACCTCAAGATCTCTTGCCGTGGGACCGGTTGCCGTGGCCAGCCTTATGACAGCCGCTGCTGCCGGCAAGCTTGCCTCACAGGGTTCAGCCGAATACCTGGGGGCAGCCATCGCCCTTGCAATGGTATCAGGGCTGCTGCTCCTGCTGATGGGCTTCCTCAAGCTGGGTTTTCTGGCCAACTTCCTGAGCCATCCGGTAATAGCCGGTTTTATCACAGCATCAGGAATCCAGATTGCTGCCGGTCAGCTGGGACCCGTACTGGGGATACATGCTGAGGGAGAAAGCTTCCTTGAAATTGCCATCTCAATTTTTCACAGCATAACAACAGTTCACCTGGCAACCGCGGCTGTAGGCATCGGATCACTGATTTTCCTGTTCTGGGTGAGGAAAGGCCTTAAACCTCTGCTGGTGAAGGCCGGCATGGGAGCCAAGGTGGCGGATATTCTGGTGAAGATAGGACCTGTGGTTGCTATCATCCTTACCATTGTCATAACAGCCGTTCTGAACCTCGACGAAAAAGGGGTAAAAATCGTCGGTAAAGTACCTGGCGGTTTACCGAAAGTGGCTATGCCACCCCTTGATTTTGCCTTATGGCTGAAAATCCTGGTTCCGGCACTGCTTATCTCAATTGTCGGGTACGTGGAATCTATTTCAGTGGCACTTACACTTGCAGCAAAGAAACGCCAGCGCATCGATCCCGACCAGGAGCTTATTGCCCTTGGAGCTTCGAATATCGGCTCTGCCATTTCGGGTGGTTTTCCAGTGACCGGCGGCTTTGCACGTTCAGTTGTGAATTTTGAAGCCGGGGCTGAGACACCTGCTGCCGGAGCATTCACTGCCGTGGGCATTGCCCTGGCAACACTCTTCCTTACACCTCTGCTCTTCTTCCTGCCGAAAGCCACACTGGCAGCTACAATAATTGTTGCCGTCATGTCATTGGTTGACTTCACGGCGCTTAAACATACATGGGCATTCTCAAAAGCTGACTTTGTCGCACTGCTGGCCACAATACTTGTCACACTGGCCGAAGGTGTCGAAGCAGGACTTATCGCGGGCGTTGCACTTGGAATAGTGCTGCATCTGTACAGTACTTCCAGGCCCCATGTCGCAGTGGTCGGACAGATACCCGGCACCACACATTTCAGGAATGTAAAACGCCATGAAGTAATAACTGATCCTGAAATACTCTCTCTCAGGGTTGATGAGAGCCTCTATTTCCCGAATGCAAGGTTCCTTGAGGATCTTATAAATGATTCAGTGGCTGCCAATCCTGCTGTTAAGCATGTCATCCTCGAATGCCCTGCCGTAAATACCATTGACTTCTCCGCACTCGAAAGCCTTGAAGCTGTAAACCTGAGGCTTAAAGATTCAGGGATAAAACTGCATCTTTCCGAGGTGAAGGGGCCGGTGATGGACCGTCTGAAACGTTCACACCTGCCAGGTCATCTGACGGGCAAAATACACCTCTCCCATTTTGATGCAGTTTCAGCCATCAGGGAAGAGATCGCCAGTCAGCTCAAGGGGTCTCCCGAGGATAATGTGGCTTCACCCGGTCCGGAAACCAGATCAATGGATTGGGACTGAACGGTTTAATGAGTTTAATGCTCACTGCAGGAAATCTGTTAAGCGCTGCAGAGATATTAACTACATCAAATGGAAAAGAAAAGACTTACGGAATCCCGTGAAAATAAGGTCCCCTGGAAAAAATGGGGACCTTATCTTAGTGAACGGCAGTGGGGAACTGTCAGAGAGGATTACAGTGAGAACGGTGATGCATGGAACTATTTTCCGCATGACCATGCCCGTTCACGGGCATATAAATGGGGAGAAGACGGCCTGGCAGGCATCTCTGATGACAAACAGCTGCTCTGCTTTGCTGTTGCCCTCTGGAACGGTAAAGACCCGATACTGAAGGAGAGGCTGTTCGGTCTGACCAACAGCGAGGGTAACCATGGCGAGGACGTCAAGGAGTATTATTTCTATCTCGATTCCACTCCTACCCACTCCTATATGAAGTACCTTTACAAGTATCCGCAGAAGGCATACCCGTATGAGGACCTGGTGATCACCAACCGCATGCGCGGGTTCAATGATCCGGAATATGAGCTTCTTGATACTGGTATTTTTGACGGCAATCAGTACTTTGACGTTTTTGTGGAGTACGCCAAAGCCTCCCCTGAAGATATCCTGATCAGAGTGACAGTATTTAACCGTGGTGCTGAAACCGCGTCACTGCATGTATTGCCAACTCTCTGGTATCGAAATATATGGGATGACACGCCTGATAATGAAATCCCTCTATTAAAGCAGTTAAGTCTTGATGATTCGTTCGGTGTCATCGGAGCTTCGCAGGAGGCAAGTGGTGAATGGCTGCTTTACTCTGAAGGCGCAAAGGATCTGCTGTTCACCAACAATGAAACAAATACCGAGCGTTTATGGGGTTCGCCTAATCCGAAACCTTATGTAAAAGACGGCATCAATAACTACATCGTTAATGGTAATAATGATGCAATAAACCCTGAAAAGACCGGCACAAAGGCAGCGGCAGATTATTTCCTTGAGATTGAAGGCGGAAAATCCCATACACTGAATCTGCGGCTTGTCAAAGAAGCCTCAGCAGTAAAGAAACCTTCTGAGAAAGAACTGAAGGAAGTTTTTGGGCAGAGTTTTGAGAATATATTTGAATCGCGGCTAAATGAAGCTGATGATTTTTACAAAAGCATCATCCCGGAGTCTTTCAGCGCCGATAAGGTTACGGTTATGCGCCAGGCACTCGCCGGAATGTTGTGGTCCAAGCAGCTTTTCAACTATGATGTAAACAAGTGGCTCAGGCAGCATGGTGTGGATCCGTCAAAAAAAGGTCAGCAAGCGATCCGCAATTCACAGTGGCACCACATGACCAACGAAGACATCATCTCGATGCCTGACAAATGGGAATACCCATGGTATGCTGCATGGGATCTCGCATTTCATGTTATCTCACTGATGCTTGTTGATGAAGACTTCGGAAAGGATCAGCTTGAACTGATGCTGAGTAACGAATACCAGCATCCGAACGGCCAGATACCTGCCTATGAATGGAATTTTGGCGATGTAAACCCTCCTGTCCATGCCTGGTCAACAATATTCAGCTTCTTCCTTGAAAAGGCAAGTCGTGGAAAAGGTGATATTCAATGGCTTGAACGCTCCTTCCATAAGCTGCTCCTTAACTTCAGCTGGTGGGTTAACAGGAAAGACCGTGCTGGAAACAACGCCTTTGAAGGAGGTTTTCTCGGACTTGATAATATAGGAGTGTTTGACCGTAGTTCCGCACTGCCTACCGGAGGATACCTTGAACAGGCTGACGGTACGGCCTGGATGGCGCTTTTCTGTCAGAATATGATAGAGATCAGCGTGCAGCTGGCAATGGTCAATCCGGCATATGTCAACATTACAATGAAACTGTTCGAACACTTTCTCAGGATATCGTCAGCCATGATACGGCCTGATGAAGACGGAGGGATGTGGGATGAGACTGACGGTTTCTTCTATGACGTCCTTTGCCTTCCCGGTGGAGGAACACAGAAACTGAAGGTCCGTTCAATGGTGGGTCTCCTGCCAATGTGTGCCGTTACTGTTTATAACAGGGAGATGGCTGAAAAATATCCTGAGGTCGGACAGATGATAGCAAAATTCCTGGCCACGAGGCCTGAACTGACAGCCTTTATCCATGATCCCGGAAAACCTGGCCATAACAACAGGCTGTTGGCTTCAATCCTGAATGAACAAAATTTACGCAGGGTACTCACAGTAATGCTTGATGAGAATGAGTTCCTCAGTCAATATGGAATAAGAGCTCTCTCAAAGATCCACAAAGAGCATCCTTATACCATTCGGGTCGGTAATGACGAATTCAGCGTCTCTTACCTGCCGGGTGATTCCGACAGCGGTATGTTCGGAGGGAATTCAAACTGGCGCGGTCCGATCTGGATGCCGGTGAATATGATCATCATCAGGGCTCTTATGAACTATTACCAGTATTACGGGAATGACTTTCTTATTGAATGCCCTACCGGTTCGGGAAAAATGATGAATCTCTACGAGGTAGGCGAGGAGCTCTCGGGAAGGCTTTCGTCAATTTTCCTGGCAGATGATTCAGGCCGCAGACCGGTTTATGGAAACATCGGCAAGTTTCAGGAAGATCCCGAATGGAACAAATACATACTGTTCCATGAGTACTTTCACGGTGATACCGGCGCAGGTATAGGCGCGAGCCACCAGACCGGATGGAGCGGCACGATAGCAAGAACCATGCACATGTTCGCGCAGCTAACGAAAGACGACGCCCTCAAATTCAGCAAGGAAAAGGTTTTCAAAGGGAATAAACAAGAATAAGACAAATAAATTTTACGCTATGAAAGCAATTACAGTTGAGCCTAAAAAAGCCGGATCGGCAAGATACATGGAGATGCCCGAACCAGACTTGCGCGACGGGTCGATACTTGTTGAAGCTGTTGCAGTAGGAGTTTGCGGCACCGATGTCGAAATAACCGAGGGAAAATACGGATGGGCCCCTCCCGGACAACAGCACCTTATACTTGGTCACGAATCATTGGGCCGCGTGATCGATCCCGGAACATCTTCCGGATTTAAAAAAGGCGACCTTGTGGTAGGAATTGTAAGAAGACCCGATCCTGTACCCTGCCCGAATTGTGCAGTCGGTGAATGGGATATGTGCAGAAACGGATTGTATACCGAAAGAGGAATTAAAGAAATTCACGGATATATGTCGGAGAGGTGGAGAATAGAACCTGAATATGCCGTAAAAGTTGATTCATCACTGGGTATACTTGGTGTTCTTCTTGAACCTACCACAGTTGTGACAAAAGCAATGGAGCAGATAGGGATGATTGGCCGGCGGTCATATTGGGAACCTAAAACTGTTCTGGTTACGGGAGCAGGCCCGATAGGACTTCTTGCTGCCCTGAGCCTGAAACTGTGGGGGATCTCGGAAGTTCATGTCCTTGACAGGGCAGAAAAAGGATACAAGCCTGATCTGGTGCGTGATCTGGGTGCTACATATCATTCAGGCAGAGTAGCTGATCTCGATTTTGAACCTGATGCTATCATTGAATGTACAGGTGTCGGTTCAGTAATTGCCGATTGTATTCATAAAATAGGGGCCAGCGGGATCTTATGTCTGACGGGGGTCGGACAGGGAGGTGTAACTGGTGCAGGCGCAGTAGCCGATGTGGCAGCCTCTGCAGTGTTAAAGAATATTGTGATCGTGGGAAGTGTCAACGCGAATAAGCGTCAATGGTACAGGGCCGGATTGACACTTGCCAAAGCTGACCGGGCCTGGCTGGCAAAACTTATAACACGCAGGGAAAAACCTGAGAACTTCATGAAAGCCCTTGACAGACAACCCGATGATATCAAGGTGGTCATTCAGTTTTCGGATATTTAAAGACAGGATACAATGAATTCCATTCTGGCGCCTAACGTTTCCGGTGTGGGAACATCCTCAAGGCGAACGGTTTACAGTATGTGCGGGATGTGTGCCGTCAGGTGTCCCATAGAGGTAACTGTTGAAAACGGCAGGATCACCTGGATACAGGGCAATCACCACGATGCGGCCATCGGTACAAGCCTTTGTGCAAAAGGTTCTGCCGGACTGGCATTTGAGTTTGATGATGAGCGGCCCCAGACTCCCCTGATCCGTAAAGGACCCAGAGGCGGCGGTCAATGGCGTCGCACAACATGGGATGAAGCACTCGATTATATTGCTGATAAGCTCCAGGATACCATTGAAACTTTTGGAGGTCGCGGAATAATGCTTTCGGACCGCGGTGGTTTTTTTAGCGACCTGACACGGACATTTGTGGCTGCCCTTGGATCACCCAATTACTTCAACCACGATGCCGGATGCGCAGGAAACATTCATAATGCAGCACTCTCTGTCTTTGGAATAGGCCCCGGAGGACTGATCTTTGACTATCAGAATACAAAACACATGGTTTTGTATGGCCGTAATATAGTCGAATCACTTATGGTCAAGGAATCCAAAGCTTTTATGGCTGCTATGGCACGCGGTATGAAATGTACATATATCGATCCCCGCGCCAGCATCACAGCCTGTAAAGCAACACGCTACTGGCAGGTGAGACCGAACAGCGACTATGCACTTAACCTTTCTATCATACACGAAGTACTGAAGAATGATCTCTACGACAAGGAGTTTGTCGCCAGTCATGTCACCGGGATGGATTACCTGAGAGAGGCAGTAAGAGAGACTACTCCGGAGTGGCAGGAGAAACATACCGGAATCTCTCCGGATCAGATTCGCGAATTTATTGCAGAGATCGCAGCCGATGCACCAAAAGTGATATTCCATCCGGGCTGGATGACTGCCCGTCATAAGCAGTCATTCTACGTAAGCCGTACCGCCCTGATACTTAATGCCCTGATGGGAAATGTTGAAGTACCTGGAGGGATTATCCTGGGTAAATCACCGGAGTATTACGGCCGCAAAAGCCTTAACAAACTGTCTGCAAGGGTTCCCGAAATAAATGAACCGAGGGTAGACGGTGCAGGAACCACAAGACCTCAATGGGATCCACATATCGGGATGCTTCACCAGGCTTTTGCCGCAATGGAAACCGGACAGCCATACGGCATCGGAGCCTATTTCGCTTACCGGCACGACCCGCTGACGGGCCTGCCCGATCCTGAGGCTACAAAAAAAGCCCTCGACAAGCTGAAATTGCTTGTTTCTATCGACGTCCGGTATTCAGAGACCGGGTGGTTCTCAGATGTGATCCTTCCGGAATCGACTTACCTCGAAAGAGCAAATATCCTGTGCCAGATGAATGGCCCCGTACCGGTGTTTGCAATGCGTGATCAGGCCATCGCCCCACGTTTCGACAGTCGTCCTGCCTGGTGGATATTCAGGGAGATACTTCATCGCATGGGGGTTAAAGAAATCCTGGACTTCCAGACCATAGAAGAGCTGTGGAACTACCAGCTTGACGGCACGGGAGTAACCGTTTCAGATATGCGTGAATCAGGTTTCGTTCCTCTGGTAAAAAAACCTGAACTGATCTCACGTGAAAAACTAAAGTTCCCTACACCTTCAGGCAAAATAGAGTTTGAAAGCGGGGCACTGACAAAAGCAGGGCTGGAAAACCTGCCTCCATACAAATCAAAGGAACCAACGGCAGGAAACAATTTTTATATGCTGATCGGGAGAACAGCTACCCTTGCACACGGACAATCGCTGAACAATCCCCTTCTGAACGAAATTGCCCCTAAACAGGTATTATGGATCCATCCCGACCGTGCCAGTGCTATCGGAATATCGGATGGAGATGATGTGGAAGTCAACGGTGGAGGAAGTTATACAGGCATCATGAAAGCTATGGTGACCCCATGGATCCATCCGGAGGCTGTATTCATGCTTCATGGCTATGGCGCCACAGTTCCCCTGGCAACACAGGCACGTGGACTGGGAGTGGCTGATCAGCGCCTGCAGCACGGGAAACTCTATGATTTCGATCCTGCCGGAGGCGGATGTGCCATGACTGAAACAGTCATATCTGTCAAACCGGTTGCACCGAAAGGAGGCAGGAAATGAGTAAGTATTCGCTGGTACATGATGATACAAGCTGCATAGGCTGCAAGGCCTGTGAGGTGCACTGTAAAACCAATAAGAATCTCGGACCCGGACCGGCTCCCTGCAGAATAATCAGTTCCGGTCCTATGGAGATTGCCGGACGGCCACGTGTCAGGTTTGTTTACATGCCATGTTTTCACTGCGAAGATGCCTGGTGTATAAAAGCCTGTCCCACCGGGGCGATGCAACGGCGCGAGAAGGATGGAATAGTATTCGTCCAGTCAAGCCTCTGTGTCGGGTGTAAGAGTTGCATGGCAGCCTGCCCGTGGGGCACTCCGCAATGGGACCCTGTAACCCGCAAGGTGGTTAAATGTGATTACTGCAAGGACCGTCTCGATGACGGATTGCAGCCGGCCTGCGTCACAAAATGTGTGACCGGATGCCTTTCCTTCGGTGTTACGAATGAGGTGGCGGATCCAAGACGCGAACGATATGCCCGTCAGATAATTGCAGAGCCTCCTGAGCCGGGAAGGAGGCAGTCATGAGCGATCAGCTGACTCTCCCTTCGTGGCTCGATCAGGGTGCAGCTACACTGTCCGGAGCAATTCCTCCTGCCCGGACTCTTGCCGGAGCGCTTCCTGCTTTCACGAAAGCACTTTCCCTGACGCCATTACAGCGATTACAGGTAATTAAGGATTCAGGGCTTGCAGAATGCAGCTCATCCGGCGAGCCTGTTTCCTTTGCCTGGCGTCAGTTCATCAGAGGCCATGGACCTTCGGAACTGGTTATCGACGCTACCGGACTGGACCCCGGGGAACTCAGCAATGCTGCTGTACTGGACGGAGCCCCCTGGCTCCTGGCAGAGGGAGTGCTTATAGCCGTTGGCCTCCGCGACAGCCGGAAAATTAAATTGCTGCTGCCATCTGAACTGAACGGGCATGAAGCTGCATTTCTTAATGCGGTGGATGCCATACGCCAGTTAGCCGATATATCAACCCCGGGCCGTGAGATTGAAGTGCGGCGTAATTGCTCTGCCAGTTGCTTTGCGGAAAGCTATTTAACTGACAGGAACAGGCTGGTCCATAACCCGGAGACATGGTGCAGGATAGCCCTTCTTTTCAGAGGAGAAGAGGGTGTAAACGCCTCCCTGATTACTCTCAGGAAGGGAATGAAGGAGAGAGGCGTTACCGAGATTGACAGGACGGGGAACCTTCTCAGACAACTGGAGCAGTGGGTAGGTGGTGTTGATACTGACATTTCTGACTCTGTTGCAGTTCTCGATGACGGTATGGGAGGCTTTCTTCCGCTTTCAAAAGCCGACATATCCTGCGATCCGATGTCGTTAAATACAGCAGGTATCATCCCGGTGCCATCCACACTCGCGGTTATGACCGGAAATATTTGCCTTGTAAAGCTGACACGCCGGGCACTCTACCGCCACTGGCTGCTTGCTGAAAATGAGGATACGGAAGTTAGGGCATTACTGGCAAGGGCAGCCAGACTGGTGACGGAGATTTCTCTTGCACTGGGAGGCCCGGACCATCTTGCGGCCCTTGAAGAAATTTTGGTCATGCTTTCCACACAGGGTCTCAAAGCTGCCTGGACTTTGGGCAGCTCGCTCCGTTATTTCCGCGGGCAATGGGAAAATCATGCAAATAATGTTTCCTGTCCAGAGAATCTCTGCCTGGTCAGAAATGCCGCACCTTGTCATAACACCTGCCCTGCCAACATAGATATACCCGGTTTTATGGCCTTGCTGGGTTCGGGAGATCACCGTTCCACAATTGAAGTTATAAGGCAGGATAATCCGTTTCCACTTACTTGCGGCCTTGTTTGTCCCGCTCCGTGCGAATCGGCATGTGTCCGCAAAAAGGGAAACGGCGCCGTCTTCATTAGGCCCATGAAGTCGAGGGCAGCTGAACTTTGCCTCGCTGAGGGAGGCTATCCCAAACCTGACATTGCTCCCGATACTGGAAAAAAGATCGGAATTATCGGTGCCGGTCCGGCTGGTATCACTGCAGCCTATTATCTGAGAATTCTCGGACACGAGACTGATATTTTTGAGGCTCAGGAATTTGCGGGAGGAATGCTGCGATACGGTATTCCCGCCTATCGTAATCCTCCGGATCTCCTTGAGAAGGAACTTGACCAGATCCGTGCGCTTGGTGTGAGGATTTATACAAACTCGCCTGTTGAAAACCTTGAGGCTTTCCGGAAAAATTACGATGCAGTATTCATCGGATTGGGAACACAGCGGACACGCCTGCTTACCATCGAAGGTGTCGAACTCCCGTTTGTCATGGGAGGGATCGACTTCCTCAGGGCAGTACGCAGCGGCAAACCTGTTCGCGTAGGGCCACGTGTAGCAGTGGTGGGTGGCGGTAATGTTTCAATCGACGTGGCTCTTACGGCGCTGCGGCAGGGAGCCAGCCACGTTGACCTGACCTCGCTTGAAAAACGACGTGATATGCCCGCCAGTCCTCATGAGATAGAGCTTGCCGTGGCAGAGGGTGTTAAGATACATGCAGGGTGGGGACCCGTCCGCATTGAAGAGGATGGCAGGTTTGTGCTGCAATATTGTGAACGGGTGAAGGATGAGACTGGTAAATTCGATCCGGTATTTGACGCTAACCGATTGCTTATCCTGGAAGCTGATCATGTGATACTAGCCGTCGGGCAGGGTACCGATCTGACAATTCTGGAAGGAAGTGGTGTTGAGAACAACAGGGGATTTATTGTTGCAGACCCTGTGACCAAAATGACCAGTGTGCCGGGTGTCTTCGCCGGCGGTGACGGTCAGCACGGACCACGTACCGCGGTGGAAGCCATACGGTCGGGGAAACTTGCAGCAGCATCCATCTATGCCTGGCTCAGGAACTCATCGCTTGATAAAGATACAGGAAGGCCGGTTAAACGCACCGATGTGGGTCCTCTGGCCGTGAATGCTGGCAACCGGAGTCACCTGAGACGTTCAATGATGCCTGAAAAAACTGTTGAAGAGACATCAGGAGAAGGAAATTATGTAAAGATCGAGGAGGGACTGACGGAAGCTATGGCAATAAATGAAGCCAGCCGTTGCCTTCGCTGCGATATCTGCATCGGGTGCGGACTGTGTATGGTCACCTGCAGCGAAATGGGCATAGACGCCCTGAGAATGGCCGACACCATGGAGGGCCGGCTGGTTCATCTTGACTACACCAGGCCGGCGGAGCTTTGCATCGGTTGCGGAGCCTGCACGCAGGTATGTCCGACAGGAGCTATCTCACTCGAAGATAAAGACGGTATGCGCCGTACCATTATCACAGGGACAGTGGTCCGTGAACAACCTTTGCTTACCTGCAGCGAATGCGGTGCAACCACTCAGACACCTGCACACAGGGAGTTCATCAGCAAGAGGGTGCCGGAGCATATGGCAGCCCTGATGGATCGTGAATTATGCCCTGCCTGTTCGCGAATCAGGGCTGACCGTCCAATACAGATGGCTAAGTAACATAAAAGCAGTAGTTTTAAAGCCCAATTACATCAACATGTCAACCGAAAGTGAAGACCGTAATAATGCGAGGTACCTGAAGTACCGCTCAAAATTCATTGCAGCAGAATTAACAGGTACGGCCCTTTTATTGATGTGTGGCCTCTCGATAGTGATTTTCATGTTCGGATCAGGCAGCCCGATGGCTCAGATTATTCCAGACGTTAAGATTCGTCAGGCAATCACCGGATTTCTGTTTGGCTCTGTTGGTGCATCAATTGCATTGTCTCCGATCGGAAAAGTAAGCGGGGCACATATCAATCCTGCCGTTACCATGGTATTCTGGCTGTTCAGGAAACTGGAGGGGCGCCTCGCCATTACATATATTCTATCACAATTGACAGGTGCCGTCATCGGGTGTTTACCGCTGCTGCTATGGGGCAGTATGGGGAGAAGCATAGACTTCGGCATTACTGTTCCGGGACAGGGCTACACAACACAGGCTGCATTTCTGGGTGAAGTGATCACAACATTTACAATGGTCCTGCTGCTCATTGTTTTCATCGGGTTCAGACGGATCCGCCAGTTCACTCCTTATATGTTTCCTTTGCTTTATGCCATAATGGTCCCGCTTGAAGCCGATATATCAGGTATCAGTACCAATCCGGCACGCAGCCTGGGTCCGGCAGTCATTTCCGGACAATGGACTGCATTTTGGGTATATATTGCCGGTCCTGTGACCGGAGCCCTGCTTGCAAGTATTGCCGGCAGCGCACTTGCCAGGCGGATTACAATAGCCAAATTGTATCACTTCGACAGCGAAAGCGAGGGTGACGTACTGTTACGGAGACAAGATCAATGATGATAAAGTTAAATTCCGCAGGCCGGGAGAAGAAAAGAAAATTAAATATTCGTAATTTTGAGAATAATAAACACTTAAATATTTAAATAATGAAAAAGAACGCAGTTGTATTGATAATGCTGGCGGGACTTCTGCTTGTTGCGTGCACCCCGAAAAAAGCAGACCAGCCGGTTGTAAGTCTGAATGATAGTTACGATCGAACGGTTCTTCCCGTGAAAGAACCATTGCGTCCGACCTATTCTGAACTTGATGTCCGAAATGTAACAGCGCCTCCCAGGTTTGAGGTGAAAGCCCCTGAAGGTGCTCCCAATGTGGTGGTTATATTAATTGATGACATGGGTTTTGGAGTGACCGAAGCTTTCGGAGGTCCGGTTACAACCCCCACCATTGACAACCTTGCTGCCAACGGCTTAAGGTACAACCGGTTTCACACAACTGCGCTTTGCTCGCCTACACGGGTGGCTTTGCTTACCGGTTATAATCACCATAGCAACAATATGGGTTGTATCGGGGAAGCTGCTACAACCTTCCCGGGAAATACTTCAGTGAGGCCTCAGACAATAACCCCTATGGCAGAAGTATTAAGACAAAACGGATACAATACAGCAGCATTTGGCAAGTATCATGAGACTCCCCCCTGGGAAATTTCCGCTGTAGGACCTCAGGACCGCTGGCCAACACGCTCAGGGTTCGAAAAATTTTATGGTTTTATTGGCGGAGAAACCAATCAATGGGCTCCGCTGGTTTATGATGGTGTAACAATGGTTGAACTACCGGATGATCCGGATTACCATTTTACCACCGATATGACTGACAAGGCTATTTCGTGGGTTCGCTTCCAGAAAGCTCTGGCTCCTGATAAACCTTTCTTTATCTACTATGCGCCGGGAGCGACCCATGCTCCGCATCATGTTCCGGCAGAGTGGATAGAGAAATATAAAGGCAAGTTTGATCAGGGCTGGGACGCAATGCGTGAGCTTACCCTGGAACGCCAGAAAAAACTGGGTATAGTTCCTGAAAATACAACTCTTGCTCCGAAACCGGCGGATATCAAAGACTGGGAAACACTTACGGCTGATGAAAAGAAATTATTCACCCGTCAGATGGAAGTCTATGCCGGTTTTGCCGAACAGACTGATTACGAGGCCGGAAGACTTATTTCTGTCATTAAAGACTTAGGAGTTATCGATAATACATTGATCATTTTCATTGCAGGCGATAACGGAGCAAGCGCAGAAGGACAGATGAACGGAATGTTCAGTGAGATGACTTACTTCAACGGGGTGCCGGAGACTGTTCCTGATATGCTGAAGCATTATGAGGATTGGGGTGGCCCAAGTACTTATCCTCACTTCGCAGCCGGATGGGCTGTGGCAATGGATGCTCCTTTCTCTTATACGAAGCAGGTAGCTTCCGATTTCGGCGGCACCAGGAACGGAATGATAATTCAATGGCCCGCAGGTATTAAAGCCAAAGGTGAAATGCGTACACAGTTCGGACATGTCATTGATATCGCTCCGACTGTTTATGAAGTAACAAAGATACCTGCACCAAAAATGGTAAATGGTATTGAGCAGGATCCGATTGAAGGTACAAGCCTTGCTTATACATTCAATGATCCGGGAGCAGCTGAACAGCATAAAGTACAATACTTTGAAATGTTTGGCAACAGGGGAGTTTATCAGGATGGCTGGTTCGCAAGGACAATACACAGGCCGGCATGGATGCAAAAACCCCTTAACACCCTGCAGGAAGATAAATGGGAGCTGTACAATACCGCCGAAGATTTCAGTCTGGCAAATGACCTGGCCTCTCAAAATCCTGAAAAACTTAAGGAAATGCAGGCTTTATTCTTGACAGAAGCTGAAAAATTCCATGTGTTGCCTCTCGATGACCGCCTTCTGGAGAGAACCAATGCTGCACTGATGGGCAGACCGACAGTTATGGGTGAAAGAAAATCTGTAACATACGGTGAAGGTATGAGAGGAATGGGCGTCGATGTTTTCATCGATCTGAGAAATACTGCTTACACGATTACCGCGGATGTTGAAGTCAAAGCCAACGGAAATGGCGTGATTGTCTGCCAGGGAGGCAGATTCGGCGGCCTCTCGCTGTACATGAAAAACGGCAAACCGGCATTCACCTATAATTACCTTGGAATGGAATCAACAGATATTGTCTCTTCACAGCCTCTGAAACCAGGATCATATCAATTGATTTATGACTTCATTTACGATGGTGACGGGATGGGCAAAGGAGGCCTTGGAACAATTTCCGTAAATGGTAAAAAGGTTGCAGAGGCCCGCCTTGAAAAAACCCAGCCGGGAATATTCTCGGTTGATGATCTGGCAGATGTAGGCACAGACGACGGTACACATGTTGCCGATTACGGCATCTCGGCAAAATTCAACGGGAAAATCGGCAAGGTGACCATTGAAAAGAAGTAGTTGTTCAAATTTCCCTGTCTTACTGTTGAAGACCTGATTTAAAGAACAGGATATGAGTTTTGCGTCAGAGGATTACGCTTACAATAAACTGCTGAGAAAAATCGGCATTACGGGAGGCGGTATAAAGGCAAGCTTCCTCAGGGTGGCCATACCGCTTTCTGTATGCTGGTTGCCCCTGGCAGTTTTTACGATCTTCAGCCGGACATTCTGGACGGGCGACAGCAGTACTTCATTTATCTCAAACTTCGATACTCAGGCACGGCTTTTATTTTCACTGCCGATATTAGTTCTTGCTGAAAGGAGGATACTGCCACGTCTGGGAATGATAGCAGATCAATTTTTAAATGGTGGTACAATCAGGAGGGAGGACCGTGGCGCTTTCGGGGAAATCATCGCCCGAAACACCCATTTTATGAATTCATACTGGACTGACCTGGTAATTTTAGCTGTCAGCTATACCCACACACTTATGATGGGCTTCGTCGAAGATCCTGACAGGGTAATCCTTACCTGGAGCATCGTCAGCACAGGCGGCGAAACAAGACTTAGCCTCGCCGGATGGTGGAGCCTGATGGTGAGCAGACCATTGGTGCTTTTCCTTTTCTACCGATGGGTGGTTCGCGTAATTGTCTGGGCATTGCTGCTTCTGAGAATTTCACGCCTCAAATTAAATATTTACACCATTCATCCCGATCTGGCCGGCGGACTGGGCTTCCTGGGCTATTCCATAAGGTATTTCGCACCTGTTGCCCTGGCAATCTCAACAGCTGTGGCAGGAAGAATGATTGACGCTATTCTTATCGGCGGTGCTCATGTTTCTGAATTGAGAGTTTATGCCTTGATCTATTTCGTAGCAATAACTTTGCTGTTCACATTTCCTCTGATGCTATTTATGCCTGTTCTGTTAAATGCCAGGGATAATGCCATGTTTGAAAACAATGATTTTGCCAACGGTCTTTTCAGAGAGCTTCGAAAAAAGACCTTAAAGAATTATGACCAGGTTTCTGCTGAAGACTTAAGCCTGCCCGATTATTCAGCCACGACTGATCTCAGCAGCGTAATAAATAATACGTTAAAAATGCGATTTGTGCCATTTGGATTAAGGGATCTGATACCTCTCTGGATAATGACTGCACTGCCATTTATATTTGTTGTGCTTGTTGAAGTCCCCTTCTTTGAACTGGTCAAAAAAATGATGAATTTGCTTGTGTAGCTTTTTAAAATTAAAAACTTTTAAAAGATTATTGTATAACTAAAATCACTACTACCATGAAACGAAATTTGCTTATTATCTCCCTGGCCTTTTGTGCTGTTGCTGCCTGGGGCCAGGAAAACATGTTTACAGTCAGCGGCGGCTACTCATTTGCCAACATTGAAGATACCGATAATAAGATTACCGGTTGGAGAATTAACGGGCTTTATGAATTTAATCCCAGTTCCGGTATGCTCGCACATGGATTATCATTCGGTTATATCAGCCTCAGCGGAACAGAAAATTCGGTTACCAGCACCGTTAATTCTTTCCCGCTTTATTATGCGCCGAAACTGATGTTTGGCAATGACAGAATCAAAGCGTTTGTCAAGGGTGCCCTTGGGGTGCAGTTCTCAACTCTTAAAAGAGAAGGTCTTGTCGAATTAAGTGACCATGATTTCGGATTTTACGGCGGTGGCGGAGCTGGTGTGATGATTTTTATTAAGGAGAATATCTTCATCAACGGCGAGTATGAAATAGCCTGGGCTTCGAACAGCTTTTACAAGGATGGATGGATTAATACCGCAGGTGGCGGAATTGGGTTCAAATTTTAAGAGGTCAGCTTGTTTAACTGTTGATCAGGCTGATCAGACCAATACTTTTTAAAGGAAAATTAAACATAAAGCAAAATGAAAACCATCAATTTGTTCAGGACTGTAATTAGTTTTATTGTACCAGCCATTGTTATGGCTTTTGGTCAGACTGCGCTTGCCCAAACAGCGCCAACTATCCCTGACACATCAAAAATGACTTACAATCAGATGTCTCAGGGATTGAAACTGTATGTGTATCCTGCAAAGGGTCAGAGCCAGCAACAGCAGAAGGAGGATGAATTCGAATGCTATAAATGGGCGATGGAACAGTCGGGCATTGATCCCCTTAACCTTCCGAAAGTAGAGGCAGCCCCAGTTCAGTCAGGCCCGACAGGCGCAGCTGTCAAAGGTGCAGCAAGAGGTGCAGCAGCAGGCGCTGCCATCGGAGCCATCACAGGTGATGCAGGCCAGGGTGCTGCCGTAGGCGCCGCAGCGGGCGCCATGGCAGGAAGAAGAGCAGGGAAACAGGCCCAGGCTCAGCAGAACCAGCAGTCACAGGCTAATGCAGCTGCTACAGAACAGGCAATCAAGGACAGTTTCACAAAGGCGTTCTCAGTCTGCCTGGAAGGAAAAGGATACACAATTAAATAATCACAACTCAAATAACAAGCATAATGAAGAAGCTCATCTTTTTATCAGCTTTAATCATCGGCCTGTTGTCATGCTCTTCTGCCGATGACAAAAAGGAAAGTGAAAATCTTGCCCTCGCTCAAAAGTATATGGAGGCCGTCCAGAATATGGATGCCGCAACAATGGAATCACTTCTGGCGGACAATTATATGGGCTATGGCCCTTCTGTAGGTGACTCAGTCAGCAAGGAAGTTGCTGTCTGGAACTTTAAATACAATGCTGAAAATCTGTATGAATCCTTTGAATATACCCGCCATAAGGAAATAGCAGTTACAGTTAAGGAGGGCGAAGCTGTCGGCGACTGGGTCCTGAACTGGGCTTATCTTACCATTAAATACAAGGATGGAAGGGGCCCGATAAATCTATGGGTAAATATTGTTTACAGATTCGAAGACGGGAAAATCGTGCATAGCAGGACTTTCTACAATGAAGCCGATGCGCTTCGCCAGCTGGGTTATACAATCCAGTGATCTGACCTTCAGAATTAACCTGTCCGTAGCCGAACAGTGAATGACACTGTGAAAGCTTTGGAATGTTTATAAAAGTATGGTTTATCAGAATATTCTGATTTTCGCTTCCTTCATTCTCATCTACAGCCTGATAGCGAAGCGAATGGAGAAAACGGCCATCAGCGGACCTTTACTTGCTGTTATTGTCGGGCTTGTGGCAGGACCATTGATATTGAACCTGATTGTGGTGAGGGTCGAAGCTGAAGGTTACAGAGTGATAGCTGAACTGGCCCTGGCCCTGGTATTGTTTACTGATGCCTCAAATACTAATATCAGGGAACTGATAAAACACGCCACTGTCCCCACACGGCTGTTACTGATCGGGCTTCCCCTGACAATCGGGCTTGGCATGGCAGGGGGAGTTGTTATTTTCAGGGAATTTTCATGGATTGAATTAGGGATCCTGGCCACATTGCTGGCTCCTACAGATGCAGCCCTCGGAAAACCGGTCGTCACAAATCCGTCAGTTCCGTCAAAACTCAGGGAATCTTTAAATGTGGAAAGCGGATTGAATGATGGCATCTGTGTCCCTGTCCTGTTCTTATTCATTGCGTTTTTTTCTGCACAAACCGGAGAAGGTATCAAATTCTCTTATGGACTTGCCCTTTTTGCCAAACAAATTGGCATCGGACTTCTTGCAGGTCTTGTGATTACTTTTATAGGTGACAGGCTGGTAAATTATTCCCAGCACCGTGGATGGATAACGAAATCATGGGAGACGGTAGTAATAGTCGCTCTTGCATTCAGCTGTTTTACGGCAGCTCAGATTGCTGGAGGAAGCGGGTTTATTGCATGTTTCGCGGGCGGACTGCTGTACAGCACAATAAATCGCAAGTATAAACATGATATTCTTGAAGAAGCTGAAGGAGTAGGTGATACATTGGGGATGCTGACATGGGTTATTTTCAGCTCGGTCGTGATTGCTTCCAATATCAGGCAATTTACATGGGATATAATAATCTACGCCCTGCTGAGTCTGACAATCATCCGGATGATCCCTGTGCTTGTATCGCTTACCGGATCCGGAATCCCGGGGAAAGAAAAAATGTTCATAGCCTGGTTCGGACCGCGCGGACTGGCAAGCATTGTATTTGCCATAATTATACTGGAGATCGGGTTGCCTCATCAGAAAACGATCATTCTCACCGCAGCCTGTACGATATTGCTAAGTGTAATATTACATGGATTGACTGCTAATCCGTTCATCAAATTACTGACCAGGAAATCGCCGCCTGAATTATCAGATCAAAAGGAGAATGTTTCAGAGGTATAACTGATCCCTTACTTTCTTGCCGCTTCCAGCAATTGATTTCCGGCAGGATTCTGTGGGAATTTCTCAGCTATCTGCCTTGCATAAGGCAGGGCTTTGGCATTTTGCTTATGCTCAAGATAGAAAGTAGTCAGGGCATAAAGAAAATCATAATTGTCAGGTTCGCGGTCCAGCGATTTTAGCAGATATCCTTCCGCCGTCGTCGTGTTCCCGAGGGAATTCTCAAGCAAGCCAAGATTGTAAAGTATCCTCGCCTGCGCCGGCATCAGCTCAGCTGCCCTGAGAAAGAACTTCCTGCTTTCGTCATATTTGCCCATCTCGGCCATCAGAAGTGCCAGAGAGTAGTTTATTTCTGCTACCTCGGGATTTTCAACCAGTACTTCCCTGAGAAGCTTTTCCGCTTCATCGTTCTTTCCCTGCTGCGTACAGATCATCGCAAGGTTCACCTTTGCCATGTAAAACAGCCCGTCAATCTTAAGCGCTTCCCTGTAAGACTGAGCAGCCTTTTCAAGCTCTCCGGCATTGGCATACATGATCCCGAGATTGAACCGCCCTCCCGGGAAGTCGGAAGTATACAGGTGAATATTCCTGTATTCCTCCAGCGCAGCCTTCCTGGCCTTCCTGGCAGCTTCACTCAGCTGGGTCTCCGGCACCTCTGAGAGCCTGATCCCGGCTTCAGCGCGAATGGCCCTGACAGGATCATTCAGAAGCGGCATCAGCAATCTTTCATACGTCACAGCATTCGTCGAATTAAAGCTCATGATAGCCGTATGTCTCACCAGCGAGGCCGGGTCGCTGAGTGCTCTGTCAACGGCATCATTGCTTTCCGAGGTGTTAAAGCTGCCCAGGAAATGAACCGCGGTGGCCCTCACCATCAGAGGGAACAGCTCATTGCCAGCATACAGTATGAGATCAGGTATCACGCTTATGTCTCCTTTAAGCGCTGCAGCAAAAGTCTCGCCGTAATGGGGAAGTGTTTTTTCACCGTACCACTTCTTCATATAGCTCTGCGACCAGGCTGTCGTCTTGTCTTTGTGGCAGTCGTTGCACGCATTCGGTGTGCCGATGCTCAGTGTCATGGCTGGACTGGGTATCCTGAAACTGTGATCACGTCTGTAATCGTTTCCCATATAGTACCTGCCGACCATGTGGCAATTGACGCACTGGGCACCTGATCCCTCCACATACTCCGGTTCTCCGCGGTTTATCAGGCGGTCTGCCCCTGTCCCGGGATCAGGTTTGTGAAAATGATGACGGCGGGTATCGTAGATATCCGGACGATGACACTGAAGACAGAGCCGGTTATCAGGCTCCTTTGTTTTTACCGAATGTGAGTCATGACAGTCACTGCATTTGATCGCCTTTTCAAACATTTTACTCTGGGTGAACGAACCGTACTCATAGTCCTCGTCCAGGATCTGACCATCGGCGTGATAGATTGGCTGTGTGATCAGCTGCGGGATCATATAGTTCAGCAGGTCGCTGTTATCATCTTCATAATCGCCCAGGATGGCACGCCGCGAATGGCAACGGGCACAGACATTCAGCAATTCCTTGTTATCAAGATCCCTGGTTCTGACTATCAGTCCGGTATTTACATCCGCCGGCCTCGAGCCCTCGGGCAAATTTGCCCAGGTGATATGCTCGGAGGCAGGTCCGTGGCAGGCTTCACAGCTGACGTCGATCTCCGACCACGTGGTGTTGAAGGTTTTCGTTTCAGGATCGTAATTCTTCTTCAGGTTGGTGGAATGACAGTCGGCGCACATGCCGTTCCAGTTCTGTGCCTGGTTGGTCCAGTAAAGCCAATTGTCAGGTTTGATATCCTGTCCTGCGTAAACAGTATCGCCGAGGTGGAACCATTTGCCGTGTTCTGTATCCCACGCTATGGGAAGGCACTGAAGACGTCCGCCTTCGAAGGGGACGAGGTACTGCTGCAGCGGGGTGTAGCCGAAAGTGTGGGTGACCTGAAAATCGGCGAAATCACCGGCGGGGCCCTGTGTATTAATATAAAACTTACCGTCCTTCGTGAACATGCGGTGCGTTTTGCCTTTGTGCCTGAACTCATAATTGTTGAAATCGCCCAGTACGGTGGTGTCGTTTGCCACATCCATAGCGAGGTCGTGATGCGAGCCGAGCCAGAGGTCATCCTCTTTTTTATGGCATTCAATGCATGTCTGCCTTCCGACGAACTGTGCTATTTCCTCAACCTGACCTCTTGATTTTTCAATAGCCATCCTGGCGATATACAAGGGAAACGCAGCAACAAAAACTACCGTCGCCGTGAACCCGGTAATCTTCCATTTCCTCATTATATCATTCCCTGCGTCAGATGGCATAAGACATCTGTTTGTTATCAAACTTTTTCCGTTTCTCCCTGAGGCTTACATCGACCTTCACCTTCCCTTCCTCCAGGATCACCTGGTAATAATCAAGCGGCCTCGGGGCAGGAGAATTGAGAACAACCCCGTATCTGTCAAATGCTGATGAATGGCACGGGCAGTCAAACTGCTTTTTTGTTTCGTCCCACAGTACCGAGCATCCCAGGTGAGGGCAGGTAAGTGAAAGGGCCAGAAACCCTCCCTCTTTGTCCCTGACAATATAAAGCTTATTGATCCTGTCGGGGGTGACTGTCCCCGGAAGAAAATCCTCAATATTACCAATGATCCGCACTGTTGAGCCGGGTTTGCTCTTCTTCAGCTCTCTGGAGGGTTTCATCAGACTTATCAGGAAAAACCCGAGCTCAGCTACAGCTACTGCACCGAGTATCTTCCATCCTTTTCTGAGGAAATCTCTCCTACCGTTGTCGCGGGTTCCGCCTGTTTTCGTGACCGTCTTCTTCATCTCACAGATTTCTTAATCCGATCATACCTCCCACGGCCACATGATGTTCATTCCCTCTCCCCTGAAAAATATCCCGGTAAGGGTCAGAACGGTGTACGACACGATCATTACAATGATAACCGACTGGATAATCTCCGACCGGTTCAATGAGAACTTCCTCTGAATATATTTCAGGAACAAATAAAATGTCACAGCAAGGATTGCAAAGGGGACGAGACCTTTGGTGATAAGCGATGTTACGGAAGGAAGGAGTAACTCGGGATCAGGAAGCAGTTCACTCAGTCCTGTAAAAAGTATTGTAAAGACAATGGCTGAAACAAGAGAAAATTTCGCTGATTTAATTCCTTTCTCAGACAAGAACCAGATGCCCTGGTTGGTATCTTCCAGTCTGATATAGGGAAGCCGGCAGGCAGCGATCAGAACAGTCAGCGGGAAGACCACGATGGCAAAGAAAGGATGGAAGTGAATCAGAAGCTCCTGCAGACCCATAAAATACCATGGTGCCTTAGCGGGGTTTGGACTGAACGATGGGTTGGCTCTTTCCCTGAGAGGTGCGTCAAAAAGGCTGCTGATTATGAAAACGAAGGCAAGCAGCACCATGGCAACGACGAACTCGCGGTTGACGAGGTGAGGCTGCGTATCAACCATCGGGCTCTCCTTATCCTTTTCTGCCAGAACAACTCCCCCGGCTTTGCGGACACGCCAGAAATGGTATCCCATGATTATCACCATAAGCAGCGGGATGATGCCGGTGTGGAGATTAAAAAAATTGGTTAGTGTTGCCTGTCCGACTTCCTGTCCGCCTAACAGCGCTTCCCTGATAAAACTGCCTGCAACCGGTATATAGGCCAGCAGGCTTGTGCTTATCGTAACCGCCCAGTAAGAAAGCTGATCCCACGGAAGAAGGTATCCGGTAAAATTCGACAAGACAACCAGAATGATCAATGAGAGTCCAAAAATCCAGTTTGACTGTCTGGGTTTGCGGTATGCCCCGGTGAAAATCACCCGCAGCAGATGCAGAAAAGTTATCCAGAGCAGGACTATTGCGCTCCAGTGATGGATGCTGCGCAGCATCCTGCCAAACAGCAGGCTGTCCTGCAGGTTCAGTATCGAATTATAGGCGTTCTCGGGTGACGGTTCATAATGGAACTTCAGCAGCAGGCCGGTGATCACCTGCAGAACCACAAGAAGAGCAGCCATGCCCCCGAGCCCGAAAGTAAGGTTGAAACGCAGCGTCGATGCCTTCAGTTTGCGGGGATGAAGATGAAGGATCAAGCCAAACCTGGGTTTCCTGCTATTTTCGTTATCGGAATGCTGGTTCAAAGAAGCTGAGGGATTATTTCAGGGCATACGATTGTTTTATTCAAACAGATACGGTTTCCTGTTTCTGAAGAGCATAATATTAAAAGAGAAATAGAAGACATTTGAGTTTAGTCCTTCATAAGGCTTATGGTTATCTGCATCAACAAAATCCTGGTTATGGAAGTCGCTGATGTAATATTTGAACTTCAGGTTAGCTCCCTTTGGAAATTGAACACCCACCAGGATACCGTGCTGAAATATGTCCTGCCTGTCACTGAACCACTCTACCTTCTGGTCAATTCTGTCACCTGCTTCAATGGTCTTTTCCTTATAGAGAACGGCAACCTCAGCCTCATAACCTGCATAGAAATAGAGCTTTTTGAGATCACCTATTTTGAATCCCAGCGGAACGCCAAGGTTATAGGAGCGAAATTTCTTCTGGTATGTTTTAGCATCGGCAAAGTCATAATAGTCATCAAAAACATAGCCGACATTCCTGACAGCCAGCCCCGTGAACAATCCGAAATGGGTTGTGATATCGGTGCTGAGAAACGATTCAATATTAATGACCGGTGTAAACCTCAGTGGGGTACCGTAGTCTGTGCCGTTTTGCTCAACATCAGCGAATGAAAAGATCAATTCGACCCCGGTGTGAGTGTAGAATTTTTTTTGTTGGCCGTATGTAGTTACAGTCAGTAATGCAAGCGACAACAGAAGAATAAAAAGGCGTTTCATACGCATAGTGTTGGTTTGATGAAGATCAAATATAAGCATTCCCGCTAAAAAATGTAAATCGGATGATCGCAAACCATTGAATTGTTGTAGCAGTCAGATAAAAATAAATCCGGATGGGGTCACAACAAACCTGTGATCGCTTTGCGACCGGACCCATGCAAATAAATTTGATATCGGTTTAAACAACCTGTAACTTTGAGCAGGATTCGGGAAATTGGCTGAAACCCGATTTTTCCGGCTTTTAATTATTCACCTTATTCTTCAACCCTATGAAACCATTACGAATTGCAGTTGCTTCCCTGGCGGTTGCACTGTTGACCCTGACCGGGTACGGACAAAAAACATCCTATTTCAATCCTGACCAGATTGATATCCCCTACACTAAGTATGTGTTGGATAATGGTCTGACCCTCATCATCCACGAGGATCACAAAGCGCCTATTGTTGCTGTAAATATCTGGTACCATGTAGGGTCGAAAAATGAAAAACCGGGACGGACCGGATTTGCACACCTTTTTGAACACCTGATGTTTAACGGCAGTGAGAATTTTAACACTGACTATTTCAAGGCGCTTGAAAGCATCGGGGCGACAGATCTGAATGGAACCACCAGTAATGACCGTACGAATTACTTCCAGAATGTGCCCTTAGCTGCACTCGATCAGGTTTTATTTCTCGAGAGCGACCGTATGGGGCATCTCCTGAATGCCATTGACCAGGCCAAGCTTGATGAACAGAGAGGTGTGGTGCAGAATGAAAAGCGCCAGGGTGAAAATCAGCCTTACGGCCGCCAATATGAAATTATAACCCAGGCAACATATCCCAAGGGACATCCATATTCATGGACTGTCATCGGCTCAATGGAAGATCTGAGCGCTGCAAGCCTGGAAGATGCCAAAGAATGGTTTAAGACATATTATGGCCCTTCCAATGCGGTCTTAAGTATTGCCGGAGATGTGAAGCCTGAGGAGATACTTGCAAAAGTCAAAAAATATTTCGGTGATATACCCCCCGGCCCCTCTCTGGTAAAACCGGGCGTGAACATCGCGAAACGGATTGAAAATACCCGCGGTTATTACGAAGACCGGGTTCCCGAGGCAAAAATTACGATGGTCTGGAATGTTCCCCAGTGGGGTACCAGGGAGATGACCCTGCTGGATCTGGCTTCTGATGTTCTTTCGACAGGTAAGACTTCACGGCTTTATAAAAAACTGGTCTATGAAGACCAGACAGCCAGCAGCGCTTATGCTTATATCGATGACATGGAAATTGGAGGTAACATGTATGTCGAAGCTACAGTGAAACCGGGTGTCTCTGCCGAAAAAGTGGAGGAAACGATGAATGCCGTGATACAGGAGTTTCTTGATAAAGGGGTCACCCAGGATGAACTTGACAGAGTCAGATCAAGGTATTTCTCAAGCTTCCTGAAAGGTATCGAACGGATTGGCGGTTTCGGAGGGAAATCAGACATCCTTGCAACCAATGAGGTATACGGAGGATCGGCTGATTATTATAAAACTACACTGAAATATGTTGCAGAAGCCACTGCGGAAGATATAATGAAAGTATGCAGGGAGTGGCTTACATCAGGCAAGTATGTTCTGGTATGCACGCCTTTTCCCTCTTTAACAGCGGCTGCTACAGGTGTTGACCGCAGTAAACTGCCTGAACTGGGAACGGCGGTTCCGTCATCATTCCCTGAACTGCAGAAAGCTACACTCAAAAATGGGATGAATGTCATCCTGGCCCAGCGAAAAGGTGTGCCCACAATTGTCGGGAACCTGATAGTAAATTCAGGTTACGCGGCTGATATCAAAGCAAAGCCCGGACTTGCAAGTCTTGCAATGGACCTCCTTGATGAAGGTACAAAGAGCCTTTCAACACTCGAGATCAGCGATAAATTGCAGCTTCTGGGTGCATCACTGGGCACAGGAGCCGGTCTTGATGAGTCGTACTTAAACTTTACCACGCTGAAACAAACATTCGAACCTACTCTTGATCTGGTTGCTGATGTGCTGCTAAATCCATCTTTCCCGGAGAATGAGTTTAACAGGTTAAAAACAGAACATCTCAATTCCATTCTCCAGGAGAAAGCTGAACCATTTGGAATAGCCATGCGCGTCATTCCGAAAATCCTCTACGGATCAGGGCACCCCTACGGTAATCCTCTGACAGGATCAGGCTATGAGGAAACTGTTGAGGCCATTACCTTAAGTGATGTAACCAACTTTTACAATACCTGGTTTAAGCCGAACAATGCAACACTTGTTATTGTCGGGGACGTCGAAATGAATAGCCTGATCTCAAGTCTCGAGACTAAACTGGCGGGGTGGAAAAAAGGCAGTGTCCCGAAGAATGAAGTTGCCCAGCTGAAAAGCAATGCAGGAAAGAGAATTTATCTGATTGACAGACCCGAATCGACCCAATCAGTAGTAATGGCAGGGTATCTGATAACACCTTATGGCCAGGTCTTTCAGCCTGCATTGACAGCTCTGAATAATCTGTTTGGCGGCGATTTTATTTCGCGACTGAACATGAATATCAGGGAAGACAAGCACTGGTCGTACGGTGCCGGCAGCTTTGTGTGGGATACTAAAGGCCAGCGGCCGTTTATAGCCTTTGCACCTGTTCAAATGGACAAGACTAAGGAAACAATACAGGAATTTCAGAAGGAACTTGCCTCAATCATAAGTGATAAGCCTGTAACCGCTGATGAGTTTGCCAGGGTACAAAAGAACATGTTGCTGCAGCTCCCCGGAATGTGGGAAACCAACAGCTCTGTAGCTGGTTCACTGAATGAAAAGGTTGTTTTCAATTTAAGCGATGACTACTTTAAGACCTATGATGTGAAAGTCAGGAACTTAACACGTGATGAAATACAACAAGTTGGGAATCAAATAATAAAACCTGAACAGGTCATTTATTTTGTAGTGGGCGATAAATCAAAAATACTGAGCGGCCTGAAAGAAACAGGCTATGAGATTATAGAGGTCGATGCGGATGGGAATCTGATAAAGTAGATTCTGAATTCAAGCAGTATTTCCTCTTTTATAAAAGAATTACGGTCGCTCTTCGGTACAGGCATTGCAAATTAAAAGTGTTTTCGCACTGAAGAACGTGTAACTTTGATCCGAAAGTCCGTAATACATTTGTGCTTATATGATCCATTTATTAATCCAATAATCCAAATAACAAAGAGATGAAACGAATTACATTGGCATTGAAGTTAGCATTCCTTGTTGTTTTCAGTACGCTTTTCTGCATTAATGGCTACGGCCAGAAAACAAGAGAAGAGGTCCCCGATAAATACAAATGGGATCTGACTGACATCTACAAGTCTGATGCCGATTGGCGTGCAGCCAAAGACGCCATTGCACTGAAACTTGACGGTGTGGAAAAATTCAAAGGGACCCTGACCGCGTCGGCAGCAAACCTGCTTAAGTGCATGGAATATACTACTGAACTCAGTAAGGAGGCATACAAATTATTCTCCTATGCTTCCATGAGCTCTGATCTTGACACCCGCGATATGAAATACACCGGGATGAAGCAGGAGCTGGAGCAGATGTTTGCTGACTTCGGCGCAAGGGCTGCATTTATTGACCCGGAAATCCTGACCGCTGACTGGAGCGTGATTGACGGTTTCATCAGATCAGAACCTAAACTTGAGCCTTACCGGATGGCCCTTGACAATATGTTCCGGACCAAAAAGCACACGCTAAGCGAACCCGAAGAGCGTATCATGGCCCTGTCAGGAATGACCGGCGGAGTGGCATCTTCAGTATACAATACTTTCTCGAATGCTGAAATGCCACACCCTGAAGTTGTCCTTTCCGACGGCGAAAAAGTTGTTATAACCTCGGCAGAATACGGTAAATACCGTGCATCAGCCAACCGTGCTGACCGGGAGATTGTCTTTAATGCCTTCTGGAACAACTATTCAAAATTCAAGGCGTCGTACGGCGAGATGCTCTACGGTAGCGTGAAGGGAGACTGGTTTAGTGCCAAAGCCAGAAATTACGGATCATCTCTTGAGGCAGCGTTGTATCCCAACAATATCCCTGTTGAGGTTTACCATGCCCTTATCGACAATGTGAATAAGAATCTGCCGGCATTCCATCGATACCTCGCTATCAAAAAGCATATGATGGGAGTAGACACGCTGAAATACCTCGATCTCTATGCGCCGGTGGTAAAAGATGTTGATCTCAAATACAGTTATGATGAAGGCTCGAAGATTATCCTTGAGGCTTTAAAGCCATTAGGGGAGGAGTACATTGCCACCGTGAATAAAGTAATCAATGAACGCAATATTGATGTATATCCTACAATAGGTAAACTATCAGGAGCTTATGGGGGTGCAGTTTACAATGTGCATCCGTATATTTTACTTAATTACACAGATCTGTACGAAGACATGAGTACACTGGCCCATGAAATGGGACATGCCATGCATAGTTATCTTTCGAATAAATCACAACCCTACCCCCTTGCAGATTACCAGACCTTTGTTGCAGAAGTCGCTTCTACATTCAATGAGGTATTGCTGTTTGACTATATGCTGAAAAATGAAAAGAACGATGACATCAGGCTTTCGCTATTGATGAACTGGCTTGATAAATTTAAAGGTACCTTATTCCGTCAGACGCAGTTTGCTGAGTTTGAACTGAAGATACACGAGACTGCAGAAAAAGGACTGCCACTGACCGGCGATACCTTTACTGAAATGTACATGGATATCGTTAAAGCTTACTATGGTCACGACCAGGGGGCTTGCTACGTCGACAATTACATAGGAATGGAATGGGCATTCATCCCTCATTTTTATATGAATTTCTATGTTTTTCAATACAGTACTTCCTTTACTGCATCGATATCCCTTGCTGAAAAAGTTATGAGTGGTGATAAAGCAGCTCGGGATAAATACATTGAATTCCTTTCAGCAGGAGGTTCTGACTATCCGATTGAACTTCTGAAAAAAGCAGGAGTTGACATGACAACATCTGAGCCGTTTGATAAGACTATTGCATCGATGAACAAGGTCATGGACGAGATTGACAAGATCCTGGCCAAAAAAGAGAAGAAGTGACTTTGATGATTTCAGCGTTCTGATCGCAGCGGTGAAACTGTGAAGCAGAGATTTTTATTTATCTTTGCCTCCCCCGGGACGTTAGCTCAGTCGGTTCAGAGCGCTTGCTTCACACGCAAGAGGTCGGCAGTTCGAGCCTGCCACGTCCCACACTGATAATGAGGCTCCTGAATATACTCCTCGCTGATTACTTCTGCAGGGGAGTTATGGTTCCAATTCCTGGAGTTTTATCAACCTTGATCTTGCATCAATTAACTCCGGCAGATCATTATCACCGTCCTTCCAGATATTTATAAAATCCCGGTAATAAATTATGGCTTGTTCGTAGTTACCTTTCTTTTCATATATTTTACCCAGGTTATAGTGCGCTTTAATCCAGTATTCCTGAGCCTCCCAGCCTAGTGAACTCCTTATGCCGATCATTTCCCTGTATTTGGAGATCGCCATATCTAAATCGCCGGTAACGTAATAATAATTTGCAAGTGATTCCAATGTATAACTGTCGCGGCGCAATTTGACGCCTGTTTCAATAGGATCAAGAGCCTCAGCAATATTGCCTCTGGCCAGTTGAATTTCGCCTTTGAGAATATTGAAGGCAGCCGTATCACTTTTATTTCCTTTATTTATCCTTGCAGATATTTCATTCAATATTTTTTCAGCTTTTTGTATTTTTTCATCCCTGACAAGTAATTTCCCGTACAGGAAATACCACCAGGGCTCCATGCCTTCAGTTTTGAGCAATTCATTCGCTTTATTAAGTTCTCCATAAAACTCCGGCATCATTCCTTTAGTTTTATAAGCTGTTGCAAGGAACAAATGATTTCTTATTTCACTGACTCCATATCCCATGGTTTTACAAACAGACACCGACTCTTTGAGCAGGTTTATTGCCTCCGGGAATTTACCTGTATACATCAGCAATAATGCCATCGACCTGTATCCCTGAGCTTTAGGACCGTCCTGACCTGTCGTCATTTTTTCAAATACTTCCCTTGCTTTCTGGAATTGACCCATCTGAACATAATTAAATCCAAATTCATGGTTTAAATTTGAGATAGTGAGTAGATTGGGATTAATGGCAAAAGCTTTCAGATAAAACTCATCTGCCTGTTGATACTTTTCCAGCATGCCATAGCAGGTTGCAATATTTATATATGCATTTGGATCCTTATCCTGATAAATGTCCAGCGACCTGTTGAAGGCAGAAATAGCTTCCTCGCTACGTTTCAGCATCATATAACAATACCCTAAAGAGAACCATGCCTGTGAAGAACTTGGATAGTTTCTCAGGTAAATATTGTAATTCAGGACTGCTTCTTCGTAATTACCACGGAATTTTTCAATCTCCGCCTGTATCGATAGCTTTTCTTTCTCCGTAAGCCTGTCCAGCAGATTTAGCGCTTTTGTATAATGCTCCTCTCCTTTCATCCGGTTGTTATACCAGTAATACATTGATCCCAGTGCTTCATGGGCATAAGCAAATTCCGGATCCAGTTCTATGGCTTTCAGATAGAATGCCTTTGCCACATCAAATTTCCCCTCATTAAGCCATGCTGCATTACCTCTCACGAGGCATTTCAGTGCCTCAAGGGAGGGGGTCGTAGCTTCAGGCAATGGTACTATCTTATAATTTATTTCTTTTAAGGATTCTCCTAAGTCTCTCCTTAATTTTCTTGCCAGGTCATCCAGGCTGACAAGGATCTCATTTTCTCCTTCTGCCTGGAATGTTTCGGTTCTGAGTATCTTTTTTGTACTTGTCTCAACCACTTTCGCAGTCAATAAATAAACATTGCCAATAAGGCTTATGTTGCAGACAACTATTACCGCTATCCCTTCCCGCTGAGCAATTTCAATTCCAATATCTTCATTTAATATTTCCGTTTTTTCTTTGCCCATTCTTTTCAACGTCTCATTAATGCGGGCACGGGGGAAAACATTTACAAAAGAAGATTGCTGAATACTCACTTCCAGTGCTACGTTAAGAGACTGGTCAAAAACGTCATTTCCCGTCAGATTTTCAAAGTCTGTTATTAATATCCAATCCTCTTCTGAAAACGGTATCGGTTTAAAGGCATTCGTTGATATGAGAATAGTAATGACAATTATTATTATTGAAACTATCCCGATGATTCCTTTAACATTTTTCTGTTTTTTTCTCCTTCCCTTGTCAATAGCTACCTTATTAAACTCTTCCTTTTTCTTAACAGGCGAAGCAATACCTGATTTCAGACCCTTTGATACCTTCTCCCCTGCCATCTCATGCTCTTCCTTCTCTTCATCCGATGCATCATCCGCTGCCATTATGCCCGTAATAATCTCCTTAATTGCATTTGCTGTCTTGTTTAATTGAATTCTGTATTTGGTTTTATTAAAATTCCTATTTTCATCATCTTCGGCACTAAGAGGCTTATTTACGCCCGGTTCTTTATAAATGAATTCGATGCCCCGTAGTACTCCACCCAGAACTGTTTCACATTCTTTAATATCTGCTGAATCAAGATCATGAATACGAACAGGCAGCACCCTGCTGGCAATATTACCATTAGGCAGCTTTACCTTCAAGCCAAACTGATCACGTGATGCCTGCTCGACAAATGCTTTGAATTCATGCTCCCAGGCGAAGGACTTTGGATCACAATAAGTGCGGGAGATGATTGGAATAAAGACAAGGCATTTAAGTTTCTCTTTGAGGGAAGCATTCACATCGTGCGTCTCCAGCAGTCCATCATGTGGATTAATATCAAAATAAACGCTGATCTCCTCTTTGAAAGTCGACTCAAGTTCCCCTTTCAGGTTGTCCACAAATTCAGTCACCCAACCATCATGCCTGTTGTCTTTCTGGCGGTAGCTGATGAAGATATCGTATTCGTAACCGTTAATGAGGCTGGCCATCTGAGAAATGGTTGTTTAAATATCAAATGTACACTATGTTGACACTAAAGTCAACTCAATTGATCTGAAATAAGGGCATACCGGGTAAATCTGCCTTCATGCAAGAAAAACCGGGATATTCGCCTCAGAAGCCGCATGTCAGGCCTATGGATGGAAACTGCAAAGGTCCTCTTTTAATACCCCGGTTAAGGTACAGGTTTTGCCCGATTTGGTACAATAACATTTAGTTTTTGGCGTTTCCAGAAAGGATTGAATTTTTGACGAAAGAAAAGGCAGCCCCATGTTTGTCAAATGTTCGTCAAATATTCATTCGTCAATGTCTGCTACGTCTGCTGCCCGGTCGGGCAAGGCAGTGAAGGGGCTGCCCGTTCTGCAAAAGTAAATCTTTAGTTTAAGCAATACTAACAAGTTATTCACAATTCAGGGTATTTTAGCTAAAAGTTATCAATAGGAGATGTCTGTTGATTTAGTGAGACTGTCTCTCAGGCTGTTTTGCCACCCTTGCTTTTTATACGGCCGGATTTCGATTATTAAAAAATGCTTACCTTAGTTGATAGAAAGGGAATGACCACCTTATGTTTAAACTATTAACAAAAAAGAAAATGAGCATGTGTGAAAAACGTTATGAAAGGGCTCCGGCATCGGGTGCAGTTTATGGCCTGGGCCTGATCGGGGCTGCAATCTATTTTATCGGAGGCGCCACAGGTTTCTGGATGGGTGTCCTGGGTTTCCTGAAAGCCATTGTCTGGCCTGTATTTCTTGTCCTGGCAGCATTCAAGGAACTGGCAGCGTAGGGTAATTCCGGTGCCGTTGCTTACAACGACTCTGAGTTACCAATAAAGTTGATCTTCATGGGGAGGCCTTCCACCTCCCCTTTTTGTTATCTTAGGGGTAAAATAAACCATTTCTGCTGAAATCAATGAAAATCCTGATCAGGAACGGGACAGTCATAAGCAGCTCAGGCAGCACTGCTGCAGATGTGCTGATCGAGGGCGGGAAAATTGCCCGGACAGGACCCGGTCTTGATGAAGTAGACGCTGCCAGGATAATTAACGCTGCAGGGAAATTCATTCTCCCGGGCGGGGTCGATCCGCATGTTCACATGCATCTGCCCGTCACCGGAGGCTTTTCATCGGATGATTTTTTAACCGGAAGCCGGGCAGCTCTCTACGGCGGCACCACCACGATGATTGATTTTGTAACTCCGGCAAGAGGAGAATCCCTTACTTCTGCCCTGGAGAAGAGAAAAAAGGAGGCCGAAGTATCTTTGGCTGATTATGCGTTCCATGTCAGTCCTGTTGAATGGCGCAAGACCACCGCTGCTGAGATCAGGGAATGTATTAAAATGGGAGTGACTTCATTCAAGGTTTACATGGCCTATAAAGACACCGTAGGCCTTGAGGATGATGATCTCCTTAGGGTTATGGAGTGTGTTGCCGAAGCCGGCGGGACAGTCACTGCTCACTGTGAAATGGGCGATGAAATTGAAAAGCTCCGTTGTACATTCTTCAGCCAAAACAATACTTCTCCTTATTACCATGCGTTGTCAAGGCCTGCTACCCTTGAGGCAACCGCTGTGAAAAAGGCTGTTGAAATGGCCGGCAGGGTGCATTGTCCGCTTTATATCGTTCATGTATCATCAAAGGAATCACTCAGATACATCCGGGAGGCTCAATTGCAAAACCAGAGTGTTTATGCAGAGACATGCCCGCAATACCTGCTCCTGGATGATTCAAAATACCGTGGAGAGTACCAGCAGACAGCTCCATATGTCATGAGCCCGCCACTGAGAACAAAGGAAGATTCTGCTGCTTTGTGGGATGCCCTCGGTGATGGTACCGTGAGCACTGTTGGTACCGACCATTGCCCCTTCACGATGGACCAGAAAAGAGCAGGTTTCCACGACTTCCGGAAGATACCCGGTGGTGCCGGAGGAGTGGAGCACAGGCTGGAATTACTGTATACATACGGTTTTTTAACCAATCGGTTAACATTTAACCAGCTGGTTAATTTATATTCGACTCAGCCTGCAAAAATATTCGGTCTCTACCCGCGTAAGGGTGAGATTGCCGAAAAATCAGATGCCGACCTCGTTATTTGGAATCCTGACCATGAGAAGACCATCTCGGCCGGAACGCACCACCAGAATAGCGACATAAATATTTTTGAAGGCATGACGGTAAAGGGCAAAGTAGATTACGTCATAGCGGGGGGTAATTTGTTTATTGAAAACGGGCAGTTGTCAAACCCTGAGCAAACTGGAAAATATTTATTCCGGACGATTGTCTAAATCCCAACCCGTTTACGGTTTCTCTTCAAGATATCAGCAAGGACAACGCCGGGATCTGCAAACCTGTTGGTGAGCATCATGGCGGCAATGATATACGGTTTGAATCCTGCTTCCTTGTATGTATCAATTCTTGACCTCTCAAATGCCTCCTTGCTGACCTCTCCCCTGTCGCATGACACTCCGCTTATATCGGCCGGCAGGCAGTGCATGTACAACGCATCCCCGTTCCTGGTGAGCTTTAGCTTCGCTTCATCAAACTCCCAGCCTGTAAACCTGGCATTATTGGCAAGGCATGCCTGTTCAAGCTCCTTCAGACCAGCCTTGTCTGACTTCTTCAGCAGCTCCGTCCTTTGCTGCATTATATGGTACGGAGCCCAGCTCTTCGGATAGACAATATCCGCATCTCTCATCGCCTCTTCCATTGAATGGCTGATTTTGAAAGAGTTCCCTCCTGTGCGGGCATTGTTTTCTGCCATTTCCACGATCTCCGGGATCAGGTTATATCCCTCAGGGTAAGCCAGCTCGATATCCATCCCGAAGCGTGACATGAGGGCAATTATTCCCTGCGGGACTGAAAGCGGCTTGCCGTAGCTGGGAGAATAGGCCCAGCTCATCACCAGTTTTTTTCCCTTCAGGTTCTCAAGAGAGCCGTAAACATTTTGCAGGTGCATCAGGTCGGCCATCGCCTGGGTCGGATGATCCATGTCGCACTGAAGATTGACGATCCCAGGCCGTACCGGCAGCACTCCCTTTTCAAATCCTTCGTCGAGCGCCATCCCGACCTCACGCATATACTTATTACCCTCTCCCAGAAAAATATCGTCACGGATACCAATAAAGTCAGACATGAAGGAGATCATGTTTGCTGTCTCCCTGACAGTCTCGCCATGAGCTATCTGCGACTTCTCCTCATCGAGATCCTGTACTGCCAGTCCCAACAGGTTACTCGCCGATGCAAAAGAAAAACGCGTGCGGGTGGAGTTGTCACGGAAATTCGAAATAGCCAAGCCGGAGTCAAACACTCTCGGGGAAATGTTTTCAGAACGCATCTCCCTCAGAATTTCTGCAACATCAAGCACTATGCGCAGATCAGATTCACTCTTTTCCCACGTAAGCAGAAAATCCTTTCCGGCCAATCCGGATTTCATTTTGCCCAGCTTTTCAATCTTATCTTTCAAACTCATATTTCAAAATTTCTTCTGACACCGATACATCCTCTGACCTCTGAAACTTTATCGGAAGGGGAAGCTGGAGCAGTCATAGTTAATTAATCATTTTTTCTGTTTGCCGGTACTACTTCGCTGCTTCATATGCGTATGCCGCATAAAATGCAGAAGCGGTAACGAGATCGCTTACCGGTACTTTCTCGTCCGGTGAATGGGCCAGCACCTCATTTCCGGGTCCGAAGCCGATCGTCGGAATGCCGTATGTTCCGCAGGTCATTATTCCATTTGTCGAAAAAGTCCATTTACCAATCGCCGGATCATTACCGAACAGGTTCCTGAATGCCGTGACACCGTCCTGAACAGACTTATGTTCTTCGGGCACGGTCCATGTCGGATAATATTTTTCCATACCGTACTCAAGACCAGTATACGCTTTCTCCAGGAAATTGAGGAGATCAATCTTTGCATTAACTCCTTTAAGAAGATCTTCCACCTCTTTGACGGCCGTCTCTTTAGTCTCACCGGCAGTCAGCCTCCTGTCAAGGTGTATACGGGCGTAGTCTGACACCGCGCACAGCGACGGGCTTTTTGATATTATCTCGGAGATTGTAATGCTGCCCTTACCCAGGAACTCATCATAAGCCAGTCTTTCATTCAGCTTCTCTACTTCAAGGGCTGCCCTGGATGCCATGTAGATGGCATTCACTCCGCGCTCCGGAGCTGAGCCGTGCGATGACCTGCCGTAAAAATGGACATGCATCTCCATCCTGCCCCGGTGACCGCGGTAAACATTCAGGTTAGTGGGCTCGGTAAGTATTACCGTGTCGGGTCTGATCTTATCTTCTTCAACAATATACTTCCAGCACAGTCCGTCGCAGTCTTCTTCTATCACACTGCCGATAAAATATATTGTTAGTTTCTTATCAAATCCCAGCTCCTTTAAGATCCTTCCCGAAGTGACAAATGCTGCCGGTCCGCCTTTTTGATCCACCGATCCCCGGCCATGCACAAACCCGTCTTTTATCACACCGTCGAGGGGTTCAAAACTCCAGTTCTGCAGTTCTCCGAGGTCAACCGTATCCATATGACCGTCGATGGCCAGTATCTTTTTACCCTTCCCTATGCGTCCGATTACATTGCCAAGGCCGTCGATGAAAACCTCATCGAAGCCGGCCTCTTCCATCTGGCGCTTCAGCTCAAGCTGCACATACTTTTCCCTGGTCGACAATGACTTGATCCTGACCAGCTTCGACAGGTTCCCTGCAGTATAGTCCCTGTATTTCTCAGAGAGTTCATTTATCCTCTTAAAGATATTATCCATGGTATTATTTTAAATTGAAAGGAAATCAAAGTTATATTAAATACCGTTTAAATTATCTTTGTTAGATGATAACATTCATACTTAACGATGAGAAGGTCAGCACAGGCAATGCATCCGGATCGTCTCTTCTTGATTTTATCAGGTATGAAATGGACCTGCCCGGGACAAAGATCGGCTGCCGCGAAGGTGACTGCGGGGCATGCACCGTGCTGATGGGCAGTGCAGAAGACGGGACCCTGAAATATAAAAGCATCGTCTCGTGCCTGACTCCACTTGGTAATGCACACGGCAGACATATAGTCACCGTGGAAGGGCTCAACACCGGGCACCTGTCGACGGTACAAAAGGCCCTGGTCGATAATTCGGCCACACAGTGCGGGTTCTGCACACCCGGCATTGTCATGTCACTTACGGCATTCAGCCTGGCTGACACAAACGCTACGCCTGGGACTGCGATTGCATCAGTAAGCGGCAATATCTGTCGCTGTACAGGCTATAAATCGATAGAGAAGGCAGCAGAAGCCATCGCTGTCATCCTCCAAAATAAAAATATCGGTGATCCCGTCAGCTGGCTGGTGGAGCAGAAGCATCTTCCTGATTATTTCCTGACTATTGCTGAAAGACTTGCTGAAATCCCCAACACTGAACCTCTGCGCGCAGACAAGGGCGTCAGGATCGCTGGCGGGACTGACCTCATGGTACAGAAGCCTGAAGAACTGGGCGATTCTGAAATCATCTCTTTTAACGACAGAAAAGATCTGCGAGGCATTAATATCATCGACGGGAGATGCATCATCGGGGCCGCCGTGACAATGAGCGAGGTGGAACATTCCGCAGCACTGAAAAGATTCCTGCCGGAGTTGCCTTCTTACATGAAGCTCATCGCTTCCGAACCAGTCAGAAACATGGCCACTGTCGCAGGTAATATTGTTAACGCATCACCAATCGGAGATATGTCCGTCATCCTTCTTGCGCTTAATGCCGATTTGACCATTGCGGGAACCGGAGAGATCAGGACTGTTCCGCTGAAGAATTTCTTCCTGGAGTACAGGAAGACTGATCTCACCAAAGAAGAATTTATCAGCAAAATAGTATTTGATTATCAGCCGGAGCCCGCCATATTCAGCTTCGAGAAGGTAAGCAAAAGGACACACCTGGATATTGCAAGCGTAAACAGCGCCATCCGGATAACGATGAAGGGTCAGAAAACAGATGAATGCTTTCTTTCTGCAGGAGGCGTCAGTCCTGTTCCGTTATTTCTCGACAAGACGAGTGAGTTTTTATCCGGCAAGCCTGTCACGCCGGAGATCATCATGCAGGCGAACAGGGTGATGCAGGAAGAGATCTCTCCTATCAGTGATGTCCGGGGCAGTGCAGAATACAAGAGGCTTTTGCTGCGACAGCTTCTTCTTGCTCATTTTCTCAGGCTGTTCCCCGAAAAGTTGAATATCAGTATTGACAATCTATGAACAACCTCGATGCCACCGGTCATGTAACAGGTAAATCAGTTTATCTTGACGATATACCGGTTCTGAAGAACTGCCTGCATGGAGTTGTCTTTTGCTCGCCCTCCGCACACGGGACTATAACCCGTTTCGAAGTCTCAGGAGCATTGTCGCTGCCCGGTGTTCAGAAAGTCTTTACCTGGAAAGACATCCCCGGCAGGAATGACATCGGCGGAATTATTCCCGATGAAATGCTTTTTGCACAGGATGAAGTACATTTCATGGGTCAGCCCGTAGCGCTTGTTGTTGCCATTGACGAGCGTACTGCCAGGAAAGCCGCGAAACTTATTCAAATTGAGATCAGCGGGCTGGAAGTGATCACTGACCCCCGTCTGGCAAAGGAGAAAGGTCTTCTCCTTATCCCCTCCCGTACTTTCAGGATGGGTGACATATCCGGAGCATGGTCCGGTTGCGATCATGTCTTTGAAGGCACGATTGAGAGCGGCGCACAGGAGCATCTTTACATTGAGACACAGGGTGCCTATGCCCAACCCTCCGGTAACGGTGGCATAAAGATCCACTCCTCCACACAAGGGCCGACACTTGTGCAGAAGGTGGCTGCACGGGTACTGGCCATGCCAATGAATCATGTCGAGGTGGAGGTAACACGTCTTGGTGGCGCTTTCGGAGGGAAGGAAGACCAGGCTACAGGTGTGGCTGTCATGGCAGCCCTGGCTGCATACCTGCTTGACCGGCCTGTCAAGATCACCCTGCACCGCGGAGACGACATGCGCATGACCGGGAAACGGCACCCCTACAGCTCCGATTTCAAGATAGGCCTTACAAAAGACCTCAGGATAAAGGCCTTCCAGGCTGTTCTTTACCAAAACGGAGGTGCTGCCGCCGATCTTTCACCGGCAATAATGGAACGGACATTATTCCATTCGACAAATGCCTACTTTATCCCGAACACGGAAGTGACGGTCCACAGCTGCAAAACGAACCTGCCACCCAACACCGCTTTCAGGGGCTTTGGTGCACCTCAGGGGATGTTCGTTATCGAAGCTGCCATTGCGATGGCGGCACATGAGATGGAGGTACCTGCCCGTTTGATTCAGCAGGCAAACTTTCTGAAGGAAAACGACGAGTTCCAGTTCGGCCAGAAAGCCAGAGACGTGAATATAGGCAAGTGCTATGCTACCCTTGAGAAGAGTTTTGATATTGAAAGGACCGAACAGGAGATATCTGATTTCAACGGTAAAAAGACTATATACAGGAAAGGCATGGCTGTCATGCCGGTTTGCTTTGGCGTCTCCTTCACCAATACATCCATGAACCAGGCCCGTGCCCTTGTGCACATCTACCAGGACGGCAGCATAGGGATCAGCACGGGAGCAGTGGAGATGGGACAGGGCGTCAACACCAAGCTGGCACAGGTCGCGGCAAGAGTATTCTCTGTAAGTACAGACAGGATAAAGATTGAAACCACCAATACATCAAGGGTTGCCAACACATCACCCACAGCTGCCAGCTCAGGGGCCGATCTGAACGGCAATGCCCTCCTGATCGCCTGTAACGAGCTTCTCGGGCGACTGAAGTCGGTGGGTGCCGCTGCTGTCAGCTGCAGCGCCGGAGAAATTGAAATTCGTGATGAAAAGGTTTTTAAAAACGGATCGCAGACTGATATAACCTGGGAAAAACTGGTTACCACAGCTTTTCTCGGCAGGGTGTCGCTGTCCGGGCAAGGCCATTATGCCACTCCTAAGATCTGGTTTGACAAATCGAAGGAAAAAGGCCAGCCCTTTGCATACCATGTTTACGGGACCGCAATTGTAATTGCCAGACTCGACTGCCTCCGTGGAACATATAAGATCGAAAAGGTACAGATAGTGCATGACTTCGGCAACAGCCTCAATCCGTCAATAGACATAGGTCAGATGGAAGGCGGGATTATGCAGGGTATAGGCTGGATGACAATGGAAGAGGTCCTGTTTAATAGAGAAGGCCGAATGCTGACCGACAGCCTTTCCACTTACAAGGTGCCGGACATCTATTCTGCGCCCGAGGAATTGGTATGCCAGGCCCTGGAGACAGAAGGACCTGACCCGGCCATCTTTAAATCAAAGGCCATAGGAGAGCCGCCGTTCATGTATGGCATAGGAGCTTTTTTCGCCCTGCAGAACGCTGCCAGGGCATTCAACCCTCATTGGAAACCCGACTTCGATGCCCCCCTTACACCTGAAAAAATACTGATGAGACTTTATGCCCGCTAAGTTCTGTCCTGTTCCCGTAAGCCAACTCCTGAAACTCATTTTTCACGAGCTTGACAGCAAAGCCGGTGTTTTCGGTATTCCGCAGGAGCTGTTTTTCGTTCCGCGTGACAATGAAGCCTTAAGAACGGAGATTTTCGGTCACAGCCTGCAGTCACCTCTGGGTGTTGCAGCAGGACCTCACACGCAGCTTGCACAGAATATCGTTGCAGCATGGCTCATGGGCTCCCGGTACATAGAACTGAAGACAATACAGACACTCGATGAGATTGAAGTCCCTAAACCCTGCATCGACATGCAGGACGAGGGCTATAACTGCGAATGGTCACAGGAGCTGACCATAAAAGAGAGCTTCAGTGAATACCTGAATGCCTGGATAATAATACATATCCTGAACCACAGGTTCGGGTGGGGAAATGATCCGGGGACCGTGTTCAACATGAGCGCAGGATATAACCTCCGGGGGATCATGAACGAGAACGTTCAATGGTTCCTTGATAAGATGAAAAACTGCAGCGATGACCTCGCCGGCAGGATTCCTGAAATCATTGATATATATCCTGCTGTTGCCGCTATCAAAATCCCTTCAGCAATCTCTGACAATATCACACTCTCGACAATGCACGGTTGTCCGGCAGATGAGATAGAGGATATTGCCCGTTATCTGCTCGAAAAAAGGAAACTGCATACCCTCGTAAAGCTGAATCCAACCCTGCTCGGCCCTGAACTGCTGAGGGATATTCTGAATAACAAACTCAGTTTCAGGACAATCGTGCCGGATGAAGCGTTCGGGCACGACCTCAAATATCCGGATGCGGTAAGGATCATCAGGTCTCTTCAATCAACAGCCACCGAAAACAATCTTCAGTTTGGCCTGAAACTGACAAACACCCTTGAATCACTGAACAATAAAAACGTCTTTGGCAATGATATCAGCATGATGTACATGAGCGGCCGGGCCCTGCATCCGCTTTCTGTAACCCTTGCGAAAAAACTTCAGGAAGAGTTCAGCGGTGACCTGCTGCTCTCTTTTTCTGCGGGCGCAGATGCATTCAATGTTTCGGGACTTATCTCCTGCGGTTTCAGAACGGTAACGGTCTGTTCCGACCTTCTGAAACCCGGTGGTTATATGAGGCTGAACCAGTATTTTGAAGAGCTTGATAAATCTCTTGCAAGTAAAGGTGCAGACACCATTAACGACTATATTATCAGCTTGTCCGGCCAACAAAACCTGACAGAAGCAGCACTGTCTAATCTGTCACATTACAGCGCTGAAGTGATTACCAGTAAGGAGTACAGAAGGGAATACATAAAGCCCCCTGACATAAAAACTGACCGTACCCTTGGTTACTTCGACTGCATTTCAGCACCGTGCCGTGATACCTGCGCCACAAACCAGGATATTCCCGAATATCTGCGGTTCACCGCTGCAGGGCAGTTTGACAAAGCGTATGAGGTCATATTGCGAACCAATCCTTTTCCTTCAGTGACAGGGATGGTATGCGATCACCTGTGCCAGGGCAAATGCACGAGGATCAACTATGATGATCCCTTACAGATCCGCGAGGTCAAGCGTTTTATCTCGGTACAGGAAGAGGTGCGTCTCAAACCGGCTACAGATAAAGGTCTCAGGGCAGCCGTCATCGGGGCAGGACCATCGGGACTGTCATTTGCATACTATCTCAGGATGGCGGGTTTCCGTGTTGATGTGTTTGAAGCAAAATCAAAAGCAGGCGGGATGGTGCAGTATGCTATCCCCGGCTTCAGGCTCACCGATGAGGCTGTTGCAAATGATATCAGGCGCATAACGGACCTCGGAGTCAATATTAATTACAACAGTCCTGTTGACACGGCTAAATTCAGTTCACTGAGAAAAGATTGCTCTTATATCTTCATCGGCTCAGGAGCGCAACTCTCCTCCCCTCTGACTATTGAAGGAGCAGACGCTGCTGGCGTGCTTGAACCGCTGGAGTTCCTTTTCCGCGCAAGAAAGGGCGAGGAGACCGGCATCGGGAAGAGAGTGGTCATCATCGGTGGCGGTAATACTGCAATGGATGCTGCCCGTACAGCATACCGGCTGGCAGGGGAGGACGGCAGGGTGACTGTCGTTTACCGCCGTACCGTCAATGAAATGCCCGCTGACCAGGGAGAAATAAAAGCAGTGATCGAAGAAGGCATGGAAATAATCGAACTGACTGCACCTGAAAAAGTACTGATGGATGATGGCAGGGTAACAGGACTTCTGTGCAGCAGGATGGAGCTGAAAGGTGTCGATAAGACAGGCAGGCCGGCGCCTGTAAAGGTTGAGGGTTCAGCCTTTGAGATACCCTGTGACACAATTATCCCCGCCATAGGACAGCTGACGGATATCGGTTTTGCCAGTCGCGAAGAGCTTGCAGCCGGACACGGTTCATATAAGACCCGGCTGGGAAATGTGTACATCGGCGGTGATGCCTTGCGCGGGGCATCGACAGCCATAAACGCCATCGGCGACGGCCGGAAAGCTGCGGAACAGGTAATGTGTGACGCCGGCATTGATTTCTCCATTGAGAATCCGGACCAGAACAGGGACTTTTCAGCAAAGGAACTGGTGATCAGGCGGTCAAAACGCATCCGTGCAACACAGCCTGCAGAAATGACCTCTGAAAAGAGGAGGACTTTCGCCCTTGTCAGCCGGACACAGGAGAGGGACACCATGGTCAATGAAGCAGAACGTTGCCTGTCATGCGATGTCATGTGCAGTATTTGTACAACCGTGTGCCCCAATCTTGCCAATCGCTGTTACAGCATCACCCCGCACAGGTTCCTTCTTCAGAAAGCATCAAGGTCTGAAAACGGAGAGATTGCGTATTCAGACGACGGCTTTCTGGAGATTAAACAGAAGTACCAGATCATCAACATCGCCAGCTTCTGCAACGAGTGCGGCAACTGCAACACATTCTGCCCCACCGCCGGCGCTCCCTACAGGGACAAACCAAGATTTTATCTGACAACTTCCTCATTCAAGCAGGCTGAAGAGGGGTACTACCTGGCAGTGTTGAAAAACAAAAAGAACCTTATTTATAAACTGAACGGCAATATTACCACCCTTTCCGAATTTCCGGATGAGTACATTTTTGAAAATGATTATATAACAGCAACATTCACCAAACCGCAGTTCATTCTGTCATCGGTAAAATTCAATACACCATGCGTCAGGGAGGCTCATTTCCGCCAGGCCGCAGAGATGTCTGTCCTGCTGAAGGCAGCTGAGAACCTGCTTCATGTATGATGAATGATTCCGGTTTTTTATCTGCATAATGGTTAACTTGCAAATCTGATTTATCTAAAAGAAACGGATATAATGATCCAGCCAATTGATAAAATTACCAGTGAGACGGCGCTTGAAAATGCTGTAAACCGTTTCAGGGAACGGGGGATCATCCTTCCCACCTTCGCACAGCAGAGAAATCCTGACCTGATCCCTGATAAAATAAAATCCGGTCTGAAAGATGTCGGGCTGTGGGATATCAATCCTCTTAATCTCTTTCGCATTACCTGGAAAAATGAGCCGGTTGAAAAGGGCGGCCTTTACGGCAATGTCAACTTCTTTGAGCTTCCACCAGCTCTCACAGGGGTGGATGCGCGTATAGTCGTTCTCACCGGCAAATGGTTTCCCACTGGCGCTCATAAGGTAGGTGCAGCATACGGATGCCTTGCTCCCAGCATCATCACCGGCGGTTTCGACCCCACCTGGCACAAGGCTGTATGGCCTTCGACAGGCAACTATTGCAGGGGCGGCGCATTCGATTCGAAGCTTATGGGAACAGAATCCGTTGCCATCCTCCCCGAGGAGATGAGCAAGGAACGCTTTGCCTGGCTGCGTGATGTGATAGGGTCTGAAGTCTTTGCAACACCGGGATGCGAATCCAATGTAAAGGAGATCTATGACAAGTGCTGGGAGATACGCCGCACACGCCCCGAATGCATCATCTTCAACCAGTTCGACGAGTTCGGCAACTGCGCCTGGCATTATAACGTCACCGGCCATGCTATCGAGGAAGCTTACAACATGTCAGCAACGGGCAAGAGCAGGCTCGCAGCATATATTTCGGCAACCGGGTCGGCCGGGACTATAGCGGCAGGAGATTACCTGAGAACAATAGCTCCTGACATCAAAGTGGTGGCGTCGGAAGCCCTCCAGTGCCCCACACTCCTGATGAATGGCTTCGGCGGGCACAGGATAGAGGGCATAGGCGACAAACATGTCCCGTGGATCCACAATGTGAAAAACACCGATGTTGTCACCGCAATTGACGATGAAGATTGCATGAAAACTTTCCGCCTGTTCAATGAGAAAAAGGGACACGGTTACCTGAGGTCAGTGGGTATACCAAAAGAAGTTATCAGTAGCCTGCCTCTGCTGGGCATCTCCGGCATCGGTAACCTTATCTCGGCCATTAAGACAGCCAGGTATTTTGAAATGACTGCTGATGATATCATTGTAACGATCGCTACCGATTCTGCTGAAATGTACAAGTCAAGACTTGAAGAACTGAATCAGGAGCGGGGTGATTATGATATCCTGCAGGCTGTCAGGGACTTTGAAAAATGTCTGCAGGGCGCCCGGACCGACAATATGAAAGAGCTCAGTTACACTGAAAGGAAGGCTATCCATAACCTGAAATATTATACCTGGATTGAACAGCAGGGAAAAGATGTTGAAGACCTGAACCAGCTATGGTACGATCGCGAAATCTGGAACAAAATGTTCCTGCAGGTTAAACGGTGGGATGAGTTGATAAATGAATTTAACGAGCGAACAGGCCTGCTGAAAGATTAGTAAGCGGGACAAACTGATCAGGCATATCACTCCTTCAATGAGACCTACAGGCTTTATATATAAATGCAATGACTGCGGCAGGGAATACAATACCTTCGGTACCCTGTATCTCTGTCCGTGGTGCAGCCCCGGGAACAGTAAAACTGCCCCGCCAAAGGGTGTGCTGAGGATAATCTACGACTATCAGAAGATCCGGAAAAACATCACGGGTTTTACTGATCTGAAGAATAACGGCTTTGTCAGCCTTCTTCCCATTGCCGGTATCGGCAGCTTTCCTCCGCTGAGAGTGGGCAACACTCCTTTGTACCCGTTAACGGAGCTCGATGGCTCCAGGTTGCCTTTCAGCCTTCGCCTGAAAGATGATTCCCAAAATCCTACCTGGTCGTTCAAGGACAGGGCGTCAGCGCTGGTATCTGCGTTTGCAAAGGAGAAAAAACTGGGAATTATTGTTGCCGCCTCAACTGGAAATGCAGGCTCATCCCTTGCCGGTATCTGCGCTTCCCAAAAGCAAAAAGCAGTGATAATTGTTCCGGAAAATGCACCGCTGGCTAAACTCACCCAGATCATAATGTACGGCGCCACGCTTATTCCGGTAAAAGGTACTTACGACGAGGCGTTTGAACTGAGCGTGAAGGCAACCGAAGAGTTCGGCTGGTATAACAGGAACACCGCATTCAACCCGCTTACCATAGAAGGGAAAAAGACAGTCTCGTTCGAGCTGTTTGAGCAGATGGGAAATCTTGTGCCCGACAGGATCTTTATACCTGCAGGCGACGGGGTGATCGTCTCCGGCGTTTACAAGGGATTTGAAGATCTCCTCGAGCTGAATATCATTGAAAGGATGCCTGTGATGGTTATCATACAGTCGGAGAAAAGCGATAACCTGGTAAGGAACATAGGCAGGAAGGATTTCACTGTCATCCCGTCCGCCACCGTTGCCGACTCCATCTCAGTTGACATCCCGAGAAACTTTTACATGGCACAGCATTTTATACAGAAATACGACGGCGAGACACTGACAGTATCCGATGACGAAATACTGACAGCCTCAAAGAACCTCTCCGGAAACACCGGCCTGTTTGCCGAACCTGCTGCCGCGGCCGCATATGCAGGATTGCTTTCATACATGAAGCAGGGGCGCATACCGTCTGGCTCTTCCAATGTTGTCCTCCTTACGGGAAGCGGACTGAAAGACCTGAAAGCTGTCAGTCCGCTGCTGAACATGCCGGCATCAATTGACCCCTCCATCGATAACCTGAAGAAGCTCCTGCAATGATCACTTTTATTCTGAACGGGGTAAAAAGATTCTACCTGGGAGATGAGGAGGAATCCCTCCTCGATCACCTGAGGCTTGAAAACAGGATCACCTCGCATAAGGACGGATGCTCAGGACAGGGTGTCTGCGGGGCATGCACCGTTGAGATCAACGACAAGGCACGGATGGCATGCCGTACAAAAATGAAGAACCTCGAAGGAGCAGAGGTGGTTACAACTGAAGGACTGCCCTTTAAATTCAGGACAATAATAAGTCAGAAATTTGCCGAAAAGGGTGCTGTTCAGTGCGGATTTTGTTCTCCGGGGATGGTGATGAGAGCTAAAGCGCTCTACAACACCAACAGGAAACCTTCCCGTCAGGAAATCATAAAAGCCATTACCCCTAACCTCTGCAGATGCACCGGTTATGTCAAAATCGTGGATGCCATTGAAGCAACCTTTGCTGAGATGCATAGGGGCGGAACAGGCACAAAAAATGTTTCAGCCCTGATAGGTGAGCCATACCCGAAATATATGGCTGCAGAGACTGCATTGGGGAAAAGGGACTTTGTTGATGATATGTATTTTGAGGGGATGGTTTACGGAGCACTGAAGTTCAGTGATCACCCCAGGGCCAGAGTAATACGCATTGACACCTCAGAGGCACTGAAGGCAGAAGGAGTCATAAGGATCTTTACCGCCCGCGATATTCCCGGAGCTCACAAGACGGGCCTTATTTTCAAGGACTGGCCGCTGATGATCGGTGAAGGTGAGATAATCCATTGTATGGGTGATGTGCTGGCAGGAGTGGTGGCGGAGACAGAGGTCCTGGCACGCAGAGCTGCAGAGCTGATCAGGGTCAGGTACGAAGTCCTTGAAGCCGTGACAGATATGCACGAGGCAATTAAGCCTGACAGTATACGCGTTAACGATGAAAGATCCAATGTGCTGGAGACATGCAGCATAAGATCAGGGGATGTTGAAAAAGTGTTCAGCGAAGCTGCCTGGGTCGCCACGGGGATCTATGAGACACAGCGTATAGAACATGCTTTTCTTGAGACCGAGGCAGCCATCGCACTGCCGGAGAACGACGGCATCAGGTTATACAGCCAGGGACAGGGCGCTTATGTCGACCGAACAGCCGTTGCCTCAATACTTGCTCTGCCGGAGGAGAAGGTAAGGGTGGTGCAGGTGGAGAACGGCGGCGGCTTCGGCGGAAAGGAAGATATCACCGTGCAGGGTCATGCATCGCTGTTTGCATACCTGGTTAACAAGCCGGTAAAAGTCCATCTCACAAGGGATGAATCAATTATCATGCACCCGAAACGCCATCCGGTCTGGATGGAGATCAGCCTGGCATGTGACAGCACGGGAAAATTTACGGCGTTGAAGTTAAACGCTGTGGGTGATACCGGCGCATACGCCTCCGTGGGTACAAAGGTGATGGAACGCGTCGTAGGCCATGCCACTGGTGGCTATTCTGTTCCTGTCGTGGATATAAAAGCAGTCACCGTCTATACGAATAATATTCCGTCCGGCGCAATGCGCGGCTTCGGAGTGCCTCAGGTCACATTTGCCGTTGAGGGCTGTGTTGATGAACTGTGCAGGATGGGTGGATTCGACCGCTGGCAGATACGGTTTGACAATGCTCTCGAGGATGGCAAAAGAACAGCAACGGGGCAGTTATTGAGCGGCGTGGGACTGAAAAAGACCCTCCTTGCAGTTAAAGATGCTTTTAACGGTGCGAAGTATGCAGGCATTGCATGCGGACTTAAAAACACCGGCGTCGGCAACGGCATGACAGATGAAAGCCTGGTGTCAATTCAAATAATTTCAGACAGGAAAGTTATAATACACCACGGCTGGAGCGAGATGGGACAGGGAATACATACGATAGCCATACAGACTCTGCACCAGGAAACCGGAATTGATCCGGAAATAATAAAGGTCAGAGTTGACACCGGCGCCGGCCTGAAAACAGGAATGACCACATCATCAAGAGCTACGGCATTGCTGGGTAATGCCATTATCAATGCAGCGATCAGTATCAGGGAGGATCTGAAGCAAAGCTCCCTGCAGCAGCTTGTGGGCCGGGTCTATAAAGGCAGATTTGTTTGCGACTGGACTTGCAAACCCGGCGAGAAAACCGACGAACCAGTCGTTCACTTCGCATATGGTTATGCAACACAGGTTGCAATTCTTGATGATAACGGTGCCGTCAGAAAGATCATCGCGGCACATGACGCGGGGAAGATAATGAACAGGATGCTCTTTGAAGGACAGATAGAAGGCGCTGTTATAATGGGAATGGGCTATGCCCTGACAGAAGATCTGCCGCTCGAAAAGGGCAGGCCGGATAGTCTGAAATTTAATGACCTTGGTATCATAAGAGCCGATGAGGCGCCGGAGATAGAGGTGATCGGTATTGAAGAAAAAGACCCTGTCGGACCGTACGGGGCAAAAGGCATAGGCGAGATAGGAATGGTCCCGACAGCAGCAGCGATAGCCAATGCACTGTGCGCCTATGACGGCATAAGGAGGAAAAAGCTTCCTCTCAGACGAAAGAAATAATACAAAACCAATTCATAATGGATCTGCTTCTTAGAAACGCTACATATATCGACTGGAAGACTCTTGAATTCAGTGTAAAGAATATACTTGTGAGGGAGAATGTCAGCCGCATTCAGTTTATTGCAGACAGCGAGGCCGTTACGATTGATCACGGCGCTGAAATAATGGACTGTACGGGCCGGCTGGTAACAAAATCATTCGCAGTGGGTCATCACCATGTTTACTCAACCCTGTCGAGAGGGATGGATGCACCAAAGGAAACCCCGCAAAATTTTCATGAGATACTCAGGTATGTCTGGTGGGCCCTCGACAAATGCCTGGATCCTGCAATGATTGAGTTGAGTGCGCTGGTAACAGCTATGGCATGCCTTAAGGCAGGCGCTACTTTCGTCATTGACCATCACGCCTCTCCGCATGCAGTCAAGGGCTCGCTGGAGATAATTGCAAAAGCCTTTGAAAAAGTTGGTGTGTCGCATCTTCTTTGTTATGAGATCTCCGACCGCGACGGTGTGCCGGTTGCCAGGGAAGGCCTGGCCGAGACTGACAATTACCTCAGGGATCATCAGGGACTGGTAGGACTGCACGCATCATTCACTGTGGGTGAGCGTACGCTGGCGAAAGCCGTCGATATGATGAAGAGGCACAATACAGGTATTCATATACATGTTGCCGAGGATGCCTACGATCAGGGGCAGAGCATTAACAAACACGGCAGAAGAGTGATTGAGCGGCTTGAAAAGGCAGGGGTGCTGGGCTCGCCAAAAACCCTGCTGGTTCACTGTCTTCATCTCGAAGAAAATGAAAAGGAGCTGATCCGGAAGTCTCCAGCCTGGGTGGTTGAGAACTGTGAAAGCAATCTTAACAACAATGTCGGTTATTTCAATGGTAAAGGTTTAGGGGAGAATATAATGCTCGGGACCGACGGAATGCACAGCGATATGCTTCAAAGCGCCAAAGCTGCATTCTTTGTCGGACAACGTCTTGATAACATCACGTATGAATCAGCCTACCGGCGGTTCAGGAATGTGCACAACTATTTAAGCGACAACAGCTTCGGAGGCGACGGTGATAACAACCTCGTTATTCTTGATTATGATTCCCCTACTCCTGTTTCGCATGAGAATTTCTTCGGACATTTCCTTTTTGGCATCACCTCAAATCATGTCACCGATGTCATCTCCAACGGAAAGCTTGTTATGAAAAACAGAAAGATCACGACTGTCGATGAGAGTGAGATTCTCAGGGAATCAAGGAAGCAGGCTGAAAGGCTGTGGAGTAAAATGCAGCAGAATTCCTGATCAGCTACTCAACTCTGTTTTTTGAAAATTTCTTCCGCAGCAGAAAATAAACCGGTATCCCCAGCAGAATAAGTGCCAGGCCGATGGCTGCCTCGCGCGGACGGGTTATAATGGTGTTGCAGAACAACCCTACACAAAACAGTACGAATATTGCCGGCACAACCGGGTAGCCCCAGACCTTGTAGGGACGGTGCGCATCAGGCATCCTCCTGCGTAGAATGAATACTCCCATGGCAGTTGCTCCGTAGAAAATATAGACAGCAAAAATGAGCATGTCCGTCAGCTGATCGAAGGTGCCGGACAGCACAAGTACAGAAGCCCATATCCCCTGCCATAGCAATGAGTTGCCCGGTACGTTGTGTCTGTTGAGTTTGCCGATGCCTGAAAAGAAAAGGCGTTCGCGCGACATGGCATAATAAGGACGGGCGCCGGTGATTATACTGGCATGCAGGCATCCCATGGTGGTAACCAGTATCAGCAGCGATATGAACATTACACCTGATGACCCCCAGAAACTCCTGACCGCCTCCACCGCGGCTATCTGATTGCCTGCCTCATGAACCTGCACCAGCTCCGGAATGGACATGACAGAGAGGTAGGTAAAATTAACCAGCAGGTAAACAGCTATTACCACAAAAACTCCAATTGCAATTCCTTTGGGGATGTTTTTATTTGCATCGCGGATCTCCCCTCCTATGAAACCGACGGAGACCCATCCCTGGTATGCCCAGAAGGCTGCAAGCATGGCTGTATAGAAAGAAGAGAGAGTGACGGTGCCGTTTGCCAGCTCTTTAACATTCATGAAATTCGCAGGTCTGGCGACATTGCTGCTCAGCCCGAAAACCACTATCGTAAGCAGACCTGCTCCCACCAGGAACAGGATAACCTTGCTGACCCATGCTCCGCCTTTCAGTCCTGACATATTGAGAATGGTCAGCAGCATTATGAGCAAAATGGCTGTCAGCTTTATCCCGAAATCCCGGAAAGGAAAGAATACGCCGCCTATTGTAAAATCCTGCAATGAGGGGAGCATTTCAGGGAGGGGAATGATGCTGTTCAGCGACTGTGTAAAGACATAAGCCAGTGAGGAGATGGTGGCGGACTGGATCACGACGAAGAGTGACCAGCCATAAAGAAATGAAAAGAAGCGGTTGTATATTTTCTTAAGATAGACGAACTCACCTCCCGTGTCGGCAAGCATGCCTGCTATTTCGGCGTTGCTGAGAGCGCCAAACAGTGTGATTATGCCACCGACTATCCATACGAGAAGTATCCATGATGAAGACTGAAGCTCGTCAGCCATCGGGGCAATTTTCTTATATACACCCGAGCCGATGATATTGGCAATTACAAAGATGACGACGTAACCTAACCCGAGTGTCCTGACGAGATTTCTTTGATTACCCATAGAAAGGTATTTATTAAAGTGCAGAGGCAAAATTAAGAAATTCACAGAGACATTGCGTATCCGGTTTAATAGGGTTTATATAATCATCAACGGTCTTAATTATTGCAGGATTAATTAATCAGTTTCTTTTTTAAGAGCCAGAATGGTTAAGTACAGTTCCACATTTAAAATATGTTTTGCGATTCTTATTATCCTGATTGTCTCAGGTTGCACAAAACCCGATAAGGAAGAAATTAAGGACCAGTATATTTCCGGTTTTGTGAATAAAATAAATCCGGATAGCCTGGCGTCATATGTCACGTGGATGCAGAACATGTCAACCCGCTTTATGTTTGCTGATAACCACAGGCAGGTTGCTGTTAATCTCAAAAACAAGTTTATAAGGATTGGCTACCTTGACACAAAGTTGGATTCGTTTATTGTAACGGCCACTTATAATGGAATTGAATATACAACAACGCAATACAATGTCATTGCCACTTTAATCGGGAACACATACCCTGACAGTATATGTGTCCTTGGTGCCCATTATGACAACAGGATAAGTTCAGATACCGGTGATCCGTTTGTATTTGTGCCGGGAGCAAACGACAATGCCACAGGAGTTGGCGCTACGCTTGAAATAGCCAGGGTAATGAAGCAAAAATCTTTTATTCCATCTTCCACCATAAAATTTGTCGTCTTCGGAGCTGAGGAGTTTGGATTATTCGGAAGCTTCAATTTTTCACAAAAGTCAGCTTCACAAGGAGAAAATATCAGGATGATGATCAATAATGATATGATAGGCATCCCCGCGTCCTCCGATCCTGTGATGTGGTATGTGAACATCATTGACTATGACAATTCGCATTATCTGAGATCCGAAGCCCAGAGATTATGCGACAGGTATTCATCAGTACGATATTTCAATGATAATTCGGCAGCAAAGAGAAGCGACAGTTACCCATTTTATCTCAGTGGATTCAAGTCTCTCTTCTTCATTCAGGACACACCGGGCAGTACATATCATACAGAAAGTGACCTTGTCAATACTATTAACTTTCAATATTACAGGGAGATAGTTAAGATTTCCTGCGCATTGCTGGTTGACAGGAATTATGCTGAATAATCATCAATTATTGGTGTGATTGAGCCTCAAGGTTGTTTTTGTTTGCACTTTACCTGTTAAGTTTATAACATGAGTAAATTCTCCGAGGTTAAATCACATGAAAGGAAAAGGGCTATCAAGTCTGCTTATTATGGCTGTGGTCATAATGATAATAGCGGTCGTTGCATGTAAGAAACAGCCTGTCTGTGAACGTGAAGACACCGGATTTGCAAAAATCTACAATAATACCGGCGTAACAGTTAAAGTGAAAATTTATTCTGCAACTTACCCAGGCAATGGCTTCCTGGCAGAACGGTCTGTTGACATCGGACAAACAACAACATATGATAATGTTCCATCCGGTCCCATTGAAATCTGGGAGGATGATGTGAATTCTCCCTGGGGATACTGGGATACAACTTTAGTAGTTTGCGATACGCTTAAGTTTAATATCTACCCTTACAGGAAATAAACTTGACTTCTGCATAATCAAGGCGTAACTTTGTCGTACGTGATAATGAACAATATTCTTTAATTTCTGAAAAATTGGAGAATCTGACCATTATAATATGTTCATTTAATGAAGAGAAGACCATTTGTGATGTGGTTAAAGCATGCCGTCTGTATAATGAAGGAAGTGAAATTCTAGTTGTTGATGACGGTTCCAGGGACAACACGGAACAATTACTGCTAAATCTCAATAAAACAATCGAATTCAACTATATAAGACTTCCTGAAAACAGGGGTAAAAGTTATGCTATGGCCATTGGCGTTGAAAATGCAGGCAATGATATCCTTCTTTTCTTTGATGCAGACAGCCTCGGAATAAGAAAGGAACATTTTGCTGACTTGTTACTCCCTGTCAGGGAAAACCAGGCCGATATGGCATTGGGTCATACTGCAGCAACATTAATTAATGTGAAGCTCTCACCCTTTAAAGCCTTTACGGGAGAAAGAGTGTTACATAAAAAAGACATATTGCCTATATTGGATGAAATACGGAACACGAGATTTGGTATTGAAACGTACATTAATCTGTACTACCAGACCCATGGAAAAAGAATTAAATATGTTTATCTGGAAGGACTTCGGACTCTGACCAAATACGAGAAGACAACACTGTTTGAAGCTACCAGGCAGTATTTTAGTGAAGGACATGAAATTGCCTCAGCTATCATAAAGAATTATGATTTAATATTTAAATTAGCCAAATCTTCTTTATCTGATACCAATGATAATATGAAGAAGAAATTATCATTGCTTCAGCATAATGTTAATAAAAGAATTCACAGGCCAGGTGCAGAGCAAAGTCCGCGTTAATAGCCCTGATCAAATTACGATGAAAAACAAAGTGAAAACATTACCCGTTAGCCTGTTGATACTGGCTCTGTTATTCTGTTCCGGCAGGCAGATGTCAGGTCAGGAAAAAGTCAATATATCTGCCGGGGTCGGCTTTTTGGAGACATTGAACATTGGTATCCGGTATCAAATGAATCAGTCTCAGATTGGATTGAGTATCGGGACCTGGCCGTCTGAAAACGGTTCATGGTTTGACTGGAACAGTCTGATTTCAATATCAGGAGATTTCTATTATCATTTTGGTGGTTTTTCTGAGTTTTCAGATATACAGCCATGGTATGGACGTATTGGATTGGATTTCATCAGAATTGGCTGGGATGATGATATTGAAAATTCTCTGGAACCTCACTTTCGGATCGGCAGGGATTTTTATTTTAACAGAGCCTTTGGATTTAGTCTTGATGCAGGAGTAGGGTTTTTTATTATAAATGAATCAGATATGGCGCCGGTTGTTCCAGCTTTGGGAACATGTTTCTTTTATCGATTCTGATTGAATGATTCAACACTATTAACCTTCTAACCACTATACAATGAACCAGGCCAATTAAAGGCATGTTAAAATTTTTCCGATATTTTAACAGAATCTTATTACAGACGCTTTTCTGCCTCCTGACTATCCAGGCCTCCAATGGCCAGGAAACAAAAGCAGATTTTGATACCCTGAACCTGAAGGATACAGGTTGTCAAATTCAAAATACAATCTGCCTTTATATTTCTGGCGCTGACTACAGAAGCATCAGTGAGGTCACGGGCGAGAAAATCACCATAATCCCCAAACTTCTCACAATAAACACAGATACGCTTAACTCTTTTGAAATAAGCACCAGGGGACAAACAACACTTTACTACAAAAGAAAAAGTTACACTTTTGATCTTCAGTCGGAAGCAACATTCCATCATGGGGAAAGAACTAAAACACTTAAAAAGTTCTTTGTATTGGGACTTGCCATGGACAAGAACTACATCAACAACCATCTTGCTTTTGAAATGATGGAGACTTTAAAGCTGTTTCATCTGTTTTATACTTATGGTGAACTCCGAATCAATGACCACAGTGAAGGTATCTGCCTGATAATGGAACGGCCCGCGGACTGGGCGCTGAAAAAGAAAGACTCACCCCTGGTTATCCGCAGGGGTTACAATAACAGCATACACGAAATAAAGACAGGTACTGAGACTGACAAGGATACAATTAAAAAGTACAGGAATAATTTCAGGCAGCTCTACCTTGCTTTAAACAAACATGAAGATGAGGAGCTTTATCTGACTATTTCAACCTGGCTTGAAACAGATATTTATATGAAATGGCTTGCTTTCAATTATTTCGTCAGGAATGGCGATTATACGGATGAGGTCTATTTTTATGTCAGCCCCGGAACTGCAAAATTTAAAGTTATTCCATGGGATTATGATGACATATTTTCCGTGGCACCCCATGAAGGATTTGAAAAAAGCAGGAAATACACAGGGGAGAAACTTATATTTTCAGTTGAGGATCCTCTGGACAAAAAGATCATTGCCGATCCTTATATGTACAAGATGTATCTTATTCAGCTTGAGTCAATGCTTAAAGAATTATCGCCCGACGTGTTAAAGAGCATATTTGAAAAGACTTACTCCGAACTTTACCCGTACTACACAAATCAGGAGATTATCAGCCAATCGAAATATGATAGTCACAAGAATACAAATCTGCCGGAGTTAAAATCCAGATTGGAACTATTATATGACCAATTACTGGTTTCAAGGCGTATCCTGCTTAATATGATCTCAGATCAGGGCAATTAGCATCGGGGACAGGTTGTTACTTTCCTGGCCTGATCCAGGAGCCACGGGCATCAAAGATTGGTAACCCCGGGTTCAACCCGCTGACCTCCGCATTTTGGCACACAGAGAACAATCTTTGGGACGCATTGCAAATTCTTTTATCAGAAAAATCCTGCCCATATGACATACTGCCATAGAACTTATTACTATCTTTGATAGTATCAGATGATACTATCAATAATTGCATCGAATGAAACCACCCTATCACATTACCGACAGGATTATTGAACTAATAGCTTCTATCTCAGAGAAAGTTGGAGAGGTAAATGCTGCGTATTTATATAAACCACCAACTGAATTAAGAAGAAAGAACAGAATCAGGACAATTCAATCATCCCTTGGATTAGAAGGGAATTCTCTTTCTCTTGATCAGGTTACAGCTATTCTCGACAAAAAAATGATTATTGCACCTCAGAAAGATATTATTGAGGTTAAAAACGCTATAAAAGCATACGAAAACCTGAAGAATTTTAATGCTTCAAGTTTGTCCTCATTCTGCAATGCCCATTCAATTTTAATGAATGGATTGGTTGAAGATGCCGGAACAATCAGGACCAGATCAGTAGGAATTATTAAGGGGGCTATCGTAACTCATATTGCTCCTCCTGGCAATATTGTCAAATCTCTGGTTAAAAACTTATTCGATTACCTTAAAAAGGACAAAGACCTGATACTTATTAAAAGTTGTGTATTCCATTATGAGATTGAATTTATTCATCCTTTTATGGATGGAAATGGAAGAATAGGACGACTTTGGCAAACTTTAATATTAAAAAAGTACTCTCCAGTATTTGAATTTCTTCCAATTGAGTCATTAGTAAAAGCAAGACAATATGAATATTACAGAGTACTTGGAGAATCTGATAATAATGGAGATTCGACCGGATTCATTGAGTTTATGCTTCAGATCATTAACGAATCTCTTGAAGAGCTCCTGGCAAATCAGAATGTAAATATTACTTCTCAGGACAGGATTCCTATTTTCAAAGAAAAAATTGGGAAATCGACTTTTAGCCGTAAGGATTATTTGAGACAGTTTAAGGACATTTCAACTGCAACGGCAAGCCGGGACTTAAAAATAGCAGTGGAAGCAGGAATTATTGAAAAATCCGGAGACAAGAGGACTACTCTTTACAAATTCAAGAAAAAAAGCTCCTGATAATCAGAAGTTCCCTGGGATCGGTAGCGGATTATTTCATGATCCGCAATTTAGGGTTCTTTTCAACAAAATCCCTGCCCGCCTTCAGCGGGCTATGGTCTTTTTTATTTTCTTCCCTCAGCATCGCCAGCGATGCTTCGGTCAGAAAACAAAAAATCCCTTAGCACTTCGTGCTTCGGGATTTTGTTGAGGTCGGTGGCGGATTCGAACCGCCGTAGCCGGTTTTGCAGACCGATTCCTAGCCACTCGGACAACCGACCATGTCGTTGTGGGTGCAAAAATAATAAATATTTGCTATTTATTATCTCTTCCCTGGCAACGGCGCAACACCAGCCATGTCACCAATAACATTCACCAGGTCACTGCCGGTCGGAACAACAATCTTTGTATTTGACTGTAATGATGTCTCCAGCGCCTGCAACTTTCTTAATATCTGTGCGTTACCAATAAAGTACTTTTCGGCCGACTCATTTACCAACCTGATAAACTCAGCCTCGCCCTCTGCCTGCAGAATCTTCGCCTGCTTGGCTCCTTCAGCTTCCTTGATCTTCGCCCTCTTCACACCGTCAGCTACTGTTTCAGCGGCCGAAGCCATGTCAATGGCAGCGATCTTCTCATTCTCGGCCTTCACTACCTTGTTCATCGTCTCCTGAACATCCTTCGGCGGATCAATCTGCTTCAGCTCGGTACGCACTATCTCAATACCCCACCCCTTCGTCTCGGTATGCAGTGTGTTGTACAACTCGGCATTGATCTTGCCTCGCTCACTGTTGGCCGACTTCAGAGTCATGGTACCAATTATATTACGCAATGTGGTCCGTGCAAGGTTGACAATCTGCCACTTGAAGTTGGCAACATTATATATTGAGCCTTTGACGCTCTCCTCATCAGACTTGACCCTGAAATATACCTGCGCGTCGACACTGGCGTTCAGGTTATCGTTTGTGATGATCTCCTGCGGCTCGGCATCAACCATCTGTTCTGTCACATTCACCAGGTACATTTTATCTATAACCGGAATGATCCAGTGAAAACCAGGATTGGCAAAATTGTGATACTTTCCCAGTCTCTCGATAAGACCTCTTTGTGTAGGTCTGACTATTCTTATTCCCGCGAGGAAAATAAGTAAAACGAAGAAAATGATAACTCCCCAAAGCATAGCAATACTCCTTTCTTTAGTTAATAATTGTTATCCTACTAAGTTACGAAAATAGTTGAAAGGTTGAGAGGTTGAAAGGTTTTTACTTTGACCGTGCCATGATCTCAAGGCACATACGGGTGTTGTGGTAGGGACATTTCCAGAACCCTGCCTTGTCATCATATATATTAACAACACCGTTGGCACGGATGCTCCAGAACCACTCGCCGTTTATCCTGTCGACAAGGTTCGCTTTGATATATTCAAAAGCCCCTACAGCATGATCAAGCCAGCTCCTGTCGCCGCTCAGCTCCCAGGCATTGATGAACCCCACCACCGCCTCCGCCTGCACCCACCAGTGCCTGTCCCGGTCTATATGTCCCTTTGCATCATCCCTTTCATAGATCAGGCTGCCGTCATCAGCCAGTCCCTCAAGAGCAGCACGGGCAATACGCAGTGAAACGTCCTTAACACTATCTTCCTTGCCAAGCGCTGCCGCAGCCTCGTAGAGAAGCCACGAGGCTTCGATATCATGGCCGTAGGAAACTATCTTCGAACGGCAGTTCCACCTCTCGTCAAAGAAGAGGTTCAGATGTGATGTCTTCGGATCAACGATCTTCTCAGTAAAAATGCGCACCAGGTTGCCCAGCTGTTTCTTCAGCTTTGAATCGGGCCATATGCGGTACAGGCTTGTGTATGCCTCCAGGATGTGAAGATGCGTGTTCATGGTCTTCTTCTCATTCTCATCCTTTTCGCTCAGGCGGAGGTCAGCGATCTCTCCCCATTCACGGTTAAAAGCCTCAAAATACCCGTTCAGCGCCCTGTCAAAACTGTGCTTTTCTATCAGCCCGAAAAGCTCCACGGCCTTTTCGAGCGACTCCCGGTCGCCTGTGGCCATGTTATGCCAGCTGAGGGCATAAATGAAGAAAGCGAGGGAATAGATCTGTTTCTTGGTCTCGAGAGGCTCGCCGTTATCCCTAAGGCACCAGTAGGTGCCGCCATTTTTTTCATCGAAGAAGTGGCTGAAGATATAGTTCCTTGCCCTCGTGGCCATCTCGAGGTACAGAGGGTCCTTGACATACATATATGCAGCCGAGAAGCTCCAGAGTATCCGGGCGTTCAGTATGGCGCCCTTTGGGGCCCCGGCAATAACATTATTCTTTCCGTCGATCCTGCCGTAAAAGCCTTCCTGCTTCTCATCAGGCATTCTGTTTATCCAGAAGGGCAGGATGTTACGATTCAGCTCCTCCAGGGCATCGATACGCATTTCTGCCGGCAGGTGTTCAGGAGTTCCGGTCATTTCTTCAGATACTCTTCGTTGCGCGCAATAATCTTATTGATCGCTTTCACTGATGCAGCAGAGCGAAAACCGTCCGCAGGAGTGTTCAAACAATAATCAGTCAGTTGCTCCACTGTTGACACAGCCACATGCATACGGCTGTCCGACGAGGCATAGTAGATATAAACCGTGCCGTCTTCATCAGCTATCCAGCCATTGGAGAAGAGTACATTGGAGACATCGCCAATGCGTTCCGCACCCTCAGGAGCCATGAAGTAACCGCCCGGTTCTGCAATCATTCTGGCAGGATCACGGAGGTCGGTCATGTAAAGATAAAGAACGTACCGCAGTCCTGCCGCACACCCCCGTACGCCATGCGCAAGATGAAGCCATCCTTCCGGTGTCTTTATGGGATGCGGACCCTCGCCGTTCTTAACTTCCTTGATGGTATGATAGTGTCTGAAATTAATGATCTTCTCATCCGCAGCCTTAACCTCAGCCCTTGTAATGTCGTCGACAAGCGCCCATCCTATCCCACCGCCGCTGCCGGCATCGATGAAGCCATCCTGCGGCCTGGTATAGAGGGCATACCTGCCGTCTACAAATTCGGGATGAAGCACCACGTTGCGCTGCTGGCTTGACGAGACGAGGTCAGGCAACCGGTCCCACTTGACAAGGTCGTGAGTGCGTGCTATGCCTGCAGCAGCAACGGCTGAAGAAAGATCGCCCGGCTGTGCATCCGGATCTTTTCTCTCGGTGCAGAAGACGCCGTAGATCCATCCATCCTCATGCCTTGTCAGCCTCATGTCATAAACATTTATGTCGGGGTCAGCGGTTTCAGGCATGGTTATGGGATGATCCCAGAAGCGAAAGTTGTCCACACCGTTTGGACTTTCAGCTATGGCAAAAAACGATTTCCTGTCGGTGCCTTCAACCCTGGCAACAAGGAGGTATTTGCCGTCATGCTTCATGGCACCGGCATTAAAAGCGGCGTTGATTCCGAAACGCTCCATCAGGTGAGGATTGGTGGCAGGGTTCAGATCATAGCGCCACGCAAGAGGCGCATGGGCACCGGTAAGCACAGGGTTCTCATAACGGAAAAAGATGCCATTCCCGGGCTCAATCCTTCTGTTCCTGCGGGTGATAAGCACCTCGTGAGCCTCAGTCAGCTTCTCAAGACGGAATTCAAAACTGTTCATATAGCCTGTCAGATAAACCTTATTTATAAATATCAAGCTTTGTCAGATCGCCCTGGAACAAAGTGCCCGGCAAATTGTAAAAATCAATGAAGTCGTCAGCGCTGAGGTGCCCGGGATATGGTGCATAGAAATGACCCGGTATGTTATTTGCGTTGCGCCAGACCAGCAGATAGGATATCTTATGGTCTTTTACTGCAGGCCACAGGGTACGTGTCCACCAGGTGGAATCCGGGATCGATTCATACCCTGCTTCTGTCAGTGCGGCAAGTTTGCCATGCTCCTCGGCAACCGCGGTTACAACACCCAGGACTCTGTCTACATTATCTATAAAAGACTGATTCCCGGCATCGCGCATCTGATAGTAGTCGAACCCTATCAGATCGATATAATCATCTCCCGGATAACGCTCAAGATACTGCTCCTTATCAGCTATATCGCCAGAGCTTGAATAGGCGAACAGCACGTTATGGACATTCTTTGTTTTGCAAAGGTAATCGACCGTAAACCTCCACAGCCCTATGTATTCTTCAGTGGTACACAGCTTCTGTCCCCACCAGAACCAGCTGCCTGTGTGCTCATGGTAAGGCCGGAATATAACCGGTATGGCCACCCCCTGCTCATCGGTGAGTGACAAAAAGTACGATGCAATATTATCAAGCCATCCTTTATATTTTTCATGATTTGCGCCACCGGGCAGAACGGAGGCCACAACCTTGTCAGAGGATATGTCCCATGCATTTCCTCCCGTGAGGGGATTGTCGCAATGCCAGCTGAAGGTTATTATTCCTCCGCGCGAGTGGATCTCCCTGGCGAACAGTTTCATATTGTCAAAAGGCACGGTGTCAAGGTTTGCCGGGGCCAGGTGCTCGATATGCCCGAGATCCATTCCGTAAACTGCGGGATAATCAGAGCATACCCTTTTTACGTCTGACTCGCCGTCAGGGTACACCCACCCTAATCCGTAGGCCAGGTCATCCTGGTGCCCGAACATGATTCCCTTCTCCGTTGCAGCCTTCATCCCTGTCAGCAGATTCACTGTCTCAGCCGTGGCAGAAGGGTCTGCCGGGCCTGATTTTTTCTCCTGTCCTGACGGACATCCTGTGAGGGATAGAACCATTGCGGTTAGCATAATAAGTCTTTTCATAGCCGGATTATTTGTTCATTAATTCATTAAGCCGTTTGTTATAAGCGGTAATCAGTTCAACGGTAGTGTCTGTGTCAAAAACAGAGTTCAGTCCCTGTTCTTCCTGGGGAGGATCACCAAGGTAGTCATCACCCGGCTGCCAGTATATGTGGTCCTTTGCCGGTCTTCCTTCGCCCGAGTAAGCCCAGATATTGCATCCTGCAAGCGGCCCTCGCCGGGTGGCATGTTCAACGATACGGTCAAAAGCATTACTGTAATAAACATCACGGCATACTGTAGTCTCCCCAGGAGAATAACCGTGCTGATCACGCGGCAGCCCGAATTCTTCAAGCACCAGCGGCTTGTTCAGGCGTTCTGCAACCTTGAAATGATCATACATATATTTATTGGTCCTGACAATGCTTGAATCAAGGGTTCCCCTGATATCCTTTATGTCGAGCCAGCTCCAGTTCTTTGGCCATATATGCATGGTCAGGTAATCTATATTCGGGTCAGCGTGAATTCGTTCAAACACCTCCATTTTTTGCTCGCACCCCCATTCACCCTCTGTGCCGGTGGTGACAAGGTGGTTTTTATCAAGCTCCTGCAGAAGGGCTGCAACACGCTTTATCATTGCTTCCATTGCCGGGATATTTGCATCTGAGAATGCTCTCGGCTCATTGGCGATCTCCCAGGTCATGATGACCGGGTCGTCAGTGTATTTCAGTCCTGTATACCTGTTGGTGCGCCCGAGCATATACCTGATATGATCTTCAAACATGCTGATACATGGATCGCATGAGTTGAACTGTCCCGAGAAGCTCATGAACTGCGGCCATGTGTTCGGCGGTACATTGGGATAAGGAATTGGACCGTAGCCGTTCCAGTTAAGATACTGGGAATAACCGCCCGTCCAGTCCCAGCTGTTATTCAGGAAGAGGATCGCATACTGCCCGCGTTTCTTCATCTCTGCCAGCAGGAAGTCGAGGCCGTCGAGCAGGTCGTCATTGTAAACACCCGGCGAAAGCTGGAGGGCCGGTGTGACACGGAAAGGCTCACCGTCTGGTCCTTCTGCTCCGGCAAGCACGCGGAGATTGTTAACCCCCATGCTGTCAAGACGGTCAAGTTCCCTGATTAACCGTTCCCTGTCGCCATATTTGCCGGGACTGGCAATGATTGCTCCGTACCAGTAATTTGCTCCGATAAAATAATAAGGCTTCCCGCTGACCTGAAAATTGCCGTCAGAGACAGTGACAAAATCCTGCCCCGGACTGTTTTTACATCCGGTAATTATAACTACCATCAACAAGCCCAACAGTATCCTCTTCATTTTACGGTTTATTATGATCTGATTCAAAATTACTCATTCACCTGTCCTGCTTTGTAATACCATTCTTTTAAATCATGATACTTTAATGCCATGATGAGCCGATATGACAATCAGCAGGCTTTATTATGATACTATTTTGACTGTCCTGTGACCATTTTTCTCCCGACGGAATATTAATAACACGCATCTTATTCATTATATGTGATTTATATCACACAAAAAATGCATCGCCGGAGATATGATTTATACCGTTTATTTGTAGATTTGCTTCCGGCAATAACCCCGGACATCTGAAATGCATGATTCCATCCTTCGCGAGATAACACCGTTGACGCAGTCAGACTGTTTCACTTACTTCTACCGGGCCAAGTCTGAATTTGACTTTCCTCTTCATTATCATGATGAGGTAGAGCTAAATTTCATTAAGAATGCCCTTGGTACCAGGCGAATCGTCGGTGATCACGTGGAAGAGACAGGTGACGTTGAGCTGGTACTCGTCGGGCCCGGCATGCCCCACGGGTGGTTTGGCAGCGGATTTAAAAAGAATCAGATTGAAGAGATCACCATACAGTTTCACAAGGACTTTTTTGACGAGAAGTTCCTTCAGAAGAACCAGTTGAGCTTCATACGCAACATGCTCAGGAGATCACTGCGGGGCATTCTCTTCTCTGCGGAGACAACCCGGCGCCTCGAGCCCAGGATCTACGGGCTGGGAAAGAAGCAGGGTTTTGATTCGGTCCTCGAGCTGATGAGCATCCTGCATGACCTGTCGATATCAAGGGATTTCAGGATTCTGTCAGATTCAGGCTTCAGCGATACGGAAGTCTTTTCATATAACAGCCGGAGAATAGAGAAGGTAATGGAGTTTATTCACACTTCATTCGACAAGCAGATCAGCCTTGGCGAAGCAGCGAAGATTGCCAGCATGACCGAATCGGCCTTCAGTCGTTTCTTCAAGCTCAGAACAGGGATGACCTTCATCGATTGCCTGACGGAGGTAAGGCTCGGCCATGCCTCGAGGATGCTAATCTCAACAACCAAGACGATTGCTGAAATTGCCTATTCGTGCGGCTTTAACAACATCTCCAATTTTAACCGCATCTTCCGGAAAAAGAAAGGCTGCACGCCCCGTGAGCTCCGCGAGAGCTACGACCAGGGTACAAGGGTGTTCATCTGATTTCCCGGGTATTCAGCTCTTTATTATCCTGCACACCGCCTGGCTGTCATCACCGGACAGAATACAGAGGTACACACCTCCGGGAACAGGTTTTCCGTTGTCATTACATCCGTCCCAGGCCGGTTCATAATATCCTTCCGGCTGAACCTCGCTGACCAGGCTCCGGACCTTCCTGCCATCCATGGAAATTATTTCAACCGAGACTTTCATGCGGGAAGGCAGATAATATGATATTACTGTTCTCTTATCAAAGGGATTAGGGTTTGCATTGAGCTCCGTGAACGGAGACTCCCTGATATCGCCAATATCCACCGTACCGCTTTCTCTTACAACAGCCGTGTCGAGATTGGTAATATGAATATTGTCAAACCACAACACCTTGCCTGAGGTTCCCGAATATTCGGTAGAGACCTCAAACCTGTCTATCTTCGACCAGTCGAACCGGCCCTCCTGGTTGTACCATGTGCCATTGTCCCAGGCCCCGCGTTCAGTGAAGCTGTTCAGGGGAATATGCACATGATGCCACCGGTTATCCCATGCTGAAAAACTCTCATCTATCGTAAAGCCCATCCTCCACGGATGATCTGCAGCATCTGTTTTGGTATCCATAAACCTCACATCAAATTTTATCCCTGCAGAATTCCCCCTCACCATGAAATCAAGCGCATAACCTTCAGTCTTCAATCTCGTGAGATCCCTGACCGGGCTGAATCCTATGCCGATTGTATTGTACTGGCTGAAACCCCTCCATTCCGAGCAGTAATTATCATTATTCGGCATAAGGGTTGAGTAAAAATTCAACGTCCCTGTGCCATAACTTATATTGCTCATACTGTGTCCCACGTAATCGCTGTACATTAAAAAGCCAACAGAATCAGGCTTTACGGTAAATGGCGTTTGTGGCGGCACGGTGAAATCCAGCGCCTCAAGCAGCGGTACATTAAGATCATGGTCGAAGAGCTCGTTTGATCCTTTGTTAAAGAGCCCGAAGCCACCCTGGTAATCCCATGTGGTCCACGAGATTCCTTTTTCTTCAAGGTACTGTCTGACCACTTCGTACCAGTAGACCCTGTCATCCGCCGGGCTGTTGGGAATATAAACTCCCAGCTCGCCGCAGAACAACTTCACGTTTCTTGCAATTTTAAATGCCACGGCAATATCTATAAGCGACTTAACATAAGCCACATTTCCCTGGGTTGGATAGTTGTTCATTGCCGTTTCCATCCATGTCCCGATAAAAGTTGAAGGTATGGGTGGCATTTCAGCGGTGTTATAGGGGAAGGGCACCCCGGCGAGTGGAGCCATCGACGGCGTATTCCACGTTGCACCCTGGTGGGTGAACATGAAGGGATCATAAAAGTGGAAGGTATAGATCAGGTTCGGATCAGAATAGACCGGCAGATTCTGAAGCTCGGTATAAGTGTTGAAATTCACCCCGCCCACCATAATGGTGTGCTTCGTGTCAACGGTGCGTATGGCATTTATCACATCGCCCTGAATAGTACCCCAGAGTGAAGCGGCAATGCCATGCGGCTCATTAAGCACCTCATAGATTATGAAATCCGAACGGTCCTTATAATGCTGCGCCATCTGCTTCCAGACCTTGTTTAGGATATTGCCGACATCAGGACTGGTGTTCGAGGTTACGTCAAAGGTATGGTTATCAAGAATGAGATACAGTTCAAGGTCCTCAGCCCAGACTACTACCGAATCAAGAAACGACAGAAAGAGAGGATCAAGGGTGTACGAGGGGCTGCCAGAGGTCATGAAATGAAGGTTGATCGGAAGACGGATGACATCGCATCCGAGGCTTTTAATATTGACAAGATCCTGCTTCGTGTACTTCGTGAACTGTATCTGACCCGGACCATCCGCCTGGAACCAGCCGGTGAGGTTCACCCCGCGGCTGAAGGGCGTTTGTGACAGTGCTGTGCCGAAGCACAACAGCAACAGAACAGGTAAAAGGTAAAACGCTTTTCTCATCAGTACACTTTTATTAACTGCTCCAGCTTATTTATTTCTGCTATCTGACCCGGATGGCAGTTGTGGCAGCGGTCAGCCCGTCGGATGACGCCGTCACGCTGATGCTGCCTGCTTCAGCTCCCGCCTTCACAACCAACAGGCACTTACCGTTAAAAGCTTTCCTGAAGTCAGCCTTGAAAGGCTCCATGCTTGTCTGGCAACCGTTGTCAACACCGGCGATGGTACCTTTGCCATCGACGCTGAATTTTATGAGGTTATCAGCTTTGGGAACGGGAACACCGTCCTTGTCAACCACTGTGACGGTTATAAAGGAAAGGTCCGACCCGTCAGCCATGATATCAGATCTGTCAGGTGTGAGCACGATGGCAGCAGGCTCACCGGCAGTCTTCACTTCCTCTCTCATTATCTCGATGCCATCCTTATAGCCCACGCCAGTGATCGTCCCGGGTTCATAATCAATCCTCCATACCAGATGTAACTTCTCATCTGTTTTCTTTTGTCTGCCCAGCGAATTGCCGTTGATAAAAAGTTCAACTTCATCACAGTTAGTATAAGCCCACACATCGATTACCTGCAACCGGGGGTCCAGTTCCAGTGGGGGAAGATGTGCAGCACCGGTGTATCGGTCCATTCGCTCTGGTACATATAGTATGCATCCTTCGGGAACCCTGCCAGGTCTACTATACCGAAGTAGGAGCTTCGTGCCGGCCACCAGTACGGGGTAGGTTCTCCAAGGTAATCGAAACCTGTCCAGATATACATGCCCGACAGATAATCGTATTTTTTGGTAAGCTGCCATGCAAGCTCATGGGTTGATCCCCAGGGTGCTGAGCAGTTGTCATAGGAAGAGCATGTCAGGTCGGCATTTCCTTCTTTGAAGGGCTGATCCCAGCGTGCAGGCCAGCGTCTGACGATGTCAGAGGGCATATCATAACTGCCCCTTGTCGCCAGGGCTGATGTAGTCTCGGTACCGATGAATTTTCCTCCCGGAAAGGCTTGCGGGAACCCTGCATACAGGGTATCGCGGTAGTTATAGCCTATCAGGTCAAGCACCCCGGGGGCGATAATAGGGTTATCAGGCTGAGGATCATTGCATGCAGATGTTATTGGTCTTGTGTCATCAAGTGCCCGCACAATGGCCGCCAGCTCCCTGACCATAGGTATGCCTGAGCCTGAAGTATCCCACTGCTCCATTATCTCGTTGCCTATGCTCCATATAAATACAGACGGGTGATTGCGGTCGCGCAATACCATGTCTTCGAGATCCCGTTTGTGCCACTCATCATAGTCGAGATGGTAGTCATAATCGGTCTTTTTTATTTTCCACATATCAAAAGCCTCATCCATCACAATGAAACCCATGCGGTCACACAGATCGAGGAGCTCCGGTGCAGGAGGGTTATGCGATGTGCGTATTCCGTTGCATCCCATCTCTTTCAGTATCTCAAGCTGCCTCTCGATAGCCCTTGTGCTGACAGCCGCGCCAAGGCATCCGAGATCATGGTGGTTGCATACCCCAAGTATCTTTAATGGCTTTCCGTTCAGGAAGAATCCCTTTTCGCTGTCAAATGCAAATGAGCGTATCCCGGTGACAGTCTCATACCTGTCAGCCACCTTGCCTCCTGTCATCACCTCAGTCACCACACGATACAGGTAAGGATTATCAACTGACCAGAGTACAGGTTTTTCCACTTTCAATTCCTGTGTCACTGTTGTGACAGTGTCAGACAGTTTTATCACCGGGCTTTTAACTGAAGTCACCTTTTTGTTACCTTCATCATACAGGGATGACACCAGTGTAGCCTCTGACGGCGAACCGGCACTATTCTTTACCCGGACACTGATTCTCACCAGGGCCGTTTCCGGATTTACTTCGGAGGAGGTAACAAATGTCCCCCAGTGGTCAACCGCTATCTTCCCCGTTGACACAAGCCATACGTTTCTGTATATTCCTGATCCTGAATACCACCTGGAGTTTGGTTGCTGCGAGTTGTCAACCTTTACTGCCAGAACGTTCATTTCATCACCATATATCAGGTATGGCGTCAGCTCATATCTGAAGGAGCTGTAGCCGTAAGGCCTTTTGCCCAGGTAATTGCCGTTTATCCATACTTCGCTGTTGCGGTAGACGCCATCAAACTCAATATATATCAGCTTCTCCTTCTGTGAGGGCTCAATCTTAAATGTCTTGCGGTACCATCCTGTTCCGCCGGGCAGGGCTCCGCCTCCGGCGCTGGCCGGGTTTGATTCACTGAACTCTCCCTCGATGCTCCAGTCGTGCGGCAGGTCAAGCAGCCGCCATCCGCTGTCATCAAAATCTCCCTTCCGGGAATCGTCACTGGCGGTAAGCGAGAATTTCCAGCCGGAGTTAAAACTGGTTCTTTCACGAGGTTCTTCTGTTGAACATGCCATGAGGCATGCCATCATCAGAATGGCAATTGTAAAAGCCGGTTGAATTGCTGATCTGTGTTTCATGACTTCAAGACTCTTTTTATTTCATTCCGAATTTTGCACGTATCCATTCCATCTTTGCATAATAAAAATCCTGCGGCAGCCCGTGCCCGGCCTGAGGATAGACAATGTATTTCTTTTCGCCGGTAACATTGTTGTATGCAGCAAAGTTTATATGGGGCGGGCACACATCATCCATCAGTCCCACTCCCATCAGAAGCGGCGCCCTGATCATCGGGGCGAGGTTCTTTATATCAAAGTAGCTCAGGGTGTAATACACCTGGTCCCAGGTCAGTTTTTTCTCTGTTTCAACGTATGTTATGAATTCATTTGCAGGCCACACAGCTACCTTGAAATAGTCACGGAAGTCAGAGAGGAACGGCACCTGCGGAGCGCATACGGCTATCCTGTCATTGTTCAGTGCGGCCGTGGCGAAGGTCAGGGCGCCGCCCTGGCTCGCTCCCTCAACAGCGATGCGGGAGGGGTCGACTTCAGGCCGCGAGCAGAGAAAATCAACTCCCCTGACACAGTCCATATAAGCACCCCTGTAAATGTACTTTTCCTTGTCTTCAAGATTATATTGTAGATATCCCGGGAAGCCGGGATTAATATCATCCTTGCTGTTTCCGTGACCACGAATGTTGAGTCCGAAACCAATTAGATCCTCACCGTAATTTACATAAGAGGGAACGATGGTGGAGCTGTAACCCTGAACCTGCATCACCGCCGGATAGCGTCCCGGTTTAACAGGCACCTGGTACCAGCCTCTTATCAAAGCATTCCCCAGCGAACGCATCTCTACAAGGTAAATATTATGCTTATCTGTGCACAGGCTGTCAATCCTGATCATTTTAAACTGCGGATCAACAGTCTTCAGTTCAGCCTTCGCCTTCTGCCAGAATTCAGCAAAGTCAGGCTGCGGGTCAGCAGGCGAGACTATCTTTTCAGGTTCATACCCGAAGTTAAACTTATATTCCTTGTTGCCCATCTTGCTCTCAACAGCGGCTGTGGCTTTGTAAAAGCCCGGGGTCAGGCCCTTGACCCTGAAAGTAAATAATTCCGTACTGTTCTTTTTTACAGCTGCCTCCTGGTACTTTGTTGTGACATCCTCTCCCATGTCCGTGACGATTTTCAGAGAAAGCATTCCCCTGTAAGTCTTTTTGAACGAGCTCTTCAGCGACACCGGTATCTCAACATCAGGTGATCCTTTCAATATCAGGTCAGGCTCAGAGAAAGATGGATTCAGTTGAATCAAATCAGGGTTACCAATGTTTGTCAGCTCGACAGGACCGCCATTAAGGCCGCCAAAACCACCCGCATCATAAACCCTGACTGCTATGGTGTTCTTTGCATCCCAATGCACCATTTCAGGAGGAATAATATAAGCGCGCGGAGTATCCCAGGCTGTAGCGTAATCCGGGGGAAAAGCCCCTGTTGAGCCAATGATATGACCGTTGAAATAAGTGATGTCGGCATCATCGATTTTGCCGAGTTTCAGCATCAGGCCACCGTACTTGTATGCACTCCTTTTCATTGATTTAGGGACGACAACTTTGACCCTGTACCAGGCGTAACCGTCATAAGCCATCTGACCCTGATTCTCCCATGCTGTAAGAGGGGAGATGTCATTCCACCAATATTCGTTAAATGAAGAATCGGCATATTCAGGCTTGTCTCCGGTAAGAAACTTCCACTCTGCCGGAACTATACTCTGTGAGCTGACCGACAGGCTTATCATCATGGCTGCCAGAACCGAAATGAATGTTTTTTTCATCATCATGAAATGTTATCAGAAAGTGGTTTTATTAATTTATTATAATTCACCAACTCATTGATTGTATTGACCGGTATTACAGTTTGATACTGATTTCGTCACCGGAATACTTTATTACCTTATCGGGTGCAGCATCAGCATCCCTTTTAGCAGGTTTATCTTTTGATACCACCACCACGTTAAAGGTCCGTTCCTGCAGCATCCCTGAAAATTCTCCCGTTCTGGCTCCTGCTGTAAGGGTTCGGTCAGCCTCGGAATAAACGAATGGGATCAGGGCATAGGCTCCGTCCTCATAGTTATTGTTGACCCCTTCATCCTCATATAGGGTGAACGCTCCATCAATCCCCGTGAAAACAATAATTGTGAGCGGATCAGCCGGTTTTTCTGATGTATACTGAAGATCAGGACCCATGGGGAGTATCGCTCCTTCCCTGGCGAACACCGGTATTGAGCTGTATGGAGCATCGGCGGTTATCACTTTCCCTCCGGTATAGTATTCTCCGGTGCGCAGGTCGTACCACCCGTACGGCCCGGGCAGATAAACGCCGCGGCTCCTGGCTTTGTATTCAGTGACAGGGTTTATCAGAAGTGATGGTCCGAACATATACTGATCGCCGATATCATTCACGGCAGGGTCACCGGGGAAGTCCATTGCAAGGCCTCTCATGATAGTATAGTCATTCAGGTATGTCTGACCTGCAAGGGAATAGATATATGGCATCAGCCGGTATCTCAGCCTGTCGGAAGCAACTATAGCCTCGTAGGCCGGGTGATTTTCCGGTGCCGTGTTGTATATCTCCCTGTAGGGAAACTCACCGTGTGATCTGAAGATCGGAACGAAAGTGCCGAACTGGAACCAGCGCGTCATCAGCTCACGCCACTCTTCAAGGTCTGCCGGAGAAGGCTTGGTAAACCTGCTTTCAACGGAAAACCCGCCTATGTCCATAGTCCAGTAAGGTATGCCCGACATGCAGAAGTTCAATCCGCACGGTATCTGTGCTTTCATGTCATGCCAGCGTGCCGCGATGTCACCGCTCCAGTTTGCGGCCGAATAGCGTTGCAGGCCAGCGAAGGCTGAGCGTGTAAGGATAAAGATCCTCTGATCGGGATCGGTGGCGTGCTGACCCTCCCAGACACCCTGTGCATTGACAAGCGAGAAGGCATTGAAGACCTTGTCGGCCGGGCCCAGCGCTGTTGGGTTCATGAGAGCCTTCCGCTCAGCCATGGGCAGATTCGAACATATATCCGGCTCGGTGGCATCCAGCCACCAGGCATCGATACCCTTGCTGTAAAGAGAGGTGTTGATCTGATCCCAGAACGCTTTGCGGGCATCGGCATTAAACGCATCGTAAAAGGTGGATACAAATCCGATCCAGTCTTTCTGTCCCTTCTCCACATTACGCTTATACAGCCAGCCACGGCTGTTCATGGCTTCGTAGTTCTTTGTGCCCACATAATACTTCGGCCACACTGATATCATTATATTCGTGTGAAGCTCATTATGCAGTGTGCTGATCATCGCTTCAGGTTCAGGGAAGCGGATTGAATCGAACTGATGGTCGCCCCATTTGTCTATTGGCCAGTATTGCCAGTCAAGCACAATATTGTCAAGAGGGATCCCTCTTTTCCTGTATTCACGGACAACACCAAGGAGCTCCTCCTGATTCGTATAACGCTGGCGGCTCTGCCAGAAACCCATTGCCCACTTCGGCATCATCGGCGCCTTGCCGGTAACGGTCCGGTAACCGCTGATGACATCATCGATACTTGTGCCACTGATGAAGTAATAGTCTATCTGGTCAGCTACCTCCGACCAGAATGATATCCTCTGCTGCTCGTCGTTGTCAGCAGGCTTAAGGCATTTCAGGGTAATGAATGCCTCACCACCGTCGGGTATCCATTCTATTTTCAGGGGATAGCGTCTGCCCTTCTCAAGGTCAAGCGTGAAAAAGTTCGAGGAGGTATTCCAGCACTGACGCCAGCGGTCGAAAATAAGCTTGCCGTCTATCCACAGCTTTGCGTACCCTGCCGAGGTGAAATTAAACTTATGCACTCCTGAAGTATCAGATTCAAATTCGCCTTCCCAGGTCACCTGGCCATCATTCAGTTTAAAATTTTCGGGGAATTTCACCAGGTCAGGAATGAACTGGTAGTTTATTTCTGTCTCGTTACGGGTTGTATAAACCTTTTTTATGTTTTTCCTGTCTGCATACACTGCCGAAAGACCGCCTTCGGCTCCTTCCCTATTGTACAGCTTCAGGGCCGACAGCTCAGTCCAGTCACGCACATCGCCGAACTTTGTCCGGGAGTTATTGTCCCACAGGATCCCGTAATTGTGGTTTGAAACAATGAATGGAATGACGGCCATCGTGTTATACTGAAAAAGATCTGCGTCTTTCCCCTTAAGGTTCATGAACGATGTCTGGTTTGCCCCGAGGCCGTACAGCGCTTCGTCAGCAGGCGATTCAAACTGCTGGCGCACTGCAAAAAAAGTTTCGCCTCCAACAGTAACCGGACTGAATGATTTACCTCCCCCTGTCTGTTCCGCAAGTAAGACCGACCCGTTATTATCCGTGAATACCACCTCACCGGTTGTCAGGGAGACCTGGGCGCTGACCGTCGAAGTGTTCAGGGTGATGGTTCCGTCACCTTTTTCAATTGTGAACTCGACATTATTCCCGGGCAGCGGCAATGCCATAAGGCTCTGTGTCTCAGAGAATTCTCCGGAAGGCACTGAGGTGACCCTGATGATCCTGTCAGTTATTGCACTGAGCCTTACTGCCTGTCCGGGATAAACAGCCTTGTCACCCAGGCGGACCACGATGCCATCATCAGTTCTTTCATAAGATTTGTCAATGCACGACTGGCAAAAGAGTGCCAGCAGAGCCATTGCCGTCATTCCGGCAACCAGAGCAGAAATTCTTTTCATGTCAATTACTATTTAATTACTAATTTTTGTGTAACAGAGTGGCTGTCATCCCTGAAGCTAATCAGGTATACACCTGGCGTGAGTCCGGTATGCAACAGGATTTCTGAAGAATTTATGCCGCTGTCTTTAATAAAAACAGTAGCGCCATTCAAATCCTTAATTTCAATCCTGCTGACAAATTCCGGCAGGTTTCTGACTGTAAATGAACCGTCAGAAGGATTAGGATAGATGATTATCTGATAATAGTCCTGTAGCACGCCGACTGACGTGACCTCATTATTGATGGCAAGTGTTTTTGTACCCGGTTCAACCAGTACATATACTGCTGACAGAGCAGGCAGTATTATCTTTATCTCTTCTCCTATGACTGAAGAGTTTGCCTTTACAGCTTCGTAATCTGCCGGTCCTCCGGCAACAAGTGAAGGTCCTACGCCGTTCACAAAAACCTTTCTTGAGAAATCCACACCTTCAGTTCCGGTAAGGGTATAGGTATAGAACCTGTCTCCCACCTTGTAATCCTTAAGGTTGAGACGAACCACTTTTTTCAATTTTGAAGTGTTAATCAATGATGCCCCTATCTGGCCTGAACTAAATGCTGTAGGTATAACCACGACGGCTGGTGCCCCGGTCATGGATGAGTTCAGCAGGACATCGCCGGTATGTTTCCGCATGTAATACAGGTGATAGAATGCAGGGTGGGGAGTATAGTTTGGTATGTCAGGCTCATTGTATGCGAACATGCCATGATCATTACCGTTATCATATCCGTTTGCCAGGTCCCACCTGGTGGCCGCGCCGTAACCGGTCTTCATGGCCTCTCCTGTCACCAGCACGGCGTGCATCCCGTTTGCATGCGACACAGGCTGGTTTGAACTGATGGCAAAAATATTGTATTCTGTCAGGGCTACCGGCAGTTTTGGCTTGCCGGCCTTTGCCACCTCGTTCCAGACATAGGTCTTATAGTTACCGGTCAGCGAGGCAGAGTTGAGTATTGTCGTTACGTCAGAGTTTTGATTGTAGGGAGTAAAATAACTGTGTACTGAATAAAAATCAGCCCTGTCGCCCACCTGTGCAGCCACATTCTGGTTCCAGGTGGCGCCCGTAGATGAAGCCTCAACCATGACAACGCCGATTTTGATATCAACACCTGTCTCCGCTGCTGCAGCCTTCATTGAGTCAATGAATACCACACAGTGTTGCCCATAGAGTGTCGGGGTTATGTACTCGGGCTGCCCGTCTTTGTTCAGGGTGCGGTCTATGCGGTATCCAGCTTCCCAGCTCCCGAACACCTCATTTCCTATCTCCCAGAATTTTGAGCGGCCGTTATCATATCGTACCCAGTCTGCTGCCATATGGGCGGCATTTGCAACCGGGTTGGGGCCAGTGCCATACCTGGCATAGCCGTAGTTGACAGTGATCATCCCGGTGGAATTTGTTTTACTCAGGATGCTGTAAAACGAGTCAACTGCCATGGTCCAGTTCTCCCAGGAATATGGTCTGTCACCGTACCATGGCCAGTTCACCTCCGCAGAACCCACCAGGGTGTTGGGTACATCCGGGGGTCTGTGATCAACATTCCGGTTCCAGAAGAAGACATCCGAAATGCTCCCGCCGGGAGCGCGTAACACACCCATTTCCCTGTCGGCCATATGCTTCATGAGAGGCTTGTTGTCTGCCATAGTACCAGTCCAGAGATTTGCGTTATCGCCAAAAAGGTAATCCGGAATTTTAGTTATGGTATCACCGAAATCAACCGTAACGGCTACGGTAACCGGGTCAGTTACCTGCGGGACGTCATTATACTCGGGACTGGTGGCTGTCCTGGGCTGCCAGTCAACAAGGAAAAAGCCCTGCGGTGACTGACAATACCCGTTTGGAAGCAATCCAAGTATAAGTCCTGCAACTATTATTGCTTTAATTCTCATCTTACTGTTTAAACATCTGACAAAGGAAGCCGGCCGATAGGTAAAGATAACTTAATCTATCGACCGGCGACCAGGTTTAATTAACCACTATAACTATTCAGGTGATCACTCAACAAACATCAGGTCATCAAAATAGACTGTCTTGCCCGTGCTTCCGTTGATTATAATATTCACTCTTCCGAACATTTTTGAACCTCCCACAAATTCCTCAAGGGGAACTTTGATATAAGTCCAGGCAGCTTTTGGTACATCGACAATCTTCTGTCCTGTGGCAAAACCGGACCACGGCGGGCCGTCAGGAACAATCCTGAGAGCCACACCGGGTTCGCAGTAAGCCCAGAATACAATGTAGGTTGCCTGATAATAATCTGAGAACCAATGGCCGTCAGCCCATGTGTCTGAACCAAGGAAGAGGCTCAGCCCGCCGTCAGCATAGTCTACCTTGAGAGCCTTCGTACCTGTCTTCATAAATGCACTTGTCTCACCCACATTGCAACCACAGCTCCACGACTGTACTCCGCCGTTATAGGCTCCGGGACCCCAGGCATCTGCATACATGATAAATGTGTTCGGTATGCAGATAAACTCCTGAGTTGTTGTTGTCAGTCCGGTACTGTTTGTAATATCAAGTGTTCCCCTGACAACTGAGCTGGCAGGCATTGTAACAGTCATCTCCTTCCTCGTCTGGGAGACTATTGTTGCAGCGTCAGTAGTGCCTGTGAGTTTAACTGATGTAACATCATTAAGGTTGTTACCTGTCAGCGTGATCTGTGTGCCGGCTTCAAAGTCATAGTTTGTCACCGAAGTTACAAACGGAAAAGCCAGAACATTGAATGGCACGTTAAGCGCCTTGCCCTCACTGTTAATGAGGATTATATTCTGATCTCCGCCGAAGGCATCTGCCGGTACTCTGAACAGGATAGATGTTTCAGTGTTCAGCGTCGGATTAAGATATGTATAGACTGAATCCTTTTCAAAGATCACGGCCTGCATATCACCAAGGCCAGTTCCTGTGACTGTTACCATTTCACCACCTGAAGCTGAAGCAGGAGTAACTGCTTCCAGCACAGGATTTCCCGGTTTAACGTCAGGGCTCCCGTCACTGTCTTTCTGGCAGGAGCTGAATGCAAGTGCCAGTGCTGTAATCAGTACGGGCAGCAATGCAATGCTATTATTTATCGTCTTTTTCATAATCAGATCTATCTATTTTTCATAATAAGATACCGGAGGATCCAGTAGTTTCGGATCCTGAAGCGATTCAGAAGCAGGGATCGGAAGGAACATCATTGACTCGGTGAAAGTAGTAATATAAATCGGAGCATTCCCCACTATACCCCTGTTCTGAGACTCAACGATTTCCTTTGCCTTCGCAAATCCCTGACGCTGAATATCATACCAGTAATCACCCTCGAATGCAAATTCAACACGCCGTTCGTGCATTATGGTGTCGCGGTTAAAAGAGGTCAGGGGTACAAGTTCAGCACGTGCGCGCACCTTGTTGACAGCTTCAAGTGCCGATGCATCAGTAGTGGAAGCTGCTGTTCCCAGGGTAGCCTCTGCATATATCAGAAGGACATCAGCATAGCGCTGTACCATGAAGTTAATCCCGGTATTCATCCCAACCACCGGCTCTCCGCCGTAACCTGAACCAGGTCCGACAACATACTTTGCGATAACTGAACGGGTTTGACCAAGATAACCACCCTGATTTGTTGGCTGGACAGTATCTAATTTGTACCCGTTTGCCATGAAGGCATTGTACGCTGCATCATCTGGCTTGAATGAGCCGTCATCCTGTGGCAGTTTCTGTGGTTTCCAGTCTGGCTTGGTCCATCCATGTTCCATGATTGAACCGGTACGTCTCCGGTCACCGACTTCATATTCAGCAAGGAGGTCAAGTGAGGGCCTGTAGAGTTCCCACATTGATGCCTGATCAGTCTGCATATTAGAGGGTCCGCGGTCAGGATTCATCTGGTTTCCTGAACCCCATGGGTTACCCGTGCACTGATGCTGAATAGCGAATATTGATTCGATATTGTTGTTATTGGCGCTCGAATTAAACATTCCTGCGTAATCCGGAAAAAGGTCATAGTATCCTGAGGTAATGACTTCCTGTGCCTTGAGTTTGGCGTTGGCATAATCCTTATTGTAGAGATACAGCTTTGCCATCATTGCTTTCGCAGCCCAGGTTGTCAATCTGCCGGGGACATCCGATTCAGGCAGTCCTGCTTCAGCAAGCTGCAGCTCCTCAAGAGCAAACCGGAGAACATCTGCCTGGAAGTAACGGGGTATGCCGAACTCGCCTGTCAGGGCAATGGCGCCCGGATCTGTTATTATAGGAGCATCGCCCCATATACGGCCGATAATGAAATAAGCCAGTCCTCTCAGGTAGTGACACTCTGCAATAGCGGGATCGAGAAATGAAGCATCGCCGCCGTCTGCCTTCTTCTGTTCCAGGGTAGCTATCAGGGCGCTTGTCCATCCGTTAACCTTGTAACATGATTTCCATGCATCCTGAAGCCGCACTGAAGTAGCAGATATAGTGAATTGCTGAAATGGAGGGTCATCAGTTCCGCCTGACAGTTCATTGCCTGCCATTACTTCTGCTATGGCGTCCATGGCGCGTTCTTCATAGCCTGACCATGCCAGCCCTGAGTAAAGTGTGCTCGTTGCTCCCCTTACCTGATCTGCGTTATTGTAATAGTTGGCTACGGTAGCGCCATCAAGTGAAGGTCGTTCAATAAATGATTTCTCACATGATGCAATTGTAACAGCCAATATTACAAGTGCCAATATGTATTTCTTTTTCATGATTCTATATTTTTTACATGTGATCATTAAAACGTGACATTTGCTCCAACCGAGTAAGTGCGCGGGTTGGGATAGTGTCCCATATCAACGTTCATCAGGGTGATTGAGTTGTTATAAATACCAACTTCAGGATCGTAACCGCTGTATCCGCTGAACGTATAGAGATTCTGTGCAGAGACCCAAACCCTGAGGTTACTGATATATGCTTTGTTTGATATTCTGCTCGGGAGTGTGTAACCCAGGGTAAGGTTCTGAATACGCATGTAGGAACCATTTTCAATATAACGGTCTGACATGGCAGTATTGTTGGTATTGGTGGTCGTGAACCTTGGCAGCGCTCCGTCAGTGTTTTCGGCGGTATACCTGTCCATGACATCGACAGACTGGTTGTGATAGTTATTATTCATCCTTTCAAGCTGCCATTTCATGAAGTTGTAGATCTCTGCTCCCACGCTTCCCTGTAAGAACAGTGAAACGTCAAAGCTTTTGATCTGGAAGTTGTTTGTAAGGCCAAACGTAAAATCAGGAATTGGACTGCCAATGAAAGTAAGATCTTTGGAATCAATTACCTCATCATCATTCTGATTTTTAAACCTTATGTCGCCAAGCCATGTCTGGTTTTCCGTTACGGCATACCCAAACTGCGGTAATGAATTATCAAGGTCGTCCTGAGTCCGGAACAGGCCGTCTGTCTGAAGTCCCCAGAATGAGCCGACAGCATAACCCGGAACTGTATGGGTTATCAGGTAATTGTCATAGTAAACCTTGCCTTCAATTGAAGACTGGTCATTGATCAGCCTTACCAGTTCGTTTTTGTAATGAGAGAAGATCAATGTTGTGGTCCACGTGAAATCACTCTTTACGATGTTCCTGCTGGTGATACTGAGGTCGACACCGGTATTTGTCATCTCACCAACATTGCCTATCGGTGCTTTCAGGTCATTCCAGGCAGATCCTATTCCAAGCAGGCTGGGACCAGTACTGAAAAGAAGCATATCTGAAGTTATCTTTTTGTACACGTCTACAGACATATCTATTCTTCCCTTTAAGAAGCCTAGATCAACCCCGCCGTTATATGTAATAACTGACTCCCAGCTCAGGTCAGGATTTGGTATCCCGGCAATAAAGTTGGTCGTTGCAGAACCCACTGTACCGAAGCCAACAGGCCCGGGCCAGAAATTGACGTTTGCTGAATAAGGTGGATTGGGAGCACCGCCGGGCAGGTTTTGATTACCAACTGCACCAAAGCCAATTCTGACCTTCATGTAATTGACAACATCAAGCATGCCGGCTGCAAAGTTCTCGTTTGAAACAGTCCATCCTATTGAACCGCCCGGGAAATAGCCCCACTTATTGTTGGTTCCAAAATTTGCCGAGCCGTCAGCCCTGAAGCTGGCTGAAACTGAATAGCGGTTGCCAAAAGTGTAATTACCTCTTATGAAGTAAGACTCCATTGCCCACTCTCCTTTGCCTCCACCCAGCTCCCATGTCGTTTTATCGGTACTTCCGGCATTCAGATCAAGAATATTATTCTGGAGGTCATACTTCTTACCCCATTCCTGCTGATAGTAAGAATACTGAGCTTCATGACCCCCGGTGAGGTTGATATTATGTTTCCCGAAATCCCTTGTGTAATTCAGGTAATTACGGATAGCGTAATAATAATTATCACCTCTCTGGTCATATAACTGGGCCTGAAGTGAGCGGGTACCTACGTTGGCGGCATATTGAAAGGCAATATTTCTGCTCAAACCGATATTATATGAGAACTCATTCCGGAATGTCATCCCCTTAAACAGAGTCAGATCGGCATAAAGGTTACCGAAGATACTGGATCTGTCGGATGTATTACCCCTGTTACTGCTTGTCGCAACAGGGTTATCCTGGTAATATGTATAAGCGCCGACATTTACGTTGCCAGCCCATGTTCCGTCTATATTCTTAACAGGTACCAGGGGGCTCTGCAATGCTGCCCACCAGATTGTACTTTCTGCAGCATCTGCCAGGGTTACATTCTGGGTGCTCTTGTTAATATTTGCACTGATCCCCACTTTTAACCAGTCTTTCACCTGGTCATCAATATTGAAGCGTGTGGAATACCGTTTGAAATCCGAGCCTATCAGGATTCCAGTCTGGTTGAAGAGGCCTACTGAGATGTAGTAATTTATTTTATCCTTGCCTCCTGAAAAACTCAGCTGATGGTCTGTCATTGCTCCCGGCCTGAAGATGGCTTCCTGCCAGTCAGTTCCAACGCCAAGAATGGAAGGATCGGCAAATTCGTCCGTCAGTTCCCAGCCAAGCTCCGTATTGACAGCGTTCTGGTATTCCGCAAATTGCTTCAGGTCCATTACATCAAGCTTCTTTGTAATGTTCTGCTGGCCATATGAAAAGTCATAGGTGACCTTTCCCTGGCCCGCCTTGCCTTTTTTAGTGGTTATGATAATAACACCGTTGGCGGCCTGTGATCCGTATATTGCCTGGGCTGAGGCGTCCTTAAGAACGTCCATCGATTCAATATCATTGGGATTTATGGTAGCCAGGAAACTGTTGCCTGTCTGTCCGTTTGATCCGCCCAGGTTATCGTAGCCCTTGTTCTGAACAGTATTATTTGTGAAAGGCACACCGTCAATTACAATCAGCGGGTCATTGCTGTTGATTGATGTGATACCCCTCACACGCAGTGAGACTCCACCGCCGGGCTGCCCGCTGTTGTATGTTGTGGTCAGTCCTGCCACCTTACCCTGCAGTGCCTGGTCAGCGCCGGTAACTGTGAGGTTCTTGATTTCTGCTTCAGCCACAGAGGAAATAGCTGAAGTTACTTCTGACCTCTTGGCAGTTCCATAGCCGATTACAACAACTTCATTCAGCATTGACTGCTTTGTCGTCATTGTAATTCTCAGTGGAACACCCGGAGTTATCGTCACTTCCCTGGGCTCCATCCCGATAAAGGACACCTCCAGGATATTTGCACCTTCCGGCACCTGCAGGGTAAATGACCCGTCAGCACCGGAGTTCGTCCCGATTGTCATGCCTTTCACTACTATTGTAGCTCCCGGCAGGGCAGCGTTGCTTTCATCAAACACGGTTCCCGTGATTGTTCTCATCTGCTGCGCATAAATAGCAGCTGATGATGCAACAGCTACAAGACAAATCAGAAAAAATACTTTGAAGAGTTTGTTTTGCATAGCTGTACAGTTTTAGGTTTTTAAAGTTAATCCTTCTTCATAGGGTTACACTGATACTATTTTGTCTGTTTATTGTAGTAATTTGATTACTGCTGATAAACTTTCAGCAGCAATCAACCTTGTTAGTGTACTTATTACACTAATATAGGAAGCACTTAGGATACTGTGATATTCCGACACCAGATTCCTGAATTTCTTAATGAATAAATTCCCTGATGCAATCACCTAAATGGAAGGCGTAATGCTGCCCGGCGTATAATCACCTGTCAATAATCCTGAGCTCCTAATATGTACCAAGGTATGTCATTGAGAATAATTTAGATCCTTATAATCCATATCATATCCCTGCATTCTTTGCATTAAGAGGCAGCAATGGTTTTCGGGGATTCCGTTATGCAGGCATTAATTATTCAGAATCCCGTATTGATAATCCAATGTAATTACAATATCTTTGAAGTTCATACTTTGTACACTAAGTACTTTCAGCTGTTTATAAGATATGATAAAATGATATCTCATAAGATTGTCCCGAATATTTCAGTTGATTGTGTTGTATTTGGTTTTGACTTCCACAAACTGAATGTACTCCTTGTTGAACGGCAATTAAAAGACAAAAAAACAGGCGAACTGCTGATCAATGACCATACACTGACGGGTTACCATATTTTTGAGGATGAGGATCTTGACAGTGCAGCAAGCCGGATACTAAAAGGTCTTACGGGGCTTGACAACATCTTCCTTGAGCAGTTCGGGGCGTACGGACAGCTTGACAGGGTGTCTGCCGGAAAAGACGTCATGTGGCTGAAATATATCAACCAGGGCTTTGCAGACAGGATTGTCACTGTCGGGTACCTGGCCCTCATTGACAACACGAAGGTCACTCTCCGGCTGAAGGACAGGAACGTGCAATGGTTCCCTGTCACCGCGATCAAGGATATGGAAATGGCTTTTGACCATAAATTTCTGTTTTTACAAGCCCTTGAAGCTCTTCAGAAAAAAGTAAAGGTTGAACCTATCGCCTTTGAACTGCTGCCTGATTATTTTACCCTGTCGCAGCTCCAGAAACTTTATGAAGCCGTGCTCGGAACATCATTCGACAAGCGTAACTTCAGAAAAAAAGTAGCCCAGATGCATTATGTCATCCCGCTGAAGAAAAAACAGCAGGGTGTGGCGCACAAACCTGCACAGTACTACCTGTTCAGCCGTGAAGTGTATGAAAAGACAAGAAAAGGACGAATCTCATTCATTATCTGAAACCCGTAACTAACCGACAGAACCATGAATCTGAACATTATTGACCTGGGCATAGTCATTCTGTACCTGGTCGCAACCGTCTTCATCGGAAACTGGGTGTCAAAAAGGGCATCGAAAAACATCCAGTCCTATTTCCTTGGTGGGAACAGCCTTCCATGGTATTTCCTGGGGATATCGAATGCCTCCGGCATGTTCGATATTGCAGGAACGATGCTTCTGGTTTACTGGCTGGCTGTGTACGGGCTGAAGAGCCTCTGGTTACCGTGGATGTGGCCAGTCTTCAATCAGGTATTTCTCATGGTCTTCCTCTCGGCCTGGCTCCGCCGTTCAAATGTCATGACAGGGGCCGAGTGGATCAAGACCCGTTTCGGTGATGGCAGAGCTGCCAATCTCTCGCATATAATAGTAGTAGTCTTCGCGCTTGTCAGCGTGATAGGATTTCTCTCGTACGGCTTCAAGGGAGTGGGCAAGTTTGTTGCAGCATTCCTTCCCCCTATCGTTTCCAATCCTGAATATATCATTGCACATCCGCAGATAAATGTCAACCTCTACGCCCTGATACTGATGGCCATCACCACCTTTTATGTCGTCAAGGGTGGTATGTTCAGCGTAGTGATCACCGAGGTGATACAGTATGTCATACTCACAATCGCTTCAGTAGCGGTAGGCATCATCGCCATCAGGCAGATCTCTCCGGAAGCTCTGACAGCAGTTATCCCCGAAGGATGGAAGAGCCTGTGGTTCGGACATACCACGGGGCTCGACTGGAACAATATCTCTGCCGCGGCTTCACCCAAGCTGCATTCGTTCAACGAATGGATCAAGGGTGACGGTTATGAGCTCTTCGGCCTCTTTTTTGTCATGATGCTCTTCAAGGGCATTTTTGTAGCTGCCGCAGGGCCTGCTCCCAACTATGACATGCAGCGGATCCTTGCCACCAAAAATCCAAAGGAAGCCTCCAAGATGAGCTCGCTGGTAAATGTGGTGCTCAACCCGACGCGTTATTTTATGGTTGCCGGCCTCACCATACTGGCTCTTGTACACTTTGACACGCTGTATAAAGGTTCTCTGACCAATCCGGACTTCGAGAGCATCCTGCCCGAAGTGCTGGCCACGTACGTTCCTGTCGGTCTGCTGGGTTTATTGCTGGCGGGCCTGATAGCAGCCTTCATGAGCAACTTTGCAGCTACGGTGAACGCGGCGCCGGCGTACCTTGTCAATGACATATATAAACGATACGTCAACCCGAATGCCAGCGAAAAGACCTATGTCAGGATGAGCTATGCCGCTTCTCTTCTGATAGTGATCGTCGGCATTATCGTCGGCTTCCTGGTGACATCTATAAATGATGTCGTTCTGTGGATCACGGCGGCTCTCTGGGGAGGATATACCGCACCCAACGTACTGAAATGGTACTGGTGGAGATTTAACGGTTACGGTTACTTCTGGGGCATGCTGTCAGGTATAGTCGCTGCCCTCATCCTGCCTGCACTTAACCTGGATATACTGCAGAACTGGCCGCTGACGGAAAACTTCAGCATGAATGCTTTCCCTGTAATTTTCCTTATATCGATCATAGGGAGCGTCCTCGGATCACTGCTTACGGAACGTGAAAGTGATGAGACCCTGAAAAAATTCTACAGGCAGGTCCGCCCCTGGGGCTTCTGGAAACCGGTACACAAAATGATACTGGCTGAAGACCCGTCATTCAAAGGGAACAGGGATTTCTGGAGGGATATGTTCAATGTTGTTGTCGGAATTGTCTGGCAGCTTATCGCTGATGGCCTTCCCCGTTTTCCTCATCATCCGTGAATGGAATGCATTCTATGTCGCAACCGGGATTATGATACTCACCAGCATTATCCTGAAATTCACCTGGTGGAATAAACTTAAAGACTGATTAAGAGGAGACCTGATCATGAAATTCGGACATTTTGATGATGATAATAAAGAGTATGTCATCACCAGGTACAAGACACCATACCCCTGGATAAATTATCTCGGAAACAAGGATTTCTTCTCAATTATCTCCAATACGGCAGGCGGTTACAGCTTCTTCAGGGATGCCCGTCTCCGCAGGCTGACACGCTTCAGGTACAATAACGTGCCGCTGGATGACGGAGGTAAATACTTCTATATCAACGATAACGGATCAGTATGGTCACCCGGGTGGAAACCGGTAAAGGCAGAGGTCGAAAACTATTCGTGCCGTCACGGCATGGGTTACACAATAATTGGCTCGGAGAAAGACAGCATCAGGGCTGAGGTGCTGTTCTTCGTGCCTGAAGGTGACACCTGCGAGGTGCAGCGTGTTTCACTTCGCAATACCGGCAGGCTTCCGAAGCGCTTCCGCCTCTTTTCCTTTGTCGAGTGGTGCTTCTGGAATGCTCATGATGACATGACAAACTTTCAGCGCAACTTCTCCACGGGTGAGGTGGAGGTTGAAGACGGGGTCATCTATCACAAAACTGAATACCGGGAACGGCGAAACCATTATGCCTTTTATTCCGCCAACACCCGTGTGGCAGGTTTCGATACCGACAGGGAGGCCTTTCTGGGAATTTATAACGGGTTTGATCACCCTGACGCTGTTTTCTCCGGTAATCCCGGCAACTCAATCGCACACGGATGGTCTCCCGTGGCATCACACTGCATTGATGTGGACCTGGAGCCCGGTGAGGAAAAAAATCTGGTCTTCGTTCTCGGCTATGTTGAGAATCCCGAAAACGAGAAGTTCATTGCCCCGAAAGTGATAAACAAGGAGAGGGCAAAGGCAATGATTGCCCGGTACGATACCAACGACAAGGTGGAAAAGGCTTTCGGAGAGTTAAAGGATTACTGGGAGAAACAGCTCTCTGTCATAACCCTTGATCATCCCGACCCGCGCCTGTCGCGCATGGTCAACATTTGGAACCCGTACCAGTGCATGGTCACTTACAACATGTCGCGCAGCGCCTCCTATTTTGAATCAGGCATCGGGCGCGGGATGGGTTTCCGCGACAGTAACCAGGATCTTGTGGGATATGTGCATATGATAGCTGCGCAGTCAAAGGAAAGGATCATAGATATTGCCTCCACGCAACTCGATGACGGCAGCGCCTATCACCAGTACCAGCCGCTGACAAAAAGAGGCAATGCCGAGATCGGAGGTAACTTCAACGATGACCCTCTATGGCTCATCTTCGGTGTGGCAGCATATATCAAGGAGACTGGTGACTGGTCGCTGCTTGATGAAATGGTTCCTTTTAATAATAATGCCGAAAACGCCGCCAGCCTCTTCGAGCACCTTAAGCGCTCATTCTGGCACGTTGTCAACCACCTTGGGCCGCACAGGCTGCCGTTGATAGGCCGGGCCGACTGGAACGACTGCCTTAACCTGAACTGCTTCTCGTCGAACCCCGATGAGAGTTTCCAGACAACGGAGAACCAGAAGGGAGGCGTGGCTGAGTTGGTGTTCATAGCAGCGATGTTCGTGCTATACGGCGCCGACTTCGTGAAGATGGCACAGCAGCGCGGAGAGACAGCCCTGGCAGAGGAGGCACTGAAGCATATCGACGATATGAAACTGGCCATCAAAACCCACGGCTGGGACGGTGATTGGTTTCTGCGCGCATACGATTATTACGGAAAGAAAGTAGGCAGCAAAGAGAACGCGGAAGGCAAAATTTTCATTGAGACGCAGGGCATGTGCATAATGGCCGGCATGGGACTCGATGACGACAAGGCTCTTGACGCCCTTGCTTCCGTCAGCAAATACCTGGCCTGTGACTATGGGATAGTACTGAACAACCCGGCATTCACACAGTATTACCTTAACCTTGGCGAGATATCGAGCTACCCCGAGGGCTACAAGGAGAACGCGGGTGTCTTCTGCCATAATAACCCCTGGATCATCATTGCCGAGACACTCACCGGCAACGGCCGGAAGGCCTTCGACTATTACAGCCGTATTACGCCGTCTTACCTCGAGGAGATAAGCGAGCTGCACAAGACAGAGCCGTACGTCTATGCCCAGATGATAGCCGGCAAAGATGCCTTCACACCCGGTGAGGCCAAGAACAGCTGGCTGACAGGAACAGCTTCATGGTGCATGTATACCGTGACACAATACATCCTGGGGGTGCGCCCCGATTACGACGGGCTGATGATCGACCCCTGCATACCTCCCGAGTGGAACGGGTTTACAGTGACACGTAAGTTCCGTGGGGCCACTTATAAGATCGAGTTCCTGAACCCGGTGCACAGGACAAAAGGAGCCTGGGAGATAACTGTCGACGGAAAAAGGCAGGAATCCAACATTGTTCCTGTATTCCCTGAGGGAACTGAACATATTGTAAAAGTAATTATCTGATAAAATGAAAGTTATATCCAGGGTTATAGTCCTTGCGGCTATCAGTACCGGCGTCATAATTGCCGGTTGCAGTAACGCCGGGCGGAATAATTCCTAAGATTTTAGACCATCAGACTTTAGACTCCAGACCTATTACACCGGCTTAAGATAGTCATTCAGCGCCGCAACATATTCCGCAAATTTCTCCCTGCCCAGGGCAGTAATGCTGCACATGGTCTGAGGATAGCTCTCGCCGAAGCTCTTGCTGACAGAGATGTACCCCGCCTCTTTCAGCTTACTTATCTGGATACTGAGGTTGCCTGCCGTGGCCTCAGTCTTCTCACGCAGATAGGTGAAGTCCGCCTTGTCAACACTGATGAGCAGTGACATTACAGCCAGTCTGAGCTGCGAATGCAGCAGAGGATCAAGCTCCCTAAACGGTTTCATGGCTGCCCGTTCTTCTGAGTATATAACCAGGGATGAGATATCCGGTGAGCATTGCCGCAGGCACGGCAAGGCCGGAAATAATATCACCTCCGAAATGTGCTGCCAGAGCCAGTACCCACATGCTGACACCTCCCCAGATCAGCGGTTTGAACTTTAAAACAATGCCGGAAATAAAAGTAGGCATGGCTGCAACAAGCAGGATGTACTTTGAGATACTTTCCATCTGGCTCGAATGAACAATGAAAAGTACAACCGAAGCAATCAAAAAGGCCATCCATACCCATACGTATATACCTTCAGCATAAGTATGAACAGATGCTTTTCTGCCCTTTGTAAATCCGTAGATCATTGAGACAAACACTCCCGGTATCACAAAAAACCAGACATACCATGCATTAGTGTAATCGGTAAATCTCCAGAGCAGAAACTCTGAAAGACTGCAGGCAAATATCAGCCACCCCCAGAAGAGAAGGTGAAAGCTGCTCTGCGTAACATTGACCCTTGTCTTGTTGATCATCGAGGTGATTACCTTTAGGCTCTCTTCCCCGGTCATTAATTTTTCTTCATTTTCCATGGCTTTTACTATTTTTACAAGAGTGACTATAAAAATTATCCACTACAAATATAAAGTAGTTTATATTATAAACCTAATATTTTAAGAACTATTTTTACTGTGAATAATTTTTTTGTTGTAATTACCTGTATTTAAGGATATTAATAAATGATAACATGGGACTGATCAGGATTGAGGATATGGAATTTTATGCCTTTCACGGGCATTATCGCGAGGAACAGATAGTCGGCAATCATTTCATGGTCGATGTGGCAATTGAGACGGACACCGACAAAGCAGGAGTCAGTGATGAACTCCGCGACACCCTCAACTATCAGAAGGCATACCTTGTAGTGAAAAGAGAAATGGAGATAACCTCAAAACTGCTGGAACATATAGCAACAAGGATCCTTGATGCCCTTTATAATGAATTAACCGGCGTAAGGAAAGCCACTGTCAAGGTTTCAAAACTAAATCCTGTTATGGGGGGCAGGATAGGCAGGGTCAGTGTGGAACTGACAAGGTAGTCACCCTTCTTCCAAAATTACTGCATATCTGCACCACATCCCCATTTTCCTTCTATTTTTGTACTTTCCTATTTGTACAAGAAGATGAAAGAAACAGAAGAGATATTAAAGCCTGAATCACAACACTTTATTGAGCAAGCTATTGAAAAGGACCTGAGCGATGGCAAGAACGGAGGACGTGTACACACACGCTTTCCACCCGAGCCCAACGGTTATCTGCATATCGGTCACGCGAAGGCTATCTGTCTCGACTTCGGCATGGCGGAAAAATACGATGGCAAGTGCAACCTGCGCTTCGATGACACCAATCCGACAAAAGAGGACGTTGAATATGTCGACTCAATAAAAGAGGATATTCAGTGGCTTGGTTTCACATGGGAGGACCGCGAATTTTACGCCTCTGACTATTTCGGAAAGCTGTGGGATTTTGCCGTCACCCTCATTAAACGCGGGCTGGCTTATGTTGATGATCAGAGCGCTGAGACTATCTCCGAACAGAAGGGCACCACAACACAACCGGGCGTATACAGTCCGTTCCGTGACCGCCCGGTCGGGGAGAACCTCGATCTCTTTTTCCGCATGAACGGCGGCGAGTTCGCCGAGGGCAGCCGTGTGCTGAGAGCAAAGATAGATATAGCTTCTCCCAACATGCACATGCGTGACCCCATCATCTACCGTATTCTTAATACCCCGCACCACCGTACCGGAACAAAATGGAAAGTATATCCCATGTACGACTTCGCGCATGGTCAGAGCGATTACTTTGAGGGTATAACCCACTCGCTGTGCACACTGGAGTTCGAGGTGCACAGGCCGCTGTACGACTGGTTCATTGACCAGTTGATGGACAGCGACTACCGTCCGCGACAGATTGAGTTCAACCGCCTGAACCTCACCTACACCGTCATGAGCAAGCGCAAGCTGCTTGAGCTCGTGAAGGACGGCGTGGTAAAGGGCTGGGATGACCCGCGCATGCCTACTCTGTGCGGTCTGCGCCGCAGGGGGTATACTCCCGGATCGATCAGGCGCTTTGTCGATCTGATCGGCTACACAAAGGTAGAGGCCATCAACGATGTATCGCTGCTTGAATATGCCATCCGCGAAGATCTTAATAAAAGGGCGCCGCGTGTCTTCGGTGTGCTTAAGCCGCTGAAGGTGATCATCACCAACTTTCCGGAAGGATCAACGGAACAGATGGAGATACTCAATAATCCCGAGGACGAAAGCCAGGGTACCCGCTTGGTACCCTTCAGCCGGGAGATATATATCGAACATGAAGACTTCATGGAGACTCCTCCGCATAAGTTCTTCCGCCTGACCCCGGGACAGGAGGTCAGGCTTAAAGGAGCTTATATTATCAGGTGCCAGGGCCTTAAAAAGAACGATTCCGGTGAAATAACGGAGGTTTACTGCACCTATGACCCTGAAACGCGCAGCGGTGGTCCGCTGGCTGAACGCAAGGTCAAGGGCACGCTCCACTGGGTCTCCGCTGAACATGCGATTGACGCCGAGGTCAGGCTGTACGACAGGCTCTTCAACGATGAAGATCCTTCAGGGCATAAGGATAAAGATGCGAGGGAGTTCCTGAATCCTGACTCACTGACAATACTCACCGGATGCAAGGTTGAGCCATCGCTTGCATCGGCGCAGCCTCTGGAGAAATTCCAGTTCCAGAGGATAGGGTATTTTTGCGTTGACAATGACAGCAAGCCCGGCTGCCTTGTATTTAACCGTACGGTAGGCTTGAAAGACACCTGGGCCAAACTCAACAAGTAGTAATAATTTGACGTTTTGTATTAAACCCCCACTGACACTACTTCCTATTGCCTCCTGCCTGTTGCCTGGTTTATTTGGCATATTTTTTGCTTCATTACCAGGTATTTGCTTTGTTTTCTTTCACAACTTAAACCGAAGAAACATGAAAACCATGATCAGATCACTTCTTTTGATCCTGCTTGCTGTTTTTACATTTTCTTCCTGTGAAAAGAACTCCGATAACACAAGCAAGGGAACTGCTAAATTTTCAATCGCTTCGATTGATGAATCCATCCAGGCCAAATCCGCCACTTTATCCAATGACACTGCACTGGTTTCGTACCATTTAATTGTATCCGTGGAAGACACGGAAGGCAATCCTGTGCTCACTGATGAACTTGTTCCCGTATATATGTTCGGGACCGGCTTCATCAGCGAGGAGGTGGAGATGGCTTCGGGGGACTACAATCTCACGAAGTTTATGGTAATTAATCCTGCCGGCGAGGTGATTTTAGCCACGCCTGTTGAAGGCTCTCCTCTGGCCTACCTGGTGGATGATCCTCTGCCGATCAGCTTCAGCATTGTCGGAGGCACTGCCACCATGATAGCCCCTGAATTGCTCCTGGTGGGTGATTATGACCCCGGCGATTTCGGGTATATCAGTTTCGGTGGTCAGGTTATCAAACCTCTCGGTTTCTATGTAATGGCCACTATTTTCAATCCGCTCAGCATGTCTCCGGGAATTATACCGACTACTGCTGATCTGACTATCTATGCCTATAGCAACTGGCACTACACCTTCAAACTTGCGGCGGAGGTCAATCACCTTATTATCAGAGGCGGGTCTGAAGTTTATAGTTTCCTCCTTGAAAAGGAGGGGTATCAGCCTCAGTCCTTTACTTTCACTGCAAGGGAGCTGGCAGCTGCTACAAAGGATAATCCTCTCATTCTGAAAATCCCGTATGACAGCGGCAGTTGGAAGGTCACTGACACTTCAGCCGGGACCTGATGCAGGAAAGGATGCGATGATCTCAAATCTCGAGCCCGACAGGAATTTCGGCAGCCACAAGTATTTTGAGGCAACCTTTATCACTGAGCCGGTGCTGACTGTGATGCGTTCCAACAACAGTCTCATATGGTTTGATCTGAATGCCCTGCCGAAGTCGGCCACAATTAAAAAGGTCACCCTGCGACTCATATATGATCTTCCCCTGGTCTGGGACAGCGCGATTTTCTATCCTGGCAACAGCGGAGGAATTGAATGGTCCGGAGGCGTATTGCAGAAGATAATTGAGCCATGGGAAGAGAACAAGGTCACATGGAATAACCGGCCGGAGACAGTCGAGGCTGGCCAGGTATATATTTCGCCCTTCATACTTAATGCTAATTTCATAACTGTTGATGTGACGTCACTTTACGTGTCCTCAGCCACAACGGATAATGTTGAATATCCCAGTTACGGTATGTTCTTCAAGTTATGGCCGGATGAGTGGGTTCCCGGATTTCGGTTCGGATCAAGCGACAATGCAGATGCCTCCTTGCGTCCGGAGCTGACTGTTTATTATACTTTACCTTAGACTGTCATATTGATCTTTGCGAAGAAGGTGCACCGGGGTGGTCCGGTGCACTTTTTTTGTTTAACGGGAAAGGTCTTCTGAAAAATATTTATATTTGCACCCTCTTAATAGTGCTCCGTAGTGTAATTGGCAACACGTCTGACTCTGGATCAGAAGAGTTCAGGTTCGAGCCCTGACGGAGCAACAAAAAGGTCCCGCGACAGCGGGATTTTTTGTTGCGGAGGAAGGGCATGCCCTGCTGTGCCCCGTGAAGTCTTGACGCAGCGGGGACGGAGCAACCACTGCCGGCCCTTTGTCGGCATTTGTTTTTACTAGGGCTCGAGCTTGCCCTGCAGTCTGTCTCCTTCGCTAAAAATGCTCACCGGGCATTTTCGAGGTCATTGACCTATAACTTTTTGATCGCTGATTTGTTTAAGTATCTCTGACCAGTGATACGTTTGAAGTTTGAAGTATAATTCGTCATTTGTTGTATTATGTGAGTTGGTTTTAAACAAAATGGAGGTAAACAATGGAAAAGGCAGAAGTTTTGAGTTTCGGAAAACCTGATGAAGTTCGGGAGTTCCCTAAAGGACGTCTCGAACTGATCAAGATCGGTGGTGCGACTGTCGGGCGGGCTGTTTTTGAGCCTGGATGGAAATGGTCAAATTCAATCCAGCCAATTGTCAAGACAAAAAGTTGCGAAGCCGCTCATTTTCAGTACCATGTTTCCGGGGTACTTATGGTTGTGATGGACGACGGAACGAAGTTTGAATGCAGACCGGGTGATGTTTCTCTCCTCCCTTCAGGTCATGATGCCTGGGTCATAGGAGATGAACCAGCTATTGTAGTTGATTTTCAGGGAATGGTCGACTATGCAAAGGCTACCTGAAGCCGAAGTCAGGTTCAACTTTTTTTTATACAAACTTTTCTCATTGTACCAAAGTCCGTGAAAAATACCGGACAAATTCATCATCAGGTGCAAATGCCCCGCTGGGGTTACCGGTGTTTATTAAAATAGGATTTAAATGCCGGAAGTGTTAAGCATCGATTTAAATCATTGCCGTATGATATTTATTTTATGACATGATTTAATTCAATTGTTTTTGTTATCTTTTCGCACCCAATTAAGATAAATACATTTTAACTACTTGTTCTAAAACCTAATTCTATGAAGAAAACTGTAATGCTATTGGTCCTTGCAGTAATTACCCATGTGCTGGTTGCACAGGATGTTACGGTACAGGGACGTGTAACCTACCAGGCAGACGGGAGCGGTCTTCCCGGGGTAACTGTTATGGTGGTTGGAACTACTACCGGAACTCTCTCCGGCGTTGATGGAACCTACACCATTATTGCAAAAATGGGGGCAACAATAAAATTTACTTTCATCGGAATGACTCCGGTGGAGGCAAAAGTTACCTCCGGTACTCTTAATGTAGAAATGGCTGATGCGCCTACCGATCTTGACGAGATTGTGGTCATCGGTTATGGAACCCAGAAAAAGGCACTGGTAACCGGTGCTAATTTAAACGTAAAAGGTGATCAGATTGCTGAGCTCAATACTTCAACGGCTATGGAAGCCCTCCAGGGTATTGCAACCGGTATCAGTATCACGCGTAACAGCGGCGCCCCGGCAGCCGGGACAAAGGTGGCAATCAGAGGTCTTGGCACGATAGGCAACTCTGCACCTCTTTATATTGTTGACGGAGTATCTGTTGGAAATATCGACTACCTCAACGCTTCGGACATCGAATCAATCGATGTTCTCAAAGACGCAGCCTCTTCGGCAATATACGGGTCAAGAGCCGCAAACGGGGTTATCCTCGTTACAACTAAAAAAGGTGTAAAGGGAGCTGCCCCTGTTATCACCTATGATTTTTACTATGGGATGCAGAATATTTATAAAAAACTGCCTGCACTCAATGCCCAGGAGTATATGTTTATCATGGATGAAGGTCGTCTAAACGACCAGCTTGCACCAAACGACTGGGAGACAATGCTTCAAAACAATTCATATATCAACTCGACTTTCCCCGGAAACCTTGGAACAGAACTGGGGATAGAGATCTGGGATAAACTTCAGAGCGGCTGGAAAGGCACCGACTGGGTAGACGAAATGTCTATGAAGAACGCACCGGTTCAGAACCATTCCCTTAATATTACAGGTTCATCAAAAGACGTTATCTACGCCCTGGGGGTTTCCTACTTCGATCAGGCAGGTATTCTTGGCGGCGACCTGATAAACGCAGGATACAAAAGATTTACAGCACGTCTGAACTCTGAAATGGTACTGGTTAAAGGAACCAAACATGACATTCTTACCGTTGGCGAGAATTTTACCCTTACAAACTCTCAGAACAAGTGGCTGGGAACAGGAAACATTTACTGGAACGATCTCCACAATGCTCTTGTAACCAATCCGCTTCTTCCGGCATACTGGGATAAGTCGCCCGATCCAAATGGCTTTACTCCTACACTCGAGGGCATCTCACTTGGCCAGCACAACCCGCTTGCAATGTTGTTCTACAACCGTTCAAATTACCAGTGGGCAAAAGGGAATACTATAACGGGTAATGCATACATCAACCTGGAACCTGTTAAAAACTTAAGACTTCGATCATCATTCGGAATTAACTCATGGTTTGGCAACTCAAGATCATGGTCTCCGACATACCAGCTTGCAACCCAGTATAATAACGCAAATGATGCAGTTACACAGGAGATGTACCAGGGAATTAACTATACCTGGACTAATACTGTATCTTATGACTTTGCAATAGATCAGCACAAGATTACCGTTCTTGCCGGAAATGAAGTCCTGGATAATATCCTGAATGCAAATGTGGGTGGCTGGAAGGCAAATTCAATCTTCGGAAACCCCGATTACGCCTACCTCGACAATGTGGTTGCAGGTCAGATCAGCGATATCAATACATATGGTGCTGACTGGGCTGCCCAGGGTGGTGGATTGTTATCGTACATCGGACGTGTATCATACAATTTCAGGGAGAAATATTTATTTGATGCAACTTTCCGCGCTGACGGTTCTTCCAACTTCGCCAAAGACAACCGCTGGGGATACTTCCCTTCAGCTTCGGCCGGATGGATTTTCACCCAGGAAGATTTCATGAAAGACAATGCATGGCTGAGCTTCGGTAAACTGCGTGCCAGCTGGGGACAAAACGGTAACCAGAGCATCGATAACTTTATCTACAGTTCAAACATTTCCTATCTGGATCAGGGATATTATTTCGGACCCGATAAGCTTGTCACATCACCGACAGCTATTCCGGCCAATGTGCCTAATCCGGATGTAACATGGGAAACATCGGAACAGCTTAATATAGGTATTGACGCCCGTTTCTTCAATTCAAAACTCGGATTATCGTTCGACTGGTATAACAAAATGACCAAAGACTGGCTGGTTCTTGCACCGATACTTGGCACAGCAGGCGCAGGCGCCCCCTGGATCAACGGCGGTGATATCAAGAACTCCGGTATAGAGTTCACCATCAGCTGGAAAGACAACGTTTCAGATTTTATCTATGGTGCATCATTCAGCGGGACAATGAACCACAACGAAGTAACCCGCCTTGCCAATGCTGAAGGTATTATAAACGGGTCAGCACACACACTTTCACAGGGTACCGCTGCCGTATCAAGAGTGGAGGTAGGATTTCCTATCGGCTTCTTCTACGGACTCGAAACTGATGGTTTATTACAGAATCAGGACGATGTAGATGCTTATGTCACTCCCGAAGGTTTGCCATATTTCGAAGATCTGCGTCCGGGTGATGTTAAGTTTGTTGACCAGAACCTTGACGGACTGATCAATGATGACGACAAGGTAATGCTGGGAAGCCCGCTTCCGGATTTTGAGATGGGATTTCAGATGAATGCAGAGTACAAAGGCATTTATGCCAATGCTACCCTGACCGGTAAATTCGGCATGCAGATAATGCAGTCATACAGGTCTTATGCCGATAACTTCACTCAGAACTATACCACCCAGATATTCGGCCGCTGGCATGGTGAGGGCACCTCAGACAGGATCCCGAGACTGGGCTATGCCTCTACCCGTAATACCAACCTTATTTCAGATATCTTTATGCACAATGCCGATTATGTAAGAATCAGCAATGTAGTATTGGGCTACAGGTTTGGCAATCTCATAAAGAATCTCACCTGGTTGAAAGGGGTATCTGTATATGCTTCGGTCAATAACCTCTATACCTTCACCAAGTATGACGGTATGGATCCTGACGTAGGTTATGCTCCTGACAGCTGGGCTTCAGGTGTTGACCTGGGTCTCTACCCGCTGCCGAGAACGGTTATGTTTGGTGCAAGTGTTACATTTTAAATAAAAGCCAAATGATGAAAAAATTAATCTTTATACTTATAGCAGCTACGGCCCTTATGGTAAGCAGCTGTGAAGATTTTCTCGATACACGAAATCTGTATCAGAAAGATTTGACTAACTTCTACAAAACGCCAACAGATATCACTGAAGCAATGGGAGGCGTTTATAATGCTTTATATGTCGGCGGAGTGCACAGCGAGGAACACCTGGCTGCAAACCTTCTGAGCGACTACATGCTTGGCGGCGGTGGTCCGGATGACATAACAGCCAAAAATGTCGATGCGTTTAAAGACCCGACCGAGGATACATACGCTGATCTCTGGAAACAGACCTACAACGGTGTTTACCGGGCAAACGCCATTATCGAGGCTGTTACCGATGCCGACTACACCAGCTACTTCAATACAGCGGAAGAAGCCACGAACTTCAAAAACACCGCCCTTGGTGAGGCATATTTCATGAGGGGCTTCTTCATGTACAGAGCTGCAAGGTTCTTTGGAGGCATGCCAATCATTCCCAGAACGGATTCGCCTCGCGATATTCCCCGTAACACCTTCACCGAGACCTTCGGACAGATTGCTGCTGACTTTATGATGGCTGCAGAAACCATGCCGGTAATCAATCCCATGACTGTGCCTCTTTCAAATTACGGTCATGCAAACCGCTGGGTGGCAAAAGCTTACCTGGCCCGTACATACCTGTTCTATACGGGTTATATGACAAACATCGAGAAGCAGGCCACGACCGAGCTTCCTCTTCCGGGAGAAGGCGGAAGCCTGACGAAGGCCAATGTGGTAACTGAGCTTGATGACGTGATTGCAAACAGCCATTACGAACTTACTCCTGACTTCAGGAACCTGTGGCCGTATTCATATGCAAACACGAGCGCCGGTACAGAGGTGCTGCCATGGGCTGCTACTGAAGGTCTTGCGTGGGTAGGCCAGGATGGCCCGAGCTCCACAATCGGTACAGGAAATAAAGAGGTTATGTTTGCCCTGAGGTATGCATTCGGAAACTGGGGCTGGACTGAAGGCCAGAAATACAATAACCGCGTTCCACTCTTCTTCGGAATAAGGGGTAATTCATTGATCCCGTTTGCAGAAGGCTGGGGCTGGGGACCGATACATCCTGTATTCTTCAATGCATGGCCAAATGCTGATCCGAGAAAAATCGCATCAGTGCTTGAGATGGGCGTAGCAGAACAGGGCACCGGCGGATACAACGCAAACAAGGGTGATCATGAAACCGGTCTGTTCAATAAGAAATATTCGCACCTGCAGCACAATGGCGCCAGTGGGGTAAAAGGCATGTTCTATTATATCTACAACTGGAACAATGGTGATCCTATGCAGTTGGAAACCGCACAGGACTTCTTCTACCTCAGGTATGCCGATGTGCTTCTAATGCATTCTGAACTTACCGAGACAGCTACAGGTATTAATGCAGTGAGAGCCAGGGTCGGTCTTCCGGGTGTTACCACCTACTCACTTGACAACCTCAAGAAGGAAAGGCTTTATGAGCTGGCATTCGAAGGCCTCAGATGGTTCGACCTGGTAAGATGGGGTGATGTTGAAAATCCTGCCAATAACTACTACTCCACTTCCTGCAATGTTATGAATTCAGGAGTTGCGGGCGTGTACGTTAACCCTTACCGCGCTGAAACAAAGGGACTTCTTCCACTTCCGGAATCTGAAATTCGCCTCTCAAACGGCGTATATGTACAGAACCCCGGATGGTAACATATAAACTAATAATATGAAATTCATACAAATATGAAAATGAATAAATTAATAAGTTTGATCGTCGCATCGCTGGTAATACTGCTTGCAGGATGCGAACCGATTGAGAAGAGAGATGTTCTCACGAACAGCTTTGACCCGAATAACATCGAGCTTGCAGTTGTGCAGTCGACAACGGGCGGCAATGAACTGTCGATCCAGATGAACACACCGGGAGTTGCCGGCTATTGGGATTATGTGATTGACAAGAAGTTTTCAGACAGGGTAGACGTTATTTTCCCTATTCCGGGGACGAGTACGTTCACATTTCATGTAACCACTCCCTACCTTGAAAACGGTGATATCAATAACGTCACATACGATAAACCATACACCGTTAATGTGACAATCAACCAGCTTGACCATGCTTTACCTGAGGCTTATTATAAGCTTATAGGAACAAACCTCGAAGGCAAGACATGGGTTTTTGACGGCGTCGGAGGTGACGGAAGACTATGGTGGTACATGTCTGATCCCGGAAAATGGAATGGACTGTGGTGGAATGCCGGAGGCGAATGTTGCCCCCCCCCGGACGTTTCAGGCAAGATGGTATTTGACCTGGATGGCGGTGCCAACTTTACCTATTATGCTTCCCCTGATGCAACTCCTGTAGCAGGAAGTTCATTCTCATTCAATGCCGATTATACCAAGCTTACAATAAAGGGAGACGCCGACATTCTGGGTTCGGCACCAGGAACAGGTGGTTCTCATCCTAATAAAACTTATGAGATCAAGGAATTCACAAATGACCGCCTGACACTCTTTGTCCCTGATGCAGAGTGGTCTTCCGGCTGGACGTGGGTGTTTATACCTGCCGTATAACAAAAGGAATCTCAGATCAGATAATATCTGTCAGATCAGATAATTATAAGGTACCCGGCACATCGCCGGGTATCTTTTTTTATTGCAGGCTCAATCGCCGCCCCGGCTTTTATGATAATTTACAGTTTCAGCTTTATATTTATTTTTGCAAGCAATGCTGCAAAGCCGACCATTGCCAGGGCCCATGCAACAGAACCAAGAACTGCCAGCCACTGGCTTACATCCTGCTTGTAAAAGAATACAGGCAGGCTAAGCCCCCAGATCACATAATAAATAATATCCGGAGCAAGGTATGTGGTAAGTGAGTTTTGCCCGGCAGGCTTAAAAATACTGGCCCATTTTACCTTCCTGTGAATGTCCATTATGAAGTACAAAAGGGAAAACACAATCATACTTATTCCATTGCAAATCATTGTCCAGCTTGGAGTGCCCTGAATTTTTGAGATTATAAACCAGTGTCGCAGGAAGAATCCAATTAATAAACAAAGAATGCCCAGAAGCATTATTATCACGACTTTCTTTTCAGGTCTGAATGCATTATGTTTCAGGATTAAGCTTACAACCAGACCGGAAAGTACAACTGAAGGCGTATCCCCGTTAATAATTACTCCGAACACCGGTTTTATGAAATCAAGAAAATCCGTTAAACCCAGTGATGACAGAATATTCAATAAAATAAAAAACAACCAGACAGCAATAGTCGGCCATAGCTTCGGGCCGATTAACAGGTTGACAGATGCTGCAACAAAGTATCCCCACCCGATCAGTCCCAGGATACCCCACCAGCCTGTCTCGAACCAGGAAACATTCCCCGGCTCTCCGGCCTTAAAAACCACAGCTAAAAGTACCAGACCAATCATTCCCAGTATTTTTAATCCGAGAAAAAGCTTTTTCAGCTTCTCATTTTCCGGGTAACTGTTCCAAATCAGGAATACTGAAACATACATGAGGATAGCCCACATAATTTCACTTATTCCGCTTAATTCCGGATTAAGCCTTCCGGAATTAAGCATTAAAACGCCTATGAGCAGCAAACTCAATGTCCTTAGAACAACATGCCCGAAGATCTTCCTTTTTGATTGCCCCTTTTGTATCCGTGAGTCAATGGCATATTGAATTGAAAGACCAACCATAAATAAAAATCCCGGGAAGACCCAGTCGGCCAGACCCATCCCATCGTAATCAGCAGCAGTATGTACCATCCAATGAGGAACACCCGGTACAAATAAGTCGTTTACAAAAAGCATCAGGAACAGGGTAAGTCCCCGCATTATATCGATTGAGAGGATCCGGTTAGTTTTTTCCATTTTTGAAATCAGGATATAAGGTTATTTCAAAAGTAAGTGCAATTTAAATGCAAAGGATATAAATATCAGGTGTCAGTAACTTTATAATCCTGATTTTTTTCAAGCGCTAATCTGGCTCATGCCAAAAGGCCGAAGGTTGAATTTCTACCTTCGCTGCTAAAGTTAAAACGGAAAGTCCTTTGTATCTGAGTCCGCGTACTATGCGGTTGGCCTGATTTTCTGAGTCCAGAAATAGGTCAGTCCGTTCAGCTCAGTCATGCCTATGATCTGAAGGCCGCATTCCTCGAGCAGATGAGATGCAGCTCTTTTTGTCAGGTACCTGTTGGTCCTGGAATCTATAAAGCTGTACATCCTGTTTATGAAAGGTATCCTTGATTCAATGCCATTCTCCCAGGCTTCTGCCTTTTCTGAGATCTCGCGTGGCAGATTGCTGTATTTATCTGAAAAACCATTCTGGGCTTTGTTGTCGACAAAGCATCCGACAAAGTTGCTGTTGACAGGCAGCAGATCGACAATATTCCTCAGGAATTCCCTTACCTCCCTGACATGGTTAAGCTGCCTTAGGTTCACCACGGTTTTGATGCCTTTCATATCCTCGGCATCATAGAAATAATGACGGGTCGAAGGAATGACGAGCAAGTCTCCCTCATTTATCAGACCCATCCGGTCAAGATATCCAATTAAATCCTCGCGCGCAGTATCAGACAATTCATCAAAAAGACGATTAAGATGACTTTCCCTTAAAGACTTATTCTTCGGGGAAGCATCCTTAATAGTTTGATTTTTAATTACATCTGATTTGTTTCCTGCAGCTCCTGAATCCATTGGTTATAAACTTAATATCACTTTTTATGCCACGACCGGTAATTTGTTCCATCAAATTTTATACCAGTATTAAGCGGCATTTCCATGAAGCGAAAGTATTGCCGGAGAAAGCCGGAAACAAATAATTTTTGATGTATTGATACTGGATTTTGACAAATGTTCCTTTTTTGATGATAATGGACCGGCGATGTGAAACTCAATGCTCTATCCTGAAATCACTGAAATTTACAGGAGGGTAAGTGTCAATTTCGACATTATCCACAAACCCTGTGCCAGGCCCTTTTCTGCACCACCCGACAAAAGCATTCAACTGATCTGCGTAACCTTCAGCTTCAATGTAGACGCTGCCGTCGGACATATTTTTCACAAATCCCGTTATACCTGTCTTCCAGGCTTCATGAGCAGCCCTCCACCTGAAGCCCACTCCCTGAACCTGTCCGGTGATACGGATTTTATACAACAGCTTCTTGTCCATCTGTCATGAATACTCCAAGATATAAAAAAGAAATGATTTCTGGCTTCTGTTAAGCTGCATCTAAAATAATTGCGCAGCGGTACATTTAAATAATATTTTTTTAGTGTCATAGTCTTTCGTAACTTTATCATAATTAAAGATTAACATGTCAGCCCTGATTGAAGGTTTTAGTTATGATATCTTCATCAGCTATCGGCAGAAGGACAACAAGTATGATGGCTGGGTGACAGAGTTTGTCGACCACCTGAAAAGTGAGCTCGAATCAACTTTCAAGGAAGAAATCAGCGTATATTTTGACATCAATCCTGATGATGGACTGCTTGAGACCCATGATGTCGGAGCCTCGCTGAAAGAGAAACTTAAGTGCCTTGTTTTTATCCCTGTTATTTCACGCACTTATTGCGATCCGAAGTCATTTGCATGGGAGCATGAGTTTAAAGCCTTCATAGATCAGGGATCCGGCGATCAGTTCGGGCTGAAAATCACCCTTCCCGGCGGAAATGTTTCAAACAGGGTGTTGCCGGTAAGGATACATGACCTTGATATTGCAGATATAAAGCTCTGTGAATCGTTATTAGGTGGTGTACTCCGCGGAGTTGAATTTATCTACAAATCCACCGGAGTAAACAGACCCCTGAGATCTCTGGAAGATAACCCCCACGACAACCTGAACCGGACTGTTTATCGTGACCAGATTAACAAAGTGGCACTTGCCGTCAGGAGTATCATTGAAGGCATGAAATCTGTCTCCGGGCCGGTTCAGACCGGGTATGAAAGCGAACAGAAACCATCTGAAACCGTCAGTAAGACCAGACTTTCCACAAAAGCAGGTATTTTTTCCTATCTGAGGAAACCCTTGTTTTTTATCCCTTCCCTCCTGCTTGTTTTTGCTGTCATTTTTATTTTTTCAGGGTCAACGACCATCCCCTTTGAAAAACGTGACTGGATCGTCATAACGGATTTTGAAAATACTACTGGTGACGCGGTTTTTGATAAATCACTGCACACGGCCTTCTGCCTTGCAGCCAGTCAGTCAAGGTATATTAACATTTTCCCCCGCTCAAGGATGCTGGAAACCTTGTCAATGATGCAACGCAGCAAGGATACCTTCATTGACGAGAACACCGGCAGGGAGATCGCAGCAAGACAGGATATTGACTTCTATATTGTGCCCGGTATAAGTGAAGTCGGAGGCAGGTACATGATTGCCGCAAAGATCCAGGATACAAAGACCGGAGACCTTCTTAAAGCAGAAGTTCTGTATGCTGACAACAAGAATGAGATCCTGGCAGATATAGACCAGTTAAGCAAAAAAATCCGCCGGAACCTTGGTGAATCAAGATACCGTATTTCCACACAGGACAAGCCTCTGTCAAAAGTAACAACATCTTCACTGGAGGCGCTCAAACTTTATTCACAGGCTATTGACCTTCATTACAAACTCGACTTTGAAGGAGCGCGGAACTTCTATGAGCAAGCACTTCGCATTGATACGGGTTTTACCGCTGCAAAAGCCTCGCTCGGAAATATTCTTGTCGAGAGATTTGATCCTGAAAAGGGAAAAGCGCTTTTGGCTCAGGCTATAAAAACAGTTGATAATCTTACAGACAAGGAAAAATACGGCATACTTGGGTTTTATGCAGTTAATGTTGAAAATGATATTGAAAAAGGCATTGAGTACACGAAGAGGCTTACCGGTCTTTACCCTGATGACCCTGCCTACCACAATAATCTCGGATGGTATTATCAGATGTCAGAGCAATACGAGGCAGCAGTTGAAGAGTACAAGGCGGCCGTAAAGATCAATCCGCACCAGGCTCTGTCATACGGAGGCCTTCTATGGGTATACCTCGAGAAACTGGGGAAAACGGATTCTTCGCTGGTCTGGGCTGAGAAGATGATTTCGGATAATCCTCAGAACCCCTGGGCATATACGTACCTCGGGTCAGCCTGGATATGTGCTGACAGTCTGGTGAAAGCAGAAAGTGCATTTGAGAAAGCGAGGGAAATTAATCCAAAATTCACATTCAATCTTTTCAGGCTGTCATTTACCTATGCGCTCCTCGGAAAATACAATGAAGCGGCAGAAGTATTAAAGGGGATCCCGGCAATAAACCCGAATGAGGCTTCTTCTGCCTGGTATGATCTGGGGGCCGTTTATCAGCTTAGCGGGGATGAGGTGGAAGCCCGTAAATACCTGTCTCAATACAGAAAATACGCTGCTGAAGAATGGATCAAAACGTTTCCCGACAAAGCAGAGACTTATATATGCATCGCTAAAGCAGATGCACGTTTAGGTGATCCGGAATCATCTCAACAGATGCTTCAGAAAGCTATTGGCATTGATTCTTCGCTGCACGCGCTGACTGCAGAGGTGCTATGCCTCCAGGGCAAGATACCCGAGGCGATGGAAGAGATGGAAAAAGCTTTCAGGTACGGGTACCGTGACCTTGCCTGGATAAAAATGCATCCTGATCTCCATGCCCTGCGCTATGACGTCCGGTTCCTGAATATGCTGGATAAATACTTCCCCCGGTAACAACTTCCGAAAAACAACAACTGCAGGGGGGGTGTGCAACACCCTTGCTATTTTACCCTGGAGTGAAATCTGAAATTGACTGCTTTCTGTAAAAGCTTATAATACAATGTGATATACAACATTAACGAAGCCAGCCACAGAACAATAATATTGAACCATAAAGTTTCAATCCTCTTTTTTCCAAGCTGTTTGTACGGTGCATAAAACTGTGCGCGGCCATTACCGGAGACAGGCTTCATATAAACAGGCTCATATCTCTGGATAATTTTATCAGCTGTCTCGGGAGCCTTCTGCTGGTTGAACTCGTCGAGAAGGATCTCCCTCAGTTTTTTGTTGGTATAGTTGTCTTTCAGATCCTGAAATCCCTCTTTGCCCAGTTTTTCCAGAAGTGATATTTCAACTGATTCTTTCAGATCTATGTTTTTCCTTCTGAAAATAAAAAATTGCTGTGCCAGGCTGTCAAGGTATTTTTCTTCCATATCAGCAACGGCAGTGTTAAATCCGTTTATATTCAGAGATGCCATCAGCCCGTCAGGAGGCTGGCCAAAGCCTGCCAGACCTGAAAGTTGCCGTGTATAAGTGGTCAGTTTTCTGAATTTGCCAATAACGATGTCACGGTACCTTGTGCTGTCCTTATACTGACGGCACAGCCACAGGTCCTTTTTCAGCTCTTTAATAAGGAATGAGGCATACCAGTTATTCTGGCTGATCTCCATATCATAGTCGAAGAAGTTCTTTTCGTACCTGTTGCTCTTGTACTGTTCGACAGCAAGTGCCTCGAATGACCAGCGGGCAGGCATAAGATCACCTATTACAGGAACATACTCGTTGGTGAAACGTTCGGCTGTATGGAGGCTGTCGTATTTTACCATCACGCCGCTGAACAACAGCTGGGGTATGATAATGAACGGTATGAGAATATATATTGTAACAACTGACTTAAATGCTGAAGAAATGGTCAGCCCGATCATATTGGCAAGGCAGGATGTACTGAATAATACTATCCAGTATGTAAGGGTCATGCCCCTGATGCCCAGAATATAGTTGCCTATCAGGATGAATGATATGGTCTGGATGGCTGAAATCATGAACATCAGGAGTATTTTGGAATTCAGGTAACTGAACCAGCTGAGGTTTAGGAATGATTCTCTTTTAAGTATTTTACGGTCTTTTACTATTTCCTCGGCGCTGATTATCAGTCCCATAAAAGATGCAGTGATCACGCACATGAAGATGTACGCAGGCAGGTTCTCATTTTCGCTGAAATTATAGGTATTACCTGACGTGTCCCTGGTAAAATAAGCAAGAAGCAGCGCCAGCAGGGGCGCACCGAGAAGGCTTATGAGGATATACTGCCTGTCTGCAAGCTTCGACAGGAAGTCACGGATAAAAAATATCACAGATTGGCTGAAAAGGCCCGGGATAGAATAGTCGTTTTCAGGTAAAGGTTCCTCGACAGAGCTGCTTTTATGGCTGATTTTTTCAGCCTCCGGCTTAAAGTTTTCAGCCCATTCCGCAGGGGTAACCCTTCTGATATGCGTAGGTTTTCCATATTCGTTGACGACCTTTGCTTCTATTATCTGCAGGAGCTGGTCTGTATTCACATTGCCACATGCAATACACTGATCTTCAAAAGCATTAGCGTGATTTGCCCTTGTCTTGAACCAGATGACAGCCTCGGTGGGATTTCCGTAGTAGATCATGTAGCCACCCTTGTCCATGATCATTATCCTGTCGAACATCTTGTAAATGTCAGAGCCCGGCTGGTGAATGGTTATGATCACCAGCCTTCCTTTGTAGGTCTGCTCCTTCAGCATATTCATTACCGCCTCGGCATCAACCGATGACAGTCCTGATGTGGGCTCGTCAACAATGAGTATCGTCGGTTCCCGAATAAGCTCCAGTGCAATATTCAGTCTTTTGCGCTGTCCCCCGCTTATGATCTTATTTAACGGGTTGCCTACCTTAAGATCCCTTATGACATCGAGGTCGAAATCAACAAGTATTCTGTCAACCGCTTCCACTATGCCTGTCTCGCCAAGGTTATCAAGACACATTTTTGCATTGTAGTACAGGTTCTGGTATACGGTCAGGTCCTCGAACAGGAGGTCGTCCTGGGGCACATAGCCGATGACGCCCTTTAGTTTTTCCTTCCCCTCTGGGGAATAGAGGTTATAGCCGTTGATCAGGACTTCGCCGCTATCCGGTTTTGTCATCCCGTTAAGGACATTCAGCAGGGTCGATTTTCCTACGCCACTGCCTCCCAGGATACCGACAAGCTTTCCTGAATCCTCATGAATGCTGAGCTTTTGCAGTCCGTTTTCGCTGTCTTTGAACCTGAGGCTGATATCCCTGGCGTCGAGCGATATTTTAAGTTTGAAAGCTTCTCCTGTGAACACCCCCGCCACATCATTATAATAGATCGTATCCGTGAGTGAGCCTCTGATAGATGATCCGTGGTCAAAAACATAAGTCTGCCCGGGGAAGATATTCTGGCCGTTCAGAAAAAGATCCTGTTTCCCGGAATAACGCAGTATGAAAGTGTTTGTGCTGACGATATGGAGGAAAAGTATCCTGCCTTTCAAATTCTCATTGAAAAGATATTTGATGCCCTTCCTGTCAAACTCATTATTATTGTCGACAACCATAAGCCTGTCTTTTCGCACTTTTCGTCTTACAGGTTCAAGGATAAAGGATCTGAGGTCATCGTATTCTGTCCTGTGTATGTTAAAAGCAGTCGCAACCGTCTCAAGAAAATCCAGTTCTTTCTCGGTGATATCGGCACTGAACGAGATGAAGTCCATCATCTGGACCATCACATAGATTTTTTGTTTTTGCTGAAGTTCCTCGTTGATCTTTTCGCATATGGCCAGTATCCTCATTGCAGTGAGTGACGTGCGTTTCCTGTCCTGAATGCTTCCCTTTGAGATATTATCAGGGTGGTAGATTCTGATGTACTCATCAAACATCTCCATGTATTTCAGAACCTGCTCATTGCTCAGGTGCCTGGCCAGGAACAGTCTCACAATGTCTCTGCCACGGCTTGAAACTTCCCTGTCCTCATGAACATCACTTATCAGAGCAAATAACTGTATTAATGCTTTAAGGATCGGTTCACTCATTGCCCGGGGTCATTAAGAATTTTTAGAATTTGAAATATTTATATTAATTCCTAAACCAATTTCGCCAGAAAATTTATCTTTGTTTCAGCAATTCAAGTTAATAATAAATATGTATCCGGAGAAATATTTTTAACGAATCCATCGCCGGCTTTAGCGGCGGACGTTATGTTTCTGACGCGGAAGAGCATATTACAGGTTTCATAATGGAAAAATTGATCATCAGCCCAACTGGCTTTACTCCCAGGGTCATACTCGACCACGAAGAATATTTTTTAGAAGTGGCTGGGGAATCAAGACCTCAGGACGTACGGGAGTTTTACGGTCCGGTACTTGCCTGGATGAACGATTTCAGTGATCTCGTCTCATCAGGAAAAAGAAAGGATCCCATAATCTTCAATTTCAATTTTGACTACTTCAATTCCGCCTCTGCAAAATGCATCCTCGATATATGCAAGGTTCTGGCCCGTCTTCATTCGAAGGAATTCAATGCCTCGGTAAAATGGTATCATATGAAAAACGATGCCGATATGCTTGAAGCCGGTATTGAGATGTCTCAGATTGTAAATATTCCGTTTGAGTTCATAGAAATGGAAGAACAATAGGATTTTTGTGCGTCCTGATGTCACCAAAAAACACATATGATACTGATAACCGGATAATCAGCGAAGAACAGATTGATCAGGCAGATTTTAAGAAACAATTCATTGATCCGGTCGGAAAAGGTCTCTATCAGGGTATCAGGCAGAGAGCAGGGCTGTTTGCCCATCCGGGTTCTTTTCTTAAGAATTTCGCGGACCTGACAAGGAGTGAAAAGAGCTTCTGGTACGACTACGCCTCTGCCATTCCTGTCAAACTGAGGTCGCTTAATCTTCTTCTGCGTCCTTTCCGGGAGTTTTGCAGAACATGCATAATAACAGATGATGAGATTGACCTCCTTGTCAGGATGGATCTTGACAGGTTCAGGGAAAGGAGTGGCAGGGAAGAGAGGAAGATCCTTTTCCGGGAGCTTAATTATCTGATCCCCTCAGGTCTTAAGGAAGCCGGCCTTGAGATCGTCAGACAAGAAGAGGTTGCTGGGGTGAACATGTCAATGATCCAAAAAATTGCCAGGGCAATTCACTCAAGGTATCTTCATGAAATAAGAAAACAGGCTGGCAGGGATGTGGCTAATAAGGGAGTTGGTATTCAGCAGTTTAATGATCTTCCCGCCGAACTCCAGCTTTCAAACATCGACAACGCCGCTCACATTCCAACGAAGTTGTTGTCAATTGGTTACAGGATCAGACCTGTTAAAAAGGGGTTTAAACCCCTGGCCCTTCATGTTGATGATGAAGAGGTTGAGACCATGGCGAGGGTTGAGCATCTCAGGTGGAGCTGGGAGAAAAGGCTCAACGGCTGGTCTTACGGAAAAACAAAAGACGAGGGGAAAAAGATCCATCCGGGCCTGATACCGTACGATGAGCTTGATGAACCTGAAAAAGAGAAGGACCGCGAGCTTGTAAGGCTTATACCTGCTATTCTTCAGGATATTAATTACGAAGCATATCCTGTCTCGCCCGGAAGCATCAGTAAGTTATCATATGCAATAAAGCCACAGAGCAGTATCCATAAACTGTTATGTGAAACCAATGAACTGAACGACCAGATAAGAGGTCTCGCAGCATCTTTTCCCGTGATGGATGAAAAGATCAGGTCAGTAAGTGAAAAAATCAAACTGACTATCGGTGAGGTTCAGGGGAGCTACAATTATGCCCGGCATATACAGAAGGCTTTCCTCCCTGAAGATCTTTACATCAGGGAATGCTTCCCCGACAGTTTCATTTTCTATGAGCCAAAAGATGTTGTGAGCGGTGACTTTTACCTGTTCAGCAGAAACAATGACCATATAATCTTTGCGCTGGCAGACTGTACCGGGCATGGTATCCCCGCGGCGCTGATAAGCACTATCGGTTACGGAATTCTCGATCAGGCCGTAAACCTTATGAAGCTCAGCAATCCTGCCGATATCATGCATTACCTTTACTCGGGTGTTCACAGGTTCCTTCACAGGGATCTACAGGAGAACGGCGTATCGGATGATATGGATATTGCCTTGTGCAACCTTGATACACGTACTGGGTTTCTTACCTTTTCAGGTACCGGCAACAGTTTATTGCATGTGACTGACGGTAAAATAAATGAAATTAAGTCCATGGCTGCCAGGGAAGGCAGCAGTGACAAGGAAGACGAAACCTTTGTCACCGGGACGCTGCAGCTTAAAGAAAACGATGTATTATACTTATGTTCTGATGGTTATGCAGACCAGTTCGGCGGTAGCAAACACAAGAGGTATACAAGAAAAAGGCTTCGCGACTTTTTGCTGGGTATATGTGCTTTGCCAATGCCTGAGCAGGGAGACAGGCTTTATGAAGAGATTGCGATGTGGAGAGAGGAAAAAGGAGAAGATCAGACCGATGATATTACAATCATCGGTATCAGGATCTGAAACATCTGGCTGTCAGCTGAAGCCGCCGGAAATATATTTGACTCGCCTCCTGCTCTTTCGTAACTTTAGCACTATGAACTGACGTTATGGCAAGCCTCGTTCCGGGTTTTGAATATGACATTTTTATCAGCTATCGCCAGAAGGACAACAAACATGACGGCTGGGTCACTGATTTTGTCGGGAACCTGAGGGGAGAGCTCGAGTCGACATTCAAGGAAGAGATCAGTGTCTACTTCGACATTAATCCACATGACGGAATTCTGGAGACACATGATGTCGATGCATCCCTGAAAGAGAAGCTTAAATGCCTGATTTTTATTCCTGTAATTTCACACACTTACTGTGATTCCAATTCATTTGCCTGGGAACATGAGTTCAAGGCTTTTATCACGCAGGCGTCCCTTGACAGATTCGGACTGAAAGTCACCCTGCACAGCGGAAATGTAGCAAACAGGATATTGCCGGTCAGGATCCATGAACTTGATCCCGAAGACAGGGAAATGGTCGAGAATGAACTTGGGGGAACTCTCAGGGCCATCGATTTCATCTATAAGGAACCAGGAGTAAACAGACCACTCACTCCGGCAGATGATGAAAATAAAAATCTCTGCGGGACGAAATACCGCAATCAGATCAATAAGACAGCCAACGCTGTTAAGGAAATAATCTCATCGCTTCAGCCGGAACAGCCATTGACGCATAAGGAACGACCGTTTAAAAGAGAGCTGAGGGAAGAGCCTGTGGCCAAAAAGACGGATACCCGGGGTGCCTTCAAAAAAAGTTCAGTATCATGGCTTCAGAGAGGTATTCTGCTGATGACAGTTTTATTGATTATGGCAGGCTTTTATGCAATCTATAAGTTTTCAGGTTCTGAAGCAGGATCGGGCAGGCACCGTGAAAAATCGATTGCGGTTTTGCCATTCGAACAATTTGGAGATGATAAGGAAAACATATGGCTCGGTGATGCAATTGCCATGGAGTTGATCAATCAGCTCAGTAATATAAGCGTGTTCAGTTTACGTCCGATAAATGCCGTGTTGCGTTACAAGGGTAATCTGAAAAACTTCCCGGAAATAGGCAGGGAGGTGAATGCCAACTATATTATAGAAGGCAGCTACCTGAAAACTGATGAGAAGTTCCGGATAAGCGTGAATCTGATTGACGCCAGGAAAAATGAGCAGATATGGGGTAAAACCTATGAGCCGGCATGGGCTGACATGTCAGAAATGCATGCTGATATTGCAGAACAGATAGCTTCAAACCTGAAGACGGTACCCTTGCCTGAAGAAAAAGCAAAAATTGAGAAAAACCCCACTAAAAATGCTGTCGCATACATGAATTACCTTTCTGCCAATGTTGAATCTCAAAAAGCATTATCTTATTATTTCTCGGGAAATCAATTCATTGACTCATTAAATCTGACTTCAAACTTTTCTTCCGCGGTTATGATGTATGACAAGGCCATCAGGAATGATCCCGGCTTTGCTCTTGCATATGCCAAACGTTCCATCGCGCGCTCATGGGGTCTTCACACCGGTCAGCTTGATGAATCCAATATAGATAAGTGCAAGGCTGATGCTGACAAGGCCTTTGAGCTTGATAAAGACCTGGCTGATGCACAGGTGGCTCTTGGATTCTACTACTATTACTGCACGGAGGATTACCAGAAAGCCATAACCCATTTCAGGGCAGCCGAAGAAATGGATCCGGGTAATTATCAACCGGCCTTTTATATGGCAATGGTTTACCGCAAAACAGGTGACTGGAAACAGTCGCAGGATCTTATTGAAAAAGTCATTGAAAAAGAACCGCAGGAAGCCCTTATACTAATTAATATCGGGATTTCCTATACCTATATGCACAGCTATGACACAGCTGTGAAATTCTACCGGAAGGCTATCGATGCAATGCCCGGCTGGTCTGGGCCATACATCAGCGTGATTGAATGCCTCATATTAAAAGACGGGAATACCATTGAAGCAAGAAAAGTCCTGGAAACAGCAATTGCAAGGACCGGTGAAAGACTGCAATCCTATAAGATTCTGCTTAACATCTATGAAGGCAAATACCGCGATGCATTAAAAGAACTGCAATCATCATCAGATGAAGACTTTGGATCTCCGGGACTGAGATATATGACAGCAGGCCTTGTGTACAAACTTATAAATGATCAGGTTACAGGCAGCATGTATTACGATTCGGCACAAGTAGTTTTTAAACAAATGATTGTCGAAAATCCGAACGACTGTTATGCTTACAGCTGCTCCGGCATTGTTTATGCCGGTCTGGGAGATAAAACGGATGCCCTAATTGCAGGAAAAACAGCCGTAGAGCTGGCAAGTGATGACGCCCTCACAAAGAGTGACATGATCATTAACCTGGGAAAGATTTATGTCATGACAGGTGATAATGTAAATGCAGTCCGCCAGGTAGATTATCTGATTAATAATCCTTCATCCTTCTCACTTAACCTGATGAAGGTCGATCCTGACTGGAAAAAACTGGCAGAATCGCATGAATTCAAAGAAACGACCGGTAAAAAGACCGGCGCCAGATAATAAACAGATTGTTTAACCTTAAAAACAGGAAATCATGAGTCCCAGAGATTTAGAATTGAGTGGCAGAACACGACCTGGTCCCCTCCCGTTCCCAATGATTGCTGAACAAATCACTTCGAATGTAGATTTCAGCCCGGCACAGCTCAAACAGATTGCCCTGATGAATTTGGCTTACTTCAAATCGCTTGCTGAGCTGGACCTTGAATACGTTGACAAGCTTTATAAGATGATTGATGATATTAGCCTGATGGGTTAATGCCTTCTGAGAGTCCGCTTTATATAATTATCACCGGTGATTATGATAATCTCGGGGTGGGATATCTTATGTCCAGGCTGGCCGGTAAGGGTTTCAATGCCAGGCTGGCCGATATCAGGTATGGCGGTGAGGAGATCTTGGCACACCTCAGGCGGCATGATCCGCTGATCATCGGATTCTCAGTGATATATGAGGGGTGCCTCGAGGAGTTCACCGGATTGGCGAAGTACCTCAGAGATGGCGGTATCACCTGCCATTTTACTGCAGGAGGATCATACGCCAGCCTGCGCCCGGATGAACTTTTCAGCCTTATGCCGGAGCTTGATTCCATAGTCCGTTTTGAAGGCGAGGATACCTTTACCGAACTAGTGGAATGTATCGCCAGCGGCAGTGACTGGCGGCATATCAGAAGCATCGCCTTCAGGGATAAAGGAAATATAGTGCTGACTCCCCTTCGACCCCTGGAGAAGGATATTGACCGGTTTCCTTTTCCGGCAAGAAGACCGCTTGCTGAATTTGCCTGCGGCAGGAAATTTGCCACAATCCTGGCAGGACGAGGATGTCTCTATGACTGTTCCTTCTGCAATACGAGGGAGTTTTACGGCACACCGGGAGGACCATCGAAAAGGATCAGGAAACCAGAATCAGTGGTCAGTGAGATGGAGCAACTGTATCATGAACAAGCCTGCTCTGTTTTCCTTTTCCAGGATGATGACTTCCCTCTGAAAACCACCAACGGAAATGACTGGGCAGTGGTATTCTGTAATGAGCTGGAACGAAAAGGCCTGAAGGAAAAAATCATGTGGAAAATAAACTGCAGGCCTGATGAGATCGATGAAGACCAATTTGCAGTCATGAGACAGCACGGCCTGTTCCTCGTGTTCATCGGAATTGAGGACGGAACAGACGCGGGATTACTTAGAATAAACAAGAGAACTCACCGTTGCAGAAATCATCCGCGGAGTTGAAATACTTAATAACCTGGGAATAGGATTTGATTATGGGTTCATGCTTTTTCAACCCGAAACGGATTACAGTTCGCTACGGGAAAACCTGAAATTCCTGAACAGTATCTGCGACAATGTGGCTCCGGTTGAACTGCTGAAGCTCCTGCCCTACTTTGATACACGTGTGGAAAAGGATCTTCGTGATCAGGGAAGAATTAAAGGAAGACCGGGACATTATGATTATGACTTCCTTGATGAATCGCTCACCGACTATTACCAAACAGTCAGAGAATGCTTTGCATACTGGTTGTGGGATGCTTACGGACTTACAAACCTGTCCAAATGGGCGAGAAATAAATTTGCTGTGTACGATCGCTTCGGAACCGCCCGGCCTGATGTGGAATCACTAAAGGCAAAATTCAGAAATACACTTACAGAAAGCAACAGGTATATCCTTGACACCCTGTCAGATCTTGCTGACCTGTTCGAATCCGGGAACTACAGGGAAAAGGACAACCCTACGATTAAAAGAATAAGGGCTGAGGCAGAAGCGAAGCACAAGGGCTATTGTAAAACAACCAGGGAGTGTTTTATACGGGATGCATGACCATTCTTGCCTCAGAGGGCTGATGCGTCACTAACTGAAAAATCACTACGTTTGCAGGTCGGAGTTCAGCCAGCAGATGAGGAAAACCTGGAAAATATCAATAATAGTTCTTGCAGTCATTATTTTCATTCCGGGATTTTTTGTATCATCAGTGTATGGCGGCGTTTTCAGTCGTCTTCCAGGCAGGAAGGAGCTGCTGAACTATAAAAATGCCACTGCCTCTATAGTCGTATCCGCCGAAAACCTTCCGATAGGTAAGTTCTATTCCGAAAACAGAACCAACATCACATTCGACCAGATCCCCCGTTATCTGACAAACGGACTTGTCGCTACTGAAGACGCACGTTTCTTTGAACACGGCGGTATTGATTCAAGAAGCCTGTTCAGGGTCCTTTTCAAGACAATCCTGGCCAATGATCAGAGCTCCGGCGGCGGCAGCACCATCACCCAGCAGCTGGCAAAAAACATGTATGGCAGAAAAGACTATTTCCTGTTTTCACTTTTAATAAATAAAACCCGAGAGGCGCTGCTGGCCAGGCGAATAGAAAAAGTCTTCACCAAGGAGGAGATACTGACCCTGTACCTTAACACTGTTACTTTCGGTGAGGACCTCTTCGGGATAGAGGCTGCCTCACACAGATATTTCAATAAAAAAACGCAGGACCTTAAAATTGAAGAAGCAGCTGTCCTGACCGGCATGCTTAAAGCAAACACCCTGTATAACCCGCGCCTCAACCCCCAAAATGCCACCAAGAGAAGAAACGTGGTACTGAAGCAGATGGAGAAATACAGCTATTTGACCGCTGCCGTTGCTGATTCTTTATGCAAGCTTCCACTAAAGCTCGATTACAACAAATATGAGATTACCGGGCCGGCAGACTATTTCCTGGTCAGAATAAGAAACGAAGCTGAAAAAATACTGAAGGAATCACATCCTCTTAAAGGAAAGGAATGGAATATTGAAAAAGACGGACTGATAATTACAACCACCATCAGTCTTTCCCTTCAGAACGCAGCCAATGAAGCCTTCAAAAAACATCTTTCCGTGATGCAGAAAAGGCTCAACGAACAATATAATACTGCACCGGGAAAGAGATCATTGAAGGATATCCCTGACAGCCTCAGGCAGGATGTGATCACACTTCAGGCAGGGTTGCTGGCGATGGATCCGGTCACTGGAGCCATCAGGGCATGGGTTGGCGGGATCGATTACCAGACACAGCCATACGATCAGATATCAGCCCGGAGACAACTCGCATCGGTATTCAAGCCGGTACTGTACGCTGCCGCTCTTGAAGACGGTATGTATCCATGTCAGTATCTTGACAATGACTCTGTTACACTGGCAGGGTTTAACGACTGGAGTCCTGAAAATTATAATCACTCCTTCGGAGGCAAATATTCACTTGCCGGAGCGCTGGCACAGTCGATGAACATCCCGACTTTCAGCCTCTTCTTAAAAGTTGGTTTCGAAAAGCTTGATATGCAGTGGAGAAGAATGGGCTTTTCATTTCCTCTTGATAATACTCCATCCCTGCCTATGGGTACTGCTGAAGCAAGCATTGCCGAGGTGGCAGTAGCATATGCTTCATTTGCTAACGGGGGGATGAAGGTCAGCCCGCAAAGCATCGTCTCCATCAAGACAGCCGGCGGAGTGGTGATATGGCAGAATGAATTCCCGCAGTCTGATGAGAGGGTGTTTTCTGAAAAGACCGGGATGCTCATGTCAGCCATGCTGCAAAAAGCCATCCGGGAAGGGACGGGAGCATCGGTGTACAGTGTTTACGGTGTTAAGATACCGCTGGCCGGGAAGACCGGCACTTCACAGAATTATGCTGATGCCTGGTTTGCGGCTTTCAATCCTCATCTTGTCATTGTAAGCAGGGTTGGGGCATCATCACCGGCAATTCACTTTAACAGCGGGCGGAATGGCTCAGGAAGCACCCTTGCTCTGCCGCTGGTGGCACTGACCCTTAAGAAAGCTGAATCAGATCCTGAATTGATGAAACAGCTGAATACTCCCTTTCCTGACCTGCCACCCGAGCTTCAGGGGGCGCTCGACTGTCCGGATTTCAGGGACAAAGACTTCTTTGACAGACTCATTGATCTCTTTGAGGACGATGAAGTCAATTTTGACGAAGCCGGCAAGAATAAAATAAGGATCCTGCTCGAAAAGATTTTTAAAAGATAGATTTCATCAAATCTTCATTTTCAGTTGGTTAATTTGGACAATTATTTACATAATTCTCTAAATAACAACGATATGAAAAAGACAGGCTTAATACTCTTGGCAGCTTCACTGCTCCTCTTCACGGGGTCATGCGACCGGATCCAGACTGGTGACGGCCAGGGCAGACTGGTAGTTAAGGTTACGGATGACCCGTTTGATATCAGCAGCATTGAATCAGCAACGGTTACGATCACAAAAGTGGAAATTAAGAAGGCTGGAGACGGCGTGAGCGATGGTAATTCGTTTGTAGTGCTCTCCGATGATACTGTGACAATAGACCTGATCGATCTCAGGAATGGTGTCACAGAGACACTGCTTGATCTTAATATCCCCGAGGGTGAATATGATCTTTTAAGATTGTATGTTGAAGAGGCCGGACTGAAACTCAGGGATAATAATGATCCCTTCACTGTAAAAGTGCCAAGCGGAAGACAGACAGGCATAAAACTGCATATTAATCCGTCCGTTATTGTCTCCGGAGGATTGACCAATGAAGTGCTCCTCGACTTTGATCTGTCAAAATCATTTGTACTGAGAGGCAACATGAGCAATAACAACGGCTTCATCTTCAAGCCCAGTATCAGGGTTGCAAATCTCACCACCGCCGGCAGGATTGAAGGTATTGTATCAGATACCTCAGAAGTCATGGTCAGGGAAGCTAAAGTATGGATTTCTCAGGACACAACTATAGCAACAGCTTTTGCTGACACCCTCGGATATTATGCTTTTATAGGCGTTCCGGCCGGCACATATTCCATCTTTGCCACCAAAGAGGGCTACGACACGGTCAGCGTCGAAGGGCTTAATGTAATTGCAGGCAATAAAACCGTTCAGGACTTTGTCCTCACTAAAAAGTAGACATTCGAATAAAAGTTGAAAATCCCGGGCCGCCTTACAATAAAGGCGGCCTTTGTTTTTTGGTCAATATTTGCTAAATTTGGAAGTCAACCGTTGATTTAGCTTTGAGATCTTGATAACTTCAAAATAATAACGAATGAAAAAATCGGGAATTCTGGTGAACGTGTTGCTTTTTGCAGCAGCTGTTACCATAGTCGTGGCTTGTGCGGTTAATCCTGTCACGGGGAAGAAGCAGATCATGCTGATGAGTGAAGCGCAGGAAGTGGCACTGGGTGTCTCTTATAATCCCCAGGTTTTGGCCACATTCGGTGAATATGCCGATGCTGATTTGCAGGCATATGTTCAGGCAAAAGGCACGGAAGTGGGCAAGATATCTCACCGTCCTGCCCTTGAGTATCATGTCAAAGTCATTGATTCTCCTGTGGTGAACGCCTTTGCCGTTCCGGGAGGGTATGTTTATCTTACCCGGGGTATTATGGCCCAGCTTAACAACGAAGCTGAAATGATGGGCGTGCTCGCCCATGAAATAGGACACATTGCAGCGCGCCACTCTGTCAGTCAGCAGTCGAAGCAACAGATCGGAACACTCCTCCTGATAGGAGGTATGATCGCCTCTGAACAGTTTGCACAGTATGCGCAATATGCCATGGAGGGAATGCAGCTACTATTCCTGAGCTTCAGTCGCGATGACGAACGTCAGGCTGATCAGCTCGGTGTTGCCTATTCATCAAAACTGGGGTATGATGCCCATAAGATGGCTGACTTTTTCAAGGTACTGGAAAAAATGAACATGGCTCAGGCCGAAGGTGGCGTCCCCACTTTCCTGTCAACCCACCCCGATCCGGGCGACCGCTATGTCGACGTAAACAGACAGGCTACGCAATGGCAGGACAGCCTCAGGTTACCGGTATGGAAGGTAAACACTGACAGTTACCTGCAGCTTATTGATGGTATAATTTATGGCGAAGACCCAAGACAGGGCTATACTGAAGGTAACACTTTCTATCACCCGGAGCTCAAATTTAAATTCTCTTTCCCTGCCGGATGGAAGCTTACAAACGCACCCACGCAGGTTACCATCCAGCCTCCCGACAATAAAGCTCTGATCCTCTTTACCATGTCAAACCAGAAGTCTTTGCAGTCAGCGGCAGATTCCACCCTTGCTCAATACAAACTGCAACTGCAGCGCAGTGAAAAAAGAACTGTCAACGGCATGCCGGCTATCGTCACATTATCGAAACAGACAAATCAGGACCCCTCAACAGGCACCACAAGTACCAGCATAGTGATGTCATATTTCATTGAGTACGGCAGCATATACTATGTTTTCCACAGTGTCTCCACAGAAGCTGATTTTCAAACCTACTCCGGAACAATGGAGTCTTCGATGAAGACCTTTGCAAAGCTCACGGACGCTTCAAAAATAAATGTAAAGCCACAGAAGGTACATGTCGTGAAAGTGCAGCGTACAGGCACTCTGGCCACTGTTTTCAACTCTTTCGGTGTGCCACAGGATAAGATGAATGAATATGCCCTGCTTAATGACCTTGAGCTTTCAGATCAGGTTCAGGCAGGAAAACTGATAAAGATTGTCGGAGAATAATTCATAAAAAGTTGACTGAACAGAAGTTTAAGAAATCGGGATTTACCGGTTGGGTGGAACAAAACAGGATGCTCTTAAAGTATCTTCTGAGCGCACTTTTTGTGTTCATTCTGCTGCTGAACTCCCTTTTCCAGATCGGACCGGAAGAGGTGGGTGTCATCACCCGCTTTGGCAAATATGTCCGTAAAGTGGAACCCGGACTGAAGGTGAAATTCCCCATAATAGAGACTTTGTACAAGGTCGCGGTTGAAAGGCAGCAAAAGGAGGAATTTGGCTTTCGGACCACAAGGCCAGCGGTAAAATCCGAGTATACCAAAGTGGGTACGGTTGAAGAATCGCTTATGCTTACCGGCGACCTTAACCTTGCCGATGTAGAGTGGATAGTACAATACCGTATCGAAGACCCTTACAGCTATCTTTTTAAGGTCAGGGAACCGGTAAACACACTGCGTGACATCTCCGAGGCATCAATGCGCGAAATAGTCGGTGACCGCACTGTAAACGAGGTGCTCACTGTAGGGAGAGCCGAAATAGCATCAAGCGTACATGTAAAGATTCAGGAATTGTGTACGGAGTATTCTCTGGGCATCAGGGTTGAGCAGGTGGTGCTGCAGGATGTCAATCCACCTGACCCGGTGAAAGATGCCTTTAACGATGTAAACCAGGCTCAGCAGGAAAGGGAGACTCTGATCAACCAGGCCAGATCTGAATATAACAAGGTAATACCCAAGGCAAAAGGTCAGGCGGAGGAAACTATCCAGAGGGCTGAGGGATATGCAACTGAAAGGGTTAATAACTCACTTGGTGAAGCTTCCAGGTTTAATGCCCTGTACCTTGAATATATCAAAGCCCCGGAAGTGACCAAGCGCAGAATATATCTCGAGACAATGGAAGAGGTTATTCCCAGGCTGGGTCATAAGATAATTACTGACCAGAGTGGTAACAATGTGTTGCCTCTGTTGCAGATGCAGCTGAACACAAAAAAATAGGCTATGTCAGACCTGACAAAAAAGATAATCATAACCCTTGCCATCATAGCAGCTGCCCTGATGATTATCCTTCCCTGTGTTTATATGGTGAAGGAGACGGAACAGGTTGTCATAACTCAGTTTGGCAAGCCGATCGGAGAGCCAAAGATCACTCCCGGACTTAAGTTAAAAGTACCTTTCATCCAGAAGGCTAATTTCTTTGAGAAGAGATACATGGAGTGGGACGGTGACCCTAACCAGCTGCCTACCAAAGACAAGAAATTCATTTTTGTCAATACCTATGCGCGGTGGCAGATCACCGATCCTCTGCAGTTCTTCAAGAGGCTGACGGATGAGAGAGGTGCGCAGTCACGGCTGGCTGACATCCTCGACGGAGAGACACGCGACTTCATTGCCAGTCATAACCTGGAAGAGGTGGTACGTTCAACCAACAGGACACCGACATCCTCGGGACTGATCGGCGAGGAGGCGGGGGATACTCTTTCTGATATAGTAACCGGGAGGCTGAAAATCGAAGAAATGATTCTTAAATCATCCAATGAAAAAGTATTGGACCTGGGCATCGTTATTCTCGATGTCCGGATAAAGCGGTTGAATTATGTCGAAGAGGTAAGGACCCAGATCTATGAAAGGATGAAGAGTGAGCGTTACCGCATAGCAGAAAGGTTCAGGTCTGAAGGCCAGGGGGAAGCGTCAAAAATAAACGGTGAAAAAGAGAGGGACCTGAAATCCATCCAGTCGGAGGCGTTCCGCAAGGCGGAGGAGATTCGCGGCCGGGCCGATGCACGTGCTGCATCCATTTACGCAGGAGCATACGACCAGTCAGCGGCGTCAAGAAATCTCTACGGGTTCATGAAATCGATGGAAACCTTCAGAATGACATTTGATTCGACCACTACCATCATACTTTCAACCGACAGCGAACTGTATAAATATCTGACAGATTTCAAATAAGCTGTCTTAGCTTTGCGGGCCGGACTTCTCATCCGGAGCCGGAGATTGTCATATCTATGGATATGGTGTGTTTATCAACAGCTGGCCTCAGTATATCAAAATGAGCTTTGACAATGCCTCTCAATATCATAATTTGGTAGTGAGTTTTGATATTGCCATGAAAGCACCAGACGGCTTTCACGGATAAGGGAGCAATGAAGACATATTATCAGATATCTGCAGATGGAATAGGAATTGTCCTGCTCCGGAAAAGAAAGATTGCCAAAGCGCTTCGCAGGTGGTTACGTGAAAATGGTTTGACCTACGAATACAACATTTACATCCGATAATCTTTCAGGTACAGGTTCTGTGGTTACTTTTCCGGAGGAAAAAAGAAAGCCGGCCTCGCAGCCGGCTTTCTTCACATATACCTGTTAAAGGCAAGCCGCAGTGTTAAGCTGCAGCTTCCTGTACTATAAGATGATGATGACTGTTTCGGCCTTATCCCCTGTCGGGAAAGAGCCTGTGCCACCACCTGTATTTCTTTATTCTTGCCATGCTTTTATAACTGTCTGCAAATATGCAAACAATTATTACTTAACGTACAGAGTTCTTTTTTATTTTTTCAGAAGGTCACGTATTTCTTTAAGCAGGACTATATCTTCCGGGGGAGCTGCCGGTGCGGCAGGTGCGGCCTCTTCCTTCTTCTTCATCTGATTCATGGCCTTGATCACCAGGAAAATGCAGAAAGCAACTATGATGAAGTCAATAACTGTCTGGATAAAGGTACCGTAGTTGATACTCACCTGTTTAACTGCCGGCGTTACAATTGTTGCTCCATCCATAATGGCATCCGAACCTTTTTGCAGGACAGCCTTGAGCTGGGTGAAGTCGACCCTGCCGAGAAGCAGCCCGAGCGGCGGCATAAGAACATCATTCACAAGTGATGAAATGATCTTGCCAAAACCGGCGCCGATAATGATACCAACAGCCATATCGAGCATATTGCCCTTCATGGCAAATTCCTTGAATTCTTTTAGCATTCCCATAATCAGTAGGTTTTAAGTTAAAAACTATTCTAAGGTTAACAAAGGTTAAAAGTACAAAAACAAATTCTGAATTAATCTGTTAGTATTGGTAATACTGCTAAAGAATTAGAAATTACCGGGATTATGATAAAATTCCGATATTTTTTCCTAACTTACACAATATGAAAACAGACCAATCTTTTATGGAGTATATTTAGTATTAACTAATTAAAACTAAAATTATGGCAGTTCTAAAAGTAATTGAAATTCTTGCATCTTCGCCGGTAAGCTGGGAAGACGCAGCTGCTTCTGCCGTCAAGACAGCAGGAAAAACAGTAAAGGAAATACGCTCTGTTTATGTTCAGGACCAGAGTGCGCTGGTGGTGAAGAATAAAATCACCGAATACCGTGTTAACGTAAAGATCACTTTCGAAGTTGTTTAATCAAATCAGATAAGTTATGGGACTAATTTCATTCATTAAAAATGCAGGTTCAAAGCTCTTCAAATCAGAAGTAAAACGCGAAGAGGAGAAGGCAACCCTTATCTATGAGCATATAAAGAAATTCGGTTTTGACGTCAGCAATGTCACGGTTGCCGTCGATGACGAGAAAGTGGTGCTGTCGGGTAAAGTCGATACCCTCTCGAACAAAAACAAGATCATTGTAACCGCAGGAAATGTTGAAGGTATTTCAACCGTCGAGGACCATCTTCTGGTAATGGCTCCTGCACCGGTAACGCCTCCTGCTCCTGAAAAGCAGTTTTACACAGTCAAGAAGGGCGATTATCTCTCAAAGATTTCCAAAGAGGTCTATGGTGATGCAAAAAAATACAACATCATTTTCGAGGCAAACAAACCGATGTTAAAAGACCCTGATCTCATATATCCCGGTCAGGTGCTGGTAATACCGCCCGTACAATAAAATCAGGCCGGATCAAGTTATCTTAGCAGAGACGTTGCGTGCGACATCTCTGCTTTATTTTAACAAATCGATCTGTTCTTTTATTACATTTGCATCGTGAAAAGCATGCGAAATATATCGCCTTTTTTTTCTGCCCTTCTGATAGTTCTTATGCTTTCAGGTACAACGGGCTTTACTTTAATAAGGCACACCTGCAACCACTGTGGCATGAAGAATCTGGCCACCTCAATCACAGTATCCGGAGAAGTTGACAAGTGTTGCAGCGTGCATGATAAGGATATTGAAAGCCCGGGTCAAAAGGCGGGTGAATACGTCTTTTCACATGACTGCTGCTCGGTCGAAACCGAAAAAATAATCGCTGTTCAGGTTATCCGTACCGAAGTGCAGCCAGAGATCATACCCTATTTCCTGGCAGCGAGCAGCCTGACAATTATTCCGGATCATGACTTACTGAGTGTCAGACTTTTCTCAAATAATATGCAAATGCATGACGGACGTGACCTGATGACCATGCATTGCCAGATTCTTTCCTGAAACATTTGTTGAGATAATTGTGTATCGATGCTTAAATATGTGTCGGCACAACATAACCATGCCCGGATTGGGCGTAGCTTCGAACGTCAGATAATTGATATTTAATAAACTCCGGTTATAATGATTAACAGAATAATCTCATTCTCAGTAAAGAATAAATTTATTATATGCCTGTTCATTCTGGCATTGATCGGATGGGGAACCTATTCATTATCAAAATTGCCTATTGATGCAATCCCTGATATTACAAATAACCAGGTGCAGGTTATTTCCCTGGCTCCATCGCTGGCAGTACAGGAGGTTGAAAGTTTTATTACGGCACCTATAGAAGTGGCCGTTGCCAATATCCCTGATATTATTGAGCTTCGGTCAATATCAAGACTGGGGCTGTCAGTTATAACGGTGGTTTTCAAGGATAAGGTTGATATTTACTGGGCAAGGCAACAGCTTGGTGAGCGTCTTAAAGAAGCTGAAGAATCTATTCCCGAAGGTCTCGCTAAAATTTCCCTTGCCCCCATTTCCACAGGGCTGGGCGAGATATACCAATATCGTCTTTCCGTGAAAAAAGGATATGAAGAAGAGTTTAATCCTATGGAATTGAGGACAATTCAGGATTGGATCGTGCGCCGTGAGTTGCTTGGAACTGCGGGAGTGGCAGATATAAACAGTTATGGCGGATATGTCAAACAGTATGAAGTAGCGGTGAATCCTGAAAGGCTGAGGAGCATGAACCTTACCCTGACTGATATTTTCAATGCTCTCGAAAAGAATAATGAAAATACCGGCAGTGCATACATCGATAAGAGACCTACTGCATATTTTATAAGGGGCATCGGACTGGTCAAGACCATTGAGGATATTGAAAAAATTGTGGTAAAAACCACCAATTCCGGAGTTCCGGTTTTAATAAGGGATATTGCATCAGTTCAATATGGCAGCGCAATCAGGTATGGTGCTTTTGTCGTCGACACTACCGAAGCTGTTGGTGGCGTGGTTATGATGCTTAAGGGTGCAAATGCCCACGAGGTTATTGATAATGTTGAAGCCCGCATTGAGTCCGTTCAGAAGTCATTACCTGAAGAAGTTAAGATTGAACCTTTTCTCAATCGCTCTGATCTTGTGGGACGTGCAATCGGAACGGTTTCAAAAAACCTTCTGGAAGGCGCATTGATTGTCGTCTTTGTTCTGGTCTTGCTACTTGGCAATATGCGGGCAGGATTAATAGTAGCTTCTGTAATACCCCTTTCAATGCTCTTTGCCGTTTCCCTGATGAATCTGTTCGGCGTTTCGGGTAACCTTATGAGTCTCGGGGCAATCGATTTTGGACTGATAGTTGACGGCGCGGTAATTATTGTTGAAAGTGTGGTTCACAGGATTACCATGAGTAAACATCACCATCCCGGAGTAACCAGGATGAATCAGCAGCAGATGGACGAGAATGTGCTTGATTCAGCCAAGCGTATGATGAATTCAGCCACTTTCGGCCAGATTATAATTCTGATAGTTTACGTGCCTATTCTGGCACTTGTCGGTATTGAAGGAAAGATGTTCCGCCCCATGGCCCAGGTTGTCAGCTTTGCCCTGATCGGCGCAGCAATTCTTTCTCTGACATATGTCCCGATGGCTTCGGCATTGTTCCTTAGCAAAGACACCGGTCATAAACCAAATTTCTCTGACCGGCTGATGGACTGGATCAATAAAGTATTTAATCCTGCTATTGCATTTGCACTTAAAAGAAAGCTTCTGGTGTCTGTTTCAGCTATTACCTTATTTTTATTCAGCCTTATACTCTTCAACCGGCTGGGTGGAGAATTCATTCCACAGCTTGAGGAGGGTGATCTCGCGTCGAGTGTAATAACACTCCAGGGAGGATCATTGACAAATACGGTGGATAATGTTATTAAAGCAAACAAAATATTACTTGAAACATTTCCGGAAATCAAGCATACCGTTTGTAAAATAGGTGCCGGTGAAATACCCACAGACCCTACTCCGATGGAAACCGGAGATTACATCATCACCCTGAAAGATAAAAGTGAATGGGTCTCAGCTACCTCACGCGAAGAGCTTGTAAGCAAAATGGAAGAAAGCCTGATTCCGCTGGCAGGCGTCAAATTCGGATTTCAGCAACCTATTCAGATGAGATTTAATGAGTTAATGACAGGTTCCAAGCAGGATATAGCTGTCAAGATTTTTGGTGATGATCTGATCATGCTTTCCGAAAAGGCTGCTGAGGTTGAAAAAATAATTCAGACCATTACCGGTGTGGAAGACATAAATGTAGAAAAGGTCACAGGCCTTGCACAGGTCCAGGTTGAATATAATCGTGACCGCCTGGCGCAATACGGATTATCTGTTGAGGATGTCAACAGGGTATTGCGTGCAGCTTTCGCCGGAAGCCAGGCAGGAGTTGTATATGACGAAGAAAAGCGCTTCGGGTTGGTTGTTCGCCTTGACAAAGATTACCGGCAGAATCTGGATGATGTTAATAATCTCTCCGTTGCCCTGCCTGACGGCCACCTGATCCCGTTTGAACAACTGGCTGACATTTCGGTTAAATCAGGTCCGGCCCAGGTCTCGAGGGAAAACACGAAAAGAAGGATAACGATAGGATTCAATGTCCGTAACCGAGATATGAAAAGCGTAATCAATGATGTGAAGGATCAGATTGAAGAAAGTATTCAATTGCCGGCTGGTTACTTCATTTCATACGGAGGTGAGTTTGAGAAGCTTGAAGCTGCTCAGAAAAGGCTGTCCGTTGCACTTCCTGCCGCATTGCTCCTGATTTTTGTGCTTCTTTATTTTGCTTTTAATTCCGTAAAACAATCTCTTCTGATTTTTACGGCAGTACCTATGGCTGCCATTGGCGGAGTGTTTGCCCTGTGGATCCGCGGGATGAACTTCTCAATTTCCGCAGGCGTTGGTTTCATAGCACTGTTCGGTGTTGCCGTTCTAAACGGGATCGTATTGATTGCTGAGTTTAACAGGCTTGAAAAAGAAGGTGTTACAGATATAACCGAGCGCGTATTGAAAGGCCTTCAGACGAGATTGCGTCCGGTAATCATGACCGCCGCAGTGGCTTCTCTTGGATTTTTGCCCATGGCTCTTTCAACTTCAGCCGGAGCAGAAGTGCAAAGACCACTGGCGACGGTTGTTATTGGCGGACTGATTACTGCAACCCTTCTTACATTGATCATACTTCCTGTTTTCTACATCATTTCATCCTCAACTAAACACAAATTCAGAATTAAAGGTATGTCAGCAAAGAAACCGGGGATTTTTGTTATGCTTTTGGGGCTAACATCAGCCCTTGGTACCATCAGTGGCCAGCAAGCCAGGGTCATTGGTCTGAATGATGCAATTCAGATGGCATTGGACAGTAACCTGTCTGTTAAGTCAGCAGCACTTTCCATAGATGTTCAGAAAGCTCTAAAGGGAGCTGCAATTGATCTTCCAAAAACAACAATTGACGGTGAGTACGGACAATTTAATTCTTACGCAAACGACAACAGCTTCACTGTTTCTCAATCATTTGCATTTCCTGCAGTGTACATAAATCGCAAGAGACTGGCAAATGCAAATATCAGTAGTCAGGAGTGGCAATATAAAGCTACCCAACTTGAAATAGCCACACAGGTTAAGCAGGTTTACTGGCAGTATGCATATCTGTTGTCAAAGCAGAAATTGATATCCTACCAGGATAGCCTTTATTCCGGGTTATTAAGAGCTGCAGAACTAAGGGCAAAAGCGGGTGAGACAAATCGACTTGAAATGATAACCGCCCGTTCTCAAAGCCTTGAAATCAAAAATCAGTTGTACCTGGTATCCGCTGATATCGGAATCAGCAGTCGCAAACTGACGGTATTGCTTAACAGTAAGTCCGTCCTGATACCAGCAGTTCAGGAGCTGCAGCGGATCGATTTTGAATTTAATTCTGACAGCGGTGCGGTTGAGCAGAATCCATTTCTGGGTTACCTGAAGCAACAGGTCGAAGTTTCTCAGATCGAAACCAAACTTGAACAGAGCCAGGCGTGGCCTGATTTAAATGTTGGCTACTTCAGCCAGACGATTATCGGGACACAGGATGTTAACGGGGTACCGCAAAATTTCGGAAAAGATAATCGGTTTGACGGCGTCCAGGCCGGAATTACAGTTCCATTGTGGTTTTTCCCATATGCATCGAAGGCAAAAGCCGCAAAAATTGCTGCAAACATTGCGCAGACGGATGCTGAAAACTACACCAGGTCAATTTCAGGCAACTATCAATCCTTACTTGATGAGTATAATAAGTACTCCTCAAGTGTAGATTTTTATGAAAATCAGGCTGTACCTGAGGCTGATCTGATAATTCAACAGGCAACCCGCAGTTATAAAGCCGGAGCCCTGGATTACCTGGACTACGTACTCACGCTGAACAGGGCATTGACTATCAAACAAAATTATCTTGATGCGCTTAACAGTTTTAACCAGACAGTAATCTCCATTGAATATATCTCAGGTAAAATATTTTAAATTTCAGACATCATGAAAAATTCAAATTATAAAGTATCACTGGTCATTTGTGCAACTTTAATATTATTGGGCTCCTGCACCGGGAATAATAAGCCTGGCGCCGAAGCAGCCGAAGTTGAAGTCCTGCCGGAAAATATTGTCGAAATGCGGGAAGATCAGGTAAAACTTGCAGACATTCAGACTGGTTCAATCGAGATGAAATCAATGGGTAGTACCCTCAAAGTGAACGGCATCATTTCTGTCGCGCCTCAAAACCAGGCAACCGTTTCCATGCCGCTCGGCGGATTCATTAAAAGCACTTCGCTCCTGCCAGGCAATGCTGTCAGCAAAGGGCAGACCCTTGCATTAATTGAAAACCAGGATTTTGTTGATATACAGCAGAATTACCTGGAGGCAAAAAACAGGCTGGTATACGCTGAAGCGGAATATAAGCGTCATACTGATTTATATAATGATGAGGTATATTCAGAAAAGAATTTGCAACAGGTTACTGTAGAGTATAAGAACTTAGTGGCCCTCGTAAGATCGCTTGAGCAGAAACTCATTCTTATAGGAATTGATCCGGGCAGCCTTAATGAAACCAACATCAGCAGCACTGTGAGCCTTAGATCCCCAATCACCGGTTACCTGAAATCGGTAAATATCAACATAGGGAAATATGTCGCACCTACAGATGTGCTGTTTGAAATCCTGAACAGCGATAAGCTGTTTCTGGAACTAACTCTTTTTGAAAAGGACGCGGACAAGGTGGTTGCGGGTCAGAAAATAAGATTCTTCATTAACAATGAAACCGAAGTTCACGAAGCAACGATCTCCCAAACCGGAAAATCAATCAGTGACGACAAAACATTCAGGGTATATGCCACTGTATTACACCCCTGTAAAAATGCTTTGCCGGGGATGTATGTGAATGCATTGATAGAAGAATCTGATACTCTTGTTACGGCTCTTCCTTCGGAGGCGGTAGTCAGCTTTGACGATAAGGATTATATTTTTGTTTTTGTCAGAAATAAGGAAGAAGACGGGAAGCCTTTTACTGAATATCGCATGGTTGAAGTACAAAAAGGAGTATCACAAAGCGGATATACAGAAGTTGTATTACCCGAAGGCTTCGAAATAAATACCGCCATAGTAGTTGTAAAAGGTGCATATAATCTTCTCTCTGCAAAAAAGAATGCAGGTGAGATGGCCTGCTGATTTACAGAAAACCGTAATTTCGGAGAACATTTCTCAGATATTAACGTTATTTATCCGGATGAAGAGAGCAGCATCAATATTATCAATTATCCTGATTCTGAGTGCAGCCGCCGGGGTCACTGTTGACCGGCACTACTGCGGAGGCAGGGTGGTTGATGTAAGGTTGGCAATTGATGGCAGGAATGCTTCCTGCGGTATGGAGCAGGATGGCATGGTGTGTGCGAATACGCCTGCTTTCAGGCAGAATTGCTGTCATAATGTGATGTCCAGATTCAGCGTTAACGATTACAGCATTGCAAGCCTGCTGACAATTGACAAGCCCGGTTTCTCCGTTATTGATATCTTTTATGAGATACCTGAGGCCGGCATGCACAATTCATTCAGTGCCCGGTTAAATATCATGGACACCGGCCCTCCGGGCATAGATCTGCCTGCGCCCGATCAGCAGAGCATACTCTGCATTTTCCGTATCTGATTTCCCAATCGGTTAAAATAGCTGTGCCCGTCGTCCGACGGTGCGCAGTGTCGCTATTTTGTTATTATCCAAAAATTTAATTTTTAAATCTCATGAAAACAGTAAAACTAATTCTCGTAACATTATTTGCTGTACTGCTGGTTGCAGGCTGTAACTCTCAGAACCAGAATAAAAAAGCCACATCCAAAACCGAGGAGATAAAGGTTCTCGGTGAATGCGGCATGTGTAAGACTCGCATTGAAGACGCCATGAAGGTTGACGGAATAGCCGAGGCAGTGTGGAACCAGGAGACGAAGCTTCTCAGGGTCACATACAATCCTTCTGTAGTCACCAGTGATGGCATCCAGAAAATTGCCGCAGCAGCAGGTCACGACACTGAGAAATTCAGGGCTGATGATGCAGTATATGCCAACCTGCCGGGATGTTGCCATTATGAAAGGTGGAACTGATAGGCTGTTCATTGCATAGAGGCTCAAAAGTAAGTTTGCCACTCCCCCCTGACGCTCTCGGACAGGGGGGAGGAGGTAACATTTAAGACACCCTATTTCAGGTCATTTTAATTTAAGAGCATGATATGTTTAACCGGTTAGTAAAATATTTTCTGTATAACAGGCTGGTGACATTTATCCTCCTGGCAGCCTTTGTCATCCTGGGCCTGGTCACCGCGCCGTTTGAATGGAAGACAGGTTTCCTGCCACGCAACCCTGTGCCGGTCGACGCAATTCCCGATATAGGCGAGAACCAGCAGATAGTTGCTACAGAATGGATGGGGCGGTCACCGAAAGATATCCAGGACCAGATAAGCTATCCGCTGACAACAGCCCTGCTTGGTATCCCGGGCGTACAGACTATCAGAAGCACATCCATGTTCGGGATGTCATTCATCTACATCATATTCAAAGATAACATTGAGTTCTATTGGAGCAGGTCAAGAATCCTTGAAAAGCTTAATTCCCTTCCTCCGGGAACATTACCTGCAGGGGTGCAGCCAACTCTCGGCCCTGATGCAACCGCCCTGGGTCAGATATTCTGGTATACCCTTGAAGGACGCGACCCGAAGACCGGAAAACCTAACGGAGGCTGGGATCCTGCGGAACTCAAAACCATCCAGGATTTTTACGTTAAATACAGCCTCTCAGCCGCAGAAGGAGTTTCCGAAGTAGCATCAGCCGGAGGCTTTACCAAGGAATACCAGGTTGATCTCGACCCTAATGCCCTTAAAGCTTACAATGTATCCGTCATGGATGTCATGAATGCCGTTAAGAACAGCAACCTCGATATCGGCGCTGAGACCATTGAGCTGAATAACGTGGAGTATATCATTCGCGGACTGGGTTATGTCAGAAGCCTGAATGACCTTGAATTATCTGTCGTTGCAGTCCGGAACAATGTTCCGGTACGAATTAAGGATGTGGCACATGTATCTTTTGGCCCTGCCCCGCGTCGCGGAGGCCTTGATAAATCAGGTTCGGAAGCCGTAGGAGCCGTTGTGGTCGCCAGGTATGGCTCAAACCCGATGGAGGTAATTAATAATGTTAAAGATAAAATAAAGGAAATTGAAGCCGGATTGCCTCAGAAAACCCTGCCTGACGGATCCGTTTCAAAGGTAACCATCGTACCTTTTTATGACAGGACAGGACTCATTAAGGAAACCATCGGAACCCTTCAGTCTGCCCTCTCTCATGAAATCCTCATAGCAATAATTGTAATCATTGTCCTGGTGATCAACCTCAGGGCTTCACTGATTGTCGCCGGGTTATTGCCGTTGGGCGTCTTAATGACTTTTATCCTGATGCGCTTTTTCGGCATCGATGCCAATATTGTGGCCCTGTCAGGAATTGCCATAGCTATTGGTGTCATGGTTGATATCGGGATCGTGGATGTGGAGAATATTCTCAGGCATCTCGAAATGCCTGAGAATAAGGGAATACGCGGCAAAAAACTGATGCAGGTGATTTACGATGCAACAACGGAGGTCAGGGCTGCCGTTGTCACATCCATTGCAACAACAATCGTAAGTTTTCTTCCTGTCTTCGCAATGCAGGCACAGGAGGGGAAAATGTTCCATCCTCTTGCCTGGACAAAGACCTTTGCCCTTATTGCGGCATTCCTGCTGGGAATAGTTGTACTGCCAACCCTCGTGCACATTTTCTTCAATATCCGTTTTGATGCGAGGAAAATTAAAAAGCTTTGGAACGGCGTCCTGATTGTTACCGGAATAGTTTTCGCGATTATCTGGCACACATGGCCGGTACTGGCCCTGACTGCCCTGGGAATAAATAATCTTCTTGGTTACAGGTGGCCTGAAAAACGCAGGGAATTTCCAAATTATATCAACATTGGTATTACCGTACTGGTTGCAACATGGTACCTGTCCGTTGAATGGCTTCCGCTTGGAGCGCACAACAGCCGGGTTGTCAACTTTTTATTCGTTGCCGGTATTGTCTCGGTTATATTGCTGATCCTGATGTCGCTGGTCCATTATTACGAGAAGATCCTCCGCTGGACATTGCACAATAAATGGAAGTTCCTGATGATCCCGGCTTTTACTTTGTTTTTTAGCCTCATGGTATGGCAGGGTGTGGATAGGATCTTCGGTTTTATTGCTTCAGGAGCCGGGAAAGCCGGATGGAAAAGTTTCCGGCAGACATCAGCCTGGCAGGGTGCAGTAAGGGTATTCCCTGGCACCGGTAAGGAATTCATGCCGTCACTTTCAGAGGGATCGTATCTTCTGATGCCGACAAGCATGCCGCATACCGGTATCGAGATGAATCTTAAATATATCGAGACACTCGACAAAAGGCTTTCAGCCATACCTGAGGTTGAGGTGGCTGTTGGAAAATGGGGACGCGTAAACTCCGCTCTTGATCCCGCACCGGTACAGATGTTCGAGAATACAGTCAATTACCGTTCCGAATATATTCTGGATGAGAACGGTCATCGCAGGCAGTTCAAAGTCGACAGAGCCGGAAGCTACCTCCTGAGCAACGGTACAACCTACAATCCTCAGACCGCGATATTCAGGGTTATCCCTGCCGATAGTCTTATTCCGGATAAAAGGGGAGAATATTTCAGACAGTGGCGGCCGGAGATAAAAAAACCCCTCGATATATGGAATGAGATCGTCAAAGTGACGGATATACCTGGTCTGACCTCTGCTCCCAAGCTGCAACCTATCGAGACCCGCCTTGTCATGCTTTCAACAGGCATGCGCGCCCCGATGGGACTAAAAGTGTACGGCCCCGATCTTGATAAAATTGAAGAAGCGGGGTTGATTCTCGAGAAGGCATTGAAAGAGGTGCCGTCAGTTAAAGCATCCGCTGTGTTCTACGACCGTGCCGTCGGTGCACCCTATCTTGAGATAAAACTTAACCGTGAAGCAATGGCCCGTTATGGGATGACGGTGAGTGAGGTTCAGGAAATATTACAGGTTGCCGTCGGAGGAATGGCACTTTCGACCTCGGTGGAGGGCAGGGAACGCTTCCCGTTAAGAGTAAGATACGCACGTGAACTTCGCGATAATCCCGAAGATCTGAAACGCATCCTCGTTCCTGCAATGAATGGCGCCCAGATACCTCTCGGTGAAATAGCGGATATTGAATATACCCGTGGCGCCCAGATGATCAGGAGTGAAAATACCTTCCTTGTCGGGTATGTCATCTTTGATAAACTGGAAGGAAAAGCCGAGGTTGATGTAGTGGAACAAGCCACGGATATATTAAAGGGCAAAATTGACTCAGGCGAAATAACTCTTCCTGCCGGAGTGACTTACAAATTTGCAGGGAATTATGAAAATCAGATAAGAGCAACAAAGAGACTTGCTATCGTGATCCCCGTAAGCCTCATGATTATTTTTCTTTTATTGTTTTTTCAGTTCCGCACAATCACGGCATCATTCATTCATTTCTCTGGTGTTTTTGTAGCTTTTTCGGGCGGTTTCCTGATGCTGTGGCTATACGGGCAGGAATGGTTCATGAATTTCCCGGTTGCGGGATTAAATCTTCGTGACATGTTCCAGATGCATACAATTAACCTGAGTGTGGCGGTATGGGTTGGTTTTATTGCTCTTTTCGGTATTGCCACAAACGACGGTGTGATTATGGGTACATATATCCACCAGGTGTTTGAAGATAAAAAACCTGATAACGTCCATGATGTCCGTGAAGCTGTGGTCATGGCAGGGAAAAAACGGGTACGTCCGGCTATGATGACTACTGCCGTAGCTGTAATTGCACTGCTTCCGGTGCTTTCATCTACCGGTAAAGGGGCTGATATTATGGTTCCGATGGCAATCCCGATGTTCGGAGGAATGATAATTCAGGTAATGACAATTTTCGTTGTCCCACTGTTTCAGGCGATGTGGAGGGAAAGAGCGGTAAGTCGCAAACATATTTTGGCTGAACAGGCAATTGATAATCAACCGGAAAACAAAAATGAAAACATATAGATAAAATACTGCTCACAGTAATTGTTTCGGGCAGCTGTCTCGTGAGTCAGGGACAGCAGTATCCTGATTCGCTTCTTCAGTATCTGGAGATCGCTGCCAGAAACAACCCGGCGGTACTGCAGAAATTCACAGAGTACCAGATAGCCCTGCAAAAGATCCCGCAGGTCGGAAGCCTGTCTGATCCCGAGTTAAGTCTTGGGGTGTTCCTGAAACCGATGGAGCTTGTCAGCGGGAACCAGGTTGCTGACATCAGGCTGATGCAGATGTTTCCCTGGTTTGGCGTTCTTAAGAATGCAAAGGATGAAATGAGTCTGATGGCAAACGCAAAACTTGAGCTTTTCCGCGATGCTAAACTTCAGGTCTTTTATGATGTTCAGAAGACCTGGTATGAACTGTACAAAATCAGGAAGGGCATAAGCATTTCAGAAAAAAATATTGAGATTCTGAAAACGATAGAACGTCTTTCACTTGTGAGATTCAAGTCTGGTCCTGTGGGAGGTGACGGCACAACGTCGTCCGGTGCCGGGATGTTATCAGGTTCGTCCCCGGCCACCAATCCGGGCAATCCGTCAGGTATGCTGTCTATGGGAGGTGGCCAAGGCAACACCAGTACAGTTCAAACATATCAACCCACTTCATCGCAGACCGCTCCGATGGGTTCCTCAACAGGGGGGTCGGGACTTGCAGACCTGTACAGGATTCAGATGGAAGCCGGTGAACTTGAAAACAGCATAGCATTGCTGAAGAATCAGGAACAAAGCGTGACTGCCCTGTTCAACGGCTATCTCAACAGGCAGCCTGATTCACCGGTTTTTACAGACGAAATCCTTTCGGCCGATTCACTTGGTTTATCATTGATTGCAGTGTCAGACAGTATGCTTTCCGGAAACCCTATGCTCGGCATGCTTGAATTTGAAAAGCAGTCGATAGATGCGCGTAAGAAAATGGTAACCTCGATGGGTTATCCGATGTTAGGTTTGGGCGTGAATTATTCTCTGATCAACAAAAACATGATGTCCGAATCAAGTATGAATGGCAAGGACATGATAATGCCAATGGTCTCTGTCACACTGCCGGTTTACCGGAAGAAATACAATGCAATGAAAAACGAGACTGAACTCATGAAGACTGCCACATCTCAAAATTACGAGGCATCTGTCAATGCATTACAGACTGAATATTATAATGCCGTGCAGATGTTCCGTGATGCGGGGCGCAGAATGGAACTATATAAAAATCAGTTCCAGCTGGCATCACAGTCCTTCGATCTGATGTTAAAGAGCTTTTCAACTTCTTCATCCGGGCTTACCGATGTTCTGCGCGTACAACAGCAGATGCTCGACTATGAACTCAGGCAGGTCGAAGCTGTTGCTGACTACAATACAGCTATTGCCTGGCTGAACCGGTTAATGGCAAATTCACAGATACAATAAGTTAAACGTACAATGAAAAAGCTCAGGGAGTTTAAGATATTTTCAAATAAATATTTGAAATACAGCCTGTTACTGATACTTGGTATCTTTTTAGGCTGGTTGTTCTTTCATCCGTCGCAAAAAAACGGGGAGAAACATGATCACTCATCGGGAGTTGTTCAGGGTACAATATGGACCTGCGCCATGCACCCGCAGATACGCCTCGACGAACCGGGCAAATGCCCGATTTGCGGAATGGATCTGATACCTCTTGTGCAGAACATTTCTGCCTCAATCGATCCTGATGCTATACATCTTACCCCTGAAGCAGCCCAGCTGGCGAATGTGCTTACGACTGTGGTTTCAAGGCAGAACCCGGTAAAGGAAATCAGGCTATACGGGAAGGTGCAGGCTGATGAAAGGTTGTTGCAGAGCCAGGTTGCACATGTGCCGGGCAGGATTGACCGGCTGGCGGTAAACTTCACCGGTGAATCCGTAGTAAAAGGACAGGTGCTGGCACAGGTCTATTCTCCCGAACTGGTTACAGCACAGCAGGAGCTGCTGGAAGCGGCTAAAACCAAAGAGGCACAACCTGCAATATACGAAGCAGCCAAAGAAAAACTTAACCAATGGAAGCTCACTGACAGCCAGATCGCAAATATTGAGGCATCGGGAGCTGTTCAAAATACCGTTGATATTACATCGAATTCGAGCGGCATTGTTACCTTAAGGAGGGTAAATACCGGTGATCATGTCTCACAGGGCACGGTTTTATTCGATATTGCCGATCTCTCAAGAGTGTGGGTCATGTTTGATGCCTATGAAAGTGACCTGCAATTCCTGCAAAAAGGAGAAAAAATCTCATTCACTCTTCAGTCGTTGCCCGGGGAGAATTTTTCCGCCAATATTGTTTTTGTTGACCCCGTAATTGATCCGGTCACCAGGGTGGCTAAAGTAAGGGTCGAAATGGCGAATCAGTCCGGCAAGTTCAAACCCGAGATGTTCGCTATCGGTATTGTCTCTTCCAATCTGGTCAAATACCGTGATAACCTGGTTATTCCTAAATCGGCAGTCTTATGGACCGGCAAGCGTTCTATAGTTTATGTAAAACAACCGGATACCTATGAACCGGTCTTTAAAATACGAGAAATTGGGCTGGGCCCCATGCTCGGAGAAAGCTATGTGGTTACTGACGGCCTGGCAGAAGGCGAAGAGATTGTCACCAGTGGCGCCTTCAGTGTTGATGCAGCCGCACAACTTCAGGGAAAGCCAAGCATGATGAATCCGGCAGGGGGAACAACCTCCTCAATGCCGGGAATGGTTATGCCGGGTGATACCCGGAAAGCTGATGATCAAAGCATGCCGGGGATGGATATGCCGGGTGATGATGCCAAACCAGACAGCACTGCAAAGAATGCGGTTTCTGTTAAATAAATGCTAACTTGTGGTGTAATAAAAGAAGAATTAAAATAACCATGAAACTTGCCAAAAAGATTTTGATTGTCATAGTGATAGCCTTTGTGGCTATACAGTTTTTCCGTCCAGACCGTAACATTGACAGCCAGGCATCGTCTTCCGATATTTCGGGAGTGTTCAGCACGCCTGATTCGGTTAAGGTCATCCTGCAGAATGCATGTTATGACTGTCACAGCAATAATACCAGGTATCCATGGTATATCAATATTCAGCCTGCCGGCTGGTGGATGGCGGGGCATATTGCGGAGGCTAAGGATAATCTGAATTTTAGTGAGTTCGGCGGTTATACCCCCAGGAAGCAGATTAGCAAACTGGAGGGAGTTGCCGGCGTTATTGAAAAAGATATTATGCCTCTGAAGTCCTATAGAATGATGCATAAGGATGCCCGGCTCAGCGCAGACGAAAAAAACCTGGTTATTAACTGGGCACAGAGGTCGGCAGACAGCATTACCGCAAAATAATTACAGTGGTGAAAAAGCAGAGGCAAGTCTGAGACCTGCCTCTGTTTCAATGTCGAAATTAATCTCCTGTTAAATTTGTAGCGCGTAGCAGAATCGAACTGCTATTGTCGGTGTGAGAAACCGAACTCCTAACCGTTAGAGGAACGCGCCGGTTTGAGGTGGCAAAGATAATTGTTTTTTGTAATTTTAGAATCTGAAACCACCCTGCTATGAAAACATCCCGATTTACCCTGACCCTAGTATCAATCATATTATTTATAGGCTTCGGCAGCTGTAAAAATGAAACCCCGGTGACCGCTTCCTTGCCAAGAAGCACTCCGGAAGCCGAGGGTGTCTCATCAGAAGCTATAATCACATTCCTGGATTCTGCAGCCGCAAGCAAACAGGAATTTCACAGCTTTATGTTCCTCCGGCACGGCAAGGTTATTGCCGAAGGATGGTGGGACCCATACAGATCAGACCTGAGACATACACTTTACTCGACAAGTAAAAGCTTTACCTCGACTGCCATCGGCTTTGCTGTAAACGAAAAGCTTCTCACTGTCGATGACAAGGTCATCTCCTTCTTTCCGGATCAGTTGCCTGATACCGTTTCGCCCTTCCTGGCTGACATGACCGTTAGAGATTTACTTACCATGTCAACAGGCCAGTCGCCTGAGCCGACAGGGGCCATCAGGTCTGCCGGGCCGGGATGGGTGAAGTCTTTTCTTGCCTTCCCTGTAACGAATGATCCGGGTTCAACATTTCTCTATAATTCAATGGCCACCTTCATGCTGTCAGCAATAGTCCAGAAAGTAACCGGAGAGATGTTAACCGACTACCTGAGACCACGTCTGTTCGAACCGTTAGGCATTGAGGGTATGGACTGGGAAATAAACCCTGACAGCATCAACACGGGAGGCTGGGGTTTACTGGTTAAAACGGAAGACATGGCAAAGTTCGGACAGCTCTACCTGCAGAAAGGTGAGTGGAACGGCAAACAGGTTATACCAGCAAGCTGGGTTGAAGAGGCAACGACATTCAAGATAGACCAGGCACCTGACGCCCTGCAGTCAAAAAGAGACTCCAGCGACTGGTTGCAGGGCTACTGCTACCAGTTCTGGCGCTGCCGCAACAATGCCTTCAGGGCAGACGGTGCTTACGGACAGTTTATTATTGTAATGCCGGAGAAGGATGCTGTTGTTGTTTTCACTGCCGAATCACCTGACATGCAGGAAGAGATTAACATGGTATGGAAATACCTCCTGCCTGCCATGAAAGATGAGACATTGCCAGGTAATGCAAAAGCCGCAAAAAAACTGAAGCAGAGACTGGAGTCGCTGGCGCTTGCTCCAGCAACAAAAGGACCTGACTCACCTGTGGCTGCAACAATATCATCAAAGACCTTCATTCTTGAGAACAATGAACCGCATGTCGATTCTCTCGTGTTTGACTTTACCGGGGAGATATGCACTATGATTGTAAAAGCCAACAATAAGACATACAACATTCCATTTGGAGCCGGAAAATGGATTCTTTCCGAAACAGACCTTACCGGCCCCAATATCTTAAGCAGACCCGGAGCATTTGCCGCCAATAAGATTGCCGGATCATACAGCTGGAAGAACAAAAACACCCTGGAACTTGTGCTCAGATATATAGAAAGTCCTCACACAATGAGATTTACCTGTTTATTTGAAAATGATGACCTGACGGCAAATATCCATCTCAGCATACCACCCGGACAGTACCTCGAGCCAATAAAGGGGAAAATGGCGAAATAGCCGAAAGTCCTTTTAGTCGAAACAGGGATATAATATTAAAAAATTGATTCCATCAGGGACCCTGCTTTTATCTTTTTACTTTTATCTTTTGTCTTAAAAGGGCTGGTCTGTTCTTATACCTGCCAGATCTCTTATGACAACTGAGGCACAAACGATGCCAAAGGCGGCAGGCATGTATGATACAGTCCCTACTTTTGAAGCCTTGTTGCTCTCATCAGATTCGCGGATTATTTTATCCTTGTCAATTACTTCGGGACTGTAAACGGCAAGAAAGCCATCGCGCACACCAAGCTTGTGAAGCTTCTTCCGCAGTATACGGGCGAGATTGCAGAAATTAGTTTCAGAGATATCGGCAACCCTGATAGTGCAGGGGTCAAACTTGCCGCCGGCACCCATTGAACTAACTATTTTCAGTTTAAGATTTAATGAGTGATAAATTAAAAAAACCTTGGGGGAAAGAGTATCAATGGCGTCAATGACATAATCATATTTCTCCTCCTCAAGGATATCATTCATCCGCTGATCACGGATGAACTCGGTGATGACCTTCAGCTGCAGGGCAGGATTGATATCCATCAGCCTCGCCCCCATTACCTCAGCCTTTTTCTTACCGACGGTTGATGTCAGTGCGGGCAATTGCCTGTTTATGTTTGCAAATGTGACGATATCGCCGTCAATGATTGTCATCCTTCCTGTTCCGGCCCTGCAGATCATCTCGGCAGCCCATGAGCCAACCCCGCCAAGGCCTGCAATCAGCACATGAGAATTTTTAAGCTTCTCCAAAGCCTCCTCCCCCAGCACCATTTCAGTGCGTGACAGCCACTCTTCCATCACATTACTCTTTAATAACAAAACATGAATTAAAGTTGTCCCTCAGCCTTTCAATCACATCGTCCTGTCCGATCCCGGTTATGCCGGCAAAGTGGCTGTAAACAGAACTTATTGGCCTTCCGGAGTCGTCTGTTTCCAGAAGGATATTCTGCATGCCAGCAGCCTCAACCACCTCCGGTAATATGCCTTCGACACCAAGAGAAAGCATGAAGTTTTCGGAGGCGAGGTCCGATGCCAGCTTCGCCTTTCCCCTGAAACCGTGAATAATCCATTTCACTGAAGGATTGACCTCTTTCTTCGCCATCCTGAGAACATCCCAGGCTCTCACCGCATGGATTACAACAGGCTTGTTATACTCCTCGGCAAGCTTTGCCTGGTAAATGAAAACATCATATTGAATTTTTTTTGACGGACCTCTCAATGGGTCAAAGCCAGCCTCACCTACTGCTATAACCCTGGGATGCTTAACGGTATTTTTCATTGCCAGCATCATCTCAGCAGCGTTTTCCACGGTAAGGTACCAGGGATGGATCCCAGCCGAATAATATATGCCGGGAGACACGGAAACCGGTACTCCTTCGTCCGCGAAAAGATTTTTAATAATAAGGGTGTGCTCCTCCCCCTCCGCGCGGTGCGAATGAAAATCGATAAATCTTATTTCCTCATCAAGCATCATAGCCGGGTGCCAGCTTTCTGAGTCCGGTATCAAGCCTGCGAATGGTCTCCTCCCTGCCCAGCCATTCCGCGATGTCAAAGAGACGCGGGCCGCGGCAGGCGCCCACCAACAGTAACCTGAACATATTGAACACATTACCGGTATTATATCCATTTGCATTTACCCATTCCCTTACTTCCTTTTCCATCTCCTCCGGAGTAAATACCTTCAGGGAAGCGACTTCCCCGCGAAGAGATCTGATCATCTCAACCGTCCTGTCATCCCATCTTTTTTTCAGTTCTTTCTCATCGTATGAATCAGGTGCAATGAAGAAAAAATCAGCTTCCTTCCAGAGGTCTGTTACGAATGTTGCTCTCTCCCTGACCATCGAAACAAGCTTCACCAGGTTTTCGTGCGAAGGATTGAACCCCTTCTCTTTTACAACAGGGGCAAATAACCCTGCGAGTTCTTCAGTGTTCTTTCGCTGCATATACTGATGATTGAACCACTTTGCCTTTTCGGGATCGAAGCGGGAGCCTGATTTACCTACCCTGTCAATTGAGAAGGCGTAAATCAGCTCTTCCATGGAGAACAACTCCTGTTCCGTGCCCGGGTTCCATCCAAGCAGTGCAAGCATGTTCACAAAGGCTTCGGGGAAGTAGCCTTCCTCACGGTAGCCTGTTGCAGTCTCACCGTATGGCCAGTATAGAGGAAAAACGGGGAAGCCCATCTTGTCGCCGTCGCGTTTGCTCAGCTTACCCTTGCCTGTCGGCTTGAGCAGCAGTGGCAGGTGGGCAAACAGCGGTGCCTCCCACCCGAAGGAACGATAAAGCAGCACATGAAGAGGCAGGGAAGGAAGCCACTCCTCGCCCCTGATAACATGTGATATCTCCATCAGATGATCATCCACGATGTTTGCCAGGTGATATGTAGGCATTCCGTCGGATTTATAGAGCACCTTGTCATCAAGGGTTGAGGTGTTGACAACGATCTCTCCCCTTATTATGTCGGTGAAGTGAATGTCTTCATTCTCAGGCATCCGGTATCTGACGACAAAGTGATCACCGGCGGCAATCCTCTTCTTAACTTCTTCGGAGCTAAGGGTGAGAGAGTTGCACATGCCCTTACGTGTGATGCATCCGTAATTGAATGTCTCGCCGCGTGCCTCGTATTCCTGTCTCAGCTTTTCCAGCTCTTCAGGTGGGTCAAAAGCATAATAGGCATCACCTGTGCTGAGCAGTTGTTCCGCGTACTGGTGATAGATCTCCTTTCTTTCACTCTGGCGGTAAGGTGCATGAGGACCTCCCTCCCTGACACCTTCATCAACCTTTATCCCGGCCCATTCAAGAGCCTCGATTATATATTCTTCAGCACCCTCAACGTAGCGGGCCTGATCGGTGTCTTCAATCCTGAGGATAAATACCCCGTCAAAATGTTTAGCAAAAAGATAATTATAAAGTGCTGTGCGTACTCCGCCGATATGCAGCGGTCCGGTTGGACTGGGAGCAAAACGCACACGTATTTTTGTGTCAGTCATTTGTGTAACTTTTAAAGAATCATTCAAAATAATACAGCGCGACGCTCAAATTGAGCGCCGTCACGGGCAAAGATAAGCAAACTCCTCTTTTTGTATTAAATTTACATTATAACGATATAAGAATAGAATAGCATTATGAATAAGATGAAAGCTCTCGTCAAAGCTGAAGCTGCGAAGGGTTTATGGATGCAGGAAGTGGCCATTCCGGAACCGGGTTATAATGATGTCATCATAAAGGTTAAAAAGTCGGCTATCTGCGGCACCGACCTGCATATCTACGAATGGAATGAGTGGGCACAGAAAACAATAAAAGTGCCGATGACAATCGGTCATGAGTATATGGGCTTTGTGGATAAGACGGGACCTGGTGTGACCAACGTGAAGGTTGGCGACAGGGTGACGGGCGAGGGTCATCTCTTCTGCGGTGTGTGCCGCAACTGCCGCAGGGGAAGGGAACATGTATGCGAAAACGTTGTAGGCATAGGCGTAAATATCGACGGCTCGTTTGCAGAGTATGTCCGTGTACCCGCCAGGAACGTCGTACTGCTTGACCACCGCATTCCTGACGAATGGGCTGCCATAATGGATCCGTTCGGCAACGCCACTCATACAGCGCTGGCCTTCCCGCTCCTGGGTGAGGATGTGCTGATAACGGGTTCAGGACTGATAGGAAGCATGGCTGTTGCCATTGCAAGGTTTGCCGGAGCACGCAATGTGGTGGCCAGTGACCTGAGCGAATACCGCCTGGAACTGGCAAGAAAAATGGGGGCCACAATGGTGGTCAATCCCAAAAAAGGAGAAAAAATTCATGATGTGCTCGAGCCTCTTCACATGAAAGGCTTCGATGTGGGACTCGAGATGTCGGGTTCACCCGCCGCTTTCCGGGAGATGATCGCTAACATGTACAACGGTTCAAATATTGCCCTGCTGGGTATCCTTCCTTCAAACTTCGAGGTTCCGTGGAGCGATATAATATTCAGGGCACTGACACTGAAAGGCATATACGGCCGCGAGCTGTGGGAGACATGGTACAAGATGCAGATGATGATCATCGGCGGCATCAACCTTGACCCGATCATTACCCACCGGTTCCATATCGATGAGTTCCAGAAGGGTTTTGACGTCATGGAGGAAGGGAACTGCGGTAAAGTCATTTTAAGCTGGGAGTGAACTTTATCTCGGAGTGAACTAAAGTGAGCTAAGGTGAACTAAAGTGGACTAAAGTTATCGATAATCCGGGTTTTCAGAGGTTGTATAAAAATCTAATGGATTAGCTGCTATTTTCGAAATTAGTTCTAACTTGATGTCATTGAGACATGTTTTTTTATGGCATCCATGAACGATAATCCTATGTATGACGAGCTGACCAGAGACTTCAACTGGAGCATTGCAGAGAAAGACCTGGAATACCATAATGGTGATAATATCAACATCGGATGGTACTGTTCCGACAGGATCTGCAATAAGGGAAACGCAGATAAGACAGCCCTTTTCTATGAAGGGTTCGGGGGAATAGAAAAAAAATATACGTTTAATGACATCAGGCTTGCCGGGAACACCATCGGCACTTTTCTGCGTAAGCTTGGCATCACAGATGGTGACAGGGTGTGCCTCTTCATGGACAGGATACCTGAACTGTATCTCTCATTTCTCGGTATCCTGAAGACCGGAGCCATAGTACAGCCTCTCTTCTCAGCTTTCGGTGAAGATTCTTTGTTCGTAAGACTGGAGAATGCACAGACAAGGGCAGTCATTACCCAGAAGAAACACCTGTCAAAAGTCAGGAAGATCCGTTCAAAGCTTCCCGGCCTGGAATTTGTGATTATCGTTGACGCTATAAAACCCGGCGAACTGAAAAAAGGGGAAGTGCTCTTCAGCCTTGATGAAGCACAGCCCGTTGAGCATTTCGATATCTTTCCTGCCACCGCCGAAACACCGTCCGTACTGCATTATACATCAGGCACTACAGGGCAGCCAAAGGGAGTAAAGCATGTTCATTATTCACTTATTTCACAATATCTTACAACCAAGTGGGTGCTTGACCTGCATGATGAGGATATTTACTGGTGCACAGCTGACCCCGGGTGGGTCACCGGAACATCATACGGAATAATAGGCCCATGGAGTCTTGGGGCTACACAGTGCGTCCTTGATACGGGGTTCTCGGCAGCGGCCTGGTACGGGTTCATAGAAAAATACAGAGTGACAGTATGGTACTCCGCTCCCACAGCCATAAGGTCGCTTATGAAGGCCGGAGATGAAATTGTAAAGAATTTTGATCTCACCTCACTGCGCCACCTGGCAAGTGTTGGCGAACCATTGAATTCTGAGGCGGTGATCTGGTCACAGAGAGTATTCGGCAAACCTTTCCACGATACATTCTGGCAGACGGAAACAGGCTCGATCATGATCACCAACTTCCCGGGCATGAAGATCAAGCCCGGGTCAATGGGAAAACCTTTCCCGGGCATAACCGCAACAGTGCTTGACCCTGTGACATTTGTTCCGCTGACCGAGCCTGGCAAGGCAGGCCTGATCGCCTTCAGGCCAGGCTGGCCCGCAATGATGAGGACGTACTGGAAGAACGAGGAAAAGTACCGGGAAAAATTTGTGAACGGATGGTATCTCTCCGGCGACAGATCGACTATTGACAATGAAGGCTACTTCTGGTTCATAGGGCGTGACGATGATGTAATCAATACAGCCGGGCACCTTGTGAGTCCGTTCGAAGTCGAATCAGCTCTGCTGGAACATCCGGCCGTCGGTGAGTCCGCTGTCACCTCAAAACCTGATGAGATCAATATGGAAGTCGTAAAAGCATTCATAACCCTTAAACCGGGATTTGCCCCGGGGCCGGACCTTGAGCTTGATATCATGAACTTCATCAGAAAAAGACTGTCCCCCATGGCCATGCCCCAGGCTGTGGAATTTGTCGAAAACCTGCCCAAAACGCGCAGCGGAAAAATCATGAGAAGAGTCCTTCATGCCAGGGAGTGGGGCGAGGAAGTCGGTGACATCTCAACTCTTGAAAATGATTAAACCATTTGACTATTTTTGTTCTTTAACTTAATATATATCAATTATGGAAGAAAATGCTCTGAATGAGATGAAGGAGATGGTCCTTAAATATGTTGTAAAGGAATATGTTGATGATGAAGATGTCGAGATTACGTATGAAACCCCGCTGATATCAAGCGGATATGTCAACTCATTCTCCATGGTCTCACTTCTCGTTTTTCTTGAGAATAAATTTAAAATCAAGATACCGCCAAGCAAAGCGACACCTGAAGCCTTTGACAGTGTGAACAACATAGTAGCATTGGTAAATCAGTATCTGAACAAATAAATCCAGTATATCATGAGCTACACTGAAAAAACCAGGGATCTCTACCGGTCACAGCTGGCAGAGATTAAGAGCGCCGGCATTTTCAAGGAGGAGCGGTTCATCCACAGCTCACAGGCTGCCGATATTGAAGTCGAGTTCCCTGCCGGTTCTGACCTCAGAAAGGTCATTAACATGTGCTCGAACAACTACCTGGGCCTCTCAAGTCACCCGGAGGTGATCAAAGCAGCTCATGACGGACTTGGGAGCAGGGGTTACGGCATGTCCTCAGTGCGTTTTATATGCGGAACACAGGATATTCACCGGGAGCTGGAAAACAGGGTAACCAAATTTCTCGGCACCGAGGACACAATCCTTTTCCCTTCATGCATGGATGCCAATGCCGGTGTCTTCGAAGCTATTCTTACCAGTGAGGACATAATGATATCCGACAGGCTCGTTCATGCTTCAATAATAGATGGTATGAGGCTTTGCAGTGCACAGCACGATACTTTTAAGCACTCGAGCATGGAGCACCTGGAAGAGAAACTCATGTTGCATTCAGACAAGCGACTGAAGCTGGTTATCACTGACGGGGTCTTCTCCATGGATGGAGATACGGCGAGGCTCGATGAAATGGTGAACCTGTGCGAGAAATACGGGGCGATGCTGCTTGTCGATGATTCGCATGCAACAGGTTTCATAGGGAAGACAGGACGCGGAACACATGAGTTCTGTAATGTCTTCGGTAAGATTGATATCATAACCACGACCTTCGGTAAAGCTCTCGGAGGAGCATCGGGAGGCTGCGTATCCGGAAGGAAGGAGATAGTTGATATGTGCCGGCAGAAGGCACGCCCATACCTCTTTTCAAATACAATTGCACCTGTCATAGTATCGGGCGTGCTGAAGGTATTTGATATTCTCTCATCAAGCACCGAGAGACGCGACAAGCTTGAGAAAAACGCAGCCTACTGGCGGAAAGGACTTACCGAGGCTGGGTTTATCCTGAAAGACGGCAATACACCAATTGTTCCTGTAATGCTCTTCAATGCAAAACTGTCACAGGACTTTTCAAAGGATCTTTATAATGAGGGCATCTATGCGATAGGTTTCTTCTTCCCCGTTGTTCCCAACGGACAGGCGAGGATAAGGACCCAGATATCTGCCGGGCACGATATCAGTCACCTCGACAAGGCACTGTCAGCATTTATCAAAGTAGGCATAAAATACGGCATACTAGGACTTACAAAAGACCAGATTATAGAAAAATACGGGCAGTAACAACCTCGCTGCCGGATAGGCAATCCTGTTAATTATTAAGCTGAGATGGATGATTATCATCATTGAATAATCGCTGTAAAACACCATCTTTGCATCCGTTTTTGTGAATAACATAATCAGATGTACAATAATTACCAGGATTATCTCGGTATCCAGCTCAGGGAAATAAAAGAGGCCGGACTTTATAAGAATGAACGTGTTATAGTTTCGCCGCAGGGTGCTGAGATCACGCTTGACAGCGGGCAGAAGGTGCTCAATTTCTGTGCAAACAACTACCTTGGGCTGTCTGCCAGTAAAAAGCTGGTCGAAGCTGCAAAACATGCTCTTGATACCCACGGTTACGGTATGTCGTCAGTGCGCTTCATCTGCGGCACGGGAGACCTTCACAAGGAACTGGAAAAGAAGATTGCCGGTTTTTTCGGTACTGAAGACACCATCCTGTATGCGGCTTGCTTTGATGCCAATGGCGGAGTGTTTGAACCGTTGCTCACAAGTGAAGATGCAATAATCTCAGACTCCCTGAATCATGCTTCCATCATCGACGGGGTACGCCTGTGCAAGGCGCAGCGCTACCGGTATGAAAACGCTGACATGGAAGACCTTGAGACACAACTGCAGCTGGCCCAGGAACAACGCTTTCGTCTTATTGTCACCGATGGCGTTTTTTCAATGGACGGTAATGTGGCCCCGCTCGATAAGATTTATGAGCTCGCCGGGAAGTACAACGCCATGATCATGGTTGATGAATCACATTCTGCCGGCGTGGTGGGAAAAACAGGCCGCGGTGTTACCGAGCTTCATAATCTCAGGGGGAAAATTGAGATCATCACCGGCACCCTTGGCAAAGCCTTCGGCGGAGCCATAGGAGGATTCACCACCGGCCGGAAAGAGATCATTGAGATGCTTCGCCAGCGCTCACGGCCATATCTGTTCTCCAACTCCATCCCGCCGATGGTGGCTGCTGCAGGTATAAAGATGCTTGAGATGATGACCGGGACCAATGAGCTGCAGGACAAACTTCATCTTAATACTGAATATTTCGTCGAGAAGATGCTGAAAGCAGGTTTTGACATCAAACCCACGCAGTCTGCTATCTGCGCGGTAATGCTCTACGATGCGAAGCTTGCACAGGAACTGGCATCAAGACTCCTCAGTGAGGGTATTTATGTAACCGGATTCTATTATCCGGTAGTGCCCAAGGGCCAGGCACGCATCAGGGTGCAGCTTTCGGCTGCACATGAGAGAGAACATCTTGACAAGGCAGTTGCAGCTTTCACGAAGGTCGGGCAGGAACTGGGAGTTCTGAGGTAAAAGCATCCCCATGTATGATCGGCCTCCCGGGAGCTGGACGCTGGTGATCTTTAATTAATAAGCAGCCGTGCGTAATATTTATCTTGCTTTTTTAGTCTAACTTGTACTGTAAAACCAATAATTCCCCGATTATGAAAACTCTATTATCACAAAGAAATCTCTTACTTATAGGAGCTGGGCTAATGCTGCTATCTATTTCAGGTTGTGCTCAGTATGAGGCTGTTGGCCAATGCCTTACCGGTCATACCTATGGTTTCTTCGGTGGCTTATGGCATGGATTTATAGCTCCGTTTGATCTTATAGGCATGCTTTTCAGTGATAAGATCACAATGTATGCACAGAATAACAACGGAGGCTTTTATGCACTCGGGTTCATATTAGGCAGTGGTGGCTGGGGTTTCCTCGGGGGAAGGGGAATCCGGAGAGCCAAAAAATAATCCTGCATGTTAGTTGTTCCTGGAATAAAATTGTAATGCTTTGATAATTAGCATTATAATGAAGTATATGGTTTCAATTTATTTCGTTTTATTAAAACAAAATAAAGAAAAATCGATAATTAATTTGGTTTGTAATAAAATTATGTACTTTTGAACCTCAATTATTAACGAAAAAGTGATGAAATCTTTATTATATATTATTGCCCTCATTCTCATTGCCACAGGCAGTTGACCGGGAATAATATGTAACACTATAAGTATACAGAAGCTTTCCGGAAATCCGGGAAGCTTTTTTTTATAATGTGTTTTTGAACTTATGAAGAACCAACTCAGGAGTGCAATAACGGTCACCGGCAGGAATATGGCCGGTGCAAGAAGTCTCTGGCGGGCTAACGGCATGCAGGAAGAACACTTCGGAAAACCTGTCATTGCAATTGTTAACTCATTTTCCCAGTTTGTTCCGGGACATGTCCATCTTCACAAGATCGGTCAGATCATTAAGAAATGAAATCGGGAAACATGGCCTTTTCGCAGCTGAATTCAATACCATAGCAATTGATGACGGAATTGCCATGGGCCATGAAGGGATGCTCTATTCTTTGCCATCAAGAGAACTAATTGCCGACAGCGTCGAGTATGTGTGCAACGCACATCGCGCGGATGCAATGATCTGTATCAGTAATTGCGACAAGATCACTCCAGGAATGCTGATGGCTGCCATGAGGCTCAACATACCCGCGGTATTTGTTTCGGGTGGCCCGATGGAGGCCGGAAATCATAACAACAGGTCACTTGACCTGATAGATGCAATGGTATCTGCTGCTGACAGCTCTGTGAGTGATAAAGATCTGAATGATATTGAACTGGCCGCATGTCCCACATGCGGCTCTTGTTCAGGCATGTTCACGGCCAATTCAATGAATTGCCTGAATGAGGCGCTGGGACTGGCCCTTCCCGGAAACGGAACAATTGTGGCCACACATGTTAACCGTATGAGACTTTTTGAAAAGGCTGCGCATCTGATAGCTGACCTGGCAAACAGATACTACTTCGAGGGTGATGACACAGTCCTTCCCCGGTCAATAGCAACCAGGGAGGCATTTAAAAACGCCATGTCGCTGGATATTGCAATGGGGGGATCAACAAACACCGTTCTGCACCTTCTTGCAATTGCCCACGAAGCCGGCGTTGATTTTTCCATGAAAGATATTGATCTGCTTTCCCGCGCAGTACCCACGTTATGTAAAGTTTCTCCAAGTTCGAAATATCATATACAGGATGTAAATCGTGCCGGAGGTATTTTTGCCATTCTTGGCGAACTTGAACGGAACAACCTCATAGACAGCTCTGTAAGAAGGATAGATTATCCAAGTCTTCATGATGCAATATCTGACTGGGATATTTCGGGAGAAAAAGCATTACCTCTCGCATCTGACTGCTTCAGAAGCGCTCCGGGAATGAGGAGAAGCCTTGAAATGGCGTCTCATGATACTTATTACGACACACTTGATACAGACAGGAAAAACGGATGCATCAGAAGTGTCAGGTATCCCTTCAACAGGGAAGGCGGCCTTGCCGTCCTTTACGGAAACATTGCAAAAAACGGATGCATAGTTAAAACAGCAGGAATTGACCCTTCCATCCTTACATTTTCAGGTCGTGCGGTGATCTTCGAATCACAGGAAGATGCAGTGGAGGGAATCCTGAATGACAAAGTGACCGCAGGAGATGTGATCGTGATCAGGTATGAAGGTCCGAAAGGAGGGCCCGGAATGCAGGAGATGCTTTATCCTACCTCATACCTGAAATCAAAGGGGCTGGATAAAAAATGTGCCCTGATAACCGATGGCCGTTTTTCAGGCGGCACTTCCGGACTTTCAATCGGGCATGTCTCCCCGGAGGCTGCAGCAGGAGGAGAAATTGCAATTCTCAGAACAGGAGATCAGATTGATATTGATATAGAAAACAGGAAGATAAATGTAGTCCTGTCTGAAAATGAGATTCTTAAAAGGCATAAAGAGGAAGAAGTAAAAGGAGAAATGGCCTACAGACCAGGAAATCGCCGGCGTGAAATACCGTCTTCACTAAAAGCTTATGCTGCAACAGTCAGCTCAGCTGACAAGGGAGCGGTGAGGGTTATTTGATGACATTATGATAGATTAATATGAAGAACAACAAGGGGATAAATGCAAAAGTAGTACCTGGAAACGGTCAGGAGCAGATTTCAGGAGCTGAAGCGCTTCTCAGGTGCCTTATTGAGGAAGGTGTGGACACTGTATTCGGATATCCTGGAGGTGCCATCATGCCTGTGTATGACAAACTGCTTGATTATGAAGATAAGCTCCGGCATATACTTACCCGCCATGAACAGGGCGCTGCGCATGCAGCGCAGGCTTATGCAATGGTGACCGGAAAGCCGGGAGTCTGCTTCGCGACATCCGGTCCCGGGGCAACAAACCTGGTTACGGGTATCGCAAATGCCTTCCTTGATTCAGTTCCCGTAGTCTTCATAACCGCACAGGTTGTATCAAACCTGATAGGGACAGACGCATTTCAGGAGACTGACATCCTTGGTGTTTCAATGCCTGTGACAAAATGGAACTGCCAGGTCAAAAGAGCGGAGGATATTCCTGACGCAATAGCCAAGGCATTTTATATTGCAAAGTCAGGCCGTCCCGGACCGGTCCTGGTTGATGTTGCCAAAGATGCCCAGGTTGAAAAACTAAGTTTCAGATACAGTAAATGTGAATACCTGAGAAGCTATAACCCCCGAATACCATTGCATACCCGAGAAATAGAATCAGCAGCCATTATGATCAACCATGCTGAAAAACCATTAATTCTTGCCGGACATGGGGTACTTCTGTCGGGTGCGGAGAATGAGCTTAAAGAATTTGCCGAGAAAACCGGAATACCTGTTGCCCTTACCCTGTTGGGTCTGTCAGCTTTCCCCTATGGTCACAGACTATATGCCGGTATGCTTGGCATGCACGGAAATCTCGGTCCGAATATCCTTACGAATCAGGCTGACCTGATAATTGCAATAGGAATGCGGTTTGATGATCGTGTTACAGGTAATCTCAAGAAATATGCAAAGAACGCCAGGATAATACATATCGAGATAGACGAGGCAGAAATCAACAAAAATGTACAGGTCGATCTTGAAATAAACAATGATGCCCGTGAAGTGTTGCGCTGCCTGATACCACTGGTGAAAGAAAACTCATTTGCAAAATGGATAAGGGAATTCAGGATATGTGATAAAACAGAGTATGAAAAAGTCATCCGGTCAGAGACAGAACCGGAATCCGGTGAGATCAGAATGGGTGAGGTTGTCCGGCTGGTGTCGGACCTGACACACGGGGATGCCATAATTGTTACAGATGTGGGGCAAAACCAGATGTCTGCCGCCCGGTATTACAAATTTAAAAATCCGAACAGCCTGGTGACATCTGGCGGAATGGGAACAATGGGTTTCGGGCTTCCGGCCTCAATAGGCGCCAAAATCGGCAGACCTGACAAACAGGTTGTGGTTTTCCTCGGTGACGGCGGTTTCCAGATGACGATACAGGAACTCGGGACCATTCTTCAGTATCAGATTCCTGTTAAGATAATTATCCTGAATAACAGTTTTCTCGGGATGGTCAGGCAATGGCAGGATATGTTCTACAATAAACGATATGCCTCGACTGCCCTGGTCAATCCTGATTTCATCAAGATAGCCGAAGGCTTTGGCATTGCTTCAAAGAGGGTATCGGCAAGAAAGGATCTTGAAAAAACACTGGCTGAGATGCTGACTGCTGATGGGCCTTATCTGCTTGACGTTACCATAAGCAAGGAGGCAAATGTTCTGCCAATGGTAGAACCGGGTTCATCAGTTTCGGATGTAAGACTGACAAATTAAAACAGCGGAAAAATGAAAAATGAATATACACTGTCACTGTTTACCGAAAATCATATCGGGATACTGAACCAGATAACAATAATCCTTACCAGGAGGCAGATAAACATCGAGAGCATTACAGCCTCTGAATTTGCCGTCCCCGGCGTGCATCTGTGGACTCTGGTGGTTATTACATCTCCGGAAATGGTAAGAAAAGTGACCAGGCAAATGGAAAAGCTGGTTGACGTACTGAAGGTCTTTGTGCACACATCCGATGAAATAATTTACCAGGAAATAGCGATGTTTAAAGTTGCAACACGGGGATTAATGTCGGGAAATATCATTGATCACATTGTCCGGGGACATCATGCCCGCATACTGGAAGTCACTCCCGAATATGTCGTTATCGAAAAAACCGGGCACAAACCTGAAATAACCGATCTGCTCAACCAGCTCGAGCCTTACGGAGTCCTGCAGTTTGTCAGGTCTGGTCGTGTGGCAATTACAAAGCAGGTAAAAGAATTAACCTCTTACCTTAAGGAGATGGATGAGGCAAAGCGTCCGGAACCGCAGGAAATTGAAATAGAGAATTAAAAACTGATAATAATCAAATAACCGGAAATCATGGCAAAAATAAATTTTGGAGGCGTGACTGAAAACGTGGTAACCAGGGCTGAATTCCCGCTCTCAAAGGCCCGTGAAGTATTAAAAAATGAAGTAATTGCGGTAATAGGGTATGGTGTGCAGGGCCCGGGCCAGTCGCTGAACCTGAAAGACAATGACTTCAATGTAATCGTCGGCCAGAGGAAGAATTCATCTTCCTGGGACAAAGCCGTCAGTGACGGGTGGGAAGAAGGAAAGGATCTTTTCGAAATTGAGGAGGCATGCAAAAGAGGAACAATTATTCAATACCTGCTTTCTGACGCCGGACAAATTGCTTCGTGGCCGGTAGTAAAGAAGCATCTTACGAAGGGAAAAGCTCTTTATTTTTCTCATGGTTTCGGCATCACTTTCAATGATCAGACCGGTATTGTACCGCCCGCTGATGTTGATGTGATCCTGATTGCGCCCAAGGGTTCGGGCACATCCCTCCGCCGTCTTTTTCTTGAAGGGAAAGGCCTCAATTCGAGCTATGCAGTATACCAGGATGCTACCGGAAAAGCCATGGAAAGGGTATTTGCCCTCGGCATCGGGGTCGGTTCCGGTTATCTTTTTGAAACCGATTTCAGGAAGGAGGTATACAGCGACCTTACTGGAGAAAGAGGCGTTCTGATGGGCGCCATAGCCGGAATTATGGAAGCGCAGTATAATCTGTTGCGAAAAATGGGGCACTCCCCGTCCGAGGCCTTTAATGAAACCGTGGAGGAATTGTCACAGAGCCTCCTTCCTCTTGTTGCAGAAAACGGAATGGATTGGATGTATGCCAATTGCTCAACAACAGCCCAGAGAGGTGCTCTGGACTGGAAAAACAGGTTTCGCGATGCTGTTGCTCCTGTATTTGACAAACTGTACGAGAGCGTCGCCAGCGGTAATGAAGCCAGGATAACAATTGAGGCAAACAGACAGCATGATTACCGGGAAAAGCTGGCCGCTGAACTTGATGAACTGCATAACTCAGAAATGTGGCAGGCAGGGACAATGGTCAGAAAACTCAGACCAGGAAAATAACCATGGGTGAAAAAAACACGAAAATGAACGACAGGATAATTATTTTTGACACCACCCTCAGAGACGGGGAGCAGGTTCCGGGTTGCCAGCTTAATACAATCGAGAAAATTGAAGTCGCCCGGGCTCTTGAAGCGCTTGGCGTCGATGTTATTGAGGCCGGATTCCCTGTCTCAAGTCCCGGAGATTTCCAGTCAGTGGTCGAGATATCGAAAGCAATTTCTGATCCCATTATCTGCGCATTGACCAGGGCTGTGAAGAAAGATATCGAGGTCGCCGCTGAGGCTCTTCAATATGCAAAAAAGAAGCGCATCCATACGGGTATCGGAACCTCTCCTTTTCATATCAAATACAAACTTAAAACGACACCCGAAGAGACGATTAAAAGAGCTGTGGATGCTGTCAGGTATGCAAAGAAATTTGTAGAGGATGTGGAGTTTTATGCCGAAGATGCGGGAAGAAGTGAAAACGAGTACCTGGCAAGGGTAATTGAGGCTGTGATAAAAGCCGGGGCAACAGTTGTAAATATACCGGATACAACCGGGTACTGCCTCCCGGAAGAATACGGTGAAAAGATCCGTTTCCTGAAAGAAAATGTGCCGAATATCGGTAAAGCCATTATCTCAACCCATTGCCATAATGACCTGGGGATGGCTACAGCAAACACGATGATGGGCGTCATTAACGGAGCAAGGCAGGTCGAAGTGACAATTAACGGTATCGGCGAGAGGGCAGGAAACACCTCACTCGAAGAGGTGGCAATGATAATTAAAAGCCATCACGACCTTAACATGACAACAAACATAGATTCAAAACTAATCTTCAGCACGAGCCGGCTTGTCTCTACCCTGATGAGCATGCCCGTACAGGCGAATAAAGCAATTGTGGGCAGGAATGCATTTGCACATTCATCAGGAATTCATCAGGACGGGGTTATCAAAAACAGGGAGAACTATGAAATAATTGACCCTGTGGAAGTTGGTATAAGAGAATCTTCAATCATCCTTACAGCACGAAGCGGAAGAGCTGCCCTAAATCACCGGCTTGAATTAATTGGACTGAATTTCGGCAAGGAGGAACTCGACGACATCTATCATCGTTTCCTGCTCCTGGCCGATAAAAAAAAGGAGATCAACGATGAAGACATAAGGATCCTTTCAGGCGAAGTCTTCAAAGGAGAAAAAGCACTTAAACTGGAACGGTTGCAGGTTACTTGCGGAAAATCAATGATACCAGTAGCTACAGTGTGCGTCAGAATAAACGGGGAAATCCATACCTCCACCTCATCAGGCAACGGACCTATCGATGCTGCATTTACAGCGGTCAAACAACTGATAAGCAAAACAGTGCACCTGGAAGAGTTCCTGATTCAGGCTATCACAAAAGGCAGCGATGATATCGGCAAAGTCCATATACAGGTTGAGCACCAGGGCAAAATCTACTACGGTTTCTCTGCCAATACGGATATAATCACGGCTTCAGTGGAAGCTTTTATTGACGCTATCGATAAAATCAAGTAATCCCAACTCTCTGAAGATGGCTTTAAAATGTAACTTATAAATGGAGGCAAAGACACTTTTTGATAAGATCTGGGATGATCATGTGGTGAGTCACATTGATGGAGGCCTTGACGTGCTGTATATTGATCAGCATTTTATTCATGAGGTCACCAGTCCCCAGGCCTTCAACGGCCTTAATAACAGAGGCATAAAGGTTTTCAGGCCTGAGAAGACCCTTGCTGTTGCCGACCACAATATCCCAACCATAGATCAGGATAAGCAGATAAAAGACGAATTGTCAAGGAACCAGGTTGCGCAGCTTACTGAAAACTGTAAGAGTCACGGTATTGAACTTTTTGGTCTTAACCATCCGAAAAACGGTATCGTTCATGTTGCAGGTCCTGAACTTGGATATACCCGTCCCGGAATGACTATTGTGTGTGGTGACAGCCATACTTCAACACATGGGGCGTTTGGAGCGATTGCCTTCGGTATCGGAACGAGTGAGGTTGAAATGGTGCTTGCCACGCAATGCATAATACAGGCCAGACCCAAAAAAATGAGGATCACTATCAACGGAGAGCTTCAGAAAGGTGTGACCTCCAAAGATATTATCCTGTATTTAATCTCTCAGATCTCAACTGGCGGTGCCACTGGTTTTTTTGTCGAATACGGCGGTACTGCGATAAAGGACTTGAGTATGGAAGCCCGGATGACAATATGCAACATGAGTATCGAGATGGGTGCACGCGGTGGGCTCATAGCACCGGACGAAACAACATTTAAATATTTAAAGGCCCTTCCCTCCTTCCCCGGAAACTTCAGTCCGCGGGATTATTTTCAAAGATGGGAAAAGCTGAAGAGCGATCATGAAGCGAAATTCGACAGTGAACTGGAATTCAATGCTGATAAAATTAAACCCATGATCACCTACGGTACTAACCCGGGCATGGGAATGGCCATAGACGATAATATTCCGGCGGTTGAAGCTCTAAAGAGTGAAGCTTCGGGATCATTCCTTAAGTCCCTTGACTATATGGGATTCGAACCTGGAATGAAGATCCTTGGACACCCCGTTGATTATGTATTCGTCGGAAGCTGTACAAACGGAAGAATCGAAGATTTAAGAGCATTTGCACAAATGGTAAGAGGAAGAAAAAAAGCATCAAATATTACAGCTTTGATTGTTCCGGGTTCGAAAATGGTTGAACAGCAGGCAATCAGCGAGGGATTGGTTGAAATTCTGAATGATGCGGGATTTGATCTGAGACAACCCGGGTGTTCTTCATGCCTCGCTATGAATGAAGATAAGATCCCTTCAGGGAAATATGCCGTATCAACTTCTAACCGGAACTTTGAAGGAAGACAGGGCCCGGGAGCAAGAACACTCCTTGCAAGCCCTCTGACAGCTGCTGCTGCTGCAGTAACAGGAATGATAACTGACCCCAGGGAATTAATCAGCTGACAAAACTCTATAGAATAACCTGACATGACAAAAGCCAAATTCGATATCCTTAATTCAACCTGTGTTCCGTTACCTTACGAAAACGTCGATACAGATCAGATTATCCCTGCAAGGTTTCTGAGCTCAACATCGAGGGAAGGTTTCGGTGAGAATTTATTCCGTGACTGGAGATTCGATAAATCAGGAAAGAAAAATATGGAATTCAGCCTGAATAACCCTGAATACAGCGGTAAAATCCTTGTGGCAGGTAAAAACTTCGGATGCGGCTCAAGTCGTGAACATGCCGTATGGGCTGTGTATGATTATGGTTTCAGGGCTGTGGTATCAAGCTTTTTCGCAGATATTTTCCGGAATAATGCTCTCAACAACGGCCTTCTGCCTGTGGTGATACCTGAAAAATTACTGGCAGATCTTCTTGAACTGATAAAGAACATACCTGAAACAATCGTGAAGATAGACCTGCAACAACAGTCAGTAACGATTCCAGGTATCGGAGAGACTTCACGGTTTGAGATAAATCCTTTTAAGAAAGAGTGTCTTTTGAAAGGTCTTGATGATATCGAATACCTTCTGGGTATTCAGAGTCTTATAAGAGACTATGAAATCAAAACGCGTGCAGATGAGAATCGAAATAATTGATACAACCCTGAGGGATGGAGAACAAACTCAGGGCGTTTCATACCCTCCTCTCGAAAAACTCCATATTGCCACGCTTCTGCTTAAAGATGTGAAGGTAGATCATCTTGAAGTAGCTTCCGCGCGGGTCTCCTCCGGAGAATTTGAAGCTATAAGCAAGATCACGGAATGGGCTCGCCAGAATGATCTCCTTAATAAAATAGAGGTTCTTGGTTTTGTTGACGGAGAGTTGTCCCTTAACTGGATCAATAATGCCGGATGTAAAGTTGTCAACCTGCTTTGCAAGGGATCGTTGCGTCACCTTGAAAAGCAACTCCGTAAAACACCCGCTCAGCATGTCAGTGATATCAGGGAGATTATCGCAAAGGCAGGTGAACTTGATATGCAGGTCAACATCTATCTGGAAGACTGGTCTAACGGAATGATCTTTTCGGAAGATTACGTTTATTTCATGATGGATTCACTTAAGGAGGAGAAGATAAAAAGGTTTATGCTCCCCGATACGCTTGGAATACTTAATCCGGAGCAGACCTTCACTTTCTGCAAAAAGATGATTGATAAATATCCTTCATTGCATTTCGATTTTCATGCGCACAACGATTATGACCTTGCCGTTGCCAATGTTTTCGCTGCTGTAAAGGCCGGCATCAAAGGAATACATACCACGGTGAATGGTCTGGGTGAAAGAGCCGGCAATGCACCGCTTTCAAGTGTCATAGGGATCTTGCGTGATCATCTTGAAGCAGAGACTGGCGTTAACGAGTTTGAGATCACCAGGGTCAGTAAGATAGTGGAAACATTCAGCGGGATACGCATCCCTGTAAACAAACCTATTATCGGTGAGAATGTATTTACCCAGACATCAGGCGTTCATGCTGACGGTGACAGCAAGGATAACCTTTACTTTAATAACCTCCTCCCAGAACGTTTCGGGAGAAAAAGGAAGTATGCCCTGGGTAAACAATCAGGGAAGGCGACAATCAGAAAGAACCTTGAAGAATTCGGCCTGGTCCTCAATGCCGAATCACTGAATAAGGTGACACAAAGAGTTATTGAGCTCGGAGATAAAAAGGAAGATGTAACCACCGAGGATCTGCCATTCATCATTTCAGATGTCCTTGGTAACGCATCAATCGACTATAAGATCTTTATTAAAAATTATTCCCTTTCACTGTCATATGGATTGAAGCCCTTTGCCAGCGTTCAGATAGAAATAAACGGCAATCTTTACCAGGAGACATCTTCGGGTGACGGACAATATGATGCTTTTATGAAAGCAATCAGAATAATATATGACAGACTGGGAAAGGAATATTCCTTTGCTGACTGATTACCAGGTATCTATTCCACCCGGACGGGAAGACTGACGCATTGGTTGAAACAGTCATAACCTGGAATCACCAGGGAAAGGAGTTCAGAACAAAAGGACTCGATGCCGATCAGACCGAGTCGGCAATAAAGGCAACCGAAAAAATGCTGAACATCATTGAGAATAATGAGAATGCACTGAATGGAAAAACACTAATAAATACAACACATGAATTTTAACATTGCAGTTTTGCCCGGTGATGGTATTGGTCCTGAAATTATTGAACAGGCAAAGAAAGTTGTCCTGGCTGTCTGTAAGAGATTTAAACATTCGGCCATTTTCAATTTTGGCCTGGTGGGTGCAACTGCCATTGATCAGACCGGATCTCCTCTGCCGGATAAAACTCTTGAACTGTGCAAATCGTCAGATGCGGTTCTTTTTGGAGCTATCGGCCACCCGAAATATGATAATGATCCCTCAGTTAAGGTCAGACCCGAGCAGGGTCTTCTCGCCATGCGAAAAGAACTTGGCCTGTATGCAAATATCAGACCTGTAACCACCTTCCCTGCCTTGATAGATAAATCTCCCCTTAAAAGAGAGATCGTGCAGGGAGCCGATATTCTGATAGTGAGAGAACTTACAGGAGGTCTCTATTTTGGAAAACCCCAGGGAAGATCTGAAGACGGAAACACTGCCTATGATACATGCGTTTACAGTCGTTATGAGATTGAACGTGTTGTAAGGCTTGCCTGTGATTATGCAATGTCACGTACACGCAAAATTACGGTCGTAGACAAGGCTAATGTTCTGGCTACATCAAGGTTATGGCGTGAGACTGCAACTGAAACAGCAAAGGCATACAGAGATCTTGCGGTCGATTTTATGTTTGTCGATAATGCCGCAATGCAGTTGATACAAAATCCTAAAAGATTTGATGTTATTGTAACTGAAAATATGTTTGGGGATATCCTTTCAGATGAAGCAAGCGTTATAACCGGGTCGCTGGGATTACTGCCATCAGCATCTGTCGGATTGTCAACATCAGTCTTTGAACCGATACATGGTTCCTACCCCCAGGCAGCAGGAAAGAATATTGCAAATCCGCTCGGTACAATACTCTCAGCAGCTATGATGTTTGACCTTGCGTTCAAACTAAAGGAAGAGGCTGGAGCGATAAACAGGGCCGTCGAAAAATCACTCGAGGGAAATTTTGTTACCGAAGACCTCGATAAGACTAATCCAAAATCGACATCGGAAGTAGGAGACTGGCTCCGGGATTTTATTCTGAAAAACTGAAAGAACACCAGTCTTTGAAATCCATTGAAAATAAACAATATCTCATTAATTTATGTCATTCAATTTGTTTTGTGTAAAATTCCATTATTTTTGTAAGCCAATAAGACAACAAAATGAATAGCATACACAAGAATTTTAACCTCTCTTATTACTTCTGGTTTTATTTTAAAAACAGTTAAGGGGATTTTTGTGTACAGATAATAGAAATTAGATGAAAGCAAGGGCCCCGGAAAGAGGCCCTTTTTTGTTAACATACTTTGAAATGAAAATTGCGATACAGGGAGAAAAAGGAAGTTTTCATGACGTGGCTGCCCGGCAATATTTCGACTCAGATACAATTGAACTGGTGGAATGTCCGACATTTGACATGACCGTCAATGCCGCAAAACAGGGGATAGCTGATTTTGCAGTTATGGCCATCGAAAATGCACGGTCCGGAAGTATCCTTTACAATTACACACTTTTAAGGGAATCGGGACTTAAAGTTTTTGGCGAGCATAATGTCAGAATAAAGCAGAACCTGATGGCCCTCCCCGGCCAGCTGATAACAGGTATCAGAGAAATAAGGTCGCACCCGATAGCGCTTGCCCAGTGCATGGAATTTCTTAACCAATATCCCGGAATAACGCTTATTGAAAGCGCCGATACTGCAGGCAGTGCAAGAATTATAAAGGAGAACAGCCTGTTTGGGGTCGCGGCAATAGGTCCATCAAGTGCTGCAAAAATTCATGGGCTGTACATACTTGCAGAGGGAATTGAGACATATAAAAAGAACTACACACGGTTTCTTGTCATTGGCAATAAGGAAAATCAGAATAAAAAAGGAAACAAAGTCTCAGTTTGTTTTGCCACCGGCCACAAACCCGGTTCCCTGGCTGCCGTACTGGTAATCCTTGCTGAGATGAATATCAACCTGTCAAAGATTCAATCTGTTCCACGCCTGAATGGCGATTGGGAATATATGTTTTACCTTGACCTTGAGTTCAGTGAAGACATCAATGCAGGGATGATTGAAAATGCCCTGGAAAAACGAACCAGCAACCTGGAAGTGCTGGGAGTTTATAATAAAGATAACATGCTTTATGAAAGTTAAACCTGCTGACCGCACACTGAGTGTGCAGGAATACTACTTCTCACAGAAACTCAGGCAGATTGACCAGATGAGGAAAGCCGGAGCCAGTATCATCAGCCTTGGTATTGGCAGCCCCGACCAGGCTCCCTCAGAAAATACTGTCAGGCGGCTGATTGATGAAAGCACCAAATCCTCCTCGCATGGCTACCAGAGCTATATCGGCATTCCTGAATTGCGGAATGCTTTTGCCGGCTGGTATAAAAAATATTTCGGGGTGGAACTCAATCCTGATAATGAGATCCTTCCCCTGATGGGCAGCAAGGAAGGGATCATGCACATCAGCATGGCCTTTGTCAACCAGGGCGATGAAGTTCTTGTTCCGGACCCCGGTTATCCGACTTACTCCTCCGTAACGAATCTCGTCGGCGGCAGGATCAGGTATTATGAACTTGATGAAAAAAGGGGCTGGATGCCTGACCTGGAGACCCTTGAGCTCATGGATCTGACCAAAGTGAAATTAATGTGGGTAAACTATCCGCACATGCCTACCGGAACAAAAGGATCCTTAAAACTTTTTGAAAGACTGGTAGCTTTTGCTGACGCACATTCCATTCTGATATGCAATGACAATCCTTACAGCTTCATATTAAACAAGGATTATCTCAGTATTTTGTCAGTTGACGGAGCAAAAGATGTTGCTCTTGAGTTGAACTCCCTTAGTAAATCGCACAACATGGCCGGGTGGCGCATCGGCATGGTGGCGGGTCACAGCGAGTATCTCAAAAGTATTCTCAGGGTAAAAAGCAATATGGACTCTGGAATGTTCCTGCCCATACAAAAAGCTGCCGTAGAGGCACTTAACAATTCGCGGGAATGGTACGAACAGATCAACACAGTCTATGAAAAACGCCGTAAAACAGTTGAAGAGATAATGGACGTCCTTGGTTGCCAATATGACAAAAACCAGGTTGGACTGTTTGTGTGGGGGCGAATACCTGAATCCATTGCCAGCTGCGAGGAATACGTGGAAGAGATTCTTAATAAGTCCGGCGTTTTCATTACCCCGGGATTTATTTTCGGAAGCAAGGGTGAGCGCTATATACGCATATCATTGTGCGCAAGCGCTGATTTGCTGGAAGAGGCAAAAAATAGAATTTCCTCTTACGCTGACTTCGTTAACCAGAAATCAAATAAAAAAAGATGAAAATCGCTGTTATTGGAATAGGTCTTATAGGAGGTTCGATGATGATTGACCTTCGCAAACGGGGGTTTGCCGACAAAATAATCGGCGTTGATTCAAATCTCCAGCATCAGAACATCGCAAAGCTCTGCGGACTTGTCGATGAAATTGATACTCTGGAAAATGCCATTGACAGAAGTGATCTGATCATACTGTGTACTCCGGTGGATTCAAACTGTAAAATGTTGCCCGTTATCCTTGACAGGATTGACGGAACGTCCAAAGTAGTGACAGATATGGGCTCGACAAAAGGAAGCATTTCAAAGATATCGGAACATCATCCTAAACGAGGCAGGTATGTAGCCGCACATCCGATGGCCGGAACTGAATATTCCGGTCCCCTGGCGGCCATAGGCAGGCTCTTCGATTATAAGCCTGCCATTATATGTGATCCTGAACTTTGCGACCATGATGCACTTGGACTGGTTGAAAAGATGCTTATTACACTTAATATGCGGATCGTATATATGAAATCGTCAGATCATGATACACATGTCGCTTATGTATCTCATATCTCGCATATTACTTCCTTCTCTCTGGCACTGACTGTTCTTGATAAGGAGCACGAGGAGCAGAATATCCTGACTCTTGCAGGCGGTGGTTTTGAAAGCACGGTGCGTCTGGCAAAAAGCAACGGGGAAACCTGGGCACCGATCTTTCTTGAGAATTCCAAATTCATACTTGAAGTAATTGATACTTATACTGAAAAAATGGATTTATTCAGGAAAATGATTGCCGAAAGAGATCTGGACGGTCTGAAAGCTCTTATGGATGAGGCCAACAAAATAAGGAAGATACTTAACTAATTAACTTACAGTGTCATGGAAACCGAATTAAATACAGTGCCCATACAAGAATGGAAGGGATATAAAAATCGCCCCTTCCTTATTTCAGGCCCATGCAGTGCCGAAACTGAAGAACAGGTTATGAAAACGGCAAAACAGCTGGCCCGGTTAAAAACAGTGAGCATCTTCCGTGCCGGGATATGGAAACCGCGCACTCGTCCAAATTCTTTCGAGGGAGTTGGATCGGAGGGACTGAGATGGCTCAGGGATGTCAAAAAGGAAACAGGACTGCTGGTCGGCACTGAGGTTGCAAATGAAAAGCATGTTTATGAGGCCCTTAAATATGGCATTGATATGCTGTGGATCGGGGCCAGAACATCTGTAAATCCATTCACTGTACAGGAAATATCTGATGCCCTGAAAGGTGTCGATGTGATGGTGCTGGTCAAAAATCCTGTTAATCCTGACCTTGAGCTGTGGATAGGAGCCATTGAACGCATAGCTAAGGCAGGGATCAAACATCTTGGAGCTATTCACCGTGGTTTTTCCACCTTTGAAAAAACAAGCTACAGGAATCAGCCTAACTGGCAGCTGCCCATTGAGCTTCGTCGCCGCCTGCCTGACCTTCCTCTCATTTGTGACCCCAGTCATATTGCCGGATCAAGAGAATTTCTGAGGGAAATTTCCCAGAAAGCGATGGATTTGAACTTCGATGGCCTCATGATCGAGTCTCATCATGATCCTGATAAAGCGTTGAGTGATGCAGCACAACAGGTTACACCGGACGGTCTGCAGGAGCTTTTAAGCAGACTTGTCATACGTAATCCTGTTGCATCAGATCCCAGGCTGCTTGACGTGCTTGGAGAACTACGCCAGCAGATCGATGTCTTTGATGAACATCTGCTCGATCTTTTGGAAAAACGTATGAAGGTTGCAGAAACCATCGGAGAGTACAAGAAAGAGAACAACATCACCATCCTCCAGACTACCAGGTGGGATGAAATAATAACCAGGGTGATGAGCAAGACTAAGGCCAAAGGACTCAGTGCTGAGTTTATCGATACGATCTTTAAGGCTATTCATCAGGAGTCAATAAATCACCAGATGAAGATTATGAACAACGGAGAGAAAAAATAATGATCCATGGAAAAGATTACCAAAATTCTGTTAAGCGAAAACGAAATGCCCCGCCAGTGGTACAATATTGTTGCAGACATGCCCAACAGGCCTTTGCCGCCGCTGAACCCCGCCACCGGTAAGCCGGTGGGCCCTGATGACCTGTCGGTCATTTTCCCGATGGAGCTGATAAAACAGGAAGTCTCAACCGAAAGATACATCGACATTCCTGATGAGGTCCTTGATCTGTACAGGACCTTCCGCCCTTCTCCTCTTTTCCGGGCGCGAAACCTTGAAAAGGCCCTGGGAACAAAGAGCAGGATATACTACAAGTATGAAGGAGGGAATTATTCAGGCTCCCATAAGGCAAACACTGCCATCCCCCAGGCATATTATAATAAGATGGAAGGCGTCAGGCGGATAACGACAGAGACAGGTGCCGGTCAATGGGGAAGTGCGATGAGCTTCGCATGCAGCCACTTCGGACTTGAACTGCTTGTATTCATGGTAAAGGTCAGTTACAATCAGAAACCCGGGCGTAAGCTCCTGATGAATACATACGGCGCCAGGGTCGTCCCGTCGCCAAGCACAATGACAGCTGCGGGAAGGCGGGTGCTTGAACTCGATCCCGAGTCACCGGGAAGTCTTGGTATTGCCATTTCTGAGGCAATGGAGGTGGCCGTGCAGGATCCGTATACCAAGTATTCTCTCGGCAGCGTACTTAACCATGTTATTCTCCACCAGACCATTATCGGACAGGAAGCGTTGCTGCAGATGGAAAAGGCTGACGATTACCCTGATGTTGTGATCGGGTGCTTCGGCGGAGGATCAAATTTTTCCGGAATTGCTTTCCCATTCCTTCGCGAAAATCTGACAAAAGGAAAAAATACGAGGCTGGTGGCTGTCGAACCTTCCTCATGCCCCAAGCTGACCAAAGGGAAATTCACGTACGATTTCGGTGATCAGTCAGGCATGACCCCCCTTCTTCCCATGTACACCCTGGGGCATAATTTCATCCCGGACAAGATCCATGCTGGTGGTCTGCGATATCACGGTGCAGGTGTCCTCGTCAGTCAGTTGCGTAAGGACGGATTTGTCGAAGCAAAAGCCAAGCAGCAGCGCGAATGCTTTGAAGGCGGTATTCTCTTTGCCAGGACCGAAGGGATCCTTCCTGCGCCTGAGTCGTCATATGCCATAGCCGGTGCACTTGATGAAGCAAGGAGAGCGGATATTGAAGGAGTATCAAAGGTGATTCTTTTCAATCTCAGCGGCCACGGTCACTTTGACATCTCCGCCTATGAGAAGTTTTTCGAGGGCAACCTGCCTGACCACGAAACCACGGCAGAGGAGATAGAAAAGTCCCTTTCAGAACTGAACCTACCCGTTCAATGAACGGTTCTGTCAGTGATAACAGAAGAGGCATGATCACTCATGCCTCTCTTTTCATTTGATATTTTAAACCGTCAGCTGCACTTCGATGTGCCGCAGTCGCTGCAGATGAGGCACCCCTCCTGGTAAACCAGGTTGGTGGATCCGCAAGTGCCGCACTTGCCCTTGGCCTTTGTGCCGTTGGGTATATAACGCTTCAGCGAACGCTCAACTCCGTTCTTCCAGGTGTTGATCGATTCACTGTCAAGCTTCATCGATGACACCAGCTCGACGACATCCTTGGCAGGCATTCCGTAGCGAAGCACCCCTGATATAAGCCTGGCATAATTCCAGAATTCAGGTTTGAACATATGTGATAAGCCGCCGAGGGTGTTCTTGTAACCGTACTTGTCAGTGTACTGGAAGTCGTACCGGGTGTTACCCTCATCGTCTTTATTCTTTATGATCTTTCCCTTGACAATGCTTTTAGGCAGGGGGAACATCTCGTCATCCTGGAGACCGGTGAAGACTTCATACGGAACACCGTCCTTCAGCCCCACGAAGGCAATCCACTTTTCTTCGTTATTCTGGAAACGGATCACGTCGGCCTCAAGCACCTTGGGTCTGATGGGTGACCAGTCAGTTTTCTTATCTTCCTTGTTGTTCGATATCAGCACCCCGTTTCTCGAACCGTCGCGATAAACGGTTGCACCCTTGCATCCTTCCTTCCATGCGGTGAGATAGAGCTCAGATACAAGCTCTTCCTTTGCATCTGCAGGAAGGTTAATGGTCACACTGATCGAGTGATCAACCCACTTCTGTATGGCCCCCTGCATGCGCACCTTCGCCATCCAGTCGACATCATTGGAAGTAGCCTTGTAGTAAGGCGATTTCCCGACGATTATATTGATCTCCTCTTCTGACATACTCCTTACCTGTTCGTAGTCATAGCCATTCTGTTTCATCCATTCGATGAACTTATGATGGAAGACTACAAATTCTTCCCAGTGGTCGCCCACCTCGTCGGTAAAACTAACTTTTACATCCTTGTCATTCGGGTTCACTTTGCGGCGGCGTTTGTAGAACGGCAGGAAGACCGGTTCAATACCTGATGTCGTCTGGCTCATAAGACTGGTTGACCCTGTAGGAGCGATGGTCAGCAGGGCAATGTTGCGTCTGCCGTTTTTCTCCATCTCGGCGTACATCTCAGGATCAGCCTCGCGGAGGCGGTTGATGAAAGGATTGTTACGTTCTCTCTCCTTGTCGTACATCGGGAAGGCGCCCCGCTCTTTTGCCATCTCCGTTGATGACCTGTATGCCTCAATGGCAAGGGTACGGTGGACACTGACTGAAAACTCTGTTGCTTCGTCGGTTCCATATCTCATACCCAGGGCAGCAAGCATATCTCCCTCGGCGGTGATGCCGATGCCGGTACGTCTTCCTTCTTCGGTCTTGTGCCGGATATTTTCCCACAGATTCCGTTCAACCAGTTTCAGTTCAGCAGGCTCAGGGTCATTATCAATCTTGGCTATTATGGAATCGATCTTCTCCTGCTCAAGGTCGATGATATCATCCATGATCCGTTGTGAGAGATGAACATGTTCCGTGAACAGCCTGAAGTCAAATGATGCTTTCGGAGTAAAGGGATTCTTCACATACCCGAAGAGGTTGATGGCAATCAGCCGGCAGCTGTCGTACGGGCAGAGGGGTATTTCACCGCACGGATTCGTTGATACGGTCTCATAGCCCAGGTCGGCATAGCAGTCAGGCACGCTCTCGCGCTTGATGGTATCCCAGAAGAGCACTCCCGGCTCAGCTGATTTCCAGGCGTTATGGACTATCTTGTTCCATAGCTTGCGTGCGTCAATCTCCTTAACGAATTTCGGGTTTTCTGATTTTATGGGATACTGCTGGCGGAAGCTCTTGCCTTTGATCACTGACTCCATGAAATCATCGGTTATCTTCACAGAGACGTTTGCACCAGTGACTTTTCCTGCCTCAAGCTTTGCGTCGATAAAACTTTCGGCATCAGGATGCTTGATGGATATGGATAGCATGAGTGCTCCCCGGCGGCCGTCCTGTGCCACCTCACGGGTTGAGTTTGAATAGCGTTCCATGAAGGGCACCACACCCGTTGAGGTGAGGGCGCTGTTAAGCACCGGCGAGCCCTTGGGACGTATGTGCGAGAGATCATGTCCGACACCGCCGCGGCGTTTCATGAGCTGCACCTGCTCCTGGTCAATCTTCATTATCCCGCCGTAAGAATCCGAATCGCCTTTGTTCCCTATGACAAAGCAGTTTGAGAGCGAAGCGATCTGGTAATCGTTACCTATTCCGGTCATTGGTCCGCCCTGCGGAATAATATATTTAAAATCCTTGAAAGCCCTGTAGATGGTCTCTACCGGAAGAGGATTGGGGTATTTTTGTTCTATACGATGTATCTCTGTAGCAAGGCGACGGTGCATATCGTCAGGAGTCTTTTCATAGAGATTGCCAAAGGAATCTTTAAGAGCGTATTTACTTGCCCAGACCTTGGCCGCCAGGTCGTCGCCGCCAAAATATTCGCGTGTTGCCTTTATGGCATCCTCATAAAGATATGTGGTTTGTTCACCTGTGTTTTCCGGCCTGGTCGATTTATCCACCATCGTCTCTTCCTTTTTCAACTTCTTCTCCTCTTTTTTCATCATCTCCTTCTCGTTAGGGGCGACGGATAGTATGTGGACAAATGAATCTCCCATTATAGTGCAAGAATATTACAGTTTGAAAATAAGCTACTTAATCTACCTTCGATAAAAATGAACGGGTTTTGCTAAAATAGGCAAGCATGTCAGAGGACACAAGGATAAAAGTTCCCTTTTATCAACATACATATTAACTTTATAAACCGCTTTGGTGAAAAAAAAGAGGCCGGTTTCCCGGCCTCTTTAAGTAGTTGATACATAACACCTTAGAAGATAAGACGAATGCCCAGAAGGCAACCCCATGTACTTGAGGTACTTACGCTCTTACTGAGAGTGGTCTTTTTAGTAAAATCTTCAAGTGATGTGGCATTTAGCCTGAATGTAGGAGCGTTGGTTGCGTTACCCCTGTTGACAACAGTCAGCGGACGTACGTTTTCATAGCTGGTCAGAGGATTGTACGTATAGGTACCCCAGCTGTCATTTATCATGTTGCCTACATTAAGGAGGTCGACGCTGACCTGGAGAGTGTACTTGCGATCTGACCCGAAGTTTGTAAAGAGGTCCTGGAGAATTTTTGCGTCAAACCTGTGCATCCAGGGCTGAACCTCGCCATATCTTTCAGCATACTGACCCTTGCGACTGCCGAGATATTCATTGCGGTTGACATATTCCCAGAATGCGTCCTGCTGTTGTGCTGCAGTCATTAATGTTCCTCCGCTTGGAGTATAATCTACAAAGGTAATTTCAGATGCACTCGAAGGAATATACATTATGTCTGCTGTCACTCCGTCGCCATTCAGGTCATTGGAATAGGTATAGGTCCACCTTCCTGTCTGATATCCCTGGTATACCAGCGAGAATGTGGTTGCAAAGTGTTTAGCATATTCAATCTTGTATGATACACTACCGATAAGTTTGTGAGGAGTGGAGAAAAGTGAATAGCTCAGTTCAGGATCGTTCAGACTTCCGATAGAGGTATTGGATGAGTAAGCTGAATAAGCTGACGAACCCGGGTTGGCGCTGATGTCTTTTGCCTCAGTGTAGGTGTAGGCAAACATACCTGACAGCCCTTTACTGAAGTTCTTGGTCAGCATTGCTGTAAGTGAATACTGGTAGCCCTGTTTGGTATTTCTGAGCTCTGTGGCTGCACTGACAGTACTAACTACCTTGGCGGCAGTGCTGCTGGTCCAGAACATACGGTTATCCGGGCCGGCCAGTGTTCCTGTCGGATCCGCCAGGTTAATATTTATCTGCTGTACAGCATTGATATCCTTTGAATACATTGCTTCTGCGGTGAATATCATACTCCACGGCAATTCAACGTCAACAGCCAGGTTTGAGCGCCAGATCTGCGGGAATTTAAAGCTTTTGCCCACCTGGGTAAGTGTTGAATTGTTCGGTAATGTACTTGCACTCTGCGGGAAGTTGACGGGATCGCTAGCTATTAACGCTTTGTAGTCAGGATTAAATTCCAGTCCCACAAGGTTTGCATTGCCCGGGCCCCAGCCTATTTCAGGCGATTGGATAACGCCGGAGTTGGTTGGCTGGTTGGTGAACCACACAAATGGAAGCATACCTGTGAATAGGCCTGTTCCTCCGCGTACCTGCAGTGAGCGATCACCACGGACATCCCAGTTAAAGCCGAAACGCGGTGATACAACGAGCTGGCTTTCAGGCCATGTGCCTACGTCCATCTTTGCGCCGTCATAAAAGGTGAGGGCTGCAATGGCAGGGTTACCCTGCATTTCATCAAGGTACAGGGGAAGCTCCAGGCGAACACCGTATGTCAGTTTAAGTTTCGGTACAACAGCCCATTCATCCTGTGCATAAAGTGATGCAAACCCGAAGGTTGCTGTTGCACCTGGTGCATCGACACCATTGTAACCATATGTAACACCAAAACCGCTGGGATCAGCTCCAGTTAAGAAATCATCCACAGAGGCGTAACGGTAATATGAAGTACCTTCACGTATATATGAGTTACGGAACCAAAGACGGTCAAATGAGACACCTGCCGTAAGAGTGTGCTTGTTAAGGTTTATGGAGAGGTTATCAGTAAATGTAAATGTCTTGTTCTGGACATCATTGTTAAATGTGAAGAGCTCATAACCGAATGACATATACTGATCACCACCTTCCCAGATGTCAACAAAGGGGAACAGGTCTGAGTTGCTGGTACGGGTATCCTGTATAAAAGTATAGCTGGCAAGGAACTTGTTCGAGAACCTTGAGCCAAAACTGCTGTTAAGTTCACCCGTGATTGAACGTACTGTATTTTTAAATCCGTAGAACGCATTTGAGAAAGCCAATGACTGGCTGCCGATACGGCTGGAGTTCCTGGCGTTGTTTGGCGGGCCGCTGTTAGAATTGGTTGTCTGATCAGAGGTACCAACAACATCATTGTACCTTATGGTGAACTTGTGATCCTTGTTGATGTTCCAGTCGAGGCGTGCAAGTATTTTAGTATTTATATTTTTGAACGGATCGAAATCCTTGTACTTGCCCGGATCGTAGTTATAGGTTTCCATCAGGTGGTTCCTCACGGCAACCATGTCTGATTCAAGAGTTCTTGAGATCATCAGGTCCTGGTTGGCTACACCGTCTGTACTTGGTTTCCACGTAACTCCCGGAATTGTTTCGGTGCCATACTCACCGCTGAGGAAGAAGAAGAGTTTATTCTTGATAATGGGACCGCCGATGCGTCCGCCGAAGTTAAGTGAACTCCTGGAATTTGCTCCGACCACTTCATATCCGTCAACTGTGTTTCCTGTAAATGATTCAGGACGTATATATGTATAAACTGATCCTTTGAATTCGTTATCGCCGCTGCGGGTTACAGCGTTGATGCTGGCGCCCGTGAACTGTGACATGCGTACGTCATAGGGTGCCATACTTACAGAAATTTCCTCAATGGCATCAAGTGCGATCGGTTGTGCCTCACCTCCTGGGAGTGGGTTGCTGCTGAGTCCGAAGTTGTTGTTGAAGGCGGCGCCGTCAATAGTAATAGTATTGTAACGTCCGTCCCTTCCTCCGAATGAGTTACCCTGTGCCTGCGGGGTGTATTTGGTGAAGTCGGAAATACTCCTGCTGATCGTCGGCATGCTTGCCAGTTCACGTCCGCTGACGTTGGTCTGGGTACCTGCACGCTCAGAACTGAGTATCGAGTTTTTCAGCCCTGCCGTGACAACAACTTCCTGCAATGCGGTAGTGGTCTCAGTCAGCTGGCCGTTCTGAACATAGTTCTCACCGAGTTTGAGATAAATATCCGTGTAGGTGTTGGATGAATAACCCACGAATGAGACATCAACCTTGTAGGGACCGCCGATACGCATGTTCTGGATCCTGTAGTTGCCGGAATTATCACACAGTGCTGCGTACTGCGTTCCTGTAGGAATGTGAACTGCAACAACGGTAGCACCCGGAAGAGATTCTCCCTTCGCGTCGGTAATTTTTCCACTTAGTGAAGAAGTTGTCACCTGGGCCATCAGGGTCATTGACCCCAGGAACAGCGACAACAGAATGAAAGTGAACTTAAGTTTTCGCATAATTTGAGTTGAGTTAGAATGTTTATGGTTATAGATGGTTGTAATATATTTAATTCCAGTGAATTACAAATGTCGATCCATTCAGTTCGGGCAGAGCGTTAAATTACATTTCCGGGCAGACTTTCACGGGATTTGTCATTTTGTAATTATGAACAAGTTTTTAACGTGTTATTAATAAGTTTTCAATCATTGCCGGTACTGTCATTTTTATACCTTAATTATTATATTCCTTCAATATTCCGGTATGAAAAAGTGACAAAATGGGTATCAATTATCCATTTTGGCGCCGCAAAGATAATAAACTCATAATTTTGTACGAATTAAATTTTTGTTACAATGGTACGTCTTATCGCGCTCATCATTTCAATAGCACTGCAAATCATTGCTGCCGTCATAGCTCTCCGCTTCATGAAGATGACCAGGTACAGGCTCTCGTGGATACTGCTCTCCACTTCCTTCGTGCTGATGTCGTTGCGAACCCTTATACAGCTGATAGAGTACTTCCAGGGTCATCCCTCATTTGAGCTTACAATGATGGATGACTGGATGAATGTTCTGATATCTGTCCTGATAATTTCCGGCGTTGTTCTTATCAGGGAGCTCTTCACCTCTCTCAAGCGTGCAGAGACTGACAGGATGCGGTCTGACCGGAGGCTGCTCAACGCTATCATCACCACCGAAGAGTCAGAGAAAAAGAGGTTTGCAAAAGACCTGCACGACGGGCTCGGGCCCCTTTTATCAACCGTGAAAATGTCACTCTCAGCTCTGACACCCATGGTGACTGATCCCGTGGGAAAAGAGATTCTCGGCAATACCAACCATGTGGTCAACGAGGCTCTCAGCTCCATCAAGGAAATAGCAAACAACATGAGCCCTCATGTTCTGACAAACCTTGGTGTTGCCACCGCCATCAGCACCTTCGCGACAAAGGTCAACCAGACAAGAAGTGTCAGCATCGATTTCCGGACAAACATGGAAGGGGAACGTTTCGACACAGACAAGGAGATAGTGATGTACAGGGCGGCCTGCGAGCTCATCAACAACGGTATGAAGCACTCAGGTGCATCGAGGATAGAGATGGATCTTCACCGCCACCAAAAAATCATTACCTTGCAGTATCTTGATAACGGGCGGGGATTTGACACAGAGAAACTGACCTCGGAAGAAGCTGTGGGCATGGGAATCCCCAACATCGAGACAAGAGTGAGGGCAGTGGACGGGGTCTTCCTGATTGAGAGTTCGAAAGGGAAGGGTACCAGTGCACTGATTCGGGTTAACCAGTAAGATTTAAGAATATCGATTAACGATTTTTGAATTTCGATGAACAAAGGAATAAAATAATATAAATACCTCGTAGAGGTTATGGTATTGTAGGAAAATGGATAAAATAAAAATCGCACTCGCTGATGATCATCAGCTGTTCAGGAACGGACTGAAGATATTGCTGGGCAGTTTCAGTGAGTTTGAGGTGGTGGCCGAAGCCTCTAACGGTAATGAACTCCTGAGAGCCCTGGAGACCGGTCCCGCCGATATTGTGCTCATGGATATAAGCATGCCGGAGATGGATGGCGTGGAAGCTACCGGCGTACTGTCGCGCCAGATGCCCGGCACGAGAGTCATAGCTCTTTCAATGTATGGCGAAGAAGAGTACTACTACAGGATGGTTGACGCAGGCGCAAAAGGATTTGTCCTTAAAGATTCTGACATTACCGACGTGCATGACGCAATCGTTGCTGTCCATAAAGGCGGTAATTACTTCTCGCAGGAACTGCTCTATCATGTAATTAACCGCATCAAGAACAGGGAGCAGGAAGTAAAGAGCTCAAGCCTCTCGAAACGTGAGAAGGAGATACTGCTGAAGATCTGCGAGGGACTTTCAAACCATGAGATTGCCGACTCACTCTTCATAAGCAAACGAACTGTCGACAAGCACCGTGCCAACCTTCTGGCAAAGACAGGCTCAAAAAACACAGCCAGCCTTATTTTGTACGCCATAAAAAACAGGCTGATAGAGATCTGACATGAGCAACAAGGATGCGCTGGGCGCCAGGGGCGAAGAGCAGGCCGCCGGCTGGCTCATGCAGCACGGTTATACGATTCGCAACAGAAACTGGAGGTCGGGACGCACTGAGATCGATATCATTGCTGAGAACAGTGAGTATATAGTTTTCGTGGAGGTCAAGGCAAGATCAGCCGGTTACCAGGTCAGTCCTGCTGATGCCGTCAATGTACCCAAGCAACGGACAATAATCTTTGCAGCATCAAATTACATTAAGCAATACAACCTTAATAAGGAAGCGAGGTTCGACATTATCACCCTCATCTTCAACGGCCCGGGCTGGGAGATAGATCATATTGAAAATGCCTTTTATCCTACAATGTGACCGGTAAGATTGATCATAACTGTTCAAAAGCATTTCCCCGATCGGATTTTTTGAATATTTTTGACCTTAACAGACCATAAATCAATAATAATATAAATATGAAAAAATCACTTTTTGCCGTACTGGCGGTTATCCTTGTAATCACACCTCTGTCAGCGCAGAAAAAGAACAAGGAAACGGCTGTCACTCCTGAAGGATATAAATTCACTGCGGTTGTTTCGTTACCCGCCACACCGGTCAAGAACCAGGCCGCCACAGGTACATGCTGGTGTTTTGCCACAACATCATTCATGGAATCGGAGCTTCTGCGTCTCGGCAAAGGCGAGTACGACCTTTCCGAGATGTATATCGTAAGGAATACCTATAAAAACAGGATCAGGGATAACTATCTGAGGGAAGGCAGGGGAAACCTCGGGGAGGGAAGCCTTTCTCCTTCATGGGTAAGAGTTTTTAATGAATCAGGCATAGTGCCGCAGGAGGTTTACTCCGGCATCAGTTACAGTTCTCCGGTACATAATCACCGGGAATTGCAAGCCTATATCGAAGCTGTAACACCAGTACCGATAAAGAACAAGCAGATGAGTACGGAATCGAAGGAGGTTACAGATGCAATTCTTGATATCTACCTTGGCGAAGTACCTGAAACTTTTACCTGGAAGGGGCAAACATATACCCCAAAATCGTTCGCTGCAAGCCTCGGACTCGACATGAACAACTACGTGAATATCACTTCCTTTTCACATTTTCCCTTTTATACACAGGGGCAGCTCGAGGTAAGGGACAACTGGGAGATGACCCCGTTTTACAATGTGCCTCTTGATGAACTTATTATGATAATTGACAATGCGCTTTCAAAGGGTTTCTCGGTTGACTGGGACGGTGACGTAAGCGAGAAGGGCTTCTCCCACTCAAAGGGAGTGGCAATCAATCCTGATGTAACGAACATTGATAATTTTTCAATCACTGACCGTGCACGGTTTGAGAAGATGCCTGTCCAGGACCGTATGGCAGAGGTCTTTAAATTTGAAAAACCTTATCCTGAATTTGCCGTTACCCAGGAGATGCGTCAAAAGGGGTACGAAACCTTTGTCACCACTGATGATCACCTGATGCACGTGACAGGTATAGTTAAGGACCAGAACGGAACGAAATATTACGTGACCAAAAACTCATGGGGCACGGAAAGGAATCCATTCGGCGGTTACCTGAACATGTCAGAGAGTTTCGTCAGAGCAAAGACGATATACATTATGGTCCACAAGGATGCTGTTCCGGCTGACATCAGGCAGAAACTGGGATTTTGACCCGGCTTAATAAATGAATCCCGGCTCTTTTTTCAGAGCGGGATAAAACCAGGCATAAAAAAGCGAAAAGAAAACGAAAAGATCCTGACCCGGCTGAGACTCCAGGGAATTATTACCGGTAAAATTTACCAGGAAGACAATCAGAAACAGGATGAACATAAAAGATTCCTGTGCTTTATTCCTTACAAGGAAATAAACGTACAGCCCTCCGACGATAATCAGTCCGGTGAATCCCAGCGTGAGCAGGATGTAAAGGAATTGATTGTGCGGCTTCATGTTTAACCCCGATAATGAAGAGTCATTTTTTTCAATGCCATAGTTCACAGCCTTCAGGATGCTCCCTGTGCCCCAGCCCAAAACAGGGTGTTCTTTGAATGCCTCCAGGGAAGCTCTCCAGACATCAATTCTTTTTGTAAGCGAGCCCCATGAAATTTCTTTACGAGAGCTGTGATAATAGACATACAGGCTCATCATCTCTTCATAAGCCCTTATATAGAAACCCGGTCTTGTGACATTCAGATAATTTGTCGTTCCCTTTTCAATGGCCCTTATGTCAGTAGCGGAAAGTTCCATGAAGCCCTCTCTGTCCTTTTTAAGTCCCCGCGATGACATATACCTGTACAATGTGGCCCTCAGCTCCTGGTTCATCAGGTCTTTTCCGTCGAAATCCAGATCGCTCTTTTCGTTCCAGGCATCCCTTAGCTCACCGTCGGCAATATAGATATAGACCAGGTTGCCGTTCTCCCTTATAATAGTTGTGGTATCATGTAAGTAAGCAGTGCCCTGACCGGTATGACTGGCCAGAGTGCTGAAATCGATTGGCGTTTCAGTATGTGTCTGTTTATAAATGTTGACCATTGGCCAGGCAGCCAGGCCTGCCAGAAGAATGAAAACGGCCGGCAACGAAATTTTAAGAAATGTTCTGTTGGTCCTGGTAACAAGAACTATGATCAGGTAAATCAACACTGCAATAAAAGAAGCAACCCCTGATAAAGCCCTTAAATAAAAGAGGAAGAAAATAAGCCATGCTGATATTGCCAGGCTCATATAAAAGTACATCTTATTGGCAGTCATCTGTTTTATCAGCAGAGGCAACTGAAAAGCCGCAATAATCAGCATAATTCCAAAATAGAGCCCCGGAATAAAAGGAGAGGCTTCACGGAAGAAAATATTTGGCCGGAGAATCCTGCCGGAAAATCCGATAAATGACACAACCAGAACCGATGATATAAACAGCAATAACAGCAACCTGATTTTTTTCCTGTCAGGCACCGGGGATGTGGCAAGAATAAGAGGCAGGAACAGTGTGGGCAATTTATGCAGGAGGTCATTTTTAAATGCATAACCTGTATCCTCAGACCATAAAAGCCCAATGACATTCAGGATATAAATCAGGATAAAGGCAATGGCAGCTTTGTCAGACCGCAGCTTATTAAACTTCGTTTTAAAATCAGCCTCTGCCAGCCAGTTAGCCGCAAGAATAAGCTCGCTTATTGTCAGGAAATATCTTGATGACGGCAGAGAGACCACAAACAGGCACAATGCAGCAAAGTAAACTGAAAGATGTACTGATTTTCTGGTTATGTCAGCATGAACAGCCATCTTTTGTGTTATTTCTCACCGGACAATTACCTGATTTATAATTTTGTGTTTGTCTTACACTATGTGCCTGAACCGCTCCGGAATTCTTATGACCGGTTTCTCACTCAGCATTCCCGGTTTATTAATCGCAAACAGCGGGCGAAAAAGGTTTTGTCTTATTCTGGCCTTTCTAAAAAACCTGTCGCCGTCAACTGGTGTCTTTTTTGTTATCAGGTCAAACAACTCAAACCTTCTGTCAAGGTGGCCCCGCCAGCCGGCATGAATCAGCGACGGATCTTCCATTCTCCCTTTTGAAATCGCGTAATCAACCATTCCAAAATGAAACAGAAACAGATTCGGGTCAATATGAAAGTTCCTGAACCGCACCCGGTGAAATCCCGACCCCCATGTTAGCGGACGGGTTGCGACAACAGCCTTGGTGTAACGTGCCGATACATGGGCAAAGCTCCTTTGCTCGAGGAATGGGCGCGCAGGATCTATTGGCTGTTCAAGGTCGAGGTGCTGACCGACGTCTAATCCGAGGGCCGAGAGTGATGCGTATCTTACCGGCCGCTGAAGATAGTCGGCAAGGGTAAGGTTCTGATTGGGATCTGCAACCAGAATTTCATCTATATCATGGGCAATTATCAGATCATACCTGGGAAACAACGCCTTTACAAAGTTGGAAATCACATTGATACGGTTTTTGTCTCCGCTGCTCCTGTTCAGCTTTTGCCGGGGGATCCTTATTACATTAATGGTTTCATGACCTTCGGGAAAAGGCTGATCTTGTCCGTCCAGTATTAAATAGAGATTTTCACGACCAAGTTGTGCCCCATAGTATTCCATCCACTTCGGGATAAAGAACCGGTCATTTCTGACCATCGATACAACTCCGATCTTTTTATGACTTCCTCCGGACATCCGTCTGTAATTTCAGGCTAAATTTGTAAAAAAATATTTAAAGCAGTAAATTTACAACAAAACAATGTCAGATAACATCGATTCTGCAGGCAGCAACCCTATTGATGCTGTAATTTTATGGGTTGACGGAAGTGACCCGAAGCTTGCAGAAAAGAGAGACCATTACCTTGCCCTGGAAAAAAAGACCAACTCCCACCCGGGAGCTCTGCCTTTACGTTTTGCATCATCAAACGAAATAAGATACTGTGTCCTGTCAATTTTAACCTTTGCCCCTTTTGTCAGAAATATATTTATAGTCACTGATGAACAGGACCCTTATCTTTATGAGGATATAAGAATCAGGTTCCCTGAAAAAGCCGGCTGCTTAAAAATTATTGACCACAAAGAGATCTTCAGAGGGTACGAGCAGTATCTGCCGACTTTCAACAGCTCCTCTATTCAGACATTGATCTGGAGAATTGAAGGACTGTCAGAAAAATTCATCTATTTCAATGACGATGTGATCCTGATAAGAGAAACCAGGGAAGAGGACTGGTTTATCGGTGACATGCCTGTCCTTAGGGGCAAGTGGCTGCTGCCGCCTTTCAGAAAAATGGCCGGAAATAAGCTGAAAGTTTTAATAAACCGACACTTACGCAATAAAGGGGATTACCTGCCAAAGATTTCATTTTATATCATGCAATGGAAAAGTGCAGCTTTGCTGGGCATAAAAGGGAGGTATTTTTTCCACGATCACACACCTCATCCAATGAGGAGAAAAACACTTGAAAACTTTTTCGCTGAGAATGTTGAACTGCTGGAAAAAACCATTTCATACCGTTTCAGGGATTCTCAACAGTTAATCGCCCCGGGAGTTGCATATCATCTTGAAATCTTAAGCGGCAACAGAAATTATAGAGACCCGAGGCTGGGATATTTCCATCCATACTATTCAGAAAGTCGTATGGACAGAAGAATCAAACGTTGCATGAATGACCCCCGCATTAAAACAATCTGTATTCAAAGTGTAGAGATGCTCAGCAGCAGGCAACGGGAAAAAATATTCAGGTGGATGGATTCAATCTTAAATTTGCATCCGGAAACATGATTTCCAGTACAAACAAAAATTCCGCCGGGACAAATCCACCCATTGATGTGGTTATAGCCTGGGTTGACGGTGATGACCCTGAGCTGGCCCGGAAGAGAAGCAATTATATCCATGGGACAAACATACCCGTCGGATCAGGCGCGCACTCCACGCGTTTTGCTTCGTCAAATGAAATCCGGTATTGTGTCCTGTCTATCCTGAGATTTTCTCCGTTTGTCAGGAACATCTTTATTGTCACCGATGAGCAGGACCCGGGCATTTCTGCTGACGTAAGGAAATATTTTCCTGAAAGGGTTGAATCAATAAGAATCGTTGATCATAAGGAGATCTTTGAGGGATACGAAAGTTATCTGCCAACCTTCAACAGTATCTGCATTGCGAATATGATATGGAGGATAAAGGGTCTCTCTGAAAATTTTGTTTATTTCAATGATGATACATTCCTGATAAGGAGCATGAAGCCCGAAGACTGGTTCGTTGACGGCAGGCCTGTAATACGGGGCAGGTGGGTAGCGGCAACAACTCCAAGAGCCTTCTGGAACAGCGTCAGGATTTTTTTCAACAGGCATATTCTTGGCAAGCCTGACTATGAGCCAAGAGCTTCATTTCATCTGGGTCAGTGGAATGCTGCCTCAATGCTCGGATTTAAATACAGGTATTTCACAACCAGCCATACGCCGCACGCAGTCAACCGGAAGCTGGTTGAAGATTTTTTTGGCAAAAACGATTCCCTGCTTAAGAAAAACCTTTCATTCCGTTTCCGTGATCATTCACAATTCACTTTTATCTCGCTTTCAAATCATCTGCAGCTTCTGGATGGAAACAGACATATAGCCGGACCGGCGCTGGCTTATCTCAAACCGCAGGGCCGTGCAGAAAATTATGTGGACAAGAAGATCGCTCTATGCGAAAGCAATCCCGGTATCAGGTTCCTCTGCGTCCAGAGCCTTGAGATGTGCAGAAAAGAAGACCGGGAGAAACTGTTCAGCTGGCTTGACAGGAAATTGGGACTTTGAAAGTCCCGATCCGGAAGATTGCTGGTTCCGGGTTACTGCCCACAGAGCTCTGTAGCTCTGAGAATCTCAGACTTAATATTATAATTATGTTACCATCAGGCTGCATCCCCTGATATCAGAATTATCAAACCTCCCGAGGATCTCAAACGAGTCTCCGTCATTCATCCTGCCAATGTCGGAGGTGGCAATAAATGAACATGACCAGATATTTGCCAGGTCAATAACACTTATGCCTCCTGAAGCGCCGGCCTCAATGGAATGTGATGACGGATCATGGCTGTCGCGGATCAGGACCTTCATCCAGGGCGGTGTGCTGTAGAGACCGTCACCCTTTGAATATGCCTGGCTCAGAAGCTCTGTCATGCCATACTCCGAATGCACAGCACTGACATTAAACACGTTCTTAAGAATTCCGTGCAACTCTTCCCTGATCATCTCTTTCCTCCTCCCTTTCATCCCTCCCGTCTCCATAATGATCAGGTCTCTCAGGTCGCATGGGTGCTTCTCCGCAAGGTCCAGTAGCGCAAAGGTCACCCCGATGATCATCACCTTAAGCCCTGCATGGCGTGCCTTACCGACTGCCCTCAGCAAGGCGTCAAAATCATCCAGGAAGAAGCCGCCCTCAGTATTTCCCGAAAGGTCAATGAGTTTTTTCACCATGTAGACCAGTGACGATTCTCCGCGTTCAAGATAAGACGGCAGGAGACCCATTATTGCATATTGTGAAGGGTCGCCGTAGAATCGCCTGAAAGTTCGTGTCAGGCTCTCGTCATAGAGGGCAAGGCTTTTCACCGCATGCCGGCTTTGCTGCATACCGGTGGTGCCGCTGCTGAGAAAGATCTTCTCCGGTTCGCCGCCGCCGGAAAGGACCAGGTGGTCTCTGAAAAAAGATACAGGCAGGAAAGGAATACTGAGGATGCTGTCAACATCCTGCGGGTCAGTTCCAAGGAGGTTTATATACTGGCTGTAAACAGGACACTCATGTGCCTGAAAACGAAAAATCTCCAGCGCCATCTTCTCAAACGATTGAGCATCAGCGACACTGAAGATCTCTTCCGGTAATGGCAGCTTAATCACTGTCACGGGAACTGCTTTGAGCCATCAGGCTGAAAGACCCACTCGAATTTGCAGGATGCGAACGGATCAGGGCCGGAGGTATCAAATGAAACTTCAATAGTCCTGATCTTGGCATATTTATTATCCCTGGTTCTGATCACCCAGACCTGATTGGCTTTCAGCGGCACAGCCAAATCGATGTACGAGACAGTTCCGACAGAAGTAAGTGCATCAAAAGCATTTACAGCCTCACTCTCCGAATTATATTCAGATTTAAGTGCAAATGCCGGTTCGAGGGTGTTTGCTGAAAGGAATGGTTCACTGCCTGCCTGAACTATTATATCATACCGGTTTGCATCCGGAAGCGTCTGGACAGCCTTACCTTCCGCAAAGGAAAGACCCAGGGAATAATAATATGAACCGCTTGCATACAGCACATTATCAAGTGTGATCGTACCTGAATTCGGGACTTCATTGCCGTCACACCCCGCAAGGAGCAGCGTGACGGCAAGTACCGGTATGAGCTGCAGTTTCATTATTCTCCCCTTATAGCCGTTATGCCTGGCAGTTTCTTGCCTTCCATGTATTCAAGCATTGCACCGCCGCCCGTTGACACGTAGCTTACCTTGTCTGCCAGGTTATTCTTGTTGATTGCAGCAACCGAATCACCCCCGCCGATGAGCGAATAGGCTCCCTGCTCAGTAGCCTTTGCCACTGCCTTTGCAATAGCCGTGGTGCCTGCGGCAAACTTTTCCATTTCAAAGACACCCATCGGGCCGTTCCAGAGAATGGTGGCCGAATCCATAATGACCTTCTCAAAAAGTGCGATGCTCTTTGGCCCTATGTCAAGTCCCATCCATCCGTCTTTTACATCATCGATGGCTGACAGATAGGTATTTGCTCCAGCATCAAACTTGTCGGCATTCACACCGTCAACCGGAAAAATAAGGTTAACACCTTTGGCCTTTGCCTTTTCCATTACTGCTCTTGCGATATCCAGCTTATCCTCCTCGCAGAGCGAATTGCCAATCTTCCCTCCTTTTGCCTTTATGAAAGTATAAGTCATCCCGCCGCCGATGATCAGGTTATCAACCCTGTCAAGAAGGTTCTCGATGATGAGTATCTTGTCAGACACTTTTGCTCCTCCCATCACTGCAGTAAAGGGTTTCTGAGAGCTCTTGAGCACCTTGTCCATTGCGGCCAGCTCGCTGTTTATGAGGAAGCCGAACATCCTCTTGTCTTCCGGGAAATAATCGGCCATCACCGCTGTTGTGGCATGGGCCCTGTGTGCTGTGCCGAAAGCATCGTTGACATACACATCGGCATAGCCGGAAAGCGTTTTAGCCATCTCTTTCTGCTTCACCTTCAGGGCTGCTTTAGCTGCTTTCTTTTCCTCTTCCGTAGCTGTCTCGGGAAGTATGGGTTTCCCCTCTTCCTCCGGATAGAACCTGACGTTTTCAAGCATCATCACCTCACCGGGTTTCATCGCAGCAGCCAGAGCTGCCGTCTCATCACCTAAAGCGTCGGGAGCAAAGGCTACCTTCATGCCAAGCAGTTTCTCGAGCACCGGCATCACAGGTTTGAGAGAATATTTCTCCTGCACTCCTTCCGGGCGTCCCAGGTGAGACATCAGTATAGCCGATCCGCCATCGCTGACGATCTTTTTTATTGTTTTCAGTGCACCGCGGATGCGTGTGTCATCAGTGACCTCGCGTGTCTTCTTATCCAGGGGCACGTTGAAATCAACCCTTACAATGGCTTTGTGGCCTTTGAAATTGAAATTGTCAATTATTTTCATTGTATTTTCTGTTATGATTTTTATTAACCGGAATACAAAGTTAATCAATTTGAAAAATCTGCTGCCTTCCCCGCAGCATTCTGACGAGAATCATTCATTATAAATTGCTAATTTTGCTGTCCGTCACCATCAAGCCAGTATGAATTTTTCACAGATACCCGGACAGAAAGCAGTTATTGACAGGTTAAGGAGTTCGGTTGCTGAGAACCGTGTCAGTCACGCCTTGCTCTTTAACGGTCCTGAAGGAAGCGGCAAGTTTGCCATTGCGCTGGCATTTGCCCGTTATATCAGCTGTGAAAAACGCACTCCCGAAGATGCCTGCGGAGTATGCCCGTCATGTGTCAAATACAACAAGCTTATACACCCTGATCTGCACTTCGTCTTTCCTGTTATAAAAAAGAAGGCCGGAACCGAACCGGTGAGTGACACGTTTATTACGCAATGGCGCGAGATGGCGCTCAGGTCGCCATGGTTCTCCCTGAGCACATGGACAGAGGCGATGGAGGTGGCAAACGAACAGGCGCTGATACCGGTAGCCGAGGCTGCAGAGATAATAAAAAAACTGAGCCTCAAATCGTTCGAATCCGACTTCAAGATCATGATCATCTGGCTGCCGGAAAAGATGAATGCTGAGACAGCCAACAAACTGCTGAAGATAATAGAAGAGCCGCCGGAAAAGACGCTCTTCATCCTTGTCACCGAGGAGGAGGACAGGCTGCTGCCAACCATCACCTCACGCTGCCAGCATATAAGGATACCTGCCATATCAGCTGAAGACATGAGTCTTTACCTCGAGAAGGAGCTGGGCCTGGTGCGCGCACGTGCGGCAGCGATAGCAGCCATTGCAAACGGAAATATGGTAAGGGCGATGGAACTGGCCCGTGAGGACGACAACAGCATTCTGCACCTTGACCGTTTTACCAGGCTGATGCGGACGGCATATACCCGTGATATTCAGACACTTGTCTCCTGGTCAGAGGAAACGGCCACCCTGGGAAGAGAGAGACAGAAGAGCTTCCTGTCATATTCGCTGCGTATGATCCGTGAAAACTTAATGCTGAACCTCGGCGGTAAAGAAAATAATTTTGTCTACCTGACAGAGGCTGAAGACGACTTCTCAAGAAAATTTCATCCATTCATCAACGAAAAGAATATTAGTGCTCTTGACCGGGAGTTCAACCTGGCTTATGCTCACATTGAAAGCAACGGCAATACCAAAATGATCTTTCTCGATCTTGCCCTCAGGACAATGAGACTCATCAGGTAAGTACCTGACGACTGTTGAAAATAGCTCTTTTATTCCTAAATTTGCAATCTCGTACCGGGCAGCCGTTCAATTTTGACAGTCATCCGGGAAATATTATATATCAGTATGGCAAACGAAGATATACAGGCACGCCCGGGTGAAGAACCTGCAGAACCTGTAATAAAATACAAAAGTGGCGCAAACAAGCTTGATGAATTCAACTGGCTTGAAGGTCTGCCCTTTGACCCCAGATACAATGAGGTGATCGAAGTACGGTTTAAGAATACCCGGAAGGGTTTCTACCGCAATGTCAACGATCTGAGGCTTGAAGTGGGTGACATTGTAGCCGTCGAAGCTTCACCGGGTCATGATATCGGTCATGTATCCATGACCGGCTTTCTTGTCCTTGAACAAATAAAGAGGATGAAGATAAAACCTGTCATCGAGGAGATGAAAAAGGTTTACAGGAAGGCAAGGACGGTTGACCTGCAGAAGTGGGAGGAGGCAAGGAAACAGGAGGTTCATACCATGCTCCGGTCAAGGAAAATAGCTGAGGAGATCGGGCTCGCAATGAAGATAGGCGATGTGGAGTACCAGGGTGACAAGACAAAAGCCATTTTCTATTATCTCGCCGACGAGAGGGTGGACTTCCGTCAGCTGATAAAACGGCTTGCTGAAGAGTTTCATATCCGTATTGAGATGAGGCAGATAGGAGCCCGCCAGGAGGCAGGCCGCATTGGCGGCATCGGCACATGCGGACGTGAGCTATGCTGCTCAACTCATGTAACCAACTTCGTCTCAGTGACCACTTCTCATGCCCGTTACCAGGATTTGTCTCTGAACCCTCAGAAGCTGGCGGGACAGTGCGGTAAGCTCAAGTGCTGCCTCAACTATGAACTGGACTGTTACATCGATGCACAGAAGGATTTCCCCTCAAGAGAGATACCACTGGAGCTGGCTAACGGTACAGCTTATTTCATGAAAATGGAAGTTCATACAGGCATTTACTGGTATTCAAATGACCAGCGCATGGCTGTGAACCTGACTGCCGTACCTGTTGCCAGAGTGCGCGAAATAATACAACTCAACAGAAAAGGCATAAAACCTGATAACCTGCTGGCAGGTGCAGGAGCCAATGCCCCTGAAAAGGGTAACGACCTGCTGCTTCAGAACAGCGGCCTTACGAGGTTTGAGACAAAAAGCAACCCGCGACCGCCCAGAGGCAGACGCAGACCTTACAACAAGAAAAATGAGGGAAACCAGAAGTAAGATACTCGCTATAAGTGCGCTGATCACGCTCATCACCCTCTCATGCGACAGGGGTACATACTACGCTGACAGCGTTAAAATGAAGGGAGAGGTATGGAGCATGTACGATCCGTGCAAGTTTTCATGCCAGATCGATGATACAGTCAGGGTATATAATTTTGACCTCTCAATCCGCACCTCAACCGGGTACCCGTACCGTAACCTGTATCTTTTTGTGGTTACCACATTCCCGTCAGGAAACACCGTCACTGATACTGTCCAGACCATGCTCGCAAACGAAAAAGGCGACTGGCTCGGCAGAGGCGCCGGCGACCTCCGTGAGTTGACCATTCCTTATAAATCGAATGTATACTTCCCCGAAAAAGGCGAATACCATTTTACTGTGATACACGGAATGAGAGATACAATTCTGAACGGGGTATATGACCTTGGGATGAGGATATCACTGAAAAAGAACTAATACAAATCACGCGGGTATTGGGCAAGGACAAACTGGCACGGTGGGCTGAGATGAAAGGCTTTGACCATGTTATCGAGCCTTCGTTTGATGATGTTTTCGAACATGATTTCCACCTGAAAGGGAAATGGCACAGCGACTGGTTCGGTAACCCTGATCCGATCGTTCTCGAACTGGGCTGCGGCAAAGGCGAATATACTGTCAGCCTGGCCGAGATGTACCCGCAGAAGAACTTCATCGGCGTTGACATCAAGGGTGCACGGATGTGGAAAGGCGCAAAAGAATCGCATCACCGGAAACAGCCTAATGCAACATTCCTTCGTACCAGGATTGAACTTCTCGGGTCATTCTTTGCTGCCGGCGAGGTTGATGAAATCTGGCTCACCTTCCCTGACCCGCAACCGAAATGGAAAAGAGAGAAGAAGAGGCTGACCGGACCTGTCTTTCTTAATCTCTACAGGAATTTCCTGAAAGACACCGGCATTGTGCACCTTAAGACCGACAGCAGGGAATTGTTTGATTATACCCTCTCACTGGCACAGGTTAACGGACTGCAAATAGTCAGCTCTGTCACCGACCTGTACGGTCAGCTGCCGGGTGACCCGCTGCTTTCTATCAGAACACATTATGAGGAGATCTTCCTGAAAAAGGGAATCCTTATCAATTATCTTGCATTCAGACTGCCAAATGAAAAGGAGATCATCAGTCCCGGACAATAAAAATGAAGGTTTCTTCAACCGGGTTTACGATATTACCCGGATGATTCCTTACGGACGTATCACATCATACGGAGCCATAGCCAGGTATCTCGGCACTGCCGGTTCTGCCAGGATGGTTGGCTGGGCGCTTAACTCATCGCATACCGTACCTGACTTCATTCCGGCACACCGTGTTGTAAACCGCAACGGGATGCTTACCGGCAAGTATCATTTTGGCAATTCATCAACGATGCAGCAACTGCTTGAAAACGAAGGATTCGTTGTCAGGGATGACCAGGTCATTGACTTCAGCCAAAAATTCTGGGATCCGGCTTCTGAACTTTGATACGGGGATTATGTTGTATTTATATAATGATTTACGAACAAGGAACATATTATGTATTCAAAAGAAGAGGTCATTGAAGCATTAAGAAATGTCACCCATCCTGAAAAGGGAAGTGATATAGTTACGCTGGGCATAGTGAGTGATGTTACTGTGACTGATGAAGGAATAAAGATCCTGCTTACACCCGAAAAATCAAACGACCCCTTCCTGTCGTCAATAAAGAGCAACTGCGTCAGGGCTCTGAAGGATGCACTCGGACCTGATGCAGTGATCTCATCGATAGATGTCAGGCCAAAAATCGTGGTGTCTAAAATTAAAGAACCCGGGAGAGATGTTCTGCCCGGGAGTAAAAAACATTATAGCTGTTTCATCCGGCAAGGGCGGAGTGGGTAAATCGACTGTAGCAGTAAATCTGGCGGTGGCGCTGGCCCGTAAAGGCTATGCGACTGGTCTGCTTGATGCAGATATTTTCGGACCTTCGGTGCCCCGTATGTTCAATGCGGAAAAATACCAGCCTGATGTTCACAGCGAGAATGGCAATGACCGGATCATTCCGATGAAGAAATACGGTGTGAGCATTCTTTCAATCGGCTTCTTTGTTAAAAATTCCGAGGCCGTTATATGGAGAGGTCCCATGGCAAGCAGCTTTCTCAAGCAGCTCATCCACCAGGGCGACTGGGGTGAGCTTGACTATCTCATCTTCGACCTGCCTCCCGGGACCAGTGATATACATCTGACGCTGGTGCAGGAGGTGCCGGTCACGGGCGCAGTGGTGGTGACGACACCACAGGAAGTAGCCCTTGCTGATGCCCGCAAAGGCATAGCCATGTTCCGTAGTGAGGCTATCAACGTACCCGTTCTGGGTCTTGTTGAAAATATGTCATTCTTTGTAGCTCCCGAGCTGCCCGGAAGACGATATTACCTCTTCGGCAAGGAGGGTGGCAGCAGACTTGCCGCCGAAGCCGGTGTCGAGCTTCTCGGGCAGATACCCATTGTAGAGAGCATCTGCGACGGCGGTGATGCCGGTACTCCTGCCGCCCTGAATGACGGCGAGACAGGCAATGCTTTCATCAGGGTAGCGGAAGCTGTCGTCAGGCAGGTGGAGAAGCGTAATGCTGAACAGGCCCCTACAAAAAGGGTCGAGATGAAATAGGCATCTCACCGTAGTAAAGCAGATTGGTCTGCTTTAACCTCTTTTTAGTACCTTTGGATACTTTTAACTGCCCCTGGCAGTTATAGAGTATATACCCTTCTTTCTTGAGATCTCGGCACTCAGTATATTATGTCGCGATGACCCTGGTGCTCACCGCACTTATAACCGGTTGTTCTGTTGAGAAGAACACCGGGGCGAGCCGTTTTTACAACTCCCTGATTGCAAAATATAACGTCTGGTTCAACGGTAATGAGGCTTACAAAGCCGGCGTAGTAAAGGTACAGCAGTCGCACCGCGATGATTACAGCGTGTTGATCCCTGTATTTGAATACTCCTCGGATGAATCTGCCGGAGCGGCCAAGTCAGACATGGAACGTGCCGCACAGAAAGCATCAAAGGTGATTGCGCTCTATTCAATAACAGCCAAACCGAAAGAGAAGAGTCGCAGGGGAGATGGTGCCCGTGATGAAGAGTTCTACAACCGCCGTGAATACAACGAATGGGTGGATGATGCATATCTTCTCCTTGCAAAAGCACAGTTCTATCTTAAAAACCTCGCTGCAGCACGGTCCGCCTTCTCCTTTACCGTCAGCATAGCTACTGATCCTGATCTTGTAAGCGAAGCAAATATATGGATGGCCAGGATACAGACCGAGGAGGGTAATTATTCAGAAGCATCACGCATACTTCAGGGTTTCACTGACCCTGACGGCTTGCCGAAAGCCTTACAGCCGATGTTCTACTCAACCCTTGCTGATGTCGCTCTCAGGCAGAAACGCTATAATGATGCTGTCAGTCCCCTTACCAGGGCGGTGGAGAACAGTACCAACAAGCATTTCAGGGTGCGTCTGACATACCTCCTGGCACAGGTGTGCAAAGAAACAGGTGACAACAGCCTTTCAACACGGTATTTTCACGATGTGATCAGGATGAACCCGCCTTATGAGCTTGAGTTCAATGCAGCTATCAACCTTGCAGGTGTGACTGATTTATCGCACGGCGATGCAGACGATCTTATTAAATCACTGCGCAGGATGTTGAGAGACTCGAAGAACAAGGACTATCTTGATCAGATATATTTCGCGCTCGGTGAGCTCGAGATGCGCATGGGAAACACCGATGAGGCCCTTAATCTCTGGATGCAGTCCGTCCGCAGCAGTACTGTAAACAACAGGCAGAGGGCACGTGCCTACCTCGCACTCGGGGAACATTATTACGCAAAGCCGGAATATATGACGGCATTTCTTTACTACGACACTGCCTCGACCCTGATTGATGAACGTTATCCCGACTATAATCTTATCAGTCGCAGGGCAAGCGATCTGGGTGAGTTTGCAGATTTTCACCGTGTGGTGATCACCGAGGACAGTCTTCGCAGAGTGGCTCAGATGAGCAGCACGGAACGTGATGCTCTTATTGCAGAAATGATCCGTTCTTATGAGCAGGAGCAGACAAAGGCAGTGAAGGGTGATGGCAGCGACAGGTACAATATGGGACTTTATTATGAGAATGAGCAGCGCTACCAGGGAGCCATATCTGCAGAAGGAGGATGGTATTTCTATAACCAGTCGGCGCTTACCTTCGGCCGTACAGAGTTCAGGCGCCGCTGGGGCGACAGAAGACTTGAGGATAACTGGCGGCGGTCAAACAAGGCACGCGCGGCATTCACTGCTCCCACTCCTGCCGAGAACGGAGAGGAACAGAAGACCAGTGACAGTACGGCAACAGCTCCTGAGCGGACAAAAGAATACTATCTCCGTAACCTTCCGCTGACCGACTCCCTGATGAGCCTCTCTGTAAGCAAGAGTGCAAACGCCTTGCTGGGTGAAGGCAAGATACTGGCTTCACGTCTCTCCGACACGCTTATGGCAGCCAGGTCGCTGGAGACAGCGGCAGCGCCCGGTAACAGTGACAATATCAGGGCTGAAGCACTCTATGAACTCTTCAGGCTGCTTCGCAATAACAATCCCGCCAGGGCGGAGGTTTTCAGAGCTCAGCTTCTCTCATCATTCCCCGATTCAGAATACGCGCTTATCCTCTCCGATCCCGACTACGTAAGAAAACAACAGGAGACGGCAAACAGAGCCCGTGCCAGGTATGAGACTGCATATGAAGCCTTCGTCGCGGAGCGATACGTTGAGGCTCAGGACATCTGCAGGGAAGCTGCCGTTCTGTTCCCGGGTGATGATCTTTTACCGAAATTCATGCTCCTTGATGCCATGGCTACAGGCGCTACGGGAGGCGAGATCGCATACAAGGAAAAGCTTGATTCCCTGACGGCAAAATATCCTGCAACTCCCGAAGGCAAAAGAGCTGCAGAGATAACCGCTTTCCTCAAAAGAGAGATCCCCGCTCTGCAGGTTGCTGAAGATACCCGTATAGCTGAAGAACTTTATGAGGCCGACACCCTGCAGCCGCATTTTGTCCTTATCGTCGCTGAAAACATACAGGCGAACTTGAACCAGATGGTTTTCGATGTTATAAACTATAATCTCGATAATTTTGCCGATAAGAACTACCGTACCGAAGGGAAAGCAGTTGACACTGATTATATACTTATCACTGTCGGTACTTTTGAAAATGCCGCAGAGGCAGGCAAATGGCTCAGTGCATTCGACCCTGAAGCAAATATCAGAGGGGCTGAAAATGAGATTATTTCAATGTATATTATAAGCCGCGACAACCTTGAAAAACTCACCAATGATAAGAATATTACCAGGTACCGGATCTTCTATGAAAGTGCTTACCGGGACAAAAAATGAACTGAGAGACCGGAAATGCGACAGGTAAGAATATTATGGGTTGATGATGAGATCGGTGTACTGCGGTCGCATATACTTTTTTTGCACGAGAAGGGTATTGAGACAGATACCTGTCCTTCCGGCAATGATGCCATACGGATGGTAAAAGAAAAACCTTATGACATCATATTTCTTGACGAACATATGCCCGGGCTCAGCGGCATAGAGACACTGCGCCGCATAAAAGCCATCAAGCCTTCCATCCCTGTCGTGATGATCACCAAGAGCGAGGAGGAGGAGCTAATGGATGCTGCTATTGGCTCACAGATAGCTGATTACCTGATCAAGCCTGTCAAACCGCAGCAGATACTTCTTGCCCTTAAGCGTATCCTTGACATAGGAGATATAGTGACGCGGCAGACTACCACAGTATTCAGGGAAGAGTTCGGTTCCATCGCAGATATGATATCTGCAGCCTCCACCTTCGAACAGTGGAGCGAAGTGTACCGCAAGCTGGTCTTCTGGCAGGGAGAGCTCATCAGGTCTTCAGATCCGGGCATGAGGGAGGTTTTGCGCATGCAGGAGGCAGATGCAAACAGGGCTTTCGGCAAGTACATTTCGAAAAACTACACGGGATGGATGGCATCCGATGCCGGTGACAAGCCGCTTCTTTCACCGTCGGTGATGTCAAAACGCATATTCCCGCTCATTAAAAACGGATCTTCTCTCTTCTTCATCATCATTGACAACATGCGCCTCGATCAGTGGCAGACAATATCCAATGATATCAGTCCTTTCATGCGCAATGTTTCAGACGAGATCTATATGAGCATCCTCCCTACTGCAACTCAGTTTTCACGCAACGCACTATTTGCCGGACTGATGCCTGCAGCGATAGGTGACCTGATGCCCGAATACTGGATCAACGACACGGAGGATGAAGGCAAGAATCTTCATGAGGAAAAACTGCTCGGCAAGCACCTGCAGAGGGCCGGAATAAACTGCAAATGGAGCTACACCAAGATCAGCTCTGACGCTGAGGGAAAAGTCCTGAATGACAGGCTCCCGCAGCTTCTCTCAAATGATCTTAACGTGCTTGTCTATAACTTCGTCGATATGCTAAGCCATGCCAGGACAGAAGTAGGCGTTCTGCGTGACATGACCGGAGATGAGGCTTCATGGCTCTCATTCACACATTCATGGTTTATCCATTCACCTCTATTTGAGCTTCTCAGGGCTGTGGCTGCAAAAGGATCACGTGTGGTGATAACCACAGACCACGGCTCTGTCAGGGTTCAGAAACCGGTCAGGGTGGTAGGCGACAAACAGACATCGATGAACCTGCGTTATAAGTCGGGAAAAAACCTTGACTACAATCCGCGTGAGGTATTTGAAATTACCGCTCCATCCAAAGCAGGACTGCCAATGACCAATATCTCATCCAAATATATTTTTGCCTGCGGAAATGACTTCCTGGTCTATCCGAATAATTTCAACCATATAGTCTCGTATTACCGTGATTCGTTCCAGCATGGAGGTGTGTCATTGCATGAGATGATGCTGCCTCTGGCCTTTCTTGAGCCCGTATAAAAATATTACTTTTGCTGCATGAAGGTTGTTATTGCAGATAAGAGTCACCTGAAGGAGGCGGCGAGGCATTTTCTCAGGGAGACGGCAGGTCACCGTATCTTCGCCTTTTACGGGCAGATGGGATCCGGAAAGACCACCTTCATAAAGGCACTGTGCAAAGAGATGGGTGTGACCGACACTGTGACAAGCCCCTCTTTTACTCTCATAAATGAATACCGCCGCCCCGGTGATGTGCCTGTATATCATTTCGATTTTTACAGGATCAGGAAAATATCTGAGGTGCTTGATTTCGGTATCGAGGAGTATTTTGATTCAGCCTCACCCTGCTTAATGGAGTGGCCGGAGCTTATCGAGCCGCTGCTACCCCCCGAAACACTGAGAATATCTGTCACTGTAATGGCTGACGGCAGGAGGGTTATTGAAAACCTGCAGTTAACTGCCGATAATATATCCCGTTGAATAATCCGGTTTCCCGTATATTCTCTCCGATTAAAATCTTAATTTTGATCTGATTAATGATTTCTTTTGTTAAATCGTAAAAACGAGGCCACATGAATCAACCTGCCAGAAGTGCCTTCATGCCGCGTGAAGAGCTTATTGAAAAAGCAGTTAGCAGGCGACAGGTTTCAATTGGCATCCCGCATGACATCCATGATGATGAAAAGCGTGTTGCACTTACTCCCGAAGCCGTAAAGATCCTTACAGACACGGGCAACGAGGTTTTTATCCAGGCTAACGCCGGGCTGGGCGCCGGATTCCCGGACAGGGATTACAGCGACAATGGTGCGGTGGTTGCCGACACCGCCCAAAAAGTATATGAGTGCGACATAGTCATTAAGATTGCCCCTTTCACCGAGAAGGAGGCCGGACTGCTTAAAGGTAACCAGATTGTCATATCATTCATGAATGCGGCCACGATGGGCGAGGAGACGCTCTCGGCGCTGACGCGCAAGCGCGTGACGGCACTGGCAGCTGAAAGGATTAAAGACAATGACGGTATACTGCCAGTCGTCGAATCAATGAGTGAAATCAGCGGCATTACATCAGTGCTTATTGCTTCGGAGTACCTGAGCAACACTTCCGGAGGCAAGGGAGTAATGCTTGGCGGAGTAACCGGTGTCACACCTACCGAAGTGGTCATCATCGGAGCCAATACGGCAGGCGAATATGCCGCCCGTGCGGCACTCGGTCTGGGAGCAATAGTGAGGGTATTCGACAGCTCGGTTCACCGCCTTCGCCTCTTTCAGGATCTTCTCGGGCAGAGACTGTATACCTCGACCTTCCACCCCCAGGTGCTGCAGAAAGCCCTGAAGTCAGCCGACGTGCTGATAGGTGCACTGTCAACCGATGATCTGAGACCCTGGTTTTATGTCAGTGAGGAGATGGTACAGGGAATGAAGCGCGGATCGGTAATAATCGATCTGAGTGTTGATACCGGCGGTTGCGTGGAGACAACTGAGCCAAGGGCAATAAAAGACCCTATCTATGAGAAACACGGCGTGATCCACTACTCGGCATGGAACCTTCCCTCGAGGGTACCCAAGACGGCATCCATCGCCCTGAGCAATGTCTTCAGACCCCTGATGCAGGATATCGCAGATTCAGGAGGGATAACACCAATGCTTAAGTTCAACACCGGTCTCCGCCATGGTGTATATATTTACAACGGCATCCTCACCAATGAAATGCTTGCGCAGAAATTCGGGATCCTTTCAAAAGATATCAACCTGCTGCTTGCAGCCTTCTGACACTGATCACAGGTAGCTCAGAGACGCTTCGGAACCATTGTGGGTCAGTCTTGCGTTGCGGCCAAGGTAAAACGCCCTGTTGACTGATATATGCCCGGCCGGGAAGCCGAACAGTACCGGGTAACTGTACCTGCCGGCAACATTCATCACAACCTCTTCAACGCTCTGGTTAAATACATGCTCGCCTTCGGTGATCTTCTCCATCCCTCCTACAATCAGTGCTGACAGATTTTTCAGCATACCTGTCATCCGCATCGATGTCAGCATACGGTCGAGATGATAGAAGTGCTCTCCTATCTCCTCGATAAACAGTATCGCCCCCTCGGTGTCAGGCTGACCGGGCGTGCCGTCAAGGCTGTATATAAGCGATATGTTGCCCCCTAAAACAGTCCCTTCCACCGTGAAGGATTCTTCCCGTGAACTCTTCCATACTACCGGCTCCTGTTCGCCCTTCAGGGCTCTGACCATCGTGTCATAACAGACAGATGAATATTCCGGGTTGGAATAATTAATCGGCATCTCTGCGTGCAGCGATGCTATACCGCATACTGTATTAAGCCACAGATGCAGGGAGGTGATATCGCTGTACCCGACGTACCACTTCGGGTGCTTTTTCAGGGCCGAATAATCCACCCTGTCAATTATTCTTGATATGCCGTAACCGCCCCGTGAGCATAATACAGCCTTTACCGAAGGGTCATCGGTAGCCTGCTGCAGATCATGCAGCCGCTCATCGTCGCTCCCGGCAAAAGGACCGTCAACCGAAAAGACGTGCTCGCCAGTCATTACTTCAAAACCGGAGGCTCTCAGCAATTTCTCTGCATGCAGCACCAGCTTTCCCTCGATGTGGCTTGCCGGCGTAACAATAGCAATTCGGTCTCCTTCCTTAAGATAAGGCGGTATGGTCACAGATTTCATTATTGTTCCTGTTTTGATGACAGGATCAAAAGTAGCTATTTCAGGAAAGAAACGAGGCGGCAGTGGTGAATAGTCTGTCAAAAGTACCGTCAACTTCCTCGGACAGGTTTCCTGCCAGTACCGGGAATGGATTTTCATGTGTACATGGATACCCTGGAGACCATACCTCCACGTCGGCACCCTGAAGGGTAGCCGATACAGCATCAGAAGGTATGACACAGTCGCCGGCAAAGGAGATTGCCCTGAGCTTTCCTTCAGTATTTCTGAACGGTGTACCTGAGACCGCCTTCAGCCGGTGCAGGGAGGTCATCGCGTAGAACGCCTCACCTTCAGGGGTGTCATTTATGATCTTCATTAACCTGTCACCATCATTATTTCTGCTCTCTCCAGGCCATTCGAGATAGTATGTCATCAGTCTTTCAAAGGCCCTGCTGTCCATTATAAGCTTTGATGTGCCGTTCATAAGACTGAAGGCGCTTCCTCCGCAGAACAGCATCACACGGCTTTCCTCGGGCAGAACAGAAGGTTTTGAAAGCATCATTACCTGTGTTGCCAGTGCTCCTATCGAATAGGCAAATATGTCAACCGGGCCGCCTCCCCGCAGGTCAGGATGGGTCCCTTCAGCTATGGAGCTGATGAGCACTTTCAGGTCACTGATTGTCTGGTATCCTGAAAGCATAAAGCGCTGGGGTGATGACGACATGCGTGTACTCAGGGCTACATTGACAAAAGTCGATAATTGCGTGTCAGGCACCATGGTGGTCCGCGCTGCAACAAGAGGCATCATCAGATGTCTGTCAATCCAGCTGCGGGGTGAGCGATTCATATGATAGGCACTGGGGAAAAGCACAACAGGCCTTCCGGTATCAGTGGCCAGCCTCATTCCCCACTGCAGGTACTTGTTCCAGCTGCGTTCATTGAGGCCATGAAGGAGTATGATTGCACCTCTGCCGCTGCTGTCGCCCGGAATTAATAAATAATAACGGAAATCACTGTTGGACTGCTCAAGCTCCTTTGATTTAAAGATAGAGTTGAAGATGCCGGCCACACTCTTTCCGTCCGGTACAGTATAACCGTTCGGGGAATGAAACAGCTCGCTTACCAACCGCACTCCTGTGCCTGGTATCAGACCCTCGGTCAATCCTCCCCTGAAATTTCCGGCAAATTCCCTTTCCTGAGTCTGTGTATCCCATTATGAATTTTTCACAAACAAACCAAATGCGGGCGGAATGCCAAAAAAATAGGTGTCTCTGTTCCTGCCTCGGGCCGTAAACCTTTAATACGGGATTAAAAGTCCCCGGCAGGGGTGAATTTCCGGCACTGATTTCCATTAAAAAGACCGGATCACCAAAAGTGTTATTTTTGTGAAGGAAAGTAGTGCAATGAACATCGATCTCAATAAAAAGCTTCCGGAATACCTGACGGAAAAGGGAAATATCGTTACCCATATCCTTTTTACCGCCGGATTTGCCCTGCTCTTTCTCAATCTTTATACCCCCTTCGGCGTAACTGCATGGTTTGAGGTTTCAAAACCGACATTGCTTATTTATTCAAGCGGGGTGATCCTTGCCGGTATCCTCGTCGTCGCTGTCAGCCGGGTAATTATGTATCAGGCGGTACGCAGGGGACTTGAACTCAGGGTCTGGCACTATCTTGCCTGGGTAGCTGCGGAAATAGTCTCGATGGCTCTCTTCTTCGTCCTGTTTGAAGTAGTGATCCTTGACGACCGGCGAAGCTTCCCCGATCTCCTGGGAAAATCTGTCGTGAATACCTCACTTACACTGCTCCTACCATATGCTATGCTCTGGCTTTACTTTTCATGGCATGACAACAAAATAAAACTTGCTGAGCTGAAAGAGCAACCTGACGGTACAGGACAGAAACCAATGATACCGTTCCGGGATGAGAAGGGTGTTCTGCGCCTCTCATTAAAAAGGTCAGACATTCTTTATCTTCAGGGAAGCGACAACTATGTTACGGTATGGTATCAGTCACAGAACCGTATAATGAAGTTCATGCTGCGTAACACATTAAGAACCATGGAGGATGAGCTGGAGCAGGAAGGCATAAGAAGGTGCCATCGTTCGTATCTTGTAAATATTGAGCGGGTTAAGCTCATACGGAGGGAAAAGGACGGACTTCAGCTCGAGCTTGACAGTACCCCTCCCTCAACCGTGCCTGTATCAAAGACATATATGCACGTAGTGCTTTCTGCCTTCGGCCAGGAGAGCTGACAGCCTCTGCTGTGGTTTCCTGAAATCATTATCTTTGCCGGATTAGCATCAGAAACAAGCTTTCATTACAGATGAAGAAGTTTAAACGCCACCTTATTACCTCTGCCCTGCCTTATGCCAATGGCCCTATTCATATAGGACATCTTGCCGGGGTCTATGTACCTTCAGATATCTACGTGCGCTACCTCAGGATGCGGGGTGCCGATGTGATATCAATATGCGGTTCCGATGAGCACGGCGTACCCATCACTCTCAAGGCCCGGAAGGAGGGAATCACTCCGCAGGAGGTTGTTGACCGTTATCATGAAATGAACAAAAAAGCATTTGAGGATTTTGGTATTGCTTTTGACATCTACTCACGCACCTCTAATAAAATACATTACGAAACCGCATCAGCGTTCTTCCGTAAGCTTTATGACCAGGGCGAATTCATTGAGAAAAGCGCCAACCAGTACTATGATGAGGAGGCCGGCTGTTTCCTTGCAGACAGGTATATCACAGGCACCTGTCCGTTCTGCGGAAATGAAAACGCTTACGGTGATCAGTGTGAGAAATGCGGCACGTCACTCAGCCCGACGGACCTGATCAATCCGCGGTCAACCATCAGCGGCAACGCACCTGTGATGCGTGAAACACTTCACTGGTACCTTCCTCTTGACAAGTATGAGCCGTGGATCAGAAAATGGATACTGGAGGATCATGCCGACTGGAAGACAAACGTGTACGGCCAGTGCAAGTCGTGGCTCGACCAGGGCTTACAGCCCAGGGCAGTGAGCCGCGACCTCGACTGGGGTGTACCTGTGCCTGTTGAAGGTGCAGAGGGAAAGGTGTTGTACGTCTGGTTTGATGCGCCCATAGGATATATCTCGGCAACACGGGAACTGACACCTGACTGGGAAAAATACTGGAAAGATCCGGAGACACGAATGATACACTTCATCGGCAAGGATAACATTGTGTTTCATTGTATCATTTTCCCGGCGATGCTGAAGGCAGAGGGGAGCTATATCCTCCCTGACAATGTGCCGGCAAACGAGTTCCTCAACCTTGAGAACGAGAAAATATCGACCTCAAGAAACTGGGCTGTCTGGTTGCATGAATACCTGGTTGATTTCCCGGGGAAGCAGGATTCGCTGCGCTATGCCCTGTGCGCCAGCGCCCCCGAAACAAAAGACAACGACTTTACCTGGAAAGAATTCCAGGCCAGGAACAATAATGAGCTGGTGGCTATCCTCGGAAACTTTATCAACCGGACACTGGTGCTGACGAATAATTATTACGGAGGAGAGGTTCCTGTTCCTGGTAAGATGAATGAATATGATACCTCAACCCTTAGCTCAATCATAACATGCAGGGAAGGCACGGAGAGCAATCTCGAGGCTTTCCGTTTCAGGCAGGCCCTCGCAGAAGCCATGAGCCTCGCACGTCTTGGAAACAAGTATCTTGCAGACACCGAACCATGGAAAGTGATCAAAACCGATCCTGATCGTGTAAAGACAATTATGTTTATTTCGCTTCAGATAACGGCAAACCTTGCGATCATCCTTGAGCCTTTCCTTCCCTTCTCGATGAACAAACTGAGAAACTGGCTGAATATCGCCGATCTGGGCTGGGACAAGGCCGGCAGCGCTGAACTGCTTAAGCCGGGCCATAAGGTTTCCGCCGGTGAACTGATGTTCAGCAAAGTGGAGGATGCCGAGATAGAAAAGCAGATTAAGAAACTGCTTGATACCAAACAGGCGAACGAGAAAGGTGCAGCTCCGGTCATTCCCGTGAAAGATGATGTCAGCTTCGAAGAGTTCACCAGAATGGATATACGCACAGCGACCATCCTTGAGGCGCAAAAAGTGCCGAAGACCACAAAACTTATCAAGCTTACCGTTGATACCGGCATAGATGTACGCACAATTGTGTCTGGCATCGCTGAGCAGTTTACGGTGGAAGAGCTGCCGGGAAAGCATATCTCAGTCATTGTAAACCTCGCGTCGCGAACCATTAAGGGTATAGAATCAAGGGGAATGGTCCTGCTGGCTGAAGATGAGACAGGCAGGCTGACTTTCGTGGTCCCTGAAACGGCAATAAAAAACGGAAGCCCTGTTAAATAGGGCTTACAATTTGCGATTTGCGATTTGCGATTTGCGATTTGCGATTTGCGATTTGCGATTTGCGATTTGCGATTTGCGAATTACCTGATAATCAAATTCTTAATTCCCCACTATTGCCTGCTCTTGTGTATCCAGGCTCCGGGAAAATCCCTGATCAGCTTGCTATGGGCTGCTTTTGCCTCCTCAACGGTGGGGTATGATACTGCGCTGACGCGAAGGAAACCGTCAGGTCCCCCGGTCATTTCAGGATCGTAACCGATCTTCCGCAGCTTTTCTATCATTGTCAGTGCATTATCTTCCGTCTTGAAACTTCCGATGATAAGCATAAACCTGTATTCCTGAACAACCACGGCCTGCTGTACAGGTTTGAATGTTTCAGGGGCAGGAGGTACAACGACAGGCGGCTCAATGACCTTCTCTTCAGTTACCACGGTTTCGGGAACAGGTGTCTTTGTTACAATCATCTCAGGCTCAATATATGCCGTGTCTGCCGCAATCTGTTCGCGGTTAAACTCCAGTTCGGCATTGGCCAGGGGATTAAGGGTAGATTCATCCATCTTACCCTTGAACAGATTATCATTGAATGGAACAATGGCAAGGGCTATCAGAACCGGAACGATAACAGCCGCCCTGATCAGAAGGCGTCTTATCGAGGGCTGGCTTACGGCCGGTTCATGATGATGCTCTAGCATCTTCTTCCGGACATCAAAGTCGCTTACAGGCTGTCTCTGGTAAGAGGTAAGACCGTATGATGAAAGGAGATAATTTACTGTGTTGTCCGGTTCAAAGATCATTGTCCCTTCACGGTTGAGCGAGAATGTTCCGAGATGATCAAGATTCAGACTGGTTCCGGCCATAATCTTGTTCCTTAGTTCTTCCGCCCAGGTGTTTATCATATCACGTGATTCGCCGTAAGCGATATTCAGGTGTGAAGAAACATGCCCTATCAGCAGCCCGTCATTGCCGGTGAGATGGCGGTTGAATGTTATCCGTCTTGCAGGTGGGTAAAAGAGTCCCTCATTAAGGTCAATATGCGAAGGAAAGTAGTTGCCAATAAATGCACCAAACCCCGGTATAATGACACAATCATGCCTGAAAAGAAGTTCCCTGATGTATACGCTGATATCCTTCGCCATGAAGATGCAATAATAAACAAAGATACAAAACCGGCAAGACTATATGAAGGAAAAAAGGTTAAAATAAATTGTGCTATCTTCGCTTTCGAGAGAAGAAACACCCCATGAAGAAAATCGAAATGGTTGACCTCCGGTCGCAGTATGACAGGCTTAAAGCTGATATTGACAGGTCAATTTCCGGGGTGATTGATTCGACTGCTTTCATCAAGGGGCCTGATGTCCGTCTTTTCGAAGAAGAGCTGCAGCGTTACCTTGGCGTAAGGAACGTCATAGCATGTGCCAACGGCACTGATGCGCTTCAGATAGCCATGATGGCCCTGGAGCTGAAACCGGGTGATGAAGTCATAACAACAAATTTTACATTCATAGCAACCGTTGAGGTCATTGAGCTTCTCGGGCTTAAGCTGGTGCTTGTTGAACCCGAAAAAGACACATTCAATATCAGTATCGAAGCGATTAAAAAAGCAATTACCCCTCGCACCCGGGCTATAGTACCCGTTCACCTGTTCGGTCAATGTGCTGACATGGAGCCCATTATGGAAATGGCCGCACAGCACGGGATACATGTCATCGAGGATGTGGCCCAGGCAACCGGGGCAGAGTACGCTTTCAGCAACGGAACGGTAAAGAAAGCCGGCACGATGGGTATAATAGGATGCACCTCCTTTTTTCCTTCAAAGAACCTGGGGTGTTACGGCGACGGCGGCGCGTTATTCACTGACAATGATGAACTGGCTGCGCTCATCAGAAGCATCACCAACCACGGCATGAAGGTCAGGTATTATCATGACACCATAGGGGTCAACTCGCGTCTCGATACCATCCAGGCAGCCATCTTAAGGGTCAAACTCCGCCACCTCGACGCTTTTAACGAAGCACGGCAGCAGGCGGCGGCGCACTATGACAGAGAACTGTCAGGACTGAAGGGTATCACCATTCCGGTCAGGGCGAGAAATTCAACGCACATATTTCACCAGTATACCTTACGTGTAGCTGACGGTGCCAGGAACAGGCTGCGTGAGTGTCTTGAGAACGAGGGAGTACCGTCCATGATCTACTATCCCGTACCTCTTCACATGCAAAAAGCTTATTCTCATCTGGGGTACGGGGCTGATGACTTCCCGGTTACCACGGATCTTACAAATGAGGTGCTTTCACTTCCAATGCATACCGAGCTTGACAGAGAGCAGCTCGAATATATTACCGGGTGCATCAGGTCAAAATTCAAATGAAGAACAGATGGAAGGAGAATTTTTTTCGCATGAGACAGCAGTAATTGATGAGGGATGCGTCATAGGGAGGGGATCTAAAATATGGCACTTCAGTCATATTATGAAGGACTCCGTCATTGGTGAAAAGTGCAATATAGGACAGAACGTGGTTGTCTCGCCCGGTGTCAGACTGGGGAATAATGTTAAAGTGCAGAACAATGTATCTATCTACACAGGCGTTATCTGTGAAGATGATGTTTTCCTTGGCCCTTCGATGGTATTCACCAATATTATAAATCCCCGCAGTGCAATCATCAGGCGTGACCTGTATGTAAAAACCATGGTCAGGCGGGGTGCCTCCATCGGAGCAAACGCAACCATCATCTGCGGAAATGAAATAGGTGAATATGCTCTCATAGGCGCAGGTGCAGTGATAACCAAAAATGTCAAACCCTTTGCCCTGGTCGTGGGTAATCCCGGCCGCCAGACCGGATGGGTATCTGAGTACGGACACAAGCTTTCCTTCAACCACGACGGTATTGCATTATGTCCTGAAAGCGGCCAGAAATACAGGCTCTCCGAAGAGAGAGTGACAAAAGTTATTTAGTATGTTTATTTCCTTATAATCGTTTTTATGGATAGTACACCCAGAAATTTTGGTCTTATAGGTGTTGCAGGGTATATCGCTGACCGGCACCTGCGGGCCATCAAAGATACAGGTAACCGGCTGCTGGCCAGCCTGGACAAGTTCGACTGCGTCGGAAAACTTGACAGCTATTTTCCCGAGAGTGACTTTTTTGTCGAGTTTGAGAGATTTGACCGTCATGTTGACAAGCTGAAGAGAAGCGGCGTTCAGCTTGACTATGTGAGCATCTGCTCTCCCAATTACCTGCATGACTCTCATATAAGGTTTGCTCTCAGGCATCAGGCAGAGGCAATCTGTGAAAAGCCTGTGGTACTGAATCCATGGAACATAGACGCCCTTCAGGAGATCGAGAAGGAGACCGGCCACAGGATTTATAACATACTTCAGTTAAGATACCACCCGGTGATAATTGCGCTTCACGATAAGATCGCTGCTGCTCCCGCAGGCAGAAAGCATGACATCGACCTGACATACATCACCAGCCGCGGAAACTGGTACTACATCTCGTGGAAGGGTGACGTCAACAAGTCAGGCGGCATAGCCACAAACATAGGAGTACATTTCTTCGATATGCTCGGATGGATCTTCGGGCCGGTGGTATCAAACAGGGTACATCTGCTCGAAAAAAATAAAGCCTCAGGCTTTCTTGAGCTTGAGAAAGCACGGGTAAGATGGTTTCTCAGCATAGACAGCAATGACCTGCCTGAAACAGTGAAGGAGAAGAGTAAGAGAACCTTCAGAAATATCACCGTTGACGGAGAAGAACTGGAGTTCTCCGAAGGATTCACCGACCTGCATACGGTAACTTACCGCGAGATCCTCAGGGGTAACGGTTACGGACTCGAAGATGCAAGGCAGAGCATCGAGACTGTTTACCAGATACGAAATTCTACACTTTCAATACTTTCAGGCGAATATCATCCTCTAATAAAAAAATAAATATGTACAGTAAACTGGTAAATAAGGAGACCAAACTCTCTCTCATCGGCCTCGGATATGTGGGTCTTCCTATCGCTCTTGAATTTGCACGGAAAATAAAGGTAGTGGGCTTTGACATCAGGCCCGACAGGGTTGACCTGATGAAAAAAGGAATTGACCCGAGCAATGAACTTGAACACGAGGCATTTGACGGGACGGACATAAAATTCACCTCCGACGCTGAAGATCTGAAAGAGGCCTCATTTCATATAATAGCAGTCCCCACCCCTGTCAACAAGCATAACCTTCCAGATCTGACACCGGTGCTGAAAGCCTCAGAAACCGTCGGCAAAATCCTTAAGAAGGGAGATTATGTGGTATATGAATCCACGGTATACCCGGGATGCACTGAAGAGGACTGTCTGCCGGTACTTGAAAGATATTCCGGCCTTAAATGCCCCGAAGATTTCAAGGTCGGTTTTTCCCCGGAACGTATTAATCCCGGAGATAAAAATCATACTCTCACCAAAATTGTAAAAGTCACAAGCGGCTGTGATGCCGTGTCAGCTGAGAATATCGCAAAGACCTATGAGCTGATAATCACTGCCGGTGTGCACAGGGCCTCATCCATAAAGGTGGCTGAAGCAGCCAAGATCATTGAGAACACGCAGCGCGACATAAACATTGCTTTTATGAACGAGCTCTCCATCATCTTTAACAAGATGGGCATCAATACATACGAGGTTCTGGAAGCTGCCGGCACCAAATGGAATTTCCTGAGATTTTATCCGGGCCTCGTGGGAGGCCACTGTATCGGCGTTGATCCGTACTACCTTTCCTACAAGGCAAAGTCAATGGGTTATCATCCGCAGATGATCAACTCGGGAAGGTTCACAAATGACAGTATGGGTGCTTATGCCGGGAAACAGACAGTTAAAAAGATCATCGCTGCCCACAAGAGCCCCGATAAGGCAAGAGTGCTTGTGATGGGTATGACCTTCAAGGAGGATGTAACCGATATCCGCAATTCCAAGGTCATTGATGTGGTCAATGAGCTGCGCGATTTCGGTGTCGAGGTGGACGTCATCGATCCGGGCGCCTCTCCGGAAGAGGTGAAACATGAATACGGCATCGGGCTGAAAGACAAGCCATCAGGAAAATATGACGCCATTATCGTGGCTGTGGCCCATAAAGAATACGTCGGACTCGAGGAGAAATATTTTCTCGACCTGCTGAATGAAAGAGGTATCCTTGTAGACCTGAAAGGCCTTTACAGAAATAAGATGAAGTGGCTGACATACTGGAGTCTCTGATGAAGAAAAAAGTAATTGTAACAGGCGGGACAGGTTACATCGGATCACATACTGCCGTTGAACTTATTGTTGACGGATTCGAGGTGGTCATAATAGATAACCTGTATAATTCGGATATCACTGTTCTTGACGGCATACAGGCTGTCACGGGTATCAGGCCGAAGTTTTACGACTATGATATCTGTGACAGCAGTAAACTCAATGAAGTATTTATAACCGAGGGCAAGGTCGATGCCATTATTCACTTTGCTGCCTACAAGGCAGTAGGTGAATCAGTGCATAAACCGCTTGATTATTACAGGAACAATCTCGTCTCGCTGATGAACCTGCTTGAAATGATGGAGCAGCACAGCGTTCCCTCGCTGGTTTTCTCTTCATCATGTACCGTTTACGGACAGCCTGATGTACTTCCTGTTACTGAAACATCGCCCGTAAAAGAGGCGGCGTCACCTTACGGTTATACCAAACAGGCGGGAGAGATCATCATCAGGGATACAATGGCTGCCAGGCAGACGCAGCGGGCCGTTTCACTAAGATACTTCAATCCTATCGGCGCTCATCCCACAGCATATATTGGCGAACTGCCGCGCGGTGTGCCTGAAAACCTTGTTCCCTTCATCACCCAGACTGCAATCGGCATGAGGGAAGAACTTAAAGTCTTCGGAAATGACTATGACACCCCCGACGGATCATGCATACGCGATTACCTCCATGTTGTCGACCTGGCAAAAGCGCACGTGGTGGCGCTGAAGAGACTGATTGAAGGCGGGAACAAAGAAAATTATGAGGTCTTTAACCTTGGCACCGGCACCGGCGTTTCAGTCCTGGAAGCCATTGCTGCATTCGAACGTGCCACGGGAGAGAAAGTGAAGTACAGCATCACTGAAAGAAGACCGGGTGACATTGAAAAGATCTGGGCTGATCCGTCTCTCGCCAACAGGGAACTGAAATGGAAGACGGAACTCACTCTCGACGAAGCCATGGAGACAGCCTGGCGGTGGGAGAAAAAAATAAGAAAAAAATTATAATGAAAAGGATACTGCTTATTACCGGAGGTGCCGGTTTCATCGGATCACATGTCGTCAGGCGTTTCATCAAAAGTTATCCCGGATATAAGATAGTCAATGCCGACAAGCTGACCTATGCAGGCAACCTCGGCAACCTTACCGACATCGAAAAAGAACCGAACTATCTCTTTCGCAGGATTGATATCGTTGACAAGCAGGCTGTGACCGCACTCTTCAACGAGTTCAGGTTCGACGGGGTAATTCACCTTGCAGCCGAGTCGCATGTTGACAGGTCAATAACATCTCCCGATGAGTTCATCCTTACAAATATTTTAGGAACCGTTAACCTTCTCGCGGCATTTCGTGATGTCACTCCTGCCACTGATGCCAGGAAGCTCTTTTATCACATCTCTACTGATGAGGTTTACGGGTCGCTTGAGCACGGGGGATTTTTCACCGAGCAGACAGCCTATGATCCCAGGAGCCCATATTCTGCTTCCAAGGCAAGCTCTGACCACATGGTGAGAGCCTTTGGAAATACTTACGGCCTCCCGTTCGTAATCTCAAACTGTTCAAACAACTACGGTCCCAACCAGTTCCCGGAGAAACTCATTCCACTTACAATCAACAACATAAAGACCGGGAAACCCATACCAGTCTATGGCAAAGGTGAGAATATCAGGGACTGGCTGTATGTTGAGGATCACGCCTCAGCCATCGATATTATTTTTCATAAGGGACAGCCGGGTCAGACATACAATGTAGGCGGTGACAATGAATGGAAAAACATCGACCTGGTCCGACTCATGTGCCGTATCATGGATGAGAAGCTGGGAAGGGATAAAGGCAGCTCTGAAAAACTGATCACATTTGTAACCGACCGTGCAGGACATGATCTCCGATACGCTATCGACAGCAGCAAGCTGATGAAGGAACTCGGGTGGAAGCCGTCAGTGACATTTGAACAGGGACTTGCAATGACCGTTGACTGGTATCTTACAAATGAGAAATGGCTTGAGACCATAATCTCAGGAGCCTATTCCAGGTATTACGAAGAAATGTACGGCAACCGGTAGAATTTATCTTTTCGGTTTGGCCAACAACACTTTATGCCCTACGGGCAATAATTTTGGGGACGCCATTGCAGGCTACAAAACTGTATGCCCTACGGGCAAATGTTCGCCGTAGGCGATCAGGTATTGTAGAACATATGGCTATAACAATGCCGTTGGCCGCAGGTCATTAAGATCCTGCACGCTTCAGACGACCGATCAGTTCATCTCCCAGTTCCGACTTGACCTTAATATGATCAAGTATAGCCAGCACGACCGGGTTCTTTTCAAAGTCCCCCCTCACCTGCTCGAAATCGCGCTTCTTCACTTCATCATCGCCGTCTATCCCAAAGCCGGTCATTGATGACAGGGTAAACTCCTTGCGTGCGTCTTCATAAAGCATGTGGTCAAGATCGACAACGCTCTCCTTCCACCTTTCCACAAGGCCTATTATATCTGATGCTGTCAGTTTATCATTGGGCTTGCCTGTTTCCCCGGGAAGCCGGTTATAGATCCATGCCCATTCCATATCATAATAGCGCTTATGGATGTCCTCAAATCTTTTATTGATGGCATCTGCGCTCAGTATCTCCATATTTTCTATGGATGAGAGCAGATGTTCAATCTCTTTGAGCGGAGCTATCAGCCCTGACATGTCAATCCAGTCTCCGGTGCCCTTTTCATGATCGGGCTTCAGTCTCTTTCTTATTTCAGTGTCGGAGCTGAATTCAATCCCTTCAAGCCTTTTGATCACAGAGTTCCCGATGAATTTATTGATACCTATCTGGTAAAGAGTAATGCCACGTTCAGCGGCAGAGGTCTTCATCCTCATTCTCTCATATGTGAGAAAGGGCAGTCCTTCAGTATTTTCTTTCAACAGATTCTGCAACAGTCCCCTGCCGTTCATCATTTTGCCCACTGTGAAAGGACTCAGAAGGTTATAATTTATCTGGTCAAGTTTTTTAGGGTCCTTGCGCGTGTCACGTTTCGGCCATTTCTGTGCATCACGTATGGTTCCCACACTGCGCAGGTTAATGCCCGGCACGAGCTGTGACTCGTAATTCACTTCAGTAAGGTAGGAAAACGGGAACTGAGTAGTATCAACGTTATGGTAATGGCGCCCCACCACAAGGGTAAAGGGTCCGATCCGGGAAGGCCACAGCACATACGAGTCACTTGTTGTTTTGGATCCTCTCTCCATTATACCCTGATGGATCGGTCCCAGCTTGTACATGTGATTGCTCTGGTTCGATCCGCTGCCGGCGTTCATGAATGAAAAGATGCCGGCGATAAGGAGGGTCGATTTATGATGCGTCACCGTATACGGACCGGCGAATATTGAACATGCTTCACCATGATATCCGCCGCAGTTTGAAAAGAAGAGCGAGTTTTCGGCCGAATACTGTTTTGACAGGGTACAACCCTGGCCTATGAAGCATTTGTCTATAACTGCGGCATCATTGACCTTTGATCCGGAGCATATTATAAAATGATCCATTATAACATCGTTGCCAATGTAAACCGGATCTTTGAATGAGCTGTTCACCGAGCCTTCAGCCAGCCTTGACACATCTTCAATGACAGCGCCGTTACCGATCTTTACATTCTTAATGGTCCCGCATCCGGCAATATATGAACCTGAGCCGATCACTCCGCGATCGGATTTCACACTCTCTGCATACTTGTCAATAAGATTCTCGATAACCTCAATGGCAGCAGGTCTGTGACGATACAGGGTTATTATATATGCCATGTGCGATGTCAGCCTGTCCCAGATTGGCACCTCACGTCCTCCGGTCTCGTTCAGCACTGCCACCCGGGTACCGTTCCCGAACGATGTGCTTCCTTCAGTCGAAATATGCCCGCAGTTCCTGATCACGACACCCTCTCCAATATCATAATTGGCAATAAAGCCAGTGATGTCAGTGATGGTTACATTATCTTCAATTGTACAGTTGTGGATATGAGCATTTTTTATGCCATGCGGCAGCGGCAGTCCGCACCTCTCACGCGCTATGCCTTTAAAGAGTCCCAGTTTCACTGTCCCGGAGAAAGTGACATTCTGGATTCGCTCAGCATTGAAAGGCTCCTTGACAAGCACACTCCCCCATGAGCTGCTTCTGCAGCCTGCAGCTTCAAGACCACGTATCTCACCGATACTCAGATTTCTGTAACCGTCGGCCATATTATCATGATTTTATTATTCGACAGTGACTGATTTTGCCAGGTTTCGCGGCTGATCAACGTCGCAGCCGCGCAAAACCGCAATATGATAAGAGAGAAGCTGCAGGGGAATAACAGCCAGAACAGGAGCAAAGACATTAATGGTATCAGGCACCTCCATCACATAATCAGCCATCTTGCTTATAACCTGGTCGCCTTCCGTTACCACTGCAATCACTTTCCCCTTGCGTGCCTTGACCTCCTGTATGTTACTTACAATTTTGTCATAGGAGTTCTCCTTTGTGGCAACCACCACCACGGGCATGTGCTCATCAATAAGGGCGATGGGGCCATGTTTCATTTCCGCGGCAGGATAACCTTCCGCATGGATGTACGATATTTCCTTGAGTTTCAGTGCACCTTCAAGAGCCACAGGGTACAAAAGACCTCTTCCAAGGTAAAGTGCGTTCGTTGAATCCTTGTATATTTTTGCGAGAGCCAGAGCCTGGTCATTGATCTTCAGGGCACCCGCCACCTTATCCGGCAGGCCTGTCAGTTCTACAATAAGGTTGTGATAGCGCGTCTCATCAATCAGACCCTTGCGGTATCCGATCTCAAAAGCAATCATGGCCAGGGTTACCACCTGTGTGGTGAAAGCCTTGGTTGAGGCAACACCTATCTCAGGGCCTGCATGCGTGAAGACACCGGCATTGGTCTCACGTGATATTGATGACCCTACCACGTTGCATATACCCAGAACCATCGCACCCCTCTCCTTGGCCAGTTTTATGGCCGCGAGAGTGTCAGCCGTCTCACCGCTCTGGCTTATTGCAAGAACGATATCTCCTTTTTTGATAATAGGATCACGGTATCTGAACTCTGAGGCATACTCCACCTCGACAGGTATCCGGCAGTACTCTTCAATGATATACTCACCAACCAGTCCGGCGTGCCACGATGTCCCGCAGGCAACTATCAGTATCCTGTCTGCCGAAGCCATCGTTTCGAAGACATTATGAAGCCCTCCCAGCATCAGTCCCGCCTGGTTCGGAAGCACCCTTCCCCTGAAAGTGTCATGGATGGCACGGGGTTGTTCGAAGATCTCCTTGAGCATAAAATGAGGGTATCCTTCCTTGTCTATCTCTCCTATCTTCAGATCGACCTTCTTCACTTCTGGTTCAAAGGACTTATTCTTTATAGCCTTCAGAACCATCTCGTCCTTACTTATAACGGCCAGGTCATCATCATTCAGGTAAATGACCCGCTGGGTGTATTCAACGATAGGAGTAGCATCTGAAGCGATAAAGTTCTCTCCCTCGCCCACACCTATCACCAGTGGTGATCCCTGTCTTGCAGCAAACAATTTGTTTGGTTCATCACGGCAGTAAACAGCAATACCGTATGTGCCTTCCACCTTATTGAGTGCCATGATGATCGCCTGTTCTGCTGACAGGTCGCCCTCAAGATAAAGATGTTCCATAAGATTCGCGAGCACTTCAGTGTCTGTCTGGCTCGTGAATTTGACATCACGGCTCTCGAGATGACGCTTGATGCGTGCATAATTTTCTATTATACCGTTGTGAACAACAATGAAATGTCCTCTGCATGATACCTGCGGGTGAGCGTTTATCTCATTGGGTTCTCCGTGAGTGGCCCAGCGGGTGTGGCCCATGGCTATCGTCCCGTTAAAGTCTTTGCCGGCAACCATTTCTTCGAGGTCCCTTACCCTGCCGGCACATTTGAATATCTCTGTTCTTTGACCATCGCTGATGGCAATCCCGGCGGAGTCATAACCCCTGTATTCAAGCCGTTTCAGTCCGTTAATAACAATGTCACGGGCTGGCCGTGAACCAATATATCCTACAATTCCACACATAGGCGGTTAGTATGTATATGTTATTCAATAAATTGTATAAACGAACTCAAATCTGACAGTAGGGTCATTCGCATTGACCTTAAAGATTACATTACTGTCAGATGCCAGCGGATAATACATTTCGACTGAGGGATTTGCAATAACTCCCTCAAGATATTGCTGAACAAAACTGGTGATATTGAAGATGTAATAATCCTTGGCGTTATAATAGGTACCGTCAAGAAAACCTACGTCATGAATAAGGTCAGGCACGGATACTTCTTTGCCATCCGGGTCCCGGTATCTGAGGAAGATTCTCGCCGGAACGTCTGCTTCCGGAAAGTACTGGTCATTAAGGTAAACAGGCACATATAGCCTTGCTTTATTCACGGCTATTCTCTCAGTGGTTCTGAAGGTAAGGAGTGATGGTATATCGAACCGGGCATAAACGCCCTTGAATGCCTGAAGGTACACTGCCGTGTCAGTGACAAAATCATTGATATGGGGGATCTGTTTGTCCGGGTCAGCCGTAGTGTAATCATGAATGAACCTGTTATAGTTTACCGCCCTGTTTGTTGCTACAAAGGAGTAGTTGTATTTGACATCGGAAGGATTATGATAATAGATGGTTATTGCAAGCGGGCTTTCATCTGCAGTCATGGTGATGAGCACAGGGTTCGTTTCGCTCCTGATACCGAAATAAAGTCCTTTGAAGAAGGTCGTATAGAAATCAGCTGCAGGAAGGAATTTGGTTGTATCACGGAGCAGGTATTCACCGACCCAGTCAGGCAATTTGACTGCATAGACAGAATCTTCCACCAGTACAGGCATTTGATACTCACCCAGGAATTTGATGGTGTCAGGATCCTGTCCGGAATAAAAAACTGTAGTGTCGGTAAGAAGGGTTCCTGTCTCATAGAGTCTTATATAATGCACTGCGGCTGTATCGCCGGAGACATCAGAAAGCTCGAACTGGAGCTTGACCGAATCAATATTAACCGTCTGGTGCGGCCAGGGTACAACAAGTCTCAGCTGTGTAACAAAATCACAGGTTGTCGTGCCAAAATATGCGTCCCGGATACTGCCTGCAAACATACGGGTACTGTCAGCAGAGACAGACTGCTCATCGTACATGGTATATGCCTTTATGCCGAGGGTATCAGTTGAATAAATATTTACAAAGTCTTCATCCGGTAAAAGACCGATCCCGATCTTTGACGGATTTTGTTCGCATGATGAAAAAACCACGGTTAGCAGTGTGAAGACAGGTAGTAAAATATTTAGCAGCCCGATTGTCAGGCTATTGCGGTTCTTATTTTTTTTTGTCCTGTAATAGCTTGTCATAAAAATCATTGTAAGCATCAATATAATTCTCCTCGCCCTGATATTCCAGGAGGGGCTTGTCAGTGCCGGCAAGATATTTCTTAACACCCTCGTCTATTTTATCACACCCGATAATTATTCCGTCAGAATTTTCAGCTGCCAGCCTGGTGAGGCTAAGGAAGTCTGTGTTGCTCTTTATTACCTTCAGTGCGCTTTTTTCAATTCCGTCAGCTGCCAGTTTTTCGTACAGCGATGATTTCAACGGCTTTTTAAATCCGTTATTGTAAACAGAGTATACAGTTTTAAGCTTATTGAACACCGGATCATCAGAATAGAGTTTCCGGAGATAAATGGGTATCAGTGAGGTGAGCCATCCATGGCAATGGACTATATCAGGGCTCCAGCGTAATTTTCTTACTGTTTCAATCACGCCCCTGGCAAAGAAAATGGCTCTCTCGTCATTGTCTTCATACTCCACTCCTGCAGCGTCAGCTACGGTATACTTGCGCTGGAAATAATCATCGTTATCAATGAAGTAAACCTGCATCCGTGCAGACTGTATGCTGGCCACCTTGATTATAAGAGGATGGTCAGTATCATCAATGATGAGGTTCATCCCCGACAGGCGGATGACTTCATGAAGCTGGTTCCTTCTTTCGTTGATTGAGCCGTATCGGGGCATGAATGTCCGGATCTCTTTCCCCCTTTCCTGTATGCCTTGCGGCAGATCACGGCTGATCTTTGAAAGCTTTGTCTCACCTAAATACGGCATGATTTCCTGTGAGACAAACAACACCCTTCTGCTTTCCATTAAAACCTCCCGATGTACCTTATTTAATACAAAGTGCAAAGATAATAAAAAAAATACAATTAATTTCCAAGCTTAATTACAGCGGGTTACTAACAAAATGGCGTTACTTTGTACTTGAACGTGGTTAAAAAAAGACTAATTCTGACAAGAGACAAATATCATTACTTCCAATAAGCAGAAAGATGAAAGTATTTAATAGTGTCAAGGAGATCAGGGAGCATTACAGGACATGTGTGCTGAGGTCTCCCGGTTTTGTGCCGACAATGGGAGCTCTGCACGAGGGACACATCTCACTTGTGGAAGCCGCGGTCAGCAGCTGCCGCATGGTGGCGGTAAGCATCTTTGTCAACCCCACCCAGTTTAATGATCCGGAGGATCTGAAAAAGTACCCGCGTACACTCGGGGCGGACCTTGATATGCTGTCACTGGTGCTCAGGGAGAATGACTTTGTATTTACCCCTTCAGTTGAGGAGATGTATCCGGAACCTGATACCAGGGTATTCGATTTCGGAGAACTTGACAAGGTGATGGAGGGCGTTCACAGACCGGGGCATTTTAACGGTGTGGCACAGGTCGTCTCACGGCTTTTTGATATTATCAGGCCTTCTTCCGCTTTCTTCGGGCAGAAAGACTTTCAGCAGCTGACCATAATCAGGGAAATGGCGCGACGCAGTTACCCGAATACGGAAATCATCTCGTGCCCTATAGTGAGGGAGAAGGACGGCCTGGCCATGAGCAGCCGTAACAGACGACTGTTGCCGGAACACCGTGAAAGAGCGGGAGAAATATTCAAAACACTGCTGGCTGCCGCAGCCATGGCTCCCGACACGGAACCTGACGATATCAGGGAATTTGTAGCTGACCGTATAAATATGATACCGGGGTTCAATCTTGAGTATTTCGAGATCGTTGATGAAAATACCCTTACGACCATAAAATCAAGGAATGAAATGAACCCGGAAAAGAATTATTATGGTTGCATAGCCCTGTTCGCAGGAGAAGTGAGACTGATTGATAACATTGCGATCAGGTTGCGTTGAATAAAAGGAAATGTATCTTTGCACAAATTCAGCAGCAGGTCATCCTGAAAAACCATGATGATAGAAGTAGTAAAATCAAAAATACATTATGTCACCGTCACCGGCGCCAACCTAAACTATATAGGAAGTGTGACCATCGATGAAGACCTTATGGATGCCTCCAATATCATTGAAAATGAGAAGGTGCAGGTGCTTAACAGGAACTCCGGTGACAGGCTTGAAACCTATGTCATAAAAGGAAAGAGAGGATCGGGTGAAATTTGTCTCAACGGCCCGGCCGCCAGAAGAACGGCCATTGGTGATGTGATTATAATAATGTCATATGCCCTCATTGACTTTGAAGAAGCCCGAACATTCAGACCGCGCATCATCTTTCCTGACACAGCAACCAACAAACTGATCTGACATTGAAAAAAGGCCTTAAGCAGACCATCAGGATCATTGTCTTCATGACTTTGGCGATCCTTTTATTATGGATATCCTTCAAGGACATTAACTTTAAAGATCTGTGGTCAATTCTGAAAAAAGCTAATTACTGGTGGCTCCTTCTTTCTCTTCTTATGACAGTGATCGCCTTTTTTATAAGGGCACGTCGCTGGACCCTTCTCATCCAACCCCTCGGATTTACTCCGGGAGTGATGAACGCTTACCACGCAGTAACAACCGGCTACTTTGCAAACCTTATTTTCCCAAGACTGGGTGAGATAACGAAATGTGCTGCACTGGCGGAAAAAGAGAAAATCCCGTTCGATAAACTTGTCGGGACAATGCTGATAGAACGGACCATTGATATGCTGACTGTACTGATACTCCTTGGCGTTACGCTGATTGCCGGGAGCACGACCGCAGGAAGTTTTCTCGCCGAGAATGTCGCTGCACCGTTAAGTCAGAAATTTTCATCTTCTTACGGCTCTGAAGTCTTTTTTTCCATGCTCATCGCTTCACCCTTAATTCTTATAATAATACTGTATTTCCTGCTGAGAAAAAAACTGTCTGCGAGACCTTTCTTTAAAAAGATGTATTCATTTACCGATGGCATTATTGATGGATTAAAATCGATAGCCAGGCTTAAGAGGAAATGGGAATTTATTCTTCAAACGGTATTGCTGTGGCTGGTTTATCTCTTTATGACCTATTTCCCTCTTATGTGTCTGGATTCAACTGCAGGCCTGGGATTGAAAGGCGCTGTATTCGTAGGTATCATTGGAAGCTTTGGAATGGCGGCGCCCGTACAGAGCGGACTGGGTGCTTTTCACTGGATTGTTTCCCGGGGACTGCTGTTTGCCTATGGCATTCCTCTTGAAGAAGGACTTGCGTCTGCAACACTGCTACACGAATCACAGATGGTAATCATAGCTATATTCGGGGCAATTTCTTTTTTTGTCCTCTTTGGCAGAAAAGGAGGCAGGATTTTGCACATGCCCGAGCAGGAACAAGGTGTATAAAACCGTGCATTTTGTAACTTTGTTCCTTACACAATCTCTCGCTGATGGCAAAAAACAAGACTGTTTATGTATGCCAGAACTGTGGTGCCGAATCCCCGAAATGGATAGGTCACTGCCCGGTATGCAAGGAATGGAACACTTACCGTGAGGAGCTGATTGCTCTCTCTTCTCCTTCTTCAGTTTCTTCTTCGGCTCCGCGTCGCAAACCGGAGCTCCTGTCAGGCATTGAGGTGAACGAATCTGACCGGATCACGACAGGTATCGGGGAGATGGATCGTATACTGGGCGGAGGCATGGTCAGGGGGTCACTCATACTGATGGGAGGCGAGCCCGGTATAGGCAAATCCACACTTGCCCTTCAGATAGCCCTGGCAACAAAAGACAGGAAAGTGCTCTATGTCTCCGGTGAGGAGAGCGAAGGACAGGTCAAGCTGCGCGCCAAAAGACTGCAGGGCAAAAACGACAACTGCTTCATATATAACGAGACTGAGCTGGAGAATGTCATCACCCAGGCTGGTGTGATCAATCCGGCGCTTCTTATAATAGATTCTATTCAGACTCTCAGTTCAGGACTGCTTGAGTCTTCGGCAGGATCGGTATCACAGGTAAGGGAGTGCGCCGCCATGATGCTCCGTTATGCCAAGGAGACAGGTGTACCTGTTATTCTTATTGGCCATATAACAAAGGACGGCTCACTGGCCGGACCCAAGGTGCTTGAACACATTGTAGATGTGGTTCTGCAGTTTGAAGGTGACGGCAACTATGTATTCCGCATCCTGAGACCGGTTAAGAACCGCTTCGGGTCAACTGCCGAGATTGGAATCTTCGAGATGGACAGCAAGGGGCTGCGCGAGGTGACTGACCCTTCAGAACTCTTCATAAGGAGAGACCGTGACCCTGCAAGCGGCGTATCCATTGCCGCTACCATCGACGGTCTGAGACCGTTCATGATAGAGACGCAGGCCCTTGTCAGCAGCGCCGTGTACGGTACCCCTCAGCGCAGCTCAACGGGATTTGATACCAGGAGGCTGAATATGCTTCTGGCAGTGCTTGAGAAAAGAGCAGGATTCAGACTGGGAGTGAAGGATGTCTTCCTCAACATCGCCGGAGGATTGAAAGTGAGTGACCCGGCCATAGACCTTGCCGTTGTCAGCTCAGTGCTCTCATCGAACCTTGATGCTCCGGTGAGCCAGCATACGGCCTTCGCCGGCGAGGTTGGTCTTTCAGGTGAGATAAGGCCCGTCGCACGCGTTGAGCAACGCATTCTCGAAGCGTTAAGAATGGGATTTGAACAGATCGTTATCTCGGGATACCACCGTAATTTAAAAGACCAGACCGGAATAAAAGTCTTACCTGTCTACAAAATTGAAGGCCTCGTGAAGCTGCTGTTCAAGTGATCAGTAATCTCTGTCCCTGAACGCGTCCCTTATATTCTTCTGCGATTTGGCACCGGCACAGTCGAGATTAATGCTGAGATTAGCAGGTACCTCAAAAACGTCATTGACCATAGACCCTAATTCCGGGTCAGCGAACAGTTTCTGCAGAAATATTCCCACAACAGGCAAGGCCATATTTGATGCCTGTCCTACTGACATCTCCTCAAAATGTATTGCCTGATCTTCCCATCCGGTCCAGACACCTGCTACAAGATTCGGAGTGACACCCATAAACCATCCGTTTGAATGGTTCTGTGTCGTACCCGTCTTGCCTCCCATCTGATTCTTCAGCTGATATTTGCCTCTCAGCCTGAGACCTGTTCCCCTGTCGACCACTCCCTGTAACAGGTAGGTCATTACATAGGCATGCTCTTCACTGATCACCTCATCAATAAAAGGTGTAAAAGTAGAGATCACATTGCCGTTGCGGTCTTCAATTCGTGTGACATAAATAGGTCGGGTATAAACACCTTTGTTGACAAAAGTACCGTAAGCGCCCACCATCTCTTCAAGACTGACATCAGATGTTCCCAGGAAGATTGACCACACAGGGTCTATGAAGCTCCTGACACCCATTCTGTGCATCAGGTCAGCCACAGCTGCCGGGGTGAACTGCTTCATAACCCATGATGAAATCCAGTTCTCGGATTGGGCCAAACCCCATCCCAGTGTTACCATCTTTCCATGATATTCCTCAGGTCCTGAGCTCCTTGGTGACCATGGTATCGAATCTCCGACATCAAATGACTGCGGAATGTTTTCCACTTCAAAGCATGGAGAATATCCGTCCTGGATAGCCAGGGTATAGAGGAACGGTTTTATGGTAGAGCCAACCTGCTTCTTCTGCTGTGTGACAGCGTCATACTTGAAATACCGGAAGTCAGGTCCTCCCACGTAAGCCTTTACATGACCCGTATGAGGATCCATAGCCATGAATGATGACCTCACGAAAAACTTGTAATACTTTATGGAATCAAGCGGAGACATTACGGTATCACGTTCGCCGGACCATGAAAAAATCTTCATTGGTATGGGTTTGTTGAACGCAAAAGTTATTGAATCGTCAGGCACACCGGCCGATTTCATGCTGCGGTACCTGTCGCTCTGCCTCACTGAGCGTTCCATGATCTCCTTGACCTCGGCGCTTGTCAGGTCATTTGAAAAAGGCGGGTTCCTGTTTAATTTAGCCCTCTTGTTAAAAAGCGGCTGCAGATCGGATGACAGGTGTTCCGCAACGGCCTCTTCGGCATATCCCTGCATCTTTGAATTCAGAGTGGTATAGATTCTCAGGCCATCCCTGTAAAGATTGTAATTTGTTCCGTCAGGTTTGTTATTTTTTCTGCACCAGCCGTACAGTGGATCATTCTGCCATTGCCATACGGCATCATTATACTGTTCATCGGAATAAAACATATTCCGTTCAGGCTCATACTTGATCATGGTGGTCCGGATGTATTCCCTGAAATATGTGGCTAGGCCCGAGTTGTGGCTGTCTTCACGCAGATCAAGCTTCACCGGCAGTTTTTTTATTGAATCTGCCACATCACGCGAGATATAGCCGTACCGTTCCATCTGTCCGATCACCACATTACGTCTCTTCAGGGCACTCTCGCTGTTGCGGACCGGATTGTAGGCAACGGAATTCTTTAACATTCCAACCAGAAGAGCCGACTGCTCCAGGTTCAGTGAGTCGGGAGTGGTATTAAAATATATATGTGCGGCTGAATGAATACCTGCAGCATTATATATAAAATCGAAGACATTGAGGTACATTGTTATTATCTCTTCCTTGGTGTAGCTCTTCTCAAGCTTCACTGCCGTCTGCCACTCCTTGAACTTGGTAACGGCCAGTTTTGCTGCCCTTACTATTGCAGGGTCATTCGACAGATCACGCGGCAGGAAGAGGTTCTTGGCCAGCTGCTGAGTGATGGTACTGCCCCCCCCGGTCTCCTTCCCGAGAAGAATCGTCTTGACAAGAACCCTCGCAAGACCCCTGAAATCGATACCCGAATGCCTGTAAAACCTTATGTCTTCAGTAGCTATCAGCGCATCGATGACATATGGAGAGATGTCTTCATATTCAGTCCAGGTACGGTTCTGAACGTAGAATTTGCCCAGCAGGACATTGTCTTCGGAATAGACCTCTGCAGCAAGGTTGCTTGCCGGGTTCTCAAGCTCCTCGAATGAGGGGAGCGGGCCAAGCTTCTGTGCCGAGATAAGAATGAACAAGGTTAGCAGAAGTATGGCAGGAAGAGAAAGGATTACCCATAACCATACAATATTTTTTCTGAACTTTTTATCCTTCATGATACCCTCATAATATGGGCGCAAATTTAATGAATTATACAAATTCTTTCTTAATAATTTTGAAGTTAGTACCCATAATCGCTTACTTTGCCCTGTTTTTAAAAAATCTCGGATGACAGATAATCTGGTAATAGTTGAATCTCCCGCAAAAGCAAAAACGATAGAAAAATTCCTCGGTAAGGATTTTACCGTTGTGTCCAGTTTCGGGCATATACGTGACCTTGCAAAGAATAATCTCGGAATTGAAGTAGAAAAGGGGTTCAGGCCCGTATACGAGGTGCCTGAGGATAAGAAGAAAGTTGTCAGTGAGCTGCGCAAGCTGGCTTCCAGGGCTAAGACAGTCTGGATCGCATCCGATGAGGACCGCGAAGGAGAAGCGATTGCATGGCATCTGATATCTGTTCTCAACCTCGACACATCTTCGACCAACCGCATTGTTTTTCATGAGATAACTAAAGAAGCTATCACCCAGGCCATTCAGGCGCCCCGGCAGGTCGATATGAACCTTGTTGATGCGCAGCAGGCCCGAAGGATGCTTGACAGGCTGGTGGGCTTTGAGATCTCTCCCGTACTCTGGAAAAAAGTACAGCCCTCTCTGTCGGCAGGCAGGGTTCAGTCTGTAGCCGTGCGACTGCTGGTCGACCGTGAGCGTGAGATCATTGCTTTCACCGCTGACTCGGCATTCAGGGTGACAGGTACTTTTACCGGTAAGAACAAGGAAGAGGCCGATGTGGTTCTGAAAGCCGAGTGTCCTAAAAAATTCGGTACGGAACCTGAAGCAAAGATCTTTCTGGAAAAATGCGATGCAGCAGCATTCTCTGTTGAGAACATCGTCGTCAGGCCCGGAACCAGATCACCGGCACCGCCGTTCACAACATCCACCCTCCAGCAGGAGGCTTACCGGAAACTCGGGTTCTCAGTAGCCCAGACAATGTCAGTAGCTCAGAAACTGTACGAAGGAGGTAAGATAACCTACATGAGGACCGACTCGACAAATCTTTCCACGCTTGCCCTGAGCACTGCAAAGCAGGTTGTGACACAGGATTATGGTGCAAGGTATTCACGCACAAGACAGTTCAAGACACATACCAAGGGGGCACAGGAAGCTCATGAAGCAATCAGGCCTGCCTACTTTGACAAGAAGGAAATCGCGGGCACCAGTAACGAAAAAAGACTCTACGAGCTTATCTGGCGAAGAGCCATAGCCTCACAGATGGCTGATGCCGAAATTGAAAAGACTACTATTACTATAGGTATGTCCACCTCCCCGGTAAATTTCACTGCAACGGGTGAAGTGATTCTTTTTGACGGCTTCCTGACTGTATACACCGAATCTTATGACAGTAACGCCGCTGACGATGAAAAGGCAATTCTGCCGCGTGTAGATAAAGGTATGACACTGGCCCCTGTTAATATCACCGCATTGCAGCGTTTCACAACACCTCCGCCGCGTTATACGGAGGCAAGCCTGGTGAAGAAGCTGGAGGAGCTTGGGATAGGAAGGCCATCAACATACGCACCTATAATATCAACCATACAATCGCGCGGGTACGTCGCACGTGAAGACCGGCCCGGTGAGAAACGCACGGTAGCGCAACTCACACTGTCTAAAGGCAAAATAACCCGGAGTGAAAAGAGCGAGGTGGCCGGAAAAGAGAAATCTAAACTCTTTCCTAAAGATATAGGAATGATCGTCAATGATTTCCTTATTTCAAACTTCCCCGACATCCTTGACTATAATTTCACGGCAGGCGTGGAAAAGGAGTTTGATGAGATAGCCTCTGGCGAACTGGAATGGCAGAAGATGATCGCGGAATTTTACGGACCCTTCCATAAGACGGTTGATGAATCCCTGTCTGTAAAAGCACGTATGACAGGAGCCCGCCAGCTGGGCACCGACCCGGTGACCGGATTACCTGTTATGGTTAAGATGAGCAGGTTCGGTCCTGTTGTTCAGCTTGGCGAAGCCTCACCCGATAATAAGCCGCGATTCGCAAACCTGAGACGTGACCAGTTGCTGGAGACCATAACCCTCGAAGAAGCCATGGCATTGTTCGCCCTGCCAAGAAAAGCAGGTATGTTTGAAAACAGCGAGATGATCGTCGGCCTTGGTAAATTCGGGCCTTATGTAAAACATGACGGTAAGTTTTATTCGCTGAAAAAAGATATTGATGATCCTTATACCATCACTGAGGAAAGAGCAATCGAACTCATCAGGGATAAGAGAGAGGGAGATAAGATGAAGGTCATCAGTAATTTTGATGATATAATGGTACTTAACGGCAGGTATGGGCCATATATAGTGAAGGATAAAAACAATTACCGGATCCCGAAAGGTACTGACCCGAAGAAGCTGACCAGGGAGGATTGCCTGGCTATAATTGAAAAAGGGGGCCCGGCTAAACGCACCAGAGGCGGGAAGAAGAAGTGATAAAAGCAAATAATGATTGACCTGAACCAGTATTTAGATCCTGTCTGTCTTGACAAGCCTGAAGTGGAGCACCTGGCAGGCTCTGCAGCATTCCCGCACAATGTTACGGTCAATACCGGAAATATGCCGCTGGATGACCTTGCCGGTTATTCTGTTGCGCTTTTAGGTGTTTCTGATGACCGCTGTTCTTCAAACAAAGGCGCTATGTACGCTCCTGATGCCATCAGGAAAAGCCTTTACTCATTTTCGCGTCTGCCGGGCAAAATGAAGATCACGGATCTTGGTAATCTGAAGACCGGCACTTCATTTGAAGACACGATTGCGGGTCTGCGCGATGTGATCATCCAGCTGCTGGCGCAGGATGTCGTCCCCGTTATTATCGGCGGCACCAGCGCCCTGATGCCTGCAATCGACAGGTGCATTTCATCTCTCAGACAGCCATGGTCGCTGGTATCAGTAGATTCAAGACTCGATTTCACTGCAGAAAAGAGACCCGCAGATTCACTGAACTGGATGAACGATATGATCTACCGCAGCGGGAACCGTCTGTCACACCTCTCCGCCATCGGTCATCAGACTTATCTCACTGACCAGCAGGTTGTGAATCGCTTTAACCGGAGACATTATGAAATGATGCGTATCGGAGAGGTTCGTGCTGCCGTTCATGAGACGGAGCCTCTGTTCCGCGACGCTACCGCGGCATTGTTTGACATAGGGTCAGTACGTCAGGCTGATGCTCCGGGAACCATCCTTCCGTCCGCAAACGGTTTTTACGGAGAGGAAATATGCCTGCTTGCAAGGTATGCAGGGCTGTCTGACAACCTGAAGATAATGGCTCTTACAGAGGTCAACCCGATGTATGACAACCGTTTTCAGACCTCCCACCTTGCAGCACAGATAATATGGTTCTTCCTTGAAGGCTTCTCACAGAAACAGTATGAGCTGCCCTATATCAGTGACCAGACGAACAACAGGTTTACCAGATATCATGTGACACTCAGTGATCTCGAGGGCGAAGCAATATTTATTAAGAGCATAATAACGGAGCGGTGGTGGATAGAGATCCGTGATGCTGAGGGTGAACCTCATTACCTCGCCTGCTCATATGATGACTATCTGATGGCAAACAGGGACCAGGTCCCCGGACGGTGGACAAGGGCTATGCTAAGGTTCGGTCACTAAAAATTTATCTCTTTTTGGTGGCTGGCATATTTTTTGCTTAATTTACTCGTTATTGTTCAGAGTGCAAAAGCACCGTTTGAAGATGAAGAAAGTCAGGACTGTCATCCTCGTTTTATTTGTTTCAGGTAGCCTTTTATCAGGGCAGCAAGACCCTGTTCTGAGTCATTATATGTTTAATACCCAAATGTATAACCCCGGTTTCTCCGGCATGAGCGGTATGATCACCGCCACTGCGCTGACACGCCAGCAATGGGTAGGATTTCCCGGAGCTCCATCGACCACGATTTTCAATATCAATACGCCATTTAACCTTTTCGGGCTGAGCAGTGGTGCCGGACTGCTTGTTGAAGCTGATAAATATGGTTTCAGCAATGACATTAACGTTAACCTCTCATATTCGTACCTTATCCCTGTCGGCAGCGGTACCCTGGGAGCAGGTTTCAGCGCCGGAGTGCTTAATAAAGCACTTAAACCCGAGTGGTTTATACCGTCCGGCCCGGTCCATACACCACCATCAGGAGACCCTATTATCCCGGTAAATGATGCAAGTGTTGTCGCCCTTGATATTTCTGCCGGTGTTTATTACGAGGGACTGAACTATTATGCCGGCCTCTCGGTCACCCATGTTAATCAGCCAAAAATAAAATATTCAGAAACAGCAACTTATGTAAGCCGTGAGTACCATTTTACAGCTGGTTATTATTTCCAGCTGCCTAGTCCGGCCTTTGAAATTATACCTTCAGTTTATCTGGTAAATGATGGGGCAACAACACAATATGTAGGAACTGCAATGGTCAGATACAATAAAAAGGTCTGGGGTGGCGTTTCCTACAGAGCCGGTGATGCTTTTACAGGTTTTGCAGGCACAGAATTGTATAACGGACTAAAAATTGGATATGGTTATGACTTCCCGGTTTCAGAGATCAGAAAAGGTACAAGCGGTTCACACGAATTCATTGTTTCGTACAGCTTTGACCTCGGTCTGGGAAGAAGTAACACCAGGTACAAAAGCATAAGATTCCTATGATTGGATTTATAAAAATTAACCTAGTTGCATCTTTAAAATTTATCAGTATATGAAAAAGGTAACCCTTTCAGCTCTAGCATTAGCCTTAATACTGGGTAGCTGCACCTCCTATGACACCGGTGAGTTGACAGGTGTTCAGGGAAGGAAAAAGTTCTATGAACCCGAACCATATGAGATGGCATTCATACCGGCAGGTTCCTATACCCAGGGCCCGAGCGACCAGGACCCACTGCGTGCCATGAACAGCATGTCCAAGACAGTTACTGTTGAGGCATTCTGGATGGATCAGACAGAGATTACCAACAACAAATACCGCCAGTTTACCTATTGGGTACGTGACTCTATCCTCAGGACCAAACTGGGCGAGGAAGGTGTTGAAGGATACGAATTCTTTAGGACCGATGAAGAAGGAAATGTCATTGAACCTAATATTCTGAACTGGGATGAGGAAATAGATTTCGAAGATGAAAATATCCTGTCCGTTGTCGAGACTATGTATTATCCGCCTGAAGAAAGGTTTAATGCCAACAAGCAGTGGGACACCCGGCTGTTGAATTATTCATACTTCTGGGTCGACTACAGGCAGGCTGCCAAAGCCAGATATAATTACAAGGACCAGGTGTATGAGGGTAAGGTTACTGACCTCGAGGGCAACACCACCGATGTGGTTAACCGCTCATCATTCATCATGCACCATGTTGTAAACATTTATCCTGACACGCTTGCCTGGATCAGAGACTTCACCTATTCATTCAATGAGCCATGGGCAACACTCTATTTCTGGCATCCGGGCTATGATGACTATCCTGTTGTGGGAGTATCATGGGTACAGGCACGTGCTTTCAGTGTATGGCGTACTAATTTCATGAATGAGCATCTTCGCGCCCAGGGTGTGGCCGATGTTCACAACTACCGCCTGCCTCTTGAGACAGAATGGGAATATGCCGCACGCGGAGGCCTCGACCTTTCGATGTATCCGTGGGGAGGCCCCTACACGCGCAACTACCAGGGATGCTTCCTTGCCAACTTCAAACCCCTGCGCGGTAATTACATCGATGACGGAGCCGTGTATACAATCAAGGTGGCTTCTTTTGAACCCAACGAATACGGACTGTTCGATATGGCAGGTAACGTCTCTGAATGGACTTCATGCGCATACCATCCGTCAGCATATGTCTTCACGCATGACCTGAACCCCGACTATGAATACAATGCCAGACCTGAAGATCCTCCGGTGCTTAAACGCAAGGTCATCAGAGGCGGATCATGGAAAGACATAGCATATTTCATGCAGACATCAACAAGGGATTATGAATACCAGGACTCAACAAAATCTTTTGTAGGGTTCCGCAATGTCAGAACATATATTGGCGTTAATGACTAATAACTAATCTGTTTAACCTTAAATTTTAAATAAATGGGCCTTTCAGAATTTGTACACACCACTACGTGGAAAACCTTCATGGCAAAAGTTTACGGCTGGGGTGCCTCAATCGTAATCATTGGTGCTCTGTTCAAAATACAGCACTATCCTTTTGCAGGGTTAATTCTCGCTATCGGTCTTATCACCGAGGCATGCATCTTCTTCCTCTCGGCTTTTGAGCCACTGAAGGAAGAACCGGACTGGAAACTGGTCTATCCGCAGCTTGATCCAAACTACGGAGGCGAAGAATTTGGATTTGCAGCCGTTGGCGGTGGATCCGGTGGCAGCGGCGGCGGCGCAGGACTGTCACAGTTTGACAAGATGCTCGCCAACGCAGGTATCACTCCCGATGTCTTTGACAGACTGAGCCAGGGACTGAAGAAACTCACGGAGACAACAAACAATTTCAATGCTATGGGCGATCTTGCTGCCACGACAAATGAGTATGCCGGCACCATCAGGAAAGCCAATGAGTCTCTGCTGAACCTTTCAGATTCTGTAAGGCAGACAGCAAAGTCAATGACTGACACGAGTACCGTGTACCATTCTTTGGGAGAAGCAACCAAAACAATTGAAACCGGCGGTAAATCCTACCAGGAGAAGCTTGAGAATCTCAATAAGAACCTCTCTGCTCTCAATGCGGCTTATGAACTGCAATTGCGCGGCGCTAATGATCATGTAAAGAATTCAGATGTGATTTACAAGGGCATCGAGACAATGATGAAAGATCTTTCGGGATCAGCCGATGACACCAAAAAGTACCGTGAACAGGTTTCAAAACTGAATGATAACCTTTCATCACTTAACAATGTATATGGCAACATGCTTGCTGCCATGAACGTAAAGTAATGTTAAGCTCATTAATATATCTGCAAACTCCTAAATTAGCCACAAATGTCTAAGGGAAAAGAAACCCCGCGGCAAAAGATGATTGGTATGATGTACCTCATCCTGACCGCAATGCTTGCTCTTAACGTTTCAAAGGACGCCGTTGAAGCTTTTAAGAGAGTGGATAAGGGTTTGACTAAGACCACCGCCAACTACATCAAGAAGAATGAGATCACCTATGCAGCTTTTGATGCGGCTGCAGCTGAAAACCCTGAGAAAGCAGGGGCCTGGAAGACAAAAGCTTATGATGTTAAAGGGCGTGCTAATGAGATTTTCAACTATATTCAGGACCTAAAGGTTGAGATCATCACCAAGGCTGAAGGTAGAGATTCTGAAGCTCTCCTTCCCGACAATCAGATTGACATAACCAAGGTTAAAAAGATTGATGAGAACAATATTCCTTCAGAAGTGCTGATAGGATCCGACCAGGACGGCAAGGGCAATGACCTTAAGGCTTTAATGGAAGATTATCGCAGTTTCCTTGTTGAGACACTCGAAGGCAAAGATATTGCTGCTGAAAAGTCAATACTTGATATCCTCAATACTGATGACCCTCAAAACCTTGAAAAAACAGGAAAAGAGAACTGGGTGACTGGAACCTTCCAGACACTTCCCCTGGTAGCTGCTATAACCATGCTGTCCAAGATTCAGGTTGACGTAAGGAACGCCGAAACCGATGTTCTTAACTTCCTCTACACACAGATTGAAGCCGGATCATTCAAATTCAACAAGATCATTCCGACTGTCATTCCTAATTCAACGTATATAATGCAGGGAAATGAATACGAGGCCCAGGTATTCGTTGCTGCCACCGATACGACCCAGGATCTGGAAATACTTATCGGACCGTATACAACCAAAACAAATGCTGACGGCACCGTTGCCTATGAGATGACCGGTGATTTTACAAAGCTTCCCGTTGATAATGATGGTATCGGCAGGTACAGGGTCAAACCCGGATCTATCGGTGAAAAATCATGGGGCGGTATAATAAATATGAAGGCTCCTGATGGTACAATCCGTGCATATAACTTCAGTTCAAAATACTCGGTTGGCGTGCCTAACGTGGTTGTTTCACCCACGGCTATGAACGTGCTTTATCAGGGCATACAGAACCCGCTTGATATTTCCGTTCCCGGAGTGGGCACTGATAAGCTTACCGTGAGAATGACAAACGGTGAACTGAAGAAGGGAAAATACAAGAACTACCGCGGTGAGTGGGTTGCACAGCCCAGAACGGTCGGTGAGAACGCTCAGATAATAGTATCTGCAAATATTAACGGCAAGGTACAGAGCTTCCCTCCTGTCGAATTCAGGGTAAGAAGATTGCCTGACCCCGAAGCAAGATTTGCCAACATGAAAGAGGGTAATGTCCTCAGAAGCGTTGCCTCTGCACAGCAGGTTGTTACCGCAGTGCTTGAGAATTTCGAATTTGACCTCACATATACAGTCACGGGTTTTACAGTCTCTGTTAATGACAAAGGCTTTGAGATCACCGCTGAATCCAACAACAACAGGATTACGGACAAGCAGAAAGGGCTGATTGGTAACCTGAGGGCCGGCCAGAAGCTGATCATTGAAAAGGTCAAGGCAGTAGGCCCCGACGGAAGAACCAGGGACCTCAACCCGATAATTCTTAAGATTAACTAATATAGGAAGAGATAAAACCATGAACAGGAGAGTTCTTGCAGGCCTTATAGGCCTCCTGATGTGTACGGGCGCAATGGCCCAGTCGTTCGGAGACATCTATAATAAATCGATGCCCGACAATCAGAAGATCAACTATACGTATCTGGGCGAATCAGATGTGGTATGGTCAAAACGACTGTACCGGATAATCGACCTGAGAGAAAAGATGAACCTGAATCTTTATTACCCCTCTCTGAGATATGATCCCGCAAACAACCGCTTCGCCTCAGAAATGTCAGACGGGAGGATGAACTTTTCAGGGATCCTTCTCAATGAGATCATGGCAGGCAAAGTTGTCTCATTCGACGGTGATGCCATGACGGTTCCTACTACCTATGATGACATCGCAATGAAAATGAACCGTGATACGCTGACTATCACCATCATCAATGCCGAGGGAGCGGAACAGGACTCTACAGTTACAAACATGGAGAACCCCGCCGATATCAAGCAGATAATGCTGCTCGAAGAATGGTTCTTCGACAAGAAGCATTCACGTCTTGACGTCCGCATAATAGGTATCTGCCCTATTTATATGGGATATGACCAGATTACCTCAAGGCTGGTGAAAAGACGTCTCTTCTGGATAAGATATGAAGATGTAAGGCAGGCACTGGCAAGTCACGAAGCATTTAATACATACAATGATGCTCAGCGGATCTCTTTTGAAGACCTCCTGCTTCAGCGTAAATTTGACGGATATATCATAGCCGAATCAAACGTCTATGATGACAGGTCAATTAACCAGTATAAGATTGGCCCCGGGCAGATCTATGAAGCTGAAAGGATTAAGAATGAGATATTCAATTTTGAACAGGATCTCTGGGAATACTAGAGAACGGTAATAAAATACAGGAGGCTGGTCCGCGACCAGCCTCTTTTTATTTTACAGATATCCCTCACCTGCCGTTTTGCCCACGTCGTCAAGATACTTCTTGATGTTCTGCTCCTGATCCCTCGGGACAATCAAAAGTACATCCCCGCTGTCAATTATGATATAATCATCCAGCCCCTGTATCACAGCAATCTTTTCCCCGGGGAGACTGATGATATTTCCCTCAGAATTGTACGCGAACACCTGCGAGCTAAGAACTGCATTATCGTTCCTGTCATGCCCGGAATGCAGATATAGTGAGTTCCATGTGCCAAGGTCGGACCATCCCAGGTCAGTGCAGATAACATATACATTATCGGCCTTTTCCATAATGCCGTAGTCAACGGATATGCTGCTGCACTGGGAATATGCCTGCTGTATGAACTCATCTTCCGAAGCAGTGCTGAACAGCTTCCTGCCTTCATCGAAAATATGATACATATCAGGCATGTGCTTTTCAAAAGCAGATAATATCGTGCCGGCTTTCCATATGAAAATGCCGCTGTTCCAGTAAAAATCGCCGCTCTCAAGAAAAAGTCTTGCCATGGCCAGCTCGGGCTTCTCGGTGAAAGCCTTAACCTTGTGAAGATTACTGAATCCGTTGACCGGATGTTCTTTGTGTGCCTGTATATAACCGTATCCTGTTTCCGGCCTGTCAGGCTTTATGCCCAGGGTAAGTAGGGCGTCGTTCCCGGAGGCAAACCGGTAGGCTTCATTCATTACCTCAATGAACTCATCCTCCTTCTGAATAAGGTGATCAGAGGGAGCAACGGCTATTACCGCATCAGGATTCTCTGCCATTATTCTGAAGATTCCGTATGCAATACAAGGGGCTGTATTGCGCCGCATGGGCTCTGCAAGAACATGACTGCTGTCAATGTTAAGCTGTTCTGTCACCGTCTCCCTGCTGTCTTCACTTGTCACAATGTAAATATGATCCTCCGGACATATTCCTTTAAAGCGTCTGTAGGTTATCTGGATCAATGTCTCTCCTGTACCCAGTATATCCAGGAACTGTTTGGGTTTCTCCTTCCGGCTAAGGGGCCAGAAACGGCTTCCGATACCACCGGCCATGATCAGTACATAACGGTTGTTCATGATTAATGCAAATATGTGAGAGCTATTACAAATATATAAATTCCTGCCCACTAAATCGGAACGGGCATCGACGGCCATGAATATTTGCTAAATTTGATGAAATTTTTTGTCTTATGTTTCGGTTTCTGTCAGGGTTCGGATCCTACTGGTTATTGCTGGGGAAGATTTTTTCCCGGCCGGAGAAAACACGGATCTACTACAAACAGACTGTGAAGGAAATTATAAGCCTGGGACTGAGGTCAATAGGGATAGTGGCCATTATATCTTTTTTCATGGGTGCTGTCATTACCCTTCAGACAGCCTATAATACCGAGAACCCGATCTACCCGACTTATCTCATTGGCCTGGGGTGCAGAGACTTTATTCTACTCGAGTTTTCATCAACAATCGTGGCCCTGATCCTTGCAGGCAAGGTCGGGTCAAATATTGCTTCAGAGATCGGAACGATGAGGGTTACTGAACAGATTGACGCCCTCGAGCTGATGGGGGTGAATTCAGCCTCCTACCTTATCCTTCCGAAAATAATTGCAACCCTGGTCTTTAACCCGTTCCTCACTCTTATGAGCATTATTATCGGTATCACTGGCGGCTGGATCGCAGGTACAGTTTCCGGCGTGATCACTTCACAGGATTTTATCTATGGGCTTCATTACGGCTTTATTCCTTACTATGTCACGTACGCACTAATCAAGACACTCTTTTTTGCTTTCATAATAACCTCAATATCAGCATACCAGGGTTATTATGTTGAAGGAGGCTCACTTGAGGTGGGCCGCGCAAGCACCAAGGCCGTTGTCTACAGCAGCGTAACCTTACTCCTTTTCAATGTGATCCTTACCCAACTCCTTCTTTCATGATCAGGGCAGAACACATATGCAAAAGGTTCGGAGACCGTGAGGCACTGAAGGACATATCTGCAACCTTCGAACCGGGACAAACTAACCTGATCATCGGGAAAAGCGGTTCAGGGAAGACAGTCTTTATGAAATGCCTGGTAGGGTTACTTGACATTGACGAGGGCGAAATCTGGTATGGTGACATCCTCTTCTCGAAACTTGACTTCAGGGGAAAAAAGGAGATCAGAAAAAATATGGGGATGCTCTTCCAGGGAAGTGCACTGTATGACTCAATGACTGTTGAAGAAAATGTCATGTTCCCTCTTGACATGTTTACAAACATGACCTATGGTGAAAAACTTGGCAGGGTCAACTTCTGCCTTGACAGGGTCAACATCGTTAAATCCAACAAACTTTTTCCGGCAGAACTGTCGGGAGGCATGAAGAAAAGAGTAGCCATTGCACGGGCTATAGCGCTTAAACCTCATTACCTCTTCTGTGATGAGCCCAATTCCGGCCTTGACCCAAAGACCTCAATAGTGATTGACGAGCTGATCAAGGAGATAACCAAAGAGCTGAGCATGACCACCGTCGTAAACACCCATGATATGAACTCTGTGATGGAGAACGGAGAAAAGGTCATCTTCATTGAGGAGGGTGAGAAATGCTGGGAAGGAAGCAAGTATGAGATACTTAAGTCGGACTGCAGACTTCTGAACGAATTTGTTTTCGCAAACCCACTCGCCAAGCAGCTTAGGGATTCTCTTATTTAGGTCCGGGATTAAGTATGTAATTATAAAGATAACCGTCGTTTTGAGTAAGCAGGAGACTCCAGGTGCTTTTATTTGCTATTCTGCCGGCCGTATAGAACGGACCTGCTTTCAGCGGAAACCCTGTAGCCGGGCTGCCGCTCCTGCCTGTAAGATGTAAAAGCTGCTTGTCGGTCTCATATACAGCCATTTTTCTGTCTGATGAACCGGGAAACAACATTTCCGGATTGCTGAGGTTATTCGAATCAAAGGTTTTGGATAATATCTCACTGCCGTTTTTATCATAGACCCTCAGCATCCCGTGGTCGATGAACAGATAGTCAATCATGCCGTCCCCGTCAAGATCAAAAAAGTCAGATTTGTGCTGGGCTGAAAAGGTGCTTATTGTTTGTTTTTTTACAGTACCGTCGAAATATAGCCGCATAAGCGTTCCTTCAGGAGCTGTAAAGATCAGTGCCTGATCATCGTCACCTGATAATCTGACTGATGAACCAGGGGCTTTTTTAGCAGCCTCCTGGAGATTCACCCTGATATTTCCTGTGCGGTCAAGCAGGTAGACGGACTGATCGTCGGCTGCAAAAAGATAATCCTTACCCTTCACCCTGAAGAATTTAACCGGGTCAGTTACTTTTCCGCGGGTAATGAACAGATTCCATCCCCTTACCGGCGAGCCGGACCGGTCATAGGCATATATCTTCCTGTCCTCACCTGCAATAAAAAGCCGGTAATCCTTGTTGTTCTCATAATCAAAAACCGCAAGCGAATTTGTTGCCGGCGACCGCATCTTAACGGGAAATTTATCGACATAGTTGCCGTTACGGTCAATAAGATGCAGATAATCCCTGCCGGAGAAAAGGAGCTGGTACTTGCCGTTCTTATAGTAATCGATCATGAAGATGTCACCGGATATTCTTTCCCTGATCGCTGCTTTCCAGAGTACTTTACCGGAAGCACTTATCAGGTATATATTGTTCTTCTGATCCTGTACAAAAATCTCTGTTGAGCCTGTATTATGGTTCAGAAAAAGAAACGGTCTGGAGGCCAGGTCTGCATCCAATTTTACTTTCCACGCAAGGCTGAGGTCTGCTGAAACACCTGAACCGGTGCTTGCGGTGCCAGTACCTGCAGTTACAGGCGGTAACCCTGACCGTTCCTGGTCCTTGTCGCGGTACCTGACCGAGAAACTCAGGTAAATCATGTCATTGCTGGGCGTAAGGCTTAACCCTATCCCGTCAATGCCGGCAAAGGAGAGGTCATTGAGCCCGGCAGATGATTCAGGCGTAAGATATCTCTCTGCGAGCGATTTAAGTTCCCGTCCCGAAGTATAAAAAAGGAATGAGCTTTTTGTGGGTAGTGTTTTTTCCATTTCCCTGAAATCCGGATCATTGATCAGTGTGTTGTCATTGTCCGAATCTCTTCTTATAACCGCCAGCGCCTCGGGAGATCCGGCAAAGACCATGTATGACCTTGAGAAGAGTACCCAGCCATCACCGTCAGTGTCAGCGGACTCTCCGGATAGAATGGATGCTACGCCCATGAAGGGCATTTTGTACATTACTGCCTCCTCTTCACCATTGTTTTCGACAGAAACCAGGAAATGACTTTCTCTCAGTCCCATGGAGCGGTATTTGGCAGTGAGCCTTTCCCGCAGTACATTTTCAGCCGACTGCCGGTCGGTCATCCTGAAGAGAATAACTTTCTTTTCTCCTTCAGGTAACGGCAGCACTGCCGTGGTCACCTCATTCCCGGTGAAGGGGCTCACCGCAAGCGCCAGGTCAGTGGCATTTATCGATGCCGGGTCATTAGTCATATCACCGGAGAGCGATGCTCTTCTCATCACAGTCCTGTAACTCAGTGTCATCTGCGGCAACAGCTCATGTACCCCGCACTCTGCAGGGGCTACATCCCTGAACTTATCGGCACCCAGCCCTGCTCCTGCACTAGAAAGAAATCCGCTGATAAATAAACCGTCCTCCCGGGAGGTAAGGTCACCTCCGGCAGCAATGGCTGCTGACGATACCCGGGTTATCTCATCGGAAGCAATGAAAGGCTGCAGGAATCTGGGAAGGTTCCTGAAGAGAATGAAAAGGTTATCAGCCTCCCTTCCTGCCGCGCTGACAACAGTGGCAAACCCCTGCTGGTGACGTATGTCTGAGCCGGTGCTCTTATTATTCAGGGCGTTGGCAACAAGGGCCTCAGATGATGATACCATTATTATGCCTGAAGTCAATGCCATGTGTACCACGTTTTTACCGGATCCCTTACCATAAGAGACCGTGTACGTTCTTGCTCCGCCAAGCTCCCTGGCATCGGTGACTGAAGCCCCTGATGCCTCACAGAGCTGTATCAGCCTGCGTGAAGTGAATTTAGAGCCTGTATTCATTACTGCAAGTGCTGTTACACGCCCCTGACCCATGATATGGAACGACAGCAGCACCTTACGGTTACTGATCATTTCACGTACTTCCCGGCTGCCGGTTAAACTGTCGATGATCGCGGCAGTTTTTATCAGCGAGACAGCCCATTTCATGTCAGAAAGCCTCGCCGTAATGCCTGTTCTGTCTGTTGTTCTGGTGATAAGCTCCGGGAAATCAGGCGTTTCTATGATAAAAAATGCATCCGAAGGAATAGCCACCCATGGATCAACGATGACAACCTGCTTATCCTTCCTGATGAAATATGCTGCCACGATAAGCCCGGCAGCAAGCAATCCGACAAGTATAAATCCGGTTCTTTTTCGCACAATTTTTTCCTTCAGATCTCAGTTCAAAAATATAAAATATTAATTTGCTTTGGCAAAGACAAAAGCTTGGCAGATAAACAACGTGTCAGGCGACATCCTCCTGCCTGACATTTGTGGAACGCTTTTTGTGCATTTGCAGGAGATTTTATCCCGTATAAATGAAGCATATATTATTTATCCTGATACTGATTTTACCTTATGTACCGGCCGTAGCCCAGACGGTCACGGTAATTGGGGACGAAGACGGCAAGCCTGTCGCTGACGTTGCCGTTTATAATGAAACACGCACTGTATTCTGTTACACAAACCAGAAAGGAAAAGCGAGCCTTTCTGAATTCAACGTCAAGCAACCGGTTTATTTTCAGCATTTTTCTTTCGAAAGAGTATCATATACTCCTGACGAACTCAAAATGGCAGGGTGGGTGGTTAAGCTCACCACCAAGACCTTTGAGGTTGAAGAGTTTATAGTATCGGCTAACCGCTGGGAACAGAAATCTGACGAGGTGCCTAATTATATAAGTACTGTCTCCCTTCCTTCGGTGAGGATCCAGAACCCGCAGACAACAGCTGATCTTGTATCGCTCGGCGGAGACGTTTTTGTACAGAAAAGCCAGCTCGGAGGCGGAAGCCCGATGTTGAGAGGCTTTGCCACAAACAGGGTCCTGATAGTCATCGACGGTGTCAGGCTGAATAATGCCATTTACAGGGAAGGCAACATACAGAATATAATATCGCTTGACCCGGCGGTAATTGATCACACTGAGATTATTTTCGGACCCGGCGCCACAATGTACGGCAGTGACGCTCTGGGCGGGGTCATGGATTTTCATACCAAGAGAGCCCTGTATTCCACAGGCGACTCGGTATTTTACAAGGCCGAAGCACTGGCCCGCTATTCAACGGCATCCCATGAGCAGACTTATCATGCTGATTTCAATATCGGAGGACGAAGGGTTGCATTTTTCACATCAGCCTCCTGGTCTGATTTCGGCAACCTGATTATGGGCTCATGGAAGCACCCCGAATATCTCCGGAATGAATACCAGGCCCGGACATCCAGCGGCGATACAATAATAATGAATGACAATCCCCGGGAACAGATTGCTTCCGGTTACTCTCAGCTGAACACGACAAACAAGCTTCGTTTTAAGGCAGGAAAATATATTGACGTCAGCCTTGCCAACCATTACTCACATATCTCCGATGTCCCTCGCTATGACAGGCTGATACAGATGAAGGACGGAACACTCAGGTACGGCGACTGGTATTACGGACCGCAGATATGGCTGATGACCAGCGGCACCGTCAATTACACCAGGACCTCAGCACTGTTCGATGAAGCCAGGCTGACCGTGGCAAGACAGGACTACCAGGAGAGCCGGCATGACCGTAAGCTTGATGACGTCAGCCTTAATGAGCAGACTGAAAAGGTAGGTATATGGTCAGCCAATATTGATTTCAATAAGGCCTCAGGTGAGAATGAAAATCTTATCTATTACGGAGCTGAATATGTCAGAAATAATATTAAAAGTACGGCTGATACAAAGAATATCTTAACCGGGGAAACCGTTCCGGCCGGATCAAGATACCCGAACGGAAAGAATATTTACAACAGCTTTGCGCTTTACGGCGGGTACAAGTTTAATCTCAGCAGGAAATTCACCCTCAGCACGGGCGCCAGGTATAATTTTGTGTCACTCGATTCGGAAATAGCCGATAATTCATTCTATAACTTCCCGTTCACTGCCATTGAGACAGCGAACAGCGCCCTCACAGGAGGTGCCGGTGCGGTGTACAGGCCCGACGGCCATACTGAGCTGACACTGAACCTGTCAACAGGGTTCAGGGCGCCGAACCTTGACGACCTGGGGAAGGTGTTCGAATCAGCTCCGGGCGTACTGGTAGTGCCTAATCCTGATCTCAGGCCTGAATATCTGTATAATATTGATATCGGAGCTTCCAGGGAGTTTGGTGGTATCCTTCTTGCGGAAGCAACCGGGTTCTTCTCATACCTTGATAACGCAATGGTTCGCCGTGAATATCTATATAACGGTGAGTCTACGGTAGATTACCAGGGCGAAGAAAGTACTGTCTATGCCATGGTCAACGCCGGTTATGCAATTGTCTACGGTGCACAGGTGAAAGCAGAACTTAAACCCGTTTCATTCCTCAGGATAAAATCTGCACTGACACTGACCAGGGGTCACGACAATGAACAGGAACCATGGCGCCATGTGCCTCCTCTGTTTGGTACAACACACGTTATATATGAAAAATCGTCAATTAAAGCCGATATGTACTGTGTCTATAACGGCAGCATTCCTTACGAGAGACTTGCAGTGAGCGAAAGAGACAAACCGTATATGTATGCTATTGATGATCAGGGCAATCCATGGTCACCCGGATGGTTTACCCTGAACTTCAAATCATCGTACAACATAAAAAACAGGCTTGAACTGACAGCCGGATTAGAGAATATTCTTGACCTTAGATACCGGCCTTACTCATCAGGTATTGTTGCCCCCGGAATGAATTTCATATTCTCTGCCAGGGTAAGGATCTGAACGGGATCCCCTCCGGTGCAAGAGCATTGTTTTTCCAAAATGATTGGTTAAATTTCAACCCTGTATTGATATGCGGGTTAATGTCCGGTGACTTCCATCTTATTGAAGTAAGAACAAAAAAGGATATCAGGGAATTTCATGATCTTCCCTCGGCAATCTACAGGGGTGACAGTAACTGGATCAAGCCTCTGACCAAAGAGATCGAGACGGTTTTCAATCCCTCCCTGAACTCGCAGTTCCGCAACGGCGAGGCCATCAGATGGCTTCTTAAGGATGGATCAGGAAAAACAGTGGGCCGCGTGGCTGCGTTTTACAGCAGGAAAATCGCAACTAAAGACCAGATGCCTGTCGGCGGAATGGGCTTTTTTGAATGCATCAATGACAGCCAGGCTGCTGCCGTTCTCTTCAACGCATGTCGCGACTGGCTGGGAGATAACGGCATGACAGCCATGGAGGGGCCCGAGAACTTTGGCGAACGTGACCGGTGGTGGGGTCTGCTTGTCGACGGTTTCCTTCCTCCTAACTTCTGCATGCCCTATAATCCTCCGTATTACAGGGAATTATTTGAGAATTACGGCTTTAAAAATTATTTCGAACAGTATACTTATCATACGGCGGTAACGGGCAGGAACATTGACGAAGTGATAAGGACCAAGGCAGAAAGGATATTTGCCAACCCTGACTATACCTTCAGATACATGAAAGCATGGGAGGCACGTGACACAGCCCGTTACTTTATGATCGTATATAATAAGGGATGGGCACGCTTCCCTGGCGTAAAAACGATAAGCGAGAGACATGCCAGGCTGATCATGAAAAGCTTCCGGTCAATCCACGATGAAAAACTGGTGTGGTTCGGATTCTATAAAAATGAACCTGTCTGCTTTTTCATTATGCTGCCGGAGGTCAACCAGATAATCAGGCATCTCGATGGTAAGCTCAATAACCTCGGAAGATTAAAATTCCTCTGGTACAGGTATGTCAGGAAAGAGATTACCAGAGCCTTCGGCATGATCTTCGGAATAGTACCCGAACATCAGCGCAAGGGTGTGGAAGGAGCCCTTATCATCTCATTCGCCAATCTGGCACTGAAGAGTGACTTCCCTTATAAAGACCTGGAGTTTAACTGGATCGGCGACTTCAACCCGTCAATGATGCACCTCCTTGATCAGATAGGCGCAAGGATAACCAAAACGCATATCACGTACCGTTATCTCTTTGACAGGAATGCTCCTTTTGAGAGAGCCCCTGTCGTCAATGTATAAATCAACTGCCTTTTTCAGAAAGGCCTGTAGCCTATTATCTCTCTCACCTCCCTGATGGTGGCCGAGGCGCTTGCCCGTGCTTTTTCAGCACCCATGGCTACAACCCTGCCCAGGTAAACAGGGTCATTAATGATCTCATTGATGCGTGTCCTGATCGGCTCGGTAACCTTTACAATATCTTCGGCAAGCTGTTTCTTCATGTCTCCGTACCTGATCTCGCATGAGGCATGCTGCTCGCGGAAGTAAGTCACCGTCGAAGGATCGGAAACGACCTCCATAATAGTGAACAGGTTACTGACCGGTTCTGTTGGCTTTGAGTTTGGTTTTTCAGGGCCCGCATCGGTAACTGCCCGCATGACTTTCTTCCTGATCTCTGATGGCGTGTCAGCAAGGAAGATACCGTTGCCTTCACTCTTTCCCATCTTGCCTGTTCCGTCAAGACCCGGGATCTTGATGAGTTCCTTTCCGAAATTGTAGGCATCGGGCTCCGGGAAATATTCGACACCGTACATCGTGTTAAAACGACGGGCAAAGCGCCGGGTCATCTCAAGATGCTGCTCCTGATCCTTGCCGACGGGCACCTTGTGTGCCTTGTGTATGATTATGTCAGCAGCCATAAGTACAGGATAGGTCAGAAGGCCCGCGTTTATGTTGTCAGGATGCCGGCGGATCTTCTCCTTAAACGATGTGGTACGCTCCAGCTCACCTATATATGCATTCATGTTCAGGAGAAGGTAAAGCTCCGAAACCTCCGGCACATCACTCTGAACATATACCGTGGCCTTCTCCGGGTCAATGCCGCATGCAAGGTACTCGGCCAATACCTGCTTTATGTTACTGTGGATGTCGTCGGGGTGCGGATGAGTGGTAAGTGAGTGATAATCAGCTACAAAAAAATAACAGTTATTCTCATCCTGCATCCTGAGGAAATTTTTCAGGGCACCGAAGTAATTGCCGAGGTGAAGGTTGCCTGTTGAACGTATGCCGCTTACTACTGTATCCATAAGAATTTTTTATCGCCACAAAAATAGAGATAAATAACGAATATGATCACCATGGGTTATCTTTCCGGCAATGCCCCGGAACACATCCCTCTCTAACTATTTTTGTATTTTAGCGGTGAAAATCATTTATCATGGAATCAACACGGCAGAAGAAGGTTGCAAGACTTGTGCAAAAGGAACTTGCTGAGATAATACTTCATCATTCCGGGGAGCTTGCGCCCGGGAAAATGATCTCTGTGACAACAGTACGCGTCAGCCCTGATCTTTCACTCGCAAAGACATGGGTCAGTATTTTTCCTTCAGATAAGTCTGCAGAGATCCTTGAAGGTTTAAGAAGCCACGTACCGCGAATCAGGTATGAGCTCGGTCAGAAAGTGCGCAACCAGCTGCGCATAGTGCCGGAGATAGCCTTCTTCATCGATGACAGTAATGACTATATTGACAAAATCAGTAATCTGCTTAAGGAATAAGACTGATGGATTATGACCCCATAAAAGAGCCTCTCGGACGTCATTTCAACCGTCATCCCCTGCTGCGTAAGATTTTTTACCTGCTCCTCGATATTCTTCTGCTGCGCTCATGGCATGTAAGGAAAACTCTGAAAAAACTGAGCATGAAGCTCCCTGCAGCATCAGCGGTGCTGGACGCCGGAATGGGCTTCGGCCAGTATACATGGCGCATGGCCGGAAAGTTTCCGGGATGGCACATCACCGCAGCAGACATCAAGAGTGAACAGGTCGCCGACTGCGGCACATTTTTCAGAGGTGAAGGACTTGACGGGAGAGTGCAGGTAATCGAAGCTGATCTTGTGACCTGGACCGGAAAGGGAAAATATGACCTCGTGCTTTGCGTCGACGTGATGGAACATATTGAGGAAGACCGCAAAGTCTTCAGTTCCTTCTTCAGTATGATGAATCCTGACGGATATCTTGTTATCTCAACCCCTTCTGACCTGGGCGGTTCGGACGTTCATTCGGAAAATGAAACGTCATTCATAGGTGAACATGTGCGCGACGGTTACAGCAAAACAGGGATCACGGAAAAACTCCTCGATGCTGGCTTTGCAAAGGTATCTGTCTCATATACATACGGCTGGCCGGGAAGCCTGGCATGGAGACTTTCCATGAAATACCCCGTTATCATGCTCACAGCTTCCAGACTGTTCTACATTCTCCTCCCTTTCTATTATCTTGCCGTCATGCCCTTTGTCCTTCTGCTGAACTGTATTGATTTGAATATCACCCACAACAAAGGAACAGGGTTACTGGTTGTTGCCGGAAAAAGCAGATGAAGCTGTCACTGTACATAGCCAAAAGATACCTGTTCGCCAAAAAATCGCGAAACGCCATTAATGTTATTTCAGCTATCTCTGTCGCCGGCGTATCCGTTGGTACACTGGCGCTGATAACCATCCTGTCTGTATTTAACGGCCTCGAGGATATGGTAAAGGGTATCTTCAGTACCTCAGATCCGGAAATCAGGATAACACCCGTCAAAGGCAAGGTCTTTACTCCAGATTCCCTCACCCTTCAGAGGCTGTCGTCTGTCAACGGCGTGGAAGTTTGGGCCGAGACGCTTGAGGAAAACGCCCTTCTCAGATATGAAGAACAGCAATATATCGCCACTGTCAAGGGAGTTTCCGCCAACTACCGTGAGGTTACCGACCTCGACACCGCAATGTGGGACGGTGATTTTATCCTTACTGCTGAAAACGGGAGACCTTATGCCGTAGCAGGACTGGGTGTCGCCAACTACCTTGGGATGAGGCTTAATTTTGTCTCACCGCTGGCAATCTATATACCTGACCGTAAGGCACACCTCACCCTGAACCCCGAAAATGAGTTCACAAGAAAATATATCTTCATATCCGGCATCTTCGCTGTCGAGCAGGAGTTTGACTCAAAATATATATTCATTCCAATTGACTTCGCCCGGGAACTGCTTGATTATCCCACAGAGGTAAGCTCCATCGAAGTCAGGATGAGACCGGGCTCCGACCTGAAAAAGACACAGAAAGACATTAAGGAGGTCATGGGAAAAGACTTCCTTGTACAAAACAGGTACGAACAGCAGGAGATGTTCTATAAAGTCATGAAGGCCGAGCGGCTGGCCATCTATGTCATCCTGACCTTTATCCTCATTATAGCATCGTTCAACATCATAGGTTCGCTGACAATGCTGATAATCGAAAAGGAAAGGGATATAACAATACTTAAGAGCCTCGGTGCCGATAACTCCCTGATCAAACGCATATTTATCTATGAGGGATGGATGATCTCGTTCATCGGCACCTGCCTGGGACTGGGATTAGGATTTCTGATCTGCGCCGCACAGCAGCACTTTGGCATCGTGAAACTGGCCGGAGAGTCTTTGCTTATTGATGCATATCCCGTCAGGATGCAGCTGATCGATTTCCTTTTAGTGGCGGTGACGGTTATGGCCATCGGTTACGGAGCTGCCTGGTACCCCGTTCATTACCTCTCGAGGAGATTCCTTAAAGAAAACAAAAAAGAGCAGAAATGAGCCGGAAAATTATCATATTATCTGTTGCTGCCATCTTCGTGCTGATGGCATGCGGACCTTCAGGTTCCAATAAGCCTGAAAGGAAGATGCGCATTCCGGAAGACAAGCTCGTGGCTATTCTCACAGATACGTATCTCACCACCGGAATGATGGATGTCCAGACAATGAGAGAAACATGGGGCCAGAGAGATTCAATACTGAACTATATTGATGTGATAAGGAGTCACGGTTATACATACGAGCAGCTGGAAACAACAATGCGGTATTACTTCACAAACAAACCGAAGAAGCTTGCAAAGATCTATGACAGGGTGACCGGTAACCTTCTGGCACTTGAGGTGAAGGTGGAGAATGAGCGCATTGTTGCAGATTCAATACCTGCAAACCTCTGGACGGGAAAAGCCGTATATGACTTCCCTGGTGAATCTCCCAGGGATTCCATCTGGTTTGACATCCCTGTGGAAGCTCCCGGTGAGTACGTGCTCAGGGCAGATATCATTATTTACAAAGACGATGAAAGCTATGATCCCAGGATTACAGTTTACTTCCTGACTTCTGACAGCCTGGGTGTGGAAGTGCGTAACGACTGGGATGAGATCAGGCTTGAGAAGAACGGAAAGTTGCAGAAAATTGAAGCAAGGAAGACCCTCGGAACTGTCGGCAATACCCGTATCAGGGGGTGGCTGATGAATCACTCCTCCCAGGAAGGCACATGGAAGAAGCAGGCTACCGTCAGCAACATCAGCCTCAGACTTGAAAAAGAAAAGGTGAAGCAGCAGTAATGCGCAGGATCTCGGCACAATATGTTTTCACCTCTGCCGGCAAGCCTCTCAGGCGGGGAGTCGTGACCGCCGCCAGTGATGGCACCATCATTTCTGTCGAAGACACCGGGGGAGACCTGGCCGAAAAATCCGGCACGGAGTTTTATAACGGCATCATCATACCCGGATTGGTAAACTGCCACTCGCATCTTGAGCTTTCACACTTGCATAACACCCTCGCTGCAGGCGGGGGACTGACTGAATTTATCACGGGTGTCAGGCAGCAGCGTGATGCTGAGACGGCAGACATCGTCAGGGCAGCACGCGATGCTGATGACGAAATGTGCAGTGAAGGCGTAGTGGCTTGCGGAGACATCAGCAATAATTCCCTGACATTCAATATTAAGAGTACCAGCGCCATCAGGTACCTGACCTTCATTGAGGTGTTTGGCCTTGATCCTGCACTGGCTGCCGAGCGAATTGACCTGGCCCTCGGACTGGTATCTGCGGCAGAAGCAGCAGGCCTTCCGTGTCACATTACCCCTCATGCAGTCTATTCGGTCTCACAACCGCTTCTCCGCCTGATAAAGGAACATATCCGTTCATCGTCAGTCACATCTCTGCATTTCCTGGAGTCTGATGACGAAAGAAAAATGGCACAGGGGCATATTGAGACAGCCATCACCCTGTCAAAGCTGACATCACGGCTGATACTTGTTCATAACACTGTCATTGCAGAAGATGAGCTGGAGAAGCTTGCATCTGTGCCAAATATCTGGTTCTGTCTGTGCCCATCGTCAAACATGCATATCTCCGGTACAATGCCTCCGGTGGGGCTCCTGGCAAAAGTCTCCGGGCGTATTATTGCAGGCACTGACAGCCTCGCCTCAACAGATCACCTGAGCATACTGGACGAGCTTAAACTTCTGCATGAAGCTGCACCCGGGATTCCTCTTGATGAAATCATACGCTGGGGAACAATCAACGGTGCGCGGGCCCTGGAGATGGATGCCACCCTGGGATCGATAGAGACCGGCAAGAAGCCGGGCCTCCTCCTCATTGAAGAGATTGATCTGCCCCGGTTACGCCTTCTGCCTGACAGCAGGGTGCGCAGATTATTGTAAATTTGCAGGTTGAACCTTCTACGATTAATGTCAACTTTTCTTTTTGACAGCATAGTATTCGGACCTGTCCGCAGCCGCAGGTTAGGCGTCTCACTGGGAATAAACCTCCTTCCCGTTGACCGCAAGGTATGTTCATTCGACTGTATCTATTGCGAATGCGGCTGGACAGCATGCGGTGCGGGACCGTCGGTGAAGCTCCCGTCACGCACTGAGGTTCGTGATGCCCTCAGGGAAAAATTATCAGCCATGAGAGAGCAGGGCGCCGGGCCCGATGTGATCACCTATGCCGGCAACGGAGAGCCTACGATGCACCCTGAATTCAGGGGAATAATTGACGATTCCATCTCCCTTCGCGATGAATTCTTCCCGTCTGCAAAAATATCCGTGCTCTCAAACGGATCCACTCTTCACAGGAAGTCAGTAAGGGAAGCCCTCAGGAAAGTGGACATGAATATCCTGAAGCTTGATTCAGCCTTTCCGGATACAGTAAAGAAACTGAACCAGCCACGCGGCAGATATGATCCGGAAGCTCTGGCAACCAATGTCCGGGACTTTGACGGCAGGTTCATCATCCAGTCTCTCTTTGTAAGAGGTAAATACCACGGCGAGGTCATCGATAATGCCACCCCTGCTGAGGTTGATGCCTGGCTTGCCGCGATCGGGAAGCTAAGGCCACAGTCCGTAATGATATATACTATTGACCGTGACACCCCGCTGGGCAACGACCTGAAAAAGGTGCCGGTGGCCGAGCTGAAAGCCATCGCGACACGGGTGAAAGCCATTGGTATTCCGGCATCTGTCTCAGGCTGAGCGTCATGGGCGGCAGGAGAATTCTTATCAGCCCACTGAACTGGGGCCTGGGACATGCCGGAAGGATGATCCCCCTCGCCCTTGAGCTCAGGAAAAGAGGACACGATATCATCTTCGGCGTTGACAGAAGCATTATTCCCGTGATTGAAAAAGATCTCCCGGATATAAAAATCATTGAACTTCCGGGAGTAAGAATATGGTACTCCCGGTTTCTTCCGCAGTATTTCAGCATCTTCCTGCAGTTGCCTCATATAGTCGCAGCATCATTCCGTGAACATTCGGCGCTTAAACATCTCGCCCGCAGCCTGAAGCCCGATATTGTCATCTCAGATAACAGGTTCGGATTCTTTCATAAAGATATTTTCTCCGTTTTCGTGACCCATCAGCTCCGGATACCATTCCCGGGATGGATAAGGTTTCTTGAGCCGGCAGCAGCCTGGCTTAACAGGAAGATCATCAGCAATTTTGATCTGTGCCTGGTGCCCGATTACCCGGGGAATGAAAACCTTTCGGGACGTCTCTCACATCAGATGAAACTGCCTGATAAAGTTTTCTACATGGGACCGCTCTCAAGGTTCAGCGGAGGAGCAAGCGGTGAGTCGAAGATAAATCTGCCGCATCTGTATTATTGCCTTATCCTTTCAGGGCCAGAACCGCAGCGCTCATTGCTTTTTAAAAAAACAATCAGCGTTTTGTCCGGCATTCACCTTGTTATTCTGTGCGGGAGCCCTGAACCCTGTGCCCCTGAAAATCGCGATGATATCACTGTCATGACTAACCCTGACACAGCGACTATGAAGCAGGTCATTTCGGGGAGCTCCCTGGTCATCTCCCGTGCCGGTTACTCATCTGTCATGGAGCTTGTGTCACTGGGAAAAGGAGGGGTGATAATTCCCACGCCGGGACAGACGGAACAGGAATACCTGGGCCGGTACCATAATGGGCGCCACGGTTTCATAACTGTGAGACAGAACGATTTGGAATACCTGCGTGAAATCTCGCCTGATTCACAGGGAGCACTATCTTCCCGTTTTCCTGAAACCGGCGCTCTGATGGAAGAGGCAGTCAGGCTTTTACTTGAGAAGAATATAAAGAGTTAACGCCATCACACCCGCCCCGGCAAACAATCCTGTCCAGGTCTCCGTCGGCGTGTGGTCATCAAGATACAGCCTTGATGACATCACTCCTCCACCGATCAGCACAACGATTACCAGCTGCCATACTGATCTGATGTCATAAAGAATGATCATGAAAATTAAAAGTGACAGCAACCCTCCAAAGCCGGCAGCGTGAAGTGATATCCTGTAGATGGCTGTGATTATTAGAGTGACCAGTGTCACAAATGCTATGGAGATAAAATATGCCCTGAAGAGGTTCGGCACCTGGATTCTTAATAACAGTATCGCGGTGACGGTGTACATCAGCAGGGCGAAGGTCAGCAGCACAACCCTCTCGTTCCGGTCACGCGCATTAAATGTCTGTATGGCTCCGCGCAAATACAGGATGGCAGCCAGTGACAGCGGCAGGATAACATTATTCGTCAGAACCATTAAAAAAATAGTCCACTTCATCCGCCCCGGGATGAATGAGAGGAGTGTGGGCGAGCTGTAAATCAGGAGAAGCCCGTACAGCGGGATGAATACGGGATGAAAAACCACCGAAAATATCTTTGAGGTCTTTGTTATCCACAGTTTCTCTCCGGAACTCATTTCATCTCCTTTCTCATCCTTGCGACAGGAATATTCAGTTGCTCGCGGTACTTGGCGACAGTCCTGCGGGCAATCAGGTAACCCTTCTCCTGAAGAATCTCAGTCAGTTTCTCATCTGTCAGCGGTCTTCGCTTGTCTTCGCTGCCCAGGCATTCCTGAAGGATCCTCTTTATCTCCCGGGTCGAGACCTCGTCACCGGCGTCTGTCTGCATACCCTCGGAGAAAAAGAATTTCAGCGGATAAATCCCGAAATGTGTCTGGATGTATTTACTGTTCGCCACACGCGACACAGTTGAGATATCAAGTCCTGTCATCTCGGCCACATCTTTCAGTATCATAGGGCGCAGCTTTGTGTCGTCACCCTCGTAAAAATATTCCTTCTGGTATTCAAGTATGGCGTTCATCGTCAACAGAAGAGTATTCTGCCTCTGTCTCATCGCATCGATGAACCACTTTGCGGAATCAAGCTTTTGTTTGACGAACATTATGGCATCCCGGTTCTGCTTACCGGCCGCCTTGTCACGTGAATATGTCTCGAGCATCTCGTTGTAACTCTTGCTGATTTTCAGCTCGGGGATATTGCGGTTGTTAAGGCTGAGCTCCAGGGCGCCGTCAGTCAGCTCAAGAATGAAGTCTGGAATGATATGCTGTGCCGCTTTGTGGTATGGGTCATTTACTGCCCCTCCGGGTTTAGGATTCAGCTTCAGCACCTCGTCGATGACACTCTTCATGTCCTCTTCACTGATCATGAGCTTCCCCATTATCTTCTCATAATGGCGCTTTGAAAACTCATCAAAGAAATCCTTTAAAACAGTTTTAGTCAGAAGTATTTCCGGGGACGAAAGGTCTTTCCTTTCTATCTGCAGCAGCAGGCATTCACGCAGGTCACGTGCGCCCACTCCCGGGGGATCGAGATCCTGGATGATCGCAAGCACATCGTTCAGCTCCTTCACATCAGTGGTTATGTTCTGAAGGAAGGCAAGGTCATCTACCATATTGTCAACCTCTCTCCTCAGATAGCCGTCATCATCGATATTCCCTATAATATATTCACCAAGTGTCTCCTGTCTTTCGGTGTCAGCCCTGAGATTGAACTGTGAGGTAAGGCTCTCATGAAATGACGATCCGGCTGAGTAAGGTATATCCTCCCTCCGCTCCTCATCTTTTGAGGTATTGTTCATCTGCAGACGGTAATCAGGAATATCCTCGTCATTGAGATAGTCATCAAGACCGAATTCATCCTGCTCACGTTCTTCCTGCTCCTCAGTTATTTCATCCTCATCCTCGCCCTGTTCCTCTGCTCCCTCTTCTCCTTCCTCTCCCTCTTCCAGTGCAGGGTTCTCCTCCAGTTCCTTCTTGATACGCTGCTCGATCTGCATGGCAGGTACCTCCAGCAGCTTGATCATCTGTATCTGCTGCGGTGAAAGCTTCTGGAGCAGTTTCTGCTGTAATTTCTGGTCGAGCATCCTCTTGATCTCTTAACTCACTAAAATTCAGCGTTACGCGGAGTACGCGGGAAAGGAATTACATCACGTATATTCCCCATCCCCGTCATAAAAAGTATCAGGCGCTCAAAGCCAAGCCCAAATCCTGAATGGGGTGCCGTTCCGAATCTCCTTGTGTCGAGATACCACCACAGGTCTTTGACCGGCAGTTTCAGCTCTTCAATCCTTCGCGTCAGCTTATCAAGATCCTCCTCTCTCTGCGAGCCCCCTATGATCTCGCCGATGCCCGGGAAGAGAACATCCATGGCTCTGACAGTCAGGTTATCGTCATTCATCTTCATATAGAAGGCCTTAATGGTCTTCGGATAGTCGGTAAGTATAACCGGACGTTTGAAGTGCTGTTCCACCAGGTACCGCTCATGTTCTGCCTGCAGGTCACGTCCCCACCCGACCGGGTATTCCCACTTTCTGTCAGCGGTCTCGAGAATCTTTATGGCCTCGGTATATGTCAGCCTCACAAAACTGTTCGCAAGAACAAACTCCAGTCGTTCAATAAGATCTTTGTCGATCATCTTGTTAAGGAACTCAAGGTCTTCCCGGCAGTTGTCAAGAGCGTATCTGATAAGGTACTTGAGGAAATTTTCTGCCAGATCCATATTGTCATTGAGATCCCAGAATGCCATCTCCGGTTCTATCATCCAGAACTCTGCCAGGTGACGGGGAGTGTTCGAATTTTCTGCGCGGAATGTCGGACCAAATGTATAGATCTCTCCCAGGGCGAGAGCACCCAGCTCACCCTCAAGCTGGCCTGAGACGGTCAGGTTGGTGGGCTTGCCGAAGAAGTCTTTATCAAAATCAATGGCACCTTCGCCGGTGCGCGGCATGTTGGCGAGGTCAAGTGCAGTTACGTGGAACATCTCTCCGGCTCCTTCGGCATCGCTGCCGGTAATGATTGGCGTATGCAGGTAAAAGAAGCCCCTGTCGTTATAATACTTGTGTATGCCGAAGGCCATGGCATGCCTGATGCGCATCACCGCCCCGAAGGTATTTGTGCGGAAACGGAGATGTGCTATTTCCCTTAGGAATTCCATCGAGTGTCCCTTCTTCTGAAGAGGGTAACTGTCAGGATCGCATTTGCCGTAAAGAACAATATCAGAGGCCAGTATCTCAACACTCTGCCCCTTGCCCTGCGATGCCTCAAGCGTTCCGGTCACACCCATGCTGGCACCTGTGGTAATATCCCTCAGTAAATCTGCCGGGAAAAGGCTGAGATCGACCACCACCTGTATATTGTTTATGGTACTGCCGTCATTCAGTGCAACGAATGCAACATTCTTTATCTCTCTCTTTGTCCTTACCCATCCTTTCACAAGCACTTGTTCTCCGGTCACAGGATTCGCCAGCAGATCTTTTACTCTTTTCCTCATCATAGTTGATCAACACTTTACCCGTACAAAAATAGCATTTTGTTCTTCTTGCGGTAACGAACTGTTAACTAATGGCACTATTTTTGTGCACAAGGGCAATTTTCATTTCAGTACGAGCGTTGTTAATAAATGGTCCGGCTATTTGAATTAACACCGGAATTAGGTAATTTTACCTTGCATAACTCATAATACTAATTATATGGACGTTGACAGCAAGATAATCGTAGTGCCGTGGGACTTCACACCTGTTACTGAATATGCCTTGCAGCATGCCATAAAGATATCGCGCATGACGCACAACGATATCTGCCTCCTGCATATTGTTGAGAAGATCACGACTGAGGGAGGGATAAAGGCTAAACAGGCCGCCATGAACAACAAGGGCAACGAGATTGAACAAAAATATGGCGTAACGGTAAAGACGCATGTTCAACGCGGTACCATATTCAAACAGATACCTGAGTTTGTCAATGATCACAGTGCATCACTGGTTGTCATGGGTACTCACGGAATGAGCGGGATGCAGAAGCTCACCGGCAGCTGGGCCCTGAAGGTTATTGCCAAATCAAGAGTTCCCTATATAGTTGTTCAGGCACCGCCTGCCGACATGGAAAAATTCCGGACCATCATATGCCCAATCGACTGGCGCGCCGAGGAGAAAGAAAAGCTCTCGATGGCAATCTTCATGAGTAAGTATTTTGACACGAAGGTATACGTCCTGAAAGCAACAAGGAAAGATGAGTCCCTGGCCAAGAAGGCTAATCTGAATCTTAACTTTACGGTCAGAATGCTCATCCAGAACAATATTGAATATGAGATCAGGGAGGTACCGTCGGATAAGCTGGCTGAGCAGACCATTGAGATAGCTCAGCAGATAAATGCTGACCTCATTCTTATAATGACAACAAAGGATATCACCTTTGCCGATTATGTGGTCGGAGCCAAGGAACAGTATATCATTGCCAACAGTCAAAAGATACCGGTATGCTGCGTGAACCCGTCGTCTGCCTTTGCTAACCTCGGCCAGTTCATGTATGGATGAATTGCGATTTGCGATTTGCGATTTGCGAATTAAAAAATATTCAAATCGAAAATCGAGAATTGAAAATCGAAAATTTTCGAATGTCCATTTCTGTTAATCATGTTATAAAAACCTATGGTGCTCAAAAAGCGCTTAATGATGTATCATTCACTATCCACCAGGGCGAGATAGCCGCTTTTATCGGTCCTAACGGAGCCGGAAAATCTACCATGATGCGCATCATTACCGGCTTCCTTGCCGCTGACTCCGGTGAGGTGACTGTTTGCGGCCTGCCCGCAGGGCCGGAAATGACGGAGGTAAGGCGTCTTATCGGCTACCTGCCTGAAAATAACCCTCTTTATACTGAAATGTATGTCAGGGAGTACCTCGGATATGTGGCTGACATATATAAAATGGGCAGGAAACGCAAAGAGGCAGTTGACACAGTCATTGAGCGTACAGGACTGGCTCCCGAGCAGAATAAAAAGATAGGCGCCCTGTCAAAGGGATACCGGCAACGTGTGGGACTGGCGCAGGCGCTGATACATGACCCGCAGGTGCTGATCCTTGATGAGGCAACCACCGGCCTTGACCCTAACCAGATAATTGAAATACGTAACCTCATCTCCGAGGTGGGCACCGAGAGGACAGTGATGCTCTCGACCCATATCATGCAGGAGGTTGAAGCTATCTGCAGCCGGGTTATTATAATTGATCAGGGCCAAATCGTTGCCGACGGTCCTCTTTCAGAGATCTCCGCCCTTGCCGGTGCCAGCCTGGAGGATACCTTCAGGCAGCTGACAGGTAAATAATTCTATACCTTATTACTGTTCAGATCGTTGTAAGCTGCTTCCATAAGGATGAAGAATGCCTGTGCCTCGGTTGACCTGCCGGGATGATCGAATGATGGCGCGCCGGCAGCACCTGTTAAATATCCGTGCTGATCTATCTTCGAATATGCTGCCTGCCTCATCATATCAGCCTGGCTCAGGTACGTCTGGTCAAGCCATCCGCCCTTCACACCCCGGTAAATTGAATATGCAAGCATCTGTCCGAGGTTGGTCTCAATAAAGGTTTCGGGTTCATTTACATAATCATGAAAAAAACCGTCAGGTCTGAAATGGGCAAGACACCCCTCGAGCAGCTCACGATGGTAACTTATCAGCCGCTGTTTTTCCTCAGCCATCTCCTCCGGAAGCAACCTGATCACCCTGGCGTAACATGCTGCTGCCCATCCGTTTCCTCCGCCCCAGTATCTTTTGCTGATGAACTTCTGGTCAATGTCGTGCCAGCGGTGCGAGAACAATTTATCGTTCGTATTCCATAACACCTTCCTGAACCCCTCGATCTGGGCTATGGCCTCAGTGTACTTTCCTGCAGCGGCAATAAACGGAGGTGCCATATACATTCCATCACTCCATATCTCAGGCGAATTCATCGTGTGATACAATGTGCCCTCTTTGCTTCTTGGCGCTTTTATGAGAAGCCAGTCGAGCATTCTGTCAGCTGCGGCCTTGAGGTCCTCCTCCTTCGTCATTTCATAGGCCTTTAGTACTGCCTCTCCCGCTGCTGCAGGATCAGTTACACCATTGTCAGTATATACCACTGCCAGTCGTCCGTCTTCACGTTGTCTCAGGACAGCCTCTTTGGCCATAAGATATACCATTTCATTATCGCCAAGCTCAAGCATTGCCTGTGCTGCAACGCCATGCTCCCAGGAAGCGCGTTGCATCGACAACATTGCTCGCCTTATTTTTTCTATTGCCTCTTCCTGTGAGCTTTTCTTCACCTCGCTACTTTCTGATTTACATGCCGGAAATGCAGCAATGCTGCCTCCGGCAAGGGCAGAACTGATGAAAAATTTTCTACGATCCATTGTTTTTCTGTTATCCGGTTGACATACTTTAAAGAATTCAAGATAAGCAATCATTGAATTCAAAGATTCATTCATCATGCATTTTGCATGATACATTTTGCATGATTTTTTTTTATCTTTGCCCCGTCATCGACGGTGGACAAATTTGTGCTGATTGCAACCACGGAAAAAAATGCTAAAACGATTTCCCCCGCTGCTTTTCAACAATCCGTCCCTGCCATTGTTAAACATTTAAAATTGACATATGAGCTATTTATTTACCTCTGAATCAGTCTCCGAAGGCCATCCTGACAAGGTAGCCGACCAGATCTCGGACGCACTTCTTGACAACTTTCTTGCATGGGACCCCGAAGCTAAGGTCGCCTGCGAAACCCTCGTGACAACAGGCCAGGTGGTCGTTGCCGGCGAAGTGAAGACAAAAACCTATATCGACGTCCAGACAATAATCAGGGAAGTCATCAACAGGATCGGCTATACTAAAGCCGAGTATATGTTTGATGGTAACTCATGCGGTATCTTTTCCTCCATCCATGAACAGTCACCTGATATCAGCCAGGGCGTGGTGCGTAAGAAAAAAGAGGACCAGGGCGCCGGCGACCAGGGAATGATGTTTGGCTATGCCACCAACGAGACGGAGAATTTCCTCCCCCTGTCGCTCGACATTGCTCACGAGCTCGTCTACCAGCTGGCAGAGATACGCCGTGAAGGAAAAGTGATGCAATATCTCAGGCCCGACTCCAAATCACAGGTCACCATCGAATATAAAGACGACGGCACGCCGCTAAGGGTGCACACCATTGTCGTTTCGACACAGCATGACGACTTCGACAAGGATGAAAAGAAGGTGCTTGAGACCATAAAGGCTGATGTCATCAATATACTTATCCCCAGGGTAAAGTCGCAGTTTGGCAAGCCGGTGCAGGCGCTGTTCGACAGCAAAATAAAATACCATGTCAATCCGACCGGCAAGTTTGTGATCGGCGGACCTCACGGCGACAGCGGACTCACAGGCCGTAAGATAATTGTCGATACCTATGGCGGCCGCGGTGCACACGGCGGTGGCGCTTTCTCAGGCAAGGACCCCTCGAAGGTCGACCGTTCGGCAGCCTATGCTGCCCGCCACATAGCCAAGAATATGGTAGCCGCCGGCGTGGCCAGGGAGATCCTTGTGCAGGTTTCGTATGCCATCGGAGTGGCCAGGCCGGTAGGCCTGTATGTCAATACCTTTGGTACGTCAAACGTGAAAATGACTGACGGGGAGATTGCTAAAAAAATAGAAAAAATGTTTGATCTCCGTCCCGCCATGATTGAAAAGGAGTACGGACTGCGGAAACCTATTTACAGCGAGACTGCCGCCTACGGCCACATGGGCCGCAAACCCCGCACAATTGAAAAAGTGTTCCGCTCCGCAAACGGCAAGCCGGACAAGAAAATGACTGTTCAGCTCTTCAGGTGGGAGGAGCTTAATAAGGTGAATGAAATTAAAAAAGCTTTCGGCCTTTAGTAGGAAGCTTTTACAATCCGTGCAATATTATCCGATCTGCCGAGGGTATAGTAATGTATCCCCGGAACATCGTTTTTAAGGAGGTCACGGCATTGCACGGTGGCCCACTCAATTCCCGCTTCACGGGCCTCCTCGTCGGTGCGGCACTTCGACAGCTCATGTACCAGCTCTTCAGGTATGTCTATATGGAATGTCTGCGGGAGTAGGTTCACGTCCGTCATCGCCGAGACCGGCTTGATGCCGGGTATCAGAGGCACGGTGATGCCCATAGCCCGAAGCGCATCACGGAAGGCATAAAACCTGGCATTGTCGAAGAACATCTGGGTGACGATATAACTCGCCCCGGCATCAACCTTTCGCTTGAGGTTCATGAGGTCATAAGTCATATTGGGGGCTTCAAAGTGCTTTTCGGGATAAGCCGCGACACCGATGCAGAATGACGTGGCAGTCATGTTCTTCAGCTCGGGGTCTAAATAACGGCCTTTGTTCATGTTTGCGATCTGCTCAACCAGCTCACTGGTGTTTTTGTGGCCGTCAGGCTCGGGAATGAACACGCGACTGCCCTTCGGGGGGTCACCGCGCAGGGCAAGCACATCATTGATACCCAAAAAATTCATCTCTATCAGCACGTTCTCTGTCTCCTCCTTCGTGAACCCCCCGCACAGCAAATGAGGTACGACATTCACGTTGTACTTGTACTTCACTGCTGCTGCCAGTGCGATTGTGCCGGGCCGCTTGCGCGTCACACGCTTTTCGAGCAGACCGTCGGGCCTCTCCGCCAGTATCACCTCATTGCGGTGAGATGTAAAATTGATATACGCCGGTGAATACTCAAGCAAACTCTCAATGGTATGGTATATCCGCTCAATGCTGTGCCCCTTGAGCGGGGGAAGAAGCTCAAAGGTAAAAAGTGGTTTCTTCGACTGCCTTAAAAGATCAATTACTGTTTGTCCCTGCATAACTTCTTTTTATAGATTTGGGGCGAGCCATTTTGCAGCCTCTTCGGTCGTAATACCGCAACGGCGTGCATAGTCTTCAAGCTGGTCCCGGCCGATAGTGCCGACATTAAAGTAAGATGAACCCGGTGATGCAAAAATATAACCGCATACCGACGATACGGGTACCATGACAAAGCTCTCCGTGAGTGTCACTCCGATGGTTTCCGGAGCCCTGAGAAGATCAAAGATGACCTGCTTGCCGGTATGGTCAGGACAGGCAGGATAGCCCGGTGCAGGCCTGATACCCTGGTACTTAACCTTGAACATCTCGTCTGCCGTCAGCTTTTCACCAGGAACATAACCCCAGTGCCTGACACGGATCTCGCGGTGCAGCCATTCGGCAGCAGCCTCAGCAAAACGGTCGGCCAGTATTCTCAGCATGATGTTTTGATAATCGTCGCCGGCAATATCCTCAGGCAGTTTATCCTTTACTTTAACGGTAACGACAAATATTCCTGCATGATCGTCCTTCTCCGCCACGAAGTCAGACAGGCAGAGGTTGGGATGCCCGGTCTCCTTCTCCTCCTGGTTGCGAAGAAAACGCAAAAACACTCCTTCCCTGCCTTTGTCAGGAAACAACCTGATATCATCGTCGCATTTTTCTGCAGGAAATATTCCCGAGAGCGCCTCGGCAGTCATCAGCTCTTGTTCTGAAATCCTTTCGATGAGCTTCAGGGCATCGTCATACAGCTTCCTGGCTTCAGCGCCCTTTACCGGGTCACTGAATATTTCGGGATAACGTCCGCTGATCCTCCATGAAAAGAAAAAGAATGTCCAGTCAATGTAGTCAATCAGGGTTTTGACTTTCAGTGGGCCCGAGTTTATCACCCCGGTCATGGCCGGAACAGGAGCAGGTCTTTCAATCCTGAAAGCATTTTCCCGTGCAGCATCAAGGGAAATGAGTTTCTTCACTTTCCGTGAAGCTTCGTGCTCCTGCCTGAGCCTTTCGTATTTCTCTTTTACCGTATCATGCATCGGGTTTTCGGGCAAAAGCAGTCCTGATAGCACTGATACAGCCCGTGAGGCATCCTTCACATGAACGGCCGAGAATGAATATACGGGAGCGATCTTTACTGCCGTATGAATTTCAGAAGTGGTTGCACCTCCGATCAGCAGGGGTATCTTTATTCCGCGTGCCTCCATCAGCGAGGCTACGTGTACCATCTCCTCAAGTGAAGGTGTGATCAGTCCTGACAGGCCTATGAAGTCGACCTTTTCACGTACAGCAGTATCAAGGATGGTTTCTGCCGGCACCATCACTCCCAGGTCGATGATCTGGTAGTTATTGCATGACAGTATCACGCCGACAATATTCTTTCCGATGTCGTGAACATCGCCTTTAACCGTGGCAAGCAGCACTTTGCCGGCTGTTCTGACCTCTCCGGCTTTTGTCTCAGCCTCAATATGCGGTGTGAGCTGGGCAACGGCCTTCTTCATAACCCGGGCGCTCTTGACCACCTGGGGCAGGAACATCCTTCCTGAACCGAACAGATCGCCTACCTCATTCATGCCGTCCATCAGCGGACCCTCTATTATATGAAGCGATCGTTCATAAAGCGGCCTGGCCTCCTCGACATCATCAGCAATAAATGTGTCGATGCCGTTCACCAGGGCATATTTGATACGGGTGTTGACATCAGCGTCTCTCCATACGAGGTGTTTTGCCTCTTCCTCCTGCTTTCCTCCCTTCATGCCGGCAGCAAACTGCAGCAGCCTGTCGGTCGCGTCTTTCCTCCTGTTCATCACCACATCCTCCGTCAGGCGAAGCAGATCGGGCTCAATGGAAGTATAAACCCTGAGCAGTCCGGGATTGACAATGCCCATATCCATACCGGCTTTGATGGCATGATACAGGAAGACAGCATGCATTGCCTCCCTGACCGGGTCATTTCCGCGGAAGGAGAATGAGAGGTTGCTGACGCCGCCGCTCACCCTTGCATAAGGCAGGTTCGCCTTTATGAATTCAGTGGCTTTTATATAATCAACTGCATAGTTGTTATGTTCCTCGATTCCCGTTCCGATGGCCAGGATATTGGGATCAATGAAAATATCCTCCGGCGGGAAGCCGGCCTTTTCCGTAAGCAGTTTGTACGACAGTATGGCTACTTCTTTTCTCCGTTCAAAGGTGTCAGCCTGACCGCGTTCATCGAAAAGCATCACTACAACCGCAGCGCCGTACCGGCGGATCAGGCGTGCCTTCGACAGGAACTCCGTCTCGCCCTCCTTGAGGCTGATAGAGTTAACGACAGGTTTGCCCTGAACACACTGCAGTCCTGAAACAATAACCTCCCATTTTGATGAGTCGATCATTATCGGCAGTTTAGCGATGTCAGGCTCGCTCATCACCAGGTTAATGAATCTTTTTATGGCCGCTGCACCGTCGATCATTGCATCATCCATGCATATGTCAATCACCTGGGCGCCGCCCTCCACCTGGTCACGCGCCACATCGAGGGCAGCCTGGAAATTGCCTTCACGTATCAGGCGGGCAAATTTGATTGAGCCGGCAACGTTGGTGCGTTCGCCTATGTTTACGAAATTTGTGTCGGGACGAATGACCAGCGGCTCCAGCCCTGCAAGTGCGGTGACATGTTTTCTTTCAGGAACGGTCCTTGGAGCAAATTGTTTAGCCAGTGATGCGATGACCCGGATATGTTCAGGTGTTGTACCGCAGCATCCGCCAATGATATTAACCCAGCCGTTCTGCATGAAGCTTCTGATAATACTGCCCATGTATTCCGCGTCCTGATCATACTCGCCGAACTGGTTCGGCAGGCCGGCGTTGGGATGAGCCGAGACAAAGAATGGCGCTTTTCCTGACAACTCTTCGATGAACGGACTAAGCTGTTCAGCCCCCAAAGCACAGTTCAGGCCGATACTCAGAAGGGGGTAATGAGACATGGTGATGAGGAAAGCCTCCAGGGTCTGGCCTGTAAGCGTTCGTCCGCTGGCATCAGTTATGGTGCCCGAGACCATCACGGGAAGATTAACTGCCTTTTCTTCAAGCACCCCGCTGATGGCAAACAGTGCAGCCTTCGCGTTCAGGCCGTCAAAGACCGTCTCCACAAGAAGTAAATCCACGCCTCCGTCAACCAGTCCTCTTACCTGTTCGGCATAAGCATCTGCAAGCCCGGAAAAGGTGACCGTGCGTGCACCGGGATCACTGACGTCGGGTGACATGGAGGCTGTGCGGTTAGTGGGGCCTACCGAGCCTGCAACCCACGCCTCTTTGCCGGTCTCCCTGAGATGTTCCATGACAGCCTCACGGCCAAGCTTTGCAGCTGCGAAATTGATATCGTATACATAACGCTCCATGCCGTAATCAGACATGGAGATACTGTTGGCATTGAAAGTGTTCGTGCTGATGATATCAGCTCCGGCCCTGAGATAGGCGAGGTGAATATCCCTTATAACTTTCGGTTGCGTGACTGAGAGAAGATCGTTGTTGCCTTTCAGCGTACGGGGGTGCAGCTGAAACTGCTGTCCGCGGTACTGCTCTTCCGTCAGTCTGTGGCGCTGTATCATCGTGCCCATGGCACCGTCAAGGATAAGTATCCTCTCCCGGAGTGTCTCTTTAATGTCGCGCTTCACCTGACTTGTAGTTTAGTGCACAAAAATACCTCAAAAGGCCTCAATTACAAAACTTTTGAAAAGAGGACCGGTCACTTTTCCCTGCCATGTGCTATGCCACCCCATATCTTTATAAGCGAAGCTGCAATATTTCCGATAAAATAAGGTAATCTGCGCCGGCTGATTTTAATTGTTTTGTCTCCCCTGATTATTTCCCTTGCCTGCCCTGCCACATCTTTTTCCGTGGTCCACGGATCAGGTATCATGCTGGCATCACCCTGCGTTTTAATAAATGTGGAGAGCTTGCCCTTCTGTATCGCGGTGATCCTGTGGACGACAAATCCTCCGTCACGTCTTAGTGCCGCCACTTTTCCGACTTTCAGGGGTTTGTCAGGGTCAGGCGGTGAAATGATTATTCTGTCGCCGGGTTTTATTGCCGGCCACATACTGTATCCTCCCGCCGTGATGACAATCTCCTTCCCTTCCGTGAGCATCGATGAGGCTGCTGCAGTTGCCGCGGCGGCAGGAGCATTCTCACGTGCCATAAGGTAATCCCTGAACACGGCTGTCGGGCAGAAATGACAGGCGGCTCACCTTAACTGATGATGCCAGGTCCGCGACAGAAGTCATCAGACGCTCAGAAGCCTCCCTGTCCCAGTTCTGCTGGATGCAGTTGGCCAGTATCAGCCCGGCAGCTTCGGCACCGGTGAGAGGTGTTGAGATGTTCGACTTCCCGTGACTGATGATCCACAGATGATCGACATCCGCACTCCGGGGTTCGTCATTTCTGTAAACAGGAGTGCTGTGCATCCTCCACCCGGCCCCCTTCTTCACCAGTATCAGCCTGTCGTCATGAACGACCCTGTCGCTGCTGTGATCGAAGATCTTTGCCATGGTGGTCTTGCCGCTGCCTGACTTGCCGGTGAAGACCCACCCTCTGCCGTCACAGACCACCCCTGATCCGTGGATCATAATGTCTCCATTCAGAGATGTCAGGAAATATAGAATCAGACCATCAAGCGGATATGGAAGCGGATTGGTTTCACTGCCCTCATCATCTGTAAAGAGCTGCCAAAGCATTTTATCGCGGGGAATGATCAGCAACGGATATCGCACAGGATCTTTCAGCGAAACCTTAACATATGTGTTTTCTTCATCGGCTGCCACTTCCCAGAAAGATTCCCCCGATTGTCTTGGCCCGGCCGGGTCGTCCCCGAGCAGCGGGGCATCAAAAACCTTTTCCACGCCGGAAGGGATTCCGGCTCTTCCTGGTTTTACATCAATGGTGAGCTCCGGGTTACTTCCCTCACCAGGGATAAACGCGGCGAAACGCTCATCCAACCTGAGATTTATTCCTTCGTCAGACTGAAGACGAATCTTCTTCCCGGCTATGACCAGATCAACTGTCACTGTTCCCTGAAATGAAGAAAACCCTGAACCTGCTCAAGAAACAACATGATATCTTTTTCCGCTTCAGCAGGGTCGACATCGAACTCTTCAGCCATCCTGTCCGTTATATCCCTGATGTTACGCTTCCCGTCTATCAGCTCCCAGATAAATACACCCGTCTCGTTCAGCCTGTACAGCGAATCCATGTCTGCTATGTTATCTGTGAGCGGAATGAGAAGACATTCGTCATTGATCCTGCGAAATACCACTCTGGGTGAATGTGCCGGTATTGAGGATACTGATATCATTAATCTGTTATTAACTCAAAGGTAGCCAATTTCAGTCTATCTTTGCAACCATAAAAACAAGTGCATAATGGCAAAGAAGAACCAGGTGAAGAAGAGCGCCGGCATTGATCAGAAAAAGCTCATAGAGATGATAATGGGGGTGATGTCGAAGAACCCTAAACAAACATATAATTACAAGCAGTTGGCCGCAAGGCTGCAGATCACCGAAAAGGAAGAAAAGAGGGCCCTTTCGGAAGCTCTGCTGAGGATGAAAAAGGATGGCCTGGCCGAGGAGAGAAACCACGGCAAGTATGTCCTGAAAGATGTCGGCGGCTATGTCACGGGAACCATCGATCTTACAAAATTCGGTTATGCATTTGTTCTCTCCGAAGAATCTGAGGAAGATGTTTTTATTGCAGCACGTAATCTCAACACCGCCCTGCACGGCGACCAGGTGAAGGTACTTCTTTACGCCCGCCATAAAGGCAAGAGGCCCGAGGGGGAGGTAGTTGAAATTCTCAGCAGGTCACGCGCCTCCTTTGTCGGAACGATTGAGCTGACACCGCAGTTTGCCTTTCTGATTCCCGATAATAAGAATATGCCATTCGATCTTTTTATCCCCCTGTCGAAGCTTAACGGAGCGAAGCAGGGCCAGAAGGCGGTGGCGCGGCTTGTGGAGTGGGATCAGCGGTCCCGGAACCCGATGGGCGAGATAACAGAGGTTCTGGGTTATCCCGGAGAGAATGATACCGAGATGCACGCCATCCTGGCAGAGTTCGGCCTTCCGAACAAATTTGCACCTGAAATTGAAGCTGCAGCGGAAAAGATTTCGCCGGTGATAACCCCGGAGGATATTGCAGCCAGACGCGACTTCCGCAATGTGCCGACATTTACAATAGACCCTGAGGATGCCAAGGACTTTGACGATGCCCTTTCCATCAGCCGGCTGCCGAACGGCAATATGGAAATTGGAGTGCATATTGCCGATGTCACCCATTATGTCAGACCCGGATCAGTGATAGAAAAAGAGGCGCAGGAACGCGCCACGTCAGTCTACCTCGTGGACCGCACAATACCCATGCTGCCGGAAAAACTCTCGAACCATATATGCTCGCTTAATCCCTTTGAGGATAAGCTGACCTACTCGGCAGTCTTCGAGCTTGACAGTAAGGCAGTTGTTGTAAATGAGTGGTTCGGCCGGACGATCATAAAATCAGATAAGCGCTTCTCCTACGGGGAAGCCCAGAAGGTCATTGATACCGGTGAGGGTGATATGAAGGAACAGCTGCTGACACTGCATAACCTTGCACAGAGCCTTCGGGCAAAGCGATTTGCCACCGGATCATTTGCCTTTGAACGGATTGAAGTCAAATTCAACCTGAGCGAATCAGGCGTACCGCTGGGGATCCTTTTCCGCGAGTACGGCACGTCAAACCAGCTCATCGAGGAATTCATGCTGCTGGCCAACCGGCGGGTGGCGGAATATGTGGGCAAAAAGCTGAAGGGGAAGACGTTCGTCTACCGTATCCATGATAAACCCAATCCTGAAAAACTGAGTTCATTCAGCTATTTCATCAAACGCTTCGGCTATACCCTCGACACTCAGGATGTAAAAGGCCTTCCTGCTGCCATGAACAAACTGATGGATGATGTCTCCGGGAAGAAAGAACAGAACGTGATCGAAACGCTGGCTCTCAGGTCAATGGCTAAGGCCATATATTCAACCGACAATATAGGACACTACGGCCTTTCATTCAGCCATTACACGCATTTCACATCACCCATCAGGCGTTACCCTGACATGATGGTTCACCGCCTGCTCACCAGATATCTCGAGGGGCAGCCATCGCGCGACGGTGACAAGTTCGAAAAACTCTGCGAGTATTCGTCGAAGAGGGAACGTCTCGCTACCGATGCTGAAAGAGCATCGATCAAATACAAACAGGTGGAGTTCATGAAGGACAAGATAGGACAGGTTTTTGAAGGAGTTATCTCGGGAGTCACCGAGTGGGGCATATATGTTGAGATCATTGAGAACCAGTGCGAGGGGATGATAGCCCTGCGCGAGCTGCAGGATGACTTTTTTGAGTATGACGAAGAGAACTACTCCATCAGGGGAAGACACTCAGGTAAAGTGTATATGCTCGGTGACGAGATAAAAGTGGAAATCGTTAAGGCTGACCTTCAGAAGAGACAGCTCGATTACCGCTTTGCCTGATCGCTCTCTGCCCGAACACACAGCCCGGTTATCGCTTTGCCTGATCACTCTCTATCAGCTCAAGAAGTCTGGTAAGAGCTTCCGACTCAGGGACATTTTTCATGACTGCCACAGTGCCCCGGTAGATGTGCACTTTGCCTTCAGCAGCGCCAACATAACCATAATCTGCCCCGGCCATCTCGCCGGGCCCGTTTACCACACACCCCATCACCGCGATCTTCATCCCTGTCAGGTGCGATGTGGCGGCCTTGACCCTGCGCACCGCCTCCTCAAGATTGAATTTGGTCCTGCCACAGGTGGGGCATGAGATATATCTTGTACGGGTTATCCGTGCTTCGGTGGCCTGCAGTATTGAGAATGCAAGTGAACTGAGCGCTTCCCCCCGGAAATTCCCTTTATTTGTTATGCAGAGCCCCGCCGGTCTGTGAGCAATAAAAAATCGTCCAAGCAGCGATGCGGCGTGAATGCAGAGCTTCTCCCGGTCATCTTCATCGAAGACAGGATTTAACACTCCGCGGAACTCCTGTGCTTCTTTACTGTTTAGTAGTTCTGATGCAGTTAATGTCAGAACTGAACCGCTGTATGTTATGCCCCGCTCATCCCTGAAGATACCTCCATCATCTGTATAAACCTGTGGAAAATACCGTTCTCCGGACTCTTCAAACGGCAGCGGTGGCCATGGTTTCTGTACCCGCCCTGACGGTCCTGCTGCAAACCTTATTATCTCCCGGGCTACAGGTATCTCCTTTTCAGGAGCCTCGGTGAGCGATACCCTTACAGTGTCACCGATGCCCTCGGCAAGCAGTGCTCCGATACCGGCGGCGGAGATGATCCTGCCGTCCTCACCCTCACCTGCCTCAGTGATCCCGAGATGAACAGGGTAATCCATCCCTTCTCCGGTCATCATCCTTACCAGAGTACGGTTTGATTCAACCATGACTCTCGTATCCGACGACTTCATCGATACCACAAGGTTATTGAAGCCTTCGCCCCGCATGATCCTCATGAACTCGATTGCCGAGACTGCCATACCCTCCGGTGTATTTCCGTAACGGGTCATGATACGGTCTGAAAGCGAACCGTGGTTCACCCCTATCCTCATCGCAGTGCCGTTTGCGGTGCATATTTTAATAAGTGGCAGAAGACGCTCCCTTATACGTTCAAGCTCTGCCGTGTATTCACTTTCAGTAAGATCATACCTTATGAACGAAGCACGCCTGTCAGCATAGTTACCGGGATTGATACGCACCTTCTCAACAATCCGCGCTGCAACCTCAGCGGCAGCAGGATTAAAATGTATGTCAGCACAGAGAGGAGTATCAAAGCCTGCCTTCCGCAGTTCCTTCTTTATGGTCGCCAGATTTTCTGCCTCCCTGACACCCTGAGCCGTCAGCCTTACCAGTTCACCGCCTGCTTCAATTATTCTGATGCACTGCCGGACGCTTGCCGCAGTGTCGAGAGTGTCTGTGTTGGTCATGCTCTGAACACGCACGGGGAGATCACCTCCCATGCCCAGACTGCCGATATTGATTATCCTTGATTTATATGACACAGCTGTCACGCAGTTATCTCCCAGTCATAGCCGTCCTTACGGTCTTTTACCGTAATGCCGAGCTCGCTCAGCCTGTCGCGTATCCGGTCCGAGACGCTCCATTCCTTCCTTGCCTTGGCTTCCTGCCTCATGTCGAGCAGCAGGGTCATGACACCCTTGAGTTTTTCGTTTCCGCCGCCTTCATCCGCCATAAGACCAAAGATATCATGAACAAACGTCTTGAAAATCCCTGTCAGGGTCCTGATATCATCTCCGGTAAGTTTATCCTTACCGTCACTGGCCAGGTTTATTATCCTGACGGCCTCGAAAAGGTGCGCCATTGCCACCGGAGTGTTAAGGTCATCATTCATGGCCTCGTAGCATTTGTTCTCAATGCTGCTCACATTGGCAGTGGAAGTATCAGAGGGTTTCAGGTTGGCAAGGGTTCTTTCTGCCGCCATCAGCTTCTGCAGCCCCAGCGAAGCGGCAAGAAGGGCCTCATTGCTGAAATCGAGGGTGCTGCGGTAATGCGCCTGCAGCATAAAAAAGCGAATGGTCATTGGCGAATAGGCCTGCATCAGCAGTTTATGGTTACCGGTGAAAAGCTCTTCGAGGGTGATGAAGTTTCCCAGTGATCTCGCCATCTTCTGTCCGTTGATGGTGACCATATTGTTGTGTACCCAGTACCGTACTGACTGCTTACCCAGCGCTGCCGTGCTCTGCGCAATCTCGCACTCGTGATGGGGAAAGATCAGGTCCATTCCTCCTCCGTGAATATCGAACACTTCGCCAAGATACTTTGTGCTCATCACCGAACACTCCAGGTGCCATCCCGGAAATCCTTCGCCCCACTGCGACGGCCATCGCATAATATGTCCCGGAGATGCCTTCTTCCATAAGGCGAAGTCAAACTGTCCGTGCTTTTCTTCCTGGCCTTCAAGTACCCGGCTGTTGGCCTTCATATCCTCGAGAACCCTTCCCGACAGAATACCGTATGAGAGGTTCTTATCATATTTCTCAACGTCAAAATAGACAGAGCCATTTGATACATAGGCATACCCGTTGCTGATAAGCTTATCGATCATCTGCTGCTGCTCTATGATGTGGCCTGAGGCCCGCGGCTCTATCGAGGGAGGGAGGGTATTAAGCCTCTCCATAGCCCGGTGAAAACTATTCATGTACTTCTGAACGACCTCCATGGGCTCGAGATTCTCCTGCTTCGCCCTGCGGCTTATCCTGTCTTCTCCCGTATCATCGACTTCGTTCTCAAGGTGTCCGACGTCAGTGATGTTGCGCACATACCTGACCTTGTAGCCGAGATGGAGCAGGTATCTGTACAACACATCGAACGTTACTGCCGGCCTGGCATGACCCAGATGCAACTCGCTGTAAACGGTGGGGCCGCAGACATACATGCCTGCAAAAGGAGGCGCCAGGGGTTCGAACAACTCTTTTTTACGAGTGAGGGTGTTATACAGGTAAAGGGCATTCTTCATTGTATCCGCTCTTTCTGCAAAAGTAATTCTTTTGGGGTAATACGCCCGTAATGGCATATCATAAAAGAGCCCCGGGATGACAATTCCCGGGGCTCCGTCCCCACGGTCGGGACTTCTCCACCACACGAGGAAACTCCACACGCAGCGAGACAGGCTCTAAAGATTGCCTGTACCTGTGTTGACTTTCAAAATGAAACTAATTGCAGACATGTAGTATTCTTCAAAAACCTAATAAACAAACAACAGACTTTACTTTCACAATAATTTAAAAAATTCCGACTAAAGTAAATATATAACCGGATTTTCTAAAAAACAAGAATTCTTGAAGATTTTTGAGGAAAACGCCGATTTTTCTTACTTCTTAAGATATTTAGGCAAAATAGGGTTAATAACCCATAAAATTTTTCCGAATTTGTGGGGGTAATACAGCAGGGCAGACAGGGCACTGTCGCAACCGTACCTGTTTTTCATGAATTCAAGGGAAGGAAAAAGATCACCGGTAATGAATATCAGTTTGCGCCGGAGGCCCCTCAGTGACCGAGGTTTTCAGGAAACAGTTCTTTCTGACTCAGGGGCCTGGCCTGACCCGGAGCCAGGAGGTTATCCCTGAAGGCGGCTACCTTCTCCTGCTCAGCGCCTTCCGTGGCGATGTATTCCGGCGGGATATCAATTCCATAGAATTTATCCAGGATGGTCAGAACTGTTCTTAACCCTCCCGATATGCCTGCACTGTCCGCATCTTGCAGGAGGTTCTCATCGAAGATCTTCCCTCCATGCGTTTTCACGAGAAGGTAAATGTCGGTATAAAGCCTTAACTGGAACTCTCCCTTGACTTCGTGCTTGAAAATATGGTTGACAAGCCCGAGCAGGGCAATCCCCGGAGGAAGTACATAACAGGTTCTTCCATTTACGGTAATTGTATCCGGTTTCTTCAGTGCTCTTATGACAATCGCCGCGCCTTCCGGGCCGAACAGCCGGTGGTGCATGTCGACGGAGATTCCGTTGCGGTGCAACTCGGGCAGGTGGTTGCCAAGATCAAGTATTATGTGTTTGTACAACGACGATTTCATCGGTCTTGAAACAAAGCCTGCCTTAACAAGTATATCCTGTGCCCTTAGGGCATCCTCCGGCGCAACAAGCAGATCGGCATCACTCATTTGTCTCAGTCCCCTTGACCCGTAGACAGAGTGCTCAAGAGCCAGTCCTTTCAGAAGCAGTGCCATGATACCTTCCTTCTCAAGCTCTGCAACAACTTCAGCGGCCTCAGAAGTGATGTATGATACCCGTGCAATTGTTTTGAAGCGTATGTTCTCAAGCAGGCTCCGCTCCTGTTCCGGAACCGCCGCCGTCAAACCCAGGTCAGTAATGTTCTGCCAGACGAGTGCGGCTACACCGTGCTTTATTACCAGATCGGCAAAAAGTTTCCAGCCGGTCAGGGTGCGGCAACCTTTTTCTGCCAGTACCCGCTCCTCTTCCGTGAATGTGGTCCTGCTGAGAAGGAGCATCAGCGTGATGACCTGATCCTTTTCATTTTCGGAGGTGGTCATCGGTACATTGATTTCTGCCTGGTGAACATCGAATAATATCTCCCCCTGGATTCCATAAGCTCATCATGAGAGCCTGCCTCGGCAATGCGTCCATTATCCAGAACGATAATACGGTCAGCATCCCTGACATTTGCAAGACGGTGACTGATGAAAATGCATGTCCTGCCGTCAATGATCCTGTCAAGGTCAGAAAAGATCTCGTACTCAGAGTTGGCATCGAGCGATGAGGACGGTTCATCAAGGATCAGCACAGGACTGTCGCGGTACAGCGCCCTGGCGATGGCTATCTTCTGCCACTCTCCCCAGCTCAGCTCCCGGCTGCCCCCGGTATGATGACCGAGCATTGTCTCATAACCCTGTGGCAGGCCTTCGAGCAAAGCGGAGACTCCGGCCGCTGAAGCTGCCCTCCTCATGCGCTCCTGGTTGTCGCTCCCGGTATTGTCAGCCAGCCGGATATTGTCACCTGCTGTCAGATAGTAAAGCATGAAGTCCTGGAAAACTACAGAAAAAAGCTTCCTGTATTCATTCAGGTCATATTTGTCAATGCCCTCTCCGTTGAGACTTATCCTTCCTGAATCCGGGTCATAAAGCCTGCAGAGAAGCTTTGCCAGGGTTGTCTTGCCCGAACCGTTGGGTCCGACAATTGCAACCTTCTCGCCCCGGGTGATTTTCAGGTTTATATTTTCAAGAGCCGGACTTGCAGCGCCGGGGTAAGTGTAAGTGAGGCTTTCAACATCCAGCCTGTTGAATGAAACGATGCCGGAAGCTTTTTCATTCTGAGGCATATCGCTCTCAAGATCAAGAAAATGGAACAGATCGTCAAGGAAGAGCCTGTTCTCAGCCAGTCCCGAGTACCCTGAGACAGCATCGCGCAGATAGACCAGCGCCTGCCTGAAAGCAATGATGTAAATCGCCAGTTCACCTGCAGTGATGTCCGATCTGGTATAGGAAAAAGAAGCATAGATCAGCACACCGGCAAATGCAACCACTTTTACAACAGAGGCTGCACTTTCAAGTATGGCGCTCTTTCTGACAGCGGCAATCTCAGGCTCTTTTGATGCAGCAAAGTGCTTCCGGAAGAGCTTTTCGAAATAACCGGCAAGACCAAACAGCCTTACCTCCCTGGCCGGCTTCTCACCCGTCAGGAGCCAGCTGAAATATGAAGCCTGTCGTGAATGAGCAGTCACGGCTTTCCTCGCTTCATAAAGCCTGCCTGAATTACGCAGCTTCATCCATAGCACCGGCAAAAAAACAACTGCAAGAAATATAAGGGGTATTATCCCGAAAGTCCCCAGAACGTAACCCATCGCAATAAATGAAATGAAACCCCGCAGGAGGAGAACAGTGTCTGAAACCATTCCGGCAGGCCTCCACGAAATGTCCCTCGCCGCTCTTGACAGCTTGTCATAAAATCCGGGATCCTCGAAAAATCTCAATCCAAGTGTTGCCGAATGTTCGTGGATCAGGGAGGCGATGTGGTTTTCAAGCAGGTATGATTGCTTTTTTGAAATATACTGTCCCAGCGAGGAGAGCAGATCGTCAATAAGAAGCGTACCGGCAACCGCCATTATCAGCCCGGTAATGGCATGGGCCTGGGAGACTGCCCCAATTCCTGCTTCCCCTGTAAGTATATCAATATAATGCCTCAGGAGAAAAATTGCCGCCAGAGGGAGAAAAGACCTTAAAATAAGTATCATCAGGCTGATGATCGTCTCGCGGCGGGAGCTGCTCAGGAGGATCTTCAGTGATCTGTTTATTGTCTTTTCCCGGGATTGCATTTTAGCAGGGATATGCACAAAGATAGCAAGAAGAGGCATTCGAAGCCAGGCAGGTGCCGTTCTCATAAATACACCATTGAGTTTGACTGTACCGTGAGATTTCTTACTTTTGTGTCAATCAGGGGATCCTGAAGCTGAAAAACAGGTATTTTAATGAACCTTTTTACAGCCGGTGAAGTATAAAAGGAAAGGTCAGTCATGAAAAGGTTAATACTGGTGTGTGCCGTTGCCATTACAGCTTATTTGTCTGTGAACGCTCAGCTGCTTGGTGACGGAAGTATTGCTAATCCTTACAGGGGTACGCTTGCCGGTGACTTTACCATCTCCGGTATAAAGTATTTCAACGGAGATATCATTGCAGATAATGAAAAACTGACCATTGCCGCAGGAACCACCCTCATTTCTCTCGACAACAAGGCCGGTATTATTATAAACGGTACCGGGCAAATCAATGCACCGGGAACAAAATCACGCAGGATATGGTTCACTGCTGATCTTGATCTTGACGGTATCTACGGAGAAGCAACCGATTCATGGGGAAATATATCGGTTCTTTCATCAGGAACCAGCTTATTGAATTTTTGTATCATCGAAAGAGGACGAAAAACAGACCCGGGTGCAGGATCATATGGCGGAGGTCTTAACCTTGCAACCTCTTCCATATCAGTAACTAATACTACCATAAGGAACTGCCGGGCTTTATACGGAGGCGGAATTGCGATTGCAGGCAGTTCTTCACCGGTTATTTCAGGCTGTACGCTGACAGACAATGTTGCAAACCAGCAGGGAGGCGGGATATATATTACAGCTGGTTCCTCCCCGGCAATTATAAACTCCATTTTGAACCGCAATAGTTCACTGTCTCCAACACTGAAAGGAGGTACCATCGTTTCGCTGAACAGCTCTCCCGTCATTGTCAACTCAATCATAACCTACAGTAATGCGCGTGTAGCTGACGGCAAGTCCGTATACCTTGAGAACTCACCAGGTGCCAGGATAATAAACTCCATTATCTGGGGGGGCGGACCAGGCCTTATAGGATTGTCAGGCACTCCGTCTTCTGTCTTTAATTACTGTGCTGTCGAAGGCGCCACCCTTGCAGGCTGCATTACCCTGAACAGCAACAACACCGCACCTGACGGGCCCAACTTTATTAATCCCGATCTGGGATTTTTTAATATTGATTTTAGTTCTCCTTGCCGCGACACCGGCGCTGACAGCTACCCAGGGGTTACAATTCCTGCACTTGATTTCAATAGCGTTGGCAGAATTGGCGTTACTGATATAGGCGCCTATGAGATGCTATACAGCCGCTGGACGGGTCTGAATAACGCTGACTGGACAAGCTCCCTGAACTGGGATGAAGGCTTCTCCCCCGGATCAAAAAATATTATCATTCCTGCAGGACTGCCGACTTACCCGACCTTAAGTCCAGGCCCTTCATTTACCCTGAATTCCGGTTATAGGATGATCATGGAACCCGGTGTAAAAGCCACATTCTCGTCACTGACCAACAACGGGATAATTGAAATCCATTCAGACGCTGCTGTAATTGCTTCACTGCTTACCAACAGTTACTCGGGAGCAGGCGGGTCCATGAATGTTGACATTCATTTAAAGGCTACCACCCCGGATACTTACCTGTGGCACTACATAGCCCCGCCCGCAACAGTATCAAAGACAGTATTCACTGACATTGAACCGTATAACCTTATGCTTTACGACGAAAGCAAAGTGACAACTGATGTGGTCCAGGGATGGCAGTGGCATGACGGTTATGGCGGGACTACTGCCTTTAGTTCACTGGAAGCCAAAAAGGGATATCAGGTTATGGTTGACAATGACATAACGATGGTATTCAGGAACCTTACTTCACTTACTACCTCAATTGGCCGGATCAATCTTCCGTTCAGCGGTTCGGGTGGTGATACATCTCTTTTCGGGTACACTCTCGTCGGCAACTCCCTCACCTGCGGACTGAACTGGGATGCAGTGACAGTATCGGCCGGGGTAAGAAACGGTTATTATTTATATGTCGATGGTGTGGATATTTCATATGTGAACGGAGTTGGTACCAACGGAGGAACAGCCCACATCCCGCCTCTTCATGGATTCTTTGTAAAATCAAGGGCTGTCGGCACCTATATGACAGTGCCGGATAATGCCCGTGAACATAATGCAACACCGAGATATAAATCAGCACAGGTAATCCCTATGGTCAGACTGACACTGGTCTCACCGAAGTCTGAAGACGAGACGGTGATAAGGCTCGAACCAATGGCCACCAATGATTTTGACGATGAATTCGACGCAGGAAAGATGTTTGCCATTGCAAGCAAAAGAGCGCTGATATATTCTGTAATGAACGGAGAAAACTATTCAATCAACTCTGTCCCGTGGCCTGAGACAAAGACTGTTATTCCCCTTACTCTGAAAATTCCGGAAGCAGGAACCTATAAGATCAGACGCACCCAGCTGCAGGGAACAGGCAACTCCAAAATTACACTCAGCGACAAAGTTGCAGGTACAAGCGTTGACCTCCTGGCATTTTCGGAATATTCTTTCTCCGCTCCGGAAGGAACGATTGCAGGCAGATTCACACTCACGGTTTCTTCAAATAAACCTGAAATTTTCGTTAAAGAAGTTGTTTCCAGCTCGCTTAAAATCTATGCTTCATCAGATAAAATTTGCATACTGCCCCAGGGAGATGAATGGGAGAACCTCTCCGGTAATGTGAAAATCTATGATATTACCGGCAGGATGATTATGAACGGAGGACAGGAGTGGTTCAACTCCGGGGAAGTAAAAGAGTACTCTCCGTCAGGCGCACGCGGTATGCTGATCGTTGAACTGACGGCTGGGGGGAAAAGATATCTTGAAAAGATTGTGCTGACAGCAGAGTAATTAAAATGGTGCCGGCCAATCCGGTTGAAAAATGTTGAATAGCGAATAAATCAAATATCTTATATTTGAGGCGCAATTACAATCCATCAATGAAAGGGGAGAAAAGAAGATATGTCAGGCCGGCGGTTATCCGTATAGAGCTTGACTACTCCATTTCTCTTGTTATGATGACATCCGCTCCGCCACCGCCTCCGCCACGAAGACGCCTTGGCGACAGCAAACCGGACGATCCGTTCGCGTCTCCCTTCTCCGACAAACCGTTCAACTAAACCGGACAACCCCTTCTTTTACAACTTAACCTTGTATTAAAACAGTAAAGACAGGCCTGAAACCTGTCTTTACGTTTATAACCAATTGTCCGTGATCAATTCAGCGTGATATCACCACCTTCCTTGATATGTCCGTAATCAATGTAGCAGGGTTATATCACCGGCCTCCTTGAACGGTCTGCCGTTGGCATACTTGCCTTCCACAAGCCAGACATAAACACCCTGGGCACACAGTTTGCCCTTATAGTAGCCATTCCATGGCTTGTTGATGTCATAGGTCTCGAAGATCAGCGTACCCCACCTGTTGAATATCTGCATGTGATAGTTCAGTACAGTCTCCCTTATGGGCGGGAAGAAGAACTGGTCGATAGCATCACCGCTTGTCGGCAGCTCGTCTATTTCTATCGGTCCATCCTGATTTGGCCTGAATACGGTTGCGAATACGAGTTTACCGAAAGGTTCAACGGTCACTGCAGGTGACAACACGTACGTGTCATAACACCCGTTGGCCGAATAAGCATGCAAGGTTATGTCATAAATACCTTCAGTAGTATACTGATGATACGGATCGCGCAGATGCGATGTGTCACCGTCACCAAACTCCCAGACGAAACTGTCTCCACCTTCAGTAAGGTTGTACATCCTTACCTTTTCGTCATTCACATAAACCTTGACGGGTGATACCTCGAAATAAGCCCGCGGCGTCTGGTAAACATATACCATCTGTGTTTCCGTATCACTTCCACCCGGACCCTGAACAGTCAGAGTGACCTGGTAAGAACCTGCCTGCAAATATGTATAGACAGGATTCCTGGCATTTGATGTGTACCCGTCGCCGAAGTCCCAGTAATAACTGGTCGCATACAGAGAGGTATTATTGACAGTTATGTTCCATGGCATACAGCCGGAAGGTATCTGGTCAAAAGACGCTATCGGCGGCGTGGGAAGAATGCTTATGTTATGAGTCACCGATTCTGTACAGACGGTATTACTGACCGTCAGAGTGACAGCATACTCACCGGGGGCCGCATAAGTGTGTACGGGCGACTGGGCAGCTGAACCATTGCCGTCAGCAAAGTCCCACAGCCAGATCCACGTGCCCGGGTTTGTGCTGTTTGTGAAGGTGACAGTTGCATTCGGGATAACCTGAGAAACTGGAGCAGCAGTGAATCCCGGTACCGGCGTCGGGTAGACTACCACCTGCATCGTATCAGCACTCTGGCAACCGAAGAATGATTCTGTTGTCAGTATCACATCGTACGTTACCGGTGCGGTAGTGTTGTTCATGAAAACATGGTTTATAACATTTGCACCGTTTTCACTCTGACCGTCGCCGAAATTCCAGTAATACCTGAATGCGCCCGGCAACAGCGAGAACGTCACGGTCTCTCCGGAGCAGATGGTGTCATCGCTCACGGTGAAGTCTGACAATATCTCCGGATAAACCGTTATGCCGTTTGTCATAGTCGAGATACATCCGTTTGCGGAAGTTACTTCCAGCTCCACGGTGAAATATGCAAGTGCGGGACCAGCATTATAATATGTATGCTGCGGGTTGATATCCGTCGATAAAGCAGTGGTGTCGCCGAAGTCCCACAGCACTGAGGCGTACCCTACTGATCCGTTGGTGAAATTCACCGTCAGAGGCTGACACCCGGAAGGAGCATCAACCGTGAACATGGCAACGGGCTTTTCAACCTGTACCACCAGGGTATCCAGTCCGACGCATCCCTTGCTGTCGGTCACCTGGTAAATCAGCCGGTAATAGCCAGGCATCGAGGTGTTGAAGATCGGGTTCTCGATAGTGTAGGCGCTGAGCGGTCCTATATCGCCGAACCACCTGTGGCCGGTATAGCTGAGAGATCCGCCTGCCGGGTTGCCGTGCAGCTGGGTGGGTATCCCACCGCAGACAAGCAACGTGTCGACATTGGCTATATAAGCCCTTGGCGGTGCGTTGACCGTGAGTAAAGCATCCCTGGTGTGATACAGGCCGCATGGACCTGTGATCTCAAGCCTGTAATGCCACCCTGTCATGAGTGTGTCAGCGCTCATGATCACCAGCTGTGGTGTCTGTGTGCCCTGGTACAGAGCACCGTCACTCAGGCTGCTCCATCCTGCCCCCTGGTTCACCTGCCAGACTGTTGTCTCTCCGGCTCCGGTGTTGAACACCTGGGCATAATAAGTGACTCCTGTCTGGTAACAAACCTCAGCATCAGCCGGCTCTGAAATTATTGACGGCTCCATATAAACCCTGAGAGGTGCGAACGACGATGTTACAGGCGGCAGACATGTTCCTGAGACAACTGCCCTCACAAGGTAACCGTTCATCGTCAGATCAAGATTGCTTATCGTGAGGTCAGGTGAACTGGTACCTGAGTAGGTTGCGTTATCGGTTACGTTGTTAAAGCCCGACCCTGTATTGACCTGCCACTGGTAAACCAGGTTATCTCCTGCAGCCACGACACTGAATGTCGCATTGCCACCCGGACAGCCCCTGAACTCATCAGGGTGATCGGAGAGCTCCGGAGCAGTGTAAACTGTGAGCACTGCTTCACCTGAGATCAGGTCAGCCGAACAGTCGCTGCCGATAACCACCCTGTAACGGGTGCCGTCCATCGTGCGTGCCGGACCGAAGACCATAAGGATCGGCGTCTGTACACCGATATAAAGACCGGTGTTGGTCAGGTCTGTCCACGTGCCGCTGATAAATGCCTGCCACTGGTAAGTGAGGTTGGCGCCGTCAGCAAGGGCAGTGAAGCTGGCTGTCATGAATTCGCAGATAGTTGAATCAGCCGGCTGTGTATTGATTATTGTTGCAATAGACACATCAAGCTGAACAGTTGCCGAGACTGCCTTTGGTAAACAGGTTCCTGTCACCTCAACACGGTAACGGTAGTTGTCATACGTTCTGGGCACATTGGTAAGAGTAAGCGTATTTGTTGAAGCACCGGCATAAACACCGCCGTTAACGACAGGATTAAATCCTGCCCCTGTGTCAACAAACCACAGGTAATTGATTGCCGTACCCTGTGCCGTAACAGAGAATGATGTATTCGTATTCTCGCATATCGATGATGAAACAGGCTGTGCAAGTATCTCGGGTGCAGTCTGGACTGTGAGGGTAACTGCATTGGAGGTCACAGGCGGCGTACATGTGCCGGTTACAACGACCCTGAACTGATCACCGTTCATTATTCTTTGCGTACCGTTCACCTTCAGGTTCATGGTTGACACGCCGAAGTAAGTTGCGCTTTCTGTCAGATCGGGCCATGTGGCACCTCCGTCGTCACTGCGCTGCCATCTGTATGTTGCGCCGGTGGTCACACCTGCGTCAACGATGAAGTCAGCTATGCCATACTCGCATATGGTCACATTATCAGGTTGATCGATTATCTCCGGCAGCTCGTTGACAGTAAGGTATGCCGGGAACGATGTGACGCTCGAACCGCAGGTGCTGCTCACAACAGCCCTGAAAGCATGGCCGTTGTCTGCAGAAGCAGCTGAAGCTATTGTATAAGTGGAGCTGTTTGCCCCTGGGATCGGTCCCCATGTAGCTCCGCCGTCAGTGCTTATCTCCCACTGGTATGAAGGATTGGTCGTGAGACCGGCATTGACCGTGAAGCTGACCGGATCAGTCTCACAGACAGTGATGCTGACAGGATGCTGTGTTATCTCAGCCTGCCGGGTCACCGTAAGTGTGACAATATTGGATTCAACAAAAGGAGTACATGAACCGGACACCCTTAATCTGTACTGATAACCGGACATCATCTCAAGAGCACTTACCACAGTAAGAGTATTCGTTGTTGCGCCCTGGTAACGTGCACCCACAGCCGGCGTCCATCCTGAACCCGGATTGACATACCACTGGTAGATCGGGTTGGTTGTAATTCCGGCATCAGCCGAAAAAATGGCGTTTTCTCCGGCACAGACAGTAGCTGAAACGGGTTGGGTAATGATCTCGGGTTTCTC
>CAWGRY010000005.1:0-69910 GCA_963825165.1 uncultured Bacteroidales bacterium | reverse complement strand
TATATCGGTGAGCCCCTCGCAAACCTGCAGACCTTGTACGGAACAGAGCCTAAAATTCAGCTCAATGACACATTCAGGGAGATTGCTGACATACAGGATTTTATTGCCCAGGAACGTGAACAGCTCAGCGAGGCTGATAAGACAAAGATGCTGGTGGTACTAAAGATCGACAAGGATGCCAGGATGGGCATTGTCACGGAAGTCAAACAGGCTCTCCGCCGGGCCAGCGCCCTGAAGATCATGTATGCCGACGTCAACGTTGACAGGATGACATTTCAGCAATAAAGAAACTCCTCCAGAGGAAAATGTAGCTTTATGTCTTCGGCGCCCTTAACCTCTGCAGGTAACCCTAAGAACACGGGTAAAAACAACAAGGTTCCTAAACGATATCTCCTCTTTCTTCTTGCAACTGTTTTTATTGCTTCATTACTTATAGTAGTCAATCACTACAGCATTATCAGTATCAGCAGTACAGTCTTACTGATTTCCAGGCTGATTACAATAGCCGCAATAGTTGGTTATGCCCTGTATAAGAAATCTCTCACCACCTGGATACTGATAAGCATGATCCTTGGCGCTGAATTCGGACATGACCTGCCGCATATAGCTGTTAAAATGCAGGTCGTCAGTATGATATTCCTGCGCCTGATTAAAACCATTATTGCTCCCCTGCTGTTTGCCACACTGGTCGTCGGTATTGCCGGTCATTCCAACCTGAAACAGGTAGGGAGGATGGGCTGGAAATCGATGGTTTATTTTGAGATTGTTTCGACACTTGCCCTTTTCATCGGATTGCTGGCAATAAATATCAGCAAGGCAGGTATCGGGGTAAAAGTTCCGGAGGTTGTCAACCAGGCTGAAATTCCTGTAGCCACGGTGACAAAAGGCACTGACCTGATCCTCCACATATTCCCCGAGAATATAGCAAAAGCCATCTATGAGGGACAGGTTTTGCAAATCGTTGTGTTCAGTATTATTTTCGGAATAGCTGTGGCAATGATCAAGGATAAATATAAAAATCCGATGATCAGGTTTACCGAAGCGCTTGCCGAGACGATGTTCAAGTTCACACAGCTGATTATGTATTTTGCTCCGTTCGCGGTATTTGCGGCAATTGCTTACAGCACAGGCCACATGGGCCTCGACATACTCTACAATCTGCTTAAGCTCCTTGCCACTCTTTATGTTTCCCTGATTGTCTTCCTGCTCCTGGTACTGCTTCCGGTAGCTCTGTTATTCAGAATCCCGATAAAAAGATTTTTAAAAGCAATCTCCGAACCTGTTGTTATAGCATTCTCCACAACCAGTTCTGAAGCAGCCCTTCCCATTGCTATGGAACGAATGGAAGAGTTTGGCGTTCCGCGTAAGATAGTAGCCTTTGTAATGCCTACCGGTTACAGCTTTAACCTTGATGGAACAACACTGTATCTTTCACTTGCGACCATTTTTCTTGCACAGATTTCCGGTATTGTCCTTCCGATTGAGAAACAGCTCCTGATAGTATTTACCCTGATGCTGACAAGCAAGGGAGTTGCAGGTGTACCGAGGGCATCACTTGTGATCCTGCTTGGGACTGCTGCAAGTTTCGGGCTTCCGACCTGGCCGATTTATATTATCCTGGGCATTGATGAATTAATGGACATGGCCCGCACATCAGTCAACGTACTTGGCAATTGCCTTGCGACTGCTGTTATAGCCCGCTGGGAGGGTGAACTGAATCTGCAGCCAGAACCTGGCAGCCTAAGATCGGGTAACATTAACGCAGGATATGAGAAGCTGCAGTAATTATCCCTTCTTTGGCAGTTGAAGCCTCAGAAACTGCGTACCCATTATGGGTCAAAGTAATTTCCAGAAGCCTACGGATCTGTACTACATCATCAATAACCAATATATTGTCGTCAGTTACCAATTTCTATTTATAATAAACTTTGATTCAAATCAGGTATTTCGGTTGGAATCCTGACTGTTATTATTGAACCCCCGTTTTTTCTGTTTTCAATTGTCACATTGCCATTATGAGCCTGAACAAAACCTTTTACAATAGAAAGCCCTAATCCTGTTCCCCCTGAAATGCTTCCCTCAAGCCGGTAGAATTTATTGAAAACATTCTTCAACTCGTCTGAAGGAAAACCAGGACCTCTGTCCATAACCTGCATTATAAAACTTTGGTGATCATAATACATTTTAATTCGGATAGTTGTCCCTGGTTTTGAATATTGAGTAGCATTAAGTACAACATTATGAAGGACATGTTCCATAAGTCCGAAATCTATTTTTACAAGAGGCATTTCATCGGGAATGCTGACTTCCAGATTAAATCTTTCGAGTTCATTTTTTAGGACCTCAATGACCTTATCGGCCAGATCGTGTACATCATGCCAGTCAATTTTGGGTGTGATCCGACCAGATTCCAGCCTCGACATATTCAGCAGGTTATCTATAAGTCTGTTTAGCCTCTCTGAAGCTTTATTAATTTCAATATGTAAATTTCTGATACTGCCCTTATCAAATTCACCTGAAAGCAGAGTATCTGATGCTCCCATAATAGTAGCTACAGGAATTCTCAATTCATGTGAAATTGAATTAAACAAGCTTTTATACAATTTATCCAATTCATCAAGAATTGAGGCTCTCCTTGCAATATCATTAAGGAATTCTCTTTCAAGTGCATTCGAGATTTGTGTCCTGTAAGCATCCCAAAATGTTTCTTCGTCACCCGTAAGAGGTTTCTTTTGTTTTATAACAATAACTCCCAGATGTAATTTATTACCGATAAGAGGATAAAATGTATATTCAGCCGAAGGCAGGGTATCAGTAAATCGGCCAGCTTCCCTGGAATGTTGAAAAGACCATTCAGCGATGCTTAATTCCGGATCAGAAAGATTTAAAGAGTTTTCTGGTTTTATCGTTTTATCCAATACATTGTTTCCACCCTGAAGGATAATTGAACAATCAAGTCTGGAATATTTGCTGATGTACTTAACGGATGTTCTTATAACCTCATCAATACCAGATGTCATTGACAGCTCCCTTGTCAATTGGTACAAAGCATTTGTTCGTAATTCTCTTTCCCTGGTAAGTCTTACCTGTTTCCTTACCCTTGAGGTCATAATTCCTCCTATAAGGGCTATAATGAAATACATTATAAGCATCAATACATCTTCAAGTTTGTCAACATGAAATGCAAATGAGGGTGGTATGAAGAAGAAATCCCAGACCAATGCACTCAATGCAGCAGAAAGGAGAATAGGTCCAATTCCTACAAAAAGCGCCAGAATTGAAACCGTAAACAATAATCCGAATGCGACAATCTGGTAACCAATGTACTCCTTTAGAGGGTAAAAAATAGCAGCTGTTAGTATTGTCAATATGGCCCCAAGAAGATATTGTGAGAAATTTGATGTAAAAGATGGCAATTCAAAGTACTTCATAGACTGATTGCCTTCATCCTGATCGGATCCCACAACATAAACATCAATGTTACCACTGTATTTTATCAGTCTGTTCACGAAGTTTCCAACCCTGAAATAAGATACGAAGCTCCAATGCCTGGGTTTACCAACTATTATATGTGTAATATTTTCTTTTTGAGCTATATCAAGAATCGATCTGACAATATCATCACCGGATGTGGTGATAAATTCAACACCAAGGTGCCGGGCCAGGTTTATATTCTTATTCAGCTGATCCTGTTGTGAGGACGACAATTTTCTTGTTGATTCAACATACAGGGAAAGAAGTGTTGCTCCCATTGTGTAAGAAAGACTCTTTGCCCATCGCAATAGCTTAGCTGAATGTGGGCTTGGTCCTATAACTGCCATCAGATGCAAACCAGATTTCCATGGTCCCCTTATGCGATTTTTCTGCATGTAAACCTGTAGTTGCTTGTTAACCCTGTCAGCAACAATCCTCAGCGACATTTCCCGTAAGGCTGTAATATTGCCTTTTTTAAAAAAACTCTTTATTGCTTCAGCCGATCGTTCAGGGGCATATACCTTACCGTCTGCAAATCTCTGAAGAAGTTCGTCAGGTGTTATATCAACCAGTTCAATTTCATCGGCTTTCTCAAAAATATCATCCGGAACAGTTTCCCTTACGACAATGCCTGTTATCTGCGACACTGTTTCCGATCTGCTTTCCAGATGCTGTACATTCAACGTGGTGTATACATCAATTCCGATATCAAGAATATCGAGTATATCCTGGTATCTCTTAAGATGCTGGCTTCCAGGTACATTCGTATGGGCAAGTTCATCAATGAGAACGATATCAGGCTTCCTTGTTATAATAGCCTCCGTATCCGCATCCTCTAGTCTTGTACCTTTATAGTCGACAACTTTCCTCGGAATTATTTCAAACCCTTTTAAAAGCTCATTAGTATCAGGTCTGTTATGAGTTTCAATATACCCTATAACAATATCTTTCCCTTTTGACTTATCAATGTGTGCAGATTCAAGCATCGAGAAAGTCTTACCAACACCTGCACACATACCGAAAAAGATCTTCAGCTTGCCCTTTTTGCTTTGGTCCTCTTCAAGTTTTATTGAGGCAAGTAATTCATCAGGATCTGGCCGTATATTATTGTAATCGTTCATTTAAGACTATCTATCTTCAAATTTAGGAGAAATACATTGATGCGTGGTTCACCAAGAAATGAAAACTGCCGGTTTTCCGTCAGATCATTTACCAGATTAATTAGTTTTTCCTGCCCTGCCGCGTCCATTCCTCTAGCCTGGGCAACCCTGCTTACCTGTAATAAGGCTGCTATAGGGGAGATATGAGGATCCAGGCCACTGGCAGAAGCAGTAACCATTTCAGGAGGAATGTTCAAATCCTCATTTATTTTATTTGCCTGAGAAAAATCTCTCTCTTTCTCAGCAATCTTTTCTATTAAAAGCGGGTTTAAAATGCCAAGGTTTGATGCACCTGAGGGGAGAGGATTATAGTTATTGAATGAAGGCCGTGACCAGAAATATTTTTGACTATCAAAATCCTGACCAATTAGTTTTGATCCTAGTATTACTCCGTTCCTCATAACAAGACTTCCCTGAGCCTCATTGGGGGATATGATGGAGGTGAAAATTGTAACAAATCCCGGATATACCAGGCCGGTAAGAATTATCATCAGCACCAGAAATTTTAACCCTGTAATGATTTGTTTTTTCATTTCTTTTTTCAAATCAAATGAAGAGAATTGAGTAAAATATCTATCATCTTAATGCCTATAAATGGAGCAACCAGTCCACCTACGCCATAAATCAATATATTTTTTGTAAGTACCCTGCTTGCTGATAAAGGCCTGTAGCTTATACCTTTAAGAGCCAGGGGGATCAATGCTATTATTATTAGAGCATTAAAGATAACTGCGCTAAGAATTGCACTCTCGGGGGAGGCCAGGTGCATTATATTGAGCCTGGATAATGGGCCTGAAACTCCAGATGAAGCATATAATGGTAATGCCAGAGCAGGGATTATAGCAAAGTATTTTGCTACATCATTGGCAATACTGAAAGTGGTTAAAGCTCCTCGTGTCATAAGTAATTGTTTTCCGGTTTCGACAACCTCTATCAGTTTTGTCGGATTACTGTCAAGATCAACCATATTCCCGGCTTCTCTTGCTGCCTGTGTCCCTGTATTCATAGCAATTCCAACGTCAGCCTGTGCAAGAGCCGGAGCATCATTTGTCCCGTCTCCTATCATACCCACAAGATGTCCTTTTGCCTGTTCCAGCCGTATCCGTGATAATTTATCTTCTGGCCTGGCTTCTGCCATAAAGTCATCTACTCCAGCCTCCGCGGCAATTGCTGCAGCAGTCAGGGGATTGTCACCGGTAATCATAATGGTTCTAATTCCCATGGTCCGAAGCTGTTCAAAACGGGATTTAATCCCCCCCTTTACTATATCCTTCAGATTGATAACACCGAGAACTTTTATGTTATCCGTCACTACCAATGGAGTGGCACCCTGCATGGCTAAGCGGGTAACAGTATCCTTTACATTTTGAGGATAGAAACCATTATTATCTTCAATAAACTTTTTAATAGCGTCCGGGGCACCCTTGCGATAACTTTTAATTTTCCCATCTGGCAACCTGATATCAATACCACTTATCCGGGTTTTAGCTGAGAATTTTATTAAAACTGTATCTCCAGAATTCAAATTTCTCTCTCTCAGGTTGAATTTTTCCTTTGCAAAAACAACGATTGAACGACCTTCCGGTGTTTCATCTGTTAAAGATGAAAACTGGGCAGCATTTGCAAATTCCTCGATTGATATCCCGTTAGCAGGGATAAAATCTGTCGCCATTCTGTTACCTAATGTTATTGTTCCGGTTTTATCAAGTAGCAGGACATCTACATCACCAGCAGCTTCCACCGCCTTTCCACTTGTTGCAATTACATTTTTCTGCAGTAACCTGTCCATGCCACTTATCCCTATTGCGCTTAAGAGTCCTCCAATTGTTGTAGGAATAAGGCATACCAGGAGGGAAATAAGTACCGGAAGAGTTAGATTCATATTTTGTGATAGTCCCGAAGACTTAAGACTGTAAGAAAAAAAAGCAGGAAGTGTAACCACTGCCATAAGGAAAATTATTGTCAATCCGAATAATAAAATAGTCAGTGCAATTTCATTTGGGGTTTTTTGTCTTCTGGCACCCTCGACCAGGGAAATCATATGATCAAGAAATGTATTGCCCTGCTCAGCTGTTATTTTTATAATTATCCTGTCGCTTATTACCTTAGTTCCGCCAGTTACTGCACTTCTGTCACCTCCACTTTCACGAATAACAGGAGCTGATTCCCCAGTTATTGCTGATTCATCAACACTGGAAATCCCTTCAACAACTTCCCCATCAGAAGGGATTATAGATCCTGCTGAACAAACTACCAGGTCGCCTTTTTGTAATTCTGTAGCCCAGATTTCCTCTTCTTTTCCTGAATTAAGCCGGATTGCTTTGGTATTTATCTTGCTTCTCCTGAGACTTTCTGCCTGCGCTTTCCCTCTGCCTTCTGCAATTGCTTCTGAAAAATTTGCAAACAATACCGTAAACCATAACCACAGAGAAATCTGAAGAACAAAAACGGAAAATTGACTTAAAAACAGATTATGAAAAACCACAAATGTCGTAACTACTGCTCCAATCAAAACAATAAATATTACCGGATTCTTGATCTGGTTTGAAGGAGTCAATTTGACAAAAGATTCTTTCACAGAAGCAAGCAGGATCCTTCTTGTCAGAAGTTTTGTTTCCTTTTTCCCCTTGGATTCCATTGAATAATAAATAATTATTTAAGAAGTAATAGATGCTCTACAACCGGACCTAATGATAAAGCCGGAAAGAAGGTAAGTCCGCCGACAATTAAAATAACAGCAATCAGCAGTAAACCGAAGAGCCAGGTATCTGTTCTGAAAGTACCGCTTGATGATGGCGTAATTTTCTTGCCAGCCATGTTTCCGGCAATTGCGAGGACAGGAACAATGATGCCAAATCTGCCTATCAGCATTCCTAACCCAGTTAGAATATTGTAATAGGGTGTATTAGAACTCAATCCTGCAAATGCGCTACCGTTGTTTCCGGCTGCTGAACTGAAACCATATAGTATTTCTGAGAGTCCCTGAGGTCCAGGGTTACTGATACCTGATAAACCAGACGTTGTCAAGCAACTGACAGCCGAAAATACCAGTATCACAAGGCTTGGTGCAAGAATTGCCAGAATAGCCATTTTTACTTCAAAAGCTTCAATCTTTTTACCAAGAAATTCCGGGGATCTCCCAACCATTAAACCGGCAATGAACACTGTCAGTATGATAAACATTATCATACCGTATATTCCCGATCCCACACCTCCAAATATCACTTCTCCCAGCATAATATTAAACATGGCAATCATCCCTGCAAGAGGAGTAAGACTATCCATCATCGCATTTACTGACCCATTTGATGCTGAAGTTGTCAAAACGGACCATAAAACACTGTTCCCAATTCCAAAACGAGTTTCCTTTCCTTCCATATTGTTAATCAAACCGTGAATAATTGAAAATTTACATTCCGAGTAATACGAGACCACCAGGCCAGTTATGAGAAGTGTAAACATTACAAGAAATATAGTCCAACCCTGTCTGCTCGAGCCAACGAGCCGTCCGTAAGTGAAGGTAAGTGCTGATGGTATTAACAGGATTGCCAGCATCTCCAGGAAATTGGAGAATGGAGTAGGATTTTCAAAAGGATGAGCACTGTTTGCATTAAAAAAGCCTCCACCATTTGTGCCGAGTTGTTTTATAGCGACTTGCGAAGAAACCGGACCTAAAGGGATGATTTGTTCGGAACCCATTAATGTGGTTGCCTTAACATACGGATGGAATGTCTGGACAACTCCCTGACCTGTTAGAATTATTGCCAGGAGTATCGAAAGTGGCAACAGAACATAAAGTACGGATCTTGTAGCATCTTTCCAGAAATTACCAATATTCCCGGTAGTCTTTCTAACCAGACCTCTTATAACTGCCAGCAAGACCGCAATACCTGTTGCTGCACTTAAAAAATTCTGCACTGTAAGACCCGCCATCTGCACCAGGTAACTTAAAGTTGTTTCACCACTATATGATTGCCAATTTGTATTTGTCACAAAGCTTATTGATGTATTCAGTGCCAACGACAAGGATGGAGCCGGCAATTTCTGTGGATTAAGAGGTAAAAAACTTTGACACAGCTGAAGAAAAAGCAGAAAGAGAAAACCCATGAAATTAAAAACCAGAAGACTAAATGTGTATTTCTTCCAGTCCATTTCTTCTCCTTCACATGATATTAACCGATAAATTGCTTTTTCTACTGGTTTAAATAATGCCTTCAGAACATGACTCTCATCCAGAAAGACCCTGGCCATATATCTCCCAAGCACAGGAGAAAACATTATCAGAACAAGCAGGAAAAGGGAAATTTGGATAATATCAGCGATATTCATAAATTACAAATTACGATTATGCAACATCCCTTCAAGGAATTTTACCAAAAGAGGACCAGTATATAATAAACCTGCTAATGAAAGGAGGAAAGCAATTACAGCCAAAATAATCTTCCAGTTCATTTTTTAAGATCTGTTGTCATGGCAAAATTAATCCGGAAGTTATAAAGGCATTATAAAAAATTGATTTACAGGTATAAAGAAATTATAAATTATAAATAAAATCATCAATATAAACAGCGATTTAAGATTTCAGATCACAATAAACTTGACTTCAACTTTTTGCTGGTGTAATTTGCATCAATAACTTTAATTCAAGTATATCGTTTTAACCATTAACCAAAAACTGATCAAATGGAACAACAAATTCACTCTATGCTACCCTGGCTCATTCCAATAATTATTGTTCTTTCAATATGGGACGCTGTCTGGAGATTCATAGCTTTGTGGAAAGCTGCAAGAGCAAATCATTTAGCATGGTTCATTTGCATAGCTATTTTTAATACAATAGGTATCTTACCTATCATCTACATATTAACGCATAGAGAAAAACAATAAATGTTCTCCGGGTAGCGAGACCAAGTCTCCGAGAGGGTAATCTTAGGTCTTACGCTTTACTGGCTGGGGCATTTCTTATAAAAATCATCTGATTATCAAACCACATCTCCTTGCCAGCCGTCGGATCGGTTCGGGGGTTTGTTCATTAAAAATTAGCATATTCAATGTTTGTGATCTCCTTGTTTTCCCTCAGGGTATCCTGTAAAAGCTCGCTAAGGTGATATATGATATATTCCTTCCCGCCCTTGTGCTTAGCAAAGAAAACTCTCACCTCGTCTGTAACTGATCTGACAACAATATCACAAAGTGTATTTATCAAAAAAATTGTCTCATGCGGAAGCCTCATGATATCCGGGTAATTTCTCATATTCTGTAATATACGAAAAATATGTCACAATATCAAGCATAAGCAATCTATTCTGCAATGGCAATCTCTAATCATAAGCCGTCCAACAAGGATCAGTTTGCAGACATTGACTTTGGGCTGGCTTTTCACTAAAAGGGCTGCCTTTCTTTTTTTGTATCAACTGCAAACCAGATCCAAAGAGACCAGGCCCAGTCGTAAACGTGCATGTAAATTCGTTTGTACTTAAAAATTAACCGCTGTAAATAAATTGCTTACAGCGGTTATGGTGATCCCGGGGCAACTCGAACGCCCAACCAACAGAACCGGAATCTGTCATTCTATCCATTGAACTACGGGACCGTTACGCCTGCAAAAGTAACCCGACATCCGCACTTTTCAAAACTTATACCGGAAATATGACGCGCTCATACCTCACTCCTGAGTGTTTTTTGCCAAAGTTTCCTAATTTTGCGAACCATAAGCCCAAACCTGAAAAAGGAAATGAAGGATTACAATTTCAGCGAGATCGAAAAAAAATGGCAGGAGTACTGGGAAGAAAACAGGACCTTCAGAACTACTGATGATTTATCAAACCCCAGGAAGTTTTATGTCCTTGACATGTACCCCTACCCTTCAGGTGCAGGATTGCATGTAGGTCATCCCGAGGGCTATACCGCGACAGACATAGTTGCACGTTACAAGCGTATGAAGGGCTTCAACGTCCTTCACCCCATGGGCTGGGATGCATTTGGCCTCCCTGCCGAACAGTATGCCATCCAGACCGGTACGCACCCCTGGGTCACCACCCGGCAAAACTGCGACACCTTCCGCAGACAGATAAAGGAACTGGGACTGAGCTATGACTGGGAACGTGAGATAAACACCACGGACCCGGGATATGTCAAATGGACACAGTGGATCTTCATCAAGCTGTATAACACGTGGTACGATCCGCAGACAGACCGCGGGCGCGATATCAATGAGCTTCCCATCCCGCTCGATGTGCTTAAGGCCGGAGATGAGGCAAGAAAAAAATATATTGACTCAAAACGGCTGGCATATTATGACGATGCACAGATTTGGTACTGTCCCTCGTGCCGTATCGTCTGCGCCAATGAAGAGGTGCTGAACGACGGAACGCATGAAAAATGCGGTAACAGGGTGGTACGACGCAACCTTAAGCAATGGATGCTCCGCATCCCTACGTACGCCGAAAGACTGCTCAGCGGGCTTGACGGCCTCGACTGGCCGGAAGGCATCAAGGAGATGCAGCGCAACTGGATAGGCCGGTCAACGGGCGCTGAGGTCGATTTTAAAGTAGATGGACAAAAAACAATTATATGCGTCTACACCACCCGTCCTGACACTCTCTTCGGTGCCACTTACATGGTTCTCGCCCCTGAACACCCGCTTGTTGCGAAAATAACAACGCCGGAGCAGAGCAAAGAGGTGGAGTCATATATTGACGCTGCGTCGCTGAAGTCTGACCTCGACCGCACTGATCTCGCCAAGGAAAAATCAGGCGTATTCACCGGGGCATGGGCCGTCAATCCTGTTAATAACAAAAAAATACCTGTCTGGGTAGCCGATTATGTTCTGATGGGTTACGGTACAGGTGCGATCATGGCGGTGCCGGCACATGACGAACGCGACTTTGAGTTTGCAGAGAAGTTCGGGCTGGAGATAAATTGCATCCTCTCTCCCGATGTCACTGACGAGGCACAGAAGCAGAGGATAATAGCAGGCAGGGAGTGCTGGACTGGTGACGGCAAGTACATCAACTCTGCATCCGCAGAGACGGGTATCACGCTTGACGGCCTCAGCATGGAGAGAGGCATAGAAACCATCACAAGGTGGATCGAGCAGAAGAATATTGGCATGCACCGGGTCAACTACAAACTGCGCGACTGGCTCTTCAGCCGCCAGCGATACTGGGGTGAGCCGTTCCCTGTCATTCACTGGGATGACGGTCGTATTACACTCCTCGATGAGAGTGAGCTGCCACTTAATCTGCCTGACCTTGAAGTGTATGAACCGGGCGAGAACGGGGAATCTCCCCTGTCAAACGCCACCGGGTGGCTTTATGTCACAGACAAAGAAGGCCGGAGGGGAAGACGCGAGACGAATACCATGCCGCAATGGGCAGGCTCATGCTGGTACTACCTCCGGTTCATCGACCCGAAAAACGACAAAGCCATCTTTGATAAAGCCAAAGAGAAGTACTGGATGCCGGTCGACCTGTATATCGGGGGAGCTGAACATGCAGTGCTGCACCTCCTTTACAGCCGCTTCTGGCATAAGGTGCTCTTTGACCTGGGGATAGCTTCAACAGATGAACCATTCGCCAAGCTGTTCAACCAGGGAATGATACTGGCTTTTGCATACGAAACACCGACGGGCGCTAAGGTATCATCGGACCTGATCACCGAACGTGACGGCAAATATTTCAATTCGGAAACGGGCGAGGAACTCAGACAGATTGTAGCCAAAATGTCAAAAAGCCTCAAGAATGTCATCAATCCCGACGATGTAATCAAAAATTACGGTGCCGATTCTCTGCGCCTCTATGAGATGTTCCTGGGTCCGCTCGAAGCCACAAAGCCGTGGGACGAAAAGGGCGTCAAGGGAGTACTCGGTTTTCTATCGAGGGCATACCGCCTTATGGCAAACAGTGAGAATATTTTTGACGGAGATGAAGACCCCGAAATACTCAGGGCGCTTCACCAGACCATAAAAAAGGTGACTGACGATATCGAAAATCTGCACTTCAACACAGCTGTTTCGGCAATGATGATATTCCTGAACACAGCAATGAAAAAGGGAAGGATCACCCGCGGGACAGCATTGATTTTCATTAAGATCCTGTCGCCCTTTGCTCCTCACCTCGGAGAGGAGCTGTGGCATCTGACAGGAAACAAAAATACGCTGGCATACGAGCCCTGGCCACAGTATGAGGAGAAATATCTAAAGACCGATACCTTTGAATGTCCCGTGTCAGTCAACGGAAAAATGAGGTTTAAAATCGAACTCCCCGTTGATTTGCCCGTTGATGAGGTTAAAAGAATTGTGATGTCGGACGAAAGGGCAATCAGGTGGATCGGCACTGCCACACCAAAAATAATTGTAGTTCCCAACCGTATAGTAAATATTGTTGTATGAGGATCCCGCTGATCATATTCGTACTTTTTGCAGCCTTCTGTCTTGTACTGGCCTCATGCATCGGTAATGCACCGGCGGAACCTCTCAATGTGGTCGGCATGGCAGATTCATCAGCATCTGCTGCTGCAACTCCCGATACCGTTAACCTCATCCATGGTATCCCGGTTGATTCTTATAATGTTGTGACGGGAAGAGTGAAGAGGAACCAGATTATCTCCACTATCCTTGCCTCCTATAACGTGCCCTGGAACACCATTGAAGAGCTCATGAGAGAGAACAGGCAGGTTTTCGATCCGAGGAAGGTGCGCACCGGAAGCAGTTACTCGGTCTTCCTGACAAAGGACACTTTGAACAGGGCAGATTATTTCATCTATGAACATGACCCAACTGTCAGTTATATTTTCTCACTGAAGGACACTCTTTCGGTTTACAGGTACGATGCCGAGGTGAAGAAAATACTCAGGTATTCATCAGGGTCCATTTCAACCTCATTATGGGAAGCAGCAATGCAAAACCAGCTCAATCCCAACCTCTCGGCCGAACTTTCAGAGATATATGCATGGACAATAGACTTCTTCGGCCTGCAGCAGGGAGACAGGTTCAAGGTCATATATGAGGAGGAATTCATCGGCGAAGAAAGCATCGGCATCAGAAAGATACATGCTGCACTGTTCGAGCACGCCGGCAACTCCATCTATGCCATACCGTTTATCCAGGACAGCACGATGTCATTCTTTGATACCACCGGCGCCAGCCTGCGGAAAGCATTTCTTAAGGCACCGCTGCGATATTCACGGATCAGTTCACGCTTCTCAGGGGCAAGATACCATCCTGTTCTTAAAACAGTCAGGCCCCATCACGGTGTCGACTATGCCGCCCCAGCTGGCACACCGGTAGTATCCATAGGCGACGGCAGGGTCACACAGACAGCATTCGAGAACGGATCCGGAAGGATAGTGCGTGTGACACATAACAGCGTATATTCAACCGCATATATGCATCTGTCCCGCTTTGGCCCGGGGATATCGCCTGGCGTCTATGTGAAACAGGGACAGGTGATCGGATATGTGGGCAGCTCGGGATTATCGACCGGTCCTCATCTCGATTTCAGGTTCTACCGTAACGGATCAGCAGTTAATCCGCTGAGGGTGGAAGCCCCGCCTGTAAACCCTGTCGTGCCTGAAGAAATGGACAGATTTGACAAGGTGGCCCAGGGTTACATAAGCCTCTTCGAGACCATAAGCTACTAGTCCGACAGAGTGTCAATAACTCTGCTTATCACAGCAGGATAATACTCATATTCAAGGGCATGCACTCTTGAAGCCAGGGTGTCTGCATCGTCACCGGGCAGAACAGGGCATCTCGCCTGAAAAATAATATCACCGGAGTCGTAGTGTTCATTCACAAAATGAATTGTTATGCCGCTCTCTGTGCAATGGGCGTCAAGCACGGCTTTGTGCACCCTGTCACCGTACATTCCCCTGCCTCCGAAACCGGGCAGAAGAGCAGGATGAATATTGACAATCCTTCCTTTGTAAGCTTCAATTATCTGCGAAGGAACCAGCCATAGAAAACCTGCCAGAACTATCAGGTCAGTATTTCTTCTTTGCAGGATAAAGAACACCTCTTCCGTCTCATAAAACTGTCTCCGGTCGAAAAAAAACACATCAATGCCGAGTGCGGCAGCCCTTTCCAGAGCCTTAGCCTGAGGCTTGTTCGAGAGAACAAGGACAACTTTTGCTTTCTTTTCGTTCGAAAAGTATCTGATTATGTTTTCCGCATTTGTACCGGCCCCTGAAGCAAAAATAACTATGTTCTTCATTGTCTGATATTTACCATTAATAATTGCCTTAGGAGCCGTCGCCTCATCTTATAAGTTAAAATATTGAATTACTTTGGCTTATATTTGTGCCGACATAAATTTCCGGCAATTTGCTTGAATAATATGGTACAAATATATTTCTTTGCGTAGTTTTTAAAACGAGTATTAACGTAAAATTGAATAGTATGTCTGACATTTCAACACGGGTAAAAAAGATCATCGTTGAGAAGCTTGGCGTTGATGAAGCGGAGGTAACCACTGAAGCGCATTTCACAAATGACCTCGGAGCAGATTCTCTTGACACTGTTGAGCTGATCATGGAATTCGAAAAGGAATTTAATATCGGAATTCCTGATGACCAGGCAGAAAGCATCAGCACCGTAGGCGAAGCTATCAAGTATATAGAAGAAAACGCAAAATAGTTTTCTTCCAATAACCTATAATGAGGCGGGTCGTAGTTACCGGGATGGGGGCCCTGACCCCCATCGGCAACACTCTGCAGGATTACTGGAAAGGTCTTGTTGAAGGGGTCAGCGGCGCTGGCCTTATTACTCATTTTGATACGGCAAAGTTCAAGACGAAATTTGCCTGCGAAATCAAGGGCTTTGATCCTGCGAACTTTTTTGAGAAGAAAGAGGCCCGTAAAATGGATCGCTTTGCCCAGTACGCTTTTGTTGCGGCTGACGAAGCGATTAAAGACTCAAAACTTGATCCCGATGCTGCTGACAAAGACCGTTGCGGTGTAATATGGGCATCAGGCATAGGAGGAATTGAGACATTTTTCGAAGAAGTGAAAAGTTTTGTAACGGGCGATGGCACTCCCCGTTACAGTCCTTTCTTCATACCCAAGATGATCAGTGACATAGCTGCCGGGATGCTCTCCATCAAGTATGGTTTCAGAGGCCCGAATTTTGCCACTGTGTCCGCATGTGCTTCTTCCACAAATGCCCTGATTGACGCCTATTATTATATTCTCCTTGGGAAGGCTGATGTTTTTATTGCTGGCGGCTCAGAGGCAGGAGTTAATATCGTGGGCGTGGGAGGATTTAATTCCATGCAAGCCCTTTCAACCAACAATGACGAGTATGCCACGGCATCGCGTCCTTTCGATGTGACCAGGGATGGCTTCGTCATCGGCGAAGGTTCCGGAGGACTGGTACTGGAGGAATATGAGCATGCCAAAGCAAGGGGTGCCAGGATCTATGCTGAAATCATTGGGACAGGCCTGACAGCAGACGCATACCACATCACCGCTCCCCATCCGGACGGCATGGGAGCGTACAATGTGATGAAACAGGCCATCCTCGAAGCAAAACTTACACCGGCAGATGTTGATTACGTCAACGTCCACGGTACTTCAACACCCCTCGGTGACATTGCAGAAACCAAGGCCATCCTGTCGGTCTTCGGAGAACATGCTTACAAGCTGAATATCAGCTCCACCAAATCAATGACCGGTCACCTTCTGGGCGCTGCCGGTGCCGTTGAGGCCATTGCGTCAATTATGGCAGTGGTTAATGATATTGTTCCTCCAACCATCAACTTCAGGTACCCTGATCCTGCTATAGATCAGAATCTGAACCTGACTTTAAACAAGGCGCAGCACCGGCCTGTGAAGGTCGCCCTGAGCAATACCTTCGGTTTCGGAGGGCATAATGCCTCGATTTTGATCAGGAAATTCGAAGAATAGTGTTCCTCCTTCGCAGGAAAGAAAATTACACTCTTATACATGACAGACGTGAATTTCGTTTGCGCCTGAAGAAATTGCTTGGCCGCAAGCCGTCGAACCTGCGCCTCTATGAAATGGCTTTCATTCACCGCTCAGCGTCATACACGCTGCCTGACGGCACCAGGATAAACAATGAGAGACTCGAATATCTTGGTGATGCTATTATTGACGGTATTATTTCTGATTATCTTTTTCATCATTACCCTGAAGCATCTGAAGGCCTCCTGACCAAGACCAGGGCGCGCATCGTAAGCAGGGAGACTCTCAATCAGCTTGGCATCTCAATGAATCTCGACAAGGTGATAGTATCGAACCTGTCGTCAGCAATCACGCCACCCAACCTGTTCGGAAACGCTCTCGAGGCACTCATCGGGGCACTTTTTATTGATACCGGATACATCCGTACGCGCCGCTTCTTTATCGAGAAAGTCCTGAAGAAGCACCTTAACCTTGATGAAGTGCTGACATCGGAGACTGATTATAAGAGTCAGATCCTTGAGTATTGCCAGAAGAACAAGCTGAAGCTTCACTATTCTTTTCAGGAGAGTACTCAGCAGAATAATTCCCATCCCCTGTTCATGGTTACCCTCGAGATCAACAATGAGATTGTAGCACATGGTGAAGGAGCATCAAAGAAAGAAGCCGAACAGGTAGCATCAATGATTGCCTGGAACAAAACCGTAACAGCACAGATATGAGCCCGGCAGGAAAAATAACAAAACACATCATCAAAACCGAAGAGACACCTGCATTCCTGTTCCTGGGAATTGTCTCCACTGAACCGGACTACCGGCTGTCGGTGATGCTGAACAGGCATCTGGGCATCGATCTGCGGAAAAAGCCGGAAGATATAACAGAAATCTCCGGTGATAAAACCCATTCCTACTCGGTATTCACAACTGCACCTTTGACATTCTCCCTTATTTCCAACAGGAGCATGGGGGGAACACTTTTAAGGAAACTTAAAAATATAGACTTTCTGCTGTATATACATGGCACACCGGACAGGAAGCAGGCGGAAAAACTGGCAGCTGCATTAAGGGGCATCCCGGAAGTAACAGCAGTGTTCCTTTTTGACAGCAGGGATCTCAGCGATAAAAACATCGCTTTGCTGGTACAGTAAAAGAGAAAGAGGAGACAATTTCTCGCCTCCTCTTCAGTGTTAACCCTAAAACTAACCTAACCTATGAAAAAAACTCCAAATCTATTAATACAATTTTCGTGCCAATGACAATGCAAATATGAAAGAAATTTCCCGGCTTCTTTCTTAACGTTATGTTAATTTATTGATTTTTAACACATTTTTAACTTTTATAATACCTGAATTTTTTCTTTAATAGTTGTTAAATTTCGTTAAATCACTGTATTAAGCACCTTAAGAGTTACATTTGTCATAAGATGAAGCGTGAGTATACAGTCCTTTTAGCAGTATTTTTCTTTTTAGCCATTTCGGCACTGGTTTTCATACAGGTCAGGTGGATAAACAGTGTATCCGGCGCTGAAGACCAGGCTTTCAGGTTCGGTGTCAACGATGCGCTGAAAGAAGTTGTTTCGGAACTTGAAAAAACAGAGACCTATAACCGTATAATAAACGAAATCAACCCGGCTCCGCCACAAGATCAGGGCGATGATTTAAGCAATGAGCAGGGAGAACAGTCGGCGGAGGCAAGGTTGCTGGAGAAATATGGCTTCAATCCCGGTGTCAGGTCGGTAATCGTAAACAGGGCAGGGAGAACATATCTTCTGCGTTCCGACAGTATATTTTCCGAATCTTCTGTCGGTGATGCCGGAACTGAACCGCTTAGCCTTTCTGTCGGTGCCACTGCCCGTATGACCAGCAAGATAGTATCCATTGAGAAAATTGTCAGTCGTATCCTGCATGAGACACCTCCGCTGCGCGACCGGTTCACTTCCGATGAACTTAATCAGCAAATAAGAAAATCACTTGATGCCGTTGGCATTCACCTCGGCTACGAGTGTGCCGTCAGGGGCGATTTAGGCGGAATAATATACCGGACGCCAAACTACAGTGAGAGATCAGGGGCGAATAAATACCTCCGTCAGCTCTTCCCGAATGATCCTGTTCCCGGCAACAACATCCTGTCTATATATTTCCCTGAAGAGGAAAAGTATAAATTCAGCCGTATAGCCTTCATGGCAATCGCGTCAATGCTTATTGCACTCTTGCTGATTATCCTCTCTACCAGCACATTCATTGTCATCTTCCGCCAGAAAAAACTCTCCGAGATCAAAGGTGACTTCATAAATAACATGACGCACGAGCTGAAAACCCCGATAGCAACCATCTCCCTGGCATCGCAAATGCTCGCTGATCCTAAAATACCGGAGAAATCACGTGACACGCAGGGACTTGCCTTTGTCATCAATGAGGAGAGCAACAGATTGAGGATCCTGGTTGAAAGAGTGCTTCAGACCGCAATTTTTGAAAAGACAAAGATTGAGCTGGATAAGAACAAGACGGATATTCACGATGTGATCCTCAAGGCTGTTGATGCGTTTAAACTGCAGGTCAACGGCCGCGGCGGAGTGATATCGACCTTCCTTGACGCGACGGATCCGATGGTGTACATCGATGAACCCAATTTCTTCAATGTTTTTATTAACCTGATTGACAACGCTCTCAAGTACACCACCCGGGTACCTGAGATCACCATTTCCACCGGAACTTACAGCAAGGGAATTACCATTACTGTTTCTGATAATGGCATCGGTATCCCCAGGGAACATCAGAAGCATATTTTTGAGAAATTCTACAGGGTGCCTGCAGGCAATACCCATAATATAAAAGGGTTCGGGCTGGGTCTCAGCTATGTCAGGAAAATCGTTGATGAACACAACGGCACGATAAAAGTTGACAGCCAGATCAACAAAGGCACAAAAATAATCATTCATCTTCCAAAAGAGCAGCCAAAATGAAAAGAGTAAGCATTTTACTTGCTGAAGACGATCCCAACCTGGGTCAGTTGCTGAAAAATTACCTTGCCGTGAAAGAGTATGAACCTGTGTTGGTTACAGACGGAGCCCAGGCGCTGAAACTTTTCAGGAAAGACAAATTCAACATCTGTCTTCTTGATGTAATGATGCCTGAGATGGACGGTTTTACGCTGGCAAAAGAGATAAGAGCGATAGACCCGAATATCCCGGTTATCTTCCTCACAGCCAAGAATCTCAAGCAGGATGTCTTTGAAGGCTTCAAGTCAGGAGCTGATGATTATCTGACCAAACCGTTTTCCATGGAGGAGCTTGTGTACCGCATCGAAGCCATCCTTCGGCGTTCATCCAAACGTGAGTCTGAAGCGCCCATGGATCAGTATACCATCGGGGGATTCACTTTTGACGTCGCAAAACAGCTGCTGACATTTAAAGGACAGTCACAGAAACTGACGACCAAGGAGTCCGAGCTCCTCGAACTGCTATGCCGTAACCGTAACCAGGTGCTTGAACGCAACTTTGCCCTTAAGTCGATATGGATTGACGATAACTACTTCAATGCCAGAAGTATGGATGTTTATATCACCAAGCTGCGGAAGTACCTCAGCAAGGACCAGAAGGTGGAGATATTAAATATTCACGGTAAGGGATACAAGCTGCTTTGCTAAAAAAATACCCCTCACGAAAATATCACACGGGGTATTAGTTCAAAAGTCATTCTCATATCAGTCAAGTTTCAGTACCGCAAGAAAAGCCTGCTGAGGTACCTCCACATTCCCGATCTGTCTCATCCGTTTCTTACCCTTCTTCTGCTTTTCGAGGAGTTTTCTCTTGCGGGTGATATCGCCTCCGTAGCATTTGGCAGTGACATCCTTACGCACAGCCTTGACAGTCTCCCGGGCAATTATCTTTGCACCTATTGCTGCCTGGATGGCAATATCAAACTGTTGTCTCGGGATCAGTTCACGCAGTTTCTCACACATCCTCCTGCCAAAATCATAGGCATGGCCCCGATGGATAAGTGTTGAGAGAGCGTCAACCATCTCGCCGTTAAGGAGTATGTCAAGCCTTACAAGGTCTGCTTTCCTGTATTCGGTGATATGATAGTCGAATGATGCATAACCCTTGGATATACTTTTAAGCTTGTCATAGAAATCAAAAACTATCTCCGACAGCGGCATGTCGAATGTCACCTCCACCCTGTCGCTTGTCAGGTAAACCTGGTTCTTCATGGTGCCTCTCTTGTCAATACAGAGCTTCAGGATCGAACCGAGATACTCTGATTTTGAAATGACCTGGGCGTAGATGTACGGCTCCTCTATCTCATCGATGGTGGTTGCCGGTGGCATTCCCGATGGATTATGCACATCAATGAGGTCACCCTTTGTTGTGAGAACCCTGAATGAAACGTTGGGCACAGTAGTGATGACATCCATATCAAACTCCCTGTCGAGGCGTTCCTGAACAATCTCCATGTGCAGCAAGCCCAGAAAACCGCAGCGGAACCCGAAGCCAAGTGCGGCAGACGATTCCGGGACAAAAGTCAGGGAAGCATCGTTGAGCTGAAGCTTTTCTATTGATGCCCGGAGGTCTTCGTAATCATCGGCATCAACAGGATAAATGCCCGCGAAGACCATGGGCTTCACATCTGCAAAACCTGATATTGCAAGCTGGCACGGACGCTCAACGTGAGTAATTGTATCTCCAACCTTAACCTCAACCGAGTTTTTTATTCCTGATATGATATAGCCTACATCGCCGGCGCTGAGGACATCCCGCGGTTCCCGCTTTATCTTGAGGACACCTATTTCATCGGCATCATATTCACTTCCGGTGTTTACAAACTTCACCTTGTCATGTGTATGCACGGTGCCGTTTGCGATCTTGAAATATGCAATGATGCCCCTGAAAGAGTTGAACACCGAATCAAATATAAGTGCCTGCAAAGGAGCCTCCGGATCACCCTTGGGAGGGGGTATCTTTGAGATGATATCTTCCATGATGCGGTCAACCCCCATACCTGTACGGGCACTGGCTTCGATGATATCTTCACGCTTGCACCCGATAAGATCAACAATCTGGTCCTTGACATCTTCAGGCATTGCGCTGGGAGAATCCATCTTGTTCAGCACGGGAATTATCTCAAGACCGTGTTCGATGGCCATGTAAAGATTGGAGATAGTCTGCGCCTGGATGCCCTGTGTGGCATCAACCACCAGCAGGGCACCTTCACAGGCTGCTATCGACCGGGAAACCTCATAAGAGAAATCAACATGCCCCGGAGTGTCAATGAGATTAAGATAGTATTTCCTGCCATCCTGCTCGTAATCCATCTGTATGGCATGACTTTTAATTGTAATGCCCCTTTCCCTCTCAAGATCCATATCATCCAGAACCTGGTTCTGGAATTCACGCGCATCAACTGTCTTTGTCTTCTCAAGCAGCCTGTCGGCCAGAGTGCTCTTGCCGTGATCAATATGTGCTATGATGCAAAAGTTGCGTATGGTATCCATCTGGCCTGGCCGGTTCATTTCAGGTGCAAATATAGATAATTTGACCCTTTATTTATTGACTATGGCAGGGGTTCGTGCGCTGCTCCTTTTTATTTATTTTAGCAGATTACAAAAACAGGTCTAATGATTACCCTGATTGCTTCATTCACTCTGCTGATTCTTGGATATGTTTTCTACGGGAGGATAGCCGAGAGATTTTTCGGGATGGATCCTGCGCGAACGACCCCGGCCTTTACCAGGATGGATGGTGTTGATTATGTCCCGATGAAGGGATGGCGTGTATTCATGATACAGTTCCTGAACATTGCGGGTCTTGGCCCTATATTCGGAGCCATACTGGGAGCCATGTACGGCCCCGTGGTATATATATGGATCGTAATTGGCTGCATCTTTATGGGAGCCACACATGATTACTTCAGCGGAATGCTGTCGCTCCGCCATGGCGGGGCCAGCCTGCCGGAGATGGTGGGAACCTACCTGGGGAAAAATATGAGAGCTTTTATGAGGGTCTTTACGCTGTTCCTGCTTGTGTTCGTAGGCGTGGCATTTGTGAGCGGTCCCGCCAAGTTGCTTTATACCATGTCAGGCATCAGCCTGCCGTTCTGGCTGGGCCTCATCTTTCTGTATTACATTCTTGCCACTCTTCTTCCCATTGACAAGATAATCGGTTATCTGTACCCCTTTTTCGGAGGAGCATTGATTTTCATGGCTGTCGGTATACTGGCAGCCATAGTGGTAAAATGGGCCGGAGGCAGTCTCTCCCTCATGGAGCTCACCCCGGCAGTAATGAGGAACTTTCAGCCGGATGCCTCCACCAACACAATTTTCCCGTTTCTTTTTATCGTGGTCTCGTGCGGTGCCATTTCCGGCTTTCACGCAACACAATCGCCCCTCATGGCCCGGTGCATGAAATCAGAAAAACAGGGAAGGCAGATTTTCTATGGCGCCATGGTTGCTGAAGGCATTGTAGCGATAATATGGGCTACGGCTGCCATGAACTATATGGGTGACGTCCATGGACTTAACTACACTCTTACCCATCCGCTGGCAGAAAATCCGGCTGTAAGGCCTGATCCGGCATGGCTGGTCAATGAGATCTGCAGATCATGGCTGGGAAAAGCCGGGGCGGTCATTGCAGTAATCGGGGTGGTCGCCTGCCCGGTCACTTCCGGTGATACGGCTTTCAGAAGCGCCCGGCTGACAATAGCTGACATGCTGAAAATTCCTCAGAAAAAGATTTCATCAAGACTTTTCATAACAGTTCCGATATTTGCGATTGCTTTTATCCTGACTTTCCTGATGCAGGATGAATTTGCCCGTGTGTGGAAATTCGTTGGCATATCAAACCAGACCCTGGCTGCTATAACATGCTGGACCATAGCCATGTATCTTGCCCTTAACGGGAAGAATCACCTGATGCTGTCGATACCGGCTCTGTTTCTTACAGCGGTTTGCTTCACATATATACTTACTGCGCCTCATTCAGGAGGAGGCCTTGCTTTTCCGCTTCCGGTATCCCTGGCTGTTGCGGCGGCAGCCACAGTCGCGGTAATGACGGTGTTCCTGATTGCAGTAAAAAAAAAGAAAAATAAAAGTCATTGAGTATCTGCCGGCACTGGAAGTGCTTCCGCTGCCGACCCCGGTGAAGCCACCACGCAGTTCAGCTTTCTCAGCTCATTCCGGAAAAAGATGTAGGTGACTACAGCAGCTACCAGGTCTGATACGGGGTTTGCTATCCAGACACCCGCAACGCCCCAGAACTTCGGAAGCAGGAGGATCAGCGGCAACAATACTATAATCTGTCTCAGCAGCGAGAGGAATGTAGCAAGCTTGGCCTTGCCGATGGCCTGGAAGTAACTTGACGCGATTATCTGGAAGCCTACAACCGGCAGGACGGCGCAGTAAATGCGCAGCCCTAACACACCGGCCTCCCTGAGCTCCATATTATCATGGTTAAAGATACTTATCACGAGTCCCGGGATCAGCATACATATCAGCCATCCTCCCGTGGCAACGAGGGTACCGTACCTGATTGCCTTTACCGCCGTCTCCCTGACACGGCAGTAGAGCCCTGCACCGTAATTGAACCCGATAATCGGCTGGATAGCCATATTGATTGATATTATTGTCATTACCATCATCATGGTAGTGCTGCTGACTATTGCCATTGCACCTACCGCGATGTCACCACCGTGCTTGATGAACTGCGTGTTCATTATGGCTGTAACAAGACTCGCTGCCACATTCATGGCAAAAGGAGCAAAACCTATTGAAATAATATGTTTAATAATGTACGGGTCGGGGTAAATGTTCGGAATGTTTAGTTTTACTATGCTCTTTTTACCGCGAAAATGAAACAAGACCCAGACAAAAAGGACGAACTGCGAGAATATTGTCGCATAGGCTGCTCCCCTGACACCCATATCAAAACCGAAGATAAGTATCGGATCAAGTATGATATTAATCCCGGCGCTGATGAAAACTGATACCATCGCGATGCGCGGATTACCCTCTGCCCTGATGATGTTGTTTAGCGCGTAGCCTGTCATAGCGAATGGTATCCCGGCCAGGATGATAACAAAGTAATCAGAGGCGTATTTTAATGTCTCCGGTCCTGCACCGAATATCATGAGCACCTTGTTACGGACCAGGAATCCTGCGATCATCAGAATGATGCCCAGGGTGAATGCAAGGAACAGGGCATTTCCCAGTATCCTGTTGGCCCGATGATAATCCTTTTCGCCCAGGCTGAGTGAGATGCGCACTCCTGACCCCATGCCTACCAGCATCCCGAAAGCCATTATGATGATCATAAGGGGAAAGATCACGCTGAGGCCCGCGAGAGCAAGGGCATCAACTCCCTGGCCTATGTAGATCCGGTCGACGATGTTATAAAGAACGTTTGCCATCATAGCGGCAAAAGCAGGAAGAAAATAATTCCACATCAGCTTCCCGATCTTCTCAGATTCAAGCTCTTTTACCTGTCGCGGATCCGCCATGAATAAAAATTAATTCCGCAAAGATGAGACGAATTACTGAACTGAACAAACAATAGTTTGAGGGCCCTGCGAAGCCGTTTATGAATAAAAAAAGCTGCTCCGTGAACGGGGCAGCTTTTTCATAAAGTTATCAGCTGTTACATCATGCCAGGCATACCGCCGCCGCCCATACCCGGGTTCGGAGCGGGATTATCTTCCTTCTCCTCAACAACCACTGCCTCGGTGGTCAGAAGCATACCTGCAATTGATGCAGCGTTTTCAAGAGCTATCCTTGCAACTTTAGCAGGATCAATAACACCGGTTTTGAACAGATGCTCATATGTATCAGTCTGAGCATTGTACCCGAAGTCACCTTTACCCTCACGCACTTTCTGCATAATAACGGCACCTTCCTTGCCTGCATTGATTGCTATCTGGCGCAGAGGCTCCTCAATAGCCCTCTTAACAATGTCTATACCGGTATTCTGGTCATCGTTATCGCCTTTAAGTCCTTCGAGGAGTGGAATAGCGCGGATATAACCTACGCCGCCGCCTGGGATAATGCCCTCTTCAATGGCAGCACGGGTTGCATGCAATGCATCATCAACGCGGTCTTTTTTCTCCTTCATCTCAACTTCAGAGGCAGCTCCTATATAAAGTACAGCCACACCGCCTGCCAGCTTGGCAAGTCTTTCCTGAAGCTTCTCCCTGTCGTAATCAGAGGTGGTGGTGGTAATCTGCTGCTTGATCTGGCCAACGCGGGCCTGGATCATCGATTTATCACCTGCACCGTTAACGATAGTGGTGTTTTCTTTGTTTACGGTCACTTTGTCAGCAACACCCAGGTCAGTCATAGTGGCGTTCTCAAGTTTCATGCCTCTCTCTTCCGAGATGACGGTACCACCTGTCAGAATTGCTATGTCTTCAAGCATCTCTTTCCTTCTGTCGCCGAAGCCGGGAGCCTTCACGGCACAGACTTTCAGCGAGCCTCTGAGGCGGTTAACCACCAGTGTCGCAAGAGCTTCACCTTCTACATCCTCTGCAATGATCATGAGGCCACGGCCGCTACGGGCTGTCTCCTCAAGAACGGGCAGCAGATCTTTCATAGAAGAGATCTTCTTGTCATGGATAAGGATGTATGGATTTTCCATCTCCACTTCCATTTTGTCAGGATTGGTAACAAAATAGGCTGAGATGTAACCGCGGTCAAACTGCATACCTTCAACAACTTCAACCTTGGTTTCGGTGCCTTTGGCTTCCTCAACGGTGATCACTCCCTCTTTCTTAACCTTGTCCATCGCAGTGGCAATCAGTTTGCCTATCTCTTCATCGTTATTGGCAGAAATGCGGGCTACCTGCTCGATCTTCTTAAGGTCATCACCAACGGTCTGAGACTGTTTCTTAAGACTTTCAATAACTTTTGCAACGGCCTTGTCAATGCCTCTTTTCAGATCCATCGGGTTGGCGCCTGCAGTGACGTTCTTAAGACCCACACTGATCATGCTCTGCGCAAGAACAGTAGCTGTGGTGGTTCCGTCACCTGCGTTATCGGAGGTCTTGGATGCAACTTCCTTCATCATCTGAGCACCCATGTTCTGATACGGATCTGACAGTTCAATTTCCTTTGCCACCGTCACACCGTCCTTGGTGATCTGGGGTGCGCCAAATTTCTTCTCAAGTACAACATTACGGCCTTTAGGTCCCAGCGTTACCTTTACGGCATCAGCCATACGATCAACACCTTCCTTTAAAAGGTTACGGGCTTCAATATTGAATTTAATTTCTTTTGCCATTGTTATTCTGTTTTACGGTTGTTACGAAATATAAAGGACATCAGTCTGTGAAATGAGGAGATAGTCTGTCCCGTTAATTGTCAGCTCCTGGCCGGAGTATTTGCCATAGAGAACAACATCGCCCTTTTTAAGTTCCATCTCTTCATCCTTCTTGGCAGCACCCACAAGAATAACAGTGCCTGCGCGTGGTTTTTCCTTTGCTGAATCGGGGATAATAATACCGCTGGCGGTCTTCTCTTCTGCCTCCTGAGGCTTGATGAGAACCTTACCTGCCAGCACTTTTCCTTTTAATTGTGCCATTTTCATTAGTTTTATAAGTTAAACAATATTTTTCCTGCTTGAGGCTTTCACAATCTGTGCCAAAAGGCTTTTTACAAACAAAAAGTGTCAGTTCATGACAAACTGACACCTCCGTATAATATTAATGTCATTCTTATTTGTTTCCACCGTCAGTCTTCGGCTCTTCCTGCAGAACAGGTGTCGGCAAGGTCGGAATGGCAGTGGGATCCTGAGCTCTTTCAATTGATGACTTGATGACTGATTCCTGGCTCTGGCCTCTTGGAATGGATGCGGTAGCCACAAGACAGAGCAACACAATTGCACCGGCGAGGGTCCAGGTTGATTTCTCAAGGAAGTCAGCAGTCTTTCTGACACCCATCGACTGTCCTGCAGATGTAAAGTTAGCAGCCAGGCCGCCTCCCTTTGAATTCTGTACGAGTACAACCATGATCACAAGAACGCAGGCTATAAGCACCAGGATTGAAATAAAAATATAAATGCCCATTGTTTCCTTATTTAATTAAATCGTTAATCTTTTCAATTCGGCCTGCAAAGTAAGCACTTTTTTCCGGATATTGCAAAGAGAGCTTTTCATAAATATTTATCGCTCTGCTGTAATAACCCTGGTTTATATAAATTTTTGCCAGTGTCTCGGTTATAAAGGAACCCTTCTCTTCTGCACTTGTCTCCGACAGGTCCTTTACCGGATGGATCTCAGGAAGGGTCATCCTTTCAAGGGTCGGGCTGCTCTTTATGAATCTGTCGATCAAATCTTGGGATGAGAGCGGCGGGGCGGCCAGGTCTGTTGCCGGTTCACTGTCCTCAATTAACTCCATAAACTCTTCAGCAGCTGGCACCGGTTCCGGTTCAGGTTCTTCTTCCTCAACAGTTACTTCAGGTTCCGGTTCTTCTTCCTCAACAGTTACTTCCGGTTCCGGTTCTTCTTCCCCGGCAATCTCTTCACCGACAATCGTCTCCACTGTCTCACTGGCGGGCTCAGCAATAAGTTCAAGTATTTCCTCCTTCACCGAGGCCAGTTCTTCAAGCCTCGCCTCAATCTCTGCCATGAGCTCTTCCCTGGTCCGGAGTGTTTCTTCTTCCGCTACAGGAGCTGATTCCGGCGCTTCTTCCGCTACAGGAGCTGTCTCCAGCATTTCTTCCACTACTGGAACTATCTCCTGCATCTCTTCCTCAACAGGAGCTGCCTCCTGTATTTCTTCCTCAACAGGAGCTGTCTCCTGTATTTCTTCCTCAACAGGAGCTGTCTCCTCTATTTCTTCCTCAACAGGAACTGATTCCCGGACAGCATCATCCATCAAAACCGGCTCCGGGGAAATTTCTTCCTTTAAAGTTTCCTCAACCGTGACCTTAACAGTTTCCTCTTTTAAAGCTTCCCCGCGTGCCGGATCCTCGATGAGAACTTCTTCAATGACAGCTTCCGCATGAATCCCTTCCTCAGGTACCGCTTCCTGACGTACTGCCTCAACAGGTACCGCTTCCTCATGCCTCTCCTCATCTGTTACAGCTGTTTCCGGAATCGCTTCCTCATGCCTCTCCTCATCTGTTACAGCTGTTTCCGGAATCACTTCCTCATGCCTGGTCTCCTCCTGCGGAACTTCTGCTTCTGAGACTGCTTCCGCGACAATTTCCTCTCTTACATCTGCGACGGATGTAACCTCTTCCCGGACTGTCTCAGGCCCCGGCGACATAAACAAATAATGATAGAGCACCTCCCTGTCCGAAACAGACAGGGCTGATGCCTTCAGCTGCGAATCAAACCTTACATCAGCATTTTCTTTTAGTCCCCGCAGCAGCACCAGATGGGCGGAATGAAACCAGGGAAAAAGGACTGTCAGCTCCCTCAAACTCTCGAGATCTCCGGGACCCGGCAGGGCACCGTCGGCAACAAACCGGTTGAATTCATTCCTGTTCATGGGTGAGCGTCACCAGTTGACAAAGGCCTTGTTAAAGATATCCTCGATGAGCATCTTGCTTATCTCCTCAGCCAGCTCGACCTCCACGGCACTCAGATCAAGTGAGCTGTTATAATCCTGACTCCGGGTGAACGTCTGCTCATAACTCAGGTCGGTGTCAACGGTATTGACGAACTTTACCCTGACGCTGATTGAAAAACGGTTACTGGCAGCCTGCTCATCGCCGCTGACGGTAAGAGGCTGCGTTCTGTAATCGATAATATCGCCCTCAAAGCTGACATCTCCCCCTGAGGTTACCATATCAAGATTCGTCTGCGCCTGGCACATATCCATCAGAGCATCTGTCAGTTTCTGTGACAGTCCGGGTTGAACGAGACTGGCCCTGTTCTGGAAGTTTGACACGCTGAAGGTCTTAACCTCAGGCGAAACGGATACCCCTGAAAAAGAGTAACCTACTTTTACACCGCAACCCTCTGTCATGACAAGGAGAGTCAGCGTAAACACTATCCGCGCAATGTTACGTATCAAGACCATATTCCTTGATTTTTCTGTAAAGGGTTCTCTCGGAAATACCCAGCTCAGCCGCTGCCAGTTTGCGTTTACCGTTGTTCTTGTCAAGAGCCTTTATTACCAGTTCCTTTTCGCGGTCAGTCAGTGAAAGCAATTCCTCCACAACCTCTTCAGTATCCTGTATATCATTTCTCTCCCTTGGGGTACCGAAAGTGACTGTCACGGGCCGCAACGGCTCCACGCTCTCTTTTCGTACCGCAGTGTCATTGAAAAGATTACGCGCTGCCCTGACACCTGACTCAGTGAGACTTGTAACTTCTCCTCCCGAGTTGAGCATTTCGTAAACAAGGTTTTTCAGGTCATGCATATCGCTTTTCATATCGAAGAGGACTTTATAAAGTATCTCCCTTTCCGAACTGAAGTCTTTTCCTTCCGGGCTTCTTACCGGAACGGGAAGGCGCCCGCTCTGAAAATCAGGCAGGTAGTGCGTCAGCATGACAGATGTAACTTCCCGCTCCTGCTCGATAACCGAAATCTGTTCAGTAATATTCTTAAGCTGCCTGACATTACCCGGCCAGTAGTAATTTATAAGCATCTCCCTGGCCGGACCATCCGGCCTGATTGCAGGCATACGGTAACGCTCAGCGAAATCGACGGCAAATTTACGGAACAGCAGGATTATATCTTCACCTCTCTCCCTGAGTGGCGGCACCCTGACCGGCACCGTGTTGAGCCTGTAGAACAGGTCCTCACGGAACCTGCCAGATGAAACAGCGTATACAATATCGATATTCGTCGCAGTTATTACCCTTACATTTGTTTTCTGGACCTTTGACGACCCAACCCTGATGAATTCACCTGACTCGAGCACCCTGAGAAGTCTTACCTGTGTTGAGAGAGGGAGCTCAGCCACTTCGTCAAGAAAGATGGTTCCTTCGTCGGCGACTTCAAAATAACCCTTCCTGCTGTCTGTCGCTCCCGTGAAGGCGCCTTTTTCATGACCGAAGAGCTCAGAATCTATTGTTCCCTCGGGTATGGCCCCGCAGTTGACTGCGATGTAAGGACCGTGCTTGCGCAGACTGTAGGTGTGTATCACCTGCGGAAACACTTCCTTGCCGGTGCCGCTCTCCCCGGTAATGAGCACAGAGAGATCAGTGGGGGCTACCTGAACAGCAATATCAAGCGCCCTGTTAAGCCCTTCATGATTGCCGATAATCCCAAATCGCTGTTTTATGCTCTGTAACTCCATCATCAAATACCAATGAACTGCGAATTTACGACTTTTTTGGATTATGTTAATGCCGTTTTTTCAGTAAAACAAATGACGGGAAATGATAACGGAAAGCGGTTATCTGTAAACTTTTACATCTTTTTATTGTTATAATCATTGAGTTATAAATAATGAGAGCGATGAATGCAGGGAGCAGAACATATTCAATAAAAGATCTCGAAAACTTCTGTGGCATTAAAGCCCACACAATCAGGATGTGGGAGAAAAGATACGGTATACTCACCCCTGAAAGAAGCGATTCAAACATAAGACATTATACCGAAGAAGAGCTCAAAAAGCTCATTACAGTCTCAATACTTAACCGTAACGGCCTTAAAATTTCAAAGATTTCTCAGCTGAACGATAATGACCTCCTTCATGAAGTACTGAGGAAAGAGTCAGGTGACGAAACGGGAGACGGCAAATTTAAGCCCGGTGACCTGATTATTTCAGCACTGAGATTCAGTGAGGAAGAATTCAGACAGAGACTTAATCTTTTTATCCGGGAATTGGGAATCCGGGAGGCTTATCTCAAAGTGTTTTACCCGCTGACGCAAAAGGCAAAAGCCCTATGGCTGACCGGATGTATCTCGAAGCCTCAGGAACAGTTCATAAGGCATGTGATCAGAACTGTAATTATATCGGAAGATATGGCCATGGATAATTCCCTGACAGGCCAGAACGCAGCCATAATAAACCTGGGCGATAATGAGGCGGAGAACAACCTGGTATTCCTTAAGTGCCTTCTCAGGAAAAGGGGTATAGAAGCCGTTTATACAGAAGGTACCCTGTCAGCGGAAGACATAAAGGGTATACATTCCATCAGGCCTTTTACCATCCTTGCTGTCAACCTGCCGGCTTCTGAACCTGATGATGAAGTGAAAAGATTTTCCAATGCCCTCACCCGTGAACTGAAGCTTAAGAAAATACTTGTCACAGGACGGTATGACAACAGCGGATCATGGGTCAAGGGGAAAACAGAAGCTGTCTGCTCTCCCGCCGGGCTGGCAGAATGGGCAGACAGCCTCTGAAAAATTCGGCACCGGGATTATCTAGTGCATTATCCTTACTACTATTGAATCTGCAATCTGCAACGCTGTCGTCAGAGTGCTGAGGTCAGTGAAGAGTTCCCCTGTTTTTCCCAAAGGATGACTGTGACCTATAGGCCGCATGATGTACATGTCGCGCAGATTTTTCTGATCCACCAGGCTCTCGTAGACAACCGCGGGCTGTGCTGAAAAAAGGTAGTTCTGGTCTCCGGGATATTTGTCATTGGTCCAGTAGTCGTTCCAGTCCCAGTTCTGGTTTATCTCAAACATCACCCTGAACTTCGCAGGCAACGGTCCGTCAGCGCGGGTAGCGAGTGTGAAACTGGTTGTGGGCGTTGCACCGCTGTATGCATCGGCAACAGGGTTCTCCGGTTCAGGCATATAAAGTCCGTCTGAAGCTGCTATACCTCTCTTGTGCGACCAGTAAGGCAGAGTCTGGGGAGCCCTTTTTGCTGCTTCAACCCATTTCCCTGAAGCATCGGATCCGTACTTGAAGATACCTGTTGCAATGGTTCTGGGTACAAACAAGGTCTGTATATAACCGCCCGACTCATCCTCAAGCCATACAGCCATAAGCGGATAATAAAGCGACTTGCCCCCGTAAAACTTCACTTCAATTGCAGGGCCGGTACCGGCAGCATTGGTCTGCACTTCAGTAAACTTCTGCTTCTCAGCAATTTTTGAGGTGGATGGCTTTGCCGAGCAAGCGGCAAGAAACACCATTAAAACTATTATAATATATTTCATCTCTATCTCTTTTAAATTTCAATAATGATACCGACCGTTGGCAAAATGGTTCCAATGTCTGCCGGAACAAACTTCAGAAGATAACGACTGGTATCCTCAGGATCTATCAATGGCACACCAGCCTCATCTGTCTGCTGGATAAGCAGGGCAGGCTGTTCAGCTTTGAAGTTCAGAATGTTTTGTATGTCAGCATACAGCATCAGTGACCATTTCTTAAAATAGAACTGCTTGTCAACCCTCAGATCAAGCTGGTTAAAGGCTGTCAGCCTTTCAGTGTTGTACTTTGTGTAATCGAGGTAGCCCTGACCGGTGGCATCCCACGCTTCAATAAGCGATGATTTTTCAACATCATAGGGTGTATAAGGCGCTCCTCCGACATACCTCCATTTGAACCCCACATTCCAGGTTTCTCCAATCTTCTTCGTTGCCGTCAGGCTGAAGAGGTGCCTGTTATCCCAGGCCGTGGGAATATAAATACCGTCAGTGCCTTTAAACTCGCTTCTGACGAAAGTATATGAAAACACTGCATTAATGCCCTTCAGTTCCCTCACGCGACCCATGAGCTCCAGGCCGTACGCCCTGCCCGTCGAAGTGGAGACAAGCTCCTCGTCACCGAAGATCCCGTAACCGGCGCTCTTGGTAGACAACGGAACCTGATCAGCGACTGAGAACGGATAATCATTATAGTGTTTGTAAAACCCTTCCACGGTGAACTGCAGGCTTTCTTCCGGAATAACCTCAATGCCTGCAACAATATGATCGGCATATATGTATTTGATCCCGTTTTCCTTATTGATATAATTGCCTGAATTATCTTTCAGTCCGAGTGATGTATAGGGAGGAAGCTGATAATAGCGCCCGGTGTTGAAATTCAGGTTGACAATTTTTGTCAGCGAATATGATGCAGAAAAACGGGGCGAAATCTGGGTAAAAGGATTGGACATTTCGGGCGAGTAGCTGTTGCCGTCGGTGCGCAGGCCGAATGAAAGACTTAGCTTCTCATCAATGAACGATTTGCTTACCTGACCGAAGGCCGAGTACTTGAAAAAGACAAGATTGGTGTTGTATGTATCGGTCTGCAACCCGGTATCTGTGTACACCTTCCTGAAGGTGTCATTCCTGTAGCGCGACATCTCGGTACCGGCACCGTAGCTGATCCTGAATGTGCTGGGGTAAATCACGTTTCCCTCATATCTCAGCCTGATGTCACCCTCTCCGCTGTTATAGTCAAGGGTTTTGTTGTCAGGGTTTGATTCATCATTGTTAAGGTACTTGTATTGAGTGTTGTTCAGATAGTTACGGCTTAAGACAACAATGTCTGAACCATTTGATCTGAAGTGCCTGTAGACAGCGCCCACGGTATAGCTGTACTGTTCCTGCGTCGGTATATAACCCAGGATATACCGCTGGTATTCTGTCTCATTCGCCTCAAGGTTCAGTTTGAAATCGTCCTTTGCACCCAGACCGAGTATTGTCAGCTCATTCTTCTGGTCAAAATTGATCTTGTATTTGAACTGAAAATCAGTGTAGGTAGGGAGGAACGGGAGACCCAGCGCTCCGAACAGAAACTGCAGGTATGACCGCCTGGCAGAGACAATGATGGAGCTCTTTTCTCCTGCAGGTCCGTTGTAGGTGAGGCCAAGGTCCGAAGCACCCAGCGTCGCTCTCAGCGTTCTCTTTTCCTTATTGCCGTCGATCAGGCTGAAGTTCATGACTGAACTGAGGGCATTGCCTCTTGATGCAGGAAATGCACCGGAGAGAAAATCAACCGATCTGACAAAATCGACATTGATTATGCCGACCGGCCCTCCTGAAGCCCCCTGGGTTGAGAAGTGGTTGAGATAAGGTATCTCCACAAAATCCAGGAAGAACCTGTTTTCATTGGGCCCTCCCCCCCTGACGATAACATCATTCCTGAAAGCAGGCGTTGAGGCAACTCCCGGAAATGACTGAATAACCTTGGAGATGTCACGGTTACCGCCAGGGTTCAGTTCGATCTCCTGAATGCCTATGATCCTTACCGATACCGGACTCTCTATTTTTTTGCGGAAAGGCGATGCCTTGACAACAATATCGGAGATGCCCACAACGGTTGATTCGAGAGGGATTGTCAGGTTAACCTCGTTATTGTTGGTCACCATCACACCTTCGGTAATGTACGGCTTGTAACCCACATACGAGACCCTCACTTCCACAAATCCGGGTTTCAGTCCCGTGAAAAGGAAATTGCCGTCAAAATCGGTCATGGCACCCGTGGTGGTGTTCCATATCACTACGCTTGCAAATGGTATCGGTTCGTTGGTAGTTGCATCCACTACTTTACCGCGGATCGTGCCTCCGCCTGATTGTCCGGAAAGATGCGTAAACGCCAAAGAAAACAGTAATACTATTATATAATAAGCCTTCATTTTTTGTGTAGTTTTTATGAAACAAACCAACAATCGGGGTAAAAAGTTCAGCAAATATGAAAAACTTTTATAATAATCCCCTGAAATATGCCTCCTCTGCAGCGAGATCAATGAACGGTGCTTTCAACCTCAGCTCGTTGATTCTGTCGAGCATGGCAGTGGCAAACGGAGCCGTTTCCCGCTTATCTCCGGTAATGCGGTGAGCCAAAGCCCTGGTGATCCTTGCAGCGTCATTCCACAGGCGAAGGGCAGGACTGTCAATAAAGACCGAACAAAATTTTTCCCATATATAATCGATAGCCGTCTCTGACGGATGGACCATATCGGCAGCAAAATACCTGTAATCGCGAAGGTCATCCATGAATATCTCGTAAGCAGGGAAGTAGCCCCCCACGGACGGGTGGTTCAGCAGCTCCTCTGCTGCCAGCAGAAGGTGCGCCTTGCTGATCTGGTTTGCATGTGCACCGTCACTAAGGTGGCGGACCGGACTGACGGTGAACCAGACCCTCAGCGCGGGGTTGAGTTCCTCAAGACGGTCAAGAGTCTCCCTCCATCTGGATACTATCTCCTGTGAGGTGGCCAGCCTGCGTTCGAAAAGCGATGAGGGCAGCTTATGGCAGTTAGCCACTATGGCACCGCTTTCCCTGAGGTTGTAAACGTACGAGGTACCGAAAGTCACAAAGATGAACGAGACCCTGTGGATAAATTCAGAGGCTGTCCGGCTGACATCGTTGAGTCTTTCGATAAGAACATCACGCTCATATGATGAAAAGGCAGTATGGTGATCAAGGCTCATGAAGCGATTTCGGTAGAGGTACACATCGTTCTCAGTGTAGTGGTGTGACGCAATAAACCTGTCAATGGCTCCTGCCACCGAAAATGGATTGAAGAGCGTGCCGTGCGGGTTGGTCATAACATCGAGCTTCCCCGATGCCAGCCTGTAGCCGATCTCGTTGGCAAAGCACGAACCCAGGAACATGACCGGCGTGCTGAAGGTAATCTTGCCGGGTGAAGCAGGAAGGGGTACCTCGGTTCGCAGTTCCATTTCACATATTATAATAATGTGTCAATCCACTCGATGATGAACTCGAAGTGCTCCTCCCTGAGCAGGTCATTATGAAGCTCATGATACCCTCCGTCCCACAGCTTCAGCGTCGCTCCGGGCGCTGCAGCAGCAACCTCCATCGTAGCTGCCGCCGAAGTGATCATGTCGTTCCTTCCGTGTACAAGCAGCAGCGGCAGCGTGATCTCCGAAGTACGACTTAGTATTTCTTTTCCAGCACTGGTTATAGACCCGAATGTTCCTGCGGAGATCATTCCATGAACCAGCGGATCTTTCCTGTAAGCTTCAACCACCAGGGGGTCACGTGACAGATCCTCTGTTTTTAATCCTGACGACTGGGCCATCCCGGGCATGATCCTGCCCGCCACAGCGGCCAGTAACTGCTTTATCTTCGGTGGTTCAAACGCCAGCTTTATCCATGGTGAGGTAGCAATGGCGCCTGCCAGGGAAGTTTTCCTCCGGATAAGATAGTCAAGAACGATGCCACCGCCCATGCTGTGTCCGTAAATTAACTGCGGGATACCTGGCAGCTCTGCAGCAATATCTTTAAGAATTATATCAATGGTGTCAAACAAGACATCGAATGCCGGCATCACCCCGCGCCTGCCATCAGACTGGCCGTGCCCGGGAAGGTCAAAAGCTCTCATCGAGACACCCTTTTCATTGAACTTAGCCGCCCAATCACTGTATCTGCCCGAATGCTCTCCAAAACCATGAACAAGGAGGATGACTGCTTTCGGCGTACCGGCGACATCAATTTTATAAGTTGCTGTTTTTCCGCATGGATATTCTTTTATCTCCATAAGTCTTTTTTGTAAAGATAACTAAAAGATGGCTGAGGCGCTCCTCCTCTCCCCTTGTCGTCCTTCCGCACTTTTATCATGCTCTCTCGATGGAATAATGACACTCTCCCTTTTACGGATAGGCGCCGGGGAAGGGTCCGGGTCAGGATACCTGCTACCACCTGTAATTAAAATAATACCTGCTTGTCCTAATTTATACAAACACCATCTAATAATCTCATTTTCAATTATATCATGTTTAGAATTTCAGTTTAAAACTCATTTTATTTAATAAATAAGGATATTCGGATTTGTTTATCTTAATATGTTCGTTTAACTTTGTATCAACAAACAAGTAAAAACGCTGAGAAATGACTGCAAATGAATTCACATCAAGCATTATAGGTCTGAAGGGTAATCTTCAGAAGTACGCTCTCAGTCTTACACTCGACCGTGACAACGCACTTGACCTTGTTCAGGATACATTCCTGAAAGCTATTCAGAACCAGGATAAGTTTGTGGATGCCACAAACCTCAAGGCCTGGATCTTTACAATAATGAAAAACACCTTCATTAATAATTACCGCAGGAAGATGAGGGAGAACACAATGATGGACGGCACGCAGGAGCTGTATTATATCAACCTTCCTTCTGACAAGGGAAGCATTTCACCCGACTCATCTTATTCAGAGAATGAGATCGAGAAAGCCATTGAGGCCCTGCATGATGATTACCGTCAGCCATTCCGTATGCATCTTAACGGATATAAATATGAAGAAATAGCAGAGGGGCTCAATCTCAAGCTCGGAACGGTAAAGAGTCGTATCTTTTTCGCACGCCAGAAGCTGATGAGCGTTCTCAGGGATTATAATGGTTAGATTTGGGTTTTAGGTTTACAGGAAGGGAGGATCTCCGTGAGGTTCTCCCTTTTTTTATGTATAAATACTGGCAGGCTTTTTGCCAATTTCCCGGGGTAATCTTCTTTTTGAATACCTTTATAAAAAAATAACAGTAATGAAAAAAATCCTGTTTACAGCACTTTTAGCCCTGACACTTTCGGCATTCACTGCTGAAGGTCAGGAGAAGTATATAGCATCGACCGTCAGCCAGGTCACTGTCTTCAGGCAGGGCGCACAGTTATACGGTGAACTGCCATTTTCGGTACAGTCCGGCACCGTGGATATTGTTGCTGGCGGCCTTTCGCCGTACATTGATCCCAACAGCATACAGGTAAAAGGTGAGGGTGAATTCATGATCACGGGTGTGAACCACCGGAATAACTATCTAGAGAATCCAACCGAGACAGAGGCAATTACCGTACTCAGAGAAAAGATCGAGGCACTTACCGTGAAGATTGAGAATGAACAGACTGCTGTTGATGTGCTCCTTGAGAAAGAGCTTTTCCTTAAATCAAATTATGACGTTGTTACCAATAAATCTACAATTACTCCCGACCAGCTTAAAGTGCTGATGGATCTTTACTCTTCAAATATTGAATCTGTCAAGGTGGCTGTCCTCAAAAAGAACAGGGTGATAAAAGAATATAATGAAGAGAAGAAGAAGCTTGAAAGTCAGCTGGCGGCCACGGTCGACAAGTCGAAGCTGCCCACAGGCGAGATAGTCGTGACTGTCACAGGTACGAAGGCCACAAGCGGAAAGCTTAAACTTTCTTATGTGGTGATGAATGCAGGCTGGTACCCGGCTTATGACATCCGTGTCGATGATATCTCATCGCCGGCATCTATTATTTACAGGGCGAATATATGGCAGAACAGCGGCATCGACTGGAAGGATGTGAAGGTGAGCCTGTCAAATGCCTCGCCTATGACTGCCGGTGCATTGCCAACCCTGAATCCATGGTTCATCGACTTCTATCAGCCTTATGCCTACCAGGAACTCAATGAGACGATCCGGGTAAGAGGTACAAAATCAATGCCTGTTGCCCGGGATGCCCGGGCTGAAGAACAAATGGCGGCAGCCGAAAGCGCTCCCCTTCCGGTCACTGTCAGTGAATCAACCATCAGCTTCAGCTTCGACGTAAATGTACCGCAGACCATCCTGTCAGACGGCAAGCCGGAAGTGGTGGAGCTGCAGCGACTGACAGTTCCTGCAACGTACAGCTATGCAGCCACGCCAAAGCTTGCTGCGTCAGCCTATCTCATGGGATACATAACAGAATGGAACAAGTATAATCTTCTGCCGGGCGAATCAAATATATATTTCAGCAACACCTTTACCGGCAAAGGCTATATCAATACTGCAGAGCTTACCGATACCCTTCCCGTATCACTCGGAGCTGACAACAATATTACCATCAAGCGTGAGAAAAGAACGGATTTCACATCCCAGAAGCTGATCGGCGCCAACAGGGTTGAGACAATGTCCTTCCTCATTTCGGTACGGAACAACAAGAGCCAGTCCGCTGCCGTTAAGCTCCGTGATCAGATACCCCTGTCGCAGAACAGTGATATCACCGTTGAGGCTGTTGAACTCACCGGCGGAAACTTCAACCGTGTCACCGGAGAGGTTACCTGGGACCTTAAGGTCGAGCCCCGCCAGACAAAGGAGATTATTCTCACGTACAGCGTTAAACACCCCAAAGACAAAAAGGTGATACTTGAATAGCAACCACTTATTCAGTACAAACACGTGAGGTTATTAACACCAGTTAATAACCTCACTTTTTTATAGATAAATACCTGATTTACAATGCATGTTTATTGTTAATAAATCTGTTCATTTCCTGTTCTTTCAATTATGGCATAATTAGCACAAAAAATTTGGAACGGGATAGAGCTCTTCCTATATTTGTAAGACCATGTGAGCGATAAAGGGTCGCTCTGAGGTTAGAAGGTTCTTTCAAATGGTTTAATTATCACTCTGAAATTACATCAGACTTCAGGGTCTCACGCTGAAAGATCACGGTCTTTAAGCGTCCGTCACGGGTGCAGGCTGAGAGGCCTTCCCATCCTGGCGGTCTGACGGGAGCAATCTTCAAACGGTGTAACAATCGTGCGATGAGGGCAACACAAACGCAGGCTGAAAGCTAATAAAGCAGCGCAAGTGCCCGCTTGGAGAAAGGAACATCATGCCATCCAAACCGGCGAGGATCGGATGGAGATGGTCCGGGCAGGACAGCAGCTATCCCTTCGGGGAGTGTCCGGTCTCAGGGGTTCATGGCTCCGCGTTCCAGTATGCGCTTCGTAAAAACCGCAAGGTGATGAAAAAGTACAGAAATAACACCGGAACAAAGTCCGCACTTCGCCTCACGGCGGAGACCGACAGACTTCGGAAAGGCAGGAGTAAGAGAGATGAACCGGCTGTAATAACAGTAACATGGCGCAAGTGACGGTCATGGCCGTTGCTCGTCGGAATGGGAACATATACGTAAGTATGGTTCCCATTCGTGTTTTATACCCCTGCCATAAAAAAAAGGGCTTAACGCCCCCTGATAACACCTCTTCCGGAAGTTTTGAAAAAATTAATTATGAGATCTCTTTCATCCGTTTGGGGAAAGGTCTCTTCAATATGCTGAAGAGCCTGAGTTCGGTTTCTCCCCGTATTGTAAATAACCCGGTAGATCTCATGTATCTCGGTGATCTTCTCCTTGCTGAAACCCCTGCGTTCAAGTCCCACTGAATTGATACCCATGAAAGAAAGCGGATTCCTGCCTGCCCTTGTGTATGGCGGGACATCCATGACTGCAGCTGACCCTCCTGCCAGCATCGCATGAGTCCCTATATGCACAAATTGATGTGCCCCGCTGCCTCCCCCTATAATAGCCCAGTCATCCACCTTCACTTCACCACCGACCATTGTCTGAACAACCATGATCACATTATTTCCAATAACACAGTCATGTGCCACATGAGCATAAGCCATAAACAGGCAATTGTTCCCGATAACCGTTTTCCCCTTGGCCACTGTGCCCCGGTTAAGTGTGGCAAATTCTCTTACAGTGGTGTTGTTGCCGATTTCAATTGTGGTCTTTTCTCCACGGAACTTAAGGTCCTGCGGTATCGATGAGATCGAGGCCCCGTTAAAAATACGACAGTTGCTTCCTATACGCGCACCGTCATATATAACGGCATTGGATCCGATCCAGGTGTTATCGCCGATAATGACATCACCTGCAATGGATGCGAAAGGCTCAACAGTAACATTTGCACCCAGTTGTGCCTTCGGATCAATATGTGCTAAAGCGGAAATCATATTATATCATTTGTTTTTTATAACCTGTGCGGTCAGTTCACCCTCGGCAACAATTTTTTCGCCAACAAAAGCCTGGCCGTACATGGTTACCATGTTCCTGCGTATGGGTTCATTCATGTCACATCTGAGTACAAGAACATCTCCCGGCACAACTTTATTCCTGAACTTGAGCCTGTCTATCTTTACAAAATAGGTCGAATATTTCTCCGGTTCCTCCACATTGTTCAGAACAAGTATGCCTCCTGCCTGTGCCATTGCTTCAACAACCAGAACCCCGGGGAAGATATGTTCATCGGGAAAATGGCCCTGGAAAAAAGCCTCGTTATAAGTAACGTTCTTGATACCGATAACATGATTTAATGTCAGTTCCAGTATGCGGTCAATCAGGAGGAAGGGAAATCGGTGAGGGAGCAGTTTCTTCACCTGCTCAATGTCCATCACTGCCGGCTTCGTCGTATCAAGCAGCGGTATCTCCTTCTTTGTCGTCTGCCTCTTTATCTCCTGGCGGATCAGCCTGGCAAGCCTGGTGTTTGAATAATGACCCGGACGTGTGGCAACAACCTTGCCTTTAATGGGCTGGCCTACCAGTGCCAGGTCGCCGATCAGGTCAAGCAGCTTATGTCTGGCAGGCTCATTGAAGTGTCTCAGTTTTGTGTTGTTGAGAACACCGGCATGATGTTCAGTGATGCCTGGTTTATTAAAGAGCCTGGCTATGCGGTCTATCTCTTCCTGCTCCACTTCCTTTTCGAGTATCACAACCGCATTGTCAAGGTCTCCTCCTTTGATCATCCCTTTCATAAATAACGGCTCCAGCTCATGAAAGAAGACAAAGGTGCGGTTTGAGCTGATCTCTTTCTCAAAATCGCTTATATTATCAAGGATGGCGTATTGGTTTCCGAGGATCTTCGAATTATAGTCGATCAGCACATGGGCGCTGAAATGGTCATCAGGATAAACAATCAGGTCAACACCGTGTTCCTCATCGGAAAAAGTGATTTTCTCACGTACCACGTAATAGTTGCGGTCTTCCTTCAACTCTTTGATCCCGGCCTCTTTTATGGCTTCAACGAACATGTGCGAGCTGCCACCCATTATAGGAGCCTCCGGAGCATTTATCTCAAAGAGTGCATTGTCAACCCGCATCCCTGAAAAAGCTGCCAGCACATGCTCTATGGTCGCCACTGAAGCCTCACCCTGTACCAGGGTTGTGCCTCGTGACGTCTCTGTCACATTGTCAGCTATGGCATCTATAATTGGCTTGCCGGGCAGATCAACGCGGCAAAACTTATACCCGCTGTTTGCAGGTGCCGGTTTGAAAGTTATGGTGACATCAATTCCTGTATGCAACCCCTTGCCCCGGAGGCTGATCTCTTTAGACAGGGTTGTCTGCTTTTCACTCATCGATAACTCTTTAAAAAACGGTACAAATAAAGTAAAAAATTTCCGAATGCTCCAAATGAAAATAATATATCTGTATGAGATTCAAACGATTTCCCTTGGAACGCTTTGGAAAACTACTTGTTTTTCAGAGAATCAACAGTCTTTATCAGCTCGTCCAGTTTTTTATTCGTTTCAGGAAGTTTGAGGAAGTATTTATAGCTTCGTATATATAATCTGCCTTCGATGGCCGGGGAACCAAAGACGGAGGCATTCTCCTCCTTAATGCTTCCGCCGATGCCGGACTGAGCTCCTATCTTGCAGCCGTCAGCGATGGTGGCATGACCAACTATCCCTACCTGACCTCCCATCATGCAGTTCCTTCCCACTTTTGTCGAGCCTGCAATGCCTGACTGTGCAGCAATAACGGTATTTTCACCAATAACCACGTTATGTCCAATCTGGACGAGATTGTCAAGTTTGACACCTTTGTGCACGATGGTGGAGCCCATGGTAGCTCTGTCAATGCATGCGTTGGCTCCAATCTCGACATTATCTTCCAGAACAACATTCCCGATCTGAGGTATCTTCATATAATTGTTGTCAGCTACCGGGGCGAAGCCGAAGCCGTCAGCGCCTATCACCACTCCGGCGTGAAGTACACAGTCATTGCCAATAATACAATCCTTATAAATTTTCACGCCGGGATAGAGCTTGCTGTTATTGCCTACTTTCACGCTGTCGCCAATGAATACATGCGGGTAGATGCTGCAGCCGTCACCTATGACGGTGTTTTCCGACACCACCGCGTACGCTCCGATATAAACATCGCTGCCAATTGTCACGCTGTCTTCGATAACCGCCGTAGGATGTATCCCTTTCCTGACGGGTTTTGCCTGCTCGTACATTGAAAGTAAAAGAGCCAGTGCCTGGTAAGGGTCCTCCACCCGTATCAGGGTGGCTTTCACCTCCTTTACCGGCTTGAAGTCGTTCCTCACGAGTACGGCCGATGAGCCCGTAGTATATATATAGGATTCGTATTTGGGATTTGAAAGGAATGACAGTGCCCCTTCATGTCCCTCTTCGATTTTTGCAATAGTGTGAAGCTTCGTTTCCGGATTACCCTCAACAGTTCCCTTCAGCATCTGGGCTATCATCGCGACAGTAAATTCCATTTTTTTACGTTTTTATTATGTTAATATTTCTTTCGGGTAACAGAGGAAGTACTTTGTCACTTTCTCTGAAAGCGCATCCTTGTCAAAAAGATCGGATACGGCAGTAATATCTTTTATCGTGCCGTTCTTCAGGCGGATGCGTACCTCCGGTGTACCGGGCGCATAGGTCTGGTTATAAACATCCCCCGTGTTGACGTAAAACCTTACCTCGTCATCCCGGAGATGCAGGATATCTTTTGCCTTATTTGCCAGTTCAGTCACCTTTTTTTCGTCAAACGGACTGTTTTGCAGTTCAATACCCAGAAGGTCCCTGGTCACAAAGCGCCGGCACAAGTCGGCAAGCACTCTGTCGCCTGAGTTCATCCATACCTTCGTCGATGCCATTATATCACTCTCATCCAACTCCAGAAACCGGCTGATCATTTCGGTGGTATTCTCACCTCTGCCGGGACGGTGACGCTGCTGAAGGAAATAGGCCAGGGCGGGTGTGGCAAAGAGCGTGGTTCCATTGGCTGTCACCTCTCGAGCCCTTATCAGGAGGTCAGTAAGCAGGTTCTCAGCAGACACGACGGTACGGTGATTATATACCTGCCAGTACATCATCCGCCTTGCTATCAGAAACTTCTCAACTGAGTATATGCCTTTTTCATCCACCACCAGGCGGTCATCAGCCACATTAAGCATCCTGATAATCCTGTCAGATCCCACCGACCCTTCAATGACCCCGGTAAAGAAACTGTCGCGCCTGAGATAATCCATACGGTCCATATCCATCTGTCCCGTTACAAGATCATGGAAAAATTTCTTCTGATAGGTGCCGTTGAAGACAGCTATGGCGCTGGTGAGCTTACCATCAAACTGACTGTTAAGCTTCTCCATAATCAAAAGTGACATCATCTCGTGAGGCATATCCTCTATCAGAGAGTGTTCAAGCGCATGTGAGAACGGTCCGTGCCCTATGTCATGCAAGAGGATGGCTGCCAGCACAGCCTCCTCCTCTTCAGGTGTAATATCAATATTCTTTGTTCGAAGAGTGTGCACCGCCTGTGTGGTCAGATACATGGCTCCCAGGCTGTGCTGAAAGCGACTGTGCACAGCACCCGGGTATACATAGCTGGAGAGCCCCAGCTGCCTTATGTTTCTCAGCCGCTGAAACCACGGGTGGCTCACAAGGTCAAAAATGAGATCACTGGGCATAGAGATAAATCCATATACCGGATCGTTGATGATCTTGTTCTTGTTAGTCAAATGCCGCTTAATTAATTTTTTAAAATAATTACTTGTCGTCAAAATTACTTCAGAAAAGCTTTACATACAAAGCAATTGTTGAATATTCACACCCTGCTTCATTTGTTATTTAAAAAATGATGTTATCTTTGCACCGGAATAGAAGGGGGTACGACTGGCCTAGGGGACAAAAGTCCCCTATTTTGTTATCAAAAAACAGACTATGATTACAAAAGACCATATAAGGAAGCTTGCAGAGAGCCACATCAGTGGCACCGGGATCTTCCTGGTTGATGTAAGGCTGAGCAGCACCGGCAGGATCACTGTCCTCATCGACAGAAATGAGGGGGTGACTATTGACGATTGCGCTTCGATGAGCAGATTTATCAGCAATGAGCTGGGAGAAGCCGTAGGAGATTATGAACTCAATGTCTCTTCACCGGGGCTCGAGATGCCCTTTCTTGTAATTGAGCAGTACCGCAAGAACGAGGGTCGCCTGGTCGAGGTTCTTTCAAATGACGGCTCCCTTGAGAAGGGTACGCTCATGAACATTACCCAGGGCGGCTTTGACCTGAGAGTTGACACAAAAGAGAAGAAGAAGAAGGAAGTCACCTCAGTGATCAGATCGTTTAATTATGAGGACGTTAAGTCAGTTAAAGTAATAATATCATTCAAATAACAGAATTCATTACCACAATGGAAAACGTTAATTTAATCGATACCTTTTCAGAATTCAAGGAGCTGAAGAATATAGACAGGCCCACCATGATGAGTGTGCTCGAGGATGTCTTCAGGGGTATGCTCGCCAAAAAATACGGTGCGGCAGAAAACTTTGACATTATTGTCAACATCGATAAGGGTGACTTTGAGATCTGGCGTAACCGCGAGGTTGTTGACGATGAGGCATTCACCGATCCCAACACGCAGATACCCCTTTCAGAGGCTCATAAGATAGATGAGGACTATGAGGTTGGGGAAGAGGTCTCTGACGAGGTCAAGTTCCTGGACTTTGGCCGCAGGGCTATCCTGGCCCTCAGGCAGAACCTTGTTGCGCGTATTCTTGACCTGGAAAAAAACAATATTTATCTCAAATATAAAGACCGTATCGGAGATATCGTCACCGGCGAGGTGTACCAGGTTTGGAAACGTGAAACCCTGGTCCTTGATGATGACGGCAACGAGCTGATTCTTCCGAAGGGAGAACAGATCCCCTCCGATCATTTCCGCAAGGGTGATACCATCCGCGCGGTGGTCATCAGGGTAGAAATGAAGAACAATACTCCAAACATCATTCTCAGCCGTACCTCACCCGTCTTCCTTGAAAGACTTTTTGAACTGGAGGTTCCGGAGATATTTGACGGTCTGATCACCATCAGAAAGATCGTAAGGGTACCCGGAGAGAGAGCCAAGGTGGCAGTTGAATCCTATGATGAGCGCATTGACCCTGTAGGAGCATGCGTTGGCATGAAAGGATCAAGGATACACGGTATCGTGCGCGAGCTGCGCAATGAGAATATTGATGTCATAAACTTCACTTCAAACAATCAGCTGTTTATCACCAGGGCACTCAACCCCGCAAAAATATCCTCGATCAAGCTTATCGAATCAGAGAAGAAAGCAGAGATATACCTCAAACCCAGTGAGGTCTCCCTGGCTATAGGCAAGGGCGGGCTGAACATCAAGCTGGCAGGACAGCTTACAGGGTATGATATAGAGGTTTACCGCGAACCGGATAACGAAGATGAGGAAGACGTCTCTCTTGATGAATTTGCAGATGAGATTGAAGGATGGGTCATTGACGCCCTGAAAGCCATCGGTTGCGACACTGCCCGCAGCGTGCTCAGGCTTACTGTACATGACCTTGCCAAGAGAACAGACCTTGAAGAGGAAACAATAAAGGAGGTTGTGAATATCCTCAAGGCGGAATTAGATAAAGAATAATCTTCTCCCGTAAAAAGAAGAAAAGACTGAATACTTATTTAAGAGGTTACTATAAAGGGATTTATGACTGAAGACAAGAAGGCCATACGTTTAAGCAAAGCAGCCCGCGAATTTAATGTCGGGATACAGACTATTGTTGATTTCCTCCACAAAAAGGGAATTGAGATCAGTCATGACCCCAACGGAAAAATTCCTCCTGAGGCATATACGCTGATACTGAAAGAGTACAGCAGCGACCTCAGTGTTAAAAAGGATGCCGAGAAACTGGCTCTCAAAGAAAAGGTTACTCTCAAAAAGTCGCTCTCCATCGATGATATGGAGACTGTTAAGGAAGGTGATTCATCAGAGCCTGATGAAGATTTCCTTATTACCGACATCTCGGGGGTTAAAAAGCATATTGATCTGCATACCGAGGTTAAGAAACCGGAGATAAAGACCGTTGGAAAGATTGATCTTGCTCCACCTGCCAAAACGGTGAAGAAAGAGACTGCTGTAACACCGGAAAAGAGCAAAACGCCTGAACCGGCAGTTTCGAAAGTCACCCCGGCGGAACCTGAGGCTGAAACAGCCGGAGCAAAGAAAGAACCAAAGGTCGTCGGCCAGGTTGATCTTGTAAAGCTCACCGGCAAGCCGGAAAAGGGTACAAAGAAAACCAGCCCTGCAACAGCTGCCCGGGAAGCTGACACAGCTGAACCTGTGACAGAACCTGTAACAGAACCTGTGACAGAACAGCCCGCGGCCACAACAGAACAGCAGGAAGCTGCTGTTATAACACCTGTTACCCATGAACCCAAAGAGGCTGAGATCTACCGTCCGGGATATGAAAAACTTACCGGGCCAAAGATCATTGATAAGATAGAACTGGTGCCTGAAGTCAAGAAGACTAAGGAGCAGGCAGCCGAAGCGCGGCAGAAGCATGATGACAGGAAAAAGCGTGAGAGGATAAAAGCCAAACCGAGGGAAAAAGTTGCTCTCGACCAGACTCCGGGCCAGGTCGCCGAAGTCAAGAAAGACAAGAAGCCGGTGGGCGGCGGTCTGAGGGATCATCGCCCCGACAGGAAGAAATCTTTCAGGGCATTGCGGCCGGAGGTTGACAAGGAAGACGTCTCCAAGAACATCAGGGACGTGAACCTGCTCATGAGCAAGAGCAAGTCCAAGGTTGCCAAGTACCGCCGTGACAAGAGAGATGCCGTCAGCCAGAGAATGAGGGATGACACTGAGAAGAAAGAACTCGAAAAGAGCGTACTGAAAGTCACTGAGTTTGTCTCTGTGAACGAGCTGGCGACCATGATGGATGTGCCGGTGATTGATATTATATCGACCTGTATGAGCCTCGGTCTTATTGTGTCAATAAACCAGAGGCTTGATGCCGAGACGATGGCTATGGTAGCAGAAGAATTCGGCTTCACCGTTGAATTTGTCAGCGCCGAGCTGCAGGAAGCGGTAAGGGAAGAGGAAGATGAGCAGTCTAACCTCGTTCCGCGCCCGCCGATCGTCACCGTCATGGGTCACGTTGACCACGGCAAGACAAAACTCCTTGACTATATCCGCAACACTAACGTGATTGCGGGTGAAGCTGGAGGAATAACACAGCATATAGGCGCATACAGCGTGTCTCTGAATAACGGAAAGATCATCACTTTCCTTGACACCCCTGGCCACGAGGCTTTCACAGCCATGCGTGCAAGAGGTGCACAGATAACTGATATCGTTATTATTGTCGTGGCTGCCGATGATGGCGTCATGCCTCAGACACGTGAGGCAATAAACCATGCACATGCAGCAGGTGTACCTATTATATTTGCCATCAACAAGATAGACAAGCAGACTGCTAATCCTGACAGGATACGCGAAGAGCTTGCCTCAATGAATTTCCTCGTCGAGGAATGGGGCGGCAAGTACCAGTCACAGGAGATTTCAGCAAAGAGCGGCCTTAACATTGACCTGCTTCTTGAGAAGATCCTCCTGCAGGCTGAGATGCTTGACCTGAAAGCCAATCCTGACAAACTTGCCCTCGGCACCATCCTCGAGTCTTCCCTTGATAAGGGACGCGGCTTTATGGCTACCATACTTGTGAAAGCCGGAACACTTCATCTCGGTGAGGTTGTTCTTGCAGGTGCATCATTCGGACATGTCAAGGCGATGTACAACGAACGTAACCAGAAGGTTGATGAAGCCGGCCCGTCAGCGCCGGTGCTCATCGTCGGCCTCAACGGTGCTCCGCAGGCAGGTGACAAGTTCAATGTAATGGAATCTCCCAATGAGGCAAAAGAGATTGCCACCAAGAGAGCTCAACTGCAGAGAGAACAGGGATTACGCACCCAGAAACATATCACTCTTGATGAGATCGGACGCCGTATAGCAATTGGAAACTTCCAGGAGCTTAATATCATTGTCAAGGGCGACGTGGACGGTTCAGTTGAAGCTCTGAGTGATTCTCTCATCAAACTCTCAACTGAGGAGATACAGGTTAACATCATCCATAAGGCTGTGGGACAGATATCTGAATCGGATATCCTGCTTGCAGCTGCATCCAACGCAGTGGTGGTTGGCTTCCAGGTAAGACCGTCGTTCAGCGCCAGGAAACTTGCCGAGAAGGAAGGTATTGACATCCGCCTCTACTCGATTATTTACGATGCCATCGAGGAGATCAGGGCTGCAATGGAAGGCATGCTTTCACCTGAGATCAAGGAAGAGATAGTTGCAACAATTGAGGTACGGGAAGTATTCAAGATCGGTAAGGTCGGTACCATCGCCGGATGTTTTGTACGCGAGGGCAAGATCACACGTAACACCAAGGTGAGGGTCATACGTGACGGCATCGTGGTTCACACCGGTGAACTTGGCTCACTCAAACGGTTCAAGGATGATGTGAAAGAAGTCACCTCAGGCTACGAATGCGGACTGAATATCAACGATTTCAATGACATCAATGTCGGGGATATTGTTGAAGGTTACCAGACAGTCAAGGTGAAAAAAACCTTGTAGATTGTCGATTGTCGATTTGCGATTTTCGATTTAGGCTAAATCAATCGCAAATCGCAAATAAAAAAAGCTGCCGCGGCAGCTTTTTAATTCCTATTATGTATGTCGGTCTACGCTCCGATCAGTTTCTTATATGCCTCGGCATCAAGCAGTGTATCTATCTCTGATGTATCATCCACAGCCACTTTAATCATCCAGCCCTTGCCGTAAGGATCGCTGTTGACCAGCTCGGCTGTGTCGTCAAGTTCGGCGTTCTTCATTGTCACTGTGCCGCTCACAGGCATGAAAAGATCAGATACTGTCTTTACTGCCTCGACAGTGCCAAAGACTTCACCCTGTCCAAGCTTCTCTCCCAGAGTCTCTATCTCTATGAAAACTATATCGCCAAGCTCACGCTGCGCAAAGTCAGTAATACCAATAGTAGCCTCTTTGCCTTCAACAAGAACCCACTCATGATCCTTGGTGTACTTCAGATTTGCAGGAACATTCATCACTTTATAATTTAATTAGTTTAACTGGCCCGGTAAATGTCAGGTTTTCAAAAATACATCTTTTTTAATATTAAAAAACTGATTTCCGTAATATTTAACCTTACTCCTGAGACAGTTACTGTACAAGGGTAAATCTGAGTGTGAAGCCGAAATTGGTGTTGGAGGTACGGAAGGTGTTGGCCACAAACGGGTCATTAAGGTTATGATCAGCATAAATCTGCAGCATGAATCTGTCGCTCAGAACGTAGTCTGCTGTGGCACCTACCGTAAAAACCCTCTGGCCGGCGACAGGCTGGTTGACGTCTTCTATCAGTTTGCGGGCCAGGGTTTTGTTGTTCCTCATTGAAAAATCAAGCCTGAGGTTCAGGTCGCTCTCCAGTGCACGCTGGCCTCCGCGCGACTTAAGGGTGATAGCAACATTGTCAAACCTGTAACCTGCCCCGATGGTGATCTCGTCATTCCTGATATCGGCTACCTGGTTACTTGCCAGGTTTAAGGTGATGGTGCGCGATTTGCGAAACTCCAGCCTGGTCGTCAGCGAGTTCTTCCATCCCAGGTCTATGTTGATCAACGGACTGAATTGCTCGTTGATAACGACTGCGTTAATCTCATATTGCGGAACGAAGTTCGAGCTCATGTCACGTATCATGCTTAACCCTGAAGCATCAGGGTCATAGAGGAGGCTGCTGTTAAATGAGCCTATGGTATATGTTGACCTGTACTGGTGGGAAATACTTACAGAGTTGAATACTTTTCTCACCGCTGCAAACTTGGTCAGTCCCTCAAAATTTATTCGCCAGTTGGGCATCATGTGTACCCATGACGGGAAAGTCTCGAGCGGTATCTTGTCCGGGTCTTTCTTAGTGTATGCGGCAAGGAAAGCCGGCACCAGAACCTCGCTTGATGTCATGCCGTAGCCGCTTGCGTAGGGTCCGTCAACAGGCTCCCCGGAGACAGGGTCAACGTTGGGGTCATAAGCGGGGTCGATAGCACTGCGTTCATCACCCCTCCTCTGTGATATAACGGATGTATATTCCTTGAAGTTCTCAAATGTCTGTGAGATATAATCGCCTGACTTGGGTATCTTCTCGAAGGCTGTACCCCATGATATCACTGAGATAGTGAAGTTACCGGTCAGGCGTGTGTTGCGGGTGCTGTCAGGGAAGTTGCCGTTACTGTCTGCCCTCAGGTATGACGAGATCGTTTCCGAATAACGGCGGTCACTGGTCAGATCAATACGCAGGCCGGGGAACGGTTCTATATTGGCCCTGAGGTTTATCTGTTCCCTCTGACTGTAGGCCGCAGGGTTGTTAAGCAGGGTGTCCGTCGTGATCCACCCGTTGTGGACTGCCTCATCAAAGAAACGCTCATCAGTCTGGCCTGCCAGAAAACGCCATCCCGGCGCTGATATGCCCTCGTAGTTCTGCTGTCCCAGGACTGTTACACCCGGAAGGTATCCCGGCAATATATGTCCCTGATCACGTGTATATGTCCCCGAGACGTTTCGCACCATCATAAGCGCACGGATCAGGTAACGCCCGGCAACGCTGGCCACGCCGGGCTTCTTCTCAACCCTCCCCTTGACGACTATGCTTGCATTGGTGACATCTGTGTCAGGTATATAGTCTATTCTCACGTCAGATACTATGTCAAACTTTCCGTTTACCGGAGTACCGTCAGGAGCTGTCACGGTGACAGTGACATCTTTTGTTTTAAGGTTATGGTTTACAATTCTCGGCTTGCCGGCCTTAAGAGGCAGGCCTTTCCTGGTATGAGTGACTTCCTCGTATCCCAGGCTCATCCTGCTTTTTACCCCGGGTTGAGTCGTAGCCTCGACCTCCTTGAGAAATTTACTCTTAGTGTACAGGTTTGTCAGGTTGGCCTGTACGGTGAGCTGCCCGTTGCTTGAGTTTTTGATTGTATTGCCCGTCTCAATGTTCATCGAATCGGGGAAGATGGTGCCTGCAAGCCAGTCATACCTCGCATTGTAGCGCAGATTGGAGGTAACCCACGATAAAAGAGGCAGCTTGTTAACCGGAATATTATAGTTGATGTTGAACAGATGATAGTAGTTAGTTGTCCTGCCAAAATTGGATAAGCTAGTCATGACTGAATCACGCCATTCATCATATATGTCCGGGTAACGTTGCTTGTCAACCCCGCCCTGCGGTTCATCGATGCGCGCAATTGTGCTGGCGGTAAAGTCGAACTTCAACTGCTTTGTGATATCATACTTTATGTCATAAAACCACGACCACTGGAAGTCTTTTGTAAATGTGGGCTGGATAAGCAGGTTGGGATTATTGATGTTGCGCGACTTAACCTCGTTGTAATAACGGTAGATGTCAGTCCTGACGGTAATATGCTTCGGGAAGAGATAGATATTGAAGTCCTTGATCAGCCTGAAGACGGGTGAGCTGAAAAGTCCCGATTTCTGGAAAGGTGTATAGTTCTTCGGCATTGCCTCATAGTCATATGATATGCCTGCCCTGCGTGTCTTTTCAACGTCTATCTCCGTTTTGGTACCTGAGTTGTAAATCTCATTGAAGGCATAGCTTACAGACAGGTTCGCAGGGTCCCATGCATGAGGCTTCTCGCCCCTTCGTGAAGTACCTGCATTACTGACTGTTATGGTGGTACGACGCAGATAATCCTCTGCCATATTGAGTATTGAGTCCCTTTCTGCCTTGTTCTCAGCATTGTCAAGTGCCTGATTAAGGGGGACATCCGGATTAAGAGGGTCATATTGCGGCCTTATGCGGTTCTCCGAAAAGCCCATATAGACGGGTATTCGCATTGCGGCTTTTTCAGGAAAGAATTTCCCCAGCTCCAGGTTCGATGACAGATCGTACTGTATGACCTGCTGCATGCTGCGTTCATTTACCTTCTTCTCGATGCTGCCCCATCCGGCGGTGCTTGTCTGGCCAACAAGGTTGACAGTACCCAGGTCAGCAAGGTGAGCCTGCAGCTGAGCGTTGGCGGCCCAGCCTCCGTCTTCACGAAAATCGCTCAGACGCAATTCGTTTATCCACACCTCGGCTGATTTGGGAGCACCATCGTCATTCAACGGATCACGTGTCCTGATCGGGTTCCTGACACCTGACATAACTACCTTTATATTGCTCAGATTGGGGTTTCCGCTGACAGAAATGCGGGCACCGTCGACATAAATCGAATAAATATCTCCTTCGCTGAGGGTGGATCCGTTTGCACGCATTGCGTCATCACGTGCCTGTTTGGCATCGAGAAGTTTCGACAGGTCAATCTCTACCTTGTTTTCCTCAGGCCAGACAATGGCCCGGTCTTCCTCGCTCTCGTTGCTGTACCTGCCATAGGGGGTAAGCTTGAGAGGTACTTCATATTCGTAGAAGTTATTCTTGTGATCTGAGCCGAGCCGCACAAATACGGTGACCTCATCTGCCACTAAAGGCTGACCTATGAGCGCTTCAGCGTGCACCTCCATCTTCAGTTTCCGGTATTGCCGCATGTCAAGAGTAACATCCTTGTACGTCGCCCTGGCATCGCCATCAGCAAGCTCCCTGACACGCAGCACCATTGACTGCTCATTGAGCTGTGTAAGCTGCGGGTTCGCAGGATCGATGACACGGTCAAAGCCCGGAGGCAGGACATAATTCACCGGTTCCTTGCCGGCATTTTCCTCGATGCTCACCGAGCTGATCTCAAATGTACCATCCTCCTCCTCGGGGATGGTTATACGTTCACCGCCCTCGAAGAAAGTGAGATTATACTTGCGCCACTCTGATCTTACAAGCTCCAGGCGGGCAAAACGCATTATCACATCTTCATCGAAGTCACGCATGAACATACGCAGGAATCTGATCGATTTGAAATCGCGCATCGAGCCTATCACCCTCTCATAATCAGTTACAGGGATCTTGAACTGATACCACGTCACAGGTGATTTTTCTCCGTTGGCAAAGGTGGCGGTGTATTCAATGGCATCAACAATAAAGTTTCTTCCTACAACCATATCCTCAGGCCTCAAACTCACATGATACTGGTAATAACTCTCTGTTTCACTGAGGGTGTTATCGCGGTTGGCGTCCTCCATATCCGGCAGTGTCGAACCGCTTGTCGGATATGATTCATCTGACATCTCGGAAGTGGGTGAGTTCCCGTCGGTACCGTTGAAATTCTTATACCTCTCGAGAATTCCCAGCTCATAGAGGTCAAAATCACTGCCCCTGAAATAATGAAAATTATCATTTGAAGGATCGAGAAGGATCGAGTCAAGCACCTCGGGGCTGACCACCACACCGACAGCCTGGAGAAAACTGTCAAAGAAAGCCATCTCGTCTTCATCACTGAGCCCGTCAAGGCCCACATCCTGGTAACGCCGTGACTGAGGGTCATTGTCAAAAGCCTGCACCACAGCCTGAACAGTAGGCACACGGCCCCATACCGTAGTGTCAACGTTGACCAGAACAGGTGATGTCGGCAGCCCGTTCTCAAACATTTTGCGTGAATCCTTAAGGATATCCTCTGAGACATTTCCGAGATTGAAATAGAGATCACCGCCGTTATGGCCGGGATTCTCAACAAAGGGATCCATGACCCAGAATTTAAGATACTGGATATTTGCCGATTCAAAATCATTTGTCAGAAGCTCCCGCATCATCCCTCCCCATCGCGTGCCGGGAGCATTCAACAGACCGTCGGCATTGATACCCGCGGAGTAGGTGCCGGGAGACACGTCGAAGTTGTACGGACCTCTCTCATCAGGATAAAAGGCGACATTAAGTACTGATATGTTGGTTGGAATGCCACTGGCCGATTCTTTATACGGGAATATCTCCGTCTCGTATATTTCCCTGACGAAATGACTTGACTGAAGGTCGGGGTCAGCCTTAATATGATCAGGAGTGGTTGAGCCGTTGCGCAAAAACAGCGGGTCAATAACGTACCAGGCAGTTTTGCCCCTGTTGAAACCCGACCGCAAATCTTTACTCAGCTTCGCTTCAGGGAAGAGCAGATCCTGTCCCTGCGGCACGCTCGACAGCGACCAGGCATTGAAAGCCCGCAAGTCAAGGGATATCTCACTGGCTTCAAAATCATCAATATAAACAGCTCCTTCATCAGTGATGGCCTTGCTGTGCCCTGGAACAAGCTGTGCAAACTCACCAAAAAAATCTATTGATGAGGGAGCATTGGTCTCAATGAACGGCAACCAGTCAACAGCATTGGTAAGAAATGCCGATTCCGCCCTGTAAGATGCATCAAAGCCGAAAATAGTGTTGGAGATGGGATCATCACCGTAAGTGACTTTCTGCGTATAAGGTCTTTCAGTAAGATGAAGTATCGTACCGCCAAGGTTAAGCCGGTCGGAGACCCGGTAATTAAGATGGGTTCCGAGCAGCGATTTGGTCTGCAATCCGAAGAACTGGTTGCTTTCGAGCGAGACCTGAACAGGTGTCCCTGATTCGATAATGGCAGCGTTGATGATCTTGACGGAACCCAGATTGTAATCAACGGTATAATCCACATTCTCGTTGAGTGTCACACCTCCCGCAGTCACTTTTACAGAGCCCTGGGGTATATTGGCGACGTTCAGCCTGATCTCCGAACCTGTCGCTGAGGTAAACTGTCCGCTGAGTATATACTTGTTCTTCTCCGCCATCTGCCTGGCTACCGTCTGAGTTGAATCATAAAGCTCGGTGAAGACATATTTTTTTATTTGTTCGGGATCAGTTAAATACTTCAGCAGGTGTCTCCCGAAAGGCTCCCTCACGGGAAAGATTATGCGTCCTTTGTCCGCCATCACCGTGATGCCGTCAACAAAGTCAAATAATCCGTCAGGAACCCTGTCCAGCTGAGAGTTGAGCTGATCGAGACCAAGAGCCTGCAACAGCACCTTGTCACTGAGAGGTGTGCCGGGCAGGTAGTTCAGCGCGTTGCCTGTCTTATCATCCTGGTACAGTATGTTGACTTCAAATTTATTTGCCTCGATACGCCCCGAGCCGATGTTGTAAATGTTTTTCATCATCAGTTCCCAGGTGGGGATGCGAGGACTGAGTGTAGTTCCCTTAATCAGCTTAAGGATAAGCGCTTCAGGGGCATTGATACCGTCTGTAGAGAACTCTCCCACCTTGAACACCTCACCGTTGTATGTGTATTCATAAGCTACCGCCAGCACCTCATCGTTGTTCAGGGCCACATTAAGTGAGATGTAACCCAGTTGCCTGTTTACCGTGTATTCGCGCTCGGTGAGCTTCCGCGCATTCTCTATCTTTTCAAAGTCGCGGCCGATCTGAAAACCGGGGTAGAGCGGGGCAAAGGCATCAGCAACCTGGTCGATGTTCCTTACACTGTTGTAGGTGGTGTTAAGCTCCTCATACAGTGCGTTGCTGCTGTTGGCCGGGTTGACCGGGGAACCCGGCGTGCTCTGAAACTGCGGTATTGTATTGTAAATGTTCGCCTGGTTCTCGGCAAGGTCGAGGAAGGCAACTATGTTACGGTTGCTCACATCTTCAAAACGGCTGGTGGCGTTTGTGATCCAGACCTCGATCTTTTCGATGTTCAATCCAGAGCTTACTATCGGGAGGTTCTCCAGTGCAACATCAAAGTTATCCTTGAAATTCTGTGACAGGAAGAAGTGCCTGTTGGCTTCATAATCATCGACGGTGATCTCGTAGTCTGTCAGCTGAGCCCCGCCCTTCATCTCCACCACAGATGACTCACCCTTCTGCTGCGAAAAGATCGACGTCATGGTCAGCTTGCCGAACTTCAGCTCACTTTTCAGTCCGAAGAGGCTATAGCTGCCGGTAATAAGTGTACCGTTCAGCGGAAGTGTGACATCTCCTGCCTCAAGCTTCTGTATGATCTCGTCCTCCTTGCCTGAGTATTCCAGCTTGGTACGGTTCTCGAACTCGAACATCGCCTCGGTGTTGTAGTTGATGCCCAGCTCCATCTTGTCACCGATGGTACCGGTGACGTTCATTTGTATCTTTTCCTGAAAGTCGAAGGTAGGGATGGTGCGAAGATTCTCCGACAGCGTCGGGTTCTCGGTATGCGAGATGTTTATTCCGAAGATGAGCTCGGCCGATCCCTGGGGCACAATGTTTATCACATTGCTTCCGAAGATCTTGTCAAAAGTCTCACCCCCGACCTCTATCTGGGGTATCAGTGACGATCTGAAACCCGTGACATCACCCCGCAGGTTGGCATCCCAGTACTCACGCATTGCCTGGTCAAACTCGTACTTCCTGTACTCGTCCGGATTCATGAAGATAGGCTTGCGGTAATCGAGCGTGCCTATCCTCTGATAGATGATATATTGATTATTGCGGCCGTCATATTCGACCCTGGTGGTGATATTCGACGGATTGTCAAGATAAAGCGGGGATGATTTCCTGGCTTCCCAGGGGCGGGCAGGATCGGCATTGAGTTTGAGGAGAGAATTGGCGGCGGTCTGGGCTGACAGAGACAGTGTGACAATTGAGAGGGCGACTAGAAGTCCCCCCCTGATTATCAGACCTCTATTTTTAAAATAAAACTGCAATCCGGCGCCTCTGATTTATAAGAGTTTCAGCGCCCTCCTCACTATTTCTTCTACCTGAAGGGTTCTGTTCTCCTTCAGGAGGTTATCAATGACCTTCGTGGCGCTGTTCCTGGCAAAGCCAAGCATTACTAAAGCAGATAACGATTCTTCGCGCGCAGTATTGTCGGAAAATGCAATAATTTCACCGGAACCGGAATGTTTTTCCACCTTGTCTTTCAGATCGACAATTATTCTCTGTGCAGTCTTCAATCCGATGCCTTTTACAGACTTGATAAGATTGACATCGGCCTCAGCGATTGCACGGCGGAGATCAGCCGGTTTAAAAGATGAAAGCATGATGCGGGCAGTGCTGGCACCGACACCTGAAACAGATATGAGCTGCCTGAACAGATCACGTTCCTCGGCTTCGGAAAAACCGAACAACAGGTAAGCATCTTCACGAATGGCTTCGTGCACCAGTATTTTGCATGTGACCGCTTTCTCCAGAACAGCATAAGTGTTCAGTGATATGTTGAGGCTGTATCCTATACCATTGCACTCAACCACCACACAGGCAGGATTGAGTTCGGTGACTTTGCCGGTTATATAATCTATCATAAAGCGTGATCGTAATTTTCAGGTTCGGGAGGAAGCTCATCAGCATGTTCGGCATGTATCTCAATCTTATGAGCCTGCAACGGATTGCGCATAAGCTCATCATACATCTGCCTGTTGCGGAAGATATCGCAGGCAGTATAGATAGCCTGGCGCATCGAATTGCCTGAAGCTTCGTTTTTACCAGTTATGTCGAACGCAGTACCGTGCACCGGGGAGGTCCTGATGACCGGCAAACCTGCCGTATAATTTACACCCGTGTCAAAGGCAACAACCTTGAAGGCTCCCAGCCCCTGATCATGATACATAGCCAGTACGGCATCAAACCTGCTGAAGGCACCCGATCCGAAGAATCCGTCAGAAGAGTAAGGCCCGAAAGCAAGTATTCCCTCCTCATTGGCCCTGGCAATTGCAGGGATGATTATGTCCTTCTCCTCCGAACCCAGAAGGCCGTTTTCACCGGCATGAGGATTGAGGCTGAGAACGGCAATGCGCGGTCCGCGAATCGCAAAATCCTGGAGAAGAGAACGGTTCATAAGCTTCAGCTTGTGCATAATAAGCGGCACGGTGAGTGCTCCGGCAACGTCCTTAAGCGCCAGGTGCCCGGTGGCAAAACCTATCTTCATGCTCTCACATAACATGAACATCAGCACATCCGTAGCATTGAGCTTCGACATCAGGTAGTCGGTATGTCCTGTAAAATGAAACTTCTCCGATTGCATGTTATGCTTGTCGATGGGTCCTGTGATCAATACATCGATCTTATGTCCCATCAGGTCAGCCACACCTGCCTCAAGTGCTGCCAGAGACGACTGACCTCCTTCAGGCGTCGATTTGCCCAGCTCAACACGAACTTCATCTCCCAGGCAGTTGACCAGGTTGGGTTTCCTGGGGTGCGCCTCATCGACAGACCTGATATTATTGAAACTGAAGTTCGTAATATTAAGCACCTTGCGGTGATAGGCCGCTACCTTTGGTGAACCATAAACAACCGGAGTACAAAGATCCATGATTGCCGGCTCGGCCAGTGCTTTGATGATGACTTCATATCCGATGCCGTTGATATCCCCGTGGGTTATCCCGGCAATTATAGGTTTTCTTTCCATTATTATTCCGGTATTTTGAACATGCAATGCCCTGTTCAGGGTTGTAAAGTTAATCAAATTATTGAATGATTTAGCTATATTGTGTTACCTTTGCGGTCACTCCGGACAATGCGCAGGGTATCATAAAATGGCTGTCAGCGAACATTTATACATGAAGGTCTCAGAACAACAAAGGCTCACAGCCGGAGAGGCTCTTGACCTATGGAATGAGTCTCCCCTGGCTGTGCTTGTCCGCCTGGCTGACACAGTCCGCCGGCGACTGCATAACGACAATCATGTGGGATGGATGATAGACCGGAATGTCAATATAACCAACATCTGTTTTTCCCAGTGCCGTTTCTGCAATTTCTGCCGGACTTCAAAGAGTGATGATGCCTATGTAACCACCGAAGCGGAATATGACAGCAAGATCCGCGAGATGGTCTCGCTTGGAGGCGATCAGCTTCTGCTTCAGGGAGGCATGAACCCCGCTCTTGACCTGGATTATTATACCGGGCTTTTCAGGGGTCTTAAGGAGCGATGGCCACATATAAAACTGCATGCCCTCGGCCCCCCTGAGATCGTTTATCTTGCCGCTAAAGCAAAGATGAGCTACCGCGAGGTTCTTGTTAAACTTGTTGATGCCGGCCTGGATTCTCTTCCCGGTGCCGGGGCAGAGATACTGGTTGACAGGGTCAGGAAAAAAGTTTCCCCGGCCAAAGCTTCCGCCAATGAGTGGCTGGGTGTCATGCGCGAGGCACACCTGCTTAACCTGCCTACATCGGCAACCATGATGTTCGGACATGCGGAGACTGTGCCGGAACGGATTGAACACCTGATCCGCCTGCGTGACCTGCAGGATGAGAAGCCCCGGGGATACTACGGTTTCATCACCTTCATTCCGTGGCCGTTCATGGACCGCGGCACACCCCTGGCTGATAAGGACGGTATACGCAGCAGTGTCACGGCGTCAGACTATCTGAGGATGGTTGCACTGAGCAGACTGGTCCTTGATAATATTCCAAACATACAGTCATCAATACTGACAGTAGGCCGTGATACCGCAATGATCTCACTCCACGGCGGCGCCAATGACCTGGGATCGGTGATGATAGAAGAGAATGTTGTCAGCGCTGCCGGTGACGCCTTCAGGGTCAATCCTGAAGAAATGAAACAGATCATCATGAATGCAGGATTTATTCCCGTCAGGAGAGATCAGCGCTATATTGCAGTGGAGAAATCCGGCGAATAAGAACCCTTCAGGAAGCCTTGCGAACGGTGTACATCAGCGCCTCGACCTGGCGCAGCAGTTCCCTCTTGTTATCCCGCGGAGCATAGACAAAGCCTGTCACGATCACAGCCTGCGATGTTCCGGGATCAATAAAAGCATATGAGATGAACGGTCCTCCCATAAAGCCTCCTTCAAGGGTCCATAACCCTCTCATTTCAATATAGTCGGTATTGTTACGCCTGAAGGAACGGCAGCTGACAGTCGTTTGCTTTTCGATGACCATGAATGATCCGCCGTCAGGACCTTTTATTTCTGCTGATGTAACCTTCTCCGTCATGTCCGCAAGCTCTATACATCCTATCCTCGTAGACATCCGCTCACTGACGGAGACTATCACTGACTGTGTTGTCGCCTGTGTTTCCGCAGAGATGATCATTAGACCTTCCCGGGTAAAGTCTGTCCTGTAACCCGCCGGCATGATGATCTCCCAGGCGCTTTTTCCTGATCTGACAATGCTTCTCTCCCTGCCGGCCGACTCAGTAAGCCATGCCGTGAGTCTCTCACGTTCGACATCATTGATCCGTTGACGGATCAACTCAGCATTATCGCTGATGCATCGTGCAAGGCTTGCTGAATTTGGAGCAGTAAGTCTGATCACCAGCTGTGTCTCAGCCCACCTGTTCCGTTCAAATGTCATCGCCGGCCCGGCCAGGTTCCCGTCAATCGCAGTAATTATTATGTTGCGGTGTGAGACCAGTATGTCGCGGAAACCCCCGGGATTGACGTGCTGAAGGTCGAAGGCGGGCTCCGGTTGCGGCAGGCCGATGAGAACAGGTGCAACTTCCTCCCTCAACGCTTTACCGGCACCACCATCCCATAACGACTTATCCATCACCACCATGACATCGCCGGTTGAGCCTGTAACATTAGGAAGAGTTCTCGTCAGTGACGAGTCTCCGCATGAGGCCAGCCCCATCAGTAAAACAGATGAAATAGTTAAAAGGCTTCTCATCGCTCTTTTTAGAAATAAAAAGCCTGCACTCACATGCAGGCTCAGTCTTCAAAACTTTTAATATTACTTTGTCTCCCCGGTATCTTTCTTGATATCAGGATTATCTGTGTCCTTTGCTTTCTTAAACTCCTTCAGTCCCTGCCCTATTCCCTTCATCAGCTCAGGTATCTTACGGCCGCCAAAAAGCAGTACAACTACCAGTAATATGAGGACAATTTCAAGAGGTCCAATCTTTCCCATGACGTTATTTTTAGTTACACAAATGTACAAATTCTTTATTAATGGATATCAATTGTTGTCAATAATCACTTTCTGATAAGTTTGAGGATATCGTTGCCGTTGGCAAATATCAGGAGGGCAAACAGTATGACCATACCCGCCACCTGCGCATATTCCATGAACTTGTCGCTCGGTTTCCTGCCTGTAACTACTTCGAAGATGAGGAACATAACATGCCCTCCGTCCAATGCAGGTATGGGCAGTATATTCATCACAGCCAGTATCAGTGAAAGGAATGCGGTAAGATTCCAGAACGACTGCCAGTTCCATTTCCCCGGAAAAATATTTCCGATTGCAATAAACCCGCCCAGCGATTCGTACGCTTTGGTGTCTTTGGTAAATATCAGCCTGAATTGTTTCAGGTAGTCCTTGGTTGTGTTCCATCCCTTGGTTATGCCGGCGGGGATCGCCTGGAAGAAGCTGTAATGCTTTGTACTGAGCTCCAATACGCTGCCCGCCTCCCTGAAAATACCGAGGATGCCGGCTTCTGTGGGGCTCACTGTGAAATCAACCAGCCCGTTGTTCCTCCTGACAGTGACTGTCAGAGGGGTGCCCTTGTGGGAGGCAAGGTAACCCTGGAACTCGTCATACCAGGCAAACTCGATGTTGTCAAGCGCCACTAACTCGTCCCCGACGTTCAGCCCGGCTTTCTGTGCAGGTGAATCCTCCGAAAATTCGGAGACCACAAAAGGTCCGAAGGGTATCCTGGCGTCGATGACATCGGGATTTTTCAGTAACAGCGGTATGAACTCGCGGCCGACAGGCACGTCGACAGCAGTGCCCTGACGATCAACTGTTATGACCTTGCGGTCATTAAGGAGTATGTCAGGAATGATCGTATAGAAGTTGTCAACAGGCTGACCATCAACGGAGATGATCTTGTCGCCGTTGCGGAGACCCATGGCATAGCCGGTCGAGTCCGTCAGTATCCCGTATTTGACATTGGCAGCAGGGAGGTAGGTCTCACCCCAGACACTGAGTATGGCAACGTATATTGCCAGTGCGAAGATAAAATTGAAGAACACGCCGCCGAGCATTATCATCAGACGCTGCCACGCTTTCTTGGATCTGAATTCATAAGGCTGCGGAGGCTGTTTCATCTGCTCACGGTCCATCGATTCGTCAATCATGCCTGCTATCTTGACGTACCCTCCGAGAGGGATCATGCCAATTCCGTATTCGGTTTCGCCAAATTTGCGTTTGAAAAGCGCAAAGGGCCAGTCGAAGAACAGGTAGAACTTCTCAACCCTTGTCTTGAAATAACGGGCAAGGATAAAGTGTCCGAATTCGTGAACTATGACAAGGATGGAAAGCGAAAGTAATAGCTGAATGATCTTTATAAGAATTGTCATTGTTTCCGTGTTTTACTGATAAACTCCGAGGCGAGATCCCTGCTTCTGCTGTCAGTCTCCTCATAAACGCCCATGGAGGGTTCGTTGTTATATAATGTTTTTTCAAGGACAAACTCAACGGTGTCCGCTATCCCGGTGAAGCCAAGTCTGTCCTTCAGAAATGCTGCAACAGCCACCTCGTTTGCAGCGTTAAGGGCGCATGGCATATTACCGCCTGCTTTTAATGCCTCACGTGCAAGGGTAAGGTTGCGGAAACGCAGCGTGTCGGGCTTCTCAAAGGTCAGTGATCCTATCTCTGCAAGTGAAGGACGGGGCAGGTCTGTTGTGACCCTGTCGGGATATGTCAGTGCATAGATGATTGGCAGTCGCATGTCAGGGATACCCAGCTGGGCCTTCACGGACCCGTCAGTGAACTGAACAAGAGAATGGATTATCGACTGCGGGTGAATGAGCACATCTATCTTTTCGGCGGGCACGTCGAAGAGCCATCGGGCTTCAATAATCTCCAGCCCTTTGTTCATCATTGTTGCCGAGTCAATGGTTATCTTGTTGCCCATGTTCCAGTTAGGGTGACGCAATGCTTCTCCGGGAGTCGCTTTCGCAAGTTTTTCGGGTGGTGTGTTGCGGAATGGTCCTCCCGAGGCTGTCAGGATGATCTTTTCAATGGATGAGTGAGGCTCGCCCTGGATGCATTGCATTATGGCCGAGTGTTCCGAGTCGACAGGCAGCAACCGGCAGCCTGTCGTGGCAGCTGTAGCTGTTATCATCTCACCCGCTACTACGAGAGTCTCCTTGTTTGCCAGCGCCACCTCCTTGCCGGCCGCCACGGCAGCAGCTGTGGGACGCAGGCCTGCGAATCCGACAACGGCTGCGACAACCGTATCGACATTTGCAGAGGCGGCGACGGCCTCAAAGGCCTCCTGTCCGGCCAGCACCTCAATGCCAAGACCGGCAAGGCCGTCCCTGAGTCTATTATAATGAGCTTCGCTTCCGATAACAACCGTCTCAGGCCTGAAGAGTTTCGCCTGCTTCATAAGCAGGTCAGCATTGCTGCCGGCTGCCAGCACAGTGACAGTGAACATCGCGGGATAACGCGACACAATTTCGAGGGTCTGCGTGCCTATTGATCCTGTTGATCCGAGAATAGCCAGTCGCTTATGCATCTGCCGGTCTGCTTTCAGAAGAAGATATATTTTGCGGGGTCAAGGGCCTCGCCGTTATGCCACAGCTCAAAATGAAGATGCGGTCCGGAGGTATAAAGCTCACCCGAGTCCCCGACTATAGATATCGCCTCACCTGCCCATACCCTGTCACCCATCTCTTTCAGCAGCCTGGCATTGTGTTTATAAACTGAAACAAGATTGCTACGGTGCTGTATCATCATGACAAATCCTGTCTCCATGGTCCACCCGGTCATGACCACCGTACCGTCAAGGGTCGATGAAACCACAGCCTTTGGCTGGGTAACAATGTCAGTGCCGTAATGTCTTGTGCGCGAGTCAAAGTTGGCTGACACAACTCCTTTTACAGGAGGGAAAAAGTGGATGTTGGCAAGGCTGGTGCCCCGCTCGGCACCGGTGGTGCCTATAGAAAGATTGTATTGTTCTTCCTGCTCGACACGAGTTCTGAAGATCGAATCTTCAGCCGATTTCCGGAAGGTAATATTGCTGTAGTTGCGGCTGGTGTCTCTCATGGCTACACTCTCTATGGGTTGTTTACCGGAGATGACATCATTGAGATCCTTGAAATATTTATCCCTTATAATAAGTTCACGTTCCAGCGAGTCAAGCATCAGCGCATTCATGATAATGTCACGTCGTAATTCCACAGTGGGATAACCCGGAATGAATTCGCGCAGATTGGTGAAGGCGATCAGCGAGGTATTGATACCAATGATAAGAAATACGAGCAGGGCCAATGCCAGCATGGCATTCGATTTGGTAAGCCGTACGCGCCACACCTCTTCAAAAGTCGTGTCATTAAATATGGCGAAACGGAATTTGTCTCGCCATTTCCCTTTCCTTTTTTCGTTCTTAGCCATCAGAAAATGAATCTGGAGGCACAAAGATAGCAATCATGTTGAAAGTGTCTACCACCCTATTCCGTAATCTTCCCCGAAGTTGCTGGACCCGCCCCACATAGTACCATGTACATTATCAAACCCTATTGCATTTATCGGGCCCGAGGTTCTTCCCTGGAAAGAGAGTTTGTATCCTTTTGCGGCAAGTTCTTTTCTCACCCACTCCGGCATGCTGCTGTTCAGAACTAGCCCGCCCGCTATTTTCTCATGCTCGCCGAAGCTTGAATACATCTGCAGCGTCTTGAATGAGGGAGCCTCGCAGGCCTCCTGTATTGTCATACCGAACTCGGTCACATTCAGGAAGAACTGCAACAGCAGCTGGTCCTGCTCATCGCCACCCTGCTTGGCAAAGGCAAGGAACGGTTTGCCGTCTTTCATAGCCAGGGTGGGCGTAAGTGTCACACGTGGTCTCTTGCCCGGTTCCACGACGTTGAACGGGTTCTCCTTCTCATCAAGCACAAAGCTCTGCATGCGCTGGCTCATGCCTATGCCGGTGTTACCGGCTATGCAGGCAGGTATCCAGCCCCCGCTGGGAGTGACGGAGACAACCCAGCCTTCTTCATCAGCGGCCTCAATGGAGGTTGTTCCCGACTGAAATATCTCAAGAAACCTTTCATATTTCTGAGGATCATCGATCGGGAAAACATTGCTGTTGGAGGCGATCCACCCGTTAAGCAGCGTTCCGAACGGATTTGTTTTTCCCTCATAAGGGTAGGGATCACCGGGCCGGATGGCAGGATCGTTCCGGTCAGGATTGATCAGCATGCTTCTCTCCTTTGCATATTCCTTCGAAAGCAAGCCCTTTACAGGTTCTTCCGGAGGAAAGGCAGGATCGCCGTAATAGAAATCCCGGTCAGCGTAAGCCAGGTTCATGGCCTGGTAGAGAGTATGGATATATTTTGTGGAGTTATAACCCATTTCCTTCAGGTCAAAGTTCTCAAGTATGTTGAGCGTCTGCAGCATTACCGGCCCCTGGGACCACTGCTGCAGCTTATATACATCTATTCCCCTGTATGTTGTCATCAGCGGTTCTTCGATCTTCACCTTCCACTGTGCAAGATCTTCTTCGGTAATCAGGCCGCCCTGTTCACTGCTGCCTCTGACAAACTCCCTGGCGATGTCTCCTTTATAGAAGCGGTCACAGGCTGCATAGATAGCCTCTTTTCTTGTCTGCTTCTTTTTCAGTGCTGCCTGTTCTGCTTCAACAAGTTTTGTCAGCATAGCCAGCAGGTCTTTCTGAACAAATATCTCTCCGGCTGACGGTGCCTCACGCACTTCACCGGCATGAGGCAGAAATACTTTTGCCGAGTATGGCCACTCCTTTATCATTGATTTCTGTCGTTCGATCGAGTTGGCTGTCTGCGCTTCCATCGGATAGCCCTCTGCCATCTGCATCGCCGGGGCGAGCACCTCTTTCAGGCTCATGGTACCGTATTCGGCGAGCATTGTCATAAGCCCCCCCGGGGTGCCCGGTGTCACTGCTGCAAGAGGACCGTATTCCGGAGGGTATTTCATGCCCTTTGACTTAAAGAATTCTGCAGTAGCGCCTGTGGGAGCCACGCCGAGGGCGTTGATGGCGATGACCTTTTTTGTTTCCGGATTATAGATTAGAGCCTGTGTCTCGCCACCCCAGCTGAGTACATCCCACATGGTACATGTTGCTGCCAGCATGGCGCAGGCTGCATCGACGGCATTGCCGCCCCGGTTGAAGATCATAGCGCCTGCCGTGGCTGCCAGCGGCTTGCCGGTGATGGCCATCCAGTGTTTTCCATGCAGCGGAGGTTTCTGTGTGGTAACAGGAAATGTGTTGAATGGTTGAGCGGTGGTTGTAATGAATATGCTTACCATGCTGATTGAAATGATAGTCCTTTTCAAAATTATTTTCCTTTCTGTTTATTTATTCTCCTGTTAATGTGGCTGATTATGAATTGAGGGATCAGAGGCATAAGTACCAGAATAATTTTATTCAGCACTCCCGGCACACATTCAGTCCTCGACAGCTCTTTCTTCCTGAGCTTACTGACAAAATCGGGATCCTTTATGAGCGCACGTGCAAATGACACCATCTCAAAACCGCTTTTCAGAACCTCATCAATCTTCTCATGTGATATCAACCCGCCCACATAAAACAACATGCCGCCCTGATCGTCCTGTTGCGACGCGTCAGCGGTCCAGGCTTAAAAGGTGTAAAGAGAATGTCTTCTGACTGATTCACTGAGTATCAGGGCTGAAGTTGTGAAGCCCAGTCGCGGACAGCCTTTTTTTCTGCACCGGAGAGTTTTTTTTCTGGATAATTCTTAAGAAATTTCTTCGGAGGCATCTTGTCTTTTGTCAACATCTTCTCGATGTCTTGTCCGATTGAAGTCCGTTCTTCCGCGGAATATTCATTCCATTTCGTAAAGTTGAAGTGCGATTTGGCCAATGTGTTGCCGTCTTCAGAATGACAGCCTATGCATGATTTCTCAAGTATGGCAGTCACATCTGCGGGTACCGCTTTTGACTTTTCAGCCTCTTTTTGGACACCTTGTGCTTTCATCGGGCTGGCGATACAGACAATAAGGAGAATTGCGCTTGCTGAAATAATTGTCCTGATGTTTCTCATGTGTGTAGTTTTAATTTGTTTAAATCAGTTCAAGGATCATTTCATGGAAACTGATCTGTAAATTTAACCAGGTATATCTGATTAAATGTTGTTTTAACCAGGATTTTTTGCAGTCTTTATTCTTACTTCCTTGCCATGATGCAAGAACCGAGGCAGATTCAAATATTCATCTTTGTAGACAGCTTTTGCCGAGCTCATGAGGCACTGCCTTTAGCAGTGACGAATAAAGTAAGCAAAGAAAATCAAGGCTTAAGATGTCAGGCGATCCATCCTGTGTGGCGCCAGGTCTATGGTCAGAGAACATAAAAAGTGTTATCTTTGAAATATGAAAGCCTGCAACAAAATAATACGGATCAATCCTGATAGAAGATTCGGTAAACCTTGCGTCAGAAACACCAGAATAACTGTTTTTGATATTCTTGGCTGGCTTGGTTCTGGAATGACTTATGAAGATGTTTTATCTGACTACCCGGAGCTTACCAGGGAAGATATAAAAGCTTGTTTAATGTTTGCTGCTGACAGATCCGGAATATAAAGAAATCGGCTGTCTCGAGATAACATCCTGAAAACATTTTTCTAAATCACTTGGGGGCATCTCTGCGTGTTACGTGGTCTATGCTCAGGAACCAAAGACAGTCAAGTCGGAATGTGTCATTCAGCAAATGTCGTGTGAATGACGTGTAAAGTACACTGGAAATATTTCGCCGGTAAATTTTTCAGTCGTAATATTGCTCAGTACTTAATTCACACCGCCATGAAACAACCAGAACTCGGTAAAAAAATCGTTGAACTCCGAAAGGAAAAAGGGCTGACCCAGGAAGAGCTTGTCGACAGATGCAACATCAGTGTCAGGACACTTCAGAGGATTGAAACAGGAGAGGTCACTCCGCGGGTATATACAATAAAGACTATACTCGCAGCCCTTGATTATGACCTGAACAAGATCTCGGACAATGAGAACAGCTTCTTTGACAAAATTAAATTGTTTATCAAGGACTTGTTCCTTATAGATATAGATCAGGACAAGCCTGCTGATTACCTGGTCAGGCAGCTGAACATTGCCTGGATCTGCGGTTTAGTTTATTTTATTGCAGGTTTTGCTGAAGCGCCGGCAGAATATTTCAGGATGGAGGAAGACCGGATGATATTCAGTATCACTTTTTATGTGATAATGAAGGTCACCGTACTTATATCATTTTTCTTCTTCCAGCGCGGGTTTATTCTTGTCGGTCTTATATACAAAAACTACCTGTTGAAGATCGCATCGTATATTCTTATTTTTTGCATGGTGCTGTTCATTGGGTATGATATTGCATCGGTATTTAATAATTCAATTGAGCGTGAGTTTATACTGGCAGGAGAGGCAATGACGTTTGGGGGTGCCTGTATCATTTTCGGGTTCTCACTGACAAGGTTAAGCAACAAGGTTGGTACGATAGCCAATTTTGCCGGGGTATTTGAGATAGTGGCGGGGTGTTTTTATATCACGGTCTTTTTATTTTTCATCGGAGATATATTGCTGATTCCCGCAGAGCTTTTTGAGATAGCGGTTCTTTACAAGACAGGTGAGCTGATCAGGTCAAAGCAGCAATAATTAAATCAGTTTTTGATATTAAGGAATTTGGTTGTATATTTGCACCCGATATTGCGGGGTGGAGCAGTGGCAGCTCGTTGGGCTCATAACCCAAAGGTCGGAGGTTCGAATCCTCCCTCCGCTACAAGTCAAAATCTCTTGCCGTGAAGCGGTGAGGGATTTTTGTTTTTAGCCCGAACCAAGCCTGCTTGAATGAGGGATAAAAGCAAAAAGACCGAAGCCCTGCGCAGCAGGGCAGGGATTTTGACTTGGGCTGCAAACCAAATGAGGATCATGAAATAATCCCCCCTCCGCCACTA
>CAWGRY010000004.1:0-23846 GCA_963825165.1 uncultured Bacteroidales bacterium | reverse complement strand
GCTGCCTTTGACTTTCAATGATTTTTTTACAAATGCTGTCTTCAGGCTGTTTCTTTATCTTTTAAAGGCAGCCTTGTTGCCTCTTGACGCTCAGTGCTTATCCCCTGCGCATTTTAAAACATACACGCTTTAATTAGTTGTTATAAGTCACTAAATGTCTTTTCAGTCTCTATACAAATTTTCCGTGCACTTGCAGCCAACACGTAATTTTTCTGCCTGTAAAAGCTGTCATATCGTCCATTAGCCTTTCACCCATACCGTCTTCAGCATTGCAGTAATTAGATTTCTCTCATAATTTATATGCTATTAGTCCGTTTTAAATGCTGAATCTTTTACATTGTATTAACTTCACACCCCGGCCCGATAAGAAATTTAAGGAGCCTGATGAAAAAGAACAACAAGAAGTCGCCATTCCCCTGGACTTCTGTGAGTATGCTCATATTCACGGCTGCTGTTCTTACATTACTGATATTTATTTATTCATCAGGACAAAAGCAACGTATCATAACCGATGCCGCCACCGAGATGGAGGCCGTCGCCAGACTAAAGGCAGATCAGATAGCACACTGGCGCAACGAAAAGCTGAACGACGCCAGGCTCATACATGAAAACGTCACACTTGTTGAACATATCGATGCAATGTTCATCAAGGAAAGGAACAAATGGGAAAGGTCGAGACTGACCCAGCTGCTCAACACGCTGATAGAGAATTATGACTTTCACGGCGCTGTCCTGCTCGATGCAGGAGGCAACGTGGGACTTGCCGTTCCGGAGTCTGAGGCAGTCATGGGCGATTTCCTCCGGTTACGAATTACCACTGTAATCTCCAATCCCGAAATCTCTCTTTCAGACTTCCATTCAGCAACAGCTGTCCCGTATCTGCATCTTGATCTGATCATTCCCATGACGATGCCCCTCGAAGGGGATACTGTTATGGCAGGTATTCTTGTCATACGCATCGATCCGGAGAAGGAGCTTTTTCCACTTATATCGACATGGCCCACCCCGGGAAAGACCTCTGAATGCATCCTGTTCCGTTTTGACGGCGATTCTGTCACATATCTCAACGGTTCAAGGCTCGCAGGATTCGACAAGGCTATTACAGTTCCTGCAGGTGAGATGGAGCTCATAGCACGTAATCCACCGGCCGAAGACCAGAAAGTAAAGACCTATAAAGATTATACAGGAACCGAGGTTGTGGCTTCGGTCAAACAGGTGCCCGGCACCGAATGGTACCTGGCTGCAAAAAAGGAGACCCCTGAAATTCTTGCCAGGTTTAACCGCGAACTTGGCATGCTGTGGCTGATCATGGGCCTCGTTTACCTGGCGCTGGCAAGCATCGGTTACCTGATCACAAAAGCTACCAGGGCACGATACCTCCGGGAAAAGTACAGGGAGGACCTTAACAGGCAGGCCATCATGAAGCATTTCGACTTCGTGATGAAGCATGGAAGCGATATTATTCTGCTTATTGACAGCGACATGAATATCGTCGAAGCCAATGAGCGCGCAGTAGAGACCTACGGTTTCCCGCGCGAAAAGCTCATCGGAATGAATATGACCGAGATACGGACGCCTGAGGAAGTTCCTCTGCTTGCCAAACATGTCCAGGAGCTAAACAACAAAGGTTCATCTTATATAGAAACGGTTCATCAGCGAAGTGACGGGACGACATTTCCCATTGAGATCAGCGCATATACCGTTGAGGTGGAGGGTGCACGGTTCTACCAGAGCATCGGCCGCAATATCGCTGAACGCAAGCGAGCCGAGGAGGAGATGAAGGAGAGCAACAAAAAACTGAGCACCATTATCAATAACCTCCGGGGCGTTGTATTCCGCTGTGACAATGATCCTGAATGGACCATGCACTATATCAGCGACGGTATCTATGAGCTTGCCGGATATCTTCCCAACGAATTCATTGGCAATAAGATAAGATCATTCACGTCTATCATAGATCCTGAGGACACCCAGCGGGTATGGAACGAAATTCACAATGCTCTCAGTACCGGTTACCTCTATACAATCGAGTACCGTATCATTACCTCCGCCGGCCAGAAAAGATGGGTTTGGGAGAGAGGCCGTGGCTATTATGAAAGCGATAAACTGGTAGCCCTGGAAGGCTTTATCTCAGATATAACCGACAGGAAACGTATTGAGGAAGAACTGATCAGGGCCAGGGACAAGGCAGAACAAAGCGATAAGCTCAAGACAGCCTTCCTGCATAATATCTCGCATGAGATACGCACGCCCATGAACGCCATCGTGGGTTTCACAACACTGCTTGATTCACCTGACACAACCGACGAGAGCCGCAGACAGTACATTGACATCATTTACCAGTCGAGCAACCAGCTTCTTTCAATCATAACGGATATCGTTGACATCTCCAACATTGAAACCGGACTGGTGAAGGTGTCGCGTACCGATGTCAACCTGAATACCCTTATCAGGAATCTCTATGACCAGTACCGTCTGCGCGCTCAGCAGCAGGGACTGGTATTGCAGTACACCTCCCATCTCGATGACAGTCAGTCAGATGTTCTCACGGATGAGACCAAGATCATCCAGATCTTCTCCAATCTTCTGAACAATGCACTCAGGTTCACCCGCGAAGGAAGAATTGAGTTTGGCTATGTCCTCAGGGGAGAAACAGTAGAGTTCTTTGTCAGCGATACCGGGATAGGCATCGCTCCGGATCACCAGGTAAAGGTCTTCGACCGTTTTTACCAGGTTGAGACGCCAAGCTCGAAACAGTTCAGCGGTACAGGCCTTGGGCTCTCGATCTCAAAAGCCTATGTCGAGCTTCTCGGCGGTTCAATCTGGCTCATCTCGACACCTGGAGAAGGCTCGCTCTTCTGCTTCTCAATACCATATACCAAACCCCTGGAAGCTCTGCCTCCGAAGAAAAAAACCGTCCGCAAAACGAAAACTTAAGAATTACTTATCCGTTTTCCTGATTTCAATTCCCAGTTCGTCAAGCTGTTCCTCCTTTATTGTCGAAGGAGTGTCGATCATCACATCACGTGCCTGGTTATTTTTCGGGAAGGCGATGAAGTCGCGTATTGTATCCGATCCCCCCATTATCGCTGTCCACCTGTCAAATCCAAAGGCGATTCCTCCATGCGGCGGAGCACCGAACCTGAAGGCATTAAGAAGGAAGCCAAACTGCTTCCGGGCTTCTTCTTCAGTGAACCCGAGTGTTTTAAACATGAGGGACTGTGTCTCAGGATCATGTATACGGATCGACCCGCCACCTATCTCAGTGCCGTTGATCACAAGGTCGTACGCATTTGCATGCACCCTTGCCGGATCGCTCTCCATATACTGAAGATCTTCAGGCTTGGGAGCAGTGAAGGGATGGTGCTTTGCATAAAACCGGCGGGTCTCCTCATCCCACTCCAGCAGCGGGAAGTCGGTCACCCACAGTGGCGCATATTCTGAAGCGTTCCTGAAGCCCATGCGACGACCCATTTCAAGCCGCAGCTCACCGAGGGCTGTGAGCGTTCTTTCCTTACCGCCGGAAATAATCAATATAAGATCACCTGCCCCGGCCTGCATCATTCCGGCAAGACGCTTCAGGTCATCTGCATTATAAAACTTATCAATTGAAGACTTCACTGACCCGTCAGCCTCCACGCGTGCATACACAAGTCCCTTTGCCCCTATCTGCGGACGTTTGACATATTCGGTAAGTTCGTCAAGCTGCTTACGTGTATATACCGCACAACCTGGCGCACAAATACCTCCGGAAAATTCAGCGCTGTCAAAGACAGTAAAATTCCTTCCCCTGACCGCTTCAGTGATTTCAATGATGCACATTCCGAAGCGTATGTCGGGTTTGTCCGAGCCATAAAGTCTCATTGCCTCGTCATAGGAAATCCGCGGGAACGGGCCATTAAAATCGATCCCTTTTATCTCATGGAACAGATGCCTGGCCAGACCTTCAAAAGTATTCAGGATGTCTTCCTGGTGTATGAACGACATCTCGCAGTCTATCTGTGTGAATTCAGGCTGGCGGTCAGCACGCAGATCCTCATCGCGGAAGCATTTTACTATCTGGAAATATTTGTCGAAACCGGCAACCATCAGCAGCTGCTTGAATGTCTGGGGGCTCTGGGGAAGAGCATAAAATTCGCCGTGATGGAGCCGTGACGGAACAACGAAGTCGCGCGCACCCTCAGGGGTTGATTTGATCAGCACAGGCGTCTCAACCTCAATAAAACCCTTTCCGTCGAGATACCGTCTGACCTCTTGCGCCATCTTATGTCTCAGAATGATATTCGAACGCACATTCTGCCTGCGAAGATCAAGATACCGGTATTTCATGCGCAGCTCGTCACCCCCGTCACTGTTTTCCTCAATTGTGAACGGAGGCAGCTCTGATGTGTTCAGCACTGTAATGTTTTCCACAATTATTTCGATGTCTCCGGTATTCAGCTTAGAATTTTTATTGCTACGTTCAGCCACAGTCCCGGTGACTTGTATAACGAACTCTCGCCCCAGTTTCCTGGCCTGGTTGCAGAGATCAGAACTGGTCTCCATGTTAAAGACCAGCTGTGTAATCCCATAACGGTCACGAAGGTCAATAAATGTCATCCCGCCCAGGTCCCTCGAACGCTGAACCCATCCAGCTAAAGTAACTTTCTCCCCTTTATTGCTGATTATCAGCTCACCGCATGTGTGTGTCCTGTACATTTCATTTTTATTGTGGTAACAAAAATAAGAATTATTCCCGGTAATAAACGGTAATAACTTTCCGCTGCATTTTCATCTGTTTTTTTCTAAAATTGCAGAAATTCCAACTTCTTTTTTAATAATGGCCAGCACCCTGAAAACAAAGACAGCAAGGCTTTCGGTGATGTCAAATACTTTGCTCATCGTCATGAAGCTTGTTGTGGGCCTGGTGACCAATTCGGTCAGCATCCTTTCAGAAGCCATTCACTCCGCGCTTGATCTTGTGGCGGCCATAATCGCCTTCTTTGCAGTAAGAATATCCGGTAATCCTGCAGATGAAAGACACCCCTATGGCCACGGTAAAACTGAAAACGTATCAGGTGTCATTGAGGCAGGACTAATTTTCATTGCCTCGGCATGGATCATCTACGAGGCTGTCGGCAAGCTCATTCATCCTGAAGAGCACAGCGTGCTGGGACTTGGAGTGCTCGTCATGGCTATTTCAGCTGTAGTGAACGCTTTTGTCTCGCGCAGGCTATACAAAGTAGCACACATCACCGATTCTGTTGCCCTGGAAGCCGATGCCCTCCACCTCAAGACTGACGTCATCACCTCTGTTGGTGTTGCCCTGGGGCTGGCTCTTTTGTGGATCACCGGATGGCATATACTTGATCCGATCATTGCCCTGGGTGTGGCAATGCTCATTATTTATGAATCATGGATGCTGCTGAAAAAAGCTTTTTCACCTCTGCTTGACACAGCCATCTCGCCCGATGAGCTGAAAAGAGTAGAAGCCATCCTTAAAGAGATGAAAGCATCCTATCACAGTCTGCGCACACGTGCGGCTGGTCATCAGAGATTCGTCGAGTTCCACCTCGAGGTCCCTGCCAACGAAACCATCGATGTCATCCACAGGCAGTGTGACCGTATAGAGGAGAGGCTCGAGGACGAATTCAGGGATATAAGTGTCGTCATTCATCCAGAACCAAAAAGCTGATGCCGTGAAACCCGGAGATGATGAATATTTTATGCGGATGGCGCTTGCCGAAGCGCAAAAGGCAGCTGACCGTGACGAAGTACCTGTAGGTGCGGTCATAGTAGCCGGTAAGATCATCATTTCGCGTGCGCATAACCTGACAGAAACGCTCAATGACCCTACAGCTCACGCTGAGATGCAGGCTATTACAGCCGCTGCGTCTTACCTCGGAGGAAAATACCTGACCGATTGCACCATATACGTTACCGTGGAACCTTGTATCATGTGCGCCGGTGCGCTGGCATGGAGCCAGGTTTCGGCAATAGTCTACGGCGCCCCTGATGAAAAGAAAGGATACGCAACCACAGGCGTGCAGATCCTCCACCCGAAAACAGTGGTCCGCAGCGGAGTACTCGCAAAAGAGTGTTCACTGATGATGAAAAAGTTCTTCAGGAAAAAGAGAGAATAACCATTTTTATCAGCAGAATATTTTTGAAAGAAAATTCTTAGATTTGTTTAAAATGAAAAGATTATGACTATTGATAACGGTCAGAAAATTGTTGCGTTCCGGCTGATTGGATTCATAGCGACACTGATATATGTTCTGTATGTCTTCATGGCATATTTCCCGAAGATCTTCGAGGATATAATGTCTGAAAATAATGTCTATATCATGACCGCCGCTATAACTTTAATATACCTTCTTCTTATCTTCTATCCGGCTATAATGAAATTCAGATACATCTATTTCTCTGCTGATGAACGCGGTATCACTCTCAGATGGTACAAGACAGGTCTTATCCCCGGCGACAGCAAAAGCGTTGAGATCCCGGCATTGCAGTTTGCCGGCTACGAAATCACGACCGGGATGATGGGTATGCATCATTATCTCACTCTTTATCAAAGGGTGCAGGGCCAGAAAGCCGCGTACAGCCCTGTTAGCATAACGGCGCTGTCAGCCGCCCAGAGAGCAAAAATAGAAGAGGTTCTTAAAACCTATAAATCAGCAGGTTAATCCCGAAAACATAAAACATGAGTAAAGTCATTTTTCATGACTGAAGGTTACCTCACCTTTGGAAACGATTTGATTTTAAATAAATCATAACTTAAAATATACATCGCAATGAAAGTAAAAACGATTCTGGCTGATCTCGAGAAAAAACATCCGGGTGAAGTCGAGTTTCTCCAGGCTGTCAGGGAAGTCCTTGATTCCATCGAGGAAGTCTACAATGAGAATCCCAGGTTTGCCAAAGCCGGCATACTGCAAAGACTCGTTGAACCTGACCGGATATTGACATTCAAAGTTCCCTGGATGGATGACCAGGGAAACGTACAGGTTAACCTCGGTTACAGGGTGCAGTTTAACAATGCCATCGGCCCGTACAAAGGCGGCCTCCGCTTCCACCCGACCGTCAACCTCTCTATCCTTAAGTTCCTGGGATTTGAGCAGATCTTCAAAAATTCTCTTACAACGCTTCCCATGGGTGGCGGTAAGGGAGGATCAGATTTCGATCCGAAAGGCAAATCTGACAACGAAGTGATGCGTTTCTGCCAGTCGTTCATGCTTGAGCTCTGGAGGCTGATCGGTCCTGAGACTGACGTGCCTGCCGGCGATATCGGTGTTGGCGGACGTGAGATAGGCTTCCTCTACGGTATGTACAAGAAGCTTGCACAGGAGCATACAGGCGTACTGACAGGAAAGGGCTTAAACTGGGGCGGTTCGCTTGTTCGTCCTGAGGCTACAGGCTTTGGCGGAATCTATTTTGTCAAGGAAATGCTCGCAACAAAAAAGGAAACCATTAAAGGCAAGAAAATTGCCCTTTCCGGTTTTGGAAACGTTGCATGGGGTGCTGCTCTCAAGGCATCCGAGCTGGGTGGTATTGTGGTAACGATATCCGGACCTGACGGCTATATTTACGATCCCGCAGGTGTAACCGGCGAAAAGATAGACTACATGCTTAAGCTGCGTTCTTCAAACCAGGATATCGTTGAGCCTTATACCAAAGAATTCAAGGGATCGACCTTTGTTAAAGGAAAGAGACCGTGGGAAGTCAAGGTCGATATCGCTCTCCCTTGTGCAACACAGAATGAATTGAACGGTGATGATGCAAAGGCACTCATTGATAACGGTGTAATGCTTGTTGCTGAGATTTCAAACATGGGTTGTACTCCTGAAGCAGTTGAATTATTCATCAAAAATAAATTGCTCTTTGGCCCGGGCAAGGCTGTAAACGCAGGCGGTGTGGCTACATCAGGTCTTGAGATGACGCAGAACTCAATGAAACTCAACTGGAACAAGGAAGAGGTTGATGACAGGCTGCATTCAATAATGGTCAATATACATAGCGCATGTGTCAAGCATGGCACAGGCAGTGACGGTTATGTCGACTACGTAAAAGGTGCAAACATAGCCGGCTTCCTCAAGGTTGCCAACGCGATGCTTGATCAGGGCCTGGTATAATAACCTGATCTGAAATGTTTACACCGTGGCCCTCTGCCTGAGACAGAGGGTTACGGTGTTTTTTTATCTGATTCTGTAAACACTGCCCGGGCACGGTGTGATCAACCCTGCCAGCTCCATCTGGAGCAACACTGTGGAAAGTTTGTACACAGGAATTTCCATCGACCTTGCCAGTGTGTCGATGGTCAGTTCACCTCCTGACTTCAGCGCTTCATAGACTTTCTTCTCATTCTCTGTCATTGCCGGGAAGAGTTCCGGTTGGACAGCCGGCGCCGAAAATGCGGAGGGCTTCCATCCCAGCAGGTATTCAATATTCTCACAGTTTTCAACCAGTGCCGCCTTATTGCACCGGATGAGAGCATTGCATCCCGCAGACCACTCGTCGCCCGGCCGCCCCGGTACGGCCATTACATCGCGGTTATATGAGGCAGCGATATCTGCAGTTATCAACGCTCCTCCCTTTATTCCGGATTCAATTATCAGGGTAGCGTCGGAGATTCCTGCAATGATCCTGTTGCGTCTGATAAAATTATTCCTTTCGGGAAGCGTGTCGGAAGAAAAATCAGTCAGCTGCCCCCCTTTTTCCAGCATTGATCTGGCAACGTCGGCATGAATGGAAGGGTAGATCGTTTTAAGGCCATGACCCAGGATTGCTATTGTTGGCAGGCCGTTAGCAAGTGCTGCCTTGTGCGCGGCGATATCCACCCCGTAAGCCAAACCGCTAATAATCAGCATCTCCGGAAAATGAACTGATAAGCCCGCAACAATTTTCTGACAGAGTTCACGACCCCGTTGCGTTGCATTACGGGTACCCACTATACTTAAGATGTGTGGTGCATTTAGGTCGGCATTACCCCTGAAGAAAAAAGTTACCGGGGAATCTTCACACTGACGAAGCCGGAAAGGGTAGTCTTCATCGAGGTAGTGGAATACTTTGATCCCATGTTTTTCGACATAATCAGCCTCCCTGGCTGCCGCTTCAAGGTAATCATGCCCGGCGACAGCTTTTGCAAGGGCCTCTCCCACACCGGGAATTTTTGTCAGGTTCCGGAATGGTTCGCTGAAGACAGCTTCCACACTTCCGGCATATGAGACAAGTTTTCGGGCTGTGATATCGCCGACACCCGGAATGATTCCGAGTGCAATCTTGTGCACAAGAGATGTTGGTGACATAATAAAAGCGTTTGCGAGACACTATAAAGGTAAAAAGAAATAAGGCAATAGGCAAGAGAGGACCGAGCGTTAAAAATTTGCTCCGTGAGCAAATTTAGCGAGGTGCCAGATTGCAGGGAAGCCAATAGTGTACTAATTTTGCCAAATGCAGATTGTTGATACTCATTGCCACATTTACCTCCCCGAGTTTGATGCTGACCGTGATGAGGTGGTCAAAAGATCAATCAATGCAGGAGTACGGACCATCCTCATGCCCAATATTGATTCTTCTTCGGTGGCTCCGATGCTTGACGCGGAAGAGAGTTTCCAGGGGATCTGTCTTCCGATGATGGCTCTGCATCCGACATCTGTGAAGGAAAATTACCGGCATGAGCTTGAAGAGGTTGAAGCGCGACTGGCTGAACATAAATACTTCGGTATAGGAGAGACCGGTATAGATCTTTACTGGGATAAGACCTTCATTAATGAACAGCTGATCTCATTCAGGCGTCATCTTGAACTTGCCGAGGAATATGAATTGCCTGTGGTAATACATGCTCGCGAGTCACTTGATGTTATCATCCGCGAATTAAAGGCCTTCGGCCCCGGTCGTATCACAGGTGTTTTTCATGCTTTCCCGGGAAATGCAGAGGAAGCGAATCAGGTTACCGCGATGGGATTCATGATCGGTATCGGCGGTGTGATCACCTTCCGGAACAGCCGTCTGGGCGAAGCTGCAATAAAGGCCGGTATAAACAAAATTGTTATTGAGACTGACGCTCCCTACCTGGCCCCCGTACCGTACCGCGGGAAAAGGAATGAGAGCAGTTATCTGGCGCTTGTGATTGATAAGTTATCAGAGTTGCTGGCTATAAGTCCCGCAGAAGTTGCTGACAGATCCACTGCCAACGCAAAAAAACTCTTTAAAATTTAAAGCATGGAAAAGAGCGTTTCAATACTTATAATATATACCGGAGGTACCATAGGGATGGTCAATGACCCTGTGACAGGGACGCTTGTGCCCATCGACTTCAGGCACATTTCAGACCAGGTGCCTGAGCTGCAGCGGTTTGGATTCAACCTTGAGACCGTCACCTTCGATCCGGTGATTGACTCTTCGGATGTCAGTCCTGATACCTGGATCAGAATTGCTAACACCATTTTCGAAGAATATGATCATTTTGACGGTTTCGTAGTATTGCACGGAACTGATACCATGTCATATTCAGCCTCTGCCCTGAGCTTTATGCTCTCAGGAAATGAGAAACCTGTCATCTTTACCGGTGCCCAGTTGCCGATCGGCGTGCTTCGTACTGACGGAAAGGAGAACCTCATCACCGCTATCGAGATTGCCGCTGCCTGCGAGAACGGGCTGCCGCTTGTACCTGAGGTTTGTATCTACTTCGAGAACAAATTATTACGAGGCAACAGGACCATCAAGTTCAGCGCTGAACATTTCAATGCTTTCACCTCACCAAATCTGACGCCACTGGCAGAGGCGGGTCTGCAGATACGTTATAACCGTAACCTGATAAGATATCCGACGGTAAGGCGTCCTCTGAAAGTCTCAGCAGGATTTGATACCGGAGTGGCAGTGCTGAGGCTATTCCCGGGAATCGGGCAGAGTGTTGTCAGGTCATTGCTCAGAACCAAGGGGTTGCATGGACTCATCCTTGAGACTTATGGCACTGGTAACGCACCTACGCTTGACTGGTTTCTCGGGGAGATCCGTTCATTCATAGCCGGAGGAGGCATTGTGCTCAATGTCACTCAATGTCAGGCCGGAAGTGTTGAGATGGGTCTGTATGAGACTTCAGCAGGACTGCGTACTGCAGGAGTTATCAGTGGCAGGGATATTACCACCGAGGCTGCCGTAACGAAGATGATGATTCTTCTTGGCAGCTCATTGCCAAAGGCGAGAATTGAGACAATGCTGGCGAAGTCCCTCTGCGGTGAAATGAGCTGAAACCGCTGCTGTCATCATTTTTTTTGTAAATTGCGCCGTTTTTCCGGAGAGATGCAGGAGTGGCTTAACTGGCACGCCTGGAAAGCGTGTGTACCTCAAAAGGGTACCGGGGGTTCGAATCCCTTTCTCTCCGCAGACCATATCACTTCCATCAGTCCGCCAACGGGCGGGCTGATGGAATTTTTATTTTACGGCAGAACGAGTTTGGCTTGCCAGAGGGAATGATGACGGAAAATAAAAAACCTTATGAGCACAGCTCATAAGGAAGTGATATGGTCTGCAGGGTTTCCTGTCAGGGATCATGAGCGCAGCGAATAATCCTTTTCTCTCCGCCCTGGTGTGGGTTATCCATTTTTTTTTATTTTTGTTAAGATTTCCATAAATAACCGACATAATGAAAAGAGTTCTCCTCCTCATGATTTTTGCAGCCCTGCTCGTGATGGGCACCACACAGACCTCGCAGGCACAGACAGACCAGACTGCCACTACAACCCAGCAACTCACCGAACAGACACAAACAACACCAGTCCAGGGCGAAAAAGTTCTCCATAAAGAGATCAAAAGACTCTTCATTGAGGGCGGCGCAGGATTTATGGGTACGATTCTTTTGTGCCTTATCTTCGGTCTTGCCATCGCAATAGAAAGGATCATCTACCTTAACCTGGCGACAACAAACACTGACAAGCTGCTGGCAAAACTCGACAAAGCCCTCAGGGAGGAAGGTCTCGAGGCCGCTAAAGATATCTGTCGCAATACCAGGGGACCGGTAGCAAGCATCTTTTATCAGGGCCTTGACAGAGCCCATGAAGGTGTTGAGATGGCAGAGAAATCCGTTGTTGCCTATGGCGGTGTTCAGGCAGGATTGCTTGAGAGGAACCTCTCATGGATTTCACTGTTTATCGCTCTGGCTCCCATGCTCGGGTTCCTCGGAACGGTAATCGGTATGATTCAGGCCTTCGACGCCATTGAGCAGGCAGGAACTGTTTCTGCCACGATCGTCGCCGGAGGTATCAAGGTTGCCCTTATTACTACTGTATTTGGCCTTGTAGTGGCAATCATACTCCAGATTTTCTACAACTACATCCTTTCAAAAATAGACAGTATTTCCAACCAGATGGAAGACTCTTCCATCTCACTTATAGATATGCTGGCCAGATACAATACAAAATAACCGGTCATGTCAGAACAAATCAATAAACTAACATCAATCCTGCTGTGGGTTTTAATGGGCCTCACAGTGATCTTCGCCGTACTGTTCTACATTGGTGGGGCAGTGCCGGGGACTGAGGGAACGAGATACGAAGAGCCCAGGGTAACCAATCTTTTCATTGTCTATGCATATATATTATTATTCATTACTGTTATCATTACCCTGTTCTTCGGTTTGCGGAATGTAGTGCAAAATTCCAAAGGCCTGAGACTGTCACTTGTGGCTCTCGGTGTCGGTGCAGTGCTCATAGGCCTGGCAGCATTGCTTGCTGATAACACTGTTCTGGACCTTCCTTATTATAAAGGCAGCGACAATATACCGCGCACACTTTTCTGGACTGACGTGGGACTGTTCGTTGCATACTTTCTTTTAGTGCTCGCCTTCCTGGCAATCATTTATTCAGTGATATCCAGATATTTTAAAAAATAACCAGATTGTCCGTCATCAGGCGGAATAAAATAATTATAAAATGGCAAGAAGGCAAGTACCGGAAATAAATGCAGGCTCGATGGCTGACATTGCATTCCTCCTTCTTATTTTCTTCCTGGCTGCTACCACTATGGACTCGGATACCGGACTGATGAGGCAGTTGCCCGCTATCCCGGATCCTAATGTGCCGCAGGATGTCAATAAGATCAACGACAGAAATATCCTTGAGGTGAAAGTCAATAAGGATAATTTGCTGCTGGTTGAAGGAGAGCTGACGGAATTCAGCCAGCTGCGGGATATTGCCGGCAGGTTCATCCTGAACGCTGGTGATCTTCCGGGTATGCCTGAAAAAGAGATCGCTAATCTGCCTTACTTTGGCAATGTTCCTGTAACGAAGGCAGTAATATCATTGCAGAATGATATCGGAACAAAATATGGAGTTTATATTGCCGTGCAGAACGAGCTAATAGCTGCAAGGTCAAAATTGCGTGATGACCTGGCAAGACAGCAGTTCGGTGTTCCCTATGAAAGACTCGACGATGACAAAAAAGGAGCTGTTGATGATTTCTACAAGGTCCCCATTTCGGAAGCTGAACCAAAAAGGATAGGAGAAAAATAAAATGGCAAGGTTTGTAAAAACAGGTGGCAGAACCGTCAAGGCCCTCAGTACGTCGTCACTCCCTGACATAGTATTCATGATACTCTTCTTTTTCATGGCCGTCACCACAATGCGTGAGACAGATGTCATGGTAAAAGTACAACTGCCTGAAGCCACTGAAGGAAAGGTGCTTGAGAAAAAGTCGCTGGCCAGCTTTATTTATATCGGTGAGCCCCTCGCAAACCTGCAGACCTTGTACGGAACAGAGCCTAAAATTCAGCTCAATGACACATTCAGGGAGATTGCTGACATACAGGATTTTATTGCCCAGGAACGTGAACAGCTCAGCGAGGCTGATAAGACAAAGATGCTCGTGGTACTAAAGATCGACAAGGATGCCAGGATGGGCATTGTCACGGAAGTCAAACAGGCTCTCCGCCGGGCCAGCGCCCTGAAGATCATGTATGCCGACGTCAACGTTGACAGGATGACATTTCAGCAATAAAGAAACTCCTCCAGAGGAAAATGTAGCTTTATGTCTTCGGCGCCCTTAACCTCTGCAGGTAACCCTAAGAACACGGGTAAAAACAACAAGGTTCCTAAACGATATCTCCTCTTTCTTCTTGCAACTGTTTTTATTGCTTCATTACTTATAGTAGTCAATCACTACAGCATTATCAGTATCAGCAGTACAGTCTTACTGATTTCCAGGCTGATTACAATAGCCGCAATAGTTGGTTATGCCCTGTATAAGAAATCTCTCACCACCTGGATACTGATAAGCATGATCCTTGGCGCTGAATTCGGACATGACCTGCCGCATATAGCTGTTAAAATGCAGGTCGTCAGTATGATATTCCTGCGCCTGATTAAAACCATTATTGCTCCCCTGCTGTTTGCCACACTGGTCGTCGGTATTGCCGGTCATTCCAACCTGAAACAGGTAGGGAGGATGGGCTGGAAATCGATGGTTTATTTTGAGATTGTTTCGACACTTGCCCTTTTCATCGGATTGCTGGCAATAAATATCAGCAAGGCAGGTATCGGGGTAAAAGTTCCGGAGGTTGTCAACCAGGCTGAAATTCCTGCAGCCACGGTGACAAAAGGCACTGACCTGATCCTCCACATATTCCCCGAGAATATAGCAAAAGCCATCTATGAGGGACAGGTTTTGCAAATCGTTGTGTTCAGTATTATTTTCGGAATAGCTGTGGCAATGATCAAGGATAAATATAAAAATCCGATGATCAGGTTTACCGAAGCGCTTGCCGAGACGATGTTCAAGTTCACACAGCTGATTATGTATTTTGCTCCGTTCGCGGTATTTGCGGCAATTGCTTACAGCACAGGCCACATGGGCCTCGACATACTCTACAATCTGCTTAAGCTCCTTGCCACTCTTTATGTTTCCCTGATTGTCTTCCTGCTCCTGGTACTGCTTCCGGTAGCTCTGTTATTCAGAATCCCGATAAAAAGATTTTTAAAAGCAATCTCCGAACCTGTTGTTATAGCATTCTCCACAACCAGTTCTGAAGCAGCCCTTCCCATTGCTATGGAACGAATGGAAGAGTTTGGCGTTCCGCGTAAGATAGTAGCCTTTGTAATGCCTACCGGTTACAGCTTTAACCTTGATGGAACAACACTGTATCTTTCACTTGCGACCATTTTTCTTGCACAGATTTCCGGTATTGTCCTTCCGATTGAGAAACAGCTCCTGATAGTATTTACCCTGATGCTGACAAGCAAGGGAGTTGCAGGTGTACCGAGGGCATCACTTGTGATCCTGCTTGGGACTGCTGCAAGTTTCGGGCTTCCGACCTGGCCGATTTATATTATCCTGGGTATTGATGAATTAATGGATATGGCCCGGACATCAGTAAATGTACTGGGTAATTGCCTTGCAACTGCCGTGATAGCCCGCTGGGAGGGTGAACTGAATCTGCAGCCAGAACCTGGCAGCCTAAGATCGGGTAACATTAACGCAGGATATGAGAAGCTGCAGTAATTATCCCTTCTTTGGCAGTTGAAGCCTCAGAAACTGCGTACCCATTATGGGTCAAAGTAATTTCCAGAAGCCTCCGGATCTGTACTACATCATCAATAACCAATATATTGTCGCCTGTTACCAATTTCTATTTATAATAAACTTTGATTCAAATCAGGAATTTCCGTTGGAATCCTGACTGTTATTATTGAACCCCCGTTTTTTCTGTTTTCAATTGTCACATTGCCATTATGAGCCTGAACAAAACCTTTTACAATTGAAAGCCCTAATCCTGTTCCCCCTGAAATGCTTCCCTCAAGCCGGTAGAATTTATTGAAAACATTCTTCAACTCGTCTGAAGGAAAACCAGGACCTCTGTCCATAACCTGCATTATAAAACTTTGGTGATCATAATACATTTTAATTCGGATAGTTGTCCCTGGTTTTGAATATTGAGTAGCATTAAGTACAACATTATGAAGGACATGTTCCATAAGTCCGAAATCTATTTTTACAAGAGGCATTTCATCGGGAATGCTGACTTCCAGATTAAATCTTTCGAGTTCATTTTTTAGGACCTCAATGACCTTATCGGCCAGATCGTGTACATCATGCCAGTCAATTTTGGGTGTGATCCGACCAGATTCCAGCCTCGACATATTCAGCAGGTTATCTATAAGTCTGTTTAGCCTCTCTGAAGCTTTATTAATTTCAATATGTAAATTTCTGATACTGCCCTTATCAAATTCACCTGAAAGCAGAGTATCTGATGCTCCCATAATAGTAGCTACAGGAATTCTCAATTCATGTGAAATTGAATTAAACAAGCTTTTATACAATTTATCCGATTCATCAAGAATTGAGGCTCTCCTTGCAATATCATTAAGGAATTCTCTTTCAAGTGCATTCGAGATTTGTGTCCTGTAAGCATCCCAAAATGTTTCTTCGTCACCCGTAAGAGGTTTCTTTTGTTTTATAACAATAACTCCCAGATGTAATTTATTACCGATAAGAGGATAAAATGTATATTCAGCCGAAGGCAGGGTATCAGTAAATCGGCCAGCTTCCCTGGAATGTTGAAAAGACCATTCAGCGATGCTTAATTCCGGATCAGAAAGATTTAAAGAGTTTTCTGGTTTTATCGTTTTATCCAATACATTGTTTCCACCCTGAAGGATAATTGAACAATCAAGTCTGGAATATTTGCTGATGTACTTAACGGATGTTCTTATAACCTCATCAATACCAGATGTCATTGACAGCTCCCTTGTCAATTGGTACAAAGCATTTGTTCGTAATTCTCTTTCCCTGGTAAGTCTTACCTGTTTCCTTACCCTTGAGGTCATAATTCCTCCTATAAGGGCTATAATGAAATACATTATAAGCATCAATACATCTTCAAGTTTGTCAACATGAAATGCAAATGAGGGTGGTATGAAGAAGAAATCCCAGACCAATGCACTCAATGCAGCAGAAAGGAGAATAGGTCCTATTCCTACAAAAAGCGCCAGAATTGAAACCGTAAACAATAATCCGAATGCGACAATCTGGTAACCAATGTACTCCTTTAGAGGGTAAAAAATAGCAGCTGTTAGTATTGTCAATATGGCCCCAAGAAGATATTGTGAGAAATTTGATGTAAAAGATGGCAATTCAAAGTACTTCATAGACTGATTGCCTTCATCCTGATCGGATCCCACAACATAAACATCAATGTTACCACTGTATTTTATCAGTCTGTTCACGAAGTTTCCAACCCTGAAATAAGATACGAAGCTCCAATGCCTGGGTTTACCAACTATTATATGTGTAATATTTTCTTTTTGAGCTATATCAAGAATCGATCTGACAATATCATCACCGGATGTGGTGATAAATTCAACACCAAGGTGCCGGGCCAGGTTTATATTCTTATTCAGCTGATCCTGTTGTGAGGACGACAATTTTCTTGTTGATTCAACATACAGGGAAAGAAGTGTTGCTCCCATTGTGTAAGAAAGACTCTTTGCCCATCGCAATAGCTTAGCTGAATGTGGGCTTGGTCCTATAACTGCCATCAGATGCAAACCGGATTTCCATGGTCCTCTTATGCGATTTTTCTGCATGTAAACCTGTAGTTGCTTGTTAACCCTGTCAGCAACAATCCTCAGCGACATTTCCCGTAAGGCTGTAATATTGCCTTTTTTAAAAAAACTCTTTATTGCTTCAGCCGATCGTTCAGGGGCATATACCTTACCGTCTGCGAATCTCTGAAGAAGTTCGTCAGGTGTTATATCAACCAGTTCAATTTCATCGGCTTTCTCAAAAATATCATCCGGAACAGTTTCCCTTACGACAATGCCTGTTATCTGCGACACTGTTTCCGATCTGCTTTCCAGATGCTGTACATTCAACGTGGTGTATACATCAATTCCGATATCAAGAATATCGAGGATATCCTGGTATCTCTTAAGATGCTGGCTTCCAGGTACATTCGTATGGGCAAGTTCATCAATGAGAACGATATCAGGCTTCCTTGTTATAATAGCCTCCGTATCCGCATCCTCTAGTCTTGTACCTTTATAGTCGACAACTTTCCTCGGAATTATTTCAAACCCTTTTAAAAGCTCATTAGTATCAGGTCTGTTATGAGTTTCAATATACCCTATAACAATATCTTTCCCTTTTGACTTATCAATGTGTGCAGATTCAAGCATCGAGAAAGTCTTACCAACACCTGCACACATACCGAAAAAGATCTTCAGCTTGCCCTTTTTGCTTTGGTCCTCTTCAAGTTTTATTGAGGCAAGTAATTCATCAGGATCTGGTCGTATATTATTGTAATCGTTCATTTAAGACTATCTATCTTCAAATTTAGGAGAAATACATTGATGCGTGGTTCACCAAGAAATGAAAACTGCCGGTTTTCCGTCAGATCATTTACCAGATTAATTAGTTTTTCCTGCCCTGCCGCGTCCATTCCTCTAGCCTGGGCAACCCTGCTTACCTGTAATAAGGCTGCTATAGGGGAGATATGAGGATCCAGGCCACTGGCAGAAGCAGTAACCATTTCAGGAGGAATGTTCAAATCCTCATTTATTTTATTTGCCTGAGAAAAATCTCTCTCTTTCTCAGCAATCTTTTCTATTAAAAGCGGGTTTAAAATGCCAAGGTTTGATGCACCTGAGGGGAGAGGATTATAGTTATTGAATGAAGGCCGTGACCAGAAATATTTTTGACTATCAAAATCCTGACCAATTAGTTTTGATCCTAGTATTACTCCGTTCCTCATAACAAGACTTCCCTGAGCCTCATTGGGGGATATGATGGAGGTGAAAATTGTAACGAATCCCGGATATACCAGGCCGGTAAGAATTATCATCAGCACCAGAAATTTTAACCCTGTAATGATTTGTTTTTTCATTTCTTTTTTCAAATCAAATGAAGAGAATTGAGTAAAATATCTATCATCTTAATGCCTATAAATGGAGCAACCAGTCCACCTACGCCATAAATCAATATATTTTTTGTAAGTACCCTGCTTGCTGATAAAGGCCTGTAGCTTATACCTTTAAGAGCCAGGGGGATCAATGCTATTATTATTAGAGCATTAAAGATAACTGCGCTAAGAATTGCACTCTCGGGGGAGGCCAGGTGCATTATATTGAGCCTGGATAATGGGCCTGAAACTCCAGATGAAGCATATAATGGTAATGCCAGAGCAGGGATTATAGCAAAGTATTTTGCTACATCATTGGCAATACTGAAAGTGGTTAAAGCTCCTCGTGTCATAAGTAATTGTTTTCCGGTTTCGACAACCTCTATCAGTTTTGTCGGATTACTGTCAAGATCAACCATATTCCCGGCTTCTCTTGCTGCCTGTGTCCCTGTATTCATAGCAATTCCAACGTCAGCCTGTGCAAGAGCCGGAGCATCATTTGTCCCGTCTCCTATCATACCCACAAGATGTCCTTTTGCCTGTTCCAGCCGTATCCGTGATAATTTATCTTCTGGCCTGGCTTCTGCCATAAAGTCATCTACTCCAGCCTCCGCGGCAATTGCTGCAGCAGTCAGGGGATTGTCACCGGTAATCATAATGGTTCTAATTCCCATGGTCCGAAGCTGTTCAAAACGGGATTTAATCCCCCCCTTTACTATATCCTTCAGATTGATAACACCGAGAACTTTTATGTTATCCGTCACTACCAATGGAGTGGCACCCTGCATGGCTAAGCGGGTAACAGTATCCTTTACATTTTGAGGATAGAAACCATTATTATCTTCAATAAACTTTTTAATAGCGTCCGGGGCACCCTTGCGATAACTTTTAATTTTCCCATCTGGCAACCTGATATCAATACCACTTATCCGGGTTTTAGCTGAGAATTTTATTAAAACTGTATCTCCAGAATTCAAATTTCTCTCTCTCAGGTTGAATTTTTCCTTTGCAAAAACAACGATTGAACGACCTTCCGGTGTTTCATCTGTTAAAGATGAAAACTGGGCAGCATTTGCAAATTCCTCGATTGATATCCCGTTAGCAGGGATAAAATCTGTCGCCATTCTGTTACCTAATGTTATTGTTCCGGTTTTATCAAGTAGCAGGACATCTACATCACCAGCAGCTTCCACCGCCTTTCCACTTGTTGCAATTACATTTTTCTGCAGTAACCTGTCCATGCCACTTATCCCTATTGCGCTTAAGAGTCCTCCAATTGTTGTAGGAATAAGGCATACCAGGAGGGAAATAAGTACCGGAAGAGTTAAATTCATATTTTGTGATAGTCCCGAAGACTTAAGACTGTAAGAAAAAAAAGCAGGAAGTGTAACCACTGCCATAAGGAAAATTATTGTCAATCCGAATAATAAAATAGTCAGTGCAATTTCATTTGGGGTTTTTTGTCTTCTGGCACCCTCGACCAGGGAAATCATATGATCAAGAAATGTATTGCCCTGCTCAGCTGTTATTTTTATAATTATCCTGTCGCTTATTACCTTAGTTCCGCCAGTTACTGCACTTCTGTCACCTCCACTTTCACGAATAACAGGAGCTGATTCCCCAGTTATTGCTAATTCATCAACACTGGAAATCCCTTCAACAACTTCCCCATCAGAAGGGATTATAGATCCTGCTGAACAAACTACCAGGTCGCCTTTTTGTAATTCTGTAGCCCAGATTTCCTCTTCTTTTCCTGAATTAAGCCGGATTGCTTTGGTATTTATCTTGCTTCTCCTGAGACTTTCTGCCTGCGCTTTCCCTCTGCCTTCTGCAATTGCTTCTGAAAAATTTGCAAACAATACCGTAAACCATAACCACAGAGAAATCTGAAGAACAAAAACGGAAAATTGACTTAAAAACAGATTATGAAAAACCACAAATGTCGTAACTACTGCTCCAATCAAAACAATAAATATTACCGGATTCTTGATCTGGTTTGAAGGAGTCAATTTGACAAAAGATTCTTTCACAGAAGCAAGCAGGATCCTTCTTGTCAGAAGTTTTGTTTCCTTTTTCCCCTTGGATTCCATTGAATAATAAATAATTATTTAAGAAGTAATAGATGCTCTACAACCGGACCTAATGATAAAGCCGGAAAGAAGGTAAGTCCGCCGACAATTAAAATAACAGCAATCAGCAGTAAACCGAAGAGCCAGGTATCTGTTCTGAAAGTACCGCTTGATGATGGCGTAATTTTCTTGCCAGCCATGTTTCCGGCAATTGCGAGGACAGGAACAATGATGCCAAATCTGCCTATCAGCATTCCTAACCCAGTTAGAATATTGTAATAGGGTGTATTAGAACTCAATCCTGCAAATGCGCTACCGTTGTTTCCGGCTGCTGAACTGAAACCATATAGTATTTCTGAGAGTCCCTGAGGTCCAGGGTTACTGATACCTGATAAACCAGACGTTGTCAAGCAACTGACAGCCGAAAATACCAGTATCACAAGGCTTGGTGCAAGAATTGCCAGAATAGCCATTTTTACTTCAAAAGCTTCAATCTTTTTACCAAGAAATTCCGGGGATCTCCCAACCATTAAACCGGCAATGAACACTGTCAGTATGATAAACATTATCATACCGTATATTCCCGATCCCACACCTCCAAATATCACTTCTCCCAGCATAATATTAAACATGGCAATCATCCCTGCAAGAGGAGTAAGACTATCCATCATCGCATTTACTGACCCATTTGATGCTGAAGTTGTCAAAACGGACCATAAAACACTGTTCCCAATTCCAAAACGAGTTTCCTTTCCTTCCATATTGTTAATCAAACCGTGAATAATTGAAAATTTACATTCCGAGTAATACGAGACCACCAGGCCAGTTATGAGAAGTGTAAACATTACAAGAAATATAGTCCAACCCTGTCTGCTCGAGCCAACGAGCCGTCCGTAAGTGAAGGTAAGTGCTGATGGTATTAACAGGATTGCCAGCATCTCCAGGAAATTGGAGAATGGAGTAGGATTTTCAAAAGGATGAGCACTGTTTGCATTAAAAAAGCCTCCACCATTTGTGCCGAGTTGTTTTATAGCGACTTGCGAAGAAACCGGACCTAAAGGGATGATTTGTTCGGAACCCATTAATGTGGTTGCCTTAACATACGGATGGAATGTCTGGACAACTCCCTGACCTGTTAGAATTATTGCCAGGAGTATCGAAAGTGGCAACAGAACATAAAGTACGGATCTTGTAGCATCTTTCCAGAAATTACCAATATTGTCGGTAGTCTTTCTAACCAGACCTCTTATAACTGCCAGCAAGACCGCAATACCTGTTGCTGCACTTAAAAAATTCTGCACTGTAAGACCCGCCATCTGCACCAGGTAACTTAAAGTTGTTTCACCACTATATGATTGCCAATTTGTATTTGTCACAAAGCTTATTGATGTATTCAGTGCCAACGACAAGGATGGAGCCGGCAATTTCTGTGGATTAAGAGGTAAAAAACTTTGACACAGCTGAAGAAAAAGCAGAAAGAGAAAACCCATGAAATTAAAAACCAGAAGACTAAATGTGTATTTCTTCCAGTCCATTTCTTCTCCTTCACATGATATTAACCGATAAATTGCTTTTTCTACTGGTTTAAATAATGCCTTCAGAACATGACTCTCATCCAGAAAGACCCTGGCCATATATCTCCCAAGCACAGGAGAAAACATTATCAGAACAAGCAGGAAAAGGGAAATTTGGATAATATCAGCGATATTCATAAATTACAAATTACGATTATGCAACATCCCTTCAAGGAATTTTACCAAAAGAGGACCAGTATATAATAAACCTGCTAATGAAAGGAGGAAAGCAATTACAGCCAAAATAATCTTCCAGTTCATTTTTTAAGATCTGTTGTCATGGCAAAATTAATCCGGAAGTTATAAAGGCATTATAAAAAATTGATTTACAGGTATAAAGAAATTATAAATTATAAATAAAATCATCAATATAAACAGCGATTTAAGATTTCAGATCACAATAAACTTGACTTCAACTTTTTGCTGGTGTAATTTGCATCAATAACTTTAATTCAAGTATATCGTTTTAACCATTAACCAAAAACTGATCAAATGGAACAACAAATTCACTCTATGCTACCCTGGCTCATTCCAATAATTATTGTTCTTTCAATATGGGACGCTGTCTGGAGATTCATAGCTTTGTGGAAAGCTGCAAGAGCAAATCATTTAGCATGGTTCATTTGCATAGCTATTTTTAATACAATAGGTATCTTACCTATCATCTACATATTAACGCATAGAGAAAAACAATAAATGTTCTCCGGGTAGCGAGACCAAGTCTCCGAGAGGGTAATCTTAGGTCTTACGCTTTACTGGCTGGGGCATTTCTTATAAAAATCATCTGATTATCAAACCACATCTCCTTGCCAGCCGTCGGATCGGTTCGGGGGTTTGTTCATTAAAAATTAGCATATTCAATGTTTGTGATCTCCTTGTTTTCCCTCAGGGTATCCTGTAAAAGCTCGCTAAGGTGATATATGATATATTCCTTCCCGCCCTTGTGCTTAGCAAAGAAAACTCTCACCTCGTCTGTAACTGATCTGACAACAATATCACAAAGTGTATTTATCAAAAAAATTGTCTCATGCGGAAGCCTCATGATATCCGGGTAATTTCTCATATTCTGTAATATACGAAAAATATGTCACAATATCAAGCATAAGCAATCTATTCTGCAATGGCAATCTCTAATCATAAGCCGTCCAACAAGGATCAGTTTGCAGACATTGACTTTGGGCTGGCTTTTCACTAAAAGGGCTGCCTTTCTTTTTTTGTATCAACTGCAAACCAGATCCAAAGAGACCAGGCCCAGTCGTAAACGTGCATGTAAATTCGTTTGTACTTAAAAATTAACCGCTGTAAATAAATTGCTTACAGCGGTTATGGTGA
>CAWGRY010000003.1:0-962611 GCA_963825165.1 uncultured Bacteroidales bacterium | reverse complement strand
CTGCAATATAATCCCAATGGAGAACTTACTGAAGCTCAAAAACGCGGTAAGGAGATTTTTGAAAGAACACATGACAGCAAAGGATTTGAGATACCAGTTGTTAACCGTTGTGTAACCTGTCATCCGGCTCCCTATTTTACGAATAAAAAAATGGCAGATGTAGGCACACTTGCAGACAGCGACGATTCAATTCTTTTTGATACCCCACATCTTAATAATATTTCTAGTCACCCCCTTACCTTCACGATGGACGTGCTGCGACCCTTGAAGAGATATGGACCATTTATGGAAAAACTGACAAGCACGGTTCGGTCAATGACCTCACAAAAACAAAGCTTAACGATCTGGTGGAATATCTGAAATCTCTCAGGGATGAGGAATATGAACAGCAGCCTGCTTCAGTCAATCAAGCTTCTTTTGCTCATAAAAAATGAAAAAATCATGCAAAAAATGTCCAATAAGAATTTTGTCAAATACTCAGCAATTATAATCATTCTGGCAACTATTGTTGTTGGAGGTTTATTATTATTCAAGAAACCAATCAGATCCGGAAAGCCGGAAAAGAGAGAAAATATCTCTGTTTCCGGACACTATAGAAACAGTTCAGACAAAGATCTTCCGGGCAGCTCAGGTGTTATAAAAGAGGCTAAAGGAATGCCGGTATATGGAAAATGGAGAAACTTTACCACTAAGGACGGGCTTCCTTCTGATAAGGCATACAGTATTAGGATTGATGGCGACCGCGTGCTCGTCGGAACTCACGATGGCCTTGCCGTTTATGAAAATGAGAAATGGAGAACCTATACAACAGAAGACGGCCTGGCTCATAACGGAGTTGTCTCAATAGATGTCAGCGAGCTGACAGGTGATGTCTGGATCGGTACACTTGGAGGGCTTTCAAGATGGTCTTCAGGTAAATTCACAACTTTTAACCAGTTCAACAGCGGAATGCCAAACGACCTTGTGTATTGTGTCTATTGTGATGGGAAAGATATATGGGTTGCCACAGGAGGGGGAGCCGGCCATTATGACACTCAAAGCGGACTATGGGATATTTTCACCGAGCAGAACGCCCCGATGCATGAGCCATGGACTTACGGAGTATCGGCCGGCGACGGAAAAGTATATATTGCAGCATGGGGAGGAGGAATTATAGAATATAATTACGAAACTAAGAATTTCAGGGATTATACTGATCCTGATGGTTTTATGGAAATTGATCTTCAGCCCGACGATGGGTTAGTTCATGATATTACGACTGCTACTGCCTATTCTGACAGTATTTTATGGATTTCAACCTATTTCGGGATGAGCCGGTATGACGGTAAAAACTGGAAAGGCTATTTTAATCATGACAGCGGACTGGCAAGTAATTTTATAAACTTCCTTAGGGCTGAAGGCCGGAAAGTATTTGTATGCAGCGATAACGGATTAAGCAGTACCGACGGTAACACATGGGTAACATATAAAAAAGACGATAACAGTGAAAACGGGAAAGCCATTATTACAAATGGGAACGAAAAAAAAGAAATTCCTTTGTCACCTTCAATATCCCATAATTTTATTATCGGAGTTGATGCTGATGAAGATGTACCTGTGGGTTGCTACCTCAAAAGGTGTAAGCCGGGGTGAACTAATGAGATAAACAAAATGAAACTTAATAAACACAAATTAAAATCACATATAATTGAAATGGATAACAAGCAGCTACTGATAGATCCGGCAAGAATTACGGACGGAGAACGGAAAGAGATGATAAAGCTCGGGATACTATCGGAAGATAACCGGATACTGAATAGTTTCCCGAAATTCACAGGAATCGTCCGCCGATTGAAAAGCATGTTGTACATGCCCCGCATGTACTGAATGAAGCTTTTGATTATAAGAAACCATCCTCTTTTACTAGGGCTTTGAGGCTTGAATTCGGCGGGTACAAGGTATTGCTCATCTCGGGAACTGCAAGCGTCAACGAAGAAGGGAAAGCTGAACACATAGGCGATTTCAGGGCCCAGACATGGAGGACCTACAGGAATATAACGAATTTGCTTGCAGCTGAAGGTATGACCTGGCACGATGTCGTCAGAACCACAAACTATCTTAGGGATATTGAAAGGGATTATGAAGAATTCAATAAGATCCGAACCTCATTCTTCAGATGGATGAACCTTGATCCGTTGCCTGCCAGTACCGGGATACAGGCAAGGTTGTGCTGGGAAACGCTTCTTGTAGAAATTGAAACGTATGCTGTTTGTAAAAAAAGCTAAAACTGTGAATATGAAACCGTTTTTTGGGGTTATTATGGGTTTCCTGCTGCTTTTACCCTTTCAATTGAATGGCCAGGACAAGAAAGTTAACTATGCCAATATTCCGGATGAGCTGGTTGCTTATGATAAATATATGAAAGCTTATAAATATCATTTTCTTGAACCAATCCAGTTCTATGGTGCAGGACGTGAAGTTCCGCCTCCTGCTGATCTGAAAGAGGTCAGGATAGGTTTCCTTGGGCCATTGGAAGGCTCACCTATTGTGTCACTTGGCATGCAGATGCTCCAGGGTTCACAACTGGCAATTGAAGAAGCCAACAAAAAAGGAGGTTACAATGGCATCCCTTTCAGGCTGATGATACATACTGATGTTGGTCTCTGGGGGGCTGCAGCCAACGAAGTGGTGAAAATGGACGATGAAAAAGTATGGGCATGGCTGGGCACAATTGACGACAACAATTCACATGTTGCGATCAGGGCTACTTTAAAACTGGAGATCCCGAATATGAATACCGCTGATCCTGATCCGACTTTTACCGAAACAAACATTCCCTGGGTGATAAGAAATATTCCTGATGACAGGCAAAGCGGCTATGTTCTGGTAGACCGCATTTTCAAAACTGATAAACACTCCCGGGTGGCAGTAATGAGAGCCAACAATCGTTACGGGAGAGTCGGAATCCTTCATTTCAGTCGTTCTGCCACCCGTATCGGGTTCCCGATTGTCATTGAAGAAAGATTCAATGATGGAGAGACTGATTTTAAAGCCCAGCTGGAACGGATAAAGAAAACTTCACCGGATGCTATTGTTCTTTGGGGTAATGCTAAAGAATCAGCGCTTATCCTCAGGCAGATCAGAGATCTGGGCATGCAACAACCTGTTTATGGTTCCGACAGGATGGTTAATCCGGAATTCCTGAGCATCGCCGGCCCCATGGCTGAGGGCATTGTTACAACCTGCCAGTATAATCCCGATTCAGATGATCCCAAACTGAAAGCATTTAAATCAGCCTATCAGAAAAGGTTCGGCATGGAACCAGACGTATTCGCCGCACATGCCTATGACGGAATGAATATGATTGTTGAAGCTATACAGAAAGCTGGCTTAAATCGTGTACTGATCCGGGATATATTATTGGACCTGAAGACTTTTCAGGGTTACCAGGGTGTCACGGGAAAGCTCATTATGGATGCCTCATGGAATAACATAAGGCCGGTTTTCATGGCCGAAGTAAGAAACGGAAAATTCAAATTTTCACCAACTCCTCCTATAGAGACAGGTGACCAGATATATAAGAAACCCAAAACAGGATATCAATATTAACAGAGACAAAAATGGAATCAGATAATTACAATGATCCGGCAATGATTGGAGAATGTTCTGTTCCCGTCAGGGTAAACAGAAAGTCAAAACCTGATCCGACAATTGTGGATGTAAAGGGAATAAAGTTCGGATCTGCAGAGGTTGTCATTATTGCCGGACCCTGTTCTGTTGAAAACCGGGAACAAATGATGGAAACAGCTAAAGCTGTCAAGTCAGCAGGCGGAGTGATTTTAAGGGGAGGTGCTTTCAAACCCCGTTCTTCTCCTTATAACTTCCAGGGATTGGGAGAGGAAGGACTGAAATTGCTTCAGGAGACCAGAAGTGTAACAGGATTACCGGTTGTCACGGAAGTTATGGATACCCGCATGGTTGACCTGGTTGCCGGATATGCTGATATACTTCAGATAGGCTCACGGAATATGCAAAACTATCCGTTGCTGAAGGAAGTCGGGATGCTCCGCAAACCGGTATTGCTGAAACGCGGAATGATGGCTACAATAGAGGAGTTTTTACTGGCTGCAGAATATATTCTTAGCCAGGGAAACGAACAGGTTATCCTGTGCGAAAGAGGAATACGCACTTTTGAAACCACCACAAGAAATACCCTTGATCTCAGCGCAGTGCCAATGCTTAAGCATCTGAGCCATCTTCCGGTGATTGTCGATCCGAGTCACGGAACCGGACACCGTTGGATGGTGCCTCCAATGGCAATGGCAGCTGTCGCGGCCGGAGCTGACGGACTAATAATGGAAGTACACTATAAACCCCAGGAGGCTCTGTGCGACGGACACCAGTCCCTGAGTCCGGATGAATTTACCCGTCTGATGACTGATCTGAAAAAGATTGCACAAGCTGTCGGCAGGGATATTTATCCAAATGAGATTAAGTAAGACTATATATCAGGCATGCCTGATTATAACAGTTATAGTTTTTACTTCAGGTATAGCTTTTACCCAGGATCCGTCACCTCCGTGGCAATCTGTCAAAATCGGATTGCTTGTACAGGATAGCAGCTGGAGATCAGCAATTCACGGAGCTGAGCTAGCCGTCATTATTGCAGATGAAAACGGCGGCTTGAACGGCCGGAAATTTCAGATTGTTGTACGGTCAATGGAAGGCCCGTGGGGAACAGGATCAAAACAGGCGGTAAATCTTATTTTTGAAGAGAAAGTTTGGGCGCTTATTGGCCTGCACGACGGACGAAATGCCCACCTGGCTGAACAGGCAGCAACAAAATCGCAGGTGGTTTTCATTTCGGCATGGCCTGGTGACCCGACATTGTCGCAGGCATTCGTACCCTGGTTCTTTAACTGTATCCCGAACGACAACCAGCAGGCAGCTGCAATATTTAAGGAAATATATGGAATAAGGAAATATAAAAATATAGTTGTTGTTCATGGAAAAGAATACGATTCCGAAAAAAGCTTTGCCAGCTTCATTAATACGGTAAAGAAGTCAGGAAAGCCTGATCCGTTACAATTCGATATTGGAGATTATGTTCAGAAGACAGATATCCTGGCTGATAAAATAAGTGATTCAGATGCGGATTGTCTTGTACTTTTTTGCGAACCTCAGGTATCAATAAAATTAGTCAGGCAAATAAATACGAAAAATCATCCCCTTCCGGTTTTTGCTCCGATAGCCTTGTTAAATGAAAATTTACTTTCATTCCAGGAATTGAAGGACTTCGACAACATTTCAGTTCCTGCAGGAAAATGGCCGGAAGCAGAAAACCAGAAATTCAGGAAGGAATTCGAAAAAAAATATGGCTATGTGCCAGGAATGGTTGCTTCATATTCTTATGACTGCATGAGAGTACTTATTGAGGCTATAAGACAGTCAGAAAATTCCGATCGCGAGATGATTCAGAATTCTCTGAAGAATATCCGCTTCAATGGTGTAACCGGACTGATACAGTTTGATGATAAAGGCAACCGGCTGGGGAAATTCGAAATGATGAAAACAAAGAACGGCCTTCCCATCACCTTCAAAGCTGATTGAGTTTTATTTGCTAATTTTGATGGCATGAAAAAGTATTACCTCTTTTTAGTGACCACTCTCCTTATTTCATTATTTCCGGGATGCAGGAACAGTGGCGAAAAATCCACGCAAAAATCGACGGATCTGATTACAGCTAAAACACTTGGGCTGGCATATCTTGAGGAGTTTAAACTGGAAGAGGCTGAAAAGGAATTCCTGAAGTTTATTGACCTGGCACCCAATGATAAGTTTGGCTATGCAAATCTCGGTCTGACTTACTTAAGGATGGCTAAATATCCTGAAGCAGAAAAGGAACTGACCAGAGCTATAAAGATCGATCCCAAAGATCCGGATGTCAGGCTTATTATGGCCACTGTATTTAAAATGAACAATGAGCGGGATAAGGCTATTAATGAGCTTAAAAGTGCTCTTGAATTTGCTCCTGACCATAAAAAAATACTTTTTGAGATTTCTGAGTTGTATTCGACTCTGCCTGACGAAGATTCAAAGAAACAGCGCGAGAATTATATTGAAATTCTTGTCCGGCAAGCACCTGCTAATCTTGTCCCGCGCCTCAACCTGACAGATATTCTTATCCGGAAGGGTGAATTCGATAAGGCAGCTGAGCAGATGGAGATAATCAATAAACAATTTCCGGAGTTCCCTAAGGAGGCTGTTGAATATTATAATAAGACGCTTTCCTTACTGAGAAAAAAGGATAAGGAAAATGCAATTATCCAGTTCACGATTTTTCATAATTATCTTAAGGTTACTTCGCCTTACCAGGCCGGGATCATGGATCTGAAGGGCCCCGGAGGATCACTTATAGGATTTCCGGTCATAACTTTCGACAGAAGGGGTTCATCATCCGGTAAAATAGAAAACAGTTCCCTGCTCGACATTATAAGATTTGTCAATGTAGCTGCGGAAGCCGGCCTGGATATTGTTCCGCGAACCGAAGAGGGTAAAAATGCGGAATTCAGATTTTCAGCTCACGTCGAAGCATGCGATTATGATGGTGACGGAGATATTGATATTTATGCCGGCAGCTATGATCCTGCATCCTCATCATATAAACATTTTCTGTTCAGAAACGAAATGGGTAAATATACAGATGTGACCAGGGAAGCTGGATTAAATCATTCCGGAAATGAAGCATCTGCAGCTTTTGCCGACTTTGATAATGACGGTTTCCCCGACCTGTTTGTGATGAAGGACGGGGGCGACATACTCTACAGAAATACCGGAAAAGGCACCTTTGAAGATGTAACAACTAAAGCAAAGGCAGGCAGCAGCACCGGTGGAAAAAAGGCTCTTTTCTTCGATATGGATCACGACGGCGATCTTGACCTGTTTGAGATACTTCCAAATTCATACTTATATCTGAGAAATAATTCAGACGGCACATTTGATGATCAGTCTGCAAAACTTGGCCCGCAGAATGGCGACATCATTTCCACCGGTGCAGCTTTTGGGGATTTTGATGATGACGAGGATATCGACTTTATCGTAGTCAATAAAAACTCAGGTATCTGCCTGTATTCAAATCAGCGGCAGGGTGTATTCAGGGATATCGCTGCGGAAAGCGGACTGAAAGGGTATGAAGGAGCTGGTGCGGTCGCTGTCGGAGATTATAATAACGACGGATATCTTGACCTTTTTATTGGGTCTGACACCGGAGAAAATCATGCGCTGCTAAGGAATCTGCGAAACGGCGCTTTTGAGAAGGAAAAGAATAATGCAGAAATGCTCCGGTCAATAGAAAAGATAAATGTTTATGATGCTTCATTCCTGGATTTTAATAATGACGGATTCCTCGATATTCTTGTGGCAGGAGAATCACAGGGAAAGGATGGTCGCGGAATTAATCTCTTTTACAATGACGGAAAAGGAAATTTCAGAAATGTCTCAGAATTATTACCGTCTGAAGTAAAATCGGGAAGACAGATTACAGTTTTCGATTATAATGATGACGGTGACCTCGATGCCCTGATAGCAGGCATCGATGGCGGAATTTTCCTGCTCCGCAATGACGGCGGAAATAACAACCATTATATTACGATGAAGCTGGTGGGACTGAGAGCAGGCAGTGCAAAAAATAATTACTTCGGTATCGGAGCGAAAGTCGAGATGCGTGCCGGCGATCTTTATGAAACAATGGTTGTGACTGATCCCGCTATCCACTTTGGAATAGGCAGTAATTCAAGAGCCGATATCATAAGGATCAGATGGACCAACGGAGTGCCTCAGAACATTTTCATGCCCGGATCAGACCAGGCACTTGTCGAGCAGCAGACCCTTAAGGGCTCATGTCCTTTCCTCTATGGATGGAACGGAAAAGAATATGTTTTTGTGAAGGATATATTATGGAGAAGTGCTCTCGGGATGCCCACCGGGATAATGGGCGGCACCACCTCATATGCCTTTGCAGATGCCTCGGATGATTATTTGAAAATTCCGGGCGATATGCTGAAACAAAACAATGGAAATTATATAATCCAGGTCACTTCCGAACTCTGGGAAACCATTTACATTGACGAACTTGAACTTGTTGCAGTGGATCACCCCGATTCACTTGATATTTTTGTTCCTGAACAATTTGGTCCTCCCCCGTTCCCGGGGCTGAAAATCCTTATCGTTAAAGAGAAACATACACCTGTCTCAGCTGTGGACTCGGAAGGAAATGATGTGCTTTCTTTTATTTCTCAGAAAGATGACATTTATCTTGCAGATTTCAGACCGGGCAAATACCAGGGAATAACTGAAATGCAGGGATCTTATAATTGATCCCGGAAATATTGATGTGTCCGGAAGATTTTTCCTTTTCATGAATGGATGGATATTCCCGACGGATGCCAGCATTAATGTGGCAATGTCACAATCAGATCAAATCAAAGTGACTCCTCCTTTAGTCCAGGTTTTGAATAAAAAAGGTGAGTGGGTAACAGTGACCGGCAGCGCTGGATTTCCGATGGGAAAGGATAAAACCGTTATAACCGATCTCTCGGGTAAATTCCTGTCAGAAGATCACCGGATCAGGATCATGACAAATATGGAGATATACTGGGACCAGGTTTTTTTCGCTGAAGATTTACCCGGTGCTCCTGCCGTAATGAATGTTCTCAATCCTTCAGGTGCTGACCTGCACTACAGGGGATTCTCGGAACCATTCAGAAAAGGAAGCCGTTACGGACCTCACTGGTTCGATTATTCTGTTGTTGAAAAGGGACCGAAATGGAGAGATCTGACGGGAAATTACACCCGGTTCGGTGATGTCCTGCCTCTTTTGTCAGAGTCGGATAACAAATATATTATAACAAATGCCGGCGATGAGACTACTGTAAGTTTCAATGCTGCGGAATTGCCTCCGCTGGCCAAAGGATGGAAGAGGGACTTCCTTATCCGAAGCGTCGGATGGGTTAAAGACGGAGACCTGAATACGGCATACGGCAACACGGTACTGCCTCTTCCTTTCCATGGAATGAAAAGCTACCCTCCGTCAGAAAGCGATACTTATCCTGATACTCCTGAATTGCAGAAATATAACCGGGAGTATAATACAAGGGTGGTAACAGCGGATGAGTATTTAAATGCGTTAAGAGTAAATGATAAGAAATAGCTTTGCGAACTCTGCGACTGGTTCGCGGACTTTTCGGTTAAAATGGATCTTCTCCATCTGTCTGATATGTGTCTCCTATTCTCTTACAGCTCAAAAGCCTGTAATCAGATTTACTGATGTCACAAAACAGACCGGCATAGATTTCAAATATACATTCGGAGATCTCTCGTACAGGAATATTATTGAAAGCAGCGGATCAGGTATTACAGTATTCGATTACAACAATGACAAACTGATGGATCTGTTCATGATGAACGGAACATATCTTGAAGGCATATCTGATACCGGCGGGAGAAAATTCATCAACACTCCCGACAGGCTTTACAGAAACAACGGTAACGGAACATTTACCGAGGTCTCTGAAAAGGCAGGGATCAATGATACTCACTGGAGCATGGCTGCGGGAGCAATAGATTATGATAATGACGGGGACCAGGATCTCTTCCTGCTTAATTATGGTCCCAATGTTTTTTACAGGAACAACGGCAACGGAACATTTACTGACATTACAAACCTTACAAGTCTCCGTGGTCCGGATAAATTAAACGGATTTGTAAAATGGAGCATCGGAGTCTCCTTCTGGGACTACAACCTCGACGGAATGCTCGACGCCATGGTCGGCAATTTCCTGGCGTTCGATCCGGCTTACTTTACACCCACGACTCCCGATCTGATGCCTCAACCCTCAGAATATAAAGGCCAGGCTTCGATTCTATATGAACAGCAGCCTGACGGAAAATTCAAGGACGTCACTAAAAAGAACGGATTATTTTATCCCGATTCTAAATGCATGGGCCTTACTGTTTTTGACTATGATGATGACGGGGACCTTGATATTTTTCAAGCCAATGATCACCAGCTAAACTTCATGTTCAGGAACGATAATGGTGTCTATAAGGAGGTTGGCGTTGAAATAGGCGTGGCTGCCAACAGCCAGGGCAAAGGGACCGGATCAATGCATGGAACAATCGGTGATGTTGATGGTGACGGATTGATTGACATTCTGGTTGTTGATCTCTCATACGGAGCGCTTTACAGGAACAAAGGCAATGGATTCTTTGAAGATATTACTGAAACGAGCGGTATCCAGTTGCCTATGGCAGGGAAGGGAGGATGGGCTTCTGCTTTCCTTGATTTCGACAACGATGGTGACCTCGATATAGTCTCAGCAAACGGCACAGCAGAGGAGCTTATACTGCAATACCCGCTGTTGCTTGAAAATGACGGAAAAGGACATTTCAAAGATACAGGAAAGGAGTATGGAGATTATTTCAGGATAAAACGATCGGGAAGAGGTCTCGCAGTGTGGGATTTTGATAATGACGGAGATATGGATATTATAGTATCTCATGTCGATCTTGACGCAACGGCAGCACTTCTCAGAAACGATGGAGGGAATTCAAACCACTGGCTTGGTCTTACATTGAAAGGCAGCAAAGGTCCGGCTTCAGCAATAGCCGCAAAAGTCGTCGCAACAGCCGGAGGAAAAAGGCAGGTACTTGTCAATCAATGGACAACAAGCTATCTGAGCAACAATGACCCCAGGCTGCATATAGGTCTGGGCAGTGCAAAATCAATCGATACTCTTGAAATATTCTGGACAGGAGGCAAGAAAGAAATTTTTAATAATGTAGCTGCTGACAGATACATTACAATAATGGAAGGGAAAGGAATTTTAAATAAAACTTATATAGAATGAATAATCAATACATAAGTAAAGTGGTGGATCTGACCAATCCCGCAAAGAATCTTATTTATAATATGACCCATGAGGAAGCTGTTGAAGCTGTCCGGTCGGGAAACGTGGAAGCAGTAAGGAAGATAGATGGTCAGTTCTCACTTGTTTCCGTCGATGGAAAAACTATCCGGATGGCAAGGTCTATAGGCCGTCCGATCCGTTATTTCATTGCAAAAGTACCGGCCGGACCACAACTGGTAATTGCTGAGCGGATTGATGTCATTTATAACTATCTTAAGAAGGAGGGTCTTGATCACCAGTTCCATCCATCTTATACAAGGATGGCCCCGGCGCACTATATAACAAAAATAGAACTCCTCGGCTGTCCAGATCCCAACCCGGTATATGAAAGGTTCTTTAAACCGGAAAGAAATAAATATTCTTCATCAGATACTCCCAAAATAGGTGAACTTTACATAAGAACACTATTTGAGGAGATAAAGAAATGGCTATTGTTCCGTGCCAATGCCGGACCTGTTGGCATTACTTTTTCAGCGGGAGTTGACAGCGGGGCTCTTTTCCTGCTGACTTACAAGGCTCTCACGGACCTTGGCGAGAGTCCGTCGAGGCTTAAGGCTTTTACACTTAGTATCGACGGAGGGGGTGAAGATCTGGCACAGGCAAAGAAATTCCTCGATGATCTGCATCTTGGATTTTTCCTTGAAGTAATTGAAGCAGATTATTCAACTCTCGACTGGAAGAAAACCGTAAGAGTTGTTGAGGATTACAAACCTCTTGACATACAGTCAGCTACAATGAACCTGGCGCTTTTGCAAGGCATCCGTTCACGGTATCCCGATTGGAAATTTATAATTGATGGTGATGGTGGCAACGAAAACCTGAAGGATTATCCCATCGAGGAGAATCCGGAACTTACAATCCGGAGTGTATTGAACAATCTGATGCTTTACCATGAAGGATGGGGAGTCGATTCGATAAAACACTCACTTACTTACTCAGGAGGACTTAGCAGGGGATTTATGAGGACATATACCACAGGCGAAAGCCTTGGATTTGAATCTTTCAGTCCTTATACGTTGCCAAATGTAATTGAAGTCTCGGAAGGTATTCCATTCATTGATATCACGGACTGGGATCATAATAAACTGTATGATCTTAAGGGACAGATCGTTTCTGATGGAGTAAAAGCAGTTACAGGAATGACTATGCCTGTATTCCCTAAAAGACGTTTTCAGCATGGGGCAGCTTCGGCTAATGCATTCAGAAATCATTTTCCTGAAAAGGAGATAGCGTACCGGAAAGAGTTTCTTTCAAATTATGAATGAAGATCCTGAGTTCAATATCAATGACCGTTGGATATTGTCCAAACGGGGGAGAAAGAACTCCGTTAACCCGCATAAACCATACGCATGGCTTGTTGAGAAAGAAAGTACCGCTTCTGGATTAATAGAGGATACAGCGATTATTTTTCTCACAAACCGGGAATGTCCATATCATTGCCTGATGTGTGATCTGTGGAAAAACACCACCGATGTTTCTGTACCGGCAGGCGCTATCCCTGAGCAGATTGAATGGGCTTTAAAACAACTGCCTGAAGCCAGGAACCTGAAACTTTATAACAGCGGAAGCTTTTTTGATGAAAGAGCGATACCTGAGGAGGATTATAAAAGCATTGCATCGCTTGTTAAGAATTTTGAGACAGTTATTGTAGAAAGCCATCCCAGGCTGATTAATGAAAAATGTCTGATTTTCAGGGATATGCTTAAACCTGATTTACAGGTTGCACTTGGTCTTGAAACCGTACATACTGAGGTACTCAGGAAACTTAATAAACAAATGACCCTGGAAGATTTCAGTAAAGCGGTCAGTTATCTTACACATCATGACATACTGTCAAGGGCATTTATTCTGCTGAGACCTCCTTTCCTTTCGGAACCGGAAGGCATATTCTGGGCAGAACGGTCAATCGATTTTGCCTTCGGTGCCGGAGTTGAATGTTGCACTGTTATTCCTGTACGGGCAGGCAACGGGGCCATGGATCTGCTGGTTGAGAAAAACTTCTTTGCTCAACCCGATATCCGCTCCCTGGAAACAGTTTTGGAATACGGTATCAGACTAAAATCAGGTCGCGTGTTTGCAGATGTGTGGGATTTAGAAATGTTTTCCGGTTGTAAGAAATGTGTCGATAAAAGAACCAATCGGTTGATTACCCTAAACCTGAACCAGAAAATAACCAGTCCGGTAAGATGTACCTGCAGCTCATAATACAAGGATTACGGTCGGCTTAATCAATCTCCAGTCCTCAATCTCCAGTCCTCAGTCTTCAGTCTTCAAACTTTTGCACACAATCGAAAATCGCAAATCGCAAATCACAAATCTTCATTGCCGATTGCCGACTGCTGACTGGCTGTTGCCTGATTCATAAGTATAAATACCCCCCGCAAAATAGGCTTTAATCCACTTCCCCGGCATTAGCATCATGAGTACTTTTGATCTTCCCTAAAAGGGTGAAAATCAATTATGGAAGATCTCTATTCAATGCTCATGCAGGACGTCCGTTTCGAAGAGGGACTGAACGCCTGCATGAACTGCGGTGTATGCACCGGCCTGTGTCCTGCAGCGGAATATTACAACTATGATCCCAGGAGGGTTGTAGACCAGGTTCAAACCCGGAACAATGATGCTATATTGGAGCTGCTGAAAAGCGAGACCATCTGGTATTGCGGTCAGTGTATGAGCTGCAAGACCCGATGTCCCCGGGGCAATACCCCCGGCCTGGTGATAATGGCCTTACGCAAGTTGTCACAGCAACTGGGCTATTTCACCGAGTCGGAAAAAGGAAGACAACAGTTGGCAATAAAAAGAACCATAGGTGAGAACATTCTCAATCACGGATATTGTGTTGCTTCTTACCTGGTGAGTCCGGAAAACCATCGGGAACAGGGTCCGGTATGGGAACATTTTTATAACAACCTTGCCGATGTGCTTGCACGCTGCGGAGGTGAACTGAACGGTAAGGAAGGTCCTACCCGCAAGATTACGCCTGATGTCCTTCAGGAGCTGAAAGATATATTTGATGTTACAGGAGCAACCGAACATTATGCAGCAATAGAAAGAGCTTCAGAAAAGAAGGCTGAAGAACTTGGTATGGAGTTTAAGAATCAGGGAACTGATTTTGAATATTTCAGATTTATTATTTCGGCCGAAAGCGGAGATCATCAGAAAGAAGAAGTTAAGAGGGATGAGTATGCAGTTAGCAGGTAAACAGAGAATATGGGCTGAGTATCAGAAGGAAGTTCCTGATGATCACTTCTTTTATGTAAGATCATGTATCAGACAGACCTTTTTCCCGGGCTCTGAGCAAATCTTTTTAAAGATCATGCGGGATGATCTTGGTAAAGATGTCAGGGAAGATCCACGGCACACTACCTGCACCGGCATCGGTTACCATGGTGATGTAGTTCCTTTTGAGACAATATCAACTGTTGTTGCCAGGCAATTCTCACTTGCCACGGAGGCCGGTTACAAAAATATCGCTATCTCGTGTGTGACATCCTTCGGAATTTATACAGAGATACTTGAGACCTGGAAGCATTTTCCTGATCTTCTTGCACAGACACGTGAAAACCTTTACAAGGCCACCGGCCGAACGTTTGAGCTGCCTGAATCAATAGCGCATGCAAGCGACATAATATACAAATTCAGGGATGAGATTGCCCGCAAGGCAAAGGCAAACCTCGCAGATGTCACAACCGGGAAACCGCTGAAAGTAGTGGAACACATCGGATGCCATTATGCCAAGATGTTCCCGAAACACGGTTTTGGCGGTGCTGAGTTCCCGCATGTTCTTATCGGGATGGTTGAATCATGGGGCGGCGAGATCATTGATTACCCTGAACGACGTCACTGCTGCGGCTTTGGCTTCAGACAGTACCTGGTTCAGGCAAACCGCGGATACTCTCTTTCTGCCTCCAGGAAAAAATTCGAGTCCATGGAACCGTATCAGCCTGATATGATTGTAGCCAATTGTCCGGGTTGTGCAATGTTCATGGACAGGTGGCAATACGTCATCAAAGAGACTGACGGAGCGGCTTACGGAGTATCCGGCACCGGCATTCCTGTCCTCACTTACGAAGAAATGGCAGGCCTGGTTATGGGATATGATCCCTGGATACTGGGTATGCAATATCATAATGTGCAGGCGTTGGCTCTTTTGCGCAAGATGGGCATCAAGGCCGATCCGGCCCGCAGATTCCTGGCAAAGGACGGCAGCAGGCTGCCTGAACCGGCCAACCTGATAAACGGATGAAAGGCAGCTCAAAACATGTTGTTGTCGCCGGAGGTGGCGTTGCTGGTATGGAAGCGGCAGGGTCACTGGCAGAGATGGGTCATACGGTGAGCCTTGTAGAGAAAGAGCAGAACCCCGGCGGACACCTGCTGCAGTGGCATGCACTCTTCCCCGACCACCGTCCGGCATCCGAAGTAAAACACTATCTGAACAAGAGAATTGAGAACGAAAAAATTACCGTGTTTACCGGTATCGGAGTAGAAAAGATCAGGCATCAGGGGCATGAAGTCATCGTGACCCTTACTGACGGAACTGCCATCAACGCTGATGCTGCCATCATTGCCACAGGCTTTGACATCTTCGATGCACGCCGCAAGGAGGAATACGGGTACGGAATCTATGATAATGTCATAACATCGGCTGAGCTCGAAGATATGTTCACCGCCGGAAAGGTAACCACCACTGACGGCAGGGCCCCTTCGCGGGTTGGCTTGATACACTGTGTAGGCTCACGCGACGAGAAAGTGAACAACAATCATTGTTCAAAAGTTTGCTGCGTAACGGCTGTCAAGCAGGCGATAGAGATCAGGAAGCAACTGCCGGGGACAGAGGTCTTTTGCTTTTATATGGATATGAGGATGTACGGGCCGTATTACGAGGAACTTTATCGCGAATCGCAGGAGGTTTATAACGTCAATTACATCAGGGGGAAAGTGTCTGAAGCGTCTGTTAATATTAACAACAGACTGGTTATCAAGGTCGAAGACACGCTTGCAGGCCGGCCTCTCAAGATGGAACTGGATCTGATGGTGCTTATGGTAGGGATGGAGATGTCACAATCGGGTACCCGGCTTGCCGAGGCTTCAGGCTTGAAGAGAGGGATAAACAGGTTTTTTGAGACGGGTGATCATCATTTCGGCAACAACCTGAGCGGCCTCAGGGGAGTCTTCTATGCAGGCACATGCACTGCCCCGATGAACATCACTGATACCATTTCACATGCCCGGGCCGCTGTTGCGGAAACGGTAAGATATCTCAATGACCGATGAGCGAAACCCTGGAGAAAAAGTTTGGCTTCACCATAAATCCGAGCAGGCTTATTGACTATGATACCTCTGACCGCAAGGTAAGGGCATATGTCACCCTGAAGGAACCAAGCTTCAGACTCTGCTTTGCGTGCGGCGGATGCACCGCAACCTGCACGGCAGGTCAGCATACATCGTTTAATCTCAGGAGGATGAACAACTTCATCCGCCGCGGTGAGATAGCCCCTCTGCATGAAGAGGTCACCCGCTGCATGCTGTGCGGCAAGTGCCTTCTTGTCTGCCCCCGGGGTGTCAACACCCGCAATGTGGTTGCAGCGGCGGCAGAAGCCATCAGAAAACTTGAAAGAAATGAACTCTGAGCACTTCGTCTTTCCGTTTAATCTGGGCCTGTACTTCATACTTATCTACAGTGTGGTGCGCAGCACGATCTGGTTCCGTAACCTGTCACGGCCAGACAAGCTGCGTCTGCAGAGGGGCTTTTTCGGATCGCCCTTCATGCAGAGCATAAAGGAGATTTTCATGGAGAGCCTCCTGCACAGGAGAATATTTAAAAGGAACCCTGTACTTGGTTACATGCACATGAGCCTCGCCTTCGGATGGTTCCTGCTTATCGTTTTTGGAACTATCGAAGCGGATGTCTTCAGTGCGAGGCACCTCAACCCGCCGTCACATTCCATATTCTTCCGCTGGTATAATCCTGAACATGGCGCTTCCGGCTTCCCGGCAGTATTCAGTTTCTGGATGGATCTTCTGCTGGCCTTTATCCTCTCAGGGATGATGCTGGCTATTATTAAGCGCTTCATTCCCGGCATGATGGGCATGAAGAAGACCACAAAGCATACCTGGACTGACCGCATTACGCTGCTGAGCCTGTGGCTGATATTCCCCTCACGCCTTATGGCCGAGAGCTTCACATGCGGCGCTCACGGCAGCGGCAGCTTCCTCACTGGTAACCTCGGGGCTGCCCTGGCATCGGTCCTCCCGGCGTCAGAATTGGCACCATATTTCTGGTGGCTTTATTCGCTTTCCCTGGGCACATTCTTTATCCTGCTGCCTGTCTCAAGATACTTCCACATACCTGTCGAGCTGTTCCTGATCTTCATGCGGAACTCCGGTATCAGAACAGGAGACAAATCTTCATCATATACCGAGGTGCAGACAAATGCCTGCTCATCTTGCGGCGTATGCATCAGCACCTGCCAGATGAGCTTTGCGGCGGGCATAAATGACATACAGTCGGCATATTTTATTAAAGGACTCAGGAACGAAAAGGATATTGCTGCGATAACCGCAAACTGTCTCATGTGCGGAAGGTGTGAAGAGGTATGCCCTGTGGGCATAGAGCTCGGACCTATGCGTTTGATTGAACGCAGGCAGGACCGTAAAGATTTCGAGCCGGTGAAGTTTCCCGAAGGTTACTCCCTGACAAGAAAAAGGGGTTTCATGGAGAGACCTTCAACACAGTCGTACAACTATCTTGTTAATGATAATCCAGTTGTTAAGGCTGACGTGCTGTTCTTCGCCGGATGCATGACCCATCTCACGCCCGCGATAATAGTGGCAATGAAAAAGATAATGGACAGCGCCGGAGTGAGATATAACTTTATGGACGAAGAGGGCGGAGTATGCTGCGGCAGGCCACTGATGCTGGCAGGCAGGGATAAAGAGGCACGGGAGTTAATCAATCATAATTCAGACCTCATCTGGAAATCAGGGGCAAAGATCCTTGTCACCTCATGCCCGATCTGTTTCAAGGTATTTAATGAGAGCTATTATCTTGAGACACGTGTCATGCACCACTCGGAGTTTATCAATCTCCTTATCGAGGAAGGATCCCTCCGTCCCGGTTACCTGCATCGGAAAGTCGTTTATCATGATCCATGCGAGCTTGGTCGCGGCTCAGGCATATATGAAGAACCGCGGGCTGTTATAAGCTACGTGGCTGATCTGCAAAAATCTCAGCACGAAAAGAATATGGCTCTGTGCTGCGGCGGCAGCCTGGGTAACCTTACCCTTGCGTCAGGCAAGCGGTCAATGATAGCGGTTGATGCAGCCAGATCACTGACAGCCTCATCGCCAGAGGAGTTGATCACGGCATGCCCGTTGTGCAAGAAAACTTTGGGGCAGGCCACCGAAACCAAGGTTACCGACATCGCAGAACTCGTTGCTGCAGCCCTTCCCAGGACACTCACAAAGGCTAAAGTCAGAACTAAAGAAGTCCTCGCAAAGACTGAAAATAACGGTTGATAACTTTTTTAGCTCAGGGCTAAATAACTGATTGCTTAGTATTTTATATGTGCCGAAAAGGAGTTTACTTCGCACCCAAAATTAATTTTTATTCTCTGGAACGATTTTTGAAGTCAATTGTTATATATAAAAACATAGTTGGGAGCATTTAAAAAAATGAAAAAAATCTTTGCTTTAACATTGGTTGTGGTGGTGGCTTTGACTGCCTGCAATGACAACGGAAAATCAATAAATAACAAATCTGGTAAGGATGACAAAACTGCAGTTCGTGATGGGGGAGTAACACTATTGATCACAGATGCTTCTCTGATCGAGGTTGATTCCAACCCAAGGTACAACACTGCCGAGTGGAACTTTACCGTGAAAGACGCGGGTCGTTATGATGTATGGCTTTCCAGCCTTACCTGTGACACTGCGCATCTTCGGTTCAATGACCTGGTAACGATTACTGCCGGTGATGAACGCATTGAGAAGAAACCGATCGGAGACGAAATAGTGACTGATGACAAGAGTGTGACGCAACCATGGTACAGGGCTGACTTACACATGGGCTCGATATTCTTCAAGGAACCGGGTGTTTACCAGGTACAGGTGATCAGTGACAGGGTAATGGCTCACTCGTCAGATCTGTCCAAGGTCAATACTGACAAGCATACTCTTATCAATTCGTTGATCCTCAAACCGATGGTTAACTAAAATGAAAAACCCGCCGAACAGCGGGTTTTTTACTTTATTTCAGCCTTTCTCAGAAGTTTTCACTTCCACCCACTTCCTCGCATTGATGAATGCCTTGATCCATGGTGTGACATCATCATCATGTCTCTTTTGCGGATAAAAGGCACATTGCCACGGGAAGAAAGATCTCTCGAGATGTGGCATCATGGCCAGGTGCCTGCCGTTGGCCGAACATACTCCAGCGACATCATACATTGACCCGTTGGGGTTGGCAGGATAATGATTCCTGCTGTATTTCATGATGATATTATATTTTTCCTCAGGATAGGGGAAGACGAAGCGTCCTTCACCATGTGCCACCCATATGCCAAGCTCCATACCTTCAAGATCCGACATCATCACAGAATTCCCGGGGAGGATTTTTACGCCGAGGAAGTCGGACTCAAGTTTATGGGACAGGTTATGTTCGAGGCGGGGCATCTCTTTATGTTCAGGAACAATCAGTCCAAGCTCTGCCATCAGCTGACAACCGTTGCAGACACCAAGTGACAGTGTGTCATCACGCTTATAAAAGTTTTCGAGTGCCGTTCTCGCTTTTTCATTGTATCTGAAAGCGCCGGCCCATCCTTTGGCTGATCCGAGCACATCAGAGTTGGAGAAGCCTCCGACAAATACGATCATGTTCAGATCTTCAAGGGTCTCGCGGCCGGTAATGAGGTCTGTCATATGCACATCCTTCACATCGAAGCCGGCGAGCCAGAGAGCATAAGCCATCTCACGGTCGCCGTTAACGCCTTTCTCTCTTATTATGCCTGCCCTGATCCCGGTTTGCGCTTTCCGGTCCGGGGTTATCCCCAGGGCTTTGAAGGACCCTTTGAAGTTCTTCAGGTCGAACTCAACTGCCTTATCGCTGTAATTATCAAATCTCTCCTTAGCCAGCAGCTCACCGCTCTGCCTGCGGTCAAGCAGGTACGAACTCCGGTACCAAAGTGAACGGCAATCATTTATGTCAAAAACGAATTGCGCTGCCCCGTTTTCTACAAAGATCTTCCTTTCCCTGACAGGGTGCCCGATGTTATAAAAGCGGATACCGTGTTCAAGGAGAAATTCTTCAGTTTCAGCTTCATCGCTGACCTGTATGATCACGCCGGGATTCTGGCTGTAGAGTATCTTCACCGTGTCAGCTTCATCCATTTCGGTAAGGTTCACAGTCAGCCCGCCTTCGCGGTTGGCAAAACACATTTCCAGCAGGGTGGTTATCATTCCTCCTGCCGAGATGTCATGTCCGGCCATGATCTTTCTTTCTCTGATCAGTTTCTGCAATGCTTCAAAGACAGTGGCAAAATATAAGGGGTCACTCACTGTCGGGACATCATTTCCCAGGCTGCTCAGGGTCTGCGCCAGGGCGCTGCCGCCAAGAACCGGGCCCATACCGCTCATGTCTATATAAATAACGGCGGTGGATTCATCGTTCCCCAATACCGGCTCGACTATGCCCCGTATGTCTTCGACCTCGGCCGCTGAGGTGATTATCACTGTCCCGGGACTGTACACCTGTCCGTCAGTGTATTTCTGTGTCATTGAAAGGCTGTCCTTGCCTGTTGGTATATTTATTCCCAGTGCAATGGCGAAGTCGCTGGCAGCCTTCACTGCCTCGTACAGTCTGGCATCTTCACCCGGATTGCGGCATGGCCACATCCAGTTGGCCGAGAGGGATACGCTTCTGAGGCCGTCAGCAAGAGGCGCCCATACAATGTTGGTCAATGCCTCGGCAATAGACAATACTGACCCTGCCGATGCGCTGATCATACCTGCGACCGGTGCGTGGCCCAGGGCTGTGGCCATACCTCTTTTACCGCGGTAGTCGAGGGCGATTGCACCGAGGTCATTAAGAGGCAGCTGCAACTCGCCGGCACACTGCTGCTTTGCTACACGACCAGTCACTGAACGGTCAACCTTGTTGGTGAGCCAGTCCTTACATGCTACCTCTTCAATCTGCAGTACTGCTCCGAGATATCTTTCCGGGTCACCGCGATCATAGCTGATCTCGCGAAAACGCTGCGGCAGGGTAGTATCACGCATTACGGTACGGGGCGGCTTTCCGAAGAAATCGCTCAGCTGCAGATCGATAGGTTTCTCGCCGCTCACCGGATTGTAAAACGTGAACTGGTTGTCTCCTGTCACCTCTCCGATGATGTATATAGGAGCGCGCTCACGTGCGGCTACGGCTGTGAGGCTTCCTGCCTCACTTTTTCTTATGACAAGCCCCATCCGTTCCTGGGATTCATTGCCTATTATTTCTCTCGCGGAGAGGGTCGGGTCACCCACGGGAAGCTTGCTGATGTCTATTTTACCGCCTGTCGCCTCAACCAGTTCGGAGAGGCAGTTGAGGTGCCCGCCGGCACCGTGGTCGTGCAGTGATATGACAGGATTATGATCACTCTCACTCATAGCCCTGAGAGCGTTATACACCCTCTTCTGCATCTCGGGATTGGCACGCTGCACGGCGTTAAGTTCTATTGTACTGTCATATGCTCCGGTATCTACTGACGAGACGGCTCCGCCACCCATGCCGATTCTGTAGTTGTCACCACCGAGAAGGACGATCAGGTCGCCTTTCTGAGGCACATCCTTGCCGCTGTCAGCCTTTTTCCCCAGGCCTATGCCTCCGGCCAGCATTATAACCTTGTCGAAACCATAGCGCTTCATCTCTTCGAAGTGTTCGAAGGTCAGCACCGAACCACAGATGAGGGGCTGTCCGAATTTATTACCGAAGTCGCTTGCTCCGTTGGAAGCTTTGATGAGAATTTCTTCAGGGGTCTGGTAGAGCCATTTCCTGGGTATTGTCGCTTTTTCCCATTCACGAGGCCCGTCCGGGCGGGGGTATGAAGTCATGTAGACTGCTGTTCCTGCTATGGGCAGAGAACCCTTTCCGCCAGCGATGCGGTCACGTATCTCACCTCCGGTACCCGTTGATGCACCGTTGAATGGTTCCACAGTTGTCGGGAAGTTGTGCGTCTCCGCTTTTACTGAAAGGACGGATTCAATCTTTTTAACTTTGAAGAAGTCAGCTTTGTCCTGCGTTGCAGGAGCAAACTGTTCTACAACCGGACCGTTCAGAAATGCGCAGTTGTCTTTGTACGCTGAGACAACATGATTGGGATTTTCCCCGGTGGTGCGCTTTATAAGGCTGAAAAGGGACGACCGGTGTTCCGTTCCGTCAATGATGAAAGTTCCATTGAAGATTTTGTGACGGCAGTGCTCAGAATTGACCTGGGAAAAGCCAAATACTTCGCTGTCGGTAAGTTTTCTGCCAAGGGTATGGCTCAGTCTTTCAAGATATTCAACCTCCTGCGGGCTGAGGGCTAATCCTTCCTGCCGGTTATATGCCTCAATATCATCGATATCCCTGACCGGTTCAGGTTCATGATGCACTGTGAAAATATCCTGGTCAAGGTTGTGATAGACACGCTGCAGCATAGGGTCATGATCAGGGTTCTCTCCTTTGGAAGGCAAATACTCTTCAATCCTCAGAATACCCGTCACTCCCATGTTCTGAGCCATCTCAACGGCATTTGTACTCCATGGTGTGATCATCTCGCGACGTGGTCCGGTGAAGGTGCCCATGACGGTTTCGGAAACTAACAGAACAGCGTTGCCATACAGCCATGCAAGCCTGCTGATTTCCTCAGCTGACAGCGTTCTGTCAATACCTGTTGCAATAATATTCGTTGAGGGCGCTTCGAAGAAAAGTATTTTTTTACTAGTCATAAGATATTGATAAAGAACATTATGATGGTTTGCAGCCAGTTGCTCTTTACTCAGGTAAATATAATAAAACTCCGCGTGTCCCTGTCAATATCATTTGCAGCCGCAACCCGGGAATGAACATTGAGTTTTCAACCAGGCATTAATGTATTCATATCGCCTGATATTTCTATACAGGTATTTTGTCCGTGGTCATCGAGTACTGTTTTTCCGGTCCTTTTTTCAGAAAGTAATAATGAAACTTCGGCAGTCATGCTTTCTTCAATTCTGCCATCCATGAGTCCCCTGACCGGAGCAGCCAGGCCGGTTGCTTTGTCAAGGGGTGCGGTCATTTTAAAAAGGTAATCGCGGTTCTCCATTTCCATCTCCATAAATTCATCAGTAACCTTAAGCTTTTTGAGTCCTGATCTGTTATATGTAGTGAACCTGATAAGGTGATCATTTAACCATATTCCGGCGATAAAGCCGGTGAAAGTACCTGTGATCCACGGAATTCTGGCAACCGAGGCCTTGAATGAAATTCCCTGTTTGCTGAAATGATTGGTCTGGACCCAGACATAAGCAGAAGGGAACGTATGACCCCAGTCCTTCTCGGTATAGCCCCTTCCGCCGGTGAAGTCAATCATCTCTCCGTTTATTTCCAGGTGACCCGCGATGCTGTGATCCATGCTTACCACACCGTGGTTACATTCCATGAACGGCGCAAATGTATATGGTCCCATAATGCCGGGTGAGTACCAGGGTTTGGGCCATGGTACAACACCTGAAAAATCCAGGGTGCCTTTTACAGATGGCAAATCAAGCAAAATCCTGTTTACGGAAAAATAATTCTTTCCAATAGAGAGCTCAAACCCTTTTGCAGAAGGGACAAAGAGAGACGAACTGAACTTAAAGTAATCAGATTTTTTTCCCTTGCCATCAAGAACCTGAATAAAAGCATGGCTGTTACCGGCTTCATCCATTCCGATACCGGGGATAAAAGCAAAAGCTTTTGTTCCTGTGGCATTTACAACCTTAAAATACCAGCCTTCGAAGTACTTCCTGGTCATGCCCCAGCCCTGATATTCTTCCGGATTAAAGAGAGATCTTATTTGTCTGAGTAAATGCATATGAGCTTAATAGTGTTGTGCGTAAATCAAAGTATTTCAACTTAACAAACAGACACTAAGGAATGTTTTCCAGACCCAGCTTATAAGCCATTATTGCCCTCTCCCTGGCAAAGGTATGCTCCACTATTATCTGAGGATATACCGGGGTATCCAGTTCAGGAACCCATTTTCTGGTATAAGCCATGTAGGGGTCAAATTTACGTGTCTGTTCATAAGGATTAAAGACCCTGAAGTAAGGAGCAGCATCGCAACCACATCCGGCAGCCCACTGCCAGTTGCCATTGTTTGATGAGAGTTCGTAGTCAAGCAGTTTATCTGCAAAGTATGCTTCTCCCCAGCGCCAGTCAATAAGCAGGTGTTTAGTCAGGAAGCTGGCAGTGATCATCCTTACCCTGTTATGCATGAAGCCTGTTTCATTCAGCTCACGCATCCCGGCATCCACGATCGGGTAGCCTGTTTTACCGGTGCACCATCTTTCAAACTCATCCTCATTGTTACGCCAGCTGATGTTGTCATATTTCTTTTTAAATGAATTGTCAGTCACGTGAGGGAAATGCCACAGTATGCTCATAAAAAACTCACGCCAGATAAGCTCATTAAGCCATACGTCATTTAACCTCAGGGCTGTTCTGACCAGCTCACGTATGCTCACTGTGCCAAACCGGAGATGAACCCCAATCTGTGTTGTCCCTCTGAGTGAAGGTATATCGCGGGTCCGGTGATAATCCCTGATAATATCAGTATTTATCTCAGGCGCCCTGAATTCATACTCTGTCCGGCTAAATCCAATGTCCTCAATTGAAGGCAGAGGCAGAGGTTCTGTTTTCAGGAATTTCCCTGCCAGTTGCTCCGAAGGGTAAGAGCTTTGATGGTCTTCAGTTATTGTTTTCTTCCACGCTCTTGAGTAAGGAGTGAAAACAGTATAAGGTGTTCCGTCGCTTTTAACGACTTCATCTTTTTCAAAGATCACCTGGTCTTTAAAGGTATGAAAAGGAATGCCTGATTCTTTCAGGATTCCGGCAACATGACGGTCACGTTTTCGAGCGTAAGGCTCATAATCATGATTGGCAAAAACAGCCTTTACAACGAAGTCTGACACGATTTTACGAAAGGCATTTTCAGGGGTGTCATGCAATACCATAAGCGATGTGCCTGCGGCAGTCATTTTTTCCCGGAGAGCCTCCAGGGCCCCCAGTATGAAAGAGATGCGCCGGTCTTTCCTGTCATCAAGCCTGTCAAGGATATTTTTATCGAAAATGAACAGGGGCAATACCCTGTATCCGGACCGGAGTGCGTGATAAAGCCCCGCATTGTCTTCAGGGCGAAGGTCACGCCTGAACCAGAAGATGGCTATGGGTTCTTTTGTCATTTTCAAAGGGATTGGGCCTCCGGGTATACGGGTTTACAGGGATTCTTCCCTCTGCAGTTTCTGCTTTTTCCGGAGCATTCTGCGCAGACGGGTAAAGATGAAGATTATAAGGATCAGGAATAAAGCGACAATAAAGAATGGAATGACAAGTGATAGCAATGATGTTCCGGTTGCCGCCACATTTTCAACGGTAGCAACGACCGGGTTGCCAACGCCCGCGGTCAGCTTGGTCGAGGTCAGCCTTGTCAGAGCGCTGCCGCTCTGAACGACGGCAGCGCTGCCGCCACCGACAGCTGCCCCGGTGATCCATTTCATCAGCTCACTGTCGATTGGCAGTACAGAGGTCAGAAGCAGGGTGCCGGCACCAATGGCAAGCGGCGTGCTTACCGTATCAAGAAGGTTATCGACAAATGGAATGTAGTATGCCAGTACCTCGACAACTGTTGCGGTCCCAAGTATGGCAATTGAAGGCCATGAAGAGAGCCACTGAAAGCTTTCGTTAAGAGGCAGTACACCGGTTTTGGCGGCTACGGCAGCCACAAGCATCGGAACAAAAACCCTGAAGCCGGCGCTGGCAGCTAACCCGATGCCAATCGCCACGGCTGTGATCAATTCAGTGTTCATTGGTCAATATAATTATTGCATAACTAATTATTCCCTGACAATTTTATGTTTCAGAAGTTTACCTCCCGCGTTGATTTCAATTACATAGATGCCGGGTTTGATGGAAGACATGTCAATCAGGCGGTCGTTGACCCCCGAATACATTATCCTGCCATTAAGATCGTAAAGTATAACTGAGAAATCATCCTCACAGATTATGTTAAGATTGTCTCCGACAGGGTTAGGGTAGATTAGTATGGCATCTGTTCCTTCCTCTTCAATGCCCGATGCCGTTGCAACGATAATATAACTTTCCTTGGTGATCGAGTTGCTCCCTATAATGTTGGTTGCTTTCAGTGTGACCTTATAGGTACCGGGTACGGTGTAGCTGACAGCGGGATTTTGCTGTGCAGATGAAGAAGGTGTCCCTCCCTCTAAAGTCCATAACCATGAGGTCGGTTTATTTCCTGAAAGATCCACGAATTTTACCTGCAAAGGAGCGTCTCCGGTTTTTATATCAACTGTGAAATCCGCTACAGGAGGCAAGATCAGATCGCGGCTGCCTGTTGCGTAAAATACAGGCCACCTTGCATATTCAACCACCAGTGTCACGCTGCCTGAAGGCGAGATCTTGTCCGCTGCCAGGCCTATGGCAGCAACACACTCCACAGATTCAGTATTGTTAAGATATAGTCTGGTAAATGCAATTTTGCCATCGTTCTTTGAGAAGGAGGGATAGCCCAGAGTATTGTTCTCACAAATCATGCCGGCTCTGCCTTCGTTGAGATCAGCACCGTAGACATCGTACACTCCATTGAAATCATCGATATAATCGAATGCGATGATCCACGGTGAGTTTTTGGAGAATACCGGATTGCCAACGCTTACATTCTCAGGGAGGGAACCGAATAATTTCGAGATGGTGCCGTCTCCGAATACTCCTGCATTGTTGTTCCAGACATTCATAAAACCTATGTCCCAGTAATAGATATCATCCCCGGTGCTTGATCTCAGAATATTGGATGCATCATAAATAAGGTATTCACCTGTGATATCGAACTCTATTGCATCAGCGTAAAGTACACCTCCTGCATCGGTATTGCTATGGCTTGTTGTTGGATTATATAATGGGAATGGCTTCGGCGCTCCGCCCCCGACAAGGTCGAAAACATATATGGTGCTGTCGATGTATTTCGATATGGCTGCCAGCCGCTTGCCATCCTTTGATATAGCCACATTATCCCAGTCCGCGGTGTTGGAAAGGATTTGTTCCTGCGGGTTGGAAGGATCGAGCGACATATATCTTATATGATGGTCTGTTGAAACAAATACTGCTACCGATCCGTCATCAGTGACACTGACCTTGCCCATCATTTCAGTGGTGCTCAGCGGGACCAGTGCCGTACCGGTGACAGACGACCTGTATAAGGTCTGTGTATCACCCAGATAGGTATCGTAACTTAGCAGGTATTCCTGACCGCTGTTTACAGTATAATCCTGCGTCTTCTCAACCTGCACCTCCTCCTGGATGCCTACCGCTGTAAAAGCATCACCTGCCTTGGTGACTTCCTGGGAAGTTGCTCCGTAGAGATCGCTGGCAGCCTGCATTACCGCTATTCTCCAGTCGATGAACTGAGAAGTACTTGTAAGGTAATTATCCAGAGCACGGTAGTAAACACGCTCTGCTTTTTCTTTTGTTACAGCTGTGGCATAAAGGTAAAAGGCATAGTTCCCTATCCCGCTGTTGATATGCACACCACCGTTATCCTCACTGCCAAGGTACATCTCTGTGACGGTTTTTGGCTGCCAGTATAACTGGCTAAGCGAGGTACCCATATTATGAGGGTCAGACATGTTTCTCAGGGCCCCTGACGGTGAATAGGAAGTTTTGGTGACATCTTCACCTATCCTCCAGTCGTCACGGTCAACCATGGCACCGAAGATATCGGCATAACTCTCATTCATTGCACCGGACTGTCCGTAATATTCAAGGTTGGCCGTATTGGATATCACGCCGTGACCGAGCTCATGTGCCGCCACATCAAGCGCCCCGGCCAGCGAGGTAAAGTTTATTCCCCCGTTACCGTAGAACACTGCTTTCCCGTTCCAGAACGCATTTTCCATCGAAGAACCGTCATCTTCCGCAACATTTACAAAAGATATGATGTTTCCACCCTTATCGTTAAGTGAATTGCGGCCGAATGTATCCTTGAAATAACGGAAAGCCAGGGTCGCATTGTTATGCGCGGAAACGGTATTTCTCAGAGACCATGTGTTATTTGCAGAGGTAACATATTTGTAATCGAGGTTGGATGTGGAGGTGTTATTGGCATCCAGCGTCATAATGACCCCTTCATTGGTGGAAGGGACGTACATCGTCTCAGCCAGGTTAATCATATAGTAAACACTTCCTTCGAGATAGGTATTGATTGTCTGCAGAACCCCGTTAAGATCAGTGGCACTGGCGGTCACTGGTCCGTCGGAGTTGGTGTTATTGTATTTCCGGATTATTTCACCGCTGGCAGCGTCAATAAAGTATTTCCACTCTTCAATGAAATTCGGCCTGATGCTTACCGCCCATGCAAGCCGGTATTTATCTTCACTGTCGTTTAAAAGAACCAGCGAACTTTCCGGGGAAGTGTAATCAAGCAGGTCTTTTTCTTTCGGTGAAAGCTCCTTGTAAACCGTTACCTGGCTTACATCAGACACTGCCGTCTGAACAGCGGCCATGGCACTTACGGAGGGAGATGTTTTCGTAGCAGGATCCGGATTATGGAAAGAACCAGTAAACCTTTCTCTGACGGCATCAATATGCAGGGTCGATTCCGATCCGTAAATATCCACTCCTTTGTATTGCTGCAATGTTCTGATATGTGTAATTCCCCGGGAGTTTGTTTTTATTCCGGAAATCCTGAATGTCTCATGGGAATCACCTTTCCCCGTAAGTTCTTTAGTTGCGTTAAGGAATTCATATAACTTCTCTTCCGGTGCGCCCTTCACTTCGGAGCATTTTCTTTCAATATAAACCGGACGACCCTTGCTCCGGATAATATGTGTCACCTGTTCTTCCTTACCGGCAATCACCGGTGCCGCAATGGTACGGATCTGATTGAAGGGGTAAGCATTCGCAGGTTTTGCACTGCTGACCGGTTTAATAATAACGTTGTTCAAGCGTGGGTCAGCTGATCCGTATGTTTGCTTGTTCCTGGTTTTAAATGGTTTACCCTGTCCGTAAGCAAGAAGGCCTGGCATTATCAACAATATTAAAAGAGCATACCTTTTCATTCTTTTTCCTTTACGATATCCATAAGGCTGTCATACAGCGTCTTAAGCTGCGGATGCTGATCGTTGTCAGACCATCTTACCTCATTCTGGTAACCGGTCTTAACGACTTTAATAAAGTAAGTCATGTTTCCCGGTTCATTAATGACCAGTTCCCTGAACCCGTTACAGGTGAAAGAGCACTCGATCTCACTTACGAGTTCCTTTTTTATCCTGCAGACTTTTATCAGGTCGTTATCCTTCACCCGGTACACTTTCCCGTTTCCAAAAAGGGCATATTCGACGGTCATGTTGGTGAACCCGCCTGTCCTCCCGAAACTGATCCTGTCCGATTTGCTGTCATTCACCGGTTTTACAGGAAATGCAAATGAATAAAGCATGACTAAAGAGATAATAATTATTCTCATTATGCAGGGATTTAATTTAGTGTCAGTCCTCAGTTACAGAGAGACTGATTGCAATTTGCATACCCAAAGGTACGACATTCCCTACTTTTTGCTGCTCCGGAACAGCGAGTTTTGACGGGCGGAAGTAAAGATAGCTTCTTCGAAATCGTAAAAAGCAGAAGATGAGCTTTTTGTCAGATTTCCGGATATTCCGTTTGTGATGATTATCAGTCCTGATCTGGTGTCAGGATCAAAATAGAATTTTGATATGAGTCCGTAGGCATCTCCTCCGTGTCCCATAATAGTGGAATTGCCGTCGAGCAGGTCGGCGGAGCGGGCGTCTGTCAGAATGCTGACACTCAGACCCCAGCTTCTTTTCGTACCACCCTCGGCATCCCCGTTGCTTCCGTTCCATGTCCATTGCGGAGTGTGCATCAGCCTTATGCTCTTTTTGGAAATTATTCTTTTACCGTCGAACCTGCCTTTGTCAAGGTGAACCATCATTACCCTTGCAAGTTCAAGGGCAGATATCCTCAGTCCACCCTGCGGAGAAAATACAGCAGCATTGGTGCCTGTTTTATACCCGGAGAAATCCCGTGGCGATGAGAGTGTGCCTTTGTAGTCATCTGTCTGAGGCGTCCACTTGCCGTCTTCATTCCTGTATATTACAGCGAGATTGTTTATATCAGTGACACCTTCGGCAATATATGACCCGGTTATGCCCAGCGGAATGAAAAGATTCTCACTCATGAAATCATCAAAATTCTGTCCGCTGATCTTTTCTATAAGAGTGCCTGCCAGGCCGAAATTTGCATTGCAGTAGGTGTAGTACTCCCCCGGAGGCTCTTTTCTCCACATGTCTTCCGTGTAATAAGCTCCCCCGGGCGACAGCAGCTGTGAAAAATCAGGCGGGTTGCTGACATTTGTGTAAGTTGCCGTCAGGAAACCGTCATACCCGGCGCCTTCGTTTATGCTGCTTGTATGCGACAGCAGCATGCGAATGGTAATGGGCCGGTCCGGGTGATTGGGATTACGCAAAGTGAACCCCAGGTATTTGCTTACATCGTCATCGGGCTTAAAGAGCTTTTGGTCATAGAGCTTCATCATTGCCGTGGTCATGACGAGTTTTGATATGGAGGCAATCCTGAATTTGGTGCTGTCATTGACCGGCAGGTTGCGCTCATAATCCCTCAGTCCCGCATGAAAAGCTCCTGAAATCTTTCCGTCACATACTGTGACAACAGAGAGACCCATAAGATCATACTTGTTCCGTATATCTTCCACTGCCTGTTGCATCTGACCGTTCAGAGCCTGAAGCGAACATAGGAGAACCATAATCAATACTTTTAATTTCATAGCATTCAGAATGAGGGAAGGAATTGTATCAGGCGGTCTTGAAATACTTATTGTAAATTTCCATGTTGCGCTCCAGAAGAGCCACGGAAAGCTCATAAGCCCTGAGGCTGTTCTTAGCCTTCAGCGCCTCAATAAGTTCTTTCTGGTATTTCATTGTATACTCTTTCTCTCCCTCGATATTTCCGTATATCAGGTTTCTCATCCTCGGCAACAGTGAGTAAATCGGCTCGAGGCTTATGATGACAATAGGGTTGCCTGTCGCTTTGGACAGGTTCATGTGGAAACGGTTAATCAGGTCAACCTCGAGCTGTGTGTTGTCAGGATTGCATTTCTCCAGCTCACGCTGGTTCTTTTCCAGGATCTTGATGTCTTCATCCGTCCTGTTACGGGCGGCAAGCCTCGCAACTTCGGGTTCGAAAAGACGCCTTACTTCTATTATCTGGAGTATAAGATCAGAGTTGAACCTCAGGTCATAGAAGAGATGCAGGGAATTGATTGCATCCTCAATCTTCAGCTCAGTGATATACATGCCGCTGCCTTTTCTTATGTCTATCAGCCCCCGTGCACTCAGCCGGCGAAGTGCCTCCCTCAGGGCTGTCCGGCTGACGGCAAACTGTGCGCACAATTCCTTCTCTGTCGGCAGCTTGGAGCCGGGAAGTAATTTTTTCTGCCGTATCGCTTCCTCGATCCTTCTCTCAATCTTCTGACTGAGGGTAAGTCCGGAGCCGATCTTACTGAACATGTCATTGGTCATATTGCCAGGTATTAATCAGATAAACTTCCCCTGTATAATATTTATATTTTCAGTTAATGGTAGTTTTCCCTGTAAAATTCCAGCGCTTTTTTAACTGATCCGTGCTGCAGGAGCAGTATACGGGCAGCATCACGCTGGATATTAAGTTCCTCAACGATCATCCTGGTACCGCGTTCTATCAGTTTTTTGTTAGTGAGCTGCATGTTGACCATCTTGTTGCCCTTAACCCTCCCCAGCTTGATCATAAGAGTGGTGGTGATCATGTTCAGTACCATCTTCTGCGCGGTGCCTGCTTTCAGTCTGCTGCTTCCGGTAACAAATTCCGGTCCCACAACCACAACTACCGGGTATTCTGTCACCTCAACAATTTTGCCTGTCGGGTTACAGGTGATACATCCCGTTAAAATACCATTCTCACGTGCCTTCTGAATGCCGCCGATCACATATGGTGTGGTGCCCGATGCCGCTATACCGATGACGGTATCTTTTGTGTTGATATTGAAAATCTCAAGTTCTTTCCACGCCTTGTTGGGGTCGTCCTCTGCAGCCTCAACGGCTTTGCGAAGTGCGGTCTCGCCTCCCGCTATCAGGCCGATGACAATTGTGTCTGGCACCCCGAAGGTAGGAGGGACCTCCGATGCATCGAGCACCCCCAGACGCCCGCTGGTTCCGGCACCAAGATAAAAAAGCCTGCCTCCTTTCTGCATCCTGACGAGTATCTTTTCGATGAGGATCTCAACCTGTGGGAGAGCTTTTCTTACAGCCAGATGTACCTTCGAATCCTCCTTGTTGATATTGGTCAGCAATTCATTGACAGTCATCCTGTCGAGATTGTCAAAATTGGAGGGAAACTCCGTGATGCTTAATGCCTGCTTAGTGTAATCCTGTTTACCCATGTTTTCAGATGTGTGTATTCTGAATATGATACCTGACAAGATTTTCCATCGGGGTGAGGGTGAACAATCCTGACCGGAGACGGTATTTTGTTAACAGTTCCTCAAGGAACGGCCTGAAATGATATGCAACACTCCCCGTGAAATGCACCGGGAACTTCCTGGCTTCAGGGTACTGCAGCACATTGCGTATCATGAACTCATCAAAGCTGGATGTTACTATTGCCTGGAGCTCCGGGACATGTATGTTATCTGCGATGAAACGGGTGAACTGGCCCAGGAACCTGTTCGGGAAGGGCATGTTGTATACATTGTCCAGTATCCCGGCAGGAGTAAAAGGATATTCTTTAAAGAAATTCTCGATGACAATACCCGGCAACTGCTTCTTCAGAACGCCTGACACAAGCTTCCTGCCAAGCACCGCGCCTCCTCCCTCATCACCGAGAATATATCCCAGCGGTGATACATTGGATACTATCTCTTTGCCGTCATAGTAGCATGAATTTGATCCGGTGCCTATTATGCATGCTATGCCGGGTTCATTCAGGCAAAGTGATCTTGCGGCCCCCAGCAGGTCGCTTCCGATGAACAGATCACCGGCGCCGAAAAAACTTACCAGGGCTCCTCTTACTATCTCAGCCTTGGCGGCACTGCTGACACCTGTGCCGTAGAAAAAGATCCGGCTTGCCTTTGAACCTTCCTGTTCAGGTATCTCTTCCCTCAGGAGACCGACAATTTCTTCTCCTGTCATAAAGAACGGGTTTATGCCTGAGGAGATGTATGACCGCCCGGCAGCACCGTCAGCCACCTCTCTCCATTCAGTCTTCGTCGAGCCACTGTCAGCAATGAGTATCATTGTCAGATAGAAATTGATATGTGGTTATTCTCCAAATGATTAAACAGGTTAAGAAACCGGATTAGCTTTAATTTCACTTACTAATAACAAATGTAAATAAATATATTAATAAAACCACTTTTTGTAAGATGTCTGACAAATTTTAAAAATCTTTCTATTTTTAAATCATAATTACTATATTCAGCAAAATCATTTCAGCGATGCGGGCATTCCATCCTCTTTCATTAATATGGCTGTGTGTGATCATTTTGATTTGTTCGTCCCGGGCATCAGGCCAGTCTCCGGTAAAGTTACAGAAGGCTGCAGAAGTCAGGCTCAGGGGGTGGACGAGCCCGGTGACGGAGTGGCATTATCCGGGCGATCTGCGCATTGACTCCCTGAAGGTTTCAGGTGAAACAAGGGAGCTTAAAATCTGGTTTCCCGTTGACATGTCATTCAATCCTGTCAGGGAGGAGACCATCACGCGCCTCAGGAATTCCCTCAGGGAATCACTGGGCAGGAAGTTCAGGACCTATACCATTAATATATACACAAACGGGTTTGAACCTGAGCAGCTTATTCCGAATTACTTCAGGCACAGCCTTGCCCCCGACACCACGCGCATACCTGCCTTAATAAAGGAGAAACCGGTACTGATTGACCGGGTCAACGGTGTTCATCCTGCCATGGGTCTGAATGACCGGTATATTGCCCTTTGGCACAGCCACGGCTATTATTTCGACATGCCGCTTGACCGCTGGGAATGGCAGCGGGCAAAACTCTTCGGCAGCGTTGAGGATCTTTCGGTAATGGCATACGTCATTCCCTACCTGACACCTATGCTCGAGAACTCCGGAGCAACTGTCTTTCTTCCGCGTGAGAGAGATATTCAGGTCAATGAAGTTGTGGTTGACAACGATATTTCATCGCCTAATTCTGAATTGGTCATACATGTTGCCGGATTAACGGAGCCGGCCGGAGAGGGTTTTCTCCTCAGGGACACGCTGTTTACGGGTGACAACCCGTTCCGTATGGGTACTTCACTGACTATACCTGATGGCTATGCAGCATTTATTCCTTATATACCTGAAAAGGGATATTATTCGGTCAGCGTTTCTTATCCCTGGCTCAAAGACAATTCAGATAAAGTAAGGTATCGCATCAGTCATGCAGGAGGCGCCACAGACTTCATTGTAAACCAGACCATGGGAGGAGGTACATGGCTTTATCTGGGCACGTTTCTCTTTAATGCAGGCACTGACCAGGCAACCGGATCTGTAACGGTAATGTGTGAAGAGGGAGGGAAGGCTGCCATTGATGCCGTGCGTTTTGGCGGAGGAATGGGTACTGTCGCACGCAGACCTTCATCATCGGTGATATCAAACCAGTGGTCACTGAATGCAAATGCCTCTGCTGCTGCTTACACACCGGCTGATACAGTCAGCTATACATGGAAGCTGAGCGGCAAACCCAGGTACCTCGAGGCAGCTCGATACTGGCTGCAGTATGCTGGCATGCCTGATTCACTTGTTTACAGTCCAAACAAGGGGAAGAACGATTATAACGATGATTACATGTCACGTGCCGAGTGGGTCAATTACCTGGTGAACCCGGCTGATTCGGCCAGCCCTTCACGGCCGGGTATCCCTCTGGACATGTCCCTGGCTTTTCACACCGATGCGGGAATTACCCCCGGCGATTCGATAATCGGCACCCTTGCCATCTATTCAACTGCATCGGGGAAAGGTAAATTCTCTGATGGCACCAGCCGACTGGCCAGCCGTGATCTGTCGGATATTGTACAGACACAAATAGTTGAAGATATATCACAGCTGTTCAATCCTGACTGGACACGCCGGGGATTATGGGACAGGTCATATTACGAGGCGCGCAAACCCGGTGTTCCGGCCATGCTCCTTGAGCTGCTCTCGCATCAGAACCTGGCAGACCAGAGTTACGGGCTTGATCCCAGGTTCAGGTTCCATGTCAGCCGGGCTGTTTACAAGGGAATTCTGAAGTACCTGGCATATAATGCAGGCAGTGAATACGTCGTTCATCCCCTTCCCGTAACACGCATGGCGCTCACACACCTGGGCGGGAAACGGGTGAGGCTGAGCTGGGAGCCTGTTAATGATCCTCTGGAATCAACTGCTGTTCCCACCTCGTACAGGGTGTACATGCGCACCGGTGAGAACGGCTTTGACAACGGCACTGAAATAAAGGATACGAAGATGGAGTTTGAGCTCCCGGCGTATGATACCCTCTTCAGTTTCAGGGTCACTGCCGTCAATGAGGGAGGGGAGAGCTTCCCTTCAGAGACCCTTGCAACCGGATTCAGCTCCGTTGCAACAGGTACAGTGCTTGTGGTCAACGGCTTTGACCGCATCTCCGGACCTGCATGGTTTGACAGAGATGGCATGGCCGGCGTTGAATGGTGGAATGACCATGGTGTGGCTGACCGGTACAACTTCGTAACCACGGGCGATCAGTACGACTTTTACCGCAGATCTCCGTGGACAGATGACGATAATCCCGGATGGGGCGCATCATATTCTGACAAAGAGGGAAAAATCATTGCCGGCAACACCTTTGATTACCCTTACATACACGGCAAATCGATAATGGCCGCCGGGAGATCGTTCATCTCCGTCAGTGACGAGATTTTCACGGACGAAGGATTTGACTTCGCTCCATACTGTGCGGCAGACCTGATCTTCGGCGAAGAGAAGACTACCCTTTCTGCCGCTGATTCCTCCCGTAAGGACTTCCGGATCTATACTCCTGAATTCATTCACACTCTGGAAAAAATGACCGCAGCCGGAGTCCCGGTATTCATGTCAGGATCTTACACCGGGACTGATTTGCAAATGACCGGAGATACTTTAACTGTGGCCAGGGTGCAGAAGGTGCTGCATTTCAAACCCCGCACCGGTCATGCGGTCAGAAACGGGCAACTATACGCTACCGATACAGCACACCCGGCCTTCTCGGGCAGTTACACATTCAACACTGCTGACAGTCCCGTGATCTATGCAGCTGAGGCGCCTGACGCTATCGAACCGGCAGACAAGGGATCATTAACGGCATTCCGGTATGCGGAGAATAATACCTCCGCTGCAGTTATTTACAGAGGGAAACCCGGAACAGTTGTGCTGGGATTTCCGTTTGAAACAATCATCTCTCAGGAAGAGAGGGATGAACTTATGAGACAGGTATTGAATTTCTTAACAAAAAAATAAGCGGAAATCATGGATAAAACCGTCACATGTTATATACCTTATTCTGAAGGTGAATCATTGAAATCGACAGTCTCCTCGCTGAGAGCATCCGGCGTGGTCAGCAAGATCTTCATTGTTATTCCCCAGGAGCACCCGGGCAGGTTTGAAGGCGTTGAGGCAGATTACCTGCGGTCGGCAGGCTTTGCTTCCACTGATGCTCTTAAGAAAATGGCTGCTGTGGCTGATACTGATTATGTTATGACCTACAGCAAGGGATTTCCGCTTGACCTCGGGAAATTTGCCCTGAAACGGATGATGCAGATATGTGACAACACCGGAGCCGGGATGGTCTATTCTGATTATTTTGAGAAAAAGAATGATACCCTTTCTCCTCACCCGGTAATTGATTACCAGGAAGGCAGCCTGAGGGATGATTTCAATTTTGGCTCGGTCATACTATACGACGCCGGAGCCTTTACACAGGCAGTCAGCCGTATGGATGAGAATTACATATTTGCCGGCCTGTATGACCTGAGGCTGAAGATATCGCAGGATCACTCCCTGGTTCATATACAGGAAATTCTCTATATCGAGGTGGAGACCGATATCCGAAAGACCGGCGAGAAGCAGTTTGACTATGTCGATCCCCGTAACAGGGCTGTTCAGATAGAGATGGAGAAAGCCTGCACTCACCATCTTAAATGCATCAATGCCTGGCTGAAACCGGTATTCCGGGAAATCAGGTTCGATGATCAGAAATTTGAATATGACGCATCGGTCGTGATACCTGTAAAAAACAGGGTCAGAACCGTCAGCGATGCTATAAAATCAGTTCTGAGCCAGAAAACAAAATATAAATTCAACCTTATCATCGTTGATAACTACTCAACTGACGGCACTACTGATCTCATCAGGTCATTTGCCGATGACAGCAGAGTGGTACATATCATTCCCGAAAGAAAGGACCTGGGCATAGGAGGGTGCTGGAACGAGGCCGTGTTCAGTGAAAAGTGCGGCAGGTTCGCGATACAGCTCGACAGCGATGACCTTTATATAGATGACAGTGTCATCACAAAGGTTGTTGACGGGTTCTACGCACAGCAGTGCGCCATGCTGGTTGGTTCTTACAAGATGGTGAACTTTGATCTCCTTGATATACCCCCAGGACTGATAGACCATAAAGAGTGGACACCCGAAAACGGCCGGAACAATGCCCTTAGAATTAACGGACTGGGAGCACCCAGGGCATTCTACACACCGGTGCTGCGGACCATCAGGGTGCCCAATGTGAGCTACGGAGAGGATTATGCAGTAGGTCTGGCCATAAGCCGTAACTACCAGATAGGACGAATCTATGAGCCTCTCTACCTCTGCCGCAGATGGGAGGAAAACTCAGATGCTTCCCTGGACGTGAACAGGATGAATACATATAATTTATATAAGGATAAAATCAGAACCATTGAGCTTGTTGCACGAAAACGGATGATGGGCAGCAGCAATAATTAACATTTATATGAAAGATTATTCACGGAGCGTAAGCGATCTTTTCGACAGTCAGCTGGCTGATTGGGACCTGGCACGCGATAACTACCTCCAGCTTGATAATGTCAAAGTCAGGAAGATCTTCTTTGCTGAATTTGAAGTTGTGGTACAGTTCAATCCCGGTCGAATCACCTCATCAGCCGCAAAGGTGGATGACAGGTCCATAGAGGCAAGACCGTGTTTCCTTTGTGAAAAGAACCGGCCTGCACAACAGCGCGGCATCAGCTTTGAACAGGACTATACCATCCTCATAAATCCTTTTCCCATCTTCAGAAGACACCTTACCATTGTCAGTGACATACATACTGACCAGCGCATCGCAGGGAACTTCCTGACTATGCTCAGGCTGGCAGAAGCCCTGCCTGAATACGTCATCTTTTATAACGGACCGCAATGCGGAGCCTCAGCACCGGACCATCTGCATTTTCAGGCAGGGAACAAGGGTTTTCTTCTCATTGAGGACGATTTCAGGAACAAAGGGCTGTGCAGGAAGGTGGAAATTGATCACGGAACGGAGTTATGGTCATGGCAGAAATACGGCAGAGGTATCATGTCGCTCAGAGGAACTGATAAGGAAACCATTGCTTCAGCCTTCGGTAATTTCTACTCGAGGTTTGCACTTACCCAGCCTGATAGACCCGAGCCCATGCTTAACATCCTGGCTTCATACAGTAATGATGCGTGGATCATCCACGTGATACCGCGTAAACTTCACAGGCCGGCTTGCTTCTTTGCAGAAGGCAAGGATAAAATCCTGCTGAGCCCCGCCTCGGTTGATATGGGAGGTGTGCTCATAACGCCAAGGGAAGAAGACTATGATAAAATTACATCAGCTGACATTTCAGGCATTTTCATGCAGGTATGTTTAACGGGCAGGGAGATTAAGTCACTAACAGAAGATATTTTATTATGATGGACCAGGCACCGGAAATAAGTGTTGGCATAGTGTCAGGTTCCGGACTGACATTCACGCTTAACGGACATTTTACTTCTGGCGCTGGCGGCAGAAATATTTCAGGTCAGTGGACTGCCCTGCTTCAGGAAGGAAAAATTTTGCTTAGAGCTAAAACCGAAGTCGTTGAGGCAGGTGAAGAGATCACACTTGTCCCGTCTGATCCTATGCATGACAGCTTCACTCTCCACGCCGTCACCATCGGTGTCGCTTTTCACTGGCAGCGTAATGAAGACCAGACTTTTCGTGGCAGGCTGAAGTTTATTGTTGAAAATGACCGGGTCACTGCCGTTAATATCCTCTCTGTTGAAGATTATCTTCTGAGTGTGATTTCGTCGGAGATGAGCGCCACCTCCTCCGCAGAACTGCTGAAGGCACATGCCGTGATCTCGAGAAGCTGGCTGCTGGCACAGATGGAGAAGACCTCCAGGCTTAAAGCCGGAGAAGGGAAATACACCACCAGCATCATCACTGACACGGAAATCACCAGGTGGTATGACCGTGAAGATCACAGTAGCTTTGACGTCTGCGCTGACGATCACTGCCAACGCTACCAGGGCATCACCAGGGCCTCGACGAAGGTAGTGGAGCAGGCTGTCCGTGAGACATCGGGGGAGTTGCTTTTGTACAATGGCCTGATATGCGATGCGCGTTACTCCAAATGCTGCGGCGGCGTCACTGAACTGTTCGGGAACGCCTGGGAGCCTGTGAACCACCCCTACCTCCAGGCCATCACTGACAATAAACAACTTCCTTCCGGCTTCAAAACCGACCTGACACAGGAAGCGAATGCAGTGAAATGGATTAAGGGTGTTCCGGATGCTTTTTGCAACACCAATGATAAAAAGGTACTCTCGCAGGTGCTTAACAATTACGATCAGGAGACAAATGACTTTTTCCGATGGAAGGTTACTTATCCGCAGAATGAGCTGAGCGCACTGGTCAGGGAGAAGACAGGCATTGACTTCGGGTTGATCACTGAACTAGAACCGGTGGCAAGGGGCACCTCCGGACGCATCGTCAGGCTGCTGATAAAAGGCGAAAAGAAGACCCTGATCATTGGCAAAGAGCTGGAGATCAGGAAAGCCCTTTCCAGGACTCATCTTTACAGCTCAGCCTTCGTTGTCGAAAAGAACCTCGGGGGAGGAGAGACACACTTCATCCTTCACGGTGCCGGATGGGGCCACGGGGTGGGGCTGTGCCAGATCGGCGCAGCTGTCATGGGTGCGTCAGGGTATTCGTACAGGGATATACTTATGCATTATTTCATGAACGCCAGCCTGGGGAAAATTTACTGAAATGAAAAGAACAGCCCTGTCAATAACGCTTTTCTGTTTTATGCTCTGGCCCGCCGGAGCACAGTCGTGGATCAGGATAAACCAGCTTGGTTATCTCCCGAACTCGGTTAAGGTTGCCGTATATATTTCGCAGAACCCGGGCGCAGGAACTGATTTCACGGTTTGCGATGCACTGACTGACAAAATAGTTTTTAAGGCTGAGGCTGCCCTGTATGATGGTTCAGTGTGGGGCATGGCATCTGCTGCAAGACTGGATTTTTCAGGCCTGACTACTCCGGGAGGATATTACATAAGCTATGAAGGCACGCGCTCTGAGACATTCCGCATTGATGCCGGGGTCTATGACGGCACGGCCGATTATATCCTGAGGTATATCAGAGCCCAGCGGTGCGGTTACAACCCGTTCCTTGCCGACTCATGCCATACCCATGACGGAATAATAGTCGATCACCCGACCCTGTCCGGTACACCGATTGATGTCATAGGAGGATATCACGATGCCAGCGATCATCTCAGATACACGGCTACCACTGCCACATCAGTTTACCAGATGATGTTTGCCTATAACAGATCTCCTGAAGTTTACGGCGATTGGTATGATGCTGCCGGCGTCCGTGGCAGCAACGGCATACCCGATATTCTTGATGAGGTGAGATGGGGCCTTGAGTGGCTGCTGAAGATGAACCCTGACAGCGGGGTGATGTATAACCAGGTGGCTGATGACCGTGACCACCAGGGGTTCCGCCTGCCGAACCTCGATAAAGCTGATTACGGCCTCGGACTTTACAGGCCGGTTTATTTTGTGACCGGCAAACCCCAGGGACTGGCTGCCTTCAAAAACCGCACTGAGGGAGTCGCCTCCACAGCCGGCAAGTTTGCCTCGGTGTTCGCAATGGGAGCCAGGGTCTTCGCTGAAAGCGATCCTTCATTTGCTGCCACAATGGCTTCTAAAGCCGCTGACGCATTTGAGTTCGCCCTCACTGATCCGGGTGCCACGCAGACTGCCTGCAATGTGTCACCATATTTCTATGAGGAGGATAATTACGTGGACGATTTGGAACTGGCTGCCTGGGAGCTCTACTCGCTTACCGGCGATAATAACTTTCTTGTACAGGCCGACTACTGGGGAATACTCGAACCCTATACTCCATGGATCGAGAAAGATACTGCAAGACACTACCAGTTCTATCCTTTCGTCAACCTTGGACATGCCAATATCGCCATGTCAGCAACAGAATATTCTCAAAGGTACCTCGACTTCATGCGCAAAGGGCTCGATATCATTGACCGGCGTGACGCGAATGATGTTTTCCAGGTTAAGATACCCTTCGTCTGGTGCTCAAACAACTATGTATCAGCTGTGCTGACCCAGTGCAGGCTGTTTCATGAAACAACAGGTGACAGCCGATTCCTTTATATGGAGGCCGCACTAAGGGACTGGCTTTTCGGCTGCAATCCGTGGGGCACCTCGATGATATGCGGCCTTCCTGCCGGCGGAGACTATCCTCTCTATCCGCATTCAGCCGTTACAGTATACCTTGGAGAGACCACCTTCGGAGGTCTGATTGACGGACCGGTTTATAAGGGTATTTATGAAAACCTTAAAGGACTTTCGCTTCTCAGACCTGACACCTATGCTTCCTTCCAGAATGGCAATGTTGTTTATCATGACGATATCGGCGACTACAGCACGAACGAACCTACCCTTGACGGAACAGCCGGCCTGAGCTATTACCTCTCAACCCTTGAAAAGCAGGGGAGAAAGATAAGTGAGAGGTCTCCCGATGATGAAATTGACTCCCATGGTGCCCTGATCAGGAAAGGGTCAGACGAAAAGACAATTTACCTGATATTTTCTGCAGATGAGTTTGGCGAGGGATTTGACCATATCCTGAATGCCCTTGACGACCATGGAATAAAGGGATCTTTTTTCCTGACCGGCAATTTCCTGAGAAACAAAAAATACTCAGCTGTTATTAAGCGGATAATTACCGGCGGGCATTACCTGGGCCCCCATTCAGACGGGCATCTCCTTTATATCCCGTGGGAAAACCGTGATACACTTCTGGTAACCAAGGAGCAGTTCAGCACTGACCTGAAAAAGAATTTTCGTGAATTAAGCAGGGCAGGACTGAAAAAACAGAGACCGGAATATTTCCTTGCCCCATACGAGTGGTATAACGGTGCCATAAGCAGATGGACCGCTGAGATGGGGCTTACCCTGGTAAACCTTACCCCGGGCACAGGCACAGCGGCAGATTATACAACCCCCGGGATGAGCAACTATAAATCATCAGAAGAATTACTAAGGAGACTATACAACTATGAGACGGATTCGCCTCAGGGGCTTAACGGGGCTCTTATACTTATTCATCCGGGCACCGATCCTGAGCGCACTGACAAGCTGTATCTCAGGTTAGGGGAGATAATTGAACATTTTACAGAAAAAGGATACATATTTGACAAGTTATAATTAAGCATGGCAGCAAAAGAAAACAACCGTTCGCCCTGGACATGGGTCCCTACGCTATATTTCTATCAGGGTATACCCTACAGCATAGTGATGATCACATCAGGTCTTATATACAAGACCATGGGCATATCCATTGCCTCCTTTGCTTTCTGGACCAGCCTGTTGTATCTGCCCTGGGCCATCAAGCCGCTATGGAGTCCTTACATCGATGTGGTTTCAACCAAACGTAACTGGGTAGTCTGGACACAGCTGCTCCTTGCCCTGGCATTCATCGGGGCAGGTATGGCGATGCCCGTAAAGTTCTTTTATCCTGTCACCATCGCGATATTTGCCCTTATTGCCGTTTCATCTGCAAGTCATGATATTGCTGCTGACGGCTTTTATATGTACGCCCTTGACCAGCATAAGCAGGCTTTCTTCGTAGGTATACGAAGCACATTTTACCGGTTTGCCATGCTGACAGCGCTGGGACTGGTACCGCTGGTGGCCGGGTTGATACAGAAGAATACCGGCCTTGATCCGGTGCAATTTGAAGCCCGGTCAGTGACTGCAGGCGCGTTCACACAGTTTGACGTGTCAGCCATCAGCATCCAGCCTGCCACCGGCGAACCGAAAATATTGCTTTATCCTGACGACATAGCAGTACCTCTTTATGAGGCAGGGAAATCAGAGCTTGACTCTGCTGTCATTTATGTCGCGCTCTCGGCTCCTCCTGAGGAGGGGGAGACAATTGTGGTCAATATGGCACGAAAGGGTGGCAGCAAGGATATTGACATTTCAAAGAGCCAGACCGGGAGGTTTGAGTTCACCAGCCGGAACTGGAATGTGCCAGCGGCACTGTCGCTGAAGGCACATCATAACCTGACCACTGAGGCCAGATCGGAGTTTAACATCACTGCCGGTAATATTGCATTCAGCTGGACCGTCTCACTGGCAGTGCTGGGCCTGGTGCTGCTTCTTCTGTCATTCTACAACCGCTTCGCACTTCCCCGCCCTGATGAGCACAATACTGGAGAGAAGGTAGGATGGAAAGTATACAAAGATGTTTTTGTCTCCTTCTTTACCAAACCCGGTATAATACCCGCGCTGATATTCTTCCTTCTCTACAGGCTTGGCGAAGCTCAGCTGGTGAAAGTTGCCACGCCTTTCCTCGTTGACTCCCGCAGCGCCGGCGGAATAGGCCTGACCTCGGCACAGTACGGCATAGCCTACGGAACGATTGGCATGCTCTGCCTTACAGCAGGAGGGATACTGGGAGGAATTGTGGCTTCAAAGTTCGGGCTGAAGAAACTTATCTGGTTCATGGCCCTCGCCATGAACGTTCCTATAAGTGTCTATATCTTCCTGTCATTTACCCAACCCATGCCAGGTGATCTTCCGATCTACCTTTCCATAGCCCTTGAACAGTTCGGCTATGGCTTCGGGTTCACGGCTTACATGCTCTATATGCTTCATTTTGTGGGAGAGAGCAAATACAAGACAGCGGAGTTTGCCATTGGCACCTCTCTTATGGCCCTGGGGATGATGATTCCGGGAATGATATCCGGGAAGATGCTTGAGCTCCTTGGCAGTTACCAGCACTTCTTCATCTACGTGATCCTCTGTTCCATACCAGGGATTATTGCAATAAATTTCCTGAAGATCGATCCGGCCTTCGGATTGAAGAAGAAAGAATAGCCCCGACTGATAATGCCGTGATGAAAGAGGAGAGCAGGTTTGAAAGGCTGAGGCAGGAGATCGGCGGCGATCTCTACACTGACGAAACACAGCGTATCCTCTACGCTACTGACGCCTCTGCATACCGTGAGATGCCACTGGCAGTCACGCGTCCTGCCAGCAGTGACGATATAAAGAAGATCATAGCATTTGCACGCAGCCAAGGAACCTCCGTTATACCGCGCGGAGCAGGTACCTCGCTTGCCGGCCAGGTAGTAGGCGCTGGTATCGTCGTTGACATCTCGAAATATCTGAACCGTATTCTGGAATTCAACCGCGAAGAACACTGGATCAGGGTTGAACCTGGTGTGATCCCGGGCGAACTGAACAAGTACCTTGCCCCGTACAAGCTGCAATTCGGACCTGAGACATCAACGGCAAACCGTTGCTGCATGGGAGGCATGCTGGGTAACAACTCATGCGGGCTGCATTCTCTTATCCATGGCAGTGTAAGGGATCATATTCTCGAAGTGGAAGCTATCCTTTCAGACGGGTCGGAGGTTCTCTTCAGATCATTGACCACTGATGAATTCAGGGGAAAGTGCGACGGAGACCCTGACCTCCTTGAGACGCGCATTTACCGCAACCTTCGGGATACTCTCTCTGACGGGCATAATGCCACAGAGATTAGAAAAGAGTTTCCCCACCCGAAACTCAGACGCCGCAATAACGGCTATGCTCTTGACAGTCTGCTGGAAACTGACCCCTTCACAGGGAATGGAGAAAGCATAAACGTTTGCAGACTCCTGGCAGGATCTGAAGGAACGCTGGCATTCACCACGGCTATGAAGGTGAACCTGGTGCCCCTGACTGAAGGAAAGACCGGACTTATGTGCGCACATTTCTCCAGCCTCCAGGATGCCGTCAGGGCAAACATACTGGCTCTTAATCATAACCCGGCAGCTATTGAACTCATTGATGATTACATACTTAACTGTACAAAAGATAATATTGAGCAGAACAGGAACCGATTTTTTGTAAAAGGTGATCCAAAGGCTATACTCCTTATCGAGATAATCAGGCCGACGGTTGAAGAGATTGAGAAAACCGCCGCAGCCATTGAACAGGATATGGTCAGCGCGGGGTATGGCTTTCACTTTCCCCTGTATACCGGATCCGATGAGATATTAAGGGTTTGGGAGTTGAGAAAAGCAGGACTGGGTGTCTTGCTGAATATACCCGGCGCGAGAAAAAGTGTGCAGGTCATTGAAGACACCGCAGTCCTTCCGGAACTCTATCCGGAGTTTATTGCGGAAGTCGGCCAGATGCTTGAAAAGTACGGGATCAGCTGCGCCTATTATGCACATATTGCGACCGGTGAGATGCATCTGAGCCCCCTGCTCGATCTCGGAAACCCTGATGATGTACGGACCTTTCACGGCCTGGCAGATGGTATGGCAAACCTTGTCAGGAAATACCGCGGTTCTCTTAGCGGCGAGCATGGCGATGGCCGGCTGAGGGGAGAGTTCATCCCCCTGATGCTCGGCAGGCATAACTACACCCTTCTGAAGGAATTGAAAAAGACATGGGATCCCTTTAATGTCTTCAATCCCGGCAAAATCACGGATACACCCCCGATAACAGAGAACCTGAGATACTCATCCGGACTAAGGACAAGCATACCCGGCAAAGTGTTCGAGTTCCCTGAGGAGAAGGGTCTTCTTTACGCTGTCGAGAAGTGCAGCGGCTCGGGCGACTGCCGCAAAAGCGCTGCGATGGGAGGCACTATGTGCCCCACATTTATGGCCACAGGCGACGAGGACAAATCGACCAGGGCCAGGGCAAATATCCTCAGGGAGTTTCTTACACGTTCTGATAAGAAAAACCGTTTTGACCACGAGGAGCTGTACCGGGTAATGGACCTCTGCCTGTCATGCAAGGCCTGCAAATCTGAATGCCCTTCCAACGTTGACATGGCCAAGTTCAAGGCTGAGTTCCTCCAGCACTACTATGATACCCATCATGTCCCCTTCCGGGCATGGCTGGTAGGATGGTTGCCGAGGCTGTATGCGCCGGGGATGATGGTGCGCCCGGTGACTAATTTCATGACAGGCACTTCGCTGTTCAAACGCATGATTGGCTTTTCAGTCAGCCGTTCAATACCGGCCCTGTCACCTTTCACCCTGCGCAGCTGGCAGAAAAAGCATGAGATTTACAGGATGCCAATTGATGATATTAAAGGAATTGTCTGCCTTTTCGCCGATGAGTTCACCAACTACACTGAAAGCGACATCGGAATAAAAGCCGTGATGCTTCTCGAAAGCCTGGGCTATAAGGTCATCATTCCGCGTCACAAGGAAAGCGGCCGCACTTTCCTGTCTAAAGGTCTGCTAAGATCGGCACAAAAAGCAGCAATTAAAAACATACTTTTGCTGCGCGACAAGGTGAGTGACAGGCAACCCCTGCTGGGCATCGAGCCGTCAGCAATACTTGCATTCCGTGATGAGTATCCTGAGATGGCAGGCAGGCAGTATAAAGATGATGCAAGATCAATAGGGCGCAATTCATTCCTGATCGAGGAGTTTATATGCAGGGAGGCTGACAAGGGCAACATCAGCCCTGAACAGTTCACTGACAGGCCTTTGAATATATTGCTTCACGGACACTGCCAGCAGAAGGCTGTTGCTTCAACGGCGACCACACGCCGCATGCTGTCATTACCGGCCAATTATCATGTTGAGGAGATCGACGACGGGTGCTGCGGGATGGCCGGAGCTTTCGGATACGAGAAGGAACATTATGACCTGAGTATGAAGATAGGAGAGATGGTTCTCTTCCCGGTCGTCAGGAACGCCGCCGATGATATAGTCATAGCGGCTCCGGGAACATCCTGCCGCCATCACATCGCTGACGGTACAGGGAAAAAAGCACTTCATCCTGTTGAGATATTGTATGATGCACTGATAAATAAAAACTAACAGTAAAAAAAATACCGAAATGGATACTGCAGGATTTACGAAAGTTGAAAGGTCGTTCTTTTTAAATTCGGGTAGGAAGCAGATAACAACAAAGTTACCGTATATTGTTGTGAGCAATTTCCCCAGCCTCGGGTTACTCACCTCGCTGAGATTTCTCGAATGGGTGGCTGACAATCCCGGAGGAGTTATCAGCCTTCCAACTGGCAAAACCCCGGAGTATTTCATCAAGTGGACACAGTACCTCCTGAAAAACTGGGATAAGCCGGAAGCCCGTAATATTCGTGAAAAGAATGGTTTGTTCCTTGATAAAAAACCGTCGCTCAAAGGCCTGCATTTCGTTCAGATAGACGAGTTCTACCCGATCAATCCCAAACAACACAACAGCTTCTTTGATTACGTCATCAATTTCTATTTCAAAGCCTTCGAACTCGACCCGGGAAAAGCGCTTCTCATCAATTCCGATGAAATACCACTGGCTGAGGGCAAACATTATACTGAGGTGTTTCCTGACAACCTCATCGACCTTACACTAAGAAACAGGGAAGCGTTAAATCCTTTTGAAAAACTTCAGCAGGAATCAATCTTTCAGATTGACAACTGGTGCACTAACTATGAAAAGAAAGTACGTGCCCTGGGAGGTATCGGTTTCTTCCTCGGCGGAATAGGCCCGGACGGCCATATAGCTTTTAATACCAGGGGCACTGATCATAATTCGACAACAAGGCTTACTGCAACCAACTTTGAGACACAGGCTGCATCGGCAGGCGACCTGGGTGGCATTGAGGTTTCAAGAACCCGTCTTGTCATTACAATTGGTCTCGGGACCATAACATTTAATCCTGAAGCTGTCTCAATAATATTTGCTGCCGGTGATGCAAAAGCGCTTGTGGTTAAGAATGCGCTTGAGAAGAGCCCTGACAACCTGTACCCTGCCACCGTCCTGCAGAACCAGAAAAATGCCCGTTTCTATATTACCGAGGGAGCTTCCGTGCAGCTTCATGACAGTATCGAGAAATATTACAGAGAAGGGGACTGGACCTTTGAGAAGACAGAACGGGCTGTTTTTGATCTTTGCCAGCGGATCGATAAGTATGCCCATAAGCTGGTCATCGAAGACCTTGAAAAAGATGAGTACTGCTCGATGATTCCGGACCTGAGCATGGACAGGGTCACGGATGTCATTGAAGCAACAAAGCAAAAAATGGAAACCGGTCTGAAGAAAGAGATGAATTCTGTTTTTCTCCACACAGGGCCTCATCATGATGACATAATGCTGGGCATTTTCCCTGCAATAATACCTCAGCTGAGGGAAATAACCAATAAGTTTCATTTCTCCGTGCTTACCTCAGGTTTTACAGCGGTTACCAACAATATGCTGCAGCAGATCCTCAATGAAACCCTGTATCTCATATCAATCAATAAGATACAGATGCTGAAGTATGACGACTTTTTCGAAAGCGGTTATAAATTCAAGTGGGACAAGGATGTCAGTCATTACCTCGACAAGGTGGCTGACAAGGATGAAGCCGGCAAACACAGGGGTGTCTGCCACCGGATTGTAAGGGCAATGGTCGAGATCTATGGTCTGAAATCGAAGGAAGAGCTGATTGGCCAGATACAGAAGAATATAGACCTGATCAATGACAGCTACAACGGTGAAAAGAACCCGCCGGATATACAAAGGCTCAAGGGTATGCTGAGAGAGTTTGAAGAGGAGCTCGTGTGGGCGCACTACGGCGTGCCGGTGAAGAATATTGAACATCTACGTCTTGGCTTCTATACCGGCGATATCTTCACTCAGCAGCCTGACCGCAAAAGGGACGTTGATCCCATACTCCGGTTACTCAGACGGATACAACCGACAGTGATTAGTCTTGCATTCGATCCGGAAGGATCGGGGCCTGATACCCATTACAAGGTGTTGCAGGCTATTGCGGAGGCCCTTAAGCAATGGGGCAGGGAAAAGGATCTCTCGGAATTAAGGGTTATCGGCTACCGGAATGTGTGGTTCAGGTTTATTCCTTCCGAAGCCAATGTCTTTGTGCCGGTTTCACTGAATTCCATGGCCGTACTTAACCAGTCGTTCCGCGACTGTTATGTCAGCCAGGTGAATGCCTCCTTCCCCAGTCCTGCATATGACGGGCCCTTCAGCGACCTCTCGCAGCAGGTGTGGGTTGAACAGTTCAAGCAGGTACAGCTGATACTGGGGAAAGACTTCTTCTACGAGAATGAGAGCCCGAAGATCAGGGGTACACACGGCATGGTTTACTATAAGGAAATGCTGCTCGACGAATTCCTGAAGCACGCACGTGAACTTGAAAAAAGCGTCGAAGGAGAATCTTTATAGCAGCTGAATACTGTCCGGAACTGTTTATTCGTACAGGAAGTATCCGGAGGCTTTCAACCTGTAGGCAGGTATATCCCGTGACCATATCTCAGAGATATCGTTCACGAGGTACGATTTTTTAAACAGCAATCTGACGCTGTCAGTGCCGCACACCTTATCGAACATCTGCAGCCTTGAGGCATCGGCGAAAAGATTTTTTTCAGGCCACAGACGGTGAATTTCCTGCATAATATAAAACTGAATCAATGTCAGTGGGGCATTCTCAGGATCAATCAGATGAACCTGAACGCCATGAACCAGCTGATCTTTATAAGTACCGTAACGCGGCGTGTAATGAATCGGCCTGAAGATGATGCCGGGCAGTTTAAGATTGTTCAGGCTGACGGTCAGCAGGTCAGCATTGATCCAGTCCGTGGCAAACAGCTGGAAAGGCAGAGTATAGCCTACTCCTTCGTTTATAGTGTGCAGTTCACCGGCAATGCCGGTAGCGGCGTAGTACATCGGTGTTTCACCGGACGGTACCTGTGGCGATGATGGTACCCATGGCAGTCCGGTCTCATTGAAAAGCATATCCCTGGTCCAGCCCTGCATCTTAACCACCTCAAGCTGGCACCTCAAAATGCCCTGGAGCATCTGTTCACCGTTCAGAAACATGGCAAGTTCACCAACTGTGAGACCGTGTATATAAGGTATCTCGAACTGGCTCACAAAGGATATGAAACCCGGCCGGGTGACAGCGCCCTCCATGCGTATGCCTCCAAGCGGATTAGGCCTGTCAAGCACCACCACAGGGATGTTATTCTCTGCCGCTGCCAGCATTACAAGACCAAGAGTGCTTATAAAGGTGTATGATCTGGACCCAATATCCTGTATGTCATATACAAGCACATCTATTCCCTTAAGCATTTCCGGAGTCGGCTTCCTGGTCTTGCCGTACAGGCTGTAAACAGGCAATCCGGTTGCCGGATCAGTCTCTCCCTGCACCAGTGCCCCCGCGGTAAATTCTCCCCTGACGCCGTGCTCGGGGCCATAAAGGGCAACCAGTTTAACACCGGGTGCGTTGAATAAAATATCAACCGTTGACCTGAGATTATGGTCAACACCCGTCGGGTTGGTCACCAGGCCGACCCTTTTGCCTTTCAGAATTCCAAAATCGCTTTTTACCAGCTGCTCTATTCCGGTCTCAACCGTTTGACCCTTCAATGCACCTGTCACTGCCATCAGCAGCAGTGCTGCCATCAACGACCTGAATGATAATTTAACTATAGTATTCATAGACTTATTATTATATCATTTCCAATTTTAGTCACTTTAGTCACTTTAGCTCAATCCGCACTTTGGTTCACTCCGAACTTTAGCTAACTCCGAACTTTACCTCACTTCGAACTTCAAAATAAATAAATTCATCCGGCTATTGACTTGAATATGATAAATTTTTTATATTTGAATTTGTAAGATGTAATACAACATTTCATGAAATCGTGGAAATACCTGATCATCATTCTGTGTGCGGTTCAGATTACCGGATGTCAGAATAAAGAGGTGCCTTCAGATCTGCAGGCTAAGCTTGACTCTATTTCAGCAGCTATGGTCCCTCAGCATGCAGAAGCCCTTTGTGATATCTCTCTGATAATGAATAAGGGTAAAAACCTAACCGTTAAGGGTGAGACCAACCTGCCTGAAGCAAAGGTTAAGGTCATTCAACTTCTCAGCAGGTCAGGCTATACAATCAATGATAGTATTACTGTCCTGCCTGACACAACGGTGGTTAAAAAACCCTGGGGCCTTGTTTCAGTAAGTGTCTGTAACATAAGAACCAAACCGGCACATAAAGCTGAAATGGCCACTCAGGCCCTGATGGGAACACCGGTAAAGATATTGAATAAGCAGGGAGGCTGGCTTCTGGTCCAGACACCTGACTCCTATATGGGATGGACCGATGATCCCGTAGAAGAATTCAGCGGCGATGAACTGGAAAAATGGAAAAACAGCGAGAGGATTATCTACCTCAAATACACAGGCGTGATCCATGACAGTAATGGTCAGACAGTGTCAGACATTGTTTTCGGAGTAATTCTGCAGAAAACAGGAGAACAGAAAGATGTATATAATGTTTTGCTTCCTGATGGCAGGGAAGGACAGATAAACAAGTCTGACGCAACCGATTTCAGATCATGGGCGGAGAGTGTCACGCCTGATGCCGGCAAAATGACAGAATTCGCACGCTCCTTTCTGGGTACGCCATACCTCTGGGGAGGAACATCAACCAAAAACGTCGATTGCAGCGGGTTTACAAAAACGATATACTACTCAGCCGGATTGATACTTACCCGCGATGCAAGCGGACAATTCAGATACGGTACTGAAATAAGCATTGAACATGGCTGTGATTCACTTGTACCCGGTGATCTGCTCTATTTTGGCAGAGACAGGGATGGCATAACGAGAATTACCCATACCGGCATGTATATAGGTGATACAGAGTTCATCCATTCATCTCGTCTGGTCAGGATCAACAGTTTCGATTCAACAAGGGTAAATTACAGTGAATATCTGCTTGAAATTTTGCAGGGTGCAAGGAGGATTATAGGCCTTGATCCCGCAGAGGGATTTGAACGCGTCTCACAACATAGCTGGTACTTTTAATATGAAGAAAAGAGATTTCATTAAAATAGGGGGACTGGCAACGGGAGTGTTACTGACCGGATGCACAGGATCAACAGCCGATATGTCGGCGAAGAAGACCAGGTCAGCAAGCGCAGGCGGCACCGGGCTTAAGCTCAGCTTCCAGCCTTACGAGTTGCAGCTCAGGCATGTGTTTACCGTGGCGGCAAATTCCCGAACCACTACTCCCGGAGTGCTCACAACGCTCGAGTTCGAAGGTGTAACGGGCTTCGGTGAAGCATCTATGCCTCCCTACCTCGGAGAAAGCCTTCAGTCTGTTACAGAGTTTCTCTCAAAGGTAAACCTCGGACAGTTCACCGATCCGTTCCTGATGGAGGATATCCTGGATTATATAGACGGTATTATGCCGGGCAATCATGCAGCCAAAGCCGCAGTTGACATTGCCCTTCATGACCTGACCGGCAAGCTTCTCGGCCAGCCATGGTTCAGACTGTGGGGACTTAATCCTGCGAAAACGCCTGCCACAAGCTTCACAATTGGCATTGACACTGCAGAGGTGGTGAAACAGAAAACGCTGGAAGCGAATGCCTTCAGAATACTCAAGGTCAAGCTCGGGAGAGATAACGACAAAGAGATGATAGAGACCGTGAGGTCGGTAACCGATGTGCCTCTGTACGTCGATGTCAACCAGGGCTGGAAGGATAAGAACAAGGCCCTTGAGATGGTTCAGTGGCTGAGCGAAAAGAATATTCAGTTCGTGGAACAACCAATGCCAAAGGAGCAGAGGGATGACATCGCGTGGCTGACGGCAAACAGTCCCCTGCCTATACTGGCTGACGAGGCCCTGCAGACGGTGGAGGACCTTCTGCCGATGAAGGGGATCTATTCCGGTATCAATGTGAAGCTGATGAAATGCGGGGGAATGAATGCCGCATATAAGATGATGACCATGGCAAGACAGATGGGCATGAAGATACTGATCGGATGTATGACAGAAACATCTTGTGCCGTCTCCGCTGCAGCACAGCTCTCACCCCTTGCAGACTGGGCTGATCTTGACGGTAACCTGCTGATAAGTAATGATATATATGATGGCATGACCATTGTCGACGGAAAGGTGACCCTGCCTGACAGACCCGGAATTGGGATTATTGAAAAAAAATGAGGACATGTATTACATCCAGTGGAGAAAAAATGTATCTTCCACGGATGATCGGAACAGTGATTTTCCAATCTATATAATATAACCTAACCAATACAAATTAACCCTAAATCCAATCACATGAGAACAAAACTATTAACGTTGTTTGCGGTTTTGGGATTGATGCTTTCCCAAGGCATCATGGCACAAACCAAAATCGTGACAGGAACTGTCACAGACGCCAGCACCAATGAGACAATGCCTGGCGTGAATGTGGTAGTTAAGAACACAACCGTTGGGACCATGACTCAGGCGAATGGCACTTACTCACTAAGTGCGTCGCCGGGCGATATCCTGGTCTTTACCTTTGTCGGTTACTCACCACTGGAGGTGACCGTAGGTTCTTCGAACAGGATAAATGCAAGTTTAACGCTTGCACCAACTGAACTTGGAGAAGTTATTGTAACCGCTGAGTTTGGTATGAAACGTGTTTCCAAGGCCGTTGGCTCATCAGTTCAGAATGTAAACGCCGCCGAGATTGCAGTGTCCGGCCGTGACAACTTCGTCACAGCTCTGCAGGGTCGCGTCGCAGGTATGAGCGTAGGTTCAACCAGCGGTGCACCGGGCGCCTCAACAAACGTGGTTTTGAGAAGTATCACTTCCATTTCGGGAAATAACCAGCCACTGTATATCGTTGACGGTATTCCCATGAACAACTCGACTTTTGACCCGGTCGGCTCGGTCAGCAGTGCACAGGAATATTACTCTCCGCGCAACATGGACTACTCCTCCCGCGGTAATGACCTTAACCCTGAAGACATTGAGTCAATGACAGTACTAAAAGGAGCCGCAGCTGCTGCACTTTACGGTTCGGATGCTTCAAACGGTGCAATTATCATTACAACAAAAAAAGGAGCACCCGGGAAAGGTAAACTTACTTACAGCAATTCGTTCCGCTGGGATGATGCCTACGGTTACCCTGAGCTCCAGGATAAATATACAAGCGGTTATTACGGGACCACCAACTACTATTATCTGACCCGTTTCGGCGGCCCATATATACCAGGGCAGCAACTTTACGACAATATTGCTGCAATAACGCAACCAGGATTTACCTCAAAGCATAATCTATCAGCTGAAGGAGGAACAGACAAAGTAACTATCCGTTCATCAGTGTCGATGCTTGATCAGACTGGTGTTGTCAAAACTTCAGATGCTAAAAGATTTAACCTGTCACTGTCAGGTATGGCAGTGGTCAGTAAATGGTTTACAGTTGAGGCTTCCATGAACTATGCTTCTACCAAAAACCATAAGGTGCCGATTGGTACCGAGGGACCATTGTACAGGGCAATGAGATGGCCAATGGTTGATGACATGTCGCAATGGCTTGCTGAAGACGGGTCTCATATGTCAACACCAGACTATTATCTTGACGGTGACCTGATCAATCCATTATTCGGAATGTACAGGAATTTGTTCTATGACGAGTCTGACAGGTTCCTTTCCAACGTTTCAGCAAACTTCACACCTATAAAGCATACTTTTCTCCGTGCTCAGGTTGGATGGGACGTAGGTATGCAGACATATATCAGCTCCAGGCATCCTTATTACGACACATATCAGGACGGTACAGGGTATTACAACAATGCCAAATCGAACTTCTCCGACCCGACTGTGAACGTGCTGGCAGGCTATACCAACGAGTTCCTTAACGACAAGCTGTCACTTTCTGCTCAGTTTGGATATCACCAGCTTGAAAACGGGGTTACCCGTCTTTCCACTACAGGCTCCAAATTTGCTGTTGCTGATTTTCAGTCAATCAACAACTGCGATCCGCTGTCGATAAGCTCAATACAGAGAACGACAAAAAGAAGGATCCAGGCACTATCAGGACAGTTGGAACTGGGTTACAACGGTATGGCTTACGTGACCCTCCGCGCCAGAAACGACTGGTCTTCAACTTTACCGGTTGAGAACAACCGTTATTTCTACCCGGCAATTGAAGGTTCATTTATTCTTACTGAACTGCCGTTCATGAATGATATAAAGATGGTCAATTACCTGAAGCTTCGCGGCTCTATTGCACAGGTTGGTAAGGATGCCGGACCACTTGAAATAGATCCCCAGCTGGAAGGTACCGGCCTGTGGGGTGGCGGTTACAAATATGGTTTCACCGGCCCGAACAAAAACCTGGTGCCTGAGATAACCACTTCAAAGGAAATAGGATTTGAAGGTCGATTTGTCAATGACAGGATAAATACTGATTTTACCTATTTCTGGACCCATTGCGATGACCAGATTATAAAGAACTTCAGGTTAAGCTATGGAACAGGTTTCGTTCTCAACACCCTGAACGTAGGTACTTTCGAAACATGGGGATGGGAAGCACATGTTGACGGAGATGTTTTGAGAATGGCAAACAGCATTCGGTGGAATGTTGGCGTGAATGCTTCACATACCGGTTCGGAGGTTGTTTATCTTCCCGCAAACGTAACAGAGTACTATAACGCTTATACCTGGAACTCAGGTAATATACGTAACGGTATCATGGTAGGCTACCCTGTGACATCTCTAACAGGAAGAGCCTTTCTCCGCAATGATGCCGGCGATGTTCTGATCAGCCCGACAACCGGCCTTCCCGTTACAAGCGGTGTCTGGAGTGTGGTGGGTAACCGTGAACCGAAATTACGCTTTGGTATTACTTCCAGTCTCAGTTATAAGGGACTGCGACTGTCAGCAATGTTCTCCGGACGTTATAAAGCTACCGTGGTGAACGGCACCAAACGTTTTATGATGCAGGAAGGCCTCAGCTGGGAGTCAGTTGAACAGCGCGAACGCGAGCCAGTTATATATAACGGTGTACTTCAGGATGGAAATGAAAATACTGCCAATCCTACCAAAAACAACATCGCAGTTGATTACAGGCTCTTCCCGTCGACTGAAACCGGAGGTGATGAAGACTGGATAGAAGAAGATGTCCATTACCTGAGGCTGCAGGAGCTGCGCCTTAATTACAACCTGCCCGCCAGATGGCTTGAAAGAACTCCTCTTTCATCGGCAAGCGTATTCCTTTGCGGCAATGACCTTGTTGTATGGACCAACTACTCAGGTATTGATGCAGTCGGCAATACTGCATCGGCAGCCCTGGGAGGTACCGGTGGTGAAGGTATAGATGTCTGGTCTCTGCCAAATCCAAGAGGCTACTCGGTAGGATTACAGGTGACTTTCAACAGATAATTGATAATGAAAAAAACTGAAACAATGATAAAAAAGATATCAATTTCCGTTCTTTTGGCGGCATCGCTTCTCTTCCTGAATACAAGCTGCGAAGACTGGCTCGATGTTAACAAAAACGTGGATGCACCTGCCTATGTGGAAGGTTACCTTTACCTTGCAGGCATCCAGCAGGCCTATCAGGGCATGTACTGGGATGTACGTGCTGCCGGCCCTCTGACCCAGATGATGGGAACTACTGCGTATCCGAATTTTGCTTCGCATTACTATTATTCAGGAAGTGATGCAGGTGGCGAACAGTGGCGTATGACCTACTGGCTCCAGGGAATGAACCTTGAAAATCTGATCAACCAGTCAATTGCTAATGAGGAATGGAAACTGGCCGGTATAGGTCTGGCCATGAAGGCTTTCTCATGGGACCAGATGACTAAGTACCATGGCGAACTTATCCTCAAGGATGCTTTTGTTCCCGGACTGCTGTCTCACAGATACGACTACCAGGATACAATATACACTGCCGTGCAAAACTGGGCTTACAAGGCAATTGAGTACCTGGAAATGGACGACATTCATGATTACGGTACAAAGATCAGCGCCAATGATTATATCTACGGTGGAAGTACAGACCAGTGGATCAAGTTTGCCTATGGCGTCCTTGTCCATAACCTGGCATCCCTCACCAATAAATCAGATTTTGCCACGGCTTATGCACCGAAGCTGATCGCAGCTGCAGCCAAGTCATTTACCTCGTCAGCCGATGATGCTGTACTTAAGATTGGCGGCGGTGGCGCAGCAGCTGCACAGTCGGCCTATAATAACTTCTGGGGCACCAACAGGGTCAACCTTTCACGCAGCTACTTCCAGCATGAGTATGCTGTTCAGGTTTTCACCGGAACCGTTCCAAAGTACAGTGAAGCTACCGGAAATAAAACTGCTGCTGTTCCGGCAAATACTTACTATCCTTATGAGCTGGCTGATAAGCAGATCATCTGTGATACCAACGTCATGGCTGTCGGGCATTATGATCCCAGGGTGGCAGTTAAACTTGCAACCGTCGATGATCCGACCTATGATAATATAGATGTAATTAACAGCATCAAAAGACGTAAATACTACGGCGGATCATTTACCGGTACAGGCGGCCCTATCGGGACTGCACCTTCATACTATGGCCGTAATGCCGTCTCATCAACTGTTACTGACGGTTCAGGCCGCTGGCTTTACAGGGATGATGCCCCGTACATTCTGATGACCAGCGCCGAATTGAAACTCTGTCTTGCCGAGGCATACTGGAAACTGGGCATGAAAGCTGAAGCTTTTGAAGCATTCAAAGCAGGTGTAAAAGATGATATGGATTTCACAGCCCTTTATATCAAACCCGGCGCTAAGGGATTGGCAACAGGCGGTGACAAGATCACCAAACCTGTCTTTACTGCGGCAGCAGATGAATATCTGGCAGGGCCGTATGTCAATGCTCTTTCACTCGCAGACTTCTCTCTGTCTCACATCATGATGCAGAAATGGATTGCCCTTTACCCGTGGGGCGCCTGTGAGGCATTTGTGGATATGCGCAAATATCACTATGATATTAAATATACCGGCGATTACCCGGGAGACGGTAACGGTTGGGATCTTTCCTCTGTTATACCAAAATGGGATACCGATGCCACCAAGGTCTACAAAGGACTTTACCTGGCTCCGGCTCAGGTTCAGGGAAGGAAGAGCGCTTACAATACATTTAATGAAGGCTCACCCTGCTACCGTATACGTCCGCGTTACAACTCGGAATATATGTGGAATAAGCCTGCCCTGGAAGGATTGAAACCCATCTCAGGACTGGCAGACAATTATCAGTGCTCCATCCCGTGGTTTGCTTATCCGGGCGAGATGCCAACTACCAAATAGTTAAACAATAAAGTCAACGATTATGAAAATAATGAAATATATAAGTCTGGCTCTGGCGGTGGTTCTGACTGTATCATGTGAGAAAAACGTGATTGAGTACAATACCACTCCCCTGGCTGATATGGCAGAATTTCAGCTGCATTATTATGCTCCTGTTACTGCTGTCACGGCCAATAACATCAACAGGGTTGAGGTTAACGGCAAGATGATCTCAAACATAAAGGCGCCTCTTGCCACTTACAACGTCATTCCAAGCGGTGCTGTCGGACGCTTCTATACTGTAAGCCCCGGGAATGTTAACCTTAAGCTGTACATGACCGCAAAGCTTGACCCAAAAGGCGACTCTCTTGTTTATGATCAGGGTGTCTCTCTGGTCCAGGGAAAGCAGAATATTTTTGTGCATGCCTTCGACCAGCCACCTGTGATTTTCGACAACGGCTTCCCCTATATTAAAAGGGAAACGGTAACTACCGATTCAACTGCATGGATCAAGTTTTACAACTTCCTTTATGAGACTGCAGGTGTACCAACAGACAAGAAAATACAGTATCAGATTATTGATTACCGTACAAGCGCACCCGTAAATGTCGGCCCACCTGTCGCATTTGGCGAAACAACAGGCTGGGTGGCGGTTACGGTAGTTAAAACTGCTGTTGTAGATCCGGGCTCACGCACTTACACTTTCAAGATGCTTGAAGTGGATGCCAACGGTGGTATTATCGGACCTCTTAAGATCATGAATACTTCCGGAGTCTTTGTTGACTACAGCGCTACGGCAACTCTTTTCATCGGCCGCAGGTATCATCATACCATGGCCGGGTTAAGAGCTGTCAAGGCACCCAATTCATCAGTAAGAATATTTACAGCATTATAAAAGTAACTACCAGTTAGTGGTAGAATTTGGGTTGGTTAAAAGAGAGTGCCCTGCGTGGGTACTCTCTTTTACGCTTTTAGAGGTTTTTGAAACCGCTTCTTTCTATCAGCGCATCTATTGAAGGTTCGCGGCCACGGAAATTCCTGAAAAGTTCGTCAGGCTCCCGGCTGCCTCCTCTCTCCAGAATATTGTGGCGGAATGACATGGCTGTCTCCCTGTCGAAGATGCCTCTTTCCCTGAACAAGCTGAAGGCATCCGCGTCAAGCACTTCTGCCCATTTGTAACTGTAATAGCCTGCAGCATATCCTCCCGAAAAGAGATGTGCGAACGACACGCTCATACATGCTCTGTCTGCTGGCGGCAGTATCTCGGCTGCAGACATGGCTGATCGCTCAAAGTCAACAATGTCACCTTCAAAAGGTCCTTTCAGGGTGTGCCAAGCCATGTCAAGCAGCCCGAAGCCCAGCTGTCTCATGCATGAATAGCCTTCGTTATAGGTCAGGGATTCTTTCAGTTTTATAAGGATCCCGTCAGGTATCTTTTCTCCCGTCTGATAATGTGCTGCCCAGGTGTCAAGCCACTCTTTCTCCCACGACCAGTTCTCCATAATCTGTGACGGCAGCTCAACAAAATCACGTTTTACATTCGTGCCGGACAGGCTCTCATATGTGCAGTCCGACAGCATTCCGTGCATGGCATGACCGAACTCATGGAGGAATGTATTCATCTCGCTGTGTGACAGGAGAGAAGGCCTGGCGGCGGTAGGGCGCGTGAAGTTCATCACCAGTGATACTACCGGTATAACTCTTTCATTGTTCTCCCTGCGTTGTTCACGGAAGCCTGTCATCCATGCCCCGCCTCCCTTGCCGGGGCGAGGGTGAAAGTCAAGCATCAGGATGGCCGTGATGCCTTTCTCCCCGTCATGGACCTCGTAAGCGGTTACCTCCGGGTTATAGACAGGTATCTCTTTATTTTCCCTGAATGTCAGTCCGTAAAGGGTGGTGGCAAGGCCCAGTACTGCCTCCTTCACCTTTTCAAGAGGCATGAATGGCCTGAGTGCTTCATCATCGATGTTAAAACGCTGCATTCTCAGCTTCTCTGAGTAATAAGCCCAGTCCCAACGCTCAACTTTTCCCTGGTGACCCAGAGAGTGAGCATAGTCTTCGATTTCGTTCAGGTCGCGTCTGCCTGCAGGTGTGGAGGCTGTAAGCAGATCACTGAGGAAAGTGTTAACTTCTTCAGGCGTCGAAGCCATGCGCTCTTCCAGTGCATAGGAAGCATAATCATTAAAGCCCAGTAACTGTGCAAGGCTGAGCCGCAGGTCAGCCAGGCGCACTGTCAGGGTTCTGTTGTCATGCTCATTACCGCGGTAGGCGCGCATAGCATAGGCTCTGAACATTTTCTCCCTGAGGCCACGCCTTCCGGCATATTGCATGAAGGGAACATAACTGGGCGAGTGAAGGGTGAAAAGCCACCCTTCCTTACCCTTTTCCCGTGCCGTGGCAGCAGCAGCCTCACGTACCCCCTCCGGCAAGCCTGCAAGATCATCTTCAGAAGTAAGCAGCAATTCATAGTCATTGGTCTCTGCCAAAACGTTCTCCTCGAACTTCAGCGAGAGGGAAGACATCTCAACCGTGATCGCCCTGAACTTATCCTTGTCTGCATCGGAGAGTGCGGCACCTCCCCGGACGAAGCCCTTGTACTTTCGATCTAAAAGAATAAGTTGCTCGGGGTTCAGCCCCAGGCTGCCCTTCTTTTCATAGACAGCTTTTACTTTTTTGAAGAGGGCAGGATTGAGCGAAATATCATTGGCAAAATTGGTGAGCAGCGGAGAGACCGCCTGTGCAGCTGCCTGAAGCTCCGGGGTGGTGTCGGCGCTGTTGAGGTTGAAGAGAATTGGGGTGATGCGGCCCAGCTGCTCCCCAGCCTTCTCAAGAGCTTCAATGGTATTAAGAAAATCAGGCTCGGCAGAATTGGCGACAATGGTATTGATCTCACCCCGTGCAATCTCTATTGCATCTACGATAGCCGGTTTGAAATGTTCAGCTTTGATCAGATCGAATGGTGCAACCTGAAACGGGGTGTTCCACTCCTGCAGCAGAGGATTAGGTGTAGGGAGCTTAGTCATGGATTGGATGAGATATGAAGACAAATATAGATTTCTTTTTTATACCTGAACCCTTACGGGGCTGAGGTCATATCACTATGCAACCCTACAATACTTTAACCCCTACGGGGTATATTTGCCCGTAGGGCATCAATTATTGTAGAGGAACATAATTACAAGAAACCCTTGCTCGTAGAGCATTCAGTATTGTAGTGCTTTAACCCCTACGGGGTATATTTGCCCGTAGGGCATCAATTATTGTAGAGGAACATAATTACAAGAAACCCTTGCTCGTAAAGCATTAAGTATTGTAGTGCATGATTAATTTAAAAAAAAATGCCATACCCGGATCGGAAATGGCATTGTAAAATCCTCAAAAAGATATTCAGAATGGCAGGTCGTCGAGCTCCGGGCTGGGAGAGGGTGCATCCTCGAGCTTCACATTGTGCCTGGGGGTTTGCAGGCCATCCTCCGCAACAGCGATGCCCTTTGTCACCGAGAGGGCGTTAAGGTTGGTGATGTAATTCACCATCCCGTTCTTTTCCCACCGGTTGCCTTTGATGCTGAAAGTGACAGTGACATCCTGCCTCAGCCATGACTCGTCGATGATCTCACACTTGTCCTGTGTAAGCTGGAATTTGATGAAGTCAACATAGGGCTGGCCGCCACCGCTGTCTTTATGCTCGATGACAAATTCGCGTTTGCGGAAGCGTTCATTTACCCTTATGACCTGGTAAACCTCTGCAACCTTGCCTGTTATCTGGTACTCCATTACTAAGCCTCTGTAATGACAATCTTATCAATCTTGTCACCTGCTTTTATCATGTCAATCACTTCAAGTCCCTCAATGACTTTCCCGAAACAGGTATGTTTTCTGTCAAGGTGTTTTGTGTTTGACCTGCTGTGGCAGATGAAAAACTGTGAGCCGCCTGTGTCTTTCCCGGCATGAGCCATGGAGAGGACTCCACGGTCGTGGTACTGTTTTGTTCCGGTGAGCTCGCATTTGATCTTGTAACCCGGTCCTCCGGTACCTATGCGCGGATCGCTCATGTCTTTTGAAAAAGGACAACCGCCCTGAATGACGAAGTCAGGAATGACCCTGTGAAACGCAAGTCCGTCATAAAAGCCTTTTCCGGCCAGGGTGACAAAGTTTTCTACCGTGCCGGGGGCATCGTCATCGTAGAGGGTAGCCCTCATCACCCCTTTCGGGGTATGTATCTCGGCAAACCTCATTGTTTAACGATCTCGAGAAGCTCAACCTCGAAAATCAGTGTTGAATAGGGAGGTATCGGACCTGTGCCCTGCTCACCGTAACCAAGCTCGTAAGGAACATAGAATTTGAATTTTGACCCTACCGGCATAAGCTGTATACCTTCCTGCCATCCCCTGATCACCTGGTTGACACCAAACACTGCAGGTTGACCATGATCGGCTGATGCGTCAAATTTGGTACCGTCAGCCAGTGTTCCAATGTAATTAACCTTCACAATTTCTTCAGCTGCGGGTTTAGGGCCTGTACCCATTGTGATAACTTCATACTGCAATCCGCTGGTTGTCTCCTGTACGCCTTCACGTTTTTTATTTTCAGCGAGGAATTTTTCACCTTCGTCAATGTTTTTCCCGTATTGTTTTTTCATCGACTCAGCCTGCCTTTTCTGCATAAAAGTCATAACATATCCCTGTGCAGCTGTTTCATCAAGTGCATTCTTTCCATTTTTAGAGTCTAACATTCCCTTGGCGAATAGTACCGGATCGATTTTAAGACTGTCTCCCTGATAATAAAAATAACTTGCTATTCCAAGTGAATAAGCGAGTGAGTCGTCGGCAGTCTTTACTTTAGTGCCGGTTATACCTGATTCGGTATTACACGATGATGCAATAAGGGCTGTTATCACAGCGAAGATTACTAAACCTTTGATTTTCATTGTATATGTTTTAATTTAAATTTTGGCAAAGATAGTACTTTGGTATTCAACCGCAAGTCTGATTTCACTCTTTTATTATCTCAAGCAGTTCAACTTCAAAGATGAGAGTCTCAAATGGTTTGATGATGCTGCCGGCGCCTCTCTCACCGTAGGCCAGGTCAGCAGGAATATACAGCATGTATTTTGCTCCTTCCTGCATCAGTTGCAGCCCCTCAACCCATCCGCGGATAACATTGCTTACCCTGAAGCTGGCGGGCTCACCGCGGTCATATGAGGAGTCAAATTTGGTTCCGCTGATGGTAGTGCCTGTATATTGTACCTTTACAATATCTTCCGGACCAGGAGTAGCACCGGTGCCCCGGGTTACAATTTTATACTGCAGTCCGCTTGGCAGTGTCACAACGCCCTCTGCCTTGCTGTTCTCAGCAAGGAATTTCTCTCCGGCAGCGATCTGAGCTCCGTACTCGATCATCAGTCTTTCTTTTTCACGCCTCTGCATGTATTTGACTATAAAAGCACTGGCAGTGGTGTCATTCATCAGGGCTTTGTCCTTTGAGGCATCAGTCATTCCCTTTGTGAACATTTTCGTACTGATATTGATGCTGTCAGTCACATAGTATTTGTAGTTTGCCACACCGAGGGCATAGGAAAGTGAGTCTTCGGAGGTGGCGAATTTTGATTTCTGTGCAGTGGCGCTAAGTGCTGTCATGACACACAGGGCCATGACGGATAAGAATTTGATGTTCCTCATATTTTCAGTTTTATTTATGATTTTGCAGACAGGTAGTAGTCATACCTGTACATCTGGTTTTTAAATCACGCAAAGATATCAATTTCATCTCTTCACCGCTCTTGTAATAACCCTTTTTCCCGGAGGGCCCGGCAACAGGGCCACTTCAAAGCCGAGAGCCCTGAGCGTTCTCTTCAGTTCTCCCTTTGCCGAGTAGGTAACAAATACCGATCCGGGACGGGTAACATCCGCAATCATTTGCATCACCTCCCTGCTCCACATCTCCGGCTGTTTGCCGGGCCCGAAAGCATCGAAGTAAACCAGGTCGAAAAGACCTTCGACACTCATTGATGTAATGTCCGTCAGTCTCTTTTCCAGGGTGAACCATGGTGTCACCTTCACCGGTTTCTCCCACTCCGCACTATGAATGGCTTCGAACAGCTCACGGCCTGTTGTGCCGGTTATTGCCGGGTAATTAAGCTGTAAAAGGAGGGAAAGGTCAACCGGGTATTTCTCAAGAGTGACATAGTGGATAGTCACCTGATTGTCTTCTGCATACGTGGCAGAGAGCAATGCATTGAGGCCTGTGCCGAAGCCGACCTCCAGTATGCTCACCTTGTTGTTTTTCAGACTGGCAAGTCCTGCATTTATGAATATGTGTCTCGACTCTGTCAGGGCCCCGAAGTGAGAGTGATAATGCTCGTCAAGTGCCGGCACATACAAGGTGTTGGAACCGTCAGCGGTCATCCGGAGTTCCGCCTTCATTGCCAATCTGAATCGTACCACCCGCGCACGTCCGTGGCTATCATCCCGGCTCTTCGGGCAGCCTCGATGCCAAGGTCGCCGTCTTCGAAGACCTCGCATTCTGACGGGGCCACGTTCATAAGCTCAGCACACTTAAGAAAAGTCTCAGGATGGGGTTTGTGTTTTGTCACATCATTTGCAGTGACCAATATGGAAAAGTATTCGCGAAGGCCTGTTATCTCGAGTGTCTTCTCCACGGCTTCGCGATGCCCCCCGGTGCCGACAGACATCGGGATCTTCCCGTAATATTTCTGCACCAGGGCGGTGACAGGCTCTATTGGTGTCACATTATGCTGGATCAGATAGAACTCGTCAAACTTGACCTTCATTATCTCATCCGGGGATATTTTTCCTTTCATCCCGCTTTGTTCGATGATATCTTCTGCTATCTGCCAGCCGGGTACTCCGGTACGTTCCTGCAGGAATGCCGTGTCCATGCTTATGCCGAATTTCAGGCACGCTTTCTGCCAGGCCTGGTAGTGCCAGGGCATTGTATTGGCCAGCGTGCCGTCAAGGTCGAAGATCAGTCCTTTTACTCCGGGGGTGATGTCAAAAGTCATTTGTCCAAAATTGTTGGGCAAATGTAGTGAAATAATCAATCCTCTTCCGGCATGGCAACCTCATGTGTTTCCAGGTAGTTTTTCAGTACAACCTTGCCGCTATCGATGGTCCTTTGTATCATGCTTTTGAATATGGAATTCATCAGCCTGCCTATTGGTGAACCGGAGCTCATAGTGATGGTCCAGGTAAGGCTTGTTCCTTTTTCGGTGGGAGTGAAGGTCCACTCTTCAGGTATAGTCATTCCTTTTGCAAATGACACGCTGTTAAGCAGGTACGATCCGAACACGACGGAATCAACCACCATCATCCCTGTACCGACTTTGGGTCCTTCCCAGCTATATTTTGAACCCACATACCCCGGTTTGATGTCGAAACTGGCCCTGGCAGCAGTATCATCTTTGATCCATGGATCCCAGGCAGTACGGTCAACAAAGCCCGCAACAAAATGAAATACTGTGGCGGGAGGAACATTAATCTCTTCCGTGGTTGTTACGGTTGCTTCTTTTGGCATCATATAACCTATGCCAACTATCAGTACCAGCAACAGGAGGATCACCAGGAGAATCCATTTCAATGCTTTCATAGTTTTTGGATTTATTGTTTAAGGGTAAACCAAAATTACATTAAAAGGTTCAGATCTTCAGGAAATCTTTTACCTCGTTGGCGATGTTTTCTCCGGTGAAACCGAATTTCTGATCGAGAATGCCGTAGGCAGCCGAAAAGCCAAAAGTCTCAAGCCCGAATACCTTCCCTTCCGACCCGGCAAAGCCCAGCATCGTGACAGGCAGTCCTGCCGTAAGACAAAAGACCGGAATGCCCGGTGTGATGACACTGTGCCGGTACGCGATATCCTGCCTGCGGAACAACCCTTCCGAAGGGGCAGAAACAACTCTTGACCTGATACCCTTGTTGCCAAGGAGATTGGCAGCTTCAACCAGGGTTGCAACTTCCGAACCGCTGGCAACCAGTATCACATGTGGTTTTCCCGGCGTGTCTGTAATAATGTAAGCGCCCCTGGCAGCCATGGCTGCAGCATCGATCCTCTCCACCCCGTAGGCAGGAAGGGTCTTGATATTCTGACGTGATAGTATCAGTGCTGTGGGTGTCTTTGTATTTTCAAGGGCAAGTTTCCATGCTATGTTCGTCTCAGGAGCATCTGCCGGACGGAGAACCAGCATGCTGTCGCCGTGGTGGTTCTTCAGGTGCTCCATGAGCCGTATCTGTGCCTCCTGCTCAACAGGCTGGTGCGTGGGACCGTCTTCACCGACCCGGAAGGCGTCATGGGTCCACACATATTTGACAGGAAGTCCCATGAGGGCTGCCAGCCTCACGGCTGGTTTCATATAATCGGAAAAAACGAAAAAAGTTCCGCATACCGGGATGATGCCGCCATGAAGAGCCATCCCGTTCATGACAGCACCCATTGTCAGCTCCGAGACGCCTGCATGAAGAAATGCTCCGGAGAAATCACCCTTCTTAAAGGGTTTGCTCTTCTTCAGGAAGCCATCGGTCTTATCAGAGTTGGCCAGATCAGCAGAAGCAACGATCATGTTCGGGATTGCAGAGGCAAAGTGTCCCAGCAGAACACCCGAGGCATTTCGTGTCGCATCATTCTCCTTCTGCACAACAGCCCTGAAATCTATTTCCGGAACAACTCCGGAATAAAAATCCTTAAGTGTCCTTGCATCATCCGGATTTGCAGCCGCCCATTCCGCCATTTTCTTTTTCCAATCTGCTGCAGCCGCCGCCTTGCGGGCAACGATTTCAGCGTAAAGCTGCTTCACATCGCTGAAGATTTCAAAGGGATTGTCAGGTTTTCCGCCAAGGTTTACTACAGATTTCTTAAATGAACCACCGGCATGTGTTACAGGCTGGCCGTGTGTTGATGTCTTACCCTCGAAGCTGTTTCCGGCCTCGTCTACCAGGCCTTTACCCATGACCGTTGTACCAACTATCAGAACAGGTCTCTCATTTTCATCTGCTGCCATGCGCAGTGCGCCCCGTATCTGGTCATGGTCGTTGCCGTCGATGGTCATCACACGCCATCCCCATGCCTTGTATTTGGCGGCAGTATCTTCCGATGTCACTGCAGAGGTCTCAGTGGAGAGTTGTATGCGGTTGGAGTCGAAAAACATGATGAGGTTACTCAGACCAAGGTGTCCGGCGAGGCGACCGGCGCCCTGCGATATCTCTTCCTGGACACCGCCGTCGGAAATGTAGGTGTAGATCTTATGTTCGAACAACCTGCCGAAACGGGTGGTGAGAAACCGTTCGGCAATCGCTGCGCCGACAGCGTTGGTATGCCCCTGGCCAAGCGGGCCCGAGGTATTTTCTATACCGCGCTTCAGGTCCAGCTCCGGGTGTCCCGGAGTCACACTGCCCCATTGCCTGAACTGCATAATATCATCAAGAGTGAAATGTCCGATGAGGGTCAGTATTGAATAGAGCATCGGCGACATGTGTCCGGGATCAAGGAAAAAGCGGTCCCTGTTTATCCAATGCGGATCAGCAGGGTCAAACCGCAGAAACTCGGAAAACAGTATATGTATGTAATCTGCTCCGCCCATTGCACCTCCGGGGTGGCCTGAATTGGCTTTTTCGACCATCGCCATTGACAGGATCCTGATATTGTCGGCTGCACGTTCGTTTACATTCTTGATCATGATTGAAAATTCCTTTTGTTTAAGGTAAAATTAGAAATAATAATAAGAGGAAGGCCGGCTAAGCATTATATGTTGACGAGGCTGTATCTCCGCCGCGGCCTGTCCAGTTAGTGTGGAATATTTCATCTTCCGGTCTGTCAATGCGCTTATAGGTATGCGCTCCGAAATAGTCGCGCTGAGCCTGCAGCAGGTTGGCAGGAAGCCAGGCCGACCTGTAACTGTCAAACCACGAAAGGGCAGCGCTCATGGCAGGCACGGGCACACCGTCAGTTACAGCTCCGGCAATAACCTTTCTCCAGCTCTCGCTGTTCTCTCCCAGAATGGATGAGAAATAACTGTCCATTATGAGGTTGGGCAGCTGTGGATCCCGTGTGAAGGCTTCATAGATCTTGTTCAGGAAGGCTGACCTGATGATGCATCCTCCCCTCCAGATCATGGCTATCTCACCGTAGTTAAGGATCCAACTGTATTCACCTGCAGCATTCCTCAGCAGGTTGAAGCCCTGTGCATAGGAAACGATCTTTGATGCGTAGAGAGCCTTGCGAATATCATCGATGAATTTCTTTTTATCAGGAACAGCATTTTTCTGAGGATTGCTGAAGAGGGGAGATGCCATTACCCTCTCTTTCTTCACCGAAGAGACAAACCTGGCAAACACCGATTCAGCGATAAGGCTCAGGGGAACACCATGATCAAGTGCGCTGGAGACAGTCCATTTTCCGGTGCCCTTCTGGCCGGCGGAATCGAGTATCTTTGTGACGATGGGCTTGCCGTCGGTATCCCGGTACCTTAGTATCTCACCTGTTATCTGTATCAGATAGGAATCCAGTTCAACCTTGTTCCACTCATCAAATATATCAGCCATCTCATCGTAACTGAATCCTGCATTGACAAGCAGGTGGTAAGCCTCACAAATAAGCTGCATGTCGCCGTACTCGATACCGTTGTGAGCCATCTTGACGAAGTGCCCTGCGCCGTTATCGCCTATCCATGCGCAGCAGGAGGCGCCATCAGAAGTCTTTGCAGAGATGGCGTGAAAGATATCCTTCACATAAGGCCATGCCTCTTTCGACCCGCCTGGCATGAGAGAGGGCCCCAGCAATGCACCTTCCTCACCGCCTGACACACCTGTGCCGATATATAGAAGTCCCTTGCTCTCGACATATTTTGTACGCCGGATAGTGTCGGGGAAATGTGAGTTACCCCCTTCAATGATTATGTCGCCTTTGTCAAGTAACGGGATGAGTTTTTCGATGAAATCATCGACAGGCTGGCCAGCCTTGACCATGAGCATCACCTTTCTCGGATGGCTCAGGTTAGCGACGAGTTCCTCAAGAGAGTAGGCGGGTATAATTTTCTTGTCTTTACCCCGTCCGTTCACAAAATCCGTTACCTTGTCCGTCGTGCGGTTAAAGACTGCAACTGTGAACCCCCTGCTTTCAATGTTCAGTACAAGGTTTTCTCCCATTACGGCGAGACCTATCAATCCTATATCAGCTTTCATTTCTGGAATTATTGAATTATATGGAAACCTAAATCAGTAAGTATTCGTGTTGCTTCTTCGTCGTTTACCCTGACGCTGAACGAGCTGAATTCTCTTCTCGTGCGGTAATTATCGCGAAGGAACTCAAATTTCTCGGGATTAATACGGAGGAGATGATCATCCTCTTCGATGGGGTAGGTATGTTTCACGGCCATTGCTGCCAGGTCAGGTGAAGTATTCCTGGCTTCATGACGGCGGAGGTCAATGACCGGCTCGGCCGGCTGCGGCAGTGCACCTGGCACCCAGTCGTTCAGGGGAATGTTCAGGGCCGCAGATACTTTCCTGACAGAATTTATGGTGGCGTTGGCTTTGCCGTCAACTGAATAACCGGCAATGTGCGGTGTGGCGAGGTCAGCAAGGCCTAACAGCTTCCTGTCAGGCTCCGGCTCGTTCTCCCAGACATCAAGTACTGCTCCCCCCACGAGATCTTTTTCCAGCGCCTTGCGCAGGGCAGTATTGTCCACTACCTCGCCGCGCGAAGAGTTGATCACGATGCAGTCTCTCTTCAGCTGTGACAGGTTCTCCCTGTTGATGAGGTAGTGTGTTCTGTCATGTCCCTGCATCGTCAGCGGAACGTGCAAAGTCAGGATATCAGATTCGGCAATAACCTTTTCCAGCGGCACGAAGTCTTTCAGCCCCTCGCGTCTTTTCCTCGGCGGGTCATTCTGCAGCACCTTCATTCCGATATTCCTGGCGGCCTTCACAACCTTTGAGCCGACATTCCCTATACCCACTACTCCGAGAGTGAGTGAGCGAAGGTTAAAAGAATTCCTTGATGCAAGATAAAACAGCGAAGTCACGATGTACTGCATCACTGACCCCGAGTTGCATCCGGGTGCATTCACCCACTTAATGCCTTCAGCATCGAGCCACCCGGTATCCAGATGATCAAATCCTATGGTGGCTGAGGCGATGATCTTAACGTGGCTTCCTTTAAGGAGCTGACTGTTACATTTTGTCCGGGTTCTCACTATCACCGCGTCAGCATCAGCCACCATGATACTGTCAATGGCATGCCCGGAACTATACACAACATCTGCCCAGGGCTCGAACACACCCTTTATAAATGGTATCTTTTCGTCAATGACAATCTTCATTCTTTCACTTCATGGCTTTCCAGAGGCCTGTGGCCGGGTTGGAGATGAAATAATACTCTTCGCCGTCAGCTGTTTTATGGAGGCCTGTCAATATTTTACCTGGGATATATCTGGCCGTCAGCTCACCCAGGTTGCCAAAGCTGTAACCGACAGACTCCACCACTTCGCGGGTGAGATGCCCGGCGGCATAGGTGACTCTGAACCTGTCCTCCGGCGACCCGTGAAGGAGATGAGCGGCGGCGCTCAGGTTTTCCCTGAGATCATTGTTGTCATTAACACAGGCGAGGATCTCGGGGGTGGTCCTGTAACCGTATTTTCTTATCAGCCCGTCAATGGCCGGATCTTCGCCGAAGGTTCTCACTCCCGGCGCCAGCACAACAAGCTCTCCCTGGTCAGCGATAGCCATACGCGTACGGTAGATGCTCTTGTTGCCCAGCCATGTGCTTTTAAACTCCTCAGGGTCAAGATATACCACCACCTTTTTCAGCCTCTCCGGAAGAGTGGTAAAGTTGACTTCCCGTGAAAGTGCGGCTGCCTGTCTGAAGCACTCAAAATCATCACCGATAAAGAGGCCCCTTATCTTCAGGCAACCGTTGCCGTCAGGCGATACCACCGTCAGCATATAAAGTAGCGGCAGCCTGCCGGAGGCTATCTCTGATGCCTTGTTAAGCACCGCCCTGACAGGATTGTCTATTGTTCCCAGAATATTCTCAATGCCATGAACAGCGCCGATGAAGTGACTTTTGTTGATGGCTTCGCTGCCACCGCAACCGACGAATACGTTTTTGTTATAGTTGGCCATACCTGTCACCTCGTGCGGTACAACCTGTCCCACTGAAATAATCAGATCATGCTTCCCTGAAGCCAGCAGCCTGTTAACCTGCACCGGGTAGTCATAATTGAGTTTGCCGCCGGTGACTTCCGAAACAAATGATGAAGGCACCCTGCCAAGCTCCTCGATATCAGTCCTCCACCTGTGATCCCTGAAAAGTGATGCCGGAACAGCGCCGTACATTTTCGAAATTTCGCCCTTTGTCATAGGCCCATGTGTGCCAAGGGCAGGGAGAATATCCTTTATCTTCAGGTCAAGATGCTGCCACAGGAGCTGGGTGATCAGTCCTGCCCCCGAATGAACACGGGTCATATCGGGAGGAATGATCAGCACGCTCTGCCTGTCGCTGAAGAACTCCAGTGCAGTTTTGAGAGCTGTACTGATGTCATCTTTCTTCAGATCCCTGTCGGGACTTCCTGTTGCATACCAGATCATCTTCGTCCGTTATCTACCATGAAGGTTTTTCGGGAAGCAGCTTCCGGAACTCGCTGATAAGCGTATCCTGGTATTCACCCTTATATGTTCCTGCGATGAACCTGTCGAGTGCTTCCTCGTAGAAGACCTTCCATGAACTGTTTTCGTGTCCCGGGTTTACGGGGAAAAAGAGGGCCCCGTTTTCCCTGGCAGCCTTGAGGTCACCGGGAGCATCACCTATCATGAGTATCTTATCGTCGGGGTATTTTCCTTTGGCGGCCATGGTTATATGCTCGGTCTTCGTCCCGAGCTCCTGCCCGGCGATAGCTCTTACGTAACCGTTGATGGCGTGTTCTTCCCATTCCCTGGCCAACGCCTCGTATGGTGTTTGTGATACCACAATGGCATCAGCCATGTTGCTCAGTTTCTCAATCGATTTCCTGGCATAGGGAAAAGGAGGAGTGTTGCGCAGCCAGTAAGCTATGTCCTCGTTGACAGACAGGGTCCATTTAAGGACAGGGTCCAGGGAGGGGTGGGGATTGTTCTGCACATACTCCCTGAAGGCAGGATTACCAAGTTTTGTTTCTTTGCTTATCCACTCCCTGAGAGGATCCATATCCGGGAGTTTCACGCCTATCTCTTTAATCTCCGGGCGCTCAGCGAGAAGATCCATGACTTTTACAAGGGCAGGAAAACGGTTGATACCCCTGGTGACGGAATAAAGGTTCACAAACTCCCATGTCTCCCGCACATATTTCGAGATGGCAAAGAGCCCGAAAAGCTTTATTGCGTTTGGAATAAAAAACTCCTTCTGCTTCACCTCCATAGTATCAAACACGCATCCGTCAGAGTCAATGCCTATAAAGAATTCCTTTTCCGGTTTCAGTTCCTGCAAAACATTCATGCTGTATCTTTTAAAATATTGGTTTTATAATTTCACATTAAAATATTTAACTGAAAAGTTACTTCATTTTCCCTGGGGCATATATCCTGGAAGTTTCTTGTCTGCAAAGATAAGCTTAAGCCTGGCAAATCTTTGTATGCCGTTTATGACGGGAATGCTCACCCAGTCTTCGCCTATCAGAGGTCTTGCATAGCTGACAAAGTCATCCGTCACGTCATACCGTGAGGGTGTGATCCAGCCAACAGGAAAAGTTCTTTCCGACAGCGCCACTTTATCGAGAGGCACCTTGTCATACCTGACGTTGTAAACGGGTCCTTCGTTCCGCAGTATTGTTGCCATCCACCCGTTACCGTCGTGCAAGGCAATCTCCACCGCTTTTCGCCCTACATTGTAAGCCTCGTCGAGGTCGGTCACCGAAGCGTAAATCATGTTATGCCGCTGGTCAGTACCGGGCACCTGTCCGCGTGCTGACCCTGCTGCTTTTATTCCTTTTGAATTAAGATAGTTGACCACTGCCTGTTGCACTGTGAGCTGGCTTGACCCGAACTGTGTGTGCCCGAAAGAATCCTTCTTTTCACCAATGTCTCCCACGCTGAGTCCTTCGCTGACGATAACCATACATCTGCCGTCTTTTACGAGCTGGGCATTGACGTTATCGGCTATTTCCTCAAGTGTCACTCCTGATTCGGTCATATATATCTGCAGGGGCATCTGCCTCTCCGGATCACCCAGCCGTGCTGCTGCAGGGATATAACCTATCTTTCTGCCCATAGCCTGCATTACCAGCACAGGGTCAGCGGGTGATGAGCCTGCATTCTCCTCGTTGGCATTCTGTATCATGCATGCCCAGTAACGGGCTACAGACCCGTAGCCGGGAGTATGGTCAATGAGTTTGAATTCACTGTCGCCAACGTCGTTATCGATGGTTTTGGGCACACCCACGGCAATGACATCTAGTCCTTTCTGCGTGCACAGTGTGCTCACCTTCAGCGCGGTATGCTGAGAGTCATTTCCGCCTATATAGAAGAAATAGCCAATGTCATGAACTTTAAAAACTTCTGCTATACGGTCAAAGTCAAGGTGCTGGTGGTCTTTCAGCTTATACCTGCAGGTACCAATGCTGCCTGCTGCCGGTGTCGTTCTGAGAAGGCCTATCTCATCCTTGTCCTGTGCCGAGAGGTCAAGCAGCTCTTCTTTCAAAACACCCTCTATTCCGTGCCACCCGCCGTATATATTACCGAAGTTTTCAGGGTAACAATGACAAGAATCAATTATGCCCCTGAGAGTGTTGTTAATAACAGGGGAGGGGCCTCCCGACTGTGCTATGATGACATTCCGCTTCATATAATAAAGTAGTCAGTAAATTAACAATGCTAACTCATCTCTGTTCAATTATACGCCGCTGTAAGCGCTGAACCCACCGTCAATCGGTATAACCACACCGGTTACAAAGGATGAGATGTCAGACAGGAGGTAGAGCATTGTTCCCACAAGTTCATCCGGCTCCGCATAGCGGCCCATAGGCGTTGCGGCAATTATCTTTTTACCTCGTGCCGTCATCTCACCCGTCTTTTCATCAGTCAAAAGAAACCTGTTCTGGTTTGTCAGAAGGAAGCCCGGTGCAATGGCATTAACCCGCACCCCTGACGGTGCAAAGTGCACGGCCAGCCACTGTGTGAAGTTATTTACAGCCGCCTTGGCAGCCGAGTATGCGGGGATCTTTGTAAGAGGCCTGAAGGCATTCATCGACGATATGTTCAGAACATTTCCTTTTCCCCTCCTGACCATCTCCTCGGTAAAGACCATTGTCGGCAGGACTGTACCTTTGAAGTTCAGGTTAAAGACACCGTCGAAGCCTGCTATGTCAAGTCCGAAGAAAGTAGATTCAAGTTCATTATCACCGGCCACGATGAATTCTTTCCCGGTGGTGGCTGTCGGTTTGTTGCCTCCTGCACAGTTTATTAGTATGTCTATAGTGCCGAATGTTTTTATTATCTCATCCCTGGCCTTTACCAGTGACGACTTATCGGTCACGTCAGCACTCAGGCCGGCGGCGCGGCATCCTGTTGCGGCAGACACGGTGTCAGCTGCCGCAACGGCCCTCTCCGCACTGATGTCGAGGATAACGACCGAAATGCCCGCCTTCCCCATTCCGCTGGCAAGAGCAAGGCCAATAATCCCACCGCCACCGGTGATAACGGCAACTTTTCCTTTCAGATCGCTGAAATCAGTCATGTCGATATGTGTTTCTATTCAATAATTATTGGTTTATATTTTGGCACGAGGGTTTTCATCACTATCCATCCGATAAGATAGGCTACCGCGCAGATGCAGAAGATTATAAAATAACCGGCCCTTATTCCCTCAAACCCGAAAAACTTCATTGGTTCAGTAACATATTGTGCACCTTTTGCTAGCAAGTCTTTTGTCATTACAGAAACGGAACCATCTACCATTGTGGAGCCGGATGAAAAGTCAAATAAAACACCGGAGCCTTTGTTGATAAGAAACGCACCTATGCCTCCGGCCATACCACCAATACCTGTGATTGAAGCAACAGCCGATTTCGGGAACATATCTCCGATGGTAGAGAAAAGGTTGGCAGACCATGCCTGATGAGCGGCGCCCGCTATACCAATAATGATAATCGGGAACCAGTAAGAAATGTGTCCCAATGGCTGGGCCAGCAGGGCCAGAAGCGGGAAAAATGCAAAGATCAGCATAGCACGCATGCGGCCTGCATAAGGATTCATTCCCAGTTTGTCGACAAAGTACCTCGGTAGCCAGCCCCCGATAATTGACAGCATGACGATTGCATAAAGAACAAATATCAGCAATTTGGCCATAGATGTATCAGAGGTTAGCCCGTACACATCGCTCAGATAGGCTGGCGTCCAGAACAGGTAAAACCACCAGACACCGTCTGTCATAAATTTGCCGAAAGCAAAAGCCCATGTCTGTTTGTGCTTAAAGCAATCCTTAAATGACATTTTCTTTTCTGTCTTTTCTACCCCGTTGTTTGCTTTAGTCTCTGCTATCGTATCCAAATTGATATAATCCAGCTCAGCTTTATTAACCAGGGGATGGACGTGAGGTTTCTTATACATGAATACCCAGAATCCCATCCAGACAAAACCAAGCACGCCGATAACAATAAACGCCATCTCCCACCCATATTTGGCAGCGATCACAGGAATGGAGATCGGGGCAATAAGAGCTCCCACCTGTGCTCCTGAGTTGAAGATACTGGTCGAGAAGGCACGGTCCTTCTTGGGAAAAAACTCGGCAGTGGTTTTAATGGCTGCGGGGAAGTTACCCGCTTCACCAAGAGCCAGAACGAAGCGCGCGAAAATGAACAGTGTCACGCTCACGGATGTTATCATGCCAATATCATCAACTTTGCCAATGATGCTCCTGGCTTCTTCAAATCCCACAAACCACCTGCCGGCTAAAATACCCGAAGTAGCTATACCGCAAAATGCATGGAGCACGGCACCTGTCGACCAGATGCCTATCGCCCAGAGAAACCCCTTCTTCGTATCAATCCAGTCAACGAAGCGGCCTGCAAAAAGCAGGCAGACAGCATAGAAAATTGAAAAAAGTCCGGTAATGGTTCCGTAATCATTGTTTGTCCAGTGAAACTCGGGCGCAATAAAGTCCTTCCATGTGAGTGACAGGACCTGACGGTCCATGTAATTGATTGCAACGGTAAAAAACAACAATGAACAGATAACCCATCTGTAGTTTGTCATTTTTGTATCAGCGGTTTTTGCAGGCATAGTTTTATCTGAGTTTCTTTATTATGTCGAGGGTGTTTTTTACATTCTCTTTTATTGAGGTCCAGTCACCGGCTTTGACAAGCTTTTCAGTTATCAGTGTGGTTCCCATTCCGACGCATGTCACTCCGGCACTGAACCATTGTCTCAGGCTTTCTTCCGATGGTTCGACACCTCCGGTAGGCATAATGCTTGTCCACGGACATGGTCCTTTGACTGCTTTGACGAATGCCGGACCGCCGACTGCGGGGCCGGGGAATATTTTCACGATCTCAGCGCCAAGCTCTTCGGCTTCAGAGATCTCTGTCAAGGTTCCGCAACCTGCGATCCAGAGCACTTTTCGCCTGTTGCAGACCCTGGCTATTTCCGGATTAAAAAAAGGCGAGACGATAAAGTCAGCTCCCATCTGCATGAAAATTGCTGCCGTAGGAGCGTCAGGCACTGACCCGATGCCCATCATAAGCTCGGGATAACTGTCATTGGCCCATTTCTTCACTTCAGCGAAAACTTCATGGGCAAAATCACCCCTGTTGGCAAATTCAAAGACCTTTACCCCGCCATTGCAACAGGCTGTGATAATTTCTTTGCAGATACCGGCATCTTTGTGGTAGAAGAGAGGCACCAGGCCTGTCTCGGCCATCGCGAGCGCCACTTCAATACGTGTGAACTTTGCCATGTATGTAATGTCTTTTATGATTTCAGAAACCGAAATAATTCTTTGCGTTGTAGTACGAAATATTTTCAACCATCATGCTGATAGTGCTGAATTCCGAGGCAGGCATCTTCCCTTTCTCGATATCATCACCGATCATGTTGCATAATACACGGCGGAAATACTCGTGGCGCGGATAGGAAACAAAGCTCCTGGAGTCAGTTAGCATTCCCACAAACCTGCTCAGCAGCCCCATCAGTGAAAGGCTGTTAAGCTGGTTAATGATGCCTGTCTCCTGGTCGAGGAACCACCATCCCGATCCGAATTGCATCTTGCCGGCGACACTTCCATCCTGGAAGTTGCCTATCATCGTGGCAATAAGTTCGTTATCGCGCGGATTAAGGTTATACAGGATTGTCTTAGCCAGCTTGCCTTCGATATCAAGACTGTCGAGAAACCGTGACAGGCTTCTGGCCACTGTGAAATCGCCAATTGAGTCAAACCCCGTATCCGGGCCAAGCGTGTTGAGCAGGCGGCTGTTGTTATTCCTTATGGCCCCATAGTGGAACTGCTGTGTCCATCCCTTCTCCCAGTCAATGAGAGCCATCTCATAAAGCATCGCCGACTTGAACTTTGTAACCTCATCAAGTGAAAGATTGCGGCCTGATACAACTTTCCTGAAGATGACATCAATTTCTTTTTCAGTATAGTCGTCAGCGAAGAATTGTTCAATGCCATGGTCACTGAGCTTGCATCCTGCATCGGCGAAGAACTGATGTCTTATCCTGAGGGCTTCGATGAGATTTTCGAAGCTTTTAATGTCAACGCCTGACACCTCGGCGAGCCTCGATATGTAGTTTTTGTACGGTTCAGGATCTTCCACCGCCATTGCCTTGTCAGGCCTCCATGTTGGAAGTACCTTGATTTCAAATCCTTCTTTCTTCAATGCGATGTGATGCTCAAGAGAATCTGCAGGATCATCAGTGGTGCATACTACCTCAACATTGAATTTCTTCATCAGGCCGCGGGCGGAATAACCGGGCTGCTGCAGCAGTGCTGTGCACTCCTCCCATATTTCAGCGGCGGTGGCAGGATTAAGAATCTTATTCACTCCGAAAACTCTGCTGAGCTCGAGGTGGGTCCAGGCATAGAGCGGATTACGCATGGTAAAAGGCACTGTCTCTGCCCAGCGGTCATATTTCTCACGAAACGTTGTGTCTTTGCCTGTGACGAATTTTTCATCTATGCCGTTGGCCCTCATTGCCCTCCATTTGTAATGGTCACCCTCAAGCCACAGTTGCCCAAGATCGTTAAACCGCCTGTCAGCGGCAATATACTCAGGGCTTATATGACAGTGATAGTCTATTATCGGAAGAGCCTTTGAATGATCATGATACAGTCTTTTTGCAGTATCCGTCTGCAGCAGGAAATCATCGTGTATAAATTCTTTCATAAGCGGCTGTTTTATTGTAAGTTAATGCACAAAGAGAGGGATGATGTGACGGTCATAGATATTTTCTCTCACACAACCTGCGATCACATCAGCATTTGATTCAAGTGCGCCGGTATAAACGGTTCCGAGCTCTGAGGCAACCTTGTATCCGACATGGATCAACTGACGGAAGCCGGGATTGTAGGAGGCATTTCCCGGGATATGCCTGAGGGTATCGGCGTACTTTTCACTGCTCCATTTATCGACCTCACCGGGAAGGGGCAGCAGCTCAGGTTTGATGTCAATGACAGTGGCATATGGAGCACACAGTTCTTCCCTTCTCTCGAATGCTTTCCTGTAAATCAGTTTAGCTATCTCAAGACCTTTTCCGCCGGAGACAGCCAGGCCTATGACCTCCTCGAGCCAGGTCGTGCCTGCAGTCTTGAGATGAAGGCCGCAGTCATGTTTTCTGATAACAGAACCTATTATAGGATAGATTGAGAACTTGTCACTGCCGGAGTGCACACTCAGCTTGAGACTTTCGGGCAGTCCGAATTTCGCGACTGCATACCTGATAACCAGGATATCCTCTTCGAACTCTTTTCCGAAACGGATGGGGTCACCCTCGTAGTCAACGCCCTTGTTAAATCTCCCGGTGAATTTCGGGGCGATGGTCTGCACCGGCACCTTCAGATCAGCCAGTCCTTTAAGAATGAAAAGCATATCGAGCGGTTTCTGAGGTTCATCAACCTCGTCCATTGATACTTCGGTGACAAAATTCCCTGCACCCTTAACCGAGACTATATGATTATAAATTGCAGAGGCCTCGTTTATTGCAAAGAGGAATTTCTCAGCGAAGCTTCTCAGATAATTTTCAGTAACGGTGAAATGTTCCCCGATGCCGGGTATTGCCAGTGATCCGCAGAGATATTTGTGGCTCTCAACAAAGCCCTCGATGTCAGTGCCGGAAGCTTTCTTTCCGATATAATCCGCAACGTCAAGGGTAAAAAAGTCAGAGTTATCAATGAAACGCCCCACTGTTGTAAGGTTAATGTGATCAGCATCAACAAAATACGGACCGTTATAATTGAGTGCCCTGACTGCAGCATCAGCCTCGGCACGTGTGTCTGATGGCTCTGAGTGCACAATATTATGTTCCCTGTTCGACTTGTTCCAGACGGGGGTAATCATTATTCCGAGAGTATCAGATGCCTTCATAAGGGCTTCAAGCTGAGCCTTGCCCTGGTGCTGGAACCTGTCACCAATTCCAAACGAATATTTGCCTGTATCTTTCATTGCGTTATTGATTACGGTTTTCAGCTGTTTCGAAAAATAGCAATAAAAAACTAAATTAGTGCTTTAATTCCTTATTAATTGAGCGGTCATGAAGAAGTTTCTTTTCGTCATTGTACTGATGTTTCCATCGCTTATTGCCCTCTGTCAGGAGAGGCGTATCGTGGTGGCTGCAGACGGGTCGGGTGAATTCACCTCGGTGCAGGAAGCTGTCAACTCCATCAGGGCATATATGTCTGACACTACCTTCATGTTCATCAAAAACGGAACGTATCGTGAAAAGGTGGTTATCCCGTCGTGGGTGACCAACCTCTTTATGAAGGGCGAGAGCGTTGAGAATACCATTATTACATGGAATGACCATGCCAACATTCGCAATATGGGCACCTTCAGGACCTACACGATTTGGGTACTGGGAGCCGGTTTCACTGCTGAGGATATTACCTTCGAGAATAATGCCGAGATGCTCGGACAGGCCGTGGCGGTTCATGTTGACGGCGACAGGGCTGTGTTCCGCAGATGCCGTTTGCTGGGCAACCAGGATACGCTTCTGACTGCGAACCAGGAGAGCAGACAATACTATGAAGAGTGTTATATCGAAGGTACCACTGACTTTATCTTTGGTCCTGCCACAGCCTGGTTTGAGAAGTGTCAGATTCACAGCAAGAAAAATTCTTATGTTACGGCAGCCTCCACAGTCGAAGGGCATGAATTCGGTTATATCTTTAACCGTTGCAGGCTCACGGCTGCAGACAGCGTCACCAGGGTTTATCTCGGCAGGCCGTGGCGCCCGTTTGCTGCGACACTCTTTCTCAACTGCGAGCTGGGCAGTCATATAGTACCCGAAGGGTGGCATAACTGGGACAAACCTTCCAATGAACAGACTGCCAGGTATGCTGAATACCGCAGCACAGGCCCTGGAGCCAATCCTGCGGCCCGCGTCAGCTGGAGCCGCCAGCTCAGCCGCAGGGAGGCAAAGGCCATTACTGTGGAGAAAGTCTTTGCCAGGCATGACGGATGGAACCCGGTTCAATAATGCTTTAAAGCCTGATCTTCTTTCCGTTGATAAATACTTTCTTCAGTTTCACACGTTCTGCACCTGTGATAGAGGTGGCTTCTTCCACACCGTTGAAGGAGCAGTTCTTCAGGGTTATATCAGAGACGTTTACCGTTTTGTCAAGCCCTTCAATATAAATACCGTATTTGCTCTTGTCCGAGGTAACATTCTCAAGTGTGACATTTCTTACAAAAGGAGGAAAGTTTCTAACGCACGGCTCGGCAGGATCATACTTAAGGGTAACGTGCAGCACTGCTTCCGAGCATACTCCCACTTTGACATTCCTTACGTTGATATTCTCTACCGTACCCCCCCGGCAATCCGAACTCTTTATCCTGATGACCCTCAGCAATTCCGGGCTGTCCATCTCGCAGTTTTCAACGAACAGGTTTGAAAAGCCACCGGTGATCTCGCTGCCTATGACCACACCACCGTGCCCTGCTGCCATGCGGCAGTCGCGTACAATTATGTTTCGTGACGGAATATTCCATCTCCTGCCGTCATTGTTTCGCCCTGACTTGATTGCTATGCAGTCATCGCCTGTGTCGAAAAAGCAATTCTCTATCAGAACGTTATTGCATGACTCCGGGTCGCAGCCATCGGAGTTGGGTCCGGCACTTTTGATGGTCACACCTCGCACAATAAGACTTTCTGTTCTTACTGGGTGGATGACCCAGAATGGCGAGTTTTTCAGGGTCAGATCTTCAATCAGCACGCTGGTGCAGTTCATGAAGTTAATCAGTTGCGGCCTCAGAGCACCATCGAGGCCGAACCGTCGTTCCTCTGTGGGTGTCTGGTTCTGCTCATAGCCTAGCAGCAGCTTCCTCCCTGAAAGTTTCTGCGAGTTCATTCCCTCGCGCCAACCGTATTCAGGATTCCCGTTCATCCACCACCATATCTCATTCGAGGCTTGTCCGTCAATTGTACCTTTTCCTGTAAGCGCGATATTCGAAGCATCAATGGCATAGATGAGAGGGTGAATATTATAACAGTCCATGCCCTCCCAGCGTGTCAGCACAGGAGGCAGATACTGTTCATAGTCAGTAGTAAAGAGCAGTGCTGCATCCTCGGAAATATGGAGATTAACATTGCTTAGCAGGGTCACTGGCCCGGTAGTCCAGGTTCCTTCCGGAACAAGAACTACTCCGCCCCCTTCATCATTGCATTTTTTAATTGCAGCTTCGATGGCTCCCGTATTGAGGAATGAGGTGTCATTGGCAACTGCCCCGAAGCCGACAATGTTAAAAGTGTCAGCCGGGAATGACGTTTTTACTATCGAATTTTCGATGGTTGCAGCCATCTTCCACCTGTCGCCGTCCGCACATGAAAGCGTAACGGTGACAAGCAGGATGAAAGTTGGTAAAAAAATAAGTCTTCGGATTTTAGTAACCTGTATTTTGCCAGAAACCTTCCGAATAAGTAATAGAAGCCTTGTTAGATACTGCATATATGTAGATTATGAGTTATAGTTTAAGATTTATCAGGATATAAACTCGCAATATCAAAGTTAAGGCTGTCACATTCCTGACAGGTACACTTTTTTGCCAAAAGGGTGTATATTTTGGCCAGGGGAAAAGTGGAGGGGAAGTTATATTAAGCTTATTCTGAAAGCTTTTCGTATTCGATGCTTGCCATTATAAAAGGACCGACTCCTTTCGGGTCGTTGTCGCGAATCACCTCACCGATATAATATTCGTATGATCCGTCACGGTAGGGATCGCCTCCAAGGCCGGCCACGCCGCATATCCCGGACAAAGTCACCAGACCATCGCTGTCAACGGTTATGAAGTTATCAATCAGTCCGTTATAGGCTTTTTTTGCTGTGTCAAGGTACCTGGCATTGAGATAATCCCTTCTCACCCCTTTCAATATTGAATATGTGAACATTGCGGTGCACGAGGTCTCAATATAGTTCCCGGGGTCACCGGTGCGGTCAAGAACCTGGTACCATCCGCCCGTCTTCGGATCCTGTTTCTTTGACAATGTCTCAACCATTCCCTGCAGTATTGTGATCATTTCACCCCGCCCGGGCTGGTCTTCAGGAATAAAATCAAGGGCATCGACGATGGCCATGGAGAACCAGCCCATTGCCCGGCCCCATGCGTGCGGGGACTGACCGGTGATGCTGTCAGCCCACGGCATCTTCCCTGATGCATCAAAAGCATGCCTGTAAAGCCCTGTAACAGGATCATAGGTATGCCTGGCCACAATGAGGAACTGGTTAACCACATCCTGAAATTCTTCCGGCCGGTTATACCTTGCAGCATATTCGGCATAGAACGGAGCACCCATGTACAATCCGTCGAGCCACATCTGGTCAGGATAAATCCTCTTGTGCCAGAACCCTCCCTCAGTTGTCCTTGGCTGAGAATCAATCTGTTCCTTCAGGGTCCGGATGACCTTCTCATATCTCGGATCTTTCGTGCGGTCATACAGCAGAAATAACATTTTCCCGGGATTTATCTGGTCCAGATTGTAATTGTCCTTTTTATATTTATAGATATTGCCATTCTCATCAATCAGGGAGTCAGCATACCCTTTGGCATAGTCGTAGTACCGCTTGTCACCGGTAACTTCATTAAGCCTCAGGAATGCAAGGCCCATCAGTCCCTGGGTGTAGTTCCACTTCTTTTCAGTAACAAAATCGACCATCCACAGTGATGGATTTCTCACCATCTCTGACTCGGCCATGCGCACTGACCACAGTGGCGAACTTAGTCCTTTTGCTTTACGGTCTGTCTTGTTTCCGCATGAAGTCATGAAAATCACGATTGTGAGGCATATTACTGTCGTTACTGTTTTCATGAGTGATCTGTTTTTGTAGTGCACATTCAGAATTACTTTTGTCTTGCATGCTTATCCTTGTATTCTGACGGAGTCATTCCAAAGCGCTGTTTAAAGATACGTGAGAAATAGTGGGGATCGTTGCACCCTACCATATATGTCACCTGCGAGATAGTGTATTCGCCTGATTCAATAAGTTGTGCAGCTCTCTTGACCCTCACCTCCCTGATGAATTCAATAGGGGCGAGACCTGTCAGGCTCTTAAGCTTCTTGAAGAAGACCGACCTCCCGATACCGATCCCTGATACGAGCTCCTCGACAGTCAGGTCAGCGTTGTTAATATTCTGCTCCATAACCTCCATGACCTTCTTCATCAGCTTTTCATCATAGCGGTCTATTGCCGGAGCAGAAGGGCTGATCTCCAGGGTTTTTGCAGCGACTCCCGTGTTGTAGTCGGCAAGGTTTGACATAAAGGCCTCCTGTAACTTCTTACGCTGTGTCAGTATGCTTTCGATTTTCGCCCTGAGATATGTAGAGCTGAAAGGCTTAGTTATAAAGTCATCAGCTCCGGTCTTGAGAGCTTCCACCTGCGTGTCAAGGTCAGTTTTAGCTGTGAGCACCACCACGGGTATATGAGAAGTAGTGACCTCCTCCCTGATCCTGCGTGCCATTTCCAGACCATCCATCACCGGCATCATAAGATCAGTGATGATAATGTCAGGCAGCTGGCTGCGGGCAATCTCGAAGCCTTCGCTGCCGTTGCCGGCTTCAATGACATGAAAGCTGTCAGACAGAATTATTTTGAGGAAGCTTCTCAGCTCTTCATTGTCCTCCACAAAAAGCAATACGGGTTCGTCATCATCCTTCCCGTCCTTGTTATCCTCATCATCGCTGTCGTGTTTTTCAGCGAAGGCAGACCTTGCTGCCAGAGGGTTCTGTCCGTCGGAGACAACGAACTCATTACTGTTATCAAAGTGCGAAAAGCCAAGCTTGAAAACAATACGGAAGGTAGCGCCCTTCCCCTCTTCGCTTTCCGCCGTCAACACAGCCTGGTGAAGCTCAGCCAGCTCCTTGCTGAGAGAGAGACCAATGCCTGTGCCGGGCTGAATAGACATCGTTTCCTTTTCATCGCTGTCGAACCTCATGAAGAGATTCTTCATCTTCTCCTTTGACAGTCCTGTACCCTGATCAGCCACTGAAAGCTCCAGAGTGTCATTGTTCTTTTTTATTGCAACGGTAACCTTTTTGCCCCTTGGAGTGAATTTCAGGGCATTGGTAATCAGGTTAAAGGCAATCTTCTCAATCTTATCCTTGTCAGCCCATATCGACTGACCTTCAGTCTGGTCAAGGACTTCAAAATTTATACCCTTGTCCTCAGCCAGCTTGCGGAAAGAAGAGCAGATGCCGGTAATGTATTCGCCAAGCCGGAACTCCTCAATCTTAAGACGCATCTTTTTATTCTGGGCTTTCCTGAAGTCGAGTATCTGGTTCACCAGCCGCAACATCCTTTCGGTGTTGCTCTGGACCAGTGTCAGCTGGTCTTTTACTTCCGGATCAAGCCTGTTGTTCTTAAGTATATTTGCCACTGGCGACGAGATGAGGGTCAGTGGCGTTCTGAGCTCATGTGAGATATCAGTAAAAAACTTAAGCTTGAGATTTGTTATCAGCTTTTCTATCTCAACCTTATGGCGCAGCTTGTAAAACGTCAGGATTATATAGATGGCCAGCGCTATCAGTCCCGTCACAACTACTGCCAGCAGTATTTTGGCCAGAACGGTTTCCCTGAATGATGGAATCACAGTGATCCTTATGTTGCGTTGATTGTCAACCCATATCCCGTCAGAGTTTGTCGACCTTACCCTGAAAAGGTACTCTCCGGGTGCAAGATTGGTGTAGGAGGCAGTTCTCTGTCCCCGCTCGATGGACCAGTCCTGATCAACTCCTTCGAGCATATGGGCATACTGTATATTCTTCGGGTTGCGGTAGTCGAGGGCTGAGTATTCAATATTGAGACTTTTTTGCGTGGGAGTGAGCTCCACATCCCATTCACCGTCACGTTTAACGGGTTTGCCGGGAGACATTTCAGAGGTGTGAATGTCTTTACCTGATACCGTCACACGTGTGAACACCAGAGGTGGAACATAGTCCGTCTTCCTTACCTGTAAGGGATTGAAAAGATAGATGCCGTTATCAAAGCCGAACAGTATTTCGTTGTCTGATGTACGTAACCCGGTGGCTTCGGAGAAGTAACTCTTTTCCACCCCGCTCTGATCACTGTATATCTCAAAAGATTCGTCCTCTTTATGGAATTTCAGGATGCCTCTTTCGCTGCTGAGCCAGAGATTGCCGTTGAGGTCATCGACAATGCTGAGTATCACATCGTCAGGGGCTCCCCTGCTGACCGTATATGATTTGAATGCTGGTTTTTTACCTTCGGAGACAGGGCTGATAACCCTGTTCAGACCCCCGCCGAAAGTAGCGACATAAACCTCACTGTCAGGTGCACAGTAAATGTAATACACATCATTGTTAGCCAGGCTTGTTTCATCTTCAGGGTCAAAAAAGCAGGATGTGAACCGGATGTCGGAGGGGTCAGTGAATCGCTGATCAAATATTACCAGCCCGCTTGTTGTTCCAACCCATATATGGTTACTGAGATCTGCTGTGATGTATCTTACGCGCTTGTGATTGGCATAAGGGTAATCTTTAAGAAGGTTGAATGAGTTAATGAACCTGGTCCCTTCTTTGCCTTCCTCCATATAGTTCAGTCCGCCGTTGAAAGTACCCACCCAGATTCTCCCGGAGGGGTCTTCAAACACTGAATATACGTTGTCATGGCTCAGGCTGAAAGGATCACCCTCCTCGTGCCTGTAATTGGTTATACGGTAGCGGTCCGGCTTGCCCTTGCCAAGTGGCTCAAGCCTGAAGAGCCCGCTGCCTTTCGATGCCAGCCAGATAATCCCTCTGCTGTCCTGGGTTATGGCATAAACCAGCGCATTGAAAGGGGGGCCTGACTCAAAGGTGCCGTTCTCTCTCAGGAAGCCGGCGAGGTTTTTATCATGGTCATATAAATATACGGTCCCGTCCCTGGTAGCTGCCCAGAGAAAACGGTTCCCGTCTTCAAAGACGGCCCTTACCTCATTTTCTGAATGTGTCGAAGGAGCCTTCCTGGGTCTCAGCACACTGAACTGGTTTGGGAAGAAGGAAACTTTTTCAATACCACGCTGGATGGTGCACATCCAGAGATTGCCCTGGTGATCTGCAGTGGCTGAGTGAATGAGGTTTGGAAAGCGCCGGTCAGCACTGCCGGGTTCATTGAAGAAGTACTCAAGCCTCTGCTCCTGGCGGTTGTATAGGGCAAACCCGCCTCCGCGGGGATATATCCACAGATTGTTATTTATGTCTTCAAAGATCGCGAAACTGGGCAGCAGAACATAAGGGTTGGTAGGATCGACTTTCATCCTGAAGTGTTTCAGGGTGCCGTTCAACGGATCGAAATGCAGCACTCCGTCTGCCGATGTCTCGAGCCAGACTTCACCGTACCTGTCGACGTAAACAGAAACCATCCTGTTCGAGGGCATGACAGGATTGCTGCCGTGTTCATAATGCTTCTTCTCACCGGTTAGCGGATTGTAAACAAAGAAACCGTCACCGGAGGTGAGTATTATCAGCTCCTTGGGGTTTAAAGGCTTAATTGCGATGATATCAGATCTGATGCCCAGGCTCAGTCGATCCGTCATTCCGGTTTTTTTGCTGACCATTCTCAGGGCTCCGCCTGATGCGCCGAACCAGAGCCAGTCGTCAAACTCATGTACACAGAAAAAGGAAGTCAGCGTTTGCCCTTCTTTATCTGAGGCGACCTTCTCGGGTTGCACCTGACCCGGTGACAACCGGTAGAGCCCGCTGCCGGCAAGTATCCAGATGCTTTTGAGGCTGTCGCGGTATATCGAGTTAACCTTGCCGGCAGAGGATGAATCGTTGCTGAAGGCAAACCGGTCAAGCTTATAATCCGGTGATGAGGAGTATGAGATAACCCTGATGCAGCTGCCTGCTTCGGTTGACATCCATGTCTCACCATCACCGAAGTGAAAGATATGATTGACAGGTGAGTAGTTCTCAGAACCGCCGGAACTGGTCTCGTTGAAGCTGACGAACTCTTCAGTGTGTGTGTTCATTCGGTGAACCTCTCCGTCATTGTTCATCATCCAGAGATATCCGAGGCCATCTTCAGATATACGGTCTACACGGTTATTTTTTAAGGCATAGGTGGAATTAAATCCGGATTTGTACACTTTAAAACTGTAACCATCGAAGCGGTTAAGGCCGTCAAATGTGCCAAACCACATAAGCCCGTCACGGTCCTGGTGCATGGCCAGAACCACGCCTTCCGACAGTCCGTCACTGACCGAATAATGTGTAAAAGCGCATTTGGGCTGAGTGTAGCCTTCGGAAAGTGTTGCTCCACACAGGAGAACAACCAGCGCTGCTTTGACAGACCGTCGCATAGGTGTTTATCCTATTTCCATTGCAGCGGGGAGCTGATTTTTTGTGCAAAGGTGTTCAGATAGTCAGTCCATGCAGCGTCAGTCTCAAACCCCCACTTGCTCCATCCTGCACCCGTGTAGTAGGTGAGAGGAGTACCCGGAGTATATTTTGTAATTATGAGCAGATGATCGTTCTTTTCCTGGCGTCCCACGAGAGGGGTCGTGAGCAGAGTACCGACATATGTTATGCCGCCTTCACCACCGTCGAGGCGATAGGCGATGGCGGCCGTCTCCGGGGCAGGTGGCAGGGGAGAGCCTTCCTCCCGTTCGACAATGCCTGCGGCAACAGGAAACTCTTCGTTTAATCCGGAGTACTCTTCGGTAATTTTTGTCAGCTGGCTGCCGGCATCGAGCGAAATAGTACGTGTCTCTGAAACCATCTCCCCGTTGACCAGGAAGGGGGGATACTTCAGCCTGAATGAAATGCGCAGGGGTCCGTTGTCAAGTGTCTCATAACTTTCAAAGTTAATACCCAGCCAGAGAGAATCATTGACATACGGAGCCATAGCTCCTGCACCGAGGGTACGTCCCACCTTATAACAGTCACAACCTTCACCGTTGTCATCATGATAAGTGTTCCTGCCGGCAAGATAGTCGGCGTACCACCTGTCAATTACCATCTTGTCCGTTCTCTTGATCCAAACATCAATACCGTTGCTTGGACCATCCTTGGCTATGAGGGCAGGGCCGTAGATACGAAATGCAATACGGTCATTCTCCCAGGCATAGTCATCCATGCGCTCAGGCACAAACCTCCCGAAAGCCCTTGTTTCATAATCACCCCTCACACCCTTGCCGATGTGGTAAACAGCGTCAGAGTTAGCTTTTACTTCCGGTTGGAAAATGAGCGACTGCGGTTCTTTAAGCCCGTTATAAATTATCTGCGAGGGTACTTCATTACCTTTTGAATCTGTTAGTATGATTCCTTCAGGAGCAAGATCACTTGTCCATGACTGTATAAATGAAACCGGAATTTCAACTGTCTCACCTGATCTGTCGATCCCCAGGGGATTGGTGACCGTGATTTTCAGGTTGTCGTTACCGCACCCGTAAAGAATAACCGCGAGTGTCAGAAAAAGTGATGCTTTCTTCATTTGTGGTCTATTTAAATTATTTGGGTTGTTTGCCGATATACGCCAGTATTCCTCCGTCAACATAAAGGATATGTCCGTTCACGAAGTCGGAGGCTTTCGAAGCAAGGAAGACAACCGGTCCCCGCAGGTCTTCCGGTGTTCCCCACCTTCCTGCAGGAGTTCGACCTATGATGAATGAGTTGAAGGGATGTCCTTCCGTGCGCAAAGGTGCAGTCTGAGGTGTTGCTATATAGCCCGGGCCGATGCCGTTCACCTGGATATTGAACTCAGCCCATTCACAGGCCAGGTTTTTTGTCAGCATCTTGAGGCCGCCTTTTGCAGAGGCGTATGCAGAGACTGTCTCACGGCCAACCTCGCTCATCATCGAACATATATTGATGATCTTGCCTCCGCCTTTCTTAATCATGCCGGGTGCGACAGCCTTAGACATAATGAACGGTCCCGTGAGATCGATGTCAATGACCTGGCGGAATTCCTCAACATCCATCTCAAGAGCGGGCACCCTTTTAATGATCCCGGCATTATTGACCAGGATGTCAATGACACCGACTTCCTGTGTGATCCTTTCAATGTGAGTTTTGACTTCCTTCTCATCAGTGACATCAAAAAGGTAGCCGTGAGCAGTAATTCCGTCAATGGCATACTCTTCGAGGGCCGTTTGTATTTTCTCCGGAACACGGTCGTTGAAGATGATGATCGCCCCGGCGTGAGCAAGCGCCTTTGCCATAGCCATCCCGATGCCGTACGAGGCTCCCGTGACAAGCGCAATTTTTCCGTTTAGATTAAAAAGATCTTTATTCATGTTTTATTACTTGTGAATTCCTGCTCTGATCACCTCAGATCGGTCTGTTTGAAGAAGTCCTGGTCACCGTAATCAAGGTTCTCTCCGCCCATACCCCAGATGAACGTGTAGTTTGATGTAGCAGTGGCAGCATGGATTGACCACTGGGGTGAGATGACCGCCTCATTGTTCTTCATCCAGATATGCCGTGTCTCGGTGGGTTCTCCCATGAAATGGCAGATTGCGTTGCCATCGGGTACCTCGAAATAGAAATAAACCTCCATCCTGCGGCTGTGAGTGTGAGGGGGCATGGTATTCCATACGCTTCCGGGTCTGAGCTCGGTCATTCCCATTTGCAGCTGACAGCTCTCGAGTACCTGGCTCACGATCATCTTGTTGATCACCCTGTGGTTGGCTGCTTCCATCGATCCCATCTCCGCTATGACAGCGTCTTTCTTTGTGACCTTTTTATCGGGACAGGTGCGGTGTGCAGGTGTGGAGTTGAAATAGAACAGGGCGGGATGGTTTTTATCAGCGCTTTCGAAGATCACATCCCTGTCGCCGCTGCCAATGTAAAGAGCTTCCTTGAAATCAAGATCGAAGGTTTTATCGCCGGCTATTACCCTGCCTTTTCCGCCGACATTAAATATGCCCAGCTCACGCCGGTGCAGAAAGAACGATGCCTTGACCTCTTCAACCGGTTCAAGCTTTAGAGGCTCACTTACGGGTTTAGCACCTCCGGCAACCATACGGTCATACAGTGAGTAGACCATTGTTACCGTGTCATCGGCAAACAGGGGCTGTACGAGATGTTCTTTTCTTAAACGACTTGTATCCCAGTGTTTTACGTCATCAGGATGAGCCGCATACCTGACTTCTATATTGGTTTTCATAAATAAAATGTTGATTATTACAAAAGTCGTTTAAAGTAACCAAAAAAAGTGGAGGATTTGGGTAAAAGGATGGATAAATTAGGCAGGTGTTGACTGGCAACAGTGTGGGCACAGGGCACGGGGTAGAAATGAAGAATGAAGAATGAAGAATTAAGAATTAAGAATGAAAACACCCACAGGACTGCAAGACTTGCAGGCCTTGGCCCTGAAACCATCAGACCCTCAGTCCTTTGGACTTTCAGAGTTTGGACTTTGGGTCCGGACTCAGAACCTGATTCCGAACTTTATCTCCAGCCTGTTGTAGTAATAAAAGTATTTTTCGGTTTGAGATGTGGAGGTTGAAACGATCTCAGTTGTACTGAAATGCCTGTAGGCAAAGCTCATATATGTCTCCATGTCGCTTATGGCGAAAGAGGCACCCAGACCCAGAGTAAATGTCGGTCCGCCTTTAAATTCACTGTCGCCAGTGTACCAGTAGTCCTGCGGTAAGAACCTTGGCGAGTAAGGGTAGTAAATTGTCTCACCCTCATTTTCAGATATCATAACCATATACCCTGCCCGTCCGAAAATGAATGGTGCCGTGCGGCTCTCACGGAAATTATACCTGAAGCCACCGTAGAACGGCATGTATGAGTTACCGATGAATTCAAGTCCCGACCCGGCTTCTGCCATATACCGGGTTCCAAAGGTATAGCTTCCACTGAATCCGAATGAGAAGGGGGCAGGATACTGGCTGTTCTGCGGACCGGCAAGAAAACCTAACTCCGTTCCTATGCCGAAGCCTTCTTTCTTACGGGTAACTGAACTGTTGTCGTGAATGACGAAATGATCAACTTCGGTACTGTCAAAGACAAAGAGGCTGCCGTCGGAGGTGCGGAGCGCGAATTTATTCCCTCCAAGCTGTTCCATCTTCCCGAAGATCTGACTTCCGTTCTTCAGGAACAGGGCGTCTTTATTTTTCTGTGAGAAGGCTGATGCGCTTAAAATAAGCAAGATAGCGGTAAGAATAATAGAGTTTTTCATGGTTATTCTGTTACAGGTTTCAGGGTTTTGCATGATTTTTGCTCAGGTAAAATGAACCAAGGCCTGAACTTATGAAAACAAAAATCGTTCCAATTTTGGCATTTTTTGTCCTCCTGACATCATGCGAGGAGTCAGTCTACCGTGAATTTAAAGGAAATGCTCCAATATACTTGTCCTATGATGAGCTCAGAAGTTCAGTGGTTGCTGAGGCTGACCGTGATCTTGTTCATCCGGGGAAAATATATTTCAAGGACGATTATATTTTTATAGTAGAAAACCTTGAGGGTATCCATGTCTATGATAACAGCAATCCTTCAGCACCGGTTCACAAAACATTTATAAAGGTCCCCGGGGCAGTTGATATCTCAATTGCAGGCTATATAATATATGTTGACAGCTTTGTCGACATGGTTGTTCTTGATGCGGAGGATATTAATAACATACATGAGGTATCGAGGGTCAAGGATGCCTTTCCATACCTGATACCCGAAACTGATAATAATTATCCGGTCGGTAATATAGACCAGGACAAAGGAGTGGTGACAGGTTATGAAGTCAGGATGATCAGGGAAAAGGTTCAGGTCAGCTATCCAAGCTATCCCGTATTCTATGACGGCTATTTTGAAATGGCAAACGCAGGAAAGGTTACTTCAGGTGTCAGCGGTTCGGGTGTTGGCATGGGAGGCTCGATGGCACGCTTTGGCATCACCGGGAACGTCCTATATGCTGTTGGTGACAATGCTATTAATATATTTGACATCTCAGACAGGGTACATCCGAAGAAATTCTCAAGTGCAAGCGCATGGTGGGGGATAGAGACGATGTTCCTAACGGATAAATACATGTTCCTCGGGACAACAACAGGTATGGCGATATTTGATATCAACGTGCCGCTAAGTCCTTTATACCTGTCATTTTACAGCCATGTAAGGAGTTGCGATCCGGTCATTGTTGAGGGCGATATAGCATATGTGACACTCCGCTCAGGAACCGTATGCGGAGGAACAGTCAGCAGCCTCGATGTTATTGACATAAATCCGATCACTTCACCGTCTCTGCTGCAGACCTATCCGATGAATAATCCATACGGACTTGGCAAGGATGATGACCTGCTGTTTGTATGTGACGGTACCGCAGGATTGAAGATCTATAATGCGTCAGACTACATGACCATATCCCAGCATTTGCTTTATACTTATCCCTCGCTGAAAGCTTATGATGTCATCCCCCTGGGATCAGTGCTGATGATGATAGGAGATGATGGATTATATCAGTATGACTATTCAGATCCTGGAAATATTCAGCAGATCAGCCACATTGAGGTGGTGGAGGAGAAATAGCGAGGAGCCTGGAGCAGGAGGCCTTCAACCTTTCATCCCCTCAACCTTTCAACCTCTATCAGAGGTACTTCCTGTCCTCGTCAGGGATGTCAAAATACCTATCGTATTTGCCGGCGTCCGGACCTTGTTTTTCGATGCCGTGGTCACTAAGCTTGTAAGTGCACTTTTCGCCTCCGATGTTCGAAAAATAAATGTCAGACTCTTTCCCGGACTCGTCTTTCATGATGATTCTTACCAGATGGGGGTATTTCGCACTGTTGAGCTGTGAATGACAAATGGGACAATTGAAAAGGTACTCGGCACCATTTTCCAGCCCAAAGGAAGGATGTGTGGTATTTGTGTAATTACCAAGCTCGGGATTGAGATAGACAAGACCTCTTTTGGTACTGTTAATCTTTGTGGCAGAGATGATTATCGAAGTCTTAACGTTCAGAACTCCTCTGCATGCCTTGCATAAAAAATCAACCGCCATTTTATACCTCCTTTTTATTTATTAGTTCAATAATTCTGTTACCGGCATCACGTACAATGTAGGACAAATTTTCACCAAATCCAACTTTTTCAGGCTGAATTGCAAGAATTAAAATCTCATTCCTGAAAAATTCCGATAATCTTTTAAGGGAAATATTATGTGTGTTGAATGTCATATCATGCACCCGGTCAGGATGGATCAGCTCATACGTTCCCGGCTGGTTTTTCATATCCACGCAATCGATCAGAACCAGGGTGTCATGACCTATGGAGTTGATCTTACCGATATAATTCTCTATACTGACTTCAGCGGTGATTACCTTAATATTATCACCTTCCTTAAGGCGGGTACTTATATATACACCTATTCCGTCATCCTCCCTGAGAAGGTTGCCTATACCTACAAAGAGGATCTTCCGCCCTTTGTCTGTCAGCAGTTCAGCAAGCTTGTCAGACACCTTTGAAGAGATACTTGACTGTTATCTGCCGCAGGCAGTTGGGACAAATGATGTTAAACATGTCCTTTCGCTGCAGGGTTTCCTTTACCTCCGCAGAGAGATCCTGCCCTTCAGCAAGCTTCAGCTTACGATTGAGAATACTAAGGTTCAGTATTGAAGAAAATGCTTTAGGGCCCAGTTTCCGGTGCATGAAATCAAGGTGCTCAACTGTTGTTATCACTGCGCCACAGCTCTCGCATACGAGCAGCTCTTTTTCCTGGTACTCTACAATAGTTTTTCTGTCGAATGCTGCCATATCATAAATGGTATCAGAGAGCCTGACACCTTTGCCGGTTATACAGTGTTCCTGGCACTGGCCGCAGAAGATACATTTGCCGTAGTCTCTTCTTATGGTACGTATCTTTTTCTCCTTATCGTCAATGTTGGTTATCGCCAGAGGCGGACAGACATTTGCACAAGTCTCGCAGCCGACGCAGTTTGCGTCGTCAACAACCGGTTTCCCCCTGAAATCCTTGAACGGGACATGCTCCACGGCCGGGAATTTTGATGTGTATGCCGGAGTGACCAGTGATATCACTGCCTCCTTCAGCTCTCTCAGTTTCGGGTACCTCATTTCACTGCCTCCCTGTAATCATCCCTGACAGTCTTATCGCCCATTTTTGTTCCGAAGTGATACGCTCCCCTCATAAGGGCATGCGCTGCTACGGTGGATGTGAAGAAGAGAATAGGAATAGCCACCAGAGCTTTAAATCCTCCACCCGCGAAACCGAAATGGACGAGAACACCTAAAAGAATACTGCAGCAACCCAGTGTCACGCATTTGGTAGCTGCCTGCAACCTGTTGTACATATCGGGAAGCCGTAACAGGCCTATACACCCGAAGATGTTAAAGAGCACTCCTATCGATATTAAGATAATGGTAGCCATATCATTCATTCAATTTTTTGCCGCTGAGGTATTTTGCAAGTGTCAGCGTTCCGATGAAACTCAGTATGATCCATGCAATCCCGATATCCAGGATAAAATCCTTATCAGTCTCAATTGAGATAATTGCGCAGATGCCCACGACAAGTATCCCGAAGATATCGATGCCTACCATCCTGTCAGGGATTGTCGGGCCCCTGATGATCCGGTAGAGACATGCAGCTGCAAGGGCTATCTGTATGTAAAGCAGTATGCTCAGGAAATCGTTCATTCTGCAAATTTTTTTATGTATTCTTCAAATTTCCCCGTGATCATTTTTGTATAAACTGCCGGATCAGCGGAACGGATATAAATCCAGTGGACATATATGTCATCGTCTATTATGTCCACTGTTATTGTACCCGGGGTCATGGTTATTGAATTTGCCAGTAATGTCTTCGCAAACTCAGATCTGAGTGAGGTTTTTATCTTCACAATACCGGGTCTTATAGGCATTGCAGGGTGCAAAACGCGGTAGGCTACATCGAAGTTGGCTTTGATACAGGCCCAGATGAAAGTTACCAGGTAGACAAGGAACCAGAACCAGCGGCGTGGCTGAAGGAACTTATAGACATTATTGAAGTAATATCTGCCGAAGATTGCTGAAGTGATCAGTGAGGCCACAGCTCCGACAGCAAAATTCGCCACCGTGAATTTGAAGGTTATCAGAAGCCAGAAGATCAGGGATAATATAAATACTGTCACATATCTCATATCACATACCCATTATCTGTGAGGAATATTTCATTTGATCCATCAGGATGTCAGTCGCTGGCGACAGTATCGTTTCACGCACGCCGGGAATGGCAAGAACGCTCAGGAGGAGACAGATGACAGCCAGGATAATCATACTCATCAGCATCGGTACAGGCACCTCCTTTATTTCTGATTTCTGTTCTCCATGCTCTTTGTTATAAAAGGCATAACGCTGGAACTTCATGAACGATGCAAGGGTAATGATGCTCACGATTGCAGCCATTGCAGCGAGGAAATAAAAGTGACCCATCACAGCTGCAACTATTATGATCAGCTTACTGAAGAAACCGTTAAACGGAGGTATCCCTGAAATGGCCAGGGATGCTGCAAATGATGTACCCGATGTGACAGGCATTCTCTTTGCCAGTCCGCCCATCTCTCTCAGATCGCGTGTCCCGATAGAATATTCAATGGCACCAGCATTTAGAAAGAGCAGTCCCTTGAATGCTGCATGGTTAAGAAGATGGAAGATACCGCCGGAAATGGCCAGGGCGGCAACCTCGCTTCTTAATCCTCTGGCAATGAGTAACATGCCAATGCCGACTGACATTATAACATACCCCATCTGGCTGATGCTGTGATACGCCAGCAGCCGTTTTATGTCCCACTGTCCGATAGCCAGAAATACACCGATGACCATTGAGAGGGTGCCAAGAGTAGTTATCACTATTGCCATCCCTTCACTTATCTCAAACATGTTGAAGAAGAGGCGTATGATAACATATATGCCAATAGCTTTGATGAGAACACCCGAGAGCATTGCCGAGATGGGAGACGGGGCAGACGAATGCGCATCAGGAAGCCAGGCATGGAAAGGTATCATGGCAGCCTTGAGTCCGAAACCACTCAGCAGAAGAATCTGAACGAGAACATAGTAATGTGCATCATGACCTTCACTGAATGCCGATCTGATGTCGGCGATGTTAAGGGTTTTGGCTTTCCAGTAAATAAAACCTATTGCAAAGAGTATCAGGAAGGATGCAATAGCTCCCAGTACCTGGTATTTCAGCGTAGCTTCAAGCTCATTCTTTTCCACCCCGAAAGCAACAAGTGCATAAGATGATATGGTGGAGATCTCGAGGAAAACGAAGATATTAAAGATGTCACCGCTGAGTACCACGCCATTCATGCCGGCGATCATAAGGCAGAAGAGGGCATAGAAATAATTGCCGGAAGTGTATCTCGCCATATAAGAGATGGAATATATGACGGACATGAGGCCGATACAACTTATGACGCATAAAAGCAGTGCTGAGAAACCGTCGAGGACGAGATATATACCTATCGGGACACTGTTCACTGCCTGCCATCCGCCTACCTTGTAAACGGATACTGTTTCACCTGTGGTAAAAAGTGACCAGAAGCTGATGAAGGCGACAAAGAGCAGAACGGCAGTGGCCATGTACTTGCTGATGTGTGTGGTGAACCTGCCCAGGATCATCGTCAGGAATGCTCCGGCTAATGGTACGGCCACAAAAAACGGTATCAGCTGATTCATCATTTACCCTTTTAAGTTTTTTATCTGCCTTATGTCGAAGGTTCCGTATTTTCTATAGATCCTGATGATCACCGCCATCAGCATAGCGGTAGTGGCAAGTCCGATCACTATGGCTGTCAGCACCAATGCCTGCGGCAGCGGATCAACATAGGTTTTAACAGGGTCAGACGGATCGACGATAGGAGCGACGCCTCCATCGACATAGCCGATTAAAGCCAGGAAGAGAAAGCTGCTGAACTCCATTATCGACAGTGAGATAGCTATCTTGATCAGGTTTCTCCGGGTTATCACACCGTAGAGGCCCGTAAGGAACAGTATAAAGCACAGCAGGTATACAATCATCTCAGTACCTCCTCTTTGAATATTATCAGTGCCAGAAATATTGTTAGGATGGAAGCGGCGACCTCAATTCCGACAAAAATGTTATAAAGAGGCAGAAATCCGGCGCTTACCAGTGTACCGGGCGTGCCATGAGGGAGCCAGTTTGCGAAGAATGCGTTTGCCCCCGCAAGAAGACCCGTCAGAGCCAGGAACAGAAAAACAAGTATGGAGAGATTTTCATACAAAGTCGACCCGGATTCCTCCCTGACCAGATTCAGGAAATCGCTTCCATTTGACAGAATAAGAAGGATGAACGAGCCGGCAAGGATCACGCCTCCCGCAAACCCTCCCCCGGGCGTAAGATGCCCGTGGATGATTATATAGATGCCGTACAGAAATATTATCCCGGCAATCAGCTGTGTCGTCTTTTTTACTATGATTGTCATCCCCTTCATCCGGCTCAGTTCTTAATTCTTAATTCTTAATTCTTTATTTCTTGCCTTTTATCCTCAATATTGTCAGTACACCAAGAACTGCCGTAACCAGCACTGTTGCTTCGCCAAGGGTATCGTAGCCCCTGAAGTCAAAGACAACACCGGTGACAAGATTGGTGCTGCCTGTCTTTTCGACTGCGCCGTTGATATACGCATCAGCCATCCTCAGTGAGCCCTGACCGAAATGATCAAGAGGCGCTGATGCTGTTTTCATGAACCAGAAAAGAATGAGCAGGATCAGAACGGCAGTCCCTGCTGTCACCCACCCCTGTGTGTCAAGCTTGCTGTAGGCCTCCGTGCGGGAGCTGTCAAGGACCACTGCCACCATCAGGATGAGTGTGATGGTCTCAACAACTATCTGCACAATTGCCAGGTCAGGTGCCTTCAGCAGCAGAAAACAGATAACGAGGCTGTACCCCACTATGCCTCCGGTTATCACTGCTGAAAGAATATCCTTGGCGTGGATGGCGTAGATGGCTCCCAGTATCATAAATCCCACTATAATCGATATTGCCAGTTCCATTATTATTTATTGTATCATATCATTATCAGCAACATGATTATCAACCCGGCACAAACCCAGATGACATAGGCGGGCAGTAATCCGGTATGAGCATTGCTCAGTTTACCGCTGAACCAGAAGACAGCATGTTTCGAAATGTCATAGATGTCAAACGCCTTATCTTCCGCTCTTTTATATATGCGTGATATAAAGCTGAATTCGGTAAAGGTCTTGTAAAACTCAGTAGCAGGATATGCTGTCCTGTCCTGCATCTTCTCCCCACCGATGAAGCTGTCTTCAGTCCTGAACTTCTTTTTCCCGGTTGCCAGGTAAATAAGGAAACCAAGGATAATGGAAATCAGGACAAGCAGCGAGACAAAGGATGAGCTCCACAGCCCGCTGAATGTAAAGGTGCCCGCTACCGGCATGAAAAGTTTCGGAACGACCCACCCCGTGGCGAAAACTCCGGATATGATGCAGAAGACAGCCAGTGAGGCCATCGGCAGCCACATCAGAAGAGGCGCCTCCTTTACATGGGATAATGAAGGTTCTTCCCTCCCCAGGAAGATGCCGCCAATAAATTTGATAAAGCTGGCGAGGGTCAGGGCCGAGCCAAGGACAGCCAGGCCGAGCCACACTACCCACAGGCTGCTGGCAATGCCTTCCCCTGCACCGAAGTCGATAATACCCTGGTAGATCATCCATTTTGATGCAAAACCGTTCAGGGGAGGCACACCGGATATAGACATGGCGAAGATCAGTGACGCAAAGAATGTTACAGGCATTGCTTTTGACAAACCTCCCAGCTCTCCGATATCGCTTTTGCCTGTCTGGCGCTCTACTGCTCCTGTACTAAGGAACAGTCCGCTTTTATATATTGCGTTATTGATCATGTGGAAGAGGCCAGCAGCAACGCCGATCACTGAGCCCAGACCAAAGCCCAGTATCATATAACCCACCTGCGAGACAGCATGATAGCCCAGCAGACGCTTAGCGTCATGCTGCATCAGCGCCATCATCACTGCAGAGATGATGCTGATCACCCCTGTGATAAGCAGAAGAAGTTTTATCCCCTGGCTCATGACAAAAATATCTGTTGTCAACCTTGCGAGGAAATAAATTCCCAGCAGCTTGTCGAGCGAGGCAGGAAGAAGGGCCGATGACGAGGCCGGGGCAGTCTCCGAGTAATCAGGCACCCACGAGTGGAACGGGAACGCGCCGGCCTTGGTGAAACTCCCGACAAGCAACGCCAGAAATGCTGTTACAGTAAGTATGTTATCAGTTCCCAGGGAAATGCTGTTTATGCTCAGCGAGTTTGTCAGCCTGAACAGAAGAGCAATTCCGACAATCATGACTGTGTCTGATGCTCCGATGAGTATAAGGGTCTTCTTTGCGGCAGCCGAACTCTTTTCATCCCTTCCGGGTATGAGCTTATAAAGGGTTATGCCCAGAATACCCCAGAAGATAATAAAGAGTATAAGGTTGTCAGAGAGGACGGCACCGTAAGAACAGCCGACAGTGATCAGGAACCAGGCATAATAGTTGGTGACCCTTACCGATCTGTTAAAGGCCAGTGAATAGATCAGAATAAGGGTAGATATGATACTTATAAAAAGAATGATAAGTTTACTGAGTCCATCTACCGTAAAAGTCAGAAATCTGCCGGCATCCTGAGACAAGTCGAGGTTGAGGAGGGACATGCAACTGTTAATGATCGTCTCTCCCTCCACCGTCATCTGTGAGGATGCAGAAAAGAGCGAAACGGAGAAGTACCCTGCTACCAGGCTGACGGCAAGCGCAAGGATTCCTTTTAAAGTGAGGTACCTTTCAGGTACAAGTAAAAGCAGCAATCCCGCAGCCAGAGGGAGCATTATCATCAGCCGCAGCAGCGTGCATGCGGATGGCTCAGCGAATATTGCAAGTGGCTCATTCATGACTGGCACCTGATTTCCTGATTTCTGCAGTTCTCCTCAGTGAAAGGTCAATCAGTTCATTGGCATTGAGTATTCTTCTGCCTGAAGAGATGTCATAGGCTGCTGCCATTCTCTCTGTGCAGCAGTAGCATGGGTCAACTGCCGCGAGCGAGATAGTTGCATCGGCGATGGTTTGTCCGATGCAGGACTTTTTGAATGTAGCAATATTTACGTAGCTCGGGGCACGTATCTTGTGCCTGGCAGGTGAGTTGGTACCATCGGAGGCAACAAAGTGAAATACTTCACCTCTGGGGGCTTCTGCCCGGCCTGTTCCAATACCTTCAGGTATTTCGTTCACCTTAATATTAATATCTCCCTCTTTTGTTTTCTCCAGGCCGTCAAGGCATTGTTCAATGATCGAAGCTGACTCGTACATCTCAAGCAGTCTTACTTCAGCCTTGGCAAAGACATCGCCGCCCTCGGCAGTTATAACTTTCCAGTTCACAAGCGGATAGGCGGCATAAGGATCATCCTTTCTCACATCGATAGCCACGCCTGATGCTCTTGCAGTAGGACCTACAGCTGCATAATCAATGACATCCTGGCGGGTGAGTATCCCCACACCCCTGGTTCTGGCGTGTATTACCGGATCGTCCATCACTGCTCCGGCAAGGAGATCTGTCTTTTTACGGACATCGGTCATCACTTTTCGTATCACGGCGATCTTGCTGTTCTCAATATCACGCCTTACACCTCCGACCTTAAACATGGCATAGCTGTTCCGGTTGCCTGTTATCATCTCAAAGAGGTCAAGCACAGGTTCCCTGTATTTCCACGCCCACATAAAAACTGTGTTGTAACCCAGAAAATGCCCTGCGAGACCAACCCAGAGCAGGTGGCTGTGGATACGTTCCAGCTCGCCGATGATTGACCTGATGTATTTGGCCCTGTCCGTGACCTCAATGCCGGCAATCTCCTCCACCGCATTGGCAAAAGCAAAGGGATGGGATGTAGAGCAGATACCGCATATACGTTCAACGAGGAAGAATACCTGGTCGTATGTCTTTGACTCACTGAGCTTCTCTATACCCCGGTGGTTGTAGCCTGTTTCCCATTTGATATCTTTAACTATCTCTCCGTCGCAGTAGAGCTTGAAGAGTTCAGGTTCTTCCTGCAGGGGGTGATAGGGGCCAATCGGTATGAGTGTTTTTCTGCTCATCTATTTGAACTCCTTTCTGTAAGGGTAAACGCCTTCAGCCCAGTTACCTTCCGAGAGCAGCTTCTCCTGGTTCGGATGGTGGAGAAAATCGATCCCGAAGAGTTCATGCATCTCTCTCTCGATCCAGTTCGACGCGCTGAACATGTTCGAGAGTGATTCGATGCGGGGGTTCACCTTATCCAGTATAACATGCAGACTTAATATCAGTCCCTCGGCGTCAAAACTGAAGTGATAATAAATCTCAAAGCCTTTCCTGGTGTGTATCGCAGTTGCAATGATGAACCTGTAACCTTCACTCCGGTAAAGATATTCAGCGACATCCTTAATGACACCCGGCCTGATCGTAACAAAGGCACGGTTGGGTTTATCCTGAGTTATGGCAACAGTGTCATCGTAGAACTTTTTCGAAATATTATTTATGGTTTCCTCTGCCTTCATGATAATTTCACTATTTCTTCCCAGCCAGTTTTATAATGGCTGATATTATGGCCTCGGGTTTGGGTGGACAACCCGGTATATATGCATCTACCGGGATGATGGCATCAACAGGGCCGGCGAATGTAATACCTTCGGCAAAGATGCCGCCGGTGCAGCCGCAGGCCCCGATGGCTACCACAAGAAGCGGTTTTGGAGCCTGATGATACAACTCAATGAGCCTGCTTTTGTCTCGTGTGTTTATTGATCCGTTGACGAGCAGAACATCAGCATGTCTGATGCTGCCCACCAGGAGAATGCCAAATCTTTCCAGATCATGTCTCGGGGTAAGACAGTCAAGGATCTCGATATCACAGTTATTGCAGGAGGCTCCACCGAAGTGAAAGACCCAGAGAGATTTCCTGAAACAATAATCCTTGAACCCCACGGTTTCTGTTTTTATAGTCCAAATGCAATCAGCACAATAGCAACTATTACAATCAGGTTCATCCAGATGAAAAAGAAGCCGGATGCCTGTTTTATCTTTACTCTCGGGTTAGTATTCTTTATAAGGACAAGAAGCAGAACCACGCCGAGAATTTTAAGAACAGCCCAGATAATACCAATTCCAGGTTTCATGCCGTTCATCAGGAGTGCGACAAGGAAAGCCGGCAGAATGAAAAGCATAATGTATTTTGCCAGTTTGATCATCGCATAGGGAGGACCCGAATATTCGATGTATATACCTGAAGCCAGTTCTGCTTCTGCTTCCGGCATGTCAAAAGGCACCATGGCCAGCTTGGCCTGGATGCAAAAGATACCCGCAATGAACAGAAGGACCCCTGAAATACTGCCAATAAACGGATGGCCTGCCTGCTGTGTTTCTATAACCGTCTTCAGGTCAAAGTGTTGGCCGGTCTTCATTATGACAGCGGCTATTAAAAGAAGAAAGGTAAGCTCATAGCTGATGATCAGCTTCATCTCACGTGATCCGCCGACAGCTGCAAGCGGATTACCGGAGGCCAGTGAGCCAAGAATATAGGAGAAGGAGGGGAGGGTCAGAAGATAAAAGATGACCAGCATGTCACCCCTGAAACCGGTATTGATATTGAAAACAGGAAGAAGGATAAATACTCCGGCCATCGTTGCCCCTAATACAGCCAGCACCGGAGCGAGAAGAAAGATAAACCGTGAACCATGCATCGGGAGTATCGTTTCCTTGACAAGAAGCAGCTTAAAGAAATCATAGAAAGGCTGAAGCAGTGGAGGCCCTTTGCGAAACTGTACCCTGGCGGAGATCTTCCTGTCGAACCATGAAAGAAAAGCTCCCGTAACTGCCAGGAAGAGTAGTCCGGGAAAAATGAAAAAATAGAAAAGATTAACCGCCATATTCTTTCTCTTTACTCTTTTTCAGTGGTATATATGTACTCTCTGATGAGCACTTTATCATTCAGCTTATAAATATGCTCCCCGGGCTTCTCATTTCCGTCGGTGAGGGTAGCTGTTCCCGGGGGACACGCAGCAACAAATTTCTTAACCTGTTCATCGTCACACAGATTATAAAAAAGGTCCCTGTTTCGGTGATGTTTAAAAAAGTCGGTCATCATAGTGCCAAAGGGACAGATGGTAACGCACGATTTGCATGAAACACACAGGTTTGTGTGACGCATTATCACTCCATCTTTATCTTTCTCGAGGGCTTCCACGGGGCAGACACTGATGCACGGGGCATCTTCGCACCTGCGGCACGTGAACCTGAAGGTAGCCAGCTCACGTATGGTCTTGAGGCCGTTGGTATTCGAGGTGTTGTAACAGAGAGCCTCGGGAAGCTCCATCGACGGATTTTCCGTCATGGCAGCCCTCAGTTTTATCATATCTATCAACACCTTCATAAAAAATCTGTTCTTACACGTTAAGCTGGTTCATGAGCTGGAAACGGGTGTCACTGAGCCTGTGAGAGATCGTCTGCGCGATTTTTGACATTGTCTTAAATCCAAAGTCGCAGTCCTGCTCTATCTCAGTGTTGAGCTTCCTGGCATCAATGGCGATCACCTTTGCAGGTGTGATAGCCATTACCCATGCAGTTGAGATATAGGGAGGGAAGATGGCAGACCATGAGAAAAGCTGACCTTCCTCAATGGTTCCGAGATGGATCCTTTTATCCTTAGGCAGGCTGATGCCAAGCGACAGTGATCCCTGGAGCAGCACATAAAGCTCTGTCAGTTCATCATACTGTTCAAAGATTATATCCTTAACTTTGAACTCTTTGACAGAAGAGACCGAGGCTAACTTCTGAAGCTGTTCCCCGGTGTATTTTTCAAAAAATTTTATCTGTTTAAAATCTGCTGTTTCCATTTTCCTGATTTCGTTATTTAAATCACTTCCAGATTTCCGGATTATGCTTGATTTCTTTGTAGGTGAACACCGGGCCGTCTTTGCAGACGAAGAATTCACCCATCATGCAGTGGCCGCATTTGCCCAGGCCGCATGACATATTCTTTTCCATAGAGAGGTATATCTGGTCATCGCGGTAGCCCATTTCCAGGAGCCTTATTGTTCCGAATTTCATCATGACCGGAGGGCCGCAGACCACTGCTACAGAGTTCTCGATCTTCACTTTTACCCTGCCCAGCAATGTGGTTGCCACACCAACAGGACCGTCCCAGCCTTCTTCTGACATGTCAACGGTACGGTAGGCTTCGAACTTGTCAATGCTGTTAAGCCTGCTGAAAAGAGGTTTATAGATGCAGTCGGAAGGAGTTTTGGAGCCATAGCAGAGGATCACTTTCTCAAGATCGTCCTTCATGTGCTCCAGTGCGAAAAGCAGTGACCGTATGGGTGCCAGACCACATCCGCCACCAAGTATCAGTACTTCCCTGCCTTCAAAATTCCTGACAGGGTAACCTCTGCCGTAAGGGCCTCTGATACCCATCACGGCTCCGGGTTTGAGCTGATGCATAATGTTTGTGACATACCCTGTCTTCATCACCGTGACCTCAAGCTTGTCCGTCACATGTGGAGATGATGACGGGGTGAAAGGCGCCTCTCCAACACCGTCAACGGATAACTCAATAAACTGGCCGGTACTGAAAACGAACTCCCTCTCCGGGATAAGCACAAAGGTCCTGATAAGCGGAGATTCTTCGATAACCTCCTCAAGTCTTGCCTTTAAAGGCTTATATATATTAGCAGTATCCGCCATAAAGCCTGTCAGGTCAGTTCCATGAACAGTTCATTCTTGTTTATTTTACCAATGCATGCCTCAATACACCGTCCGCATCCGGTACAGGCTATCGAGTTGAATTTCTGAGGTTTCCACACATACTTGCACATATACCTGTTTTTGAAGCGTTGCGGAAGCTCAAAGAGTGCATCCTCACCCCCGGCCACGCGTTCAAAACCCGGATACTGGCATGCATCCATCTGTTTCACCTTTTCGAAGTCGGGTTTATCTATAAGGAGAAAACAGCTGCAGGTGGGACAGATGGTTGTGCAGGCGCCGCAGGAAACACATTTTCGGGCATATTTAACCCATATTTCATTTCCGGCTTTCTGCACGATCTGTCCGGTAGCCCGGTAATCAGGCAGACCTTTGTTCCTGGCGGCCAGTGTTGCCTCCACCGACTGATGTTTCTGCTCTATGAATGAAATGCGGTGGCTGCCCTCAACCGGCTGCTGAGGTGTTAACTTTGCAGCAAGCTCTTTGCCTCTTTCACTGATTACACGCAGCAAGATTTCATCATTTTCGACGGCTATGGCAAGATCTGCATTTTCGACCGAATAGGGCTTCACTCCATAGGAGAGACAATGACAATGATCATTTGTCGAAAAGCAATCAGAGGATATCAGTACGGTGCTTTTGCGGCGGTTCCTGTAGAAGGGATCAGTGAATGTCTTGTCAAGATATATTTCATCGAGCAGCCTGAGAGCTTCTATGTCACAGTTAGGAGCACCGATAATAATTCTCGGCTTCTCACTCTCCCTGTAAGAAGTGACATTTTCCCTGACAGGTAGGAAGAAATTCTTTAACGGCGTCGAAGGCTTGGGTGTGTTATATGTAATATTTTCAGCCTCCCTAAGCCTGAATGGCTCATAATCGAGGCTGAATTCATTCTTCACCGGAACAAAAATGTCATACGATAAAAGCAATCTTTCCAGTGAACTATGCCAATCTTCTTTCTTAATGTTTATATGGTACATTTTATGTGAGAAGATTCACAGATAAATTTACGCCCATACCTCATGCAAGTCAAATTTTATTTTACAGGATTCTGTTTAAATTTATTAATGGGATTGTAATTTTCATTAAATCAGTCACATAAAATTAATTTATGTGATTTAAGAAAGTTGGCTTAACTTGCGTGGAGAACCGGATGATAATGTTTTAATGTGAAACAATTCACAAAACATAATATCAGGAACAGCCAGAGGAGGATATTTCTTTATCACGGATTGCTGGTCAGGCTTAATGTAATGGGTGTCACCAGGGTCTTTTCACATACCATCGCACGTGAGACGGGGGTATCTCCCGAACAGGTGAGGAAAGACTTCTCGGAATATTGCATCAGGGGAAACAGGAGGGGAGGTTACACGATAGAAACCCTGCTGCGTGATATGGAGGCTCTCTTTAACAGGGACAAGATCAGCAATGTGGTTCTGGTCGGCATGGGAAATCTGGGACTTGCGCTTTCGAGGTATGGACGCTTTGCATTGCGCGGCATTAACATTGTTGCCACATTTGACATTGATCCTTTTAAGCAGAAGATAAGGTCTGATCCAAATGTCTACCCGATGGACCGCCTGCAGGAGATAGTCAACAGGTTCAGGGTCAGTGTTGCCATCATAACAGTTCCTGAGATATCAGCGCAGGAAGTGTGCAATGAACTTATTGAAACAGGAATCAGGGGGATTGTCAATTTCTCGCCTGTATTGCTAAAGGTGCCGGGCGGTGTCGTGGTAAGCAATGTCAACCTCAGCGATGAAATAGAAAGCGTTATCTGGTCTGTCCATAAACAGGCGAAGGAAGAATCGACATTATAATGGCTGCCATCAGAACAGGGTATGAGATATCGGTCAGAGGCCTGGTGCAGGGTGTGGGATTTCGCCCGTTCATCTGCAGGCTCGCTTTCAGCCACGATCTTTCCGGTGAGGTAATAAACAGGACTGATGGCGTTACCGTGATTATTAATTGTGACCGCAAGTCGGCAGAGCGCTTTGCAGCCGATATACGCACCCAGGCTCCTCCGGCTGCCAATATCAAGTCAATTGAGATAAAAAGGAAAATGATTGCCGGCTACAGCACTTTCAGTATTACTGCAAGCAAAGACACAGATGCCAGCATCACCGAGGTGAGTCCCGACATTGCAGTTTGCACAGAATGCCTTTCTGACCTTGATTCTGATCCGGAACGCATCGATTATCCATTTGTCAACTGTACAAACTGCGGACCCCGTTTCACTATAATTAAAGCTCTGCCATACGACCGCGACAATACTACGATGGAGCCATTCGGTATGTGCCTGCGGTGTGCATCTGAGTATCATGACATCCTTGACAGGCGGTTCCACGCCCAGCCTGTAGCATGCAACAGCTGCGGCCCGGAGTACTTCTTGCATGAAAATGGGCATCAGATATCAGGTATCAGCCAGATCCTGCAGGCGATAGCTGACCGGATTAACAGCGGAAGAAGTGTTGCGGTCAAATCACTTGGCGGATATAACCTTATGTGTGATGCCCGGAATGAGGATGCAGTCAACAGCCTCCGGCAGAGGAAACAACGTGACCGGAAACCTTTTGCTGTAATGTTCAGGGATATCTCAGCAGTAAAAGAATTCTGCGTCGTCGGGGAAGAAGAGGAGGCTGCCCTTATATCCTGGCGCAGACCGATACTTATCCTGAAACAGCTGAAGGCGCTCGCACCTTCAGCGAACAGCGGGCTGAACACCATCGGGGCAATGCTCCCGTATATGCCTCTTCATTATATGCTGTTCAGGACAATTGACTCACCTGCTGTGGTACTGACCAGCGGAAACCTGTCTGATGAACCCATTATTACAGGAGACAACCACGCTGTAAAGGATCTTATGCCTGTGACAGGGTTTGTTGTCAGTTATAACAGGGAAATACATAACAGGGTCGATGATTCTGTCATACGGATCATCAATCACAATATAAGCATTATACGCAGGTCAAGAGGATTTGTGCCCCAGCCTGTGGACGTCATTTTTGATGCGGAGGGAATATTTGCAGCGGGAGCGGAGCAGAAGAACAGCTTCTGTATCGGGAAGGGCAACCAGGCTTTCATGAGCCAATATATCGGTGATATGAAAAATGTGGCAACGGATGATTTCTACCATGAAACCTACAGGCTGTTCTCTTCTCTCTTCAGGTTCACTCCTTCTGCTCTTGTGTGCGATATGCATCCGGATTACCTTTCAGGAAGGTTTGCCAGGTCACTGGCAGAGGAAACGGGACTTCCCCTGATCAGGGTTCAGCATCATCATGCTCATGCTGTCTCCGTGATGGCTGAGCATGGTATCACCGAAAAGGTCATCGGCGTAAGTATGGACGGCACAGGGTACGGTACTGACGGAAATATATGGGGAAGCGAATTCATGTTGGTAACTCCGGGGGATTTTGAAAGATATACGCACTTCGACTACTTCATGATGCCTGGTGGTGATGCTGCCGTTGAAGAACCATGGCGCATGGCGATGTCATGCCTTCATAAATATATGGGCAGCGATTATGATTTTCAGAAATTGAAGCTCTTTCAGAAGGTTGATGAGAACCAAATGTCTGTCGTCAGGGATATGCTTGACAACGGCATAAATACTCCTCTTACTTCAGGTGCCGGTCGTATTTTTGACGCAGTCTCGGCACTCCTGCTCCTTTGCCCCGAGGCCACATTTGATTCGGAAGCTCCCATGCGCCTCGAATCTGCAATAAGTCCGGGGAGGGATGACTTTTATCCGTTTGCCATTGCAGAAACTGTCTCATTAGGTGAAATGTTCCGTGAAATTGTCAAAGAACTTAAATATACGGATGCCTCCCGCATAGCTGCAAAGTATCATAATACAATCGCAAGGATAATCCTTCATGTCTGTCTTAAGATAAGAAAGGAGACAGGACTCAATTCGGTTGTAATGTCCGGAGGCGTATTTCAGAATAAGTACCTGCTTGAGAAATCTTTGTATCTTTTAACCGTGAACAGATTCAAGGTATTTACCAATAATCAGGTTCCCTCAAATGACGGTGGCGTTTCACTCGGGCAACTGATGATAGCTGCAGAAAGGAGAGGGTCATGTGCCTGAGTATCCCTGCAAGGATAGTCTCTGTCAACGGAGATATGGCTGATGTCTCTGTCGGAGGTGCAATTTTCAGTGCTGGCCTTCAGATGGTAGAAAACGCCGGAGTGGGTGATTATGTGCTCCTTCACGCAGGCTTTGCCATCGAGAAGCTGAACGAAGAGGATGCGCTTGAGACGCTGCGCCTGCTGAAGGAGATGGATGACATAATGACTGAATGACCGGGCGATGAAATATGTTGACGAGTTCAGGGAAAAGAAGCTGATAATGAACCTGGCTGAACAGATCAAACGGTCGGCAACAGGTGAATACACGTTTATGGAGGTATGCGGAGGGCATACCGCTGCTATCCACCGTTTTGGCATTCCCTCCCTTCTTCCTCAAGGCATCAGGCTCATCTCGGGCCCGGGATGCCCGGTGTGTGTTACTGCAGCAACATATATTGATCAGCTAATTGCCCTCTCTTCCGTAAGCGGGGTTACTATTGCCACTTTCGGCGATCTGATGCGTGTACCGGGCACAGCTGGGTCACTCTCTGAAGCCCGGGCTGAAGGAGCTGACATAAGAGTAGTGCTTTCAGCTTACGAGGCGCTTGAGATCGCACGGTCAGACCATGACCTTAAGGTTGTCTTTCCGGCCATAGGCTTTGAGACTACCGCACCAGGCACGGCCGTCACCGTGCAGCAGGCTGCCACGGAGGGTACAGAAAACTTCTTCATACTGAACGCGCATAAGGTTATGCCGCCTGCCATGGAGGAGATAATAAAAGGAGGGTCACGGATTGACGGTTTCATCTGCCCCGGGCATGTCTCCGTAATAACAGGATCATCAGCCTTTGAGTTCATACCACATAAATATAAACTCGGTTGTGTGATTACAGGTTTTGAACCGACCGATATCCTTTCAGCCATACTTATGCTCATCAGGCAGGTCAACAGCCGCACTCCTGATGTGGAGATACAGTACAACAGGGCAGTGACCCGCACAGGCAACTTAAAGGCACAGAATTATATGAATGAGGTGTTTGAGCCCTGTGATGCCTGGTGGAGAGGATTGGGAATAATAGCCTCAGGCGGACTGAAACTTCGTGAGAAGTATATAAGATTTGATGCCGGCGCTTCATTCGACATAGAAGTGGCTTATAATGAGCCTGATACGGTTTGTCTCTGCGGAGACATTCTAAGAGGTATCAGGATGCCTGTCGAATGTACGCTGTTTGCATCAGTCTGCACGCCTGACCATCCGTCGGGAGCATGCATGGTATCGGATGAGGGGGCGTGTAATACCTACTATAAATATCAGGTACATGAGTGAAAAGATAGCTCTGAGTCATGGCAGCGGAGGCAGGCAGACACATGACCTCATCCGCAGTGTTTTTGCAAAACACTTCGGCATGAAAGAGCCAATGACAGATTCGGCACTGCTTTCCGTTCCGTCTGAAATGATCGCATTCACGACTGATTCGTATGTGGTTAATCCGATCTTCTTTCCCGGGGGGAATATCGGCAAACTGGCCATTTGCGGCACTGTCAACGACCTGGCAGTCTCGGGCGCTGACCCGAATTATATTGCCGCATCTTTTATTATTGAAGAAGGATTCGAAATAAGTGACCTGGACAGGATAGCAGCTTCAATGGCTGACGAGGCTGAGAGTGCAGGAGTGAAAATAGTGACAGGTGATACCAAGGTAGTTGAGAAGGGCCATTGTGACAGGATCTTCATTACTACCACCGGGGTTGGAATACTCAGAAACGATTATTCGCATATAAGCAGCGGAGCAAAAATAAAGGCCGGTGACATGCTGATCATAAACGGTCCGCCCGGAAATCATGAGGTGGCTATTATTGCATCACGCAAGCAACTTACCTTTGATGTACAGCTGACCTCCGACTGTGCCTCGCTGAACCGTATGATAAAAAAGGTACTTGAGCAGTCACCGGGCGTTCATTTTATGAGAGACCTGACACGGGGCGGTCTTGCTGCCGTACTCAATGAACTGGCAAGGATGACTGCATGCGGTATAATGATTGATGAGGCTCTGGTACCGGTAGAGGAGCCGGTCAGAGGCTTGTGCGAGATACTTGGATTTGATCCGCTCACCCTTGCCAGCGAGGGAAGGGTGATCATTGCAGCAGAAGCGGACGAGGCACAAAAGATACTGAATGTGATGCGTTCCGATCCTGCCGGGAGAGATTCATCAATAATCGGGGAGATAACCCTCGAAAAACCGGGCAGGGTGATCGTAAACAGTTCGACAGGAGGAAGACGATTTCTGGATATGCCATCAGGGCTTCTCCTGCCGAGAATATGCTGAAACAAATGAGATGCATGAGATAAAAATTGCAGAAGAGCTATCGGTTATCGTGATTGACAAAGCCAGGGAAGCCGGTTTGTCAGTTGTTGAGAGAGTTAATATCAGCTTCGGACAGCTTGTGCAGATAGTGCCCGAAATTTTTGAGTTTGCTTTCAGGGAAGCCGTGAGAGATACCGTTGCTGCAGAAGCGGCACTGAGCATCGGGATCATTCCTGTCGAAATGAGGTGCCTTTCATGCGGTGCGGAATACGCCCCAGCTGATAATTTCGCTGCATGCCGCTCATGCGGAAGTCTTGAAATTACAGTTGTACACGGGAAAGAACTATTTATAAAAAGTATAGAAGGAGAATGAATATGGAAATCAGGATCATGAAAAATATCCTTGACCGGAATCAGAACAAAGCTGATGAAGTCAGGAACCTGCTCGCAGAAAAGAAGGTGAAAATGGTAAACATAATAAGCTCACCGGGTGCAGGAAAGACCACTTTGCTGGAACGGACATGCGAAGCCCTGGCAGGGAAAATCAATATTGGAATAATTGAGGGTGACGTAACCACTGACCGCGATGCTCAAAGACTTAAGAAATACAATATCCCGATTGTGGTGATAAACACGGAAGGTGGTTGCCATCTCGATTCCCATAGTATATCAAAAGTGATCGGAATGTTTGACCTTGACAAACTGGATCTTCTCTTTGTTGAAAATGTAGGGAATTTAATCTGCCCTTCGGTATTCGATCTCGGCGAGAACTTCAAACTTGCTGTTATAAGCACTGCCGAGGGAGATGATAAGCCAGCCAAGTACCCAAGGCTTTTCATCGAAGCCAGGGCAGTCATTTTGAATAAGACGGACCTGATCCCTCATACAAATTTTAATCCTGAAGCTTTTAAGGCAGATCTTGCCGCCATTAATCCGGGCGTTCCTCTTTTTAAAATCTCGGCCACAAGGGGCGACGGACTTCAGGGGTGGCTTGACTGGATTGTGCAACAAGCTGATTCATAACAAAACAGTTGACGTCTGAATATTTCCTTTATCCTGCGAACCTGCTTTATTTGTTCGTTTATTAACAATAAACATGACATAAGTAAGGTTTTTCAATGGGTATTGTTATTATTTTCACAGCCTGATAAACATAGGAAATTCTATAAAAAAAACCAATTATTTAAAACCAAACAGAAATGTATCACACCGGTAATCTTGTGCAAGATCTGGCCGAAAAACACGGCCGGAAGAGAGAGAGCCTGATGCCGATCCTTCAGGATATTGTCAGGAAATATAATTACCTGACTGACGAAGCAATGGTAGAAGTTGCTACCGAGCTTGATATCTCAGCAGCTGAAGTGTACGGGACGGCTTCATTTTACACATTCCTTGACACTGAAACAAGGGGGAAAAATGTCATCAGGGTATGCAAAACAATAACATGCTCAATGAAAGGGAAGAATGATATAATCAGTACACTTGAAGATATACTCAAGATTAAGGTTGGCGAAACCACTCCTGACAAGATGTTCACTCTCCTTGAGACCAACTGCATCGGGTGGTGTCATAAAGCTCCTGCGATCCTGGTCAATGATATGCCGTATACCGACCTGACGCCGGAAACGGTTATTGATGTGATAAAAGGTTATATGCGTAAATAACTCAGAGAGAAAGACATGAAAAACAAAGGACTTAGCAAGGTAGACCTCATATTTGAACATATAGATGCCAGGGAGGTTCTGACAAAAGCCTTCGCCATGACAAGCGAAGAAATAATCCAGCAGATCCTTGAATCCGGACTGAAAGGCCGCGGAGGCGCAGGTTTTCCCACAGGACTGAAGTGGAAATATACTGCCGCTGAGAAAGAACCTGAAAAATATATCGTATGCAATGCTGACGAGGGTGAACCCGGTACTTTCAAGGACCGTGAGATACTTGACAAGGTTTCCTACAAGGTCTACGGCGGAATGGCCATTGCGGGCAAAGCCATGGGTGCAAAAAAGGGATTTATTTACCTGCGTGGTGAATACAGATTTCTTTTACCGCAGCTTTACGTTGATCTGCATAAGTTTCATAAGCTGATAAAGGAAATAGGGTACGATTTCAGTATTGAATACCGCATGGGAAGCGGAGCTTACATCTGCGGTGAAGAGAGCGCCCTGTTTGAATCCATAGAAGGCTTTCGCGGTGAACCGCGAAACAAACCACCTTATCCCACAACAAGCGGGTTATTCTCCAAACCAACCTCAATAAACAACGTGGAGACACTTGTCACTGCCATGATGATCATGAAGATGGGCGGTGCCGAATATGTCAAGCTTGGAACGAAAGACTCACGCGGGTCAAAGGTGTTTTCCATCTCAGGAGATACACCTATCCCCGGCATCTTCGAGCTGGAACTGGGCATGAGCGTTCAGGAGTTTGTAAATGAATTTGGCGACGGCGATACAAAGGCTGTACAGGTGGGAGGTGCCTCAGGATTCTGCGTTCCGAGGAAGAAATTCGGAGAGACAATAATAGGCTTTGAAGGCGTACCGACGGGCGGTTCCATGAAACTCTTCAACAGCTCGCGCTCAATGTACAACGTGCTCCATAATTACCTTGATTTCTTCACTGAGGAATCATGCGGACAGTGTACTCCGTGCCGCGTAGGCTGCCAGCAACTGCTCAAGGGTATTGAGAAAGTCAAAAAAGGCGAAGCAAAATCAACGTATCTGAATGAGCTAGTCAAACTGGCCGACACAATGAAGGTGGCATCAAAATGCGGCCTTGGTCAGTCTGTCGGCAATGCCTTCAGATCGATAATTGAGAATTTCAGGGAAGAGGTTATTTATTAAATTGAACGGAAACTATGATAACACTTAAGATAAACGACCATCAGGTTAAGGTAAAAGAAGGAACAACGGTACTGGATGCTGCCAAGAGTTTGGGTCTCAACATTCCCACACTCTGTAATCATCAGGATCTGTGCGTTGCAGGAAACTGCCGTGTATGTGTTGTAGAGCAGAAAGGTGCCCGCACACTCATCGCCTCATGTGCGACCCCCGCCTCGGAGGGAATGGAGATCTTTACAAACTCACTTAAGGTGAGGAATGCACGCAAGCATATAGTTGAACTCCTCCTGTCGGAACACCGGGCAGACTGCACAAAGTGCTACAAAAACCAGAATTGTGAGCTCCAGACACTGGCAAATGAATTTTCTTTCGGTGAGCATATCTTCCTGGACCTTACGGAAGACCACCTGTATACGATTGACAGGTCATCACCTTCGTTTTCCAAAGATGACAGCAAGTGCATCAGGTGCCAGCGCTGTGTTCGTACCTGTGCTGAGCTTCAGCATGTTTCTGCCATTGCAGTGTCAAGCAAAGGCTCGCAGATGAAGATATCATCGTTCCATGACAGGCCAATGAGCCATGTCGTATGCACGAACTGCGGACAGTGCGTTAATCGTTGTCCGACGGGTGCACTGACTGAAAAGACATATATAGACCAGGTGTGGGATGCCATTTATGATCCCGAGAAGCATGTTGTTGTTCAGACAGCACCGGCTGTAAGGGTGGCCCTGGGAGAAGACCTGGGTTATGACCCCGGGCAGAGGGTGACGGGCAAACTGGTAAGCGCACTGCGCCAGCTGGGTTTTGACTCGGTGCTCGACACTGATTTCACCGCCGACCTGACAATTATTGAGGAAGGGACTGAGCTGCTTACCAGGCTGAAAAAGGTGCTGGTTGAAGGCGACAAGAAGCTTGCTCTTCCCATGTTCACCTCATGCTCACCCGGATGGATCAAGTTCATTGAACATAAGTACCCGCACATGCTGTCGAACCTCTCTACATGCAAATCACCGCAGCAGATGTTCGGAGCCCTGGCAAAAACATTCTATGCACAGAAGCGCAATATTGACCCGTCAAAAGTGGTATCTGTTTCCATAATGCCCTGCACGGCAAAGAAATTTGAGGCTGACAGGCCGGAGATGAGATCGAGCGGCTTCAAGGACATAGACTTCGTTCTTACAACACGTGAGCTGGCAGTGATGATCCGGCAGGCAGGCATTGATTTCCGTACCCTGGAGGATAGCAAATATGATTCATTTATGGGTGCTTCAACCGGTGCTGCGGTCATCTTCGGAGCCACAGGCGGAGTGATGGAGGCTGCTCTGCGCACGGCATACGAGATTGTCACAGGTAGAAGCGTACCGTTCAAGAACCTGGATATTATTCCGGTGCGCGGCATGGACGGTGTAAAGGAAGCTACCATCAAGATAGAGGGCACTAAGGAAGAATGGAAATTTCTCGAAGGCGCTGAACTGAAAGTGGCTATCGCACACGGACTGGTGAATGCAAACAAGCTCGTCAAAGCTGTAAGCACAGGTAAGGCTTCATACCATTTCATCGAGATCATGGCTTGTCCCGGCGGATGCATCGGCGGCGGCGGTCAGCCTATACCCACAAATATGGATATCAGGAAGAAACGTATGGAAGCCATCTATATGGAAGACACCGGTATGCCCATCAGGAAGTCTCATGAGAACCCTGAGGTAGCTGCAATCTACAAGGAGTTTCTTGTTGAGCCCAACGGGCATAAATCGCACGAGCTTCTTCATACCCATTACGTACAGAGAGAATCTTACTAATTCATAAACTAAGAACCCTCGCTCAGGCGGGGGTTCTTTGTTAGTGTAAATCTCGTTTCAGACTACTGATTATCCGGCATCCTGGGATAGAGATCTTCCACCTTGACTTTATTATCATCTTCAGGTGTTACAATAACAGCCGGATTTCCCGCATTGTTACTGAAGTAAAGGATAAAGGCCAGAATGGGAAACACCGGCGTTACCAGCGAGGTCGCCAATGCATTGAGCCCGATGTATACAGGGTTCTTTGCCATCTCGAGCATGGCTGAGGCATTCCCCGGGTCGGCAAGCGCCTTGATGAAGGTGCCGGAGAAGGGCAGCATGGTGAGACCGCCAATCACGATGGCGATAACTATGACAATAAGTGCCATAACAACAACCCATGCAATATTCGGCCAGAATTTATTGTGAGCAAGACTGAACGACCTGGATATTATCAGTCCCGGGTTGCGGGTCTCGATAAGGCTCACCGGCAGGACAAAGATAGCAACGGTAGAGGTATACAATACGGCGAAGAGTCCGGGCAATACAAGTAAGACAAGCCCGATCGTCGTCAGCATGGCACCGGCGATGCCGAATACGATTAAGACAATAAGAACCGGAATCAGAGCAATGAGACTCATCTTCAGCACTTTTAATATCGTGTTTTCCTGCCCGAGAGGTCTTTCAAGAACCCAGGCATGAAGCAAAACCCCGAATACAAACGTCACGACCAGGAGCGCCGAGTAAGGTACGATCATGCCCTTCATCATTACCAGGAGCTGCTCAGGGTCACCTGTATAACCTGAGTACAAAGCTGACATATCAAATCTTGAGGTGATAATCCCTGACAGGAGTGCCATTACTACTGATATAATGTACATGCCGACGAAATATTTTTTGTAAAAGGCCCACAGTTTGGACATTGCACTGTCAAGGTCATCAGCTCCTGCCAGTGGATGGTTCTGGTAATCATTCATTGTATCCGGGTTTATTGTTTATGTAAAAATATTAAAAAATCAGTTCAGTATCTCAAGCATCCCCTTAATGTCAAGCTCGCCGAACGGGTTGGTCGATTCTACAAATGTCTCGGCAAGCTTTGATTTTTTTTCCTGGAGGCGCTGTATCTTTTCTTCGATCGTGTCACCTGAAATATAGCGATAGACGAACACTCTTTTCTCCTGACCGATCCTGTGGGCTCTGCTGAGGGCCTGTATCTCCGATGCCGGATTCCACCACGGGTCAAGGATGAAAACATAATCAGCCTCGGTGAGGTTCAGCCCCACACCTCCTGCCTTGAGGGATATCAGAAAGACCTTGATGCTGTCATCTTTCCTGAAATGGTTTATTACTTTCTCACGGTTCTGGGTGGAGCCGGTCAGCATTGAATACCCGATGCCGTTCCTGTTCAGCCACCCGGGGAACAGTTCAAGATGCTTGACGAACGATGAGAAGATGAGTATCTTATGTCCCTCTGAAATGACACTCTCAATATTACGCGTCACCGTGTCAAACTTTCCTGATCCGCCATCATAGGTTTCATCGGTAAGGAGAGGATGGTTCGCAATCTGCCTGAGCCGCATCAGTCCCTGCAGGACGATGATGGCTGACTTTTCCACACCGACACTTTCAATATTCTCGAGTATGCTGTTTCGTACCGCTGACTTTTCTCTCTCATAAATCGCCGATTGCTCCTCAGACATGTCGCAGTGAACTACCTGTTCAGTGACAGGAGGCAGTTCCCTGACCACCATCTCTTTGGTCCTTCTCATGATGAACGGCTGGATGATCTTCCTCAGTCTCTTCTCCTTATCCTCTTCGTTATTTTTTTCAATAGGACTGGCGAATTCTCTTTTAAAGAAGGCAAGTGAGCCAAGCAGGCCGGGGTTGACGAAGCTTAACTGAGTCCACAGGTCGGTGAGTGAATTCTCAACTGGCGTTCCGGTGAGTACCAGCCTGTGCTCGGCCTTCAGCTGCATGACTGCCCTGTAGATATTTGAAGACGGGTTTTTTATATGCTGACTCTCGTCCAGAACGACATAAAAGAAGGTCATTGCGGTAAAAAACTGTATGTCTTGCCGTACTGTATGGTAGCTTGAAATAATGATGTCGTATTTTGAAAAGTGCGATGCTGACTTTCGTCTGCCGGCACCGTGATGGACAAGAGCTTTCAGTGACGGGCAGAATTTCATTATTTCGTTGTACCAGTTATGGCTCAGTGAAGCCGGAACAATGATAAGCGAAGTGGTGCTGTTGTTTTCGCGGCCGAAGAGCGCCATCTGGCCACCTGTGTCTTTTTCTTCCGTTTCATACCTGTTCTCCTTGTTCCATTGCAGCAGAGCGAGGGTCTGAACAGTCTTGCCGAGTCCCATGTCGTCGGCAAGACAGCCCCCCAGGTCATTTGTCTGCAGAAAATGCAGCCAGCTCAGTCCTTCGATCTGATAAGGACGCATCTCGGTTCTCAATCCTGCAGGAGGGGAGAGCACAGGCAGTGCTTCGGGCACATTGAGTTTTTCCAGTTTAAGACATATATCGCAATCGGCTCCCGACAGCACTTCGCTGATGATGCCGAAATGTTGTTTATGCACCATCAGGCTCTCCTCGTTGTCTCTTCCCATCTCAAAGAGGCTACGGTAGCGCGTGAACCACTCCTCCGGGAGCACAGCCACTTTCCCGTCAGGCAAACGGTACTCGCGTATGCCCTCCAGTATATTCTTTCTCAGCCGGGTGAAAGGAATGCTGTAAGGACCTATCTGCACGACAGCCTTCAGATCAAACCAGTCGTTGACCAGTTGATGGCTCAGCTTTATCCCGACAGGCTCAAGACTGTAGGGACCGCCAATACTGCCTGTGCGGAGCAGGAGGCCGGCATCAGTCAGCCTCTTCCTGTTGACGGCAACGGTCTCAATAAGGTCGTATATGGCATCACCGTTACCTTCTTTAGTGCCCGGTGTCATGAAATTAATACCGTCTTCCGAAAAAAGTCCTGCATCATCAAGGGCTTTCATACACATCTTTTCCCAATCACGGTCGCGCTCTTTCCTGCGGAAGATGAATTTTCCACCCTCGTTGCTGAATGTTGTGAAGTGTGTTATATCTTCCGGGAAGAATATATCACGCTCATCATACCGGAACTTCAGTATTGCAACTGGCAAACCCCTGATACCTTTCTCAATTGTCAGATATGCCTGCCTGACAGCCTCTCCCTGTTCAATATCGAAACCCTTGCCGGTAACTTTGTGATCATTTATGACCGAAAGGACAAACGTGCCGAAGTACTTTTCTTCCGTTGAAGGGTTGATGGTGATACTGCTGCGCGTGAGAAAAGGCTTCAGCTTGGTACCTTCTATTTCTGAGACGAAATAAATAGTGTGATTTACCCTTATGACACACGGTTTGTTCGAGAGAATTTCAACTGTCGATTTACGGAGGTCTAAAGTCTTACCGGCAGCTTCAATGAACAGGCAGTAGCTGCTGCCTTCCGAATACCGGTTGAAACTGAAGACCGGTAAAGCGGGTTCATGTGCTATGACCAGTCTGTCTTCCGGGTGGAGGCTTGTGATTTTTGTTTTTTGCAGATAGACCGGTATTTCTTCATTCTGCGCTATGTGCAGGCTGTGGTGGATCCGTGACTCTATAAATGGTTTGATGAGCTGTTCAAACTCGTTGTCAGTGACCTTCTCAATAAATTCCCTGGCATCACGGTGTTTGGAGAAGAGTTTGTAGAGGTTACGGTCGGAGTATTCATTTATCAGCCGCACCAGCTCACTCTCCTCATTGTCAAGATGTGAAAGTGTTACCCTGTCAGGGTGGGGCGACAGCGGTTCGGTTATACGATAATAGGCCACACCGGGCATCCGCTCAATAATACAGGGCAGCAAAACGGAACCCCATCGCCGGTGCTGTGTCAGCACCAGCACAAAAAGTCTTTCATATTCTTTCTCCCCGGCGGGCAGCATCTTCAAAAAGATAGAATCTGCAATGTATAGAATATTTTGATAACTTGCCGTACTTGTTTATAATCACTGAATAAAATGAAGAAGTTATTAATATTCAGCGCATTAGTCTTGAGTTGTTTTGTCGTCACCGCGCAGGAGATACCTCTCACCGGAGGGTGGAGAATGAAGAAAGCCTCAGACGTAACCGCAGACGGATCACAGCTGACCATGACTGAGCCTGACATGGCAGGCTGGCTGGTTGCCACAGTGCCTGGTACGGTGCTGACGACGCTGGTCAATAACAAAGTGATGCCTGACCCTTATTTTGGAATGAATAATGCGACAATACCTGATGTTTACACCGAAGGCAGAGACTATTACACATACTGGTTCTTCACCAGGTTTTCCACTGAGAGCCTCGATTCCACAAAGCAGGTTTGGCTTAATTTCAGAGGTATAAATTACTTTGCTGAGATCTATCTCAACGGCAGGCGCATAAACGAGATCAGGCATGAGGGCATGTTCCTCCGTGAGAAATACAATATCACTCCTTATCTGAACAGGGCGGGTTCGAACCGTCTGGCCGTGCTCGTGGAACCGCCGGCCAACCCGGGTAATCCTAACGGAGGCCAGGGCGGCGACGGCATGATTGGACGTGATGCAACGATGCAGTTCACCGCCGGCTGGGATTGGATTCAGCCTGTGAGGGACCGCAACACCGGCATCTGGGATAAGGTTACAATCGAGGTCACAGGTGATGTGGATATAAGGAATGCCTTTGCCAGGACACGCGTACCGGGAGCCCGGCTTCCGGGCGAGCTACAGGAGCCTGCCTTCGTCACATTCTCGGCAGAGATCGAAAACCCGACAGATAAGACAATCGAGGGTGATGCCATTGCTTTATTCCTGGACCGGAAAGAAAAGAAGAAGTTAAAACTGGAACCATTCTCAACCATTACCGTGACTTTCAATGAGATAAAGGTGACAGACCCGCGTATCTGGTGGCCAAACGGAATCGGACAGCCTGCACTCTACCCGGCGGTCATTACCTTCGAAACCAAGGAAGATGCTGTACTTGACAGGGAAGACATTATGTTTGGATTCAGGGAAGCAGGCAGTTATTTCGACGATAAAACAGGTTCACGGGTTTTTACGATCAACGGACAGAAGATATTTATTAAAGGTGCAAACTGGATAGCATCGGATGCCTTGCTCCGCCTTAACGCGGATAGGTATGAAGCCGAGGTGAGGATGCACGCCGAAATGAATATGAACATGATCAGGGTATGGGGCGGATCGATAACCGAAAGGCCCGAATTCTATGATGCCTGCGACAGAAACGGCATACTTGTGTGGCAGGATTTGTGGATCACCGGCGACTGTAACGGCAGATGGCCTGATAAGTCAAAAGCTGAGACACAGGAGCGCCGGCGCGAGTACCCGGATAACGATTCCCTCTTTATAAGGTCACTGGAGGATCAGCTCCGCATGCTCCGAAATCACCCGTCATTGTATCTTATCTGCGGCGGTAATGAGTTTCCCCCTCCGCCGGGGCTTGACGCAAGGGTTAAAAAGACTGTCGATGATCTCGGCGGGCTCTGGGTTTACCTTGATGAATCAACATCACCGGAACTGCTTAAGAACACCAGAGGCGGCACTGCCGACGGTCCGTATATAATCCAGGAGCCGCTTTGGTTCTTTACGGAAAAATGGTTTCCCTTCAATCCGGAGATAGGATCGGTGGGTCTGCCAAACATCGAGACACTGAAAAAGATGATGGAGGAAAAGGATCTTGTTCCTCCTGCCGGTGATACTGTCAATGAAGTATGGAAATATCACAAGTACCTGGGCTATGGCGATATGATCAGCAGAATGGGAGAGGTGAGTGACCTTAAGGACTTTGTCACCAGGGCGCAGATAGCAGGGTACGACCAGTACAGGTCATTGGTTGAGGGGCATTACTCACATATGTGGGACTGGTACACAGGCGTTCTGGTATGGAAAAGCCAGAACCCGTGGCCGGCTCTGAAAGGACAATTTTACGACTGGTTTCTTGACCAGAACGCAGGATTTTACGGGTATAAACACGCAGCAGCTCCGATACACCTGCAGTTTAATCCGGCGGATTCAGCAGTATATATAGTCAATGCCACTCCCAAGGAGCGCAAGGGAATCAGGATGGAGGTCCTGCTTGCTGATGAGAATGGAAAACAGATATGGAAAAAGGCTCTTGACGGCAGTGTTCCTGCCAGCAGCGTCGTTAAGGTATGGGATATTGATCTCCGGAGTACGCCTGCGCTGGTACATATACTGAGGCTGAAGATCACATATGTCTCTACCGGGCTGTCAATGGATGACAATACCTACTGGTTACCCTATAACGATGACAGAAGAGTTCTCATGCAGCTGCCGGAAGCCAGAGTCGTTGGTCAGATGATGAAGAGCAACAACGGCAAGTTCACCATCGACCTGGCTAACAGCGGAACTGTGGCGGCTTTTTTTGTGCGGATGAAGGTTGTCAGAGTTTTGGATAGCGAGATTGTTACCCCCGTGTTCTTTGACGACAACTATATTGTCCTGTTGCCCGGTGAGAAAAAGAGTATCATAGTCGACACCTCAATGCTGACAGAAGAGAACAGAAGCACTCCGCTGGCGCTTCGCCTTGAAGGAATTAACCTTCCGGAGCTGGTTATCAGACTATAGCCTGTTGCAGATATAAGTTTATAAATGAATTAGTCTCCCCTCCTCAGCGAGAGCCTGCCCCGTGAAGCCAAAAGGCAGAACGCTGAGGGGTGTCACGATGAATTCGGGACGGAGTGTATTGTGATTATCAGAAGATTGATATGTTTTTTGTTCCTTTGCAGCAAAACAGAAACTCATGAAAACTACAATAGAATCAACCTGGCAGGGTAATAAAAAATTTGATGCTGTGGTGAACGGACATCATCTGATAATGGATCTGTCAGCAGAAGCAGGCGGTGAAGATGCCGGACCGCGCCCCAAACCTCTCATGCTTGTTGCAATGGCTGGATGTACCGGTCTTGATTTAGTTTCATTAATGAAAAAAATGAGACAGGAAGTTGAATACTTCAACCTGATTGTTGAGGGGGAGACAGAAGATCAATACCCCAACTCCTATGTTAAGATGCATATCATCTATGAGCTCCGTGGGAAGGATCTTGATCCGGAAAAGATCGATAAGGCAATCAGTCTTTCAATGGAGCAGTACTGTGGTGTCACTGCGGTTTACAAAAAGGCGCAGATCGAGGTCACACATGAAGTCAGGATCCTGGACCAGATCGAAAGGTAAATGCTCCGTGCTATCTGTCTTTCCCCGCTTTTGCCGCCTCGTAATCAGGGGCTTCGAGGAGGCCATTGAAATCCGCGGATGGCCTGACACGACCAAAAGAATCCAGGTATGCCGCTTTTGTCATTGATTCCCAATGTATGGCCCCGTTGTAATATTGAATATTGTTAAAGATTCCAAGCGACATCAGTACCAGGTATGCTGCTATTATTCCTGTCCTGATCCACTTCCATCGTGAAGAAAAAGCAAAGGAGAGCAAGGCTGCGGCAGAGACGGCCATCAGGGCATAACTGTCGATGAACGCTCTCTGGCCAAAGCCGCCTCCGTACCACCAGCACCACCAGGAGAAAATTATGTAGATGTTCAGCGGTACGAATAAAGTGACAGGCAGTGCATGAGGCGAATGCTTCATCCACAGTGATACAATCCCGGTGCATGCGAAGATCAGGAGGGGGGTATATATGAAAAGACCCTTGCGCCAGCTGAAGAGGCCTTTGATTATTGCGGGGTCACCGAAGAAGAACCTCTCATCACTGCCATAAGAGAAATAAAGCCAGTGGCCGGTCATCTCCTTCCAGTATATCATTTGCGGCACCCACACCAGTACAGCCATCAGCACCATCAGCAACAAGTACCTGTAATCTGCCGCCAGTTTCTTAACTCTGTTGCTCATATCCTTTCCCGTTATCACTCCATAAAGAAGGAAGAAGATTACGATAATGGTGTTCGTCGGTCTGATCAGAGATATAAGTCCCAGCAGGATCCCTAACCGTACGATTTCCCATACTCTTGGTTCTTCGATCTTTAAATGAGAGACCACTCCCGTAACGCTTTGCGAGGCGACCCCTTCCCGTTCCGGCTGGCGGCGTCCCGGGGCAGGCTCTGACTCATGAGGGGAAACTTCCAGTTTATTTACACCATTTACCGTGCCCGATGCAGTATGCCACCTCATCGAGTACCACATAAAAACACTCACGAGGGCAAACGAATAAACATGTGCCATTGTTCCCTGGAAGAGTGTGTACCAGTAGAGATTTGTGCCAAATGCAAAGCCTGCCAGTACCAGGGATGCCACAATATCTGAAAAATGAGTGATCAGGATCCTTCTTAGGTAAATTAATCCGGTAAGCAGATAAAATAATGCGCTTAAAAGAAGGAAGAATTTGTAAGGTTCGGAGTAACCCCCCGCATCGGCACCGGTTATGAGAGCAGTTATATGCCCTGCAACGAAAAAGGGCAGCCACATAACTGACAGTCCCATAGTAGTCTTTATGAGATACTTTCCGTCAGGACCTTTTTCCGGCCAGAAGACAAACTTGTGAGGGCCCTCGTATTCGTCAATGAAGCTCAGTGAAAGATCGTTGTATATAAAGGCTGCGGGCAGGTAAGCGTAGTACGAAATGGCATCCCATTCGATGACCCGCTGCTCCTCCTTCCAGTGTTTTACATTCAGCATGTTGAAAGTCATGAATGTGATTATGAATGCCACCGTGATTGCTGACAGCCATTTTTTCCCCTCCGCTCCGTAGCAGATTGTTTTGCCCAGTATTCCGATGCCGTCACTTAATCTTAATTTCTTGCCTTCGGTTTTTCTTCTCGGGAGGTATCTGACATTGCATTCCCCGTAAACAACTGATCTGTCACGAAGAGATCTGATCATCAGTTCCGTTTCAAACCCAAAACGTTTCTCCTTCAGGTTCAGCCGTTCGAAAAGGCTTTTCCTCACAGCTTTATATCCGCATGTGAGGTCCGAGATTTTTCTTTCGGTGATTAGCGATGCAACAAATGAAAATGTCCTGTTCGCTATTGTTGCCGGAAGGGCATGTGCGGGATATTTCTGCCCTGACCTGAAGCGTGTTCCACTGACAATATCGAGATTTTTGTCATGCATCATTTCAAGCAGTGCGGGAATATCAGCAGGATCAAGCTCAAGATCAGCATCCTGGATAACTATTGTATCACCCGTTGAAACGCGCACGCCTGCTGCTACTGCTGCACCTTTCCCGCTATTGACAGTGAGCCTGATAAATTTTGTTTTAAAGTTAGCCGCCTTATAGTCTGTGGTCAGTTCAGCTGATCTGTCGGTTGAGCAGTCGTCGACGATGATAACCTCTGTACTCTCCACAAAACCGGGCATAGGCGTTTCTCTTAGCCTATCGAGTGTTTTGGTGATCACGTCGGCCTCGTTGTATACTGGTATGATGACGGAGAGGTGCAAGGTCAGAATGTTGAAGTTGAAAGGTTAAAGGTTAAAGTTAGTACAGATCAGGCAATAGGCAATAGAGGACCGAGCGTTAATAAAAAGCCCGGTGGGCTTTTTTAGCGAGGAGACCGACTGCAGGGGAGACAATATGTGCAATATGCAATAGGCAGATAGTGGGTCAAACGAAACCTTTTTCATTACTGCCCGCTGCCTAATGCCAGTTTCTTAGTCTCAGGGCGTTCCATACCACTGAAACGGAGCTGAAACTCATTGCAGCTGCAGCGATCATCGGGTTAAGCAGCGGACCGCCGAAGAGGTGCAGCGCACCCATCGCTACCGGGATGCCCAGGATATTGTAGAAAAATGCCCAGAACAGGTTTTGCCAGATATTGCGTATTGTTGCCTTGCTGAGTTTAAGTGTTCTGACCACGTCACGCAGGTCACTCCGTATAAGAACTATATCAGCGGCTTCCATCGCAACATCGGTCCCCGACCCTATGGCTATGCCTACGTCTGCTGCGGCAAGAGCAGGAGCATCATTGATTCCGTCACCAACCATAACCACGGTTTTACCCTCCAGCCCCAGCTTTCTTATTTCCTCAGCCTTATCGCCGGGCAGGAGACCGGCGATAACACTTGTAATGCCTGCCTCGCCTGCTATGTGCCTGGCAGTGCCATTGCTGTCACCCGTTATCATTATCACGTCATGTCCCATCGCGATAAGTTCCTGTACTGCTTCGCGTGACCCCTGACGAAGCGTGTCAGCCACGGCAATCACCCCCTCGCATATGCCGTCTACGGCAACATAAAGCAATGTTTTTCCTTCTGAAGCCAGCCTTACCGATGTCTTGAAAGTTGCCTGCAGGTCTATTTTTCTCTCTTCCATGAGTTTTCTGCTGCCGACAAGTAAATGAAGTCCTTCAGTAAACGCCTCCACGCCATAGCCCGGCATGGCTGTGAACCTCTCCGGGTCATTGCATTCCACCCCGGTCTGTTCGGCGTGTGCCGTCACAGCCTTGCCTGCGGGATGTTCTGACCGTCTTTCAGCGGATGCAGTGAGGGCAAGAAGTCTCTTCTCATCATAGGAGCCGGTAATGATTATGTCAGTTACAACAGGTTTGCCGGTGGTAAGTGTTCCGGTCTTGTCAAGTACTATCGCTGTAGCTTTCCGTACTGTCTCGAGTGCCTCACCACTTTTAATAAGTATACCCTGCTCGGCGCCCCTGCCTGTTCCCACCATTACTGCCACGGGTGTTGCCAGTCCCAGTGCACAGGGGCAGGCTATGATAAGTACTGAAATAAGAATGGTGAATGCCAGGCGAAAGTCGCCTGTGGCAATAAGCCATCCGCCGGCTGACAGCAGTGCGAGAGCCATTACCACGGGTACAAAGACACCTGAAATCCTGTCAGCCAGCCTGGCAATAGGGGCTTTTGACCCCTGTGCATCTTCGACGAGCTTTATGATCTGAGCCAGTGTGGTCTCACTGCCTACCCTGGTGGCTCTGAATACGACGGACCCAAGCATGTTGATGCTTGCCCCCGTGACCTCCGAGCCAATACTCTTTTCAACAGGTATACTCTCGCCCGTAAGCATCGATTCATCGACGGTTGTTTCACCTTCAGTCACTATACCGTCTACCGGGAACCGTTCGCCGGGTCTGACAATTACAAGATCGTCCGGCACAACCCTGGAAGCCGGTACGGTCTTTTCCTTACCGTCGCGACGCACGGTGGCCAGTTGCGGTGCCAGCGAGAGGAGCCTTTTAATTGCGCTTCCTGCCTTTCCCTTTGAGCGAACCTCGAGGTAGCGTCCCAATGTGATCAGGGTGAGGATGGCGGCGGCAGACTCGAAATAAAGATTATGAACGTACTGGGTCTCGCCACCAATAATACGGACAGTAGCATACAGACCGTAAAGGTACGCCGCAGAGGTTCCCATGGCCACAAGGGTATCCATACCCGGATTGCCTCTGGAGAGTGTCTTTATGCCGGTATGGTAAAAGTTCCAGCCAATGACAATAACCGGCGTTGTCAGGAACAATTGAAGAAGTGCGAAAATTACCGGATTGTTAGCAGGGGAGATGGCACCGGGAAGAGAGATTCCGGCCATATGCGACATGGTAAGTATTAACAGCGGAACAGTGAAAATGACGGACCAGATCAGCCTGGTTTTTAGTTTTTCCTGTTCAGAGCGGGTGGCTTTACGTTCTTTTTCATCATCGATGGCTTTGTATCCTGCCTTGTCGACAGCTTCCATGATCTGAGTGAGCGATGCCTGTCTCTCGTCATATTTGACAGTCAGCCTGCCTGTTGCGAGGTTTACGCCGGCAAATGATATACCACCGACCTTCCTCGCAGCTTTCTCCACGTTAACGGCGCATGATGCACAGTTCATCCCCTCTATAGTCAGTGTCTTGTCTTTCATTGTATGCCAAAGTTACACTAACTAAAACATTACTGCACTGGAAATGTTCCGGTTAAAATTAAAAAAGAGGCTATATTTGCAGCATTCCGTCTTCACCAATACTTACTCCGCCAGAGGGCGGATGAGGTTGTCGAAGAAGGCTGAGGCGGATACCAGGAGAGATGCCAGAGTGGTCGAATGGGGCGGTCTCGAAAACCGTTGTCCGGGTAACTGGACCGGGGGTTCGAATCCCTTTCTCTCCGCAGACTATTTCAACCCCGTCATTCCGCCAATCGGCGAAATGACGGGGATTTTTATTTTCCGGCTGAACGAGCCTGGCTTGCCAGGGTGAGTGATGACGGAAGATAAAAATCCCTCATGAGCACTGCTCATGAGGAGTTGATATAGTCTGCAGGTTCTCCTCCGGGGATCACCGCAGGTAATCCCTTAAAAAATTGGTAGGACAAACCACTTCCCCTGAAAGGTCATTCATGTGTTGCAGGGCCTCCCGCGAGGGATCATGAGCGGAGCGAATAATCCCTGATGGTGCAGCGAGTCATTCCCTTCAGGTCAATTCATTCACACCTTAGATAACCGCGGTGAAATAAAAAAGCCATCTCTTCGCTCATATGATTGAAAGGATGGCCTGGACCAGAACAACAGGATTGCTTATTCTTTTGTAAACCGCTTGATGGTTGATGAACCGGGAGTAGTAAATCTTATGAAATAAATACCGCGGGGGAGCTGACTGACAGGTATACTTAAATGATCCTGATTGTCACAGGTTTCAGATATATGCTTATTGCCCATCACATCAAAGATCTCAATCCGGGTAACATTCACAATATTGTCAATATAAAGATCAGAAATAACAGGTACAGGATACAGTTTAATCTTCTGGGAAAAGCTTACTGGAATTGAATCAGGATTAACAGCATTGGCTTCTTTGGATACATCCGTTAAAGGTGTCTGACCTGAGGCAACGCCAGTGGCAAGGATTGTTGCTGTGATGAGAATTAACAGGTTAGACAGGGGTAGAGATCTCTTCATAAGCATCTGTTTTTCATATTTACTATTTCCAAAATCACTACAGGGTGTAAATTTAATAATACAAAGCACATGTTAAACTCATTTCTCTGTTCAAAAGTTTCATTTTTGATTGAGTTATTCACACTAACTGATTCATTTAACCATAAATGCGATAAATAATTAGCAGTGCAGGGCCCTGTACGTAAACCGGCCGAACCAACCTGTGATGCCATCCGGCATCAGCAAAGTCATATATTTCGCAAGTCCCCAAAACATGCATTTTATCACATAAAACATCTTGTAAAAAAAATTATCTTTGCCGCCATCTTAAAGTGATTCAAAATCAATTAAAAACTATATCGTGAAAAAAATCATTATCGTCATGATGACCACGCTTGCTGTGGTTGTCTCATGTACAACAGAGAAAAAAGAACCGGTCAATCCTTTCTTCACCGAGTGGCAGACACCCTTTGGTGTTCCTCCTTTCGATCAGATAAATAACGGGCATTACATGCCTGCGGTTGACTCAGCCATTGCACTTGCCAAAACTGAGATCGCAGCCATAACTGCCTCTGCCGAAACTCCCACCTTCTCAAACACCATCGCAGCATACGACCGCGGTGGCCAGCTGCTGAACAAGGTGGCATACGTCTTTTATGCACAGGCCGGCGCCAACACCAACGACAGCCTTAAAGCAATTGAGATGGAGCTCGCTCCGAAAATGTCAGCCTTCAGCGATGAGGTGCTGCTCAATGCTGACCTGTTCAGGAGAATCAAGACTGTATATGACAACAGGGCTAACGAACAACTTACCGGGGAGGAGCTATTCCTTCTTGAGAACCTGTATAAAAGCTTTGTCCGCAACGGAGCAAATCTAAACCCGGAGGACCAGGAGAAACTGAAGAAGCTCAACCTTGAAATATCTGTGCTGGCAGTGAAATTCAGTCAAAACGTACTTTCTGAGACCAATGATTTCAAGCTTGTCATTGACAATGAAGCTGATCTGGCGGGACTCCCGGAGAGTGTCATTACAAATGCAGCAGAGATGGCAAAGGCTGACAGCCTGGAAGGCCGGTGGGTCTTCACCACTCAGAAACCAAGCATGATCCCGTTCCTGCAGTATGCAGACAACCGCGACCTACGTAAGAAGCTCTACGATGCATACCTTAACCGCGGCAACAACGGAAACGAATATGACAACAACCAGGTGCTTGCTGACCTGGTCAGACTGAGGGCTGACAGGGCAAAGCTTCTGGGATATAAAACCCATGCCGCCATGAAGCTTGAGAACAGGATGGCCAAGACGCCTGAGAATGTTTTCAGTCTCCTGAATGGGTTGTTCGGCAGGTCGCAGAAGGTTGCTATCCGTGAGCGCGACGAGATGCAGAAGATCATCGACAATGAAGGCGGCAAATTCAAGCTTGAGCCTCACGACTGGTGGTACTACGCCGAGAAACTGCGCAAGGCGAAGTATGACCTTGACGAGAATGAACTGAGGCCTTATTTCAGTCTTGATAACTCACGGGATGGCGTTTTTGCCGTAGCAACCAAACTTTACGGCATTACTTTTACCCGCATTGAAAACGTACCCCTCCCTCATCCTGATGCACAGGCTTTCGAAGTGAAGGAGGCCGATGGCAGTCCCCTTGGTGTTCTGTATATGGACTACTTCCCGCGCGAGAGCAAGAGCCAGGGTGCATGGTGTGGCGGTTACCGTGAGCACAGGGTGCTTGACGGCAAAGAGATAACACCTGTTGTAACCATCGTAGGCAACTTCACCCCGCCGTCACCTGATTCACCGGCGTTGCTGAGCATAGATGATGTGAACACCCTCTTCCATGAGTTCGGTCACGGTCTTCAGAGTCTGTTCGCTGCCAATACCTATTCAACTACCTATCCTGCACAAGACATAGTCGAACTGCCTTCACAGATAATGGAGCATTGGGCTACTGATCCTGAGGTTCTTAAAATGTACGCCAGACATTACAAAACCGGAGAGGTCATACCCGACGAGCTTGTTGAAAAAATAAAAAACAGCAGTTACTTTAACACCGGTTTTGACAATGTGGAGATCATGGCAGCATCACTGCTCGATATGGCTTACTATTCACTTGAAGCCCCGGTAAGTATTGATGTGCAGAAGTTCGAGAAAGAGACTATGAAAAAGCTGGGACTGATGCCTGAAATTGAACCGAGATACCGCAGCACTTATTTCCTTCATATCATTGACGGTTATGATGCAGGCTATTATGTTTATACGTGGGCTGCAGTACTCGATAACGATGCATTTGAAGCATTCAGGGAGAAGGGAATATTCGACCAGTCTACGGCTACATCATTCAGGAAAAACATCCTTGAAAAGATGGGCATCATGGACGCTGAACAGCAGTACCTGGATTTCCGCGGCCGTGAACCGCAGATAGAGCCGCTGCTGAAAAACAGGGGACTGAACTGATAAATTTAAATCAACATAATAAGGGCTGTCATCCCCGCAGGGAGACAGCCCTTACTTTCAGATGATCTCTTTCTGATTATGTGTATTCACAAAGAGGATTGTGCCGGTATTGTCATACCCGTTCAGCACTGCTTCACCATTGTGTTTAAGGTTTTCCGGCCTGAAACCGGTCATAACCAGCGCTGCCTTGGCAGACCTGGTATTGATGATGTTCCTGAGGGAGTCACCCTGCTCAATCTTAATGATCTCGACATTCTTTTCAGTGATGGGAAGCCGCCCTGTTTTAACCAGATCAAAGAGCTCACGCTCTGTCTCGGCATACTTCTCAGGCTTACATGTACTGAATATTTTAATGGATGACTTCTTCCAGTCAGGATGCCCCAGCACAATGAAGCTCAGAAGAATGAGCAGGCTGGCGTTTTCAGGCTCATCGAAGTCAATCCAGACATGAATGCCGTTTTTATAAACCATCTCTCTCTTTGCCGAGGCGAGGAGACAGATATCAAAGTCGCCTGCTTTGATAAGCCTTATGTTCTCAATTATCTCGCCAAGATTTTCCGGATTCTCCTTGTCATACTCGAAGACTACCATATTGTTCTCCATACCCGAGATACCTGGCACCTGGATGGCCTGCACGATGGCTGATGTATATGAAGGAGAAATGATAGTGTCGACATAAACGTGGTTATGAGATGTTTCATAACGCTCAATGAGCTTCTCCAACTCCTCTGAAGCCTGCTGGCTGGTTGCCTTCGAATAATAACCCTCAATCCTGTGCAGATAGGTGCTGAAGCCATAACTGTAAGACAGCCAGTTCAGTAGCCTGAATGCCTGCTCTCTCTTGAAAGAGTCTTTCGAGATACATATTACTCCGGGCCTCCACTCTTTTTCCTTCTTCCTGCTGTCTGATCTCTGCAGATAAACCTGCAGGTTGCGATTTATCTGGAATAGTGTGTTTGCAAAAAGCGACTCAAGTCCCTGCCGGTTACGGTGATAGTGTTTAATAAATGAATAGATCACGATCATCAGCAAAATTGCTGTGACGGCGTAGAGGGTATTTATTTCGAACATGACCAGCATTGATACTATAAATCCTGTCAGTGACAGGTACCAACGTGACCTGAACGATGGCCGGTAGGAGGGAGAAGAACCGAAATGATTCAGAAAGGATATCAGACAGAGTGATCCGTATGTCACCATGAAGAACATGGATATTATCTCTGCCACCGCGTTTACACTGCCGGCAGCAACAAAGATGATCGCAATTATCAACGTCACAAGGGTGGCATTAACAGGTTCACCGTCCCTGCTCCTTGCCGATGCCAGCCATCTGTTCAGCCTCATTGAGGGAAAAGAGGCATCATTAGCAAGAGCCTGCAGTGTGCGGGGCCCCACCATAACTGAGCCCAGTGCCGAAGAGAGAGTGGCTGCTGCCAGTCCCAGCGGCACAATAAACACACCGCCGACTGCTATCTTACTCATTATTAGCTGATTTTCAAGCATATCCTCGGCAGAGGCCGAGATGGCCAGTTTGTAAATAACACCTATATATACTACCATACCCACGACAGTCGCAGTGATTGTGCCCACAGGTATGGCCCGTGCCGGGTTTTTCAGATCGCCTGACAAACCAACTCCTGCAGTCACTCCGGTGAAAGCCGGGAAGCAGATAGCGAAGACGATAAAAAAGTCATTCATGTTACGAATTTCTCCTGGAAGTATCCTTCCCGGAGCCATGCTGCCTGGAACAGGTTTGCCAAGAAAGAACAGAAGCAGAGCAGTGAAGAGTATACCAATGACTACATACAGGGTCTTAACCCCCGTGTTTGCTCCATTACGCAGAATGATCAGTCCCATCACTATCATCACCGGCAGGCTGATCACCTGCCGCGGCAGGATTACAGACAAACTGTCTGCAAAGTAGCTGAACAGAAACTCAAAAGCTTCAGTAAATGCAATGATGTAAAATGCAACGCTGATAGCCTGTGACAGGTAAAGAGAAATGCCTATTGTGGCTCCGATGTTGAGGCCGAATGACCGTGAAATTATGAAGTATTCTCCACCGCCTTCGACACGTTTATTCGTGGCGAGCTCGGAAACGGCCAGAGCTGTCGGAATTGTGACGGCATGACCCATCATGATCAATAATAAAGCGCCCCAGAAACCAAGTGTGCCGACTGCAAAACCAAACCTCAGGAATAGTATTGCCCCAAGAATTGTGGAAACCGCCGTGAAAAAAACAGGCAGGGATCCAAACCGTTTTTTAGATGATGAAGTCTCCATGTTTAATCTGAACAGATCTGAATTGCTTTCTAAAGATGGAAAAAAATGTTCAAAGAACGTAATTTAATATCTTTACGGCTGTGAGAGAATCAGTAAACGTGGTACCATTGTCAGGCCTGGGCCTCACGGAAACGGAGGAGCTGCTGGCAAAGTCAGATATTGATCGCCGTTACGCCCGTCGTATCCTTTATTGGATATACAAAAAGGGCATCAGGGTTTTCGGTGAAATCAATGATATACCCAAAGTTGTGCTGGCTGCACTGTCAGACAACTTCAGCACAGGCCTCAGTGAACCTGTATCAACAGTTGTTTCCGCAGACGGAACGAAAAGACATCTTTTTACCACCGGTAAAGATCTTGTTCATGAATCCGTATTTATCCCTGAAGGCAAACGCGAAACGGTGTGCATTTCCGTGCAGTCAGGCTGCCGCATGGGCTGCCGATTCTGTGCGACTGGACAGAACGGATGGAAAGGTAACCTCACAGCCGGCGAAATTGTCAACCAGGTTGTCAGCCTGCCTCAAAAGGTCACTCACGTCGTTATGATGGGTATGGGTGAACCTGGCGATAATATTGACGAAGTAATAAAGGCATTGAAAGTGCTTACTGCTGAATGGGGTATGGCAATCGGGAAAAACAGGGTGACCGTCTCAACGGTCGGCGTCACACCTGCGGTAAAGAGACTCCTCGAAGAAACTGAATGTAACATCACTCTCAGCCTTTATTCTCCTTTCCCTGAGGAGAGACGCAAGTCTGTACCGGCAGAGACAGCATGGCCTTACAAGGAAACCCTGGATCTGATGAAGACATTCAGGGCAGGGCGAAACAGGCGGTTCACTATCGCTTACGTGATGATAAAAGGGATAAATGACACTGATAAGCATCTTGAAGAATTAATGAGATTACTTTCAGGAACAGGTATCAGAGTTAATCTTCTTCCATATCACCGGCCGGGGACTGACGATGAATGCAGCACTGACGATGAGACAATGATGAGATTCAAACATCTCCTTGTAACATCGGGGGTCGGAGCTTCAGTGCGTAAATCGAGAGGCCTGGATATCGAGGCTGCATGCGGCATGCTGGCAGCGGGCAGAACAAAACAGACCTGAATTTATTTCGTGTGGTTCAGAAGCTGCAGCATATATTCAGTGACAAACATGCCTTCAATCCGCACCCATTCTTTCTTAACAGCGCTGCGGACAAATCCGTGATGGAGGAAAAGGCTCATGCTTTCTTCATTGCCTTCGAGGATATTACACCACAGCTGATGCAGGTTGAGCGTTTCAAAGGCATATCTGATTATACAATCAAGCGCTGCCGAACCGTAACCTTTCTTTCTGTCGGCAGTGTCAGCGATGAGTATGCCGACGCCTGCCCTCATATGAAAATGATCAAAATCGAAGAGGTCGATAGTGCCCACGGTTCTTTTTGCTGAAGTGACATCGATCATCAGCCTCAGCTGTCCGGTCTCGAAAAGGCTCTTGTGTGAATTGGCAATATACCGCTTCAGTGTATACCTGGAATAGGGAACAAGTGTATTGCTCTGCTTCCAGTTTGCTTCCTCATTCTCCCAGTTGTAAAGGAGTTCCAGGTCTTCAGGTTCAACAGCTCTAAGCCTGACAATGTCACTTTCGAGAATCATCTCTGTATACTTTCTTGACGAAGATATCGTTCGGATACCCCAGCCTGAGCAACCTGTTCACTTCCGCGTAGGCTTTCAGCTTCGTGTCAAAACGCCCTGTTACATAACGGTAGAACTTGTCGGCGCGATTATAGAATACGGCAATGTCAGCGTATTGAAAGTATGTCGGATCGACAGGGTTATATAGCGCCATTACCTGGACAGTGTAATAGAGAACTTCCGGGTCAACCTCCTCATCGGTATCACGCACATCTTTAATGATAAGGTTCATGATCAGAGAGGAGGAATTTGTCAGGGTAATGTAAGGCAGATCTTTTGGATCGAAGCTGATTGTCACTGTGTCCCTCGGTTTTTCTGAGGGAGGATTGAAGGCAACGAGGGTTATTTCCTTCTTTTTATAGGCAGTCAGTATTGAGTAATAACCAAATTTGCCGTTGTCAAAGGGCTCGAACCCGAGATCATCATCAGTGGTGCTGATGGGATATCCTATGTTGATAGGTTTACCCCAGACGCCTGCTGCTGATATGGATTTGAAAATGTCATAGCCACCGATTGATCCGTGGCCTTCCGAGCTGAAGGTGAGTGTAAGTCCGTCCTGCGAAATAAACGGGGTCTCCTCATTATAAGGGGTATTGACTACATTACCGAGGTTTACAGGAATTCCCCAGTCACCCGCCTGGTCTCTTTCTGACACCCAGAGATCAAGCTCACCCAGTCCGCCCAGGCGGTTGGAGGTGAAATACAGTTTCTTTCCGTCTGATGATATGGCGGCGTGAGATTCGTAGTATTTGGTATTAATGTTTTTATTGAGGCTGACGATTGCTGTCCATCTCCCGTTTTTGAAGGTCGTCACATAGATATTCCCGTCATAATTGTCCTTCTTGAACAGATATAGTTCCGTCCCGTCGCTGTTGAGCGATGTAGTATAGCAATCAGTTCCCATTGCAGCCTGGGAGGTGATATCGACGGGGGTGCCCCAGCGGTCGCCATCCTTTCTGGTGACGTAAACGACAGACTCCAGCCCGCGCCGTTCGGTGTAAGCCATTGTGCTGCCGTCATAGCTCACCACCGGCCTGTCATTGACAGAGCCCTGGTTTATGTATTCCTTCAGGGGTGTGATAAGCACGTCTATGGGCGTTGTCATCTGCACCGAAGCAAGATTGCATGCCTGTATCTGCTGGTTGATGAACTCCTGGTTCGTCATCTCCCCGGACTCGGAAACGAGGTTTTTAAATAACCGGTACGTATTCAGTGAACTGTCAAGGCGGTTTGTTATCCTGTAGGCATTGGCAAGTGAAAAATATGCGTCAAGCGGAGCCCTCTTCTCTTTAAGAAGTCCTGTCCTGGAGCTGTAGCTGGTATTTTTTACAGCCTCTTCAAGGAAAGGTATAGCCTTGGGTTTCTCATCGAAGATATTGAGATAGCAGTTGCCTATCTTGTATTTAATGTTGGCGTTGCCTGGCTTAATATCATTAAGTATCAGGTAGAGCGGATTGGCAAGTTCAAATTCGCCATAGAGGTAATGCGACTCAGCTTCACGCCAAATTGCCTTTATCTCACTTTTCTTCTGGGCGCTGAGCGGTACACATGCAAGCAGTCCTGCACAAAAAACTATTCCCCTTATTCCCATTTTCTTTTTTACTACAACATTAATTCTTCCCGGCCATCATCATACGATGAACGTTTCATCTGAACCTGATGCGGTAAATGTCCAGTTTCCCCGCTCCGTTTTCCCTGTGGGCCATGGGAATAAATCCTCCCTTGCCACCATCTGTGGGGCAGAAGAAAATATTATCATCAGGACTGTTAACAGGATAGCCGAGGTTCTGAGGCTTGCTCCACAGGCCGTTGCTTTGCAGGTCGCTCCTGAAGATATCATAGCCGCCCATGTTATAGTGACCCTGTGAGGCGAAGAAGAGCATGGTGCCTTTATTGATGAGGAAAGGCCTGTCATCGTTGAATGGGGTATTTATCTCCGGTCCCAGGTTCAGAGGCTGACCCCACTCGCCATCATCCTTCATCTTCGATATATACAGGTCAAGGCCTCCGAAGCCTCCCGGCCTGTCGCTGGAGAAAATCATGGTGGAGCCGTCCTCGGTGATAAATCCGTGGGCTTCCCAGTATTTTGTGTTTATCTCTTTCTTCAGCTTGCGTGCAGGCTCCCAGCGTTCTCCGTTGTAATTGCTGATCCATATATCGCTGTTGATGTTGTCATCCTTTGAAAGCAGCATCAGGCTGCCGTCGGCTGAGAGAAATGAGACATAATGATCACCGTCGGACTGCAGTTCAGGCGTCACGTTTACGGGCTGTGTCCATTCATTTTTAACCAGATGTGAGACCATTATGGCATCGTAAAACTTCATCGATGTCATGTAGGCGATGGTCTTCCCGTCACCCGATACGACAGGGGAGAAGTTGTCATTGCCGTCATTGATCAGATCACCGAGTGATTCAACCGAGAATTTTACAGGCTCAGCCATAATTGCCGGTGCGTTGTTGCAGGCGGCTATCTGCTGGTCAACAAACAGTATATTCTCTATGTCGGACGGAAGCAGGGTCGATCTGTATCTGCCGTATGCTTCCTTGGCCTTTTCAAACATGTAATTGATCCTGTATGCATCGCCAAGGAAAAATAGTGCTTCGTATGGTGCCTCGACCTGTCTCAGTGATCCTTCGCGGTATTTGGCTGAGATTTTCTGAGAGGCTTTTTCAAGGTACTCAATTGCCAGGTTCTTGCTGTCTTCAATGTTGAGATAGCATAATCCTATGCGGAAGGCAATACTTGCATTTTCAGGCATGGCGGTGTATATGCCCTGGTAGTAAGGCAGCGCATCGGTATAGTCTCCTCTCATGAGGAAGTACTCTGCCTCATAAAAAGCTTCCTGCAGTCTGACGTTGTCCTGTGGTGTCGCCGTAATGCCAAGCGCCAGAAAGAACAACAAAAGTGTAAATCGTTTATTTTTCATCTCGGTATTATTCTTTATCTGTTTCTTCTTTTTTCTTTCTTCTCCTTTTCCAGAGGATAAAGAAAATAATCAGTGGTGCCAGCAGTAACAGCCACCAGAGGCTGCTGCACCCTTCGTCCTTTGCTGTGCCAACTGCTGCCACATCATCTGAGGCGGCAGGTGTCACTTCATCATCAGCGATGGCTGGTGTCACAGCTGTTGTGTCAGTCTTACCGGATACTGTCTCTGCCATTGTCCCCGTAACGGCTGCATCTGCAGGCGGTCGCACCGGTAATTCTTTATAAAGAGGCTTTTGAGCCACACGGCCGGAGCGGGTCACCCTTGCTGCCGCCGAAGCTGTGTTGCCGAAGCGATCGGTAAGATTGAAGGTAATCCTGCTGTCGCCGTGAGGCGGTACAAAGCTGTAGGTAAAGGTAGTATCATTCATGCGGTGCTGCTCTGTACTTACAGTTGAGTCAGGCAACAGGACTTTAATATCAAGGAGTGACATATTCTCAACAATCAGACCGAAAGGTACAGGATCGGCGGAGGTGACACTGACGACACTATCACCAAGCAGTTTCAGGTAAGCTGAAACATCTGTATTGTTCAGGGTTACCGGATCAATGCTGATGGTATCGCTTTTGTGTGTGACCGCTATCTCATAGTTTTGCGACATGGTCAGGGCATCATCGGCGGCAAAGGTGAACCTGTAAGATCCCTGGGGGAGCCTGAATGTGTACAGGCCGGTTTGCGGATTGGTGAGAGCGGATATCACCCTTTTCGTGTCAGCATTGTTGATGGCGGTGACCTCAACAGTCTGCTGATAATCACTCAGCAGGTTGCTAATGCCTGCTCTTCCTGTAATGAAGAAGTTACGCGGATTGAGGTCTGAGTAGATATCATAAGTCAGGATATCCATCTTTCCTTGACCTTCAGTGCTGAATCTGGACAGGTAGCCCCTGTTGCCCTTTCCCACCGGCATGAAAAAGAGATCATCATCGGTAGTGTTGACAGGATATCCGATATTGACGGGAGCACCCCATTCACCCTTTTCATCAAGATCAGACCTGAAAATATCATAGCCTCCCATGTTATGATGGCCCCGGGAGCTGAAAAAGAGAGTACGGTCGTTATTCGCCAGGAATGGTGTATCCTCGTTATACTCTGTATTGATAACAGGCCCTATGTTCTTCGCCGGTCCCCAGTCGCCTGTGCTGTCGCGTTCAGAGACAAAGATGTCAAGACCGCCCAGGCTTTCCTTCCTGTTACTGGTGAAAAAGAGTCTCCTGCCGTCATGGGCAAGAGTTGCATGCGACTCCCAGTATTTCGTGTTAATATTAGCATTCAGTTTTTCCACATCACCCCACTGATCACCCGTCAGTCTGCTCTGATAGATATTCCCGTCAAACCTGTCTATCCTGTATAGCAGGAGCGTTTTTCCGTCACCGGTCAGTGATGAGGTATAATAATCCTGGTCGATGCCCAGCTCAGGTGTCAGGTTGACAGGGTTTGTCCATTGTCCGTTTACTTTTTTTGACCAGAAGACGGCATCATAGAACTGCAGTTCACGCGTGAAGAGCATCGACTGCTCATCTGATGAGATCACCGGATTGAACTCGGAGAAGCGCTGATTTATACGGTCACCCAGGTTTTTCTCTATGACCAAGACAGGTTTTTTCATCATCTCACGTGCATTGTAGCACTCCTCAATCTGGAACCTGACGAGATTTGTATCGTAGACATCCGGATCAACATTTTGCATGAACAGCGTGTAGATTTCGACAGCCTTGTCAAAGTCATTGCTGATCCGGTATGCATTTGCCAGTAAATAGAGTGCGTCATACGGAGCACCGTTCTCACGGAATTTACCTGCCCGGTATTGGGGATTTATGTTCCGGGCTGCTGTTTCGAGAAATGAAATTGACTTGTCCTTTTCGCCGGGAGTGTTCAGATAGCATTGGCCGATCCTGAAATAGTAATTATAATTTTCAGGGTAAAACTGGAGCAGGTTAAGATATTTGGGCAGGGCTTCAGCATAATCCTCAAATAGTACATCTCCTTCAGCCGAGGTGAACATCTCGCGAAACTCGCTCTTTGTCTGACCCTGAAGAGCCACCGTGCACATCAAAATCAGCGCCGACAGGAGATATTTAGCTCTTCTCATTCAGGTGGTCAGTTTTCTTAAAGAGACTAATATAAGCGAAATATTGTAAAAAGATGATATCCAATGCATCCCTTTTTAACAACAGTGCTTACTTTTTAATTAACCTCCTGATCCGCAGCGAGATTAATGCTCCTGATTCAATGAGTGTTACGCCTGCCTTCACCGGCAGGTTCCATCCGGGACCCATGTGCTTTGATGCAAATATCTTCATCGCTCCGTAGAAGTGTCTCATTGAGCTCTCCTGGTCCTGAAGGGCACTTTGGCCCTTGAAATGAGTTATACGCACATCGGGGAGATAGTAGTTACTGTAACCTGCTTTTCTGATACGCCAGCAGAGGTCAATATCTTCACCATACATGAAAAAAGCAGTGTCAAAAAGGCCCGCCCTGTCAAGCGCCTCACGGCGAATAAGCATAAACGCACCCGTAAGTATGTCAGCTTTGCATATCTCATTTTCAGGCAGGTGTCCTAAATAATATGCATTAAAAAAGGCAGAGCGGCGGAAAAGTTTCCACATCCCCGTGAACCTGAACAACGAGGTAAGAGGGGAGGGGAAACCCCGTTTTGATTCAGGCAGGAAGGCGCCGTTGCCGTCAGCCATCCTTGCGCCTGCTGCACCTGCATCAGGATGGCTGCGCATGAATGCCAGCGCTGTCTTGATTGCATCAGGTTCAACAACCGTGTCAGGATTCAGTATCAGGATGTAACTGCCCGCAGAAGCCAGGATACCCTTATTGCATGCTGCCGGATAACCTTCATTGCTCTCTGAGACGATGAGTGTGACATCTTTGAACTCATCCCTAACCATCCCTGCAGAACCGTCAGAGGAGTTGTTGTCGACTACTATTATTTCGCAGGCGATCCCTTCTGCCGCTGCAATCAATGAGACCAGTGTCTGTCTGAGGTAGTCAGAGACATTATATGATACGATAATGACTGAGAGCTCCATCAGTATCAGAGGGTTGCCATCTCCTCCCTGATTGCATCGGCGAGCCTGCTCACGCCCTTGCAGGTATCTTCGGGACCGGCAAAGGAGAAATTAAGGCGCATTGTGTTCTGTCCTTCATTGTTACAGTAGAAAACCGATCCGCAGACAAAAGCCACGTTTTTCTTAATTGCTCTCTCGAGGAGCTTCGCAGCATCCATTGAAGGTGGCAGGGTGACAAAGAGGAAAAGCCCTCCTTCAGGCTCGGTCCATTTGACTCCTTCAGGCATGAACTCACGGAAACAACCGAGCATATGATCACGCCGTTCACGGTACAACGCAACCGTTTTCTTCAGGTTGAGGTCAAGCAGCCCCTTTTCCATATACCTTGCAGTGATCTTCTGCACGAAGGCAGGCGAGCACAGATCGGCCGACTGTTTGGCGGTAATGATTTTATCGATGAGAACCGGATGGCCTATCACCCATGCCAGCCGGAAGCCGGGAACAAGGATCTTGGAGAATGTACTCAGAGTAATGACCCTGCCTGAGGTATCAAGTGATGCCATCAGCGGCTGGGGGGTGCCCTCAAAGCGTATATCACGGTACGGACTGTCTTCCACAATGAGGAAGTCGTACCTCTCTGCCATACGTATTATCTCGAGACGGCGTGAACGGGGCATTGTAACACCGGTAGGATTCTGAAAGTCAGGTATGATATAGAGGAATTTTATTAAGCCGCCTTCCTCTTTCACCTTTATGATAGCCTTTTCAAGGAGATCAGGACGCATACCCTGGTCATCAAGCGGTATGCCTTTCAAGCGGGCACCGTAAACGGTAAAAGCATTCAGCCCGCCCAGATAAGAGGGTAATCCGCAAATAACAACGTCACCCGGATTGATAAAGATCTTTCCGGCGAGATCAAGCGCCTGCTGTGAGCCGGTGGTGATAACGATATTGTTCAGTGCCAGGCTGAGCCCGTCCTTTTTATGACGCTCTGCCAGCAAAGACCTGAGCTTATTGTCGCCATCGGTGGTTCCGTACTGCAGTGCTGCAGGTCCATCCTGTTCAAGGACTTCCGAAGTGATTTTTTTAATATCGTCTATCGGAAATGAATCCGGCGAAGGCAGTCCGCCGGCAAACGAGATCATCTCAGGCTTCTGTGTCAGCTTGAGGATCTCACGTATTGCCGATTTCTTCATCTGTTGCGATGAGACCGAAAAGAACCTGTCAAATGTCTCTGCCATGCGCTCCTTATTTTTATCAAATTAAGCAACATTTTCATAATAAAAAAATGATAAATAAGATAAAACGGACTTTGGTTCCTCATCCCTGCGACGGGAGTGAAAAGAGCCGGCGGTTGACGATCGACTGGCCAAGGGTGATCTCGTCTGTGTATTCGAGTACATCGCCTATCGCCACACCACGGGCCAGGGTGGTGATGCGGATATTGTACTGCGAGAGTCGTTTAAAAATATAGAAATTGGTGGTGTCGCCCTCCATGGTAGTACTGAGGGCAAGTATTATCTCCGTTGCATATCCTTCACGCACTTTTTCTTCCAGCCTGTTGATTGTGAGATCTGAGGGCCCGATACCGTCAACGGGTGATATGATACCGCCAAGGACATGATAGAGCCCCTTGAATTGCCTTGTGTTTTCGACAGCCATCACATCCTGCACGTTCTCCACAACGCAGATAAGAGACCTGTCCCTCTCAGGGTCACTGCATATATCACAGACAGGGGTGTCACTAATGCCATGACATATGCTGCAGTAACACACATCCTCCCGCAGCCGTGTGATGGTCTCACCAAACCGTCTCACCTCTGCCCTGTCGCGCCTGAGCAGGTGCATGACCAGCCTGAAGGCTGTCTTGCGGCCTATGCCCGGAAGGGAGGAAAACTCATCTACTGCTTCCTCCAGGAGTTTTGAGGTGAATCGTGTCGACATAAAAATGCTTTGCGACAAAAATAATCCAATTATTTCCCGGAATCCTGATACAGGGGTAATTTTTATCTGCAATCTTTTTATTATCCTTGCAATCATGTTTCCCGGGAAATGACACCAGCACTCATACTATTTATTTTTCTCGTTTATACTGCTGTGCTTTTTGCAGTGACATTTGTAACTGCACGAAAGGCAAACAACCAGTCGTTCTATATCGGGAACAAAGTCTCCCCATGGTATGTGGTAGCTTACGGAATGATAGGCGCCTCGCTGTCAGGCGTGACCTTCATGTCAGTGCCGGGCTGGGTGGAAGATACACAGTTCAGTTATATGATGGTCGCCTTCGGGTACTTCTTCGGATATGCTGTGATCGCCCTTGTTCTGCTGCCACTCTATTACAGGCTTAAGCTGACCTCCATCTATAGCTACCTCGAACAGCGTTTTGGATTCTGGTCATACAAAACCGGCGCGGGTTTCTTCATCCTGTCAAGAGTGCTCGGAGCCTCCCTGCGCATGTTCCTGGTAATATATGTGCTGCAGATATTCGTTTTTGATGCCTGGAATGTCCCCTTCTGGGTCAATGTGGCTATTTTCATAATCCTGATTATACTGTATACGCTTAAGGGAGGCATACGAACCATAATATGGACTGACACCCTTCAGACCACATTTATGCTCCTTGCCGTCATTCTTTCAGTGATTTACATCAGCAGGGAACTTGGAGAGCCTGTCTTCAGGCTGGCACGGGAGGTGTCTGACAGTGACATATCAAGAATGATCATCACAGACTGGCATCATCCGAGATTCTTTATAAAGCAGTTCTTCAGCGGCATGTTCATTACCATAACCATGACCGGGCTCGACCAGGAGATGATGCAGAAGAACCTCAGCATCCGCAACCTGAAGGATGCTCAGAAGAATATGTTCACCTTCAGTACCATTAACCTGTTTGTCGTGTTTCTCTTCCTTATTCTCGGAGCTTTTCTGTTGCTCTATGCACGGCAGGAAGGAGTATCCGTTGCCATGTCCGATGATCTCTTCCCCACCATAGCCCTCAACTACCTTGGACCTGCCGCAGGTGTGGTATTTCTTATCGGACTGATCTCAGCTGCTTTTCCCAGTGCCGACGGTGCCCTGACGTCGCTCACTACTTCCTTCAGCATCGATTTTCTTGGCCTGGAGAAAAGGAAGGACATCAGCGATAATAAAAAGACCAGGATAAGGTACGTTGTGCACCTGTCATTTGCTGTCGTATTCTTTATCTGCATACTTGTATTCAGACAGATGAATGACAGGGCTATCATTGACAAGCTCTTTACGATAGCTGGTTATACATACGGTCCACTCCTGGGCCTGTTTGCCTTTGGTCTTTTTACAAACAGGAAAGTGAAGGACAGAGTTACACCGTGGATCGCGATCGGATCACCGATAGTATGCTATATTCTGAACCTCTATTCCGAAGAGCTGTTCAACGGTTACAAATTCGGATTTGAGATGCTTCTGGTCAATGGATTTCTGACATTCATGGGGCTGCTTCTCTTCAGCAGGAAGAATGATTCAGCGCCGTACTCCCGTGGTTGACTGCGGGATCGTTGTCGTTGTCTCTGTGCCCTCCGTACCCTCTGCACCTTCCACGGTTTCTTCCTCTTCTTCCTCACGTTTAGGCTTGATGATCACCTTTATTTTCTTATAGGGGAATGAGAAAGAAATATAGTACTCAGCTCCGGTTGCCATGCGTGAGGAGGTGTCGCCGAAACCCGGCATCCACATTGGATTGATGTCCTTGCCGGCACCCGAGCTGATCAGTAATCTCATAAAGACATTCCATCCGATGGTTACACCCCTGAACAGCTCAGCACGCACTCCCGGAGTTATCTCAAGATAATGACCGGTATGATGGGAGAGAGGTATGGATGATTCGCCTTCTCCCCATTTATTGGTGTATTTAATCCCCGAAGCCTCCTGTCCGTAAAAGCTGAGTCCGTACCTGAGGCCAATGCCTGCATAGTATTTGCCCTGAGCCGTTTTAGGCTTCATGAAGTTGTAGTCAGCGCCAATGACAAGGCTGGTGCCCTGGCTGCTGAAATTGTAGTTGTACTCAACCGCTGAGAATGTGGTATACCTCAATCCAGCATTCAGAGAGATAGCCTGGTTAAGATCCAGGGAAGCCAACACTCCGTAACTGATAAGGTCATCATTCAATAAATGCAATACCGGTCCTGAGATATCAAACCCTGCACGGAAATGCAACGGGAACGTGACGGTATCCTGTGACACCGCCCTGCTTCCCATGAGGAGAAAGAGACTAATAAAACAGATGCAGGTTCCTTTCGCCATTGAGGTTCACGCTTTTATTCTCAATAATGAGTGTGTCAATGATATTGTGTGTGGTTTTCAGTCCTGTCAGCTCGCTCACGAAAGTGTATCCGCATTCAGCGGAGACAAGGTGAGGCTGACGTGTGTAAGTTATTACTGCCGTGTCTGTAATCCCGTCAAGAACGATATAAAATGTCGAGACGTCATAGGCGGGGTCAAGAGGCAGGGAAAAGGACGAAATCGTCTTTCCATTAACAAATTCTATTGTGTCAGTTTCAGTGATACCTGTTATAACAATACTGTCGGCCTTGACTGACACACCTGTTCCGCTTTCAAGAAGGAAAGCATTCATCATCGGGTCCGTATTGTCGTAGCAGGCCTGCTCGGCACATGATGCCATTAGCAGAACCAGTGTCACAACCGTTCCGGCAACTGGTAAATACTGAACAACTTTCATACGTGTGCCTTTAAAAAGCTTTTTTCACGAGTGACACGGCCTTTTCGACGGCTTCGCCAAGGCCTTCAGGTCTTTTACCTCCGGCGGTTGCAAGGAAGGGTTGTCCTCCCCCTCCTCCGTTGATAGAGGCTGACACTGACTTTATGATCTCAACCGCACTTAATCCCGAAATCCTGATGATCTCATCCCCCAGGCTGACCAGCAGGGATGCTTTCCCTTCGTTTGAAGATCCGATAATTACCGCACTGTTGTTGTCTGACTGCCTGATCTGGTGAGCAATATTTTTCAGTGTCTCTGCCGGCATCTCTTCCAGAACGCCGGAATAAATCTTACAACCGCCTGCCGTGACTGCTTTGTTTTCAAGCTCAATGCGTGCAGCTGTGGCTGCAGCATTCTGCATTCTCTCAATTGTATGCCTGAGTGCGGTGTTCTCTGTCATCAGTTTTGAGACATTGGAGACGGGGTTTCCCGTGCTCCTCAGCATCAGGGTTATCTCGTCGAGAGTTTTTAGTTTCTCATTCACGTATGACAGCGCCTGACGGCCTGTCACAGCTTCTATCCTTCTCACCCCGGCGGCCACGGCACCCTCTGAAATGATCTTGAAGAGACCGATTACAGAGGTATTGCTGACATGTGTGCCGCCGCAGAGCTCCACTGAATCACCGAATGATACCACCCGGACTCTTTCACCGTACTTTTCTCCGAAGAGTGCCATCGCGCCCATTGACAGAGCCTCTTCAAACGGTGTATTATCGTGCACCTCAGCGACAATGTTCTTCATGATCATTTCGTTGACTTTCTGCTCTGTGGCTGCGATCTCTTCAGCTGTCATCTGCCTGAAGTGGCTGAAGTCAAACCTCAGCTTCTCCGGTGCCACAAGAGACCCTTTCTGCTCGACATGCTTTCCGAGAACTTCACGCAGTGCATGATGCATAAGGTGTGTGGCTGTATGGTTATTAGCTGTCTGTTGCCTGGCTTCGCGGTCGACCGAGGCCGTGAAGGGCTCTGACGGGTCTGACGGCACTCTTGATGCCAGATGTATGATAAGGTTGTTTTCCTTTACGGTATCGCTTATTAGGATCTTTTCTATTCCGGAGGCGATAAATCCCTTATCGCCTGTCTGGCCTCCCGATTCGGCATAAAAGGGTGTCCTGTCAAAGACAAGCTGAACTGCTTCCTTTCCCCGGGCATTCACTTTCCGGTACCGTGCAATGTGCACCATGTCTTCCGTGCGGTCATACCCTGTAAATACTGTTTTGTCCACATCGTTAATTATCACCCAGTCGCCTGCCGTGACGGCAGCATCATCTCTTGACCGGCCTTTCTGGGCATTCAGCTCGTGAGTGAACGCTTCCTCATCAAGGGTCATTTTATTTTCCTTCAGAATGAGCTGTGTCAGATCGACAGGGAACCCGTAGGTGTCAAAGAGCTCAAATGCTTCTCTTCCGGGAAAAACATTCCTGCCTTCCCTCTTCAGTCCTTCCACCCTGCGCTCGATCATCTTAAGTCCTTTGCCGAGAGTTTTCAGGAAGGCCTGTTCCTCTTCGAAGATGACCTTTGTAATAATTTCCTTCTGAGCTGACAGTTCCGGGTATTGATTACCCATTGAGGTTATCAGTGCCGGGATCAGCTTGTAGATGAACGGTTCGGTCATTCCAAGCGAAGTATACCCGTACCTGACGGCCCGGCGCAGAATTCTCCTTATAACATATCCGGCCTTGTTATTTGACGGCAACTGGCCGTCGGCGATCGAAAAGGCAACGGTACGCAGATGATCGGCTATAACGCGGTGGGCTACGTCCCAGGCTTCTTTTTCACCGTAAGGTTTATCTGTGACAGCCGCCGTGCTTGCGATCAGCGGCTGGAAGATATCAGTGTCGTAGTTCGACTTCTTGCCCTGTATCACCATGCAGAGGCGTTCAAACCCCATGCCCGTGTCTACGTGCCGTTCAGGCAGCAACTCAAGTTCACCGCCTGCCTTGCGGTTAAACTGTATGAACACAAGGTTCCAGATCTCAATCACATGAGGGTGCCCCTTATTAACCAGCAGGTGACCCGGTTTTGCCGACCGCTCGCTGTCAGACCTTAAGTCGACATGTATCTCGGAGCATGGACCGCACGGGCCTGTCTCACCCATCTCCCAGAAGTTGTCCTTCTTTGAACCTTCAAGAATATGGTTTTCCGGTTTGGAGAAACATTTCATCCACTGTCCGGCCGCTTCGTCATCGCGGGGCACATTTTCCTCAGGACTACCCTCAAAGACTGTAGCGTAAATCCTGTCCTCAGGGATATGAAGACGGACTGTGAGAAATTCCCATGCCCACATTATCGCTTCCTTCTTGAAGTAATCGCCGAACGACCAGTTACCAAGCATCTCGAACATAGTATGGTGATATGTATCGAGACCTACTTCCTCAAGATCATTATGCTTGCCCGAAACGCGGAGGCACTTCTGCGAATTAGCCACCCTCTTGTACTGTGCCGGCTGATTTCCAAGGAATATATCCTTGAACTGGTTCATGCCTGCATTGGTAAACATGAGCGTCGGGTCATTCTTGATCACCATCGGCGCCGAGGGTATGATTTTATGCTGCTTTGAACTGAAAAAACTCAGAAATTCCTCTCTGATCCCGGTTGCCTTCATCATAAGTCCTCACCCAGTGTTAATTTCAATTAATTTGGGGTGTGTAAAATTAATTCAAATATTCTACGTTTGATAAATGTCAATGGAAATAGTCTTAACTTTCTGTGATACTGATGCTGAAAAGGAACAAATACGTTTTTGATACATCCGGTCTTCGTTTTCTTCAGCATAGACGCAAGTGGAGTGAAAAGCTCCTCAGGTTCTCAATATATTTTGGGATATCAATCTTATTGACAGTTTGTTACAGCTTTGTTTTTCACCGTGTTGCCGGTCACCCCGCCAGGGAGAAACTGGAACAGAAGGTTGAGGAGATCAGGCTGAATTACTCCCTTCTCGAACGGAAAATTGATTATTCATCAGCTGTCATTGCAGACATGCGCTCATCGGATAATAATTCATACCGTTCTATTCTTGATCTTGAGGAGATCCCTTCCGACATATCTGAAGGAGGAGCGGGGGGTATTTTCAAGTTCGCCGACATGACGGGCTATGCCAACACAGATATGATGATAGCCGTACGGTCAAAGTTTGAAGATCTCAGAACCGAGACAAACATCCAGTATAATTCTCTTACCGATCTCACCGAGGCTGCTGCTGACTGGAAGGATATGTGGGCGCATCTGCCGTATATCAGGCCTGTCAATGTGAGCATGAGACTTGGCGACGGGATGAAATTCAGGGAGCATCACCCGGTTCTGGGTTCGCCACGCTGGCATTTCGGTCAGGATTTCCGCTGTCCCATCAATACGGAGGTGTATGCCACGGGTGCGGGTACTGTCTATTATGCCGGCAACCAGAATGACGGTTACGGGATAAAAGTTGTAATCGATCACGGCTACGGTTACCGGTCCGCTTACGGACACCTGAGTTCGGTCACTGTCAAAAGAGGGCAGAAGGTCAAAAGGGGAGACTTCATCGGGTTGTCAGGCACCACCGGTATCTCCACGGGTCCGCACCTTCATTACCAGATCGATCTGTACGGCGCACATGTGAACCCTCTGTGGTATTTTGAGGACAATCTCTCGGAGGAAGAATATTTCGAAATGCTCGACTTCCTTACCAAACGGTGAGATTTGGTTTAAAATCCTGTTTTTCATAAGCTGAAAGTATTTTTGTATTTTGTCTATTATTTCTTATGTTTGCATGGCACTTAGTTTGCCGTCACAGCGGATGCCAAAGACAAAGTATAAGTTTAATCATGAGACACTCAGCTTCGATAAGATGCGGCTGGGTATCAGGCAGCTTCTCCTACGTCTATTCGGTTATTTTGTAGCCTCACTCTTTCTGGCAGGCCTCTACGGCTTCATCTTTGCCTTTGTCTTTGATTCACCTCAGGAGAAGGCCCTCAAACGTGAGATAGAGCAGCTTACCTTGCAGTATGAACTGATGAACAGGGAGATGGATAACGTCGAGAAGGTGCTCGGCCATCTCCAGGAGACTGATGACAACCTTTACAGGACCATTTTCGAGGCTGAACCGGTACCATCATCATACCGTGTGGGAGGTATCGGAGGAGTAAACCGTTATGAGGAGCTTGAAGGATTTACAAACTCCCAGCTGATTGTTGAAACAGCAACGAGACTTGACAGGATCAGAAAGCAGATATATGTGCAGTCACAGTCTTTTGATGAGCTGATTGCCTACGCAAAGGAGAAGGAGGAGATGCTCAGCAGCATACCCGCCATACAGCCTATTTCAAATGAAGACCTGAAACGTACAGCCGGAGGCTACGGATACAGGATACATCCCATTTACAAGATATCAAAGTTTCATGCAGGTATGGACTTCACTTCGCCAACGGGCACGGAGGTTTATGCCACCGGTAATGGCGTTGTCACAACAGTCAAATCGGCCCGCCGGGAACTGGGGAATCATATCATCATTAACCACGGTTTCGGTTACGAGACAACTTATGCCCACCTTGACCATTTCAATGTAAGGGAAGGACAAAAGGTCAAACGCGGCGATATCATCGGGTATGTGGGAAGCACCGGCCTCTCAACTGCACCCCACCTGCATTATGAGGTCAAGGTCAACGGCAATAACGTTGACCCGGCGCTCTATTTCTTTAATGACCTCACCCCTGGTGAATATGACCGCATGCTGGAGATCTCAAGTAAGAGCGGACAGTCGTTTGACTGATTAAGCACAGGAGGCCATGCCGTACAGGGAAAAAAAAGTTGACAAACTGTTCTATCAGATCGGAGAAGTGGCAGAAATGTTTTCTGAGCCTGTCTCGACGATCCGTTTCTGGGAGAAAGAGTTTGACGTGCTGAAGCCGAAAAAAAACAATAAGGGGAACAGGCTGTTCCTCGAAGAGGATATAAAGAACCTCAGGCTGATATACCACCTGCTGAGGGAAAGGGGCATGACCATCGAGGGTGCCAGAAAATATCTGAAGAACAATCGTGAAGATACCGATTATCGCCTGGAAATCGCTGATACCCTTCGCAACATAAGGGATATACTCACCGATATCAAAGACGAAATAAACTGACTGTATGACAGCTACGCTGGGAGAATTCACGCGCTGGCTTGAAGAACTGATTCCTCCTGCCTATCAGGAAAATTATGACAACAGCGGGCTGCAGGTCGGAGACCCTGAAACAACAATTATTTCGGTGTTACTGACTGTGGATATCACTGCTGATGTAATTGATGAAGCCAGGGAACACGGTTGCAACCTTATCATCTCTCATCATCCCCTCATCTTTACTCCGCTGAAACGGATTGCCGGCGGCAGTGAGACTGAGCGCTGTGTTGCTTCTGCGGTCAGAGCGGGAATTGCCATCTACTCTGCTCACACAAGCTTTGATAACCTGTCATGGGGCGTCAGCCATATCCTTGCCGAAAAGATCGGGCTGACGAAGATAAGGGTGCTCGCCCCCCTGAAGGGAAAACTTTCGAAGCTTATCACCTTTGTACCCGTTTCCCATGCCGGCAGTGTCAGGGAAGCGCTCTTCGCTGCCGGTGCAGGTCACATCGGCAATTATGACCGGTGCAGTTTCAATGTCACCGGCGATGGCACATACAGGGCAGGAGAGGGAACCGATCCTTATGCCGGACAGGTGGGAGAGGATCATACCGAACCGGAGATAAGGATAGAGGCTGTCATGCCCTCACATCTTTCCCCTGCCTGTGTCAGGGCTCTGATCATGGCGCATCCCTATGAGGAGGTGGCTTATGATATCGTCGCCCTTGAGAATGAATATCACGGCGCCGGCGCGGGCGCCATCGGCACTCTGCCCGCCCCGCTCACCGCGGCCATGCTGCTTGAGAACCTTAAGGAACTCACCGGAATACCCGTCATACGGTACAGCGGTGACACTGCCCGCACTCTCACGACAGTAGCTGTGTGCGGAGGGTCAGGCTCCGATCTTATCGGCACTGCCGCCCGCGCCGGCGCCGATGCATTTGTCACAGGTGATATTAAATACCACGCCTTCACACAGGCACCTGATGACATGATCGTGGCCGACATCGGACATTATGAGAGTGAAAAATTTTCTTTAGAGCTGCTCCACGACCTGATTAATAAAAAATTTCCTAAATTTGCACTCCGGTTTTCCGGGATAAAAACCAATCCGATTAATTATTATTAAGCATGAAACCCACATGTAAAACAAACACTAACATTTGTGAACATTGTGTTAAAACATGTGGGTTACAGCAGACCATATAAAAATAAATAAATACACTGATGAAACATACTAAAACCGCTGAACCTGAACTTACCATAGAAGAAAAACTCAGAGCACTCTTTTCGTTGCAGCTCGTTGATTCGGAGGTCGACAAAATACGCACGCTCAGGGGCGAGCTTCCTCTCGAAGTGCAGGACCTTGAAGATGAGGTAGAGGGGCTCGAGACCAGGATAAACAATCTTAAAAGTGAGATCGCCGAGCTTGAAAAATCAATTGTAAGCAAGACAAACGAGATCACAACCTCACAGGGACTCATTAAAAAATACGAGGACCAGCAGAATAATGTCCGCAATAACCGCGAATATGATTCTCTTTCCAAGGAAGTTGAATTTCAGAACCTTGAGATTGAGCTCTGCAATAAGAAGATCCGCGAATTCACCGTACAGGTGGCTGAGAAGAAAGAGGTCATGACCGAGGCACAGGCAGCACTCGATGAGAGAAAGCGCGACCTTGACGGCAAGAAAGGCGAGCTTGAGGATATCACACGTGATACGCAGAAGGAAGAAGAGCAGCTGGATGAAAGGTCGAAAATGCTGCAGACAAAAATTGAGGAGAGACTCCTGACCGCATACAAGCGTATCCGCACCAACGCCCGTAACGGCCTGGCTGTCGTTTCGGTCCAGAGAGATGCATGCGGCGGCTGTTTCAACCAGATACCCCCGCAGAGGCAGCTTGACATCAGATCGAGGAAGAAGATCATCGTCTGTGAATATTGCGGACGTATCCTCGTTGACGACGAAATCGTCAAGGAAAAATCATAAACGGATTATAATAATACTACGCGCATACTGCACGCCGGTAAGCAATGAAGCGACGCTCAATCAGAGCGTCGTTTTTGTTTTATATTTGTATTTGGTTGATTTCTTATACTATGAACGATTTCCAGATTCAGATCCGTGAGGGTATTCCCGAACACCTTCCTGAACTAAAGCCATATGACCCTGCGGTCAATCATGCACCGCGCCGCCGGGACATTCTCACAACCGGTGAGAAGAAGCTCGCCCTCCGGAATGCCCTGAGGTATTTTCCTGCAAAGCTGCACGGTGTCCTGGCACCGGAGTTTGCTGCCGAGTTGCGTGACTACGGACGCATCTACATGTACCGTTACAGGCCTTCTTATGAGATGAAGGCAAGACCAGTAAACGAGTATCCTCATAAGTCATTGCAGGCCGCTGCCATTATGCTCATGATAACCAATAACCTTGATCCTGCAGTAGCCCAGCACCCGCATGAGCTCATCACCTATGGCGGCAACGGCGCCGTCTTCCAGAACTGGGCACAGTACAGGCTCACCATGAAATACCTGTCGGAAATGACTGATGAGCAGACCCTTGTTATGTACTCAGGGCATCCCCTCGGCATCTTCCCCTCTCATCCGGAGGCCCCGAGGGCTGTGGTGACCAACGGCATGGTTATACCCAATTACTCTTCACAGGATCACTGGGAGAAGTTCAACGCGCTGGGGGTATCCCAGTACGGCCAGATGACCGCGGGGTCATACATGTATATCGGTCCCCAGGGCATTGTCCACGGAACATCTATCACCCTGCTCAATGCGGGCCGGAGACTTAAACCGACGGATGACAGGAGCAGATTAAGCAGGCTTTTCATTTCGTCAGGTCTGGGTGGCATGTCAGGCGCTCAGCCAAAAGCAGGTAACATAGCCGGAATGGTCTCGGTAATAGCTGAGGTTAATCCCAAGGCTATAAGAACACGTCATTCACAGGGATGGGTCGATGAGGTCTTCGATGACCTGACCACATTGGCGCAGCGTGTAAGAAAGGCATGCGGGTCAGGAGAGGTGGTCTCCCTGGCATTTCTGGGAAATATCGTTGATCTGTGGGAGCGCTTTGCCGATGAGGAGTTATGGGCAGATCTCGGCTCTGACCAGACCTCACTCCATAACCCCTGGGCAGGAGGTTACTATCCTGCCGGTATCACCTTTGACGAAGCCAATGTCATCATGACAGCCGACCCTGAAAGGTTCAGGAAAATGGTGCAGGCCTCTTTACGCCGCCAGGTCGTGGCCATCAACAGGCACACTGCGCATGGCACCTGGTTCTTTGATTACGGAAATGCTTTTCTCCTCGAGGCTTCACGTGCAGGAGCTGATGTCTCTGACGGCAGGGGCGGTTTCCGCTACCCGTCATACGTGGAGGATATCATGGGACCCATGTACTTTGATTATGGCTTCGGACCCTTCAGGTGGGTATGCTGCTCGGGCGACCCCGCTGATCTTGCAGCTACTGACACCATTGCCGCCGATACACTCGAACAGCTGATGAAAGATTCTCCGGAAGATATTCATCTCCAGATGTCGGATAATATTCACTGGATACGTGAAGCTGCACGCAACAAACTGGTGGTAGGCTCGCAGGCCCGCATTCTATATGCTGACGCACGAGGCAGAACAATGATAGCCGGGGCTTTTAATGACGCCATAGCCTCCGGTAAGATAAGCGGACCGGTAGTCATAGGCCGCGATCATCATGACGTCTCCGGTACTGATTCACCGTTCAGGGAGACATCCGATATCTATGACGGCTCGCGCTTCACGGCTGACATGGCCGTTCAGAATGTCATCGGCGATGCATTCCGCGGTGCCACATGGGTCTCACTGCATAACGGCGGCGGTGTCGGATGGGGAGAGGTTATCAACGGGGGCTTTGGAATGGTTCTCGACGGCACACCGGCAGCCGGAAAGCGAATCAGATCCATGCTCTTCTGGGATGTCAATAACGGCATTGCACGACGCAGCTGGGCAAGGAACAGCGGTGCTGTCTCATCAATAACCAGGGAGATGGAACGCACACCGGGACTGGTGGTGACGATGCCATCACTGGCTGACGACAGCCTTATTGACTCGTTATTCAGGGAGTAGAGGGCTGAACGTAAAGAAAAAGCCCGGTGGGCTTTTTTAGTGAGGAGCCAGAATGCAGGGGTGGAGGAAATTAAGAATTAAGAATTAAGAATTAAGAATCTGATCATCAGCTAATTCGCAATTCGCAATTCGCAAATCCTTTCGACTTTCAGACTTAATTAAAAATTGTCAGGGATACGGTCAGCGATAAGGCAGACAGCCATCGCCACAATCCCTTCGCCACGGCCGGTAAAACCCATTTTCTCGGTGGTGGTGGCTTTAACGGAGATGGCATCCGGTGAAATACCGGTAACGTCTGCCATAGCTTTTCGCATTGCATTAATATAGGGAGCCAGCTTTGGTGCCTCAAGACATACCGTGCTGTCGATATTTACTATCCTGTAACCCTGATCGCCGATCATGCCTGCGGTCCGCTTAAGTAATATCTTGCTGTCTATACCTTTATATTCATCTGATGTGTCGGGGAACTGTGTCCCGATGTCATTCATCCCCGCAGCGCCGAGGAGAGCATCGCAAATGGCATGAATGAGGACATCACCGTCCGAGTGAGCCATGCACCCTTTGGGTGAGGCGATGTGCACCCCGCCCAACCAAAGCTCACGACCATTCTCAAGGCGGTGAAAATCAATGCCCTGTCCGATCCTCTGATGAAGTGTCATTGGTTATTTCTTACTGACGTTCCGCAGTGAGTCAAACTCGAAACCGAGCGAGAACCTGAGTGTGCGGGCCAGCGGATTGTTCTGCGTTATCGGTATGAGGTACGAAAAGTCAAGCGAGAAGACACTCAGCCTAAATCCTGCTCCGGCAGTGAAATACTTCATATTGCCCTTGCAGTCTGCCTGGTTGAAATAACCTGTCCGAAGCGCAAACTGCTGGTTATACCAGTATTCAATGCCGATTGATTCTGTTATTTCATGCATTTCCTCGCCGAAACCGTTGGGGGCATCATAGAACGACTGGAAGATAGCCACCGGTACTGAAACATTTGGATCCTTGCCTGCAACTATTTCCCCGTCTTCATAAACGGGAGGTGTGGGGACCAGCAGTTTGTTAATGTCAAAGGAGATCCCTATTGAGTTATACCTGTCAAGATCAACCGTGAATGTGGTTCCCAGACGCATGTTCATGGGAATGAAATCGGGATCTTCGTCGGATGTGTAGCTCATCTTCGAACCGATGTTTGAAAAATTCATTCCGGCAGATATATTACCAGTCTTCGAACCCAGCTTAAGAGGGGTTGTATAATAAGCGGAAGCATCAGCTGCATAAGATGTACCGGCCTTGGTCTCCGTACTGCCGACATATTGTCCTCCCGTGATATTTGAATAGATGAACCGCAGGGCCACACCGCCTGACCAGTGCTGGGAAAAAAGGCGGGAGTAAGCTACGTCAACGGAGAATTCGTTGGGATTATGTGTACTTTGGTAATTACCATAATCGTCAGTGAACTGTATCTCGCCCAGTGATGAGTACATCAGGCTGCTGGCAAGCACCTGCTTGCTGTCGATCCTGTAATAACCTGTCAGCAAAGCCAGATTGATATCAGGAACAAGAGCCCTGAGCCAGGGTGAGTATGACATTGCGAAACCTCCGTTACCGTCAATAAAGGCATATTTTGCCGGGTTCCAGTGCATGCTGTAAAGATCAGGTGATGTTGCAACACCGGCATCACCCATTGCTCCGGCACGGGAGTCAGGCGCGATGGTAAGAAAGGGTACCACCGTCTGAATGACATTGAGAGGGTGCTTGTCCTGTGCTGTAAGTGGCATCAGCGGTGCCGTTAATAGAAATATTAGTACTGAATATCAGCGCTTTGTTTTTCATGTTCACTTTTAGTCAAAATATGTGCAAATATATAACAAAAAAAAGGCCGGATTATTGTGTGGTATTACAAAATGATGATCCTGCCTGCTGCAGATGCTATTTCTCCCTCTGCAGTAACAGCTTCGGCACGCCAGAGATACATTCCCCGTGCCAGCCTGCTGCCGTTTTCGTTGCAGCCGTCCCATGGTATATCCGGCAGCGAATATCCGGTGCCGTAAAACTGTTCCCTGATAACACGAACGGCATTGCCACCTGTGGTGAAAATGGTAACGGTGACATCAATCTCAGTATCAGGCCTGTTATGCCCGGCGGTAAAGGTTGTCTTATCGGTGACAGGATTTGGATAACAAAGGAGATCTGTCAGCCTGAAGACACCGCTGGTTTCGACAACAAACCTGAGTGTGGCAACTGAAGGGTTATTGACATTATCCCAGGCCCTGATTGAGACAGTGTGTTCACCCTTTTCACTGATGACAAACGGGTAGGTCAGGCGTCCTGAAGTGTGCACCCCGATATCTGCACTGAAAAGGCCGTTCAATACAACAGCGCCCGGCATATCATCATCGACCCAGGCGATGATATCATGTCCGATACCGGTCCCGGTGGCGTTGACACCCAACTCGTCGCTGATAAGCGCAAGGAGCGAGGGTGCCGTGTCTGTGATCCCGCCTTCCCTGAAGAGGGTGTCATTCATGAAAAGCCTGATAACCGGACCTTCGGTGTCATTAATGTTTATGTCTGAGAAGCCTCCCACGACGATCTGAGAAAAGCTGCCGTTAAGGTCTCCGTTTTCATCATGGGCATAATAGGTTATAAAACCTTTACCGAAAGAATAATTTATGTCCAGAGGTACAATGAAAGAAAAGCTGAATACTCCTTCAGTAACCGTTGTGGTTCCTCTGAAGATCACGTTGCCCGTCACGGGGAAGCTCATTGGCGACCCTCCGTCATTGGCAAGGGTGCTGACAGAGCTGATTTTATCGTACACGACAGGTTCCACCACTCCGTTGAACCCGTCCATTTTGTTGCCGTCGTTGTCTTCAATATGTCCGCTTATGGTTATCAGCGACAATGCCTTAAGCGTATCTGCAGCGAACTCGACGGAAATGTTATTAATGCTGTCAGTGACCACCCGTCCCTGCACCGGCCATGCAATCCTCAGTGCCGGATCACCAAGCAACAGGAAATTACGCTTGTTCATTCCTGTACCCGAGTTGATCTTGGCCAGCCTGATGATGTCACCAAGTTTCATCGATCTGCCGTCCGGTGCTGTTGAGAAAATATAGTCGTATATCCTGCGGTTAAGCATATAATTAGGTGCCGAATAAACGACTCTCGTCGTGCTCATCAGCCCTATGCCTCCTCCTTCAGGATTGAGCAGTACCATCTCTCCGGCTGAGGTCCTTGATGAGATAAGTCCTGTCGCGGGGTTGATCTCCACATCATCAAACCTCGAGAATTCACAGGTGGCTGTGATGAACAGCGGCAACATGTTTTTGTTCTTCCAGGAATTTATGTCATCCGTCCTTACCACTCTCTCATGTGCCAGTCCCGATTCATTGCCGTGGCCTACATAATTGAATATCAGGCATCCTGCCGCTATCCTGTTATTGATTGCTTTCACCGCGTCAGGATATGAGTTACCGGTCGCTGTTGTAACCTGACGGAAGGCGTCTAGATAGATCTTTTCGGCAGTAAGAGGCGGAGCTGCTTCCATGGCAGCTACCGTAAGATTCTCGGCATCCATCATGTGAAGGTTGGCATCTTCATCATCGGCCACCATGCACAGCACATTGCGCCATGAACCCAGTGCAGAATTATCCATGTAGGATGCTATTTTGCGCACCATGGTTCCTGCGCCGGCAGTGTCAGACGCAGGCAACCGTCCAATGCCGATATCAAGAAAACCGTCTGCCTCACCCTCACCGTCGTCAAGAAGACCGTAAAAGTCGTCTGATGTGAAGGAGAGAACCCCGACATGAGAGTTGACTGATTGCCATGTTGGGATATAAGAGGTGTTACCCGGAGGAGGAGTTTTATTTTCATAGGATCCGTCACCGAAAAGGAGGAGGTACTTTAACGGGGAGCCACCTTCAATTCCCCTGCTGTAGATCATCCTGATGAAATTCCTTATGGCCGCAGCATCGGGAATTCCTCCGGAAAATTCATTATAAATCTGCCCCGGTGTTACTATTATTGAACTTGTACCGTCATCTGCCATGTGGATACCGGCGATTTGTTGCGCATATTCTTTAAAGAGCGGATGAGTCACAATGATCATGTCAGCCGGACCGAGTGAATGGAGATCCTGGTTAGGTACGGGATCTTTGGTTATGAACGGGTGCAGTACACCGGAGGTGGCAAAAGCGACAAACTTACGGAGGCTGTCAGTGGCGGCGGTGAATGTAGTGTTGCCGGCAGAAGAAGCTGTCTCCATAATTTTTGGCGCAAAGGGGTCCGTGACATCCCAGACCTGCAGTACCGAAGATCCTGAGACAGTGAAGCGTGTCACCCGCGTAGGGGCAATACTCCGGCTGTCGCTTATAAAAAGCTGTTTATCAGTGTATTTTAGCTGTGCCCTGGCGAAGAAATCAATATAATCAATATAACCTGTCGCCGCCAGGTTGCCGTTATTCCCGAAAGTTATGGCGAATGCCGGTGCGGCGGAGGCCGGCAGGCACGAATCCTCCGCAACGGCAATGTTGGCATAGACACCGTTTAGGTCAGTCATGCTGACTGGCGGAACAGAGATCGTTTTTAATAAGGTCGATCCCTGTTTAAGTGTGAATGAGCTTTCAGTGTCAGAACGGCCCAGTACCCTGGCAGTGTACCTGATTTTTGTCGTAGAAATCAGGTCTGTAAACTGCGGGCTAACAACGTTTTCTGTTCCGGGTATGACCTGCTGGTACCATTCCCGGCCTGAGCTGATCAGGTTAACAATTTCTTTTTCGTGCCTCCATGTGACATCGCCGGAAGAGGTTTCGGCATTGTACGGCTGTGAAGGTGCCGGTTCGGCATCAACATAAGCTGCCCCGCCGGGCACAGATGTGATGAAATACCAGGCAGTATCTGAATAATGATGCCTCCTGTATTCATATTTGTCAGAGTCCCTGTCGTAGATCCACCTGTGAGTACCCTCGGCATAAAAAAGCAGGTAGTCGCCCTCATTGAAGACACCGTCACTGCCTTTCTCGGTCTTGTAAGCAATCTTCCTGAGATCGTCAGGAGCACTGCCATCGATATAAAATGAGAGCTGGCCGGTGTTGTTACCGTACAGCACTGCTGCTGAAGGATCGGTGATGCCCATGTCTCTGATCTGAGAATAGTCGAGGCGGTAGATGCCAGGCTCAGTCACTGCCATCCTGATCCATCTGCCCTGTTTCAGCAGTGATGAATGCGCGTAATCCTGTCCACCGGCATACAAAACCGGCAGCAGTATAAAAGCTGTTATCAGGAGCCTTTTTATTCTCATCGGTGCAAAGATAGTTAAGAGGATTATCTTTACTCCCTGAAAGACGGGTACCAGGATAAAATATTAACGTCTCTGACCCGTTGATATTGCTGAAAGCGAACCATGAGCCTCAGAAGCAGAGCAACCATACTGATGCTTGTATTTTACACGCTGACCCTGAGTGGTCAGGACACCTGGTACGGTACCGCGTCGGGCATGCATTTTATGTATAACCCGGCCTATTCCGGATCATCAGGTATTCCGGTTATGAATATATCCTGCTATACTTTCCTTCCGGGGAAGAACTTTGCCCTGAGGTCAGGCTATGCGTCATTTGATACATATCTGCCGGGACTGCATGGGGGGGTGGGCCTGTGGCTCTGCGACGACATGCTTGGTGAGATTATAAATGACTTCAGGGCAGGTGCAAGCTATGCATATCATCTGCAGGCGGGGAAGGATCTCTTTTTTAATGCAGGACTGACGGCCTCTGTGGTTCACCGTGGAGTTAAAACCGGGGCGATCATACTTCCGGGTGACATTGATCCGTTCAACGGTTTTCAGGGAACACACTCGGAGTATATCACCAATGGCGCCATCACGGCTTTTGACATAGGCACAGGCATTACTTTTGCCAAAGGGCCATGGTACGGGGGAGTCTCCGTCATGCACCTGACACAGCCGTGGCTCAGCGAAAGCCGTCAGAATAATGACAGGATCAGACGGCTTTATACCCTCAGCGCAGGAACCTCTTTCAGCAACCGCAAGGGAGAATTAAGCCTCAACCCGTCAGTGACACTCATTGCCCAGGCAGATAATATGATCATATATTTAGGAACAGAAGCTCTCTACCGGAGCCTGATGGGCGGATTAGCATTCTGGCATGCCGCCTCCGGGTTTACTGCCGCTGAGCCGTCGCTGGGATGGGATACAGGGTCGGCAAAGATCATATTATCATATAGTTACGTACTGGCAGGAGGCGATTCGGCAATTAAAGGTACGGCGATCGTTAAGGCCGGACTTGCTGTTTGTTTCAATAATGTTGAAAAAAGTAGAGCCATTCACATAATAAAGTTACCTGATTTGTAGTTATTTTGATGCAGCGTTTTGTTTTTGACTAATATATTTATTTGAAAATTAACCTAGTTAACATAATTTGACCATGTATAAACTGAGAGCTTTACCGGTGTTTGTAGTTGTTGCGCTCTTCCTCTTTTCTTGCAAGGGAGCAAAGCAGGACAATGTTTCTCCGACAACAGGCTGGAGTTACCGGGATCCTAAATCGAGTGATGTGAATGACCTTGGCTATCCCATCGGGGAAGCGTCAGAGCAGATCACCGGCCCCAACCTTGTACTCATAGAAGGTGGAACATTCACCATGGGACGGGTTGATCAGGATGTGATGTTCGAATGGAACAATACACCCCGCAGGGTCACCGTATCATCTTTCTACATGGATGAGACAGAGGTTACCAACCTCGATTACCGTGAATACCTCTTCTGGCTGAGACGTGTTTACAGTGATTACCCGGAAGTACACCGCCGTGCTCTCCCTGACACACTGGTGTGGAGAAGCCCGCTTGCCTTCAACGAACCGTATGTCCAGTATTATTTCAGGCACCCCTCGTACAATACTTATCCGGTAGTGGGAGTGAGCTGGCTGCAGGCTAATGACTATTGTGTATGGCGTACTGACAGGGTCAATGAACAAATTCTTCTCGATGGCAAATGGCAGGAACCGAACGTGGAACAGTCCGGCGCCAATAACTTCAACACAGAATCCTATTATGCTGCCCAATATGAAGGTGTACCCGGAGAAAGGGTAGATGAGCTGCACGCACGTGTACGCCAGGAGGATGGTATCCTTCTTCCGCGTTACCGCCTGCCGACGGAAGCAGAGTGGGAGTTTGCAGCCTACGGCCTCAGGGGCAACACCTTCGAGGAAAGGATTTATGAAAGAGCTATTTATCCCTGGGACGGACATAACGTGCGTAACTCGGCACCCAAATACAGAGGTGAATTCATGGCCAACTTTGTCCGCGGTCGCGGTGACATGATGGGCGTGGCAGGTAACCTGAACGATGCCGGTAGCATCACCGTCGACGTAAGATCATACTGGCCCAATGACTATGGCTTGTACTGCATGGCCGGTAACGTCAACGAATGGACGCAGGATGTATATCGTCCGCTCTCTTCAGAGGATGTCGATATGTTCAACCCCTTCAGAGGTAACGTATTCACCGACCTTCGTCGTGATGCAAACGGCCAGGTAGTTGAAAAAGACAAACTCGGCAGACTGCAGATAGATACAGTCAAGCCTGATGATGTAGCCAACAGGTTTAACTACCAGAAATCAGATTACAGGAACTACCTCGACGGTGACGTCATCTCAAGCATCTCTTCAAGCCTCGAATGGTCTGGCAATGCTGAACTGCCCCAGACGGAAAGAATGTATGCACAGAATGAAACTGACAACGACTATGTTACCCTTATCAATGACAAGGCAAGGGTAATAAAAGGCGGGTCATGGAAAGACAGGGCTTACTGGCTCAATCCTTCTACACGCCGTTATCTTGATCAGGAGGCATCACGTGATGACCTCGGCTTCAGATGCGCAATGATCAGGGTAGGTAGTCCAACCGGACTGAAATGAGATTATCTTTAAAATGATACCGGGCCTCATTATGAATAATAATGAGGCTTCTTTTTAAATAACCATGGAGCTGAACGAGTTATATTCCATTGTCCGCAAATCTGCAGGTATTGCGACAGATTCAAGGACTGTCCGCGAGGGTCAGGTTTTCTTTGCCCTCAAGGGTCCTGCCCATGACGGTAACACACATGCAGCAGAGGCTGTCCGTGCCGGTGCAATAGCTGCAGTGGTTGATGACCCTGCCCTCAAAGGAAAGCAATACATACTGGTGGATGATGTCCTGGTGACGCTCTCCCTGCTGGCAACGAGGCACCGCAGTGGACTTACCGTTCCTGTTATTGCCATCACCGGCTCTAACGGCAAGACCACCACTAAAGAGCTTATTACTGCAGTCCTGTCGAGGAAAAAAAGAGTGCACAGTACCTCAGGCAACTTCAATAACCACATCGGAGTACCGCTTACACTTCTGAGCTCACCGCACGACATGGGTTTTATGGTAGTCGAGATGGGCGCCAACCATAAGGGAGAAATAGCCGGTCTCTGCCAGACAGCAATGCCGACACACGGCATCATAACCAATATCGGGAGGGCACATATTGAGGGTTTCGGATCTTTCGAGGAGGTAAAGGCGGCCAAATCAGAACTGTATCAATGGCTTGGCAGGAGCGGAGGTACAGCTATCTTTGACGATCAGAACGGAATGCTTAAAGAGCTTGTATCAAAAACGGTACAAAACACTGTTCCCTATTCTCGCCCGGCAGGAAGCAAACTGAAAGTTGAAATTGCAGAGACAGGGAATATGTTTCTTACCGCCAAAGCTGTTTACGAAAAGCATGATTATGTTTTCTCCACTAATCTTTTCGGTTCATACAATATAGATAACGTGAGGGCTGCCATTGCCACCGGTCTTTATTTCGGTGTCGAAGTAAGTGAGATCATATCTGCAATATCATCATACAAGCCGGTCAATAACCGGTCGCAGGTAGTTGATACCGGAAGGAATGTCCTTGTATGTGACTCTTACAATGCCAATCCGTCAAGCATGGAAATGGCAGTATCGTCATTTGTAGCATTGAAAGCTGACAGGAAGATGCTGATCCTCGGCGATATGCTTGAGCTCGGATCAGAGAGTCAATCCGGACATTCTGCCATAATAGATCAGCTTAAGAATCTTACCGATGTGGAGGTGGTCCTTATCGGTCAGCGCTTCCGTGAAGTAGCAGGGCAATTCCCCGCACGACTGTTCAGAACATCCGATGAGTTGCGCGAATGGCTTCTCTCAAACCGTCCGGAAGGATATACAATACTGGTTAAAGGCTCAAGGGGTATGGCTCTTGAGAAGATCTATCCGTTACTCTGATCTGCCCGTGAGATTGATCACAACAATCTCAGGTCGGGTACCTATGCGCATCCGTGGGCCCCATATGCCGAATCCTGATGAGACTATAACATGAGTTTTGCCAAACATGGCATAACCGTGGCCTAATTCGAACATTTTAGAGACGATGAAAGTCAAAGGCCAGATCTGACCGTTATGTGTGTGGCCTGAAAGCTGAAGATCGACGGTTGTCGCTGCAAGATCCGACAGTCCGTAAGGCTGGTGATCAAGCAGGATGACCGGCCTTTCAGGATCGGTCTTAGCCACAAGACTGTCAAGAGATGCACGCCCGTTGCTGAAGCCCTGATTGGCTGATCTGTCAAGCCTGCCGATTAACTGTACGCCGTTAGTGAGGGTCACAACCTCATCCTTCAGAACCCTGATGCCTTTGCTTTCTATATATGGAACAGTCTTTCTGATATCACCTATATATTCATGGTTTCCTGTGATGGCGTACCTGCCATACTGAAGGTCCGGAAGGCTGAGATAGGAGAGCAGGTCACCGCGCAGGACGGGACCTATGCTTCCGTCAATTAGATCACCCAGGAAAAGAACCAGGTCAGGCTTCTCATCTTTTATCATTTCAGAAAGATGTCTCATGCTTCTCTTCCTGATTACGCTGCCGAGATGAATGTCTGACACAGCCACTATCCGTAATGGTCCACCGACATCGCTGAGGGTCTTGTCAACAGTGAGATCATAACGCTTTTTCACAGGACTTACCGCTGTTATGAATCCAATCACTATAAGGACTGCGGTAGTGACGGTAACACCTGCAAAGAGCCAAAGTCTGAGTTTTGGCATGACGTCGTCAGGCACAAGGTGAAACGGTCTCTGCACCAGCAGAAGTATGTCAGCCATCAGCCAGATAAGAAAGCCGTAAAGCATGAAGGCCATCCAGAACCCACCGATGACATTAAGTATATCGGTAAAAACATTTGAATAGCCGTATTCAAGAAATTTACCTGCGATAAAAGCTGAGGCAAGGATCAGGAATATGATGGTATATGTTCTTACATGGTATCCGGCTCCCGCAAGTGCACGCTGACCCTTTATGTACAGGTAAAGGTTAACCAGAAAATAGACTGTAAAGACTATTATGAAGAAAATTGCCATTTGCTGTCGTCTCTTTAATGCCACTTCAGATCTGTGAAATTTCTTTTACCACGTATATAATACTCAAAAATGACTGATTTGTTCATCATTGTATGAGGAGAATTATACATGTCAGGGTGCGGTGCAAGTGCCCGGAATGTTTTTATTGCAGTGTGAGCCTTGCGGAAATCCCTGTGAGCCCTTACCACGGCTCCAAAGGCTGCCCGGCCGGAGCGGAAGAGAAGCATTACTGCTGCCACCCCGTCAAGTACCTGCCGCATGAATATGGTCCGGTGCAGATGTCTTGATGGAAGGTTCTTTGCCAGCATCATGAGGCTGTTACGGTAGTTATAGTATATTTTGGTTGGTGAATCATAGCTCAGTGTTCCGCCGCCGACATGCCAAACAACTGCATCCGGGACGTAGCATATGATATACCCTGCATTCTGCATCCTCCAGCACAGGTCAATCTCCTCCATATGAAGAAAAAAAGCGTCGTCAAAGCCGTCGCATTGGTCAAAGGCGGAAGACCTGACAGCCATACACGACCCTGATGCCCAGAAAATCTCACGGGTATCGTTATACTGCCCTCGGTCTTCTTCGATAGTGTCGAAGAGACGTCCGCGGCAGAAAGGATAACCATGTCTGTCAATAAACCCTCCCGCAGCACCGGCATATTCAAAAAACGAAGGTTTTTCAAGTGACCTGATCTTTGGCTGACATGCTCCCACGCGCGGATGCATATCCATAAAGGTCGTAAGCGTCTCAGACCATCCCTTTTCGACGCTAACGTCCGAGTTGAGGAGAATATAGTACTCTGCCTCAACCTCTTTGAGGGCCCTGTTATAACCACCGGCATAACCCCAGTTCCTTTCCAGCCTTATGACCCTCAACCCGGGATGGTTGGCTGAAAGCCAGCCGACAAAATCGTCGTCCGATCCGTTATCAGCTACTATCACTTCAGTGTCACCTGATACAGTACTGTCAATGACGCCGGGCAGGAATTTTTCGAGGAACTCCCGGCCGTTCCAGTTCAGGATGACAACAGCGGTCTTAATCATTTTTAACAGGTTTTTTATATTTCCATCGCCGGTGCGACCAGAGCCAATACTCAGGTTTTTCCCTAATCACTGCCTCAAGCATCTCTGCATACCGTGATGTGATAAAGTCTGGCGCCTCTTTCCCGGGATGTTCTGAGATAAGCTCCCAGGAAAGCTCGTAAAAGCCTCTTTTAATTTTGGTTAAGTTCACAAAGACCACTGCCATGTCATACTTTAGGGCAATTTTCTCAGCGCCTCTGAAGAAGCCCGTTTCCTGGTTAAGAAAAGTGGTCCAGTACGCATTTTCATCCGGCGGTGGAGTCTGGTCTGCAATGAAACCGGACATGGTAAGGATTTTTTCACTCCTGTACTTTAACAAATCTCTGAGAATATTTTGCATCGGTGATGCCTGCAAACCGAATTTTGTTCTTAGTTTCAGGATAAACTGATTGAAATACTTGTTTGTTAATGGTTTATAAATAGTAAGCAACCTGTACGGAGTTGAAATTTGTAACCCTGCAAGCCACTCCCAGTTATTATAGTGGCTGCAGAGTCCTATTACGCTCCTTTCCTCTTTGTGAAGGCGATCAACAAGTGACAGGTTCCTGACGGTGAGCCTTCGGGAGATCTGGCGGGGGCTCATGTGTGTGACCTTTAAGGTTTCGGCAAAAAGGTCGGAAAGATGTCTGTAAAAGCGGCGTTCGATCTTCTTTCTTTCAGCTTCGCTCTTCTCAGGAAATGCATTCCTGAGATTTGCTGCTACCACTTTCCGCCGATAACCTGCCAGGTAATACAAAACAATGTAGAAGAAGTCTGAAAAGAGATAGAGTACCCGCAGGGGAAGGAGCGTAATTAGATAATTAATCCCGAAAAAGATATAGTAACCTATCGCTTTCATCAGATCCCTGTTTCGATAAGCTCTCCGGTCATTGAAGCGTCGTCACGTAGTGATACCAGCTTTACCCGCCTGACGGTTCCCGGAAGCTCCTTTCTGTAAGGCACCAGTGTCCTTATGTAGTTGCCTGTCAGTCCTGAAATCGTGCTGTCAGCGCTTCGTTTTTCAAGGAGCACATTATATATATTGCCTGTGGCTGCCTGCATAAACTGAATGCGTTTCTTCCCCGAAAGCCTGATCAGTTGTCTGCTGCGTTCTTCTTTCTCAGAAGTCCTGACTGCTCCCGGCATAGTTGCGGCAGGGGTTCCCGGACGAGGAGAAAAGGCAAATACATGCAGGTATGAGAGAGGAAGGTTTTCCAGGAAACTGTAAGTCTCTTCAAAATCATCCCTGGTCTCACCGGGGAAACCCACTATCACGTCAGCTCCTATGGAAGCATCAGGTATTATAGTTCTGACCCTTATTACGCGGTCGCGGAATGTCTCCCTGCGGTAACGCCGGCGCATAAGACCCAGTATCTTATCATTGCCGCTCTGCAGGGGCATGTGTATGTGCGGCATCAGTACAGGCTCATCGGTGATCAAATCTATAATAGTGTCAGTTAGAAGATCAGGCTCAATGGAGGAGAGCCTCAGCCGCTCAAGACCGTTGATCTGCACCAGTGATTTCAGCAGGTTATCCAATGATTCGCCGGTGCTTTTCCCGAAGTCACCTACATTGACCCCGGTCAGTACTATCTCTTTGACTCCTGAGGCGGCAATCTGTTTTGCCTCCTCGACTATCTCGCTGATGAACGGGTTACGGCTCTTGCCTCTTGCCAGAGGTACGGTACAGTACGAACAGCGGTAGTCACACCCGTCCTGCACCTTCAGGAATGACCGGGTACGGTCACCGGCAGACCATGATGAGATAAATCCCGCAGTGTCAACGCTCTCACACGAATGAATCTCGGGTGCAGTTCCTTTGCTCAGGTTGTCTATATAAGCTGCAATGTCAAATTTTTCATAAGTCCCGAGCACGAGGTCGACACCTTCAATTGAAGCCACTGCCCCTGGTCTCAGCTGTGCATAGCAACCTACGACGGCAACAAATGCATCTGGATTCCTGTGGATGATCTTCCGTACTGCCTGACGGCATTTCCGGTCAGCCGTATCAGTGACGCTGCATGTATTAATTATGAAAACATCAGCATCGCTGTCAGGAGAGACTCTCTCATACCGGTCATCGGCGAACGACCGTGCGATGGTTGAGGTTTCGGCAAAATTAAGCTTGCATCCCAGTGTCTGAAACGCTACTTTCTTCTTCAAATTTAAACGGTTACTGTTCCGGCTGCTAAATTAGCAAAAAAGCCGGTCTAAAGGAGCCTGCTCGCCAGTTCTGCCAGAAAGCTCCTCTCACCCTTGACCAGATGGACATGAGTAAAGAGATCCAGACCTTTCATCTTGTCGGAGAGGTAGCTCAGCCCGTTGGAGGCCGAGTCGAGGTACGGGGAGTCAATCTGTTCAATGTCGCCGGTAAAGATCATCTTTGTGCCTTCTCCTGCCCTGGTTATGATGGTCTTGACTTCGTGCGGCGTAAGGTTCTGTGCCTCGTCTACGATGAAAAAGATGTTTGAGAGACTGCGTCCCCTGATATATGCCAGCGGGGTGATGACAAGCTTTTCATCCTTGATCATGTCATTTATGCGTATGAACTCCGGACTCTGTGAGCTGAAACGGTGTTTGATGACCGTCAGGTTGTCAAAGAGAGGCTGCATATACGGGTCCATCTTTTCCTTCACATCACCGGGAAGGAATCCCATGTCACGGTTTGCCAGCGGCACGATGGGCCTGGCCAGGAAGATCTGCTTGTACCGTTTGTACTGATGGAGCGCAGCGGCCAGGGCAAGCAGTGTCTTGCCTGTTCCTGCCTTGCCTGTGAGCGAGACGAGCTGCACGTCGGGATTACACAGTGCGTCAAGGGCAAAGGTCTGCTCGGCATTACGCGGATCGATGCCGTATGTGGTCTGCTTAAGCACCCTGACCAGCATCTTGGTAACAGGATTATAGTGAGCGAGAGCACTCGAATTGCTGTTGCGCAGAATGAAAAAATGATGACCGGGCTCCTGATCCTTCACTTTCAGCTCTGTAGCCGGGACTCCCTCAGGCTGCTCATAAAGCTTGTTTATCAGACCGTGGTCAATATTCTCAATTGTCTTTATACCCTTATAAAGATCGTCAAGGTTGGCCACCTTATCGTTCTGATAATCCTCGGCCCTTACGCCCAGAGACTTGGCCTTCATTCTCAGGTTGATGTCCTTGGTGATCAGCACTACCACCTTCTCCTTGTTCTGCTGGGTGACAAAATCAGCGATGGCAAGGATACGGTGATCCGGAGTCCTCTCGGGAAAAGACTCCGATACGCGCTCAGAGAACTGTTTACCTGTTTCAATATGAAGGCTGCCAAGGCCTTCACCAAGTGGTATGTTGCCTGTAAGCAACAGGTCGCCTGATATCTTGTCAAGTTCACGGGTAAACTCACGTGCATGAAAATTGATCATGTCATTTCCGCGCTTGAACTTATCAAGTTCCTCAAGAACAACAATGGGGATGACAACGTCATTCTCCTCGAAGTTGTAGATGCATGTGTAATCATGCAGCAATACGTTTGTGTCCAGAATAAAAATCTTCTTTTGCTTTTTCTTTTTCGCCATAACAGAATAGTTTAAAATCGATAACAATTCCGGCGCAACTGTCATCATATGGACAAAGATAGCCGCTCACCCTGCTGACAAAAGGCAGTTTTAGTAAATTTGCAAACAACAGGCATAAGGTTATTAACATGACATACAAAGAAACCACGGATTATCTGTACAGTCTCCTGCCTGCCTATCACAGGATTGGTAAAGCGGCTTACAAGGGAGACCTGAATAACACGATGGAGCTTGACAGTTACTTCGGCCATCCTCATAAAAAGTTCCGCACACTGCATGTGGCGGGCACCAACGGCAAGGGCTCCGTCTCTCACATGCTTGCATCAATCTTGCAGGAAGCAGGATACCGTACTGGTCTCTATACCTCGCCGCATCTGAGGGATTTCCGGGAACGAATAAGGATAGACGGGCAGATGATCAGCGAGGAAGAGGTAATTTCTTTTGTTGAAAAACATGATATGGTCATAAGAAGGATCCAGTCTTCCTTCTTTGAACTGACTGTTGCAATGGCTTTTGACTACTTTGCACGGATGGAGGCTGACGTGGCCGTTGTTGAAGTGGGTATGGGAGGCAGGCTTGACTCCACCAACATAATCACACCTGAACTTTCCGTGATAACGAACATCGGGCATGATCACATGGAGTTCCTTGGCGATACTCTGACGGCAGTTGCAGGAGAGAAAGCCGGTATTATAAAGGAGGGCGTGCCCGTGGTCATAGGTGAGACGCAACCCGAAACGGTTGATGTGTTCGCTGCAAGAGCAGCTCAGCAGAATGCCCGGGTATCGTTTGCTGACAGGGAATTCCTTTGCACCCTTGGTAAAATGAATAATAAGAACGGTATCAGAGAGTATATCCTGCATGATCTCGTGACCCGCATAACAACCCCGGGAACCACTCCGTTGGGTGGCCTGGCACAGCAGAAGAATATTCAGACTGTCGCCGCCGCTGTTAACATCATCTCTGTTCCCTTCGGTCTGAACCGTGATCATTTTGTAAACGGGGTAGCTAATGTGATAACTAACACGGGGCTCATGGGTCGTTGGCAGGTGCTGTCAGATTCACCTCTTACAGTCTGCGACACAGGACATAACCGGGAAGGGCTTGAGTATGTTGTCAGGCAGATAAGTCAGACGTCCAAAAAGAAGCTTCATATGGTCATTGGTTTTGTGAACGACAAGGATCTGTCTCTGGTTCTGCCGCTATTGCCGCGTGATGCCCTGTATTATTTCACGAAAGCTTCTGTACCGCGGGCTCTTGATGAAAAGACCCTGAAGGGTGAGGCTGAGAAATATGGGCTTGCTGGTGCCAGCTACACATCCGTGGCCGGGGCGCTTGAGGCTGCCAGGTTTTCGGCCGATGCTGATGACATGATATTCATCGGCGGATCAACTTTCGTTGTAGCCGAAATAGTTTAGTTAAACAGCTTCAATCGTCGAAGGTGGTTTGGAGGCTATGTTATATGTAACTGACACAACACCAGGTACTTTCTTTAGTATGATTGAAGCCAGTGTCTCTAACAGTTCAAACGGCAATTTGGTAGGTCTGGCTTCACGGGCATCAACACTGTCCCAGCAGCGGACCTCTATCTGACGCCCGAAGTCCCGTTTGCCATCGCGCATTCCTGTGACACGATCGTCATGCAGAATGGCCATGTACTGAAAGGCACCCTGTCCGGCAAGCAGCTCCTCAACAATTGCCGTGGCTTTACGGACGATGTCAAGCTTCTCCTGAGTAACCTCACCGATTATACGTGCAGCAAGAGCCGGACCGGGGAAGGGTATCCTGTTGAACATCTCTTCCGGCAATCCCAGTGCCTTGCCGGTCATCCTTACACCGTCCTTGCGGAGCTGTATCAGCGGCTCGAGGATCTGGTACCCGAATGCTTCCCGGGGGTCAATGCCCAGCTGGGCAAAAACATTATGCTGTCGTTTGATGCCTGCCACGGTCTCATCAACATCGGTGAGGATAGTGCCCTGGAGCAGGTGCTTTGCTCCGCTCTCCCTGACGATACGTCCGAATACTTTCTTATAAAAGGCCTGTGAAATAGCCTCGCGCTTCTGTTCAGGGTCGGTTATACCTTTCAAAGCCTCAAGAAACTCGTTTTGCGCATCAACGATCTCAACGGTGACGCCGAGCTTTCTGAAAATATCCGCTACTTTTCGGGGCTCACCTTCCCGCATCAGTCCGTTCTGTATGAAGACCGTCCTGAGCCTTGTACCCAGCGCCCGGTGACCGAGCATGGTCACAACAGATGAGTCTACGCCTCCTGAAAGGGCATTGATTGCCATACCGCTGCCAACGGCAGCCCTGATCTCATTGACTTTTTCAGCTATGAATTTATCAGTGTTAAGGTCGTGCGCTTTTATTTCCTTGATCATCTTGCGATATTATTTGTTGCTGTATACAAATATAATAAAAAGGCATCAGGCAATAGAGAAGCGACCGTAAAGTCCCGACATGGTATGTCGGGATAGGGAGCTGTCAGACTGCAGGGGAGGCAGTAGGTAGGAGCATGCAGCATGGGGCATCAAGCAAGTTGACGAACGAAGTGAGGCAGTCCTGCGAAGTTGGAGGGCAAGAGGTAAGCAGCAAAGAGAATAAGGTATGGAGCAACGATTGTGATAACAGGTAATTTGCATTGACACCCAACCTGGGCGTTGCTGCAAAAAAACTTAACTCGCATTCATGTTAGACGTAAATTTGTTTTAATCGATGGATCAAGTCATTATTTTTAGACTTATGGAAAAACCCGAAAATCCTTTAAAGAGTAGGGAGTGTAAGCTGAAAAACTTAAGAGTAGGCACTTAAATATTACGGACTATGAAAAAAACTTTACTTTTGATTGCAGCCTTTTGTCTCATTGTCTCCGGAGCAATAGCTCAGGCACCACAGCTGGGTAAAGGCAACATTTTGGTAGGTGTAACATCGACTTTATCAGTGGGAGGCTCACAGGACTCTCAGGTTTTTGGCCTCGCTTTCGTGACAGAAAGTTGGGGGTACGGATCTGACAGTCCTGAGGCTGAGTACAAAACCACATTCTACAATTTCCTTCCAAGAGGCGGGTACTTTATAATTGACAATCTTGTTGCAGGTCTGGAAGTTGTATTATCCGGTTATTCGGAAAAGGCTGTCGCTGATGGGGACACATGGAAAGAATTTACAATGGGTATCGGACCGTTTGTCAGATATTATTACCCTTTGAAAAAATTTTATCCGTTTGCAGAGGCTGAAGCAATCTTTGGAGTATGCAAGGCAACGGATAATGGTGAAGAATATTATAAAGATTCCTTGACCGAACTGGGTTTTTATCTTGGTGCTGCTCTGCCACTGGGGGACAAGATAACAATTGATGCCTCTGCCGGTTACATGCGTGCTTCCTATAAATATGATGCCCAAGGAGAGGGCGAAGGCGGAACTGATGTAATAGGCGGATTTGGTATAAAAATAGGATTCTCAATTTACCTGTAGAATTTAGTTTTACTTAAAATACTGAGCGACTTTTGTCATTGCCGCGCTGAATAATGTTCCGGATCAGTCTCTCAGATCCGGAACTGTTTTTACAGTGCATGGAGCCTGCCGCCGATCTGCAGGATGGCGGAGAGACAGTCCCGCGAAGCAAAGGGTATGCAGTGATATAAACAGAAATCACGACAGCGCGACCTAATGACTTGCCTGACTTTCGCTCTCAGACCATAAGACTATCAGACACTCAGACGTACTGACTTTTTCATTACCTTAATGCCCAAATTCAACCAGTATGAAATTCAGGATTTTGTTTTCACTTTGTCTCACGGTCGTGCTATTGACAGTTAATGCTCAGGATAGCAAGAGACTGATCATCCTCCACACCAATGACTTCCACTCACACCTTCAGGGATATGCTCCGGAATTGGCCTATACACCCCTGGCTATTGATGGTGATCCTACTGTCGGCGGATTTTCAAGGATTGCAGGGATAATTTCAGAAGTAAAAACTGAAAACCCGAATTCGACACTGGTCCTTGATGCAGGTGACTGCATGATGGGTTCACTATTTCAGGCAATAGAACCGGAAACCGGATTTCAGCTGCATATAATGAAGCAGGCAGGTTATGATGTTGTTGCCCTGGGGAACCACGACTTCGACTTTGGTATTGAAAAATACACGGCGATAGTCAGAAATGCAGTTAAGAATGGAGAAATACCCGTCTTGCTGGCAGGTAACGCTGTCACCGATCCTGTTAGCCAGGCTGACAATGAATTCGAGGCGCTGATTAATGATGGCCTGATAAAAAAGTATACTATAATTGAGAAGGAAGGTCTTAAAATTGGAATCTTCTCACTGCTCGGAAAAGATGCGGATGAATCAGCTCCCTATGCCAAACCCGTAACCTTTGAAAAGATTATCCCGGCAGCAAAAAAAATGGTAAAAGAACTGAAAAATAAAGGTTGCGATGTTATTATATGCCTGTCACACAGTGGTGTGACTAAAGATAAAAAAGGAGTATGGACCGGAGAAGATGTGAAGCTTGCACAGAAAGTAAAAGGTATTGACCTTATCATCTCAGGACATATTCATATCCTGCTTAAAGAGCCCCTGTTTGTTAAAGGAATACCGATCGTGGCGGTAGGTGATAACGGAAGGTTTGTCGGGAGAATTGAACTTCTTGCAGGCAGCGACGGCGTTAAACTTGACAAATACGAAGCCATTCCCATGGACGACAGGATTAAATCTCAGAAAGAGATTCAAACGGAAATAATTGAACAGCAGGAAGAAATAAACAAAGCAATACTGAATCCGCTGGGAATGACCTGCAATATGCCTGTTGCCATTGCTCCATATACGATTTCCTACAATGAATTCGAAGATGCTGCGGGAAGCAACCTGGGTCCGCTTGTGGCCGATGCAATATACAATTATGCAAACAGTGAAGGCCCGGGCACCGACATTGCAATGGTGGCCGCAGGTCTCCTCCGTGATCCGATCCAGCCGGGTGTGCAGAGCGTTGCTGATATCTTCAGGACGATGTCACTTGGTTCCGGTAATGACAAAGTGCCCGGTTACGCCCTTTCAGAATTATGGTTCACCGGAAAAGAGCTTAAGAATATTGCAGAGATATTGATATTTTTATCCGCATCGACGCCGTCAAATTACCCCTATTTTTCTCATCTCCGTATCGATTATGATCCTGACGGCAGGTTATTTAATAAGGTTCGTAAGATTGAACTGACTGATCACCAGGGAAATGTATCAGTGGTGAACACATCAAAAGATGATACGAAGCTTTATTCAATGGTGGCCGACTCATATATAGTTGATAACCTGGCCCTTGTAAAAAAGAAAACGCTGGGACTGATCAAGGTTGAACCCAAGGACGCTGGTGGTAACTTCGTTACTGATCTGGACAGCGCTGTTGCAGATTTCAATGCTGCACAGCCCGGCATTCAGGAGGGCAAAGAGTGGCTGGCCCTTTTGAAATACCTTCAGCAGTTTAAGCCTGCTGAGGTGGGAGGCCTGCCGGTTATACCGCCTTACTGCCAGGTCCCGGCACGATCGCTTGTAGAAACCGGCAGTAAAAAGTGATTAAAGCAAGGCACATCCCTTAACATGAACAGGGCATTATTACTTTTCAGTTTCACTCTTTTATCATTTTGGCCTCCGGCCACTGGAAGTGACTGCAGCAACTGTACCGTTTATAAAGGTTATATAAGCGGTGATATGAAGATGTGGGAAGAGGGAATAAGTGACCTGGAGGATGCTTACCGGAAAACAGCTGAACCCTGCCTGCTCTTCAACCTGACAGAAGCAAAGTACGGGTATATAGGTTACCTGTTGGGAACAAGTAATAAGGACGCGGCCAGAACAATCACAGATGCTTTTGAAAAAAATATTGAACAGCTGGCCGCTTTCGCCGAGTATAATGCAGAGACAGAGGCCTTCAGATTAGCCCTGCTCGGATTCCGGATGGGACTGAATCCTGCCCGGGTGATGACACTCGGACCCAAAGCTCTCAAACAGCTTGAAAAGACAGTCGCAACAGGCAGTACAACTCCGGGAGTGTGGATAGAAAAAGCAAACTCCGAATCCCATATGCCCGAATTCGCCGGCGGATCAAAGGTCAAGGCGGCCGCATCGTTCAGGGAAGCGCTGCGTTTATATGAATCTGATCCCACAATGTCAGAATGTAACTGGAGATATCTTAACACAATGGTTCTGCTCGGACAGACACTTGAGCAGACAGGAGACTACAGCGGAGCCAGGGAAGCATACCTGAGAGCACTCAGGCAGGAACCTGACTTCCGGTGGGTCCGCGATGAACTGCTTCCGGCTGTCGAAAAGAAACTAAAATAGATAAAACAACCATGCGGAGAAAAAAAGCCTTGATTGTAGGGACGGGGCTTGTCATTTTTATCACTGCGTTTTTCATTGAGGCAGTCGGTGTGAATACGGGCACGATCTTCGGCTCATAGAGTTACGGTAAGACACTGTGCCCATCTGTATGGAACACACCCCTTATCATCGGGCTGAACTGGTTCGTACTCATTTACTGCACCAACGCAATTGCCAGGCAGTTATGGAGCCGGTTGAATTTGATTTTGCATAAGGATCCTTGCAAAATGATTCTCGAGATGTCTTCTCATTCCTTCGCGGAACTCATCAGCCTTGCCTTTTCCGAGAAGGGTTACCAGCTCCCTGTGTGATTTGTATTTCTTTCTTTTACCCCTGACCTTAATTATCCCGGTGCTGTAAACATACTGGAAGGCTGGAAGGATCAGATTCTGGAAATCCTTCAGAGTGTCGTTGCCGGTCATCTCGTAAAGCTTCCCGTGAAACCTGAGCTCATGATCAACGTCGAAAAGGATGTTGTCGGAATGGTCAGGTTCTGTTTTGACTATTTCCTCAAGTTCTTCAAGGTCACGTTCGGTCTTTCTTGAAAAAATAAAATCAGCCATTCCTACCTCAAGTGCCAGGCGTATCTCAAAGATATCCATCAGAGTTTTGTTATCCAGTATCCTGGGTATAAATGATTTTGCCAGTATAGCCGGGAGGTTTGGGCTCTTGATGATTGTTCCCCTGTGTTTTCTTGACTTTACCAGCCCCATCGTCTTGAGTTTGTTGAGCGACTCGCGGATGACAGTTCTGCTGACACCCATGAATGAGGCCAGCTCTGTCTCTTTTGGAATTGAGTTGCCCGGTCTCAGTTCCTTATGAACGAAAACCTCTATCAGTCGTTTCTCAACCTTATCAACAAGGTTGCCTGTATCTGTTCCTCTAAGCTCAAGCTTCAGGTCCCGGCTATCCATTATTAATCGTATATGAACTATGCTTGTTCAAAAAGTAAAAATAAGCCAATGTGACACACCCTGTTTGTTTTTCGAAATCTTTTTTAAAGCTTTGCATAGATGAGAATATTGTTGATTTTATCGACTTTTATTTTTATGGCAGCTGTGCGTGACAATGCTGATCAGCCGCTCGGTAAGGTTCTTAGAAAGGGAGGTGATGATGGTTGCGACACATACCGAATTCCGGGGCTGGTGACTACTAATGTCGGGACCTTGATAGCTGTCTATGATATAAGGTACAACAGCAGTAAGGACCTTCAGGAAGATATTGATATCGGAATGAGCCGCAGTACTGACGGCGGTGAGACATGGGAACCAATGAAGGTGATAATGAATATGGGCGCGTACGGTGGGCTGCCGGAGGAGCTCAACGGTACAGGCGACCCCTGTGTTTTATATGACCACACCACAAACACTATCTGGGTTGCTGCCCTTTGGATGAACGGTTCTGCAACGGATAAAATGCTTTGGTGGGCCTCTCAACCAGGCATGACTCCACAGGAGACAGGCCAGTTCCTCCTGGTAAAAAGTACAGATGACGGTTTTACCTGGTCAGATCCGGTGAACATAACCCGACAAATTAAGGACCCGGAATGGCAGTTGTTGCTCCAGGGGCCGGGCCGTGGGATTACCATGCATGATGGAACACTCGTTTTCCCGGCTCAGTTCAAGGCTGATATAGGTGTTCAGGCCATTGATGGCGGTAAATATACTTGCCATTCAACGATTGTTTACAGTCAGGACGGCGGAAATTCATGGCACATTGGAACCGGAGCAAAGTCAAACACCACGGAGGCGCAGGTGGTCGAACTGGCAGACGGAAGCCTGATGCTCAACATGCGCGATGACCGGAACAGGGATGATAAAAGCGCCTCCAACGGAAGGGCCGTGGCAGTCACCAGCGACCTGGGCCGGACCTGGACAGTTCATCCCTCTTCCAATTCAGCATTGCCTGAGCCGAACTGTATGGCCAGTATCATAGCCGCTGACCTGGAAATCGGCGGGGAGAAGCAGAAGGTACTCTTTTTCTCAAACCCGAATGACAAATCCAGTCGTGTAAATATGACAATCAAGACCAGCTTTGATGAAGGATTAACCTGGCCGGAAGACAACTGGTTTGAGCTTTATAGTCCGCCATGTTACGGCTACTCATGCCTGACAATGGTAGATGAGAGTACTATTGGAATAGTCTACGAGGGCTCCGGGGACCTCTTTTTTCAAAAAATACCGGTCAGGACTCTTATTGGCAACAACAAGTCAGAATAAAAGCACATTAATACAGAGCTCAAACTAACCTTTCCTACAACCGACACCTTGTCTTCAATCAGGAAACGACTTTGATTGCTTGTCACCACCGCCGGGCATTTTTTCTCATCCTTTTTTTCATTCCGTGCAATTGTCAAGAGTATTAGTCCGTTATTAACAACAATCAGTATGACCCAAATCTGAAGTGAAACCTTTTGCAATGCATTAACCTCCATTACTGGATACTACGGAACTACACATACTCTATCCTCTATGCTAAGACGAGCTTTTTTTCTTTTTGTGCTTCCTGCTGTTTTATTGCTCAGATCCGGCAAAACAGCGCAAGCTCAGGGCTGGACATTTACAGAAACCGTATCGCATTCGGGACCAGGCCCGTGCATCCCATATCCGCAACTTCCGCCTTTGGTTTATTACACCAAAGATGCATGTGAGTACAACCGGTCGGCGGAACTTAGTAATAACGGCGATGACTGGTCAGCTTACGGCGACGGCAGCTGTATCCTTATTATTACCTGCACACCGTGTGTCGGATCGGACATAGGTGCCGGCCCAACCGGTACAAGCGGCAGCTCTATTCTGGGAGATCCGGGAGAAGTCAGCATTACCGGTTTGCTGACAGGCAATGCCTTGTTTTCACCGCACAACACGAAAGACATTGAGACCTGGATCAATGACTTCCTGCAAAGGAATAAATCAATGGGCATTTCGGCCGAAAGCATGAATCAGATCACTTCGGGAGATGTGCCGCTGACAGCTAATGCCGGCTTTAATAAGTTTTATACCGAACAGATGATGAGGTTTCAGAAACCGGAGCAGGGAGGCACAGTCTATCTTAAGGAAGGACAAAATACAATTGACCCCAATGACCTTAAGGGTACGGGGAAAGAAAATATGGATTTAAAAAACACCACTGCTGGCCTGGGAACTGTTGTGGCGCTTTCTTCCGCCAATCAGTGGTACCATCTGGAGCCCCTGTCAAACGGAGGCATCCCTCCGGTGCCAGTAAGTAATAATGATCCTAATGTTCGTTATGAACATCCAAGAATTGAGGCGGCAAGGGAAGCTGGTATAACGCTGGCCGGCTGGCTGCCAGACGGGGCAGCGTATCCCGGAATCCTTGCGGTAAATATCTGGGCGGAAAATGCCAAAGCGATCCAGGATATAAGAGACGGCAATGCTCCCCAGGATGCATGGACAAGCATATCTAACGCATACCAGAACTCGTTGACTGACGTAAAAGATCAGGCTATTGGAGATGTCACGGGAAAGGTGTTTGACAAAGCCCTTGAAATTATCAGCCCGGTCAAGGGATTTGCAGAACTTGCCTCTGGTGCTTCTGATCTTAGCGGAAAATGGCAGGATCTCGGCGGCGAAGTAGCTGGAGGTGAAGGTGACGGGATATTTGGCAATATCACAAAAGCTGCCGGGTGGTTAGGTCAGGCTCCCTCTAACTCCGGACTTTAGATTTAACTGATATAACAAATCAAGTATGCAAACTAGAATGAAAATACTATGTTCATCTGTTTTGTTGTTCTTCTCATCTTATTTAGCTGCCGGACAGGACAATGATTCATTGCGATTTGAAGTCCTGATGACCAGCCAGATGCTTAAAACAATAAATCTCGATGCACAATTCATTAATTCAATCGATATAACCTCTGAACGTCATGTCCTGATCTCTACAAAAGACCAGTTTTATTTGCTGGGGTGGGGAGGATTGACTCCGCTTGGCAAGTCTGTAACTTCCGGATCAATTAGGTCATTCGCTTTTTCCCCGGACAGCCTCCTTATGGTTGTCAAAAATGACGAGATCTGTTACTTTGATTCCGACAGAGAGCTCAAAAAACTCTACAAACTTCCGGGTAAACAAATGGCAATCAGTGCAGGCAAAGATGTCATGTATGTTTATGACCAGAACACTGCTGCATCAGGTAACATTGTTTATGTTATCACACCCGGAGGGAAATATGCAGTGCTGTTTGAAGTATCACTTCCTGTAAATGCTGTTGTGGAACTGGACAGTTCCCTCATTTTTGCCAGCGGGAACATGGTTTATAAGTTTGATCTGAAGACAAAGAATTATAAGGTACTTTCATCACTCTCAAAGGGGAAAAATATTATCTCAGTGACTTCTGATCCCTCCTGCGGCAGGATATATTTTTCAACCGATCGTGAAATTTATGCTGTCAATGATACGAGTGCCATAACCGTTTCAAAAAGCATGGGAGGCATTCTGAAGTTTTTTGATGACGGACTTGTGGTTTTTGATCCTGCCAGGAAATTCCTGCTGAGAATTGTTGGTATTGAGTTGGAATTGGGGAAAGCACAACCATATAAACCTGAAGAGATACAAAAACCGGGGGATGGAGTTCTTAGGAACGCCAATATCATTGCGCTTGTGAAATCCGAAATGTCGGATGCTCTTATTATTTCTATTATAAGGAGGTCAAAGACTGACTTCAATCTGAATATCGACTCGATGATTGGTTTGTCGTCAGAGGGCGTGTCTTCCGAAGTGATCATGGAGATGCGGCAGGCAATGAAACGACAGGCATCAGAACAGCAGAAGTAATAACATGAAATCAATTATATCAATGAAAAAGCATATTTCTCTGATTTTGACCGGATTGTTAATAGCAGTCATGGTTAATGCACAGAATCCTGAGACACTGACAAACAGCTCTGTGATAAAAATGTCAAAGGCAAATCTGTCAGACGAACTGATAACCGATATGATACAGAACTCTCCGGTTAAGTTCGACCTTGGCGAAAGTGCACTGAAAAAACTTGCCGCCGAAGGCGTCTCAGCGCCTGTAATTCAGTCGATGAAAATTGCCGGAAGTGCCCTCGGAACACCAGCTGAAAAACCTGTCCCCGCACCTGAGAAAAAAGCGATACCGGCTTCTGATGAGAAAGAGCTGGGCACCGTTGAACCTGCAACTGCATATGTGCCTTCAGCGGCAACAGAGACTATATCAGTTGAAGCGCTCAATTATGTAGTACCTCTGACGGAACTGATCAGGTTCAATGAGACCAAGTTTAAAGGTCTCGAAACAACCATCGTCGAATGGGATAAGCAGGTCAGGGAATATGTGGCTGATATAAACAAGGTCAAGGGACAGATGCTGCAGGTCGAGAATGAGCTGCGACAAAAGAAAAATGCTGATACAAAAGCTTTCAGCGCAGACATTGCTTCACTTAAAGGGAAACTTGAAGCATATAGAAAAAATTACCAGCAGTCGAAGGACATTATGTTGAAAGGGGGCGATAATATTGTGAAAAAACTTGAGACCATCAGCGGTGATATTACCCGCGAAATCAGTAAAGCCTACTCTGAAGCAGGTCAACAGGTGGGGTCTTCTGATTCAGATCCTGCATCAGGCGAGAATGCGGTTACTATCAATTACACGGTAAGGGAAATTAATTATAATTCTGTTGGTTATATCGTGTTTCTTACTGACATGCTTGCCTGGCATCAGAATGAGATCAGGGAACTGAACACAGTGATTAATGACTGGAATCCGCGGGTAACTGAAACAATTAAACAGGATGCACAACTGAAGAGCCAGCTTGATCCGCTTGAAAAGAAGATTCAGGAGTTAAGCTCAAATGCAAAACAGAACAAAGCTGAAATATCCACTCTTAAAAAACAGGTTTCTGAAATTGAAAAATCGCGGAAAAAGATTGCAGACAAGATGAAAGACGATGCGAAAATCCTTGCCGCTTACATTAAGCAGATGAGCCAGAAGAATCAGGATGCCGTGGAAGAGAGGTTCACGGATATCATCGATAACATCACATATTCCTTCCAGGAAAAACTTAGTCTGTAAGCTCCCTATGTGTGAAACTATCAAGATATTAAAAGTCGCGGAAGTGCAGAAGAAAGCCTGTATCTTCCTTATCACGCTGGCTATGGTGCTGCCGACGGCAGCAATTTACGGCCATGATGATGATGACAGAACATCCGGGAAGCCGGAAAAAACCGGACCTTCGCTTGATGCTGCGAGGGCATATATTATCTCTGAAGATTTCAGTAAAGCTGTTTCAGCTTATGCAGTTCTTCTTCAGAAAGATTCAGCCAGCGCCTCCTTAAATGCAGAGTATGCTTATGCTCTTGCTCTGAATGGAATTTATGATGCGGCCCTTGCGCGTCTTGATCGTGTATGGACCCCTAATTCCCGTAGCATGGATGTGAATTTCTTCACTTCGCAGGTTTTTGCGCTTATGGGATATGATATGCTGGCCATTGAGTTCAGTCAAATGATTGCAGCGGGAAGCACTCCGGCATGGATATCATCGGTGGCACCCGGGTACCTGCAGAATTACAGTGACCGGATGCCGGGAGACAATATGTCGGAAGATGGTGATGTTGTGGCTGATTTCAGGCGGGCTAACAGGCTGACAGCACAAAATTATAATCTGATGTCGATAGCGATGTTTGAAGGAATAATCACCGGATACCCGGGTGAGTACCTTCCTTATGTCGGCTCAAGTATTGCCCTGGAGAAAGCGGGGTTGTACGAAAAGTCGGCCCAGGCAATAGAACAGGCGCTTGCCATATTAGGTGATAAAACGGAACAGCAGGAGGCCAGACAGATGCTGGAGACAAGGCTTACTGAAATCAGAGGCAAGTCATCCACAGAAGGAAAAACCAGCACCAACATAATACCCTCGACAGCAAAACCAGATGCAAAGGGGAGACGCATGCTGGCTTATGCCGGTGGTATGTTCTCACCGTCATATTTAAGCCTGACCGGAAGAATTGGAACTTTCATATCAGGTGCCGGGAGTCTCTCTGCAGATCTTGGAGTGACTTCAGGCGGGAGTGGAGCATCACTGAACCTGGGGGTAATGAATTTTTTCCGCCAGAAGATCTTTGCCGGAGGATACGGATTGGGTGTAGGATTTGGCGGCGGATCAACAACATTCAATATGAAGTTATCAGTAGGATTCAGCATAATGAATAAGGACAAAAATTCCAGTTGGGATATTTTCTTTGACGGTCAGCAACCTCTTGCCCCTAAAGGATCTGCAACCACAGTGGGTATGTCAATAGGACGAAGCGTGTATTTCGGCTCAAGATGATGAAACAGATGAAGAGATTAAAAACGGCAATAATTGTTCTGCTTATAGCCTCACAGGCCATCTTCGGGCAGGATAAGAACACGAAACTTGATTCGTTCAGGTCAGATGTTCTGGCTAAGTACCCGGCATATTTTACAGCTGCTTCTCTCGATGAATCTGGACAGCTCAGGCTGACAGCCGGAGAAGGTTACGGCAAGCTGACGGCCTCGGATAAAAAGGATATAATGAACATCCTGCTGGGATCATGGCAGGAATCACTGGTGGTTCTGCAGTTTGAGTCCAAACGCGAACTGTGGGGATGGAGCAATGAAACAAAGAATGCAATGCTCCTTGAAGCCTGGAATTTAAATCCTGACCCACCCTTTGCGGAACCTCAGCCGATGCAGTCAGACATAGCAAAGCACCCGTGGTTCTTTTACATCGGTGGTGCTTCGCAGATGGATTCCAATAAGAATTTAAACGGCGCTCTGAGTGCACGTCTTGGCTTCTTCCTCCTTCTCAATAAGCTGGACCTGGCCGCGTCTGTCACGGAACAGTTGTCGGGTAACATGGAAGATGTAAGCCCTTCGATGTCGACCAGTGTAGGTCTGGCAAGCAGGTTCTACTACCCGATTAAAAAGCATAATATAAGTCCCAATTTTGGCGCTGAGCTGGCAGTGACAATTCCGGCCGGAGGTAAGGTGGCGTTTACACCTTATTTACTTACAGGACTAAGCTGGTATGTGGGCCCCGGCGCCCTGGATGCCGGATTAAGGATCGGAAGCAGCTCGATGCTGATGTTAGGCTACACCCTGATCCCGAAATTTAAGTCCGGAAAATAAGGTTTGTTACTTTGCCCGTGTTATGAGAAATGAAGAGAGGCTGTCTCAAAAGGGGCAGCCTCTCTTATCTGGGCATCCCTCAGGAGTGCCCTTTTCCTTGCTAAGAATATTTTCATTCACCCTTGCGGTAAACCAGGTTCAGCAACGCTATTGTGCACTGTTTTGGAGAGGTTGAATAAGTAACGCAGTAACCCGTGGCGTAATAACCGTCCCTCTGGTAGGCATCCGGTTGCCGCAACTCGATCAGATCGTCAGGTTTCGAAAGCAGATAATCAAGAGTTATCATTGGTTCCCAAAAAATAAATTCACCGTTGTATGAGCCCCATATAAAGGTTTTTGTAAAAGTACCACCCTGTTGAAACTCGGGGGATGTCACATCCACCCAGTGTGCTCCCATCTGTGGAACAATTCCAGGTGTCTGCATATATAAATCAGGAATGTACTGCGGGGCAGGCGCTAAATCCATCGAGGGTGGCAGCAGAAGTGGTATCGCCTGGCGTTCCTCATCAGGTATTATGTAAAAATGAAAATCAAAATGAGGTAATCCGTAAAACACCTCCGGCTCGTGTCCCTGGGGATTCCAGTCCAGCCCGACCAGGGTGTAAAAATTCTTACCCTTGTTTTTGGGGAACTCAAGTGTGTACACTGCAGGTTCAGTGGGGAGGTTCTGGAGCACCTTTTCCGATAAATTCAGGCCCACCGCAACAGGCTTTCCGTCGATGTTTTCTTTTACCCACGCCCGGGCTATTCCATTTCCAATGGGCAGGGTTGAGCTGTAAAACGTCCTGACCGGATTATTTACGAATCCAGCCTTCTTGAGAGCGACTGTGTTTGATTCAGCACTAAACTGATCATCTTTCTGGCATGACTGCAGTAATGATATTGCTCCTACTACCAGCAACACACCGAAACTTTTGTAAGTTTTTTTCATAACGCTAAATTTAATTGATCCTTACTCGTCTGGCTTTTCAGTTCTGCCCCGGTTATTTTAAGTGGTTTAACGGCTCCACATGAATAAAATCAGGCTTTCTGATTTTCAGCAAAAGCAACTTTTTATTCAGATTGTTCGATGATGAAAAATAAGAGGGTTAAGAATTAAGATTTTTTAACGAAACAGAGATACTTTTTCATTAAGTGCCGTTTGACATAATGGTAAATACTCTGTAAAAATATCGATTTCACGATTGAACGATAAAGAGCCGAAAGGGCTAAACCGGCAAATGGTATTATCTTTACTTTGTATCAGAACATGATCCCATGAATCCCGAGCTGAAGGAAACCTTTCTGACATTATGGAAGAAATATTTCGGCGCCGCCGAACTGCCAATAGTCTTTTTCTATACTTATGCTGACGGAGGATCGGAATGGGCGGAGAAGCCCAAAGGATGGAGCTGCATCATATGCGAACTGGCTAAAGTGAGGAATGGTAAAAACCTCGTATATAATGCTGACAGAGTCACATGCGGCGGAGGCCGGAGATACCTGGGATATTCTGAAAAGATGAGACCGGGATTTGAGTATTTTCTTTCCTGCGGCAATGAAAAAACAGAAGGGGAAAGGTATCTTCAGTCCCCTGAACTGGTGAAGGAATACATGAAGCACCAGAAAACCCTGCCTGTGTCAGGATTGAATATTGTCTTCAAAAGATGGGACATGCTGGAAGAAACAGATGAACCGGATGTGGTGATCTTCTTCGCGACGCCGGATGTCTTATCAGGATTGTTCACCCTGGCAAACTTTGACCAGCCGGAACCAAACGGAACCTTTACGCCATTCGGGTCCGGTTGTGGTTCCATCATTCATTACCCGTATCTCGAGAGCCTTGGGGAGAGGCAGCGGGCAGTGATTGGAATGTTTGATCCCTCAGCCCGTAAGTGTGTCCCTGGTGATGCCCTTACTTTCGCCATCCCCATGAAGAGGTTTGAGAAGATAATCAGCTACATTGAAGAGAGTTTTCTCATCACTGACACCTGGTCTGTGATAAGAAAGCGTCTTTAGCGATGTCCGGCCTGGGCGTCATTCAGGACGGGGCCGGCACGTGGTCGCGAAGCCTGCCCCGGATATCATTACGCCGGAATTTCCTGCATTTGGTACTGTGAGCAAAGTTTTTGGCACAAATGGAGTAGCCCTGTTCACTCAGGTTAGCGTAATTTTGTTGCATAATTCAATTATTCACTTGTGGCCTTGCTTATCGTGAAGGTGCCTTTCATTATAATGGGGATTTTATTTTTGGTGAATCATTAAATGCCGAAAAAACGAACAACAGAATATTTGAACATTTAGAGTTTTATATTGTTAAAAATTTTAAGGTCCAATCAAAAAAATAAATTCATGAAGAAGCTATTAAATATCAGTATGGTAGCATTTGCATTACTAATTTCAGGCAATGCATCAGGTCAGGGTTTTGTAGAGACGGTTGAAGGTTTCGCTCTTGACGCTTTATTTGGTAATGATTGTGTTGTGAATCTCAAATCAGGAGAAGAGATCATCGGCAAATTTACCGGGGGCACGTATGTCACTAACGGACTTACCAAAATCACGGTTAAGCTTGAGAACGGTGAAAAGATCAAGTTAGTCCCGGAACAGATCGTTGCCATGCAAATAAAATCCTCAGACTTGCTGAAGTTATCCATGATATCGGAAGCTGGCAGCTCAATCAAAGAGTTAGCCAATTCGGATTTCAATGATATCGTGAACCGTGAGTGGGTAGTGTTTGAAACGGCCATGACACCTAAAAAGACGGATACATACAGGCTCCTACAGCTGTTAAATCCGGGGTTTGCCAGTAAGATCAAAGTCTTTGCAGAACCAGGTTCTAAGACAGGCGGACTCGGTGTAGGCGGTCTTCAGATTACCGGAGGTGAGGACAAAGCATATCTCTTTGTAAAGGGAGGAGAGAAGGCTGTCAAGGTAAAGAAAGGCTCATATTCAGATAACTTCCAGGAGCTCTATTCAGATTGCCCTGAAATGGTTACAGCTTTTCAGGGTGGCAAGATAAAATGGGACGATGTTGCAGTGCATGTCTATGCTTATGATCAGGCATGCAAATGAATTTGGGAGTGACACTATAGTGACTTAAGTGTACCAAAGTGTCTGCAGTGCCTGACTTGAACTAAAGTGCCTGAAGTACCTGGTCCCTCATGAATGCGGTGGGTTAACTATAATCTTCCCTGTTGAAATAATAAGTAATCGTAAATCTGGTGAAAGAGACTAAAATTCCACAAAACATTGATGAATACATTTCGGGCTCTCCCAACGATATTCAGGAAAAGCTGAAAGAGCTCCGGGAAACCATTAAGAAAGCGGCTCCGGGAGCTGAAGAAAAAATCAGCTATGGGATGCCGGCATTTACCCTGAATGGTATTCTCGTTTATTTTGCTGCCCAGACCAGACACATTGGTTTTTATCCGACATCCTCAGGTGTAAAGGCATTTATCCAAGAGCTGGGTAGCTACAAAACTTCAAAAGGTGCCATTCAGTTTCCTCTTGACAGGCCGCTTCCTCTTGAATTGATAGCCAGGATTGTAAAGTTCAGGGTCAGGGAAAATACAGATGGTTTAAAATTTTCAAAAAAGAAAAAATGAGGCCATCATGGCCGGAAATTATTCGACCCTCTCCGAGGGTCAGAATATTATCTTAATCCAATATTCTACAATAGTTGGACCTTCTACGAAGGTCTTAATTGCTGGTATTCCAGGGATTATTCAAAATATTGAGACCTAAAGATGATCGTAGATCATCGAATTATTGTAGAAAATCGAATCAACATCACCAATCCGATGGCCGTAAGCCATCAAACTATTGTAGAAAATCGAACAAACAATACCAATCCGATGGCCATAGGCCATCAAATTATTGTAGGAAATCGAAATATTGACAATAAAATGATGACCGTAGGCCATCAAACTATTGTAGACCATCAAATTATTGCCTCGTATATTCTTGTAAAACAGCATCATGCATAATAAACTAAAAAAATAGTCATATTTTTGCAAAAATAGTTGCATAACTATAAATATAGTCATATATTTGCATTGAAGGATTGACACAATACAACTATGAAGAACATGCAACTGACAAAAGCGGAGGAACAGGTGATGCAAATCCTGTGGGATATGGAGGAGGGACTGGTCAAGGATATACGCGACCGTTTTAATGACCCGAAACCTGCCAGAAACACTGTGTCCACAGTGGTAAGGATACTTGAGAGAAAAGGATTTGTCGGACATAAATCGTACGGGAATGTCCACCTGTATTATCCACTGGTACCAAAGAGCGAATACTCCAGGAGCCAGCTTTTTGGACTGCTTGAGGGTTATTTCGATAACTCCTTCCCGGCCATGGCCTCATTCTTCGCACGTGAGAAGGATCTGACCGTTGCTGATCTGGAAGAACTGTTATCGGAAACAAAAAAGGAGTTATCTTCAGCTAAAGTTTAAGAAAGATGGAAGAGCTCGCAACCTGGCTGTTCAAGTCGGTGATATGGATCACCGGGTTTGGTTTGATCTATCTGCTTTTCCTGCAGAATGAGAGGTTCTTTTTTCTGAACAGGATCTTCCTGGTGACAGGAATAATCAGCTCCCTGGTATTTCCTTTTGTGACTATTCGTTATGTAATTGCAGTGCCGGAAATGCAGGCTGATGTGACCGGTGGACCTGTCACCAGCCTGATGGATGGGGCAGTTTCAGGAGTCAGCACGGGAAGTCTGGTGCTGGTGGCACTGTGGATCACAGGTGCGCTCTTCATTGGTGTACGGCAGCTTGTCCGGACACTCTCTGTTGCTAAATCCATTAACAGATCGGAAAAGATCTCATCTTATCCGGTCAAACTTGTCAGATCGTCTGATTATGTCACTCCTTTTTCATTTTTCTCCTGCGTGGTTGTCAATCCTTCTATTAAAGACAATGAAGCAAGGGAGATAATGAATCATGAGATGGCGCATGTCAGGCAGATGCACTGGGTTGACCTTTTACTATCAGGATTGCTTTGTACAGTTCAGTGGTTTAACCCGGTGGCCTGGATCTATTCCAGGTTTATCAGGCAGAACCATGAGTATCTTGCCGATGAGACGGCGCTGCAGCGCACATCTCATCCGGCTGTGTACAGGGCAGCTCTCTTGAACCAGATCGCAGGCTCACCTGTCATCGACCTGGGTAATTCATTTAATTATTCACTAAACAAAAAACGATTTAAAATGATGAAAAATATAATCACTTCACCTTACAGAAAACTCAGGCTATTGGCCATACTACCAGTGTTCGCACTGGTGATGTATGCGTTTGCGGAGCCCGAGTACAGGTTGGCCGCCGCCGACCAGAGACAGGCTCCTCCTGATGCTGTTATTGCCACCTTGATAAAAGAGGTAAAGGGTATCGTCGTTCAGGAAGATGGAAAACCGCTGTCCGGAGCAGCAATTATCGTCAAGGGCACAACCATGGGTACAATGTCAGATAATGAGGGAAGGTTCAAACTTGTGAACGTTCCGGATGACGGGGTATTGATAATCACTTATATCGGATTTGAGTCAAAGGTCATGAAACCTGTCTCAGGTACAGATATGACAGTGAAGATGGTCAGGAAGACCGTAGTGATTGACACGGTAATGGTTCCGCCGCCACCGCCACCGCCACCTCCGGGATCAAAGCAAATGGCTGTTCCGCCGCCGCCGCCGCCACCGCCACCACCACCGGCAGCAGACAAAAGCACCGGAACAACAAAAACATCCGCTCCGGAAACTCAAAGTGAAAAATATGTTATGATTGAAGAGATGCCTGAATTCCCGGGTGGTGAGAAGGCTATGATGGCATGGATCAGCAGTAACACCAAATACCCTGCAGAGGCAGTGAAGGCCAAAATATCAGGACTTGTCCTGGTCGGCTTTACGGTAACCAGTACCGGCAAGGTACAGAATGTAAAAGCTGTCAGAGGGGTTAGCCCGGCCCTTGATGCCGAAGCAGTAAGGGTCATTAAAAGTATGCCTGACTGGAAACCCGGGAAACAGGGGGGTAAGCCAATAGATGTCGATTTCAATGTTCCCGTGGCATTCAGTCTGGAGGGTAAGGTGGCGCTGAAAGTAACGAAGTAATTTTTCTCTATACGGTCAGCAGGGACGTACAACAGTGCGTCCCTGCTTTCTTTTTCCATATAGTTTTTAAATTAATACTGCTGTTTTTACCATTTTAATACTGTATTTTTGATAACAGTATTAATAACCTGTGCAGGTTTTTCTATGATTTTAGCCAGCGGTATCGGTAACTATGTTACAAGCAACGGTAAAAAATATTCATATTTCGGAGGCAATAATTATCTCGGTCTTGCCAATCATCCCCTGGTAAGAGAAGCAGCCATAAAGGCAGTTGAGAAGTACGGCGTTAATTTCTCTGCCTCGCGGCATACAACTGGAACAGCAGATATCCATCTTGAACTTGAAAAGGCACTGGCTGATTTTAAGGGGCAGGAAGATGCAGTTGTGTTTGCCTCAGGCTACCAGGGAAACAGCATCCTGCTCGAGATACTTAAAGGCAGTTATTCGACTATCTTCATTGATCAGTCTGCCCATGCCAGTATAATCGCTGCCATACCTTCCGATGTGGTCAAAGTGATGTATTACGACCATTGCGATGCCGGTCACCTGGAGAACTTGCTTGATCACAACAAAGGCTCCGACCCGCTGGTCGTTACGGATGGCATCTTTGCACTCACGGGTGAGATCGCACCCCTCGATGAGATATATCCGGTAGTGAAGAAACACAATGGCATCCTGGTCGTTGATGACGCTCATTCAACTGGCGTTCTGGGCGATACAGGCAAGGGAACTCCCGAATATTTTAACCTCCATACGGAGAAGAAGATTTACCAGACTGAGACGATGAGCAAGGCGCTGGGCGGGTACGGCGGTTTTATCTCCGGCGCGAAGGATCTTACAGAACTGATCAGGGAAAGATCCGCAACATACCAGGCTTCCACGGCTCTGCCACCCCCCATAGCGGCTGCAGGCATTGCCTCCCTGAAAATAATCCGCGGGCATCCCGAGTTGCGTACCCAATTGCATGAAAAAGCAGCAAAGCTCAGGACAGAAATTACCAGGCAGGGTTTTCATACAACTCATTTTGATACTCCGATCATACCAATAATTCTGGATGGGCCTGAAAGAGCAAAAAGCCTTTCCTCTTTTCTTGAGGAGAATGGTATTATTGCTCCTTTCATGAACTATCCTGTCATGCAGGAATTGCATATGTTAAGAATTGCGGTCACCTTCAGTCACACGGATGACCAGATCGGGGTTTTACTTGACATGTTAAAAAAATGGAGAGAGAAATGAAAAAAATTAAAATTAAGAAGGTATTTATTGATCCGGTCAATGTCGATCTGGATGAGCCGTTCAAGATTGCCATCGGTACAAAGTACAATATCGAAAACGCGATAGTGACGGTAGTGCTTGATAACGGTATTGAAGGCTACGGCGAAGCAGCTCCCCTGGAACCAATCAACGGCGAGAACCAGGCCACCGTACTTGCAACGCTCAACAGTTGCATCGACTTTATTAAAGGCAAGGAGATCACTGATTACCGGGCCATATCCAAAACCCTCAGAGGCGTTTTCTGGGCGCAGGTCACAGCGCGCTGTGCTATTGAGATGGCACTTCTCGATGCATACACCAAAGTTCTTAATATCCCTATGTATGAGTTCTTTGGAGGGGCGGGAAACAAGGCAGAAACTGACTATACGATTGATATTGTTCCACCGAAGACAGCAAAAGCCAATGCCATCAAGCTGGCCAGGGCAGGCTACAGGGTATTAAAAACCAAGGTGGGGAAGAACCTGGTGGATGACATTGACCGTCTGCTGGCCATTAAAGACGGAGCCCCGGGTTGCGGGATAACCCTTGATGCCAACCAGGGTTATTCTCCGACGGAAGCCGTATATTTTCTCAATGAGCTCGAAAAGAACAACATCCGCCCTGTTATGTTTGAGCAGCCGGTAATAAAAAGTGACCTGGTGGGAATGAAGTTTGTAAAAGATCATACGTCAGTCCTGGTTGGCGCTGACGAATCGGTCTTTACAAGCGCTGATGCCATCAATGTTGTTCGCACAGGATGCGCCGACGTCATAAACATCAAGCTGATGAAGTCGGGTATTATAGAAGCGATGGATATTGCAGCCATTGCCCGCAGTGCCAACATAAAACTTATGATAGGGTGTATGCTTGAAACAAAGCTTGCGCTTGGATGCGCCGTTCATTTTGCGGCAGGACAGGGTTGTTTTGATTTCATAGATCTTGATCCGCATATTGACCCTTCAAGAGAACCGTTCACAGGCGGACCGCTATATAAAGCACCATATTATACATTGCCGGAAGATCTTTCCGGTATCGGTTGCAAGAAAAGATAAAACTGGATGGGGAAGACTATCCCCCTCTCAGAAATATTACCTTAGTTTTCTCGTCTGTACAAGTGATAAATAACGATTCCTGGCTTCCTCTATATCTGCGCCGGGGGCTATATAAATGCGAGTTCTGTGGTCAATAACGACTTCCTTCAATTTGGAAAGATCGGGTGATTTGTAAACGATTGGTTTCTTCTCGATCATAATTTAATTACTGCTATTATTGTCACTTTCGCTCAAGATACGGATAATTATCGGGATATTGCATTTATTTTCAATAAATTATATATTATTTAGCAATCCCGGCGGGTAAAAAGGTCCGGCAGGGAAGACATGTCGCACACACGGGTGCTGACTGTTTGCCGTATTTGGTATGACACCGTGCAGCCACACAGGGCTTACTGGCTGCAGAAAAACGGTATTTAATCGTATAGTGAGGCCGGCAGTGGAGACCAGTTATTGTAATTCCAGCCTTTGCAGATAAATGCAGTCCAGCAGGAAATCATTTATCTCCCCGTCCATATTCCTGTTGAAGTCTTCGTATCTGATTGTAATGGTGTTTTCCCCTTTGTTCAGGTTGATCCATTCCACATTGGTCAGCCCCCAGTTTGACCACTCATCCTTTCCGCGCTGAGGAAATACCAATGAACCTGCAAATGTGCCATTCACATATAAGGAGCGTATCGCGCAGTTGTTGTCGGTGTTTACCGGTCCCGTACCATTGGCATATCTCATCCTCAGGGCGTACCTGCCTTCTTCTGCATTGATTCTTATGATAAGGCCCTTTTTATTTCCAGATTTAAAGGAAACATATCCCTTCCCCGAAAATCCCTCAACCACGCTTTCACCCCGAAGGTTGAAATCCTCCGCCTCAAGAACTGTTTTGAAGGATTCAGATACGATGTTTACCGGATTGCTCAGGAAAGATCCGACACCGGTACTGTCAACTGCAATGACCTGGTATTCTGCCGGCTGGCTCTGATCAATATTCTCAACGAATATCACAGTGGTGGAATTCCATTTGAGACCATTCCTGAAAATCTGATAATCGCTGGCACCCTGAATGGCTTTCCATGCAAGCCTGTTGTTTTCAAAAGACAGCACGGGCGTTTCTGGTGCGGTATAGTTGGCGACAGTTTCGAACTGTCGGTCATCTGCATGCCCGTTCATTTTTATCGCGATGGTATGAGTGCCTGTTGTAGTGGCAGTAATGACATGGTCAGTAACTTCTTTGCCATCGACTTTGAAAGAGCTGACAGCGTCGCCAAAACCTGTGACAGTTATCTGGTAGGTTCCCTGGCGGTAGCTGAAGTTTCTTAATGTATAAATGCCTTTGAAGCTTTCCGGGATAACCGGATTGAAACTGAGCTGATCTGTTTCGAATTCCATTCCGAAGATAACCCGGTACTGCATCGCCAGCATGGCGGCAACGCTCCACAGCTGCCTGTCGGAATTGATTTCCGTACCGGCAAAGTCGCCTGTTTCGCCCACGAAGTTCTCTTTGTTGGTAAGGAACAGGGAAGCAGGTCGCATAATCGAGGCAAGGCCGAATTCCACCGCGCTGATCTGGCCATTCGAGGCATTGGCCATGGTCCAGAAAGCCTGGACAAATGGCCATATTCCATTATTGTGGTAGGGGGGGATGCCGGGGATTTGAGGGTAGATACAAGGAATGCCATACTCAATGATCGGTGTATTTTGCAGCACTGCTGTTTTTTGCGTTTCATCGGCAATATCAAACAGCACAGTGAATGCCTCACCCAGGGCTTCAGATCGTGGCGACAGCGACCGGTGAAGCTGGCCATACAGGTACTGTCCATAGTAACCTTTTCCAGGTTGCCAGAGGTACCGGTTGATGCTCTTGCGTATCTGTTCTGCCTCGCCTGACCATTCATTGTCCCTGCCCAGCACTTCTGCCATCTTTCCGAGTGTTGTAAGAGCCTGATAATAAGCGGCGTTTGTTCCGAGGTTAATCGAAGCATAGATATCGGCAGGTTCCATCCATAACGGGTAGGTCTGTTTGCGCCAGTCGAGGAACGACGACTCGCCCCTTACGAGGCCCGTCAGGGGATCAAATATTGTTTTCCGGTCGTCTTCAACGCTGTTCTTCATTATCCGGAAAGCCTGTTCAAGCCATTCCCTGTCCCCGGTATACTTATAAATTTCCCATGCAGCCAGTCCCCATACAACCCTGTCGGATGATACCGGCCAGGCGCCGCCGGTACCCGTGTCCTGTATTATCCTGTTGTTGGCCACTTTGCGCATCAGGCTGGCCTTGCATCTCTCCGGATCAATATACGCAAAGGCAAGCACGGTGGCGTAGCTGACGTCGCGGGTCCATACCCCTGCCCACTCTTTTCCTGTGCGGAATGTACCGTCGGGCTCCTGCAGCATGATCATCTCATCAAGTGACATGTTGTACAGAGCATTAAGCAATAGGGATTCGCACTTGAATTCAGGGTATCCGGAAATATCATTTTTCAGCTTCCATTCTGATGAAGTATGCGCTGAAGGGTCATACACATTGAATATCATCTCATTCTCATAAATCCCGTCGCCCTCCGGATCCTGCATCCTTAACTGCTCGTTGCCTGCCAGGTTTTCAAAATCCCAGCTCAGCGGATAGGTGTCGCCGGCGATGTAAAGACCTTTAAAATCGGCCTTGTAGATCCGGTTTCCAAGTATATCGTCATAGTATCCCTTGTCTTCAAAGGCTTGCAGTACCCGGGTGAAATCGACCCTGAACCTGACCCTCGTATTTGGCGGCAGTGGCTGTGAAGATTCCTTTTCCGTCCTCAGGACAGATTTCTGTCCGAATGTTATGTTCAGAACGACTTCCTCATCAGCTTCAGGAAAGATATTTGCCTCGTGGTTCACACCGAAGGCCAGCTCATTATCGCGTCCGTTAATGCTGAATTTGTACTGGATGACGGGATCGATATTTGCCTGAAGGCTGACATAATCGGAAACCAGGTGCTGCGGACTCAATGCTTTAGCCCTGAATTTTCCTTGTTCTACCCGGTCAGGAAAAACAGTAAAGGCATCTGATGTGTAAAACGGTTTGTCTTTCTGATTGCACATTGAAAACACAAGGGTAACAACGCATAACAAAATTAGCATCAATTTCCGGATCATGTTTTTATTATTTAATGATATCTCTGTCTGATTTTGGTTTGAAGGTACGGAGATTTTACAAACGCGCGTATCTGCAATAATTTGATGATCTACGATCATCTCATTTAATTTCTGTACATTACATGATCCATTCATAAGTTTATTATTCAGATCTCCGGAGAAGATCAAATTATTGTAGAAAAGCAAAAAATGAAAATTGACGGTCGTAGATCATCGAATAAAAAAATATTAAGACATTTGCGGTTGCATGAATTTACAAATCCTTTTATTAGCATTTCTGTAAACAAATTCAACTACAACATTCTTTAGGATAAAATGTTATGAAATACAGAAAACTTGGTATAAACGGACCTGTGGTATCAACGGTTGGCTTAGGCGCATGGGGTATCAGCGGACGCGACTGGGGAAAGACTGATGACGACAGCTCGCGAAAAGCAATCCATGCAGCCCTCGATGCCGGAGTGACTTTCATTGATACAGCTGACGTCTACGGTTTCGGACACTCCGAGGAACTGATCAGACAGGTGCTTGACCAGCGGTCTGACAAGGACAGGATAGTCATTGCTTCCAAGGCCGGAAACAATTTTTACCAGTTCCTGGGGCAGGATCATAAGGTGACTCCAATAAAGAATGATTACTCTGTCAGGCATCTTGAATTTGCTGTTGAACAGAGTCTGAAACGCCTGAACCTGGAGGCACTCGATATACTTCAGCTTCACAGTCCTGGTCTTGAAATTCTGGAAACCGATGAACCCTGGCTGGCTCTGGAACGGCTGAAGAAATCAGGCAAGATAAAACATGCCGGATGGAGCGTACAGTCGTTTGAGGAGACGTCGCAGGCTCACATCCTCGAGAGACATCACGAACTCCTTGATGTCATACAGGTGAGATACAACCTGCTGGAGAGGAGGGCGGAGGAAGTCCTGTTGCCGATGGCTCTCAGTTACGGGACGGGTGTTATTATCCGGATTCCTTTGCTCTTTGGACTGCTCTCAGGAAAATTCGGAGAAAAAACAACTTTTGGCGATAACGATCATCGGAGAAATAATCTTTCTCCCGAAAAACTGTCAGCCTACCTGAAGGATTTTGAAGAGTACAAACCGGTTTTCCAAAAATATCATAATTACAGTACTGCGCAGCTCAGCCTGAGATTTTGTATTTCTCATCCGGCATGTCATACAGTGATTCCCGGAGGTAAAACCCCTCAGCAGGTGCTGGAAAATGTTGTTGCTTCTGACCTTGATTTTATTCCGTTTGATGCATTTATCAAATAGATCTTGCATCATAGGTTAATGACTTATTGACAAAAGTTAGCTATATATTTATCTTCTGATCCGTGCATTTCTAAATATGAAAAGACTGCTTATTCTGCCGGTAATCTTTATAACGATCATTCTCCCTTTATCCGGTCAGCATTCCTCTGATGTGACAGATGGTTCCAATGGTGGCAATCCGGGTTCCGGTTTTGTCAATATCACTGAACTGTCGGGGTCTTCCTATGGTCTGAGGCATGCCGGTTCACCAAATGAGGACTACTACTATGGTGTCACTGATATTATTGGTTATCAGATTGATAAACACTTTATGATAGGAGCCGGGTTTGGTTTTATGGTTTATGACAGCAGCTCCCTGGTCCCTCTTTTTCTTGAAGCAAGATATACAACCTGCTTTAAAAGAATCAATCCCTGGCTCTTTTATGATTCAGGATTTCTGGTTGATTTTAAGAATATAGCTGACGGCTCACAAATTTTTATTAATCCGGGAGCGGGGCTGTCATTGTCCTTTTCTCCTAAAATTGAGGTTACTCTTGGCACCGGTCTTATGATGCAGATGCAGCCGGGTCACAGGACATCTTTCATTAATTTTAAGTTAGGATTGATCTTCAGGAATAATTCAAGATTCTGAGGACTTTGCGTATCCGGATCAGGGCAAAAGATATCTTATTATTACTTACTCACTTTTCTTGGAATGTGACTGTGGAACTGCCGTTTTATTCGGCTCAATTCCCATATGAAAATTAAATAAGGCTTCTTCATTAACTATAAAAGATTTCAATTGTTTAATCAAAATTATTAACTAATAAATCTTCTAAAATATAAACAATTAAGTTATTTCCAGTCGGTTTGGTGGTAGCTATTTTAGTTTTCACTCTTTCATGTCAGAAAGAGCCCGACTTTGCGCTGCAGCCACAGGATGAAACTCCGGCAGTCTCTCTCAAGTCAGCACTCCGCCATTTAACCTTGAAGTAATCCTTCGCGGCGAAGGGAAAGCATTCGGTCATGTAAAATTCCGTCAGGATCTTGACCTTCCCAAAGTAGTATTATTGGGTGTATGGGTTCGTGGTCTGGATCCAATCCACTCTTATTATCTCCAGCGGGCTGCGGATGCCTTTGATGGTGATTGCCCGACTACAGGTTGGCTTACATTAGGGGAGGGACCCGTCGCAAAATCCTTTACACCCGATGCAAAGGGTACAGCCAAAGCAGATTTCTGGAGAGATGTCTCGGGCGCTGTGGGAAAGGTTCCGGGAGACCATTATGATATTCGTTTCAGGGTGGTTGATGCAGCCAATATGAATTTAGTCGTACTGGAAAGTAACTGTTATGATTATGTAATAAGATGATCTCACGTTTCCATCGTATAAAATTAGCCTCCGGAAATCACTTACGGGGGCTTTTTCTTTTGAATCCTGCCTGTGTGATCAAATCCTGTCCTCTAAAAACTTTCGTTTATCAAAATCACGACTTTTTAATTATCTAATATTATCCTGCTCTATTATTCAGATAATTAATACTATAGGATATTTTGGGACCTGTAAATCCATTTCCCTGCCTGATTTCCGATAAAAATTGACCTGTTTTTGACCAACTATCTAATTCCGGTCGTCAGTCGGGTCCAATTATAAATAAACCCCGGTATATTTTTGATTAAGTGCCTTCTTAACTCTTGCAAAGTCCTACCAGTTGGGCCTTGCGTGCTTGCGCAAAGTATGCCTGTGCACTACCTTTGATACGAATAATAGAACATACCGACATGAAGACAATTTATCAGATTTGTTCTGACATGACCGGAATGGTCAGATTCAGGAAACGACTTAACGAAATAAACTTCATCCACATGAAGTCTGCTAGTGTCATAAGAATTTTTCTTATCTGCATAGTATTTATGCTCAGCTCTTTTACAGTTCCGGGAGGAAAGCCTGTATTGACAGAAGAGATGAGATTTCAGGCTGACAGAGCTTTCTTTTATTTTCAAATTAAGGATCAGCCTTTTAGTGAAGACTTACTAAAAAAATGCATTTATTATGAACGGATAAAATATCAGGATATGGTATTACTGCAATCCCAGCTTGAAACAGGATATTATACCTCTGATATTTTTTTGAACGGACATAACTGTTTTGGAATGAGGTTTCCGAACCGCAGACCAACTGTTGCCACAGGAACTTATAAAGAGCATGCACAGTATTCTCATTGGTCTGAATCTGTTATAGACTATGCGCTATGGCAGAATTATTATTTATCACGAGGATACAGAATAGAAGGAAGCTATGATGATGCTTTCTATCTGGTATTTTTAAAGTGTGTTCATTATGCTACGGATCCCCGTTATGTTTCCAAATTAGTTGAAATGTCGCAAAAGGATTTGACATGAAAACAGAAAGAGCCCCGAATTCAAGGGGCTCTTTCTTCATGTGGGCGATGTAGGGATCGAACCTACGACCCTCCCGACTGAAAGTCGGGACGCTCTGAACCGGATTTAATAAGAGCCTCTAATCGTGTTCTATTCTTCCATCTTTTTAACTGGTTTTCTCTATTTTCCGCATCCTTTTTGTTGTCAAATGACTCGGTATAGACAATAATCCATGGTCTACCTGTATTGGTAAAGCCCTTTGATGCATTATTATGTTTGCGGAGTCTATCCTGAACATCAGAAGAAAATCCAATGTAGTACTTATCAATTTTTTCTGAATAAAGAATATAGACTGTGTACATAGTAAAGAAGCCCCGCTTGTGACGGGGCTTCTTGCCTTGTGGGCGATGTAGGGATCGAACCTACGACCCCCTGCTTGTAAGGCAGGTGCTCTGAACCAACTGAGCTAATCGCCCGAAAAGCGAGTGCAAATATAACCCACATTTTTAATTCTGCAAAAGTTAAGGTGAATTTATGGGACGGACCAATTTGCCCTGATGGGGACCCTTACGCAACCTTTTAATTCAACCTGGAGTCATGTTATTAACTCTGTTAATTATACAAAGAGGGGGGATGATACCAATAATCGGAATTTATTTATATTAGCTTTCGGTACTTTTTGACTTTAAATGAGTTACGATTTGCCTGCAATTACTTTCAAATCGTTAGCTCAACTGTTTGATAAATAATATGATAAGTTTCTGAAGCATGACCCTGACTGACATGAAACGAACCCGCCTGTTACCTCTGTTTCTTCTCCTTACACTTCTGTTGCTACCCCTCCACACTGACGCACAGGTCGGCCCCGGAGGCGTAGGCAGCATCACAAATACCCAGTTATGGCTCAGATCCGACAGCCTGATAGCTATACAGCCTCTGTATTTCGTAACAAACTGGCAGGACCTCTCCGGTCACTCACGCGATTTTGCAGCGGTCCTCACAGGTCAGACCGTCCCTTCACTTACACTGAATGCCATCAACGGTTACCCTGCTGTAACTTTCACTGACCAGGGAGGTCTCGGCGGTGATTTTCTCGGATACAACGGTTCCATTGGCATCTCAGGGTCTGATGCCTCCACTGTGGTGATAGTTGCACGCAATACGACGACAGCGGATGAGCAGAACGGAGGATTATACCTTGGCCAGAAAAATATAGGTGGAGCTAACTCTGTCAGAAGCTACGGCATTGAATATGCTGACGCGGTAAGATTTAATGGTCAAAACCAGGTCTTCAACGACGGACATACATCCGGCGACTGGAAGATAATCAATTATACAAATCCCGCAGGAGCCTCAGTATCAGGTTATCAGGCTTACCTGAATGCTGTACTCCTTACAGGAAGCTCAGCATCCGCCATCGTCCCCTCGCTGGTGTCCAATTTTGCCCTTGTCGGGGCTACCCAGATGAACGGGGTATACAATCCTGCCGGGTATTTCAACGGTGACATAACCGAGATAGCCGTGTTTTCAGGTCAGCTCAACGATGCCGAGCGCATTATCCTTGACAATAATCTCGGGGCAAAGTATCTTATTCCTATTGCTGACGATCACTATGCATGGGAAGTAACCCATTCGCATGATGTCTCCGGCATAGCCGCATACAACGGTACTATCTTCACCAACGCATGGTCGACAGGACAACTGTCAATCAGCAGCCCGACTGATCTTTCAGATAACGAATATCTTATTTTCGGGCATAACAAGGCAAGCGCCAAAACATGGACTAATGCTGGTGTTCCTGCTCAGGGTACATACAAGCTGATGCGGGAGTGGAGGATTGATGAGACCTCCGATGTGGGAACCGTGACCGTCAGCGTACCGGCTGCTTCGCTGCCGGCATTCCCGGCAGGTTATGGCCTGATCGGGATAGTGACAGACAGTGACGGCGATTTTACATCAGGCGCAACAATGCATCCGGCCACCCTGACCGCCGGCTCTTATAATGTCAGTCTGAACCTTACTAACGGACAGTATCTGGCTATCATCGTCTATCGTCCTGAGGTCAACTATACGATCGCATCTGCCTCAGGGCCGGAGAGCGTCACAAGCGTCACTGTGCAGGCTTATTTAAATTATCCGTACAGCTCAGATGTGTCAGTTGATTTTTCCGTCACCGGAGGAACAGCCACCAACGGTACCGATTACACGCTTGCGCCAGGCACGATAAATATTCCTTCAGGATCAGTTACAGGTACATTCAATATTACAATCGTTAATGACGCTCTTGTTGAGCCCAGCGAGACCATAATTGCCGGACTATCCAATCCGTCAGCCGCACTGTCCATAGGCGCTCAGAACAGCTATACTTATACCATCCTTAATGATGACAATATCTACGTCTCATTTTCCTCTGCAACCGCCTCGGGACCGGAGGGTAATGGTCCCGGCACTGTCTCTGCACCTCAGATAGTCGTTAGCGGTGGCAGCACTACTGTCGCCGGAAGCCTCATATTCATGGTCACTAACGGAACAGCAACCTCGGCAGACTGGTCACAGACGTCCAACACAGTTACGATACCCGCAGGTGACTACACCATACCTGTTTCAATACCTTTCTCTGCTTCGAATCTTACAATTCTGGGTGATCTTGTGGTTGAGAATGACGAAACGATTAACCTGAGCATGAACACATTCGTAAACGTTCTTGCCGGCCCGGTATTAAATTGTGTTTACACGATCATCAACGACGACAACTCCACCGTCAGTGTAACAACATCGACTCCGGTCATTACAGAAGGCGGTCCGGGTGCAGCGGGTACAGGAACTTTTACTTTTACTTTTTCAAACCCTGTGGCCACAGCAAGGACAGTCTCATATTCAGTCACCGGCACAGCCGCCTCCGGGACAGACTTCATTGCCCTGGCAGGATCTTTTGTAATGCCTGCGAACACTGTGACATATAACCTTAATCTCACTTCTGTTGCTGATCTCATTGTAGAGGGTAATGAAACGGTGACAGTCACTGTCACCGGCATATCAGGTGCTCCGGCACTGGCAATCAACGCCACACCTGCCACAATAACCATTACCGACGATGATCTTCCATCTATACTGTATAATCCGGCATCAGTTACAATGGCTGAGGGATCCACAGCAACCATCGATGTGTGGCTCTCCAATGCACCGGCCGGATCTGTAACCCTGAACATTTCAACACTTCTTGCAGGTATCCTGAATATAAATCCGGCCACTCTGACTTTCAATACTGCAAATTATGCAACACACCAGGTAATCACTGTCCAGTCTGTTGATAACAATGCAATGGGCAACCAGACGGATGCCGTCATCATCTCGGTAAATGATGCCCTTTCGGATAATCCTTTTGATCCGTTGCCTGACATTAATATCCCGGTTACCATCACTAACAATGATGTGGCATCGCTGGTCATCAATCCGACCACTGTTACTGTGGCTGAGAACGGCACTGCAACCTTTACCGTTTCTTTATCAGCCAGACCAGCAACAGGTAATGTGGTAGTGGACCTTGTAAGCAACAACACGGCGGTTGCTACCGTCAACCTCCCGCAGCTTACATTCACCACCCTTAACTGGGGCGTTCCCCAGACAATTATTATCACAGGCGTCAACAACAATACCGTTCCAAACACATCCACCACAATCAGCCTGGCTGTAAACAATGCTCTCTCGGATGATACTTTCGACGGGATTACCGGTACAGTCAATGTTAATGTCACCAATGATGATCTTGCCGGTTTTATAGTTAATCCGCTGACTATAAATATAACAGAAGGTGGTCCCGCCGGCCAGTTCACTGTTGTTCTGACAGCGCAGCCCTTGACTGATGTCGTCTTCGACCTGGTCAACGCGGCACCCGTAAACACTGTTCACCCTGCACAGGTTACCTTCACCACGGTCAACTGGAATATCCCCATCGTCGTTAACGTGACTGCCGTCGAGGATGCTTTGGATGCTGACAGGACGGATATTATTGCTATTACTGTTAACCAGGGTCTTAGCGATAACAGTTTCGATGCCCTTACGGCGCAGAATGTCACAGTCAATATTCACGATAATGATCCGCCGGTGATCACCGGATGCCCCGCCAACATTGCAGTTGGCAATACACCGGGAGCTTGTTCGGCTGTTGTCAGCTGGACGCCGCCCGTCTCAACCGCACCCATGGTCTCAAGTCATCTCCCCGGAGCTGTTTTCCCTGTCGGACTGACAACTGTCACCTATACCTCAACCGATACGGATGGCATGGTTTCCACCTGCTCATTCACCGTCACAGTGAATGACACGGAATCTCCGGTTGTCTCATGCAAAAACGCAACGGTGAACCTTGATGCATCAGGAAATGCTTCGATCGTTGCGGCCGATTTACTTTCCGGCGCACCAACCGACAACTGTTCGGTGGCCTCAGTTACGCTCAGCCGCTCTGCCTTTACCTGTGCCGACCTGGGTACTTCCACCGTCACTGTCACTGTCACTGACGCCAGCGGCAACAGCTCAAACTGCAACGCCACAGTCACTGTAGCGGATCCATTCCCGGCCTCCGTGAATGCCGGATCTGACGGAACGGTTTGCATCACTGCACCAACCTACACCATTGCCGGTGCCACCGGTGTTAATGTCTCCCTTCTCTGGACAACATCCGGCTCCGGCACGTTTAATAACCCTGCACTTCTTAACCCGGTGTATACCCGTGGTCCAACAGATCTCACAAATGTGACACTGACACTCACCGGCACAAAAATCAGCGGTTGTGCGGTAGTTCTAACAGATAATATGGTTCTCACTTTTACCGGCGTACCCACCGCTGATGCCGGTGCTGACAAGGACCTTTGTTCAGGCACCGCATCCGTCTCGCTCAGCGATGCTTCAGCAGCAAATGGCACAACCTCATGGACTACATCCGGCAACGGCACATTCAGCAATCCATCGCTGCAGAATCCAGTTTATACCTTCGGGTCATCTGATACGGGACCGGTGACACTTACCATGACAGTCACCAGTCCTGCCTGCGGCGTTGTTACCGATAACGTGACTATTACGTTCACTGGTGCACCTGTCGCTGATGCCGGACCTGGTGGCGCTCTCTGCAAGACAGAGGCAGGCTTTCAGGTCATTGGCGCTTCGCACGGAGGCGGAACAGTAAGCTGGACTTCCAGCGGCAACGGCACATTTAACAATGCCACCGTTGATAATCCATTTTACACATTTGGAACAACGGACTACACAAACGGTACCGTGACGCTAACCATGGAAGTCACCGGCGGAGGGTCTTGCGGTACGGTCTCATCATCAGCAGTAGTAACTATCCGCCCGTTGCCGGTCATACAGGTTACACAGCAGAAAAACATAACCTGTGCCGGTCTGACTGATGGCGAGATACATCTTGCCGCTACAACGGGTCAGTCGCCTTACACCTTCAGAATCGACGGATCGCCTTTCCAGGCATCCGGAGACTTCACGGGATTATCTTCCGGATCATATGACTTTGAGGTGATGGATGCATACGGCTGCATGTCTGACACTACCCTCTCCATCATTGAACCGCTGCCTTTCAACGTTACGCTTGACAGCTCCCGCAACATCTCGTGCAACGGAGGCAATGACGGTGCCATATTTACTACTCCGTCAGGAGGCACTGAACCTTACAATATAAGCTGGACGGGTCCGTCGGGATGGACAGCCTCCACGGCTGATATAACGGATCTTGTCGCAGGTGCTTACAGTCTCACCATCACTGATGCCAATTCATGTGCAACCTTCACGTTTAACGAGACACTTACTGAGCCTGCAGCTCTCACGGTCACCGGAGCAGTGCTGTCAGATTTCGGAGGATTTGGGGTCTCATGCCCGGCTTCCGCTGACGGTTCGATCACTGTAACTGCCACGGGCGGTACTCCGCCACTGGCCTATCAGTGGAGCGGACCGGGAGGGTTTACATCGACCCAGGCTGATATAGCTTTGGTACCGGCCGGGACTTACACCCTGACGATCACTGACAGTCAGGGTTGCGTTCTGACCCATGATTATATTCTGACTGCGCCTGAACCCATGGAATTGACAGCTGCAACTGTGAACGGTTCATGTCCTGATACCCCTGACGGCACGATAGATCTGACGGTCGCCGGCGGTGCAGGGACGCTTTTGTACCAGTGGGATGACAACGCCACGACACCTGACCGCACAGGGATACTTCCCGGCGATTATACTGTCACGGTGACTGACGCAAACGGATGCACGGAGCAGCTGACTGTGACAGTTGGTGTCATCGGACAAGACTGTCTGAGGATTTATGAGATCATAACACCCAATGCTGATGGCCGTAATGACACATGGAAAATGCGGAATGCAGAGCTCTATCCCGATGCGGAAGTCTTTGTTTATAACCGATGGGGCAGGCTGGTGTTCCACACGCGCAATGCCACCGATGAATGGGATGGCAGATCTAACGGCACGCTGTTGCCAAATGACTCGTATCACTATGTCATCCACCTCAACGACGGCTCTGAACCGCGCACGGGAGTGATCTCAATCATTAGCAAATAACCTGATTACTGAAAGGAGATATGAAACGTCTGAGAATAATAACAGTGATCGGCCTTCTGGCAATAATGCCTTCCGTAACAGGTCAGCAGTTTCCGATGTACAGCCAGTACATCATGAACGGGTTCCTGCTGAACCCATCATATGCCGGCAGTGACTTCTATACAACCTTCGGGCTTACAGTGCGCGAGCAATGGCTTGGTATTCCTGAAGCACCAAGCACTTATGCTGCATCATTCCAGACCAGGATACTGAATGACAGTTACATCACCAAATCTACTACGGTCAGGAAAAAGATTAACAGACCCACTAAGGGCGGACGGGTAGGATTAGGAGGATATGTCTTTTCTGACCATAACGGTATCATGCACCGGACAGGATTTCAGTTTGCCTATGCCTATCACCTTCCCATCGAAGATGAGAAGCAACTCTCGTTCGGACTTTCACTGAGCGCTTACCAGTATTTTGTAGATATAAACGGAGCAGTTATCGAAGACCAGAATGATGAGCTCCTGGCAAACTATGACCAGGTGGTTTTTATCCCCGATGCCAACTTTGGTGTCAGCTATACGACAAGAAGGTTTTTTGCCGGCTTTGCAATGACAAACCTTTTCAGAGGATCGCTGATGATCGGCAACGGGGGAGAGAACGGTAACTCGCAGCTCGGTCATTATTTCCTTACCGGAGGAGTCAAATTCTATCCCGGAAGCACTGACTGGATAATAGAACCCTCGGTGATGCTGAAGGCATCTGATATGCTCGCAAAATCGATACAGCTCGATCTCACCGCAAGAGTTTACTATAAGGAGGATTACTGGCTGGGTGTCTCATACAGAACCAATGACGCTGTGGTACTCCTGGGCGGGGTCAAGGTTGACAGGTTCTATCTCGGCTATGCCTTTGACTTTACCTTGTCTGACATCCGGAGTTATACCTACGGTACACATGAACTGACTGTGCTGGCCCGCTTCGGTGAGAATCCGAGAAGGTACAGATGGATCAATAAATACTGATGAGGCAACTCATATTAAGTTTATTAATTGCCGCAGCTTTGCTGGGTTGTGACCCTCTTGCCAATCCTGTTTCCGGACCCGTTGCCTTTTCTTCTGACACCGTTTCTTTTGACACGGTTTTTTCAGCCGTAGGATCAGTTACGATGGAGTTCAGGGCGATTAACAGGGGTAGCGACCCTCTGCTGATTGACAGGATTTACCTGGGAGGTGGGGCCATCTCACCTTTCAGACTGAATATCAATGGCGTACCCACTGTAAGCAGTGAAAAGATCACCCTTGCCCACGGGGACAGTCTGTTTGTTTTCGTTGATGTGACAATTGATCCTCTGAACGAAGTTAACCCTGTCGCAGTCCTCAACTCAGTGGTATTTGAATCAGGAAGCTTTTCTGACCGGGTCATACTCGAGGCGTGGGGGCAGGATATCTGGCTGCTGGAGGATGAAGTAACCGGCACTGCGACATGGACTGAGGGAAAGCCATATGTGATAAGCGGCTCATTCCTCGTTGACACCTCAGCGGTACTTGTTATGACCCTGGGGACCAGAGTTTTTTTTCACCACAATGCAAGCATGACTGTGGCAGGAACCCTGATAACGATGGGTGATGTGGAAAAGCCTGTCGTTTTTGCTTCTGACCGTCTTGAACAGGGATATAAAGATGTACCGGGATACTGGAAGGGTATTACCTTCCTCGATTGCAGCAGAAACAATGTTCTTGAGTCCACTGAAATAAGGAATGCTGAGATTTCTGTGAGGTTATCAGGCAGTGAAGTAAATAAGCCTGATATTCTTTTAGGCAAAGTCAGGCTTATGCATAATTCTGTGGCATCTTTCGTAGCCCGTAATGCTCATGTGCTGGCTGTCAACAGCCTCTTTGCACATTCCGGCTTCAGCACTGTCTCGCTGACTGAAGGAGGCATTTATGACTTCATTCACTGCACCATGGCAAACAGGTGGGAGTACAGCTTCCGGTCGGAACCGGTGATGTACATTGGCAAGGGCGAAGGAGTACTGCCTGTGGTTACTGTTGTCAACACCGCTATTACCGGCACTCTGGATAATGAACTGTCTATAGATGGTGTACCGTCAGAGGTGACAGGAAAGTTTATTGCCGACAGCTCGCTTATTAAAGTCGACACGACCGGCAGTGACTGGTATGTCAGCGGTCTCTTTAAGGAGGTGCAGACCACACCTTTACCACGTTATATTGACGAGAGCGCCTATGATTACAGACCTGACACCCTCTCTCCATTGCTGGATATTGCCGGTCGCACTGAAGCCATCTCATGGCCTCTGGATATCAGGAATATGCCAAGACCTACAGGTGCAGGACCGGATATCGGGGCGTTCGAGAGGCAGCCGGGGGAGAAAAAACAGGTAGTTGGCAACAGGTAATTAAGAATTAAAAATTAAGAATTAAGAATCTGAGGATCAGCTAATTCGCAAATCGCAAGTCGCAATTCGCAAATTCTCCTGACCTTCAGACTTTCAGACATGAGACTTTTTTTAGTCATATTGTTGATGCTGACAGCACCTGTACTCCGAGTGCAAGGGCAGGAGTTAAGTGTTATGTTCTATAACGTTGAGAACCTGTTTGACACAGCTGATGACACCACAAAGGATGATGATGAGTTCCTGCCTGAAGGAAGCCGGCGCTGGACAGAAAAGAGATACTGGCAGAAGATCAACGCGCTGTCTCGCGTGATTGTGGCGGCAGGAGAGTGGGAATTACCGGCTCTCATAGGCCTGTGTGAGGTGGAAAATGAAAAGGTGGTCAGCGACCTTGCATTCAGGTCAATTCTTTCAGGAGCAGGGTACAAAGTGATCCACAGGGAATCACCTGATTTCAGGGGTATTGATCTTGCACTCCTGTACAGGTCAGATATTGTGCGTGTTGCGGATTCCAGATCATGGATACCGGAAGAAAAGGAGGGAGAGGTTTTTAATTCAAGAAACCTGCTTTATGCAAAGACTGTCATGGGCAACGACACGGTGCACTTAATACTTTGTCATTGGCCTTCAAGACGGGGCGGCTCACTGGCGGCAGGAGATCTGCGTGAGAGCGTTGCAAAGCTGGTCAGATCTAAAATTGATTCATTGCAGGCTTCCTCAGGCGATACGGCTTCGATAATCGTAATGGGCGATTTCAATGCAGCTCCCGGAGATCCGGTTATAAAAATTTTAACTGAGGATAATTCTCTGATCGACTATGCCGAAGAGACTGCAGGAAAAGGCACAGGATCATACCGGTACCAGGGCAGGTGGGAGTTGATAGATCAGATATTCGTATCCCGTTCAATGACATATCCTGAGGGAAAGATATACGCCGATCCGCTCTCATTCAGAGTGTTTGATGAACAATTCCTTCTTGTGGAAGATCCTGACTACCCCGGTAAGAAGCCATTTGCCACATACGGTGGTTACAGATGGTCGGGAGGCTATTCCGATCACCTTCCTGTCCTCATCACCGTCACGAAGTGAATTATTCTTTTGGAGTAAGACCGAGTTCCTTTCCCTTTCTGATCATATATTCCCATGCCGCTTCGCGCTCATTGGGAATAATGCCGTCGAGTATGGCCTCCTTGATCGCAGCCTTGATAACGCCTACCTGCGGGCCCGGGAGTATACCGAAGGCAGAAATGATCTCGTCTCCGTGCACCGGTGGCTGAAAGACCCTGACGGCATCCTTTTCTTCGATTTCACGAAGTTTATTTCGCACAAGCAGGAAGTTCTCGCGGTGCTTATGCACCTTCATCCTGTTGCCGGAAGTGATATCTGCCTCGCAAAGCAGCATCAGGTCGTCAATGTCGTCTCCCGCCTCAAAAAGCAGCCTTCGCACAGCCGAGTCAGTCACCTCGTCCTGAACGAGAGAGATAGGTCTCAGGTGAAGGCCGACGAGCTTCCTGACATACTTCATCCTGTCATTAAGAGGAAGCTTCAGGCGGGCGAAGATCTCGGGAACCATTTTGGCGCCAACGAACTCATGACCGTGGAAGGTCCATCCTGTGCCGGGTATAAACTTTTTTGTCACCGGCTTTGCTATGTCATGGAGGAGGGCCGTCCACCGCAGCCACAGATCATCACTCTTCGTGGCAACATTATCCAGCACCTTCAGGGTATGGTGGAAGTTATCCTTGTGTCCTTTCCCTTCCTTGTCCTCAACACCCCTGAGACGGTCGAGCTCCGGCATGATAAGGCTGAGAAGTCCCGTATTCTCAAGCAACAGGAATCCTGCAGAGGGAATTTCAGTGGCAATTATCTTATTCAGTTCGACAGTTATCCTCTCGGCAGAGACTATCCTGATCCGTTCGGCATTGCGTGATATTGATGCCAGTGTCTCGTCGGAAATGGTAAAGCCCAGCTGTGTTGCGAACCTGACGGCCCTCATCATCCGGAGGGGATCATCAGCAAAGGTCATGTCAGGGTCAAGCGGGGTGCGCAGTATCTTATTATCGATGTCATCCAACCCTCCAAAGGGATCCAGGACCTCCCCGAAGCTGTCCTTGTTGAGACTTATTGCGAGTGCGTTGATGGTAAAATCCCGCCTGTTCTGGTCATCCTCGAGGGTGCCGGGAGCAACAGTCGGCTTACGCGAATTCCTGCTGTATGATTCTTTCCTCGCGCCTACAAATTCAATGTCGGCATTTTTATATCGGAACATCGCGGTTCCGAATGTTTTGAACACAGTAACATTTATGTCAGTGCTTATCTCGGATGCTACGGCTTTCGCCATCGCCACACCATCGCCAAGGACCACTATGTCAATATCCTTGTCGGGGTTATCCCTTCCCATAATATGATCACGGACATACCCGCCAATGGCATACGCCTCAACATGCTCCCTCTGCGCCACTTTGGCAACTATTTCGAATATCTTTTCCCCGGGAAATATCTTCATAAATTCACATGACAATTTAACCGTGATCGTGACAAAATTACTATTTATAGCCAAAATTGAAGAATAATTGCTTCTTAGCTGGCAAAGGCATAACATTTGCATATGAATGAACAATAGGATAACATGGTTGTTTAACGATAAATAAACAAGAAACATAAATGGCAGAACATTTGACAAAAGAGAGCTTCATTGAAAAGGTTTTCAATTATGAGCAGAACAAGGAATGGAAATATTCAGGGGACAAGCCCTGTATAATAGATTTCTATGCAGACTGGTGCGGACCGTGCAAGATGGTGGCGCCTGTTCTTGAGGAGCTGTCAAAAGAATATGACGGCAAGATGTACGTTTACAAGATCGACACTGAGGCAGAACAGGAGCTGGCTTCTGTCTTTGGCATACGGAGCATACCGTCACTGTTGTTTGTTCCGATGGAAGGACAACCTCAGATGGCTATGGGAGCTCTGCCCAAGGATGCCTTTGAAAAGGCTTTTAAAGATATCTTCGGGATAGAAAAAAACTGAAAAACCTTCAAAAAAAAATATTTTATCAAAAAAGTGATTTTTTTTGATTTTTTTCAAAACAATTGTTTAACTTTTACGTTTGATATTAAGAAGGTAGTTTTCTTACAGAAGAGTTAGTTTTCTGGAATTTAGGTTAGGGTTTCGAGTTGAAGGCTGTTTCGAAGGAAACGGCCTTCCTTGATTCATGACTTCAGATCGTTCATTATGCCGTCGATTTTTTCCCCGGTTTCCCTGAGTCTCTTCCGGCATATCTTTATCAGCTCTGCTGCTTTCTTAACGTCTTCAGAGAGTCTGTCAATATCCGGCTCTCCCTCTTCGATGTTCTTCAGGATCTCTTCTATGCCTTTCACGGCTTCGTTAAACCCGATCTCTTTCTTTCCCATATCTTATTCTTTTTTGCTGGTTTCCTTTACGGTACTGGTTACCTGACCCTGTTCAAAGTAAGTGATTATGGTGTCATCCGGCTCAAGGCCGGCCGGTGAATGCAGTATTTTTCCGTTTTTTGCCGTCAGGGTAAATCCCCGCCGCAATACACCAGCCGGGTCGAGGTGATGAAGGGCGGTCTCTATCCGGTCAATTCTCTCTTTTACCGAACGTAAGAGACTGTTTTTTGAACGGAGAAGTGTCTCAGTATGGTATCCGAGCTGCTCATCCTTCACCCTTACAATCAGCCTGGCCGTGGCGGCGGTACGGTTCTGAAGGGAAGAAAGCTGTTCTTCGGCTGAGGAGATCATGCCGTCGGCTTCAGTATACAGCGATGATGCCATGTCTATGATCCTGTTTTCGCAATCAAGGGTCTGTTCAACGAGAAAATCAGCCACAGCAGTTGGTGTCTTGAATGATCTCCATGCGACCATGTCAGTTACTGTCAGGTCCTTTTCATGACCGATGCCTGTCAGGACCGGCAGAGGGAACTGAGTTATATAAAAAGCAATATCATAACTGTCGAACCAGCTCAGGTCTGTCGTCGATCCGCCGCCGCGGATGATGACTGCGGCATCATAACCCGTCGCTGTTGCCGAAATTCTGTCGAGAGCTTCGATCACGGATCTTTCAGTTGTCTCACCCTGCATGGCAGCTTCGAAAAGCTCAGGTTGAAAGACGTATCCGTAAGGATTGTTGGTGAGGTGGTTGATAAAATCCTGGTAGCCGGCCGCATTGGATGATGAGATGACCGCAATATATCTGGGGTACGGAGCAAGAAGCAGTTCACGGTTCATCGTCATTACCCCGTCGGCGGTGAGTTTTCTGACAATAGCTTCCCTTCGCAGGGCCATATCGCCGGCAGTATATGAAGGGTCAATGTCAGAGATGTTAAGGCTCAGGCCGTAGAGCTCATGATACTCGACTGTTGCCTTGAACAGGATCGTTATACCGGTGCGGAGGGGTATGCCTGCGGAAGCATTGAAAAAAGTATTCAGGGACCTGTATTTTGCAGCCCAGATGGTTGCCCTGACCCTTGCTGTGACCCTGCCGCCTGGAGAGTCGTTATCGGTAAGCTCAAGGTAACAGTGGCCTGCACTGTTTGTCTTTATCTCGGCAATCTCCGCGATGACCCAGAAGAAACCCGGCAGAGACTCGTAAAGCTTGTCACGGATCAGTCCCTGTAGCTCGGTGAGTGTTATCTTTTCACCGGTATTCATCTTCTTAGCCTGATCATTTTGAATACTTTCTCTCCCGCGTCAGTAATGACCTTCAGATAATATACTCCCTGAGCCATTTTGTCAAGCCCGTCAAGGGTGTATGAGCGTGAAACGTAGGAGGGGAAGTCTTTCTTTATCATTAGTCTTCCGCTGAAATCCATCATGCTGACAGACAGATAACCTGGACTGTCACGAAACCACAGGCTGATCTCGTCAAAGAAGGGATTTGGGCCCGCGGTAATTTTTACCTCAGGTTTGAAGGTATGCTGATCTTCGAGTTTTTTAAGGGCAGCAATAAAATCGGGGAGGCCGTAACCGTAGAGCGAATCCGGATTATTGAACCTGTCGCTGCTCTCGCGGACCGCAATCATGATATCGGCTGCGGTGGCTCCGGGCACGGCCTGCATCAGCGAGGCACACAGACCGCTTATAACAGGGCATGAGAACGATGTGCCGCTGCCGCTGTGCCACTGACCCGGGACGTACTGTATCGGCAAACCCACCCCGGGTGCAACAACATCAGGTTTTACGCGACCATCGGCGGAGTACCCGGCAGAGGAGAAGCCGGAGATGGTCAGATCCTGGTATACTGCCCCTATGCACATGACACTGTCACCGTCGGAAGGGGCAAGAATACGGACCCACTCGTTGTTACGCTCATTACCGGCGCTGGAAACAACCAGGATACCCTTTGATGCTGCGGCATCAGCTGCACGGGTGATGAACGCAGTATTTCCGTCGAACTGACCGAAGGTATAGTTCATTGCCGGATTATCGAACATGAAATAACCGAGTGAGGAAGTGATTATGTCAGCCCCGGCGCTGTCGGCATATTCAGCTGCTGCAGCCCAGTAATCCTCTTCCACCGGAAACTCAGACCCATCATCCTCAGTGCGCAGAAGCAGATAGTCCGCTCCGGGTGCGGTGCCTGAAATGACGCCGGGGATAGAACCGGCAAGGATGGACAGCACAGAGGTGCCATGGTTATGATAGTCATAAACGTAATCCGATCCGTTAACGAAATCGCGGGTGGCCACAATTCCTCCTCGCTGCATAACCGGTTCAAGCGACTCGATAAGGTCAGCGTTAATGAATCCGGCATCAAGTACAGCTATAGTGATGTTTTTACCTGTAAATCCGGATTGATGAAGAGGCACGCCGTTCAGGGGAACATTCGGATCGTAGGTATCGGTCATGCTGCCGGAGGATGTTAACCCGTACTTTTCGCCTGCACCTTTTACCGGATCAGCAGGGTTCTTTACGAGGTGAAGGGCCTTTACGAAAGAGAGGTCAGAAAGAGCATCGGATTCAATTTTTGATGCTGAGGTAAAAAGGGCGCTGTTCATCCATTTTGAAGCGCATTTGAAAGTCAGTCCTCGTTGTGTGAGAGCTGTAATATAATCCTGGTTTACCGGCAGATCACCTGTTGTCAGAGGTGCTACCCCGCATTTTTCCCTTCGGGCAATCGCGGCAGGAGAAAGCAGGTCCTCAGGTGCAAAGTCCGCGACATTTGAATTGCCTTTATCAGTGAAAGTGATACGGTAATAGTATAAAGGTGATTCCTCAGGGCCGGGTTCAGTCGCTGCAAATGGAACGGCGACATTCAGAAAAAGAGAGAGTACCGTCAGGATGAATGACCTTAATTTCATTTGATAATATTGCCGTTGAAGTCAGGTATTTCAATTTTCCCTTTGTTTCTTTCAAGATCGTCGAGCAATTTTGTTTCTTTATCGGCAAGTTTCGGATCAGCCAGCTTGCCATTCCTGTAAACCAGAACCTGTTGCAGGGTTCCGTCCTCATTCAGGATCATCCAGTCGCCTGTACGGACATCGGCTTTGTACCTGCCCTCGTATTGCCGTTTACCGCTGGGATAATAATATGAGAAGGGGCCCTCAAGCTTACCGTCGAAATATTCGGCTCTCAGACACACTTTTCCGTCAGGATAATACTGCAGCCACTCACCTGTTTTTTTGCCGAAGTCCCAGGTGACTTTTTCAGCCAGGGTGCTGTCGGCGTAAAATTTGCTGGCCAGGCCGTGTCTGGTATCCTCATAGTAATTCTCTTCACCGATCAGGTAGGAGGGTTGTGTCGCTGAATAGAATTTCCACAGACCTTCCTTTTTCTTTGCCACATATAACCCTTCAGCGGCTTTATGTCCGTCAGGATGGAAGAAGACGGCCTGTGCCTCGTCCTTTTTATCTGAATATGTAAGTTCTGACTGCAGGATACCCTTTTCATTGTATCTTTTAAAAAGACCTGTGGGCTTGTCATCCCTGAATGTTCCTTCGTACATGATCTTGCCGTCGGGGTACTTTTTGACCCACGGACCCTGTTTTTTGCCTGCCGAATTGGTCATATTCTGTGCGGAGGTTATTACAGGCACAAGAAGCAACAATGCTATCGAGAGATATTTTGTGATCATTTTTTGCAGTTTGGTGTAAAGATACTAAAAACAAAAAACCGTTTCAGTCAAAGCTGAAACGGTTTTTTAAATGCTTTTGTTATGTTCACTTCACCTCTTCGAAGTCAACGTCAGTGACCTGCTGGTCGCCGTCGGGCTTCTTGCCACCGGTCTCATCACCACCCATGGGGCCTGACTGCGGTCCTGACTGCGGTCCTGACTGCGGTCCTGATTGCTGGCCGGGGCCCTGTGCCTGCTTGTACATATCCTCGGAAGCTGCCTGCCATGCAGTGTTGATCTCGGCAAGTGCGCGGTCAATTGCAGTTACATCCTGGCTCTTCTGAGCCTCGCGCAGCTGACCAAGAGCATTTTCTATACGACCCTTTTTATCGGTCGGTATCTTATCGCCGTACTCCTTCAGCTGTTTTTCTGTCTGGAAGATCATGCTGTCAGCGGCGTTGACCTTGTCAGCCTTCTCCCTGGCAACCTTATCGGCGCTCTCGTTGGCCTTGGCTTCTTCACGCATACGGCGTATCTCGTCATCACTCAGTCCTGATGATGCCTCTATGCGTATCTTCTGTTCCCTTCCGGTTCCCTTGTCCTTTGCGGACACATTGAGAATGCCGTTGGCATCTATATCAAAAGTTACTTCGACCTGCGGTATACCTCTGGGGGCTGGCGGAATTCCGTCAAGATGGAACCGTCCGATTGTTTTATTTCCCAAAGCCATAGGTCTTTCTCCCTGCAGCACATGTATCTCCACTGACGGCTGACTGTCGCTTGCTGTGGTGAAAGTCTCAGTCTTGCGCGTAGGGATGGTTGTATTGGATTCTATAAGCCTTGTCATAACTCCACCCATTGTCTCTATACCGAGTGAAAGAGGCGTCACATCAAGAAGAAGCACATCCTTTACTTCGCCGGTGAGAACGCCGCCCTGGATGGCTGCGCCGACGGCAACGACCTCATCAGGATTAACACCCTTTGACGGCACCCTGCCGAAGAACTTCTCAACGATCTGCTGTACAACCGGAATACGGGTTGAACCGCCTACGAGCAGCACCTCGTCAATATCCGAGGCCTTCATTCCTGCATCTTCAAGCGCTTTGCGGCAAGGCTCAATAGTAGAGCTGATAAGCTTGTCAGTCAGTTTCTCAAACTGAGCCCTTGTAAGTGTCTTTACAAGGTGTTTGGGAATGCCGTTGACCGGCATTATATAAGGAAGATTGATCTCTGTGGATGTAGCGCTTGAAAGCTCAATCTTAGCTTTTTCGGCTGCTTCCTTGAGTCTCTGCAGTGCCATCATGTCCTTGCGAAGGTCTACGCCTTCCTCTCTCTGGAAGTCATCGGCAAGCCAGTCTATGACGAGATTGTCAAAGTCGTCACCGCCGAGGTGGGTGTCACCGTTGGTCGATTTGACTTCAAAGACACCATCGCCCAGTTCAAGAATGGATATATCAAATGTGCCACCGCCAAGGTCGTACACAGCGATTTTCAGATCCTGTGATTTTTTGTCAAGACCGTATGCAAGCGAGGCTGCCGTAGGCTCGTTGATGATCCTCTTTACTTTCAATCCTGCTATCTCCCCTGCTTCTTTCGTTGCCTGGCGCTGTGAGTCGTTAAAATATGCCGGCACGGTTATGACAGCCTCAGTGACTTCCTGCCCAAGGTAATCCTCAGCGGTTTTCTTCATCTTCTGAAGCACAATGGCTGATATCTCCTGGGGCGAGTAGTTGCGGTCATCGATCTTCACCCTGGGGGTGTTGTTGTCTCCGCGGATGATCTGATAGGTCAGTTTCTTCATCTCGTTGGTTACTTCGTCGAAGCTCCTGCCCATAAAACGCTTGATTGATGATACGGTCTTGCGGGGATTGGTGATAGCCTGCCTTTTTGCAGGGTCACCTACCTTGCGTTCACCGTTATCAAGAAACGCCACCACTGACGGGGTGGTTCTTTTGCCTTCACTGTTGGGTATTACCACAGGCTCATTGCCTTCCATTACTGAAACGCATGAATTGGTGGTCCCCAGGTCAATACCGATAATTTTTCCCATTGTTATTCTGTTTTATACTTTAATTTCTTTAGCAATATCACAGTTATGACAATGTTTATGCCACACGCCCAATTGTTGTCTTATTATGAAATTATGTCATGATTAATCAAAAAGGGAATTTTTCTCACTATGACAAAACGGCAGAATAAGTTCAAAAACCACCCGTAATGGTTATTCATTGTCTTATTTTGTAGCTTTGCAGATGACAATAATAATCAGAATCATGCCGGAACAAAAAGTTGTAAAACTGGTAACCACGCACGTGCTTTTCGAAATGAAGCTCAAGGGTGAGAAGATTGCTATGCTCACAGCGTATGACTATTCGATGGCGAGGATCCTTGATGAAGCGGGTATTGATGTCATACTGGTAGGGGACTCAGCCTCTAATGTGATGGCAGGTTTCGATACGACCCTGCCTATCACTCTTGACAACATGATTTACCATGCCGCCTCGGTGGTGAGAGGTGTCAAGAGAGCTCTTGTTGTTGTTGATCTTCCCTTCGGCACCTATCAGGGCAACTCACGTGAAGCCCTTGCTTCGGCAATCAGGATCATGAAGGAGACCGGTGCCAGTGCGGTCAAGATGGAAGGCGGCCGCGAGATCACCGAATCCATTGAACGTATCCTTTCCGCCGGCATACCTGTGATGGGTCACCTGGGGCTGACGCCGCAGTCTATTCATAAGTTCGGAACATATGTCGTTCGTGCCCGTGAAGAAGAGGAAGCAAGGAAGCTCAAGGAAGATGCCAAGATCATTGAGCAGGCAGGGTGTTTTGCCATTGTTCTGGAGAAGATCCCTGCTTCGCTGGCAGGGGAAGTGGCTGAGGCAGTAAAAGTCCCGGTAATAGGCATAGGCGCCGGACCGCTGGTTGACGGACAGGTACTGGTGTTGCACGATATGCTGGGCATCAACATCGAGTTCTCTCCCCGCTTCCTGAGAAGATATCACAACCTGCATGACGAGATCAAAGGTGCAGTGATTAACTACATATCTGACGTCAGATCACGTGACTTCCCCAATGATAAGGAGCAATACTAGGGAAAGGATAAAGGTTAAAGGGTAAAGTTTTTTAGCGCAAAAATTGGCCGTATGGCATTTAGTATTGTAGAATGATGAGAAAAGAACAACCGGCTGTACTTTACGAAGACAATCATATTATCATAATCAATAAACGCTCTTCTGACCTTGTGCAGGGTGACGGCAGCGGCGATGAGCCGCTTGACGATGTTGTCAGGGCATATATCAAGGAAAAGTACAAAAAGCCCGGTGATGTCTTTCTGGGTGTGGTACACAGGCTTGACAGGCCCGTGAGCGGTTGCGTGGTTTATGCCCGTACCTCCAAGGCGCTGTCGAGGCTAAGCGAGCTGTTCAGGACCAGGGATGTCAGGAAGTGCTACTGGGCCCTCGTCTCTGACCGTCCGCCTGCAGAAGAGGGCACTCTGCACAACTACCTTAAAAAAAATGAGAAGCAGAACAAGTCATATGTATATGATACCGAGGTAAAAGGATCAAAGGAAGCTGAGCTGTCGTACCGTGTCCTTGGCCGTTCTGAGAAGTATTACCTGATTGAGGTAGACCTTCATACAGGCAGGCACCACCAGATCAGAGCGCAGCTTGCAGCAGCTGGGTGCCCGATTAAAGGTGACCTCAAGTACGGGTCAAAAAGATCAAACGAGGGTGGAGGTATATCGCTTCATGCAAGAAGTATTTCTTTTATTCATCCTGTAAAAAACGAAGAGGTAAAGGTGGTGGCTCCTTTGCCCGACGAAAAGATCTGGCAGTTCTTTAAGAATTTTTGACGGGCCCTGGCAAAAAAAGAGAAGAGATGCCTCTGCCGCACCTCTTCCCAACCTAACCCAAAACTAACCTAAACCAACCAACCTATGAATGCTGCACCCTGGTTGAGGGCTTGCGCAGCCAGAAAACCTATTTCTTCATTAAGATCTTCCTTACCTCAGCAAGGATAAGATCAGCCTCTTTTACTTTATCTTTCGGTGCTTTGATATTGACCGTGACACCATCTACTGTTATGTGGTAACTGACACCCTCCTGGGCTTCGGCATTCCATTCCATATTCCTCATCTGCCTCTTCTCCATTTTTGCCGTTCCGCCAGGTCCACCTGTTTCCTCTTCGATGAAGATCATTTTATTACCGTTCCCGCTGCCATGCATCATCTTGCCATCTTTTGATTCGATGACAATCATGTCACCTTCAAAGTTCACCGTGTCAACAGTTGTGATCGTCGTATCTTTCTTCACCCCGTTTTCATCCACCGTAACGATCGTAATTACTTTCTTTTCAACCTGTTTCTTTTCCTGAGCAGATACTGTCCCTGCTGCCGCGAAGAAGACAGCCATTATGACTGCCGTTGTTTTCAAGTTTCTTACCATTCGTTTCGTATGATTAACGATACAAAAATAAGCCTAATTGGCGTGACGGTGGTTAAAGTGAGGTTAAATCTGGTTAACAAAAAGTTAAAACCACTTTCAGGCTTATTAATATATCTAATTTTGTGTCATGAATAATCGGAGGTTTTTCGGCCTGATAGCGTTAATGGTTTTGTCGATCATGGCGATCATCTGGGTTCAGGTGACGTGGATAGGCAATTCAATCAAGGTACAGAATGAGCAGTTCGACTTCTTTGTTATAAACAGTCTCCGCAGCACTGCACAGTCGATGGAGACATCGCGCCGGCTAAGCTTCCTTAATGAGATGTTTCTGAGGGGGTATTCACAGGCGCCCCGGTTGCAGACATATACTCCCGGTCGACATTCATATTCCAGCAGTATGAGGATCGAGAGCTCGTCGGTCCCTGATAAGGATTCGGTCGAGATCGTTATTGCGACCAACAATAATCCTCCCGTAAAGATGATGGTTCCCCGTGATGCGGCTGGAACAACAATAGAGCAGAGCGTGGTTGTCGGATCTGAGGAATATGCAAGGTGGGTGCAACAGCGGGCCGGTGAGTTCCAGTCGATGAGCGGCCAGCTGGTCAGTGAGATGTTCGACTGGGAGCAAAGCCTTCAGATAAACAAAGAAGAGTTGTTGCATACCCTTCAGGGTGAGCTGAAAGCATCAGGCATTGAAACACCCTTCGAGTTTGCTATTCTCAGGGCTGATACCATCACTGACGGGATTTACTCGAAAGTCAGGGTAAAAGAGTTTATGGAAAGTCCCTATAAGATCAATATCTTTTCTGACGGCCTGCTGAAAAAAGGAGAGACAGTGTCTGTCGTTTTTCCGCGCAAGACGAATTATGTTCTTGGTTCGATGGGCCTGATGCTGGGAGGATCAGTGCTTTTTCTCATTATCATTATATCGACCTTTGCACTCAGCCTGTATTTTATCCTCAGGCAGAAAAAGACCTCCGAGATGCAGGCTGACTTCATCAATAACATGACTCACGAGTTCAAGACCCCGATAGCAACCATATCTCTTGCTGCCGACACTATCGCCAACAGCAAGGTGATCACTGATGAGGACAAGGTAAGACATTTCATAGGGATGATCAAGAAGGAAAACTCCCGCATGAACAGGCAGGTGGAGACGATCCTGCAGATAGCCACCCTTGACAAACATGAAACTGACTTTAACTTTACCGAGACAGACCTTCATGAAGTGATAACACAGGCTGTTGAGACCATTGAGATACAGGTAACTGACAGGGGCGGAGTGATAAACCAGCATCTTGATGCCGGAAGGAGCATCATTACCGGTGACGGCGAACATCTTCGCAACCTTGTGCATAACCTTCTTGACAATGCTAACAAGTATTCGGAGAAGGACCCGGAAATAACCGTACGGACAAGGGATAATGATAGCGGAATTTTTCTCATAGTTGAAGATAAAGGTATCGGGATGAGCAAGGCTGTGCAGCACCGTGTCTTTGAAAGGTTCTACAGGGAGACGACGGGGAACATACACAATGTCAAGGGATTCGGACTTGGACTGAACTATGCTAAGGCCATTACCGATGCACACGGGGGTACGATCTCTGTCGAGAGCGAAGAGGGGCATGGAAGCATTTTCACTGTATTTTTACCATTTAACGGCGAATCACGGGCATGAATAAAAAAAACCCAAGGATCTTCCTGGTCGAAGATGACCTGAGTTTCGGGTCAGTTCTGAAATCTTATCTCGAGATAAACGATTACAGCGTTGAACTTGTCGACGACGGCAAGGTCGCCGTAGATATATTCCGCAAGGGGGTATATGATCTTTGCATACTTGACGTGATGCTTCCGCATGTCGATGGCTTTACCATCGCGTCGGAGATAAGGAGCATGAACGCGGTGATTCCTATTGTCTTCCTTACGGCAAAGAAACTGAAGGAGGATCTTTTGCGAGGCTATGGCGTGGGTGCCGATGACTACATCACAAAGCCTTTTGATACGGACATATTACTCCTCAAGATCAAGGCTATCATATCACGAAGGGACATCCAGGACGGGACGAAAGATATATACCAGATCGGAAAATTCATATTTAATGCCAGGCTGCGGACACTCACCCTCGGCGATCAGGAGAGGAAGCTTTCACCCAAGGAGGGAGAGCTGCTTGAAATGCTTGCACTGGCTCCCAACTCGCTGGTAAGCCGTGAGGCAGCCCTGAAAAAGATATGGGGTACAGATGATTATTTTACTGCCCGAAGCATGGATGTCTATGTGACTAAACTAAGAAAATACCTTGGTGATGATCCTCAGATTGTTCTGAAGAATATACACGGGAGCGGATTCCAGCTGGTGGTGGGAGAATCAGACCAGGTGTGACTTTGTGAAGCGCAGCGGCATGAGCAATTCAGCACTGTCGATCACCAGTATATGCTCCTGGCCTGCCAGTATCACTTTAATAGGTTTCCCGTGTCTCTGTTCTTCCTCAATGAGCATCTGCCGGCAGTTGCCGCACGGAGGGACAGGCTCCCGGGTCAGCTTGCCGCCTGACAGAGCAGCAATGGCAATGGCCACAGGTCTCCGGTCAGGATAATTTGATACAGACCAGGAGAGAGCTGTCTTCTCTGCACAGCTTCCTGATGGGAATGCGGCATTCTCAACATTAGCTCCCCTGACAACAGTGCCGTCATCAAGCAGGATGGCGGCTCCAACCATAAAATGCGAATAGGGAGCATAAGCGCCTGAGGCTGCAGCAACAGCTTCTTCAGTAAGAACTCTGTCACTGTCCGGCATCTCATTGCCGTCGTGATACTCCTTATAAAAAAAACTTACTTCTCTTTCTTTCATAGAGGATTACAGTGATTCCCGGAAAGGCAAAAGTAATAATATTTTTTCTCAGGCGTCAGAAATTGCAGCGGCTGACGACATTTTTATATTTTTGCCAAAACTGTTCTGATGAGACATCTCCCGAAATATATATTCTTTATCCTTATTCTGCTGCTTTATTCCTGCAGTGCTTCCCGCAAGGCATCAAAGAGTGGCTCAACCTCCTTGCCGACCCCATCATACGCCATTGATTATATGAATAAATACAGTACTCTGGCTGTCAGTGAGATGCGCAGGACAGGGATCCCGGCAAGCATAACACTCGCTCAGGGGATGCTGGAATCCAATTATGGGCGCAGCACACTGGCTACAAAGGGCAACAACCATTTCGGGATTAAATGCCACAATGACTGGAGGGGAGAGAAGATATATTATGACGACAACCGCAGGGGGGAATGCTTCAGGTCTTACTCCACCGCTGAGGACTCATACAGGGATCACTCGGATTTTCTGACGACCGGTTCGCGATACAAAGATCTTTTCAGGCTCAGCAGCACTGATTACAAGGGCTGGGCACACGGCCTCAGGAAAGCAGGTTATGCTACTGATCCTAAATACGCGACATTGCTTATCAATAAGATCGACGATTACGGTCTGCATGTCTTTGATACAGGAGGCGGCAAAACTGCCACAGGTCAGACTCCCGCAACGCCGGATCTGGAGCAGAAAACCGGACAGCAGCCTGTCACAACTGTTCCGGAACAGACCAGCGGTCAGCAGCCTGTCACACCGGTTCAAAAAACCGCTGATACAGTGCTGATCCCGCCAGTCCAGAAAACCGCTGACCCTGTGCAAACTCAACCGGAAATTCAGGCCCCGATTAAAGTCATAAGCCTTAATACGGGGAGAAAGGTCCGGGTGAATAATGGAGTGCAGTATGTTATTGCAGCAGAGGGAGATAACTATAAATCCATCGCTGAGGAATACCAGCTTCTCGCACTGGAGGTATGCCGCTATAATGATCTTCCCCCTGATGCCCCCCTGAAGCCTGGGCAGTTCATCTACCTCCAGCCCAAGCGCAGCAAAGCGGCAGAAGGTAACTCGATTCATGTTGTTAAGGCAGGTGAAACGATGTACATCCTGTCACAGAAATATGCCGTAAAACTCTCAGCGCTCTATAAAATGAATGTGATGGATGAGGGAACAGAATGTGTCACCGGTCAGAAAGTCCGGATCAGGTAGTGTCTTATCTCAAACTGTAACCCATCCGGTAAGGTCGAAGCCACGGAGAAACTCGGGAGCAGTCATTCTTCTGCGCCCCTCAGGCTGAAGCGAGATTATTTCAATTACTCCTGAACCGCAGGCGACGAAAAGCCCTGATTTCCCTCTTACCAATATAGTTCCGGGCTGTGCCTGTCTGCCATCAGCCGAAAATGTGCCTTCACTGGCAATCCCGCTTTCATAAAGCTTAAGCCGTAACGATTTGCTTTCAGATCTGATAGTTGTCGCCGCTCCGGGACGCGGAGACAGGCCTCTTATCTTATTATGTATCCTGACGGACGTTTCTTTCCAGTCGATTACAGTATCGGAAGGGAGTATCTTCGGGGCCTTATGAAGGATAGCACCCGGCTCTGCTGATTGGGGCACAGGCCTTAGCTTTCCTTCGTACAAACCTTTTACCGTCTCAATAACAAGTCCTGCCCCGGCAGTCATCAGTCGGTCATGCAGGCTGCCTGCATTATCGGCAGGGAATATCCCGGTTTCTTTTGAAAGCAATATCCTGCCTGTATCTATGTCCTTATCGATAAGGAAGGTAGTCACGCCCGTTTTCGTTTCGCCGTTGAATATGGCATGGTTTATCGGTGCTGCGCCACGATATTGCGGAAGGAGGGAAGCGTGGAGGTTAAACGTACCAAATGGAGGAATGCTCCACACATCTTCCGGCAGCATCCGGAAAGCAACAACGACAAAGATATCCGCATGCAGGTCTCTCAGAGCGCTTACAAACCCGGTGTCGCGAAGCCGTTCAGGCTGAAGTACCGGCAGCCCGTTCCCGAGAGCATAGTCTTTCACAGGTGCAGTGGCGATCTTTTTACCACGTCCCGCAGGCTTGTCAGGTACTGTGACAACCGATACCACAGGGTATCCGCTCTCATGCAGGGCACGGAGGCTGGCTACTGCGAACCATGGAGTTCCCATGAATACTATTCGTGGAAGTGTCTCAGTCATTTTCGCCTTTCAGGGGCGTCTTGTAGCGTGACATGCTGTGCCCCATTTTTGTCTCTTTGGTCTCCAGGTAGAACGAGTTGTAGGGGTTTGAGGGGATGATGAGAGGTATGGTTTCAACGATTGAGATTCCGTATCCTTCCAGCCCAGCCCTTTTAACAGGGTTGTTTGAAATGAGCCTTACCTTACCCAGTCCGATGCCGCGCATGATATTTGCTCCAATGCCATAATCGCGTTCATCAGCACGGAACCCCAGCTCGATATTTGCCTCGACTGTATCACGTCCCTGTTCCTGGAGCTTATAGGTGCGGATCTTATTGATCAGTCCTATTCCCCTTCCTTCCTGGTTAAGATAAATAATTGCTCCCTTGCCGGCTTCGTTGACCATCTGCATTGCCTTATGAAGCTGCGGACCGCAGTCGCATCTCTGTGATGCAAAAATGTCACCCGTGAAGCAGGAAGAATGCACCCGCACCAGCACTGGCTCATCTTTTGACCAGGTGCCCTTGACGAGCGCTGCATGCTCAAGGCCGTTGCTTACCTGCCTGAAAGGAATGAAGTCAAAATCGCCGTATTCTGTAGGTAGTTTTACCTGCTCGCCCATCTCGACGATAGATTCAATACCAAGACGATACCGGATAAGGTCTATTATAGTGACTATTTTTATGCCGAATTTCTTCGAGATCTCGATGAGGTCAGGAAGGCGTGCCATTGTCCCGTCCTCATTCATAATTTCCACGAGCACCCCTCCGGGACGCAGGCCGGCAAGTCGCGTCAGATCTACAGTAGCTTCTGTGTGGCCTGCTCTGCGAAGGACACCCTTTGAACGTGCTTTAAGCGGAAAGATATGTCCGGGTCTGCCCAGGTGTGATGGCTTGGTGGCAGGATCGACAAGAGCCTTGATGGTCAGTGCCCTGTCACGGGCCGAGATGCCGGTGGTAGTTTCAGGACCGAGCAGGTCGACAGAAACAGTGAACTGCGTCTCATGCAACGAGGTATTATGACCTACCATCATGTCCAGATCAAGCTCGTTGCAGCGCTCTTCGGGTAGAGGCACGCAGATCAGTCCTCTGCCATGTTTGGCCATGAAATTTACTATCTCAGGTGTTACAAGCTCAGCCGAACAGATAAAATCCCCTTCGTTTTCCCTGTCTTCGTCATCGACAACAATGACAATTCTGCCCTCTCTTATATCTTCGATGGCTTCGTTAATGCTGTTCAGGCTGTTGTCCGGAGTCATCTCAGACACGTTTTGTGGGTTCCCATATTCCATTTTTTATTCCTCTTACCGCCTTCACAAACCCTGCTGTCAGCGCCGCATTCATAAGCAGGAACTGTGTCACATAACGTGCTGGTTTTATTGTCCTGCCGAACTTGTCAAACATCAGATCAATCGCCGACAAAAGTATTAAAATTAACTGAACGGCTGCAAGACAAAAATATAAAACAGACTGCCCTGAAAGAATGACCGTTGTCATAAAAAAGATAGCCAGGAACAGCGGCGTGAACCATCTCAGCACCTTATGGGAAAAAAAGGCGAATGAAGCATTTAACTTGCCGGACGGGAACGGCCCGAAGCGAAACAGGTTCTGGAAAGAGCCTGCGGCGATCCTTACCCTCCTCTTATACTGACCTGCTATATCAGGTTGGGTATCCTCAGATACAACAGCCTCAGGAACATTGAACGAAGCAAATCCTTTATGCATCACCGTCAATCCCACATAGAGATCATCGACAAGAGTGTTTTCCGGCATAACAGGGAAAAGCTCGGGTCGGACGGCATAACATCCTCCGTATGGGCCTGTCATGGTTTTCCATACCTTACCCTCCGCTCTCCGCAGTGAGGTCTCGAACCTGCTGTACTGGTTCTCCTGTCTTGTCATGCCGTACCCGGGTGATGCCGACGGAATGACAGTGGCATCGCACAATCCGGTCTGTGATGAGGTGAAGGCTGAGGCCAGGAGCCTGATTGTGGTGCCTGAGAAGATGACATTCGCGTCCGTGATGATAAGGATGGTGCCACTTGCCATTGCAACCAGTTCATTGAGCATGGCAGCCTTGCCTTTTCTTATGCTGTTACGGTGAAATTTTATCCTTTTGTCCGAAGCTGCGAATTTTTTCATTATCTCATCAGTGCCGTCGTCAGAGGCATCTGACCCGATAATGAATTCGGTCAGCTCAGAAGGGTAATCAGATAACAGGAGGCTGCGGATTTTTTCACTGAGCACTTTTTCTTCATTGAAAACCGGCATGATCACGGAGACGGAAGGAAGAGGAGGCGCGGAATGTTGCTGATATTTTTCGTTCTCTTCGCCCTGCCCATTCGCCTGTTTGTGGAGAAGAAGAGATGTTTTTCGTTTTCGGCGGATGCCGGCCAGGCTGAAAACAAAAGCCGGATAAAACAGGTATGTCCATGCCAGCAAAACCGACGCTAACAGGAGTATTTTTTCAGCGGCCATCACAAAGCTTTTTGTAAAATGCCAGCAACCGTGAAGTCTGTTCCAGGTTATCAAATCTTTCTCTTACCAGCTCCTTCGCTTTTTCACCCGTGGCGGCTCTCAGGCCGGGGTCACTGAGGGCTGAGGTCAGGGCTTCGCTGAATGACACTGCATCGGTTCCGATGAAAAGTTCACGGTGATCCTCCACTGGCAGTCCCTCTGCTGCCACTGGAGTAGCTATCACCGTTTTGCCCATGCTCATAGCCTCTATTATCTTTATACGCAATCCGCTCCCGGCGAAAAGGGGTGCTATCATGACCGTCATCGATCCGACGAACCGGCGTGCATCTTCAACCTCACCTTCCAGGAAGACGTTTTTCCCGGCCATCCAGGCTTTTGCAGCTGGAGAAGCACCTCTGCCTGCAATGTGAAAAGTGGTATCTGGCAGTGACCTCAGCACACGCGGCCACACTGCGGCCAGGAACCATCTCAGCCCATCAAGGTTCGGCTGCCAGTTAAGGGCGCCGATGAAGCCAACTCTGAGGCCTGTGCTGTCAGTGTCATCAACGGATTCAGATATTAGACCTGTACTGTCACGATCATTAGAGGGCTCAGTAATGTCAGCTCCTGTCTCAGAGAGCATCATGGGTTTGTCAGGGGCGAGAGATTTAAACCATTGAAAATCAGGTTCACTGATTGGAATAATGGCATCAAACTGTTTCATTGCAGTTATTTCCCGTTTCCTTAATCTCCGGGCAAGGCTTTTAAGATAATCCTTCTCAACCGGAACAGTCGCCAGTTCAGCCATCATCTCCCTGATGCGGTGTTCGACATTATGTGCCCTTAATATTAAAGGCGTGCCGGTAACGGAGCGGATCTTCTCAATGTAATAAGAGAAGAGCAGTCCTTCACACTGTATGATGTCAAAGTGTTCCCGTGTCAGCAGGGCATGAAGGGCTTCTGAATACTGCTTCACGCGGAAACGCTGAAGGTCATACGGCTCGCTCGAAAAAAGCAGGTTAGCCAGCATTTTTGCCGGCCTGATCCTTGTATCAACGGCTATCGTATCATAGTAATGCAGCCAGGCAGGCGGGTGAGACAAGAGACCGGAGTCAGGGGCATGTTTTTCAGTCCGCATCGCCAGCACGGAAATGATTGCCCCGCCGGCAGCCAGTCCTTCTATACACCTCATGGTTGCCACAGCGCCCCCGTCATATGGCGGCCACGGTGGCTTAGGCGACAGGACCAGTATTTTCATTTTCCCTGTCAGGTTTTATCCCTGTAAAGAAGGCTCCTATTTTTCTGAAGAAGAGAAGATATGTCTCCGCATTCATAATGGCGGCGTCTGTGGTAGCCTTATATGTCAGGAAGATACCTATCGGCAGCAGAACTATTGTTGAAGCCAGCATTCCGAGGGGAACGTTGATGATAAGTTCTTTTGCGAACTTCTCCCCAGTAAGCGATATGACATAATAAAATACGAAGAACAGAACAGAGATGACAGCAGGTGTGCCAAGACCTCCTTTTCTTATGATTGCGCCCAGAGGTGCGCCGATGAAAAAGAACACCAGGCAGGCAAAAGGCAGGGTGTACTTCTTGAACAGCTCCGCCTCGTATCTTTTAAGGTTTTTCGACTCATACAGAAGCGATTCGCTTTTTTCCGTTATGTTGGCGATGCCATCCCGGGCGAAGGTAAGTGCCCTGGTTACAGCTGATATCTTATCCATGACTGCCATTGTGTCAAAGGCTGTACGACAGTTAAAGTTCTCAAGTTTTCCGGCTGTGGCGGTATCGCCGTCATAGTGATAGCCACCTGAGAAGTACCTCTCAGGAGTAAAGAGCTTTGTGCCTGCAAAGTCTTTGAAATAAGCGTCTGACCTTGTCTCATACCTTTCGGAAAGCGAGTCAACGAAAAAACCAAGTTCATGGGAGTTCAGCATTGAATAGTTTGATCTGAACAGGTCCATGCCTGACCTGTCGAGCCCGAAGCCCGTAAGCTCAATGACCATTGTCTGTTCACTGAACTTATCGCGTCGGAAGGGAAATCTCATTTTGTCCTGGGCAATGTCTTTCTCCTCGATATCGTTATAGGCATACCCGTTGAAGAGTGTCAGGATCATTCCGCTCTCGTCCGGTGTGATGGCCATATATCCTGAATCGGCATAGATCATGGAAGTATTGCCCTGGCCCTTGCGGTGGTCATAGATATAGATCCTGTCAAGCCTGTTGGTCTCCGGGTCCTTGTCGGATATTTTTATACTGAAACCGTCGATCCCGTTGTAGAAAGGGCCTGCCTGGATGCTCAGCTCGGGCCGTTTGCGCCTGATGTCGTACAGAAGGGTTCTGGCCTTGCGGTTTGAAAGTGGCAGGATATAGTCGGAGAAAAGGAATGATGCCACGGCGAGGAATGAGACCAGGACGAACAGGGGGAGCATGATACGTTGAAGCGGCACACCTGACGATTTTAATGCTGTCAGTTCCAGGAACTCTCCCAGGTTGCCGAAGGTCATCAGTGAGGCAAGCAGTATTGCAAGAGGAAGCGAAACGGGTACGAAAGTGAGGGAGAACTGGAACAGGAGTTCGGCAAGGACCTTGGGTTCGAGCCCTTTGCCTGCCAGTTCGTCAACGTACATCCACAGGAATTGCAGTATAAAGATTATGAGCACAATAAAGAACGTCAGAACCAGCGGTCCGATAAACGATCTGATCATGAAATGATCGATTTTCTTCATTGTCTCGGGTGTGGTGCAAACGTACGTTATTTTTGAGAAAGATGCAAAGCTCTCTCACTCAGTGAGGCCGAGCACCTTTTTCAGGTACGAGATCTGGTTATCCCACAGGTCTTTGGCATCTTCGATCTCATCGTCATCGGCGTGATCGGTGATCATGAGTGCCGTATCATTGGTCAGTTCATGGATGACTATCCTGAATTCGAAGTAATTGGTTTCGGTATCTGCAAAGTCGAGCCATTCAAACCGTACGCTTTTGTTTTCTTTGATATGAGCCAGACGTGCCCGGGCTTCGACTTTAGCCCAGAAAAAAGTAAAGACGTCACCATTTACGGTGACGTTATCAGCAAACCATTCGGCCAGTCCTTCCGGGGTGCTGAGGCGGTCAAAGAGGACACGGGTAGGGGAGTTCAGGGTATATTCAAGTTCGAATCTCGATCTCATAACTGGAAATGTGACTGTGATGCAATATAAAAATAATAGCTGAAAAGAAAAAGTTTGACGGGCAAAATGAAAAAATATTTATATTTGCACCCGCGTTTTGCGACTGCGACCCCGACAGGTCGGGGTCAGTTGGTTAGAGCGTCCCGATCAAAGATCGGGAAGGTCGGGAGTTCATTAAAATACATTTTGGCGACCCCGACAGATCGGGGTCAGTTGGTTAGAGCGTCCCGATCAAAGATCGGGAAGGTCGGGAGTTCATTAAAATACATTTTGGCGACCCCGACAGGTCGGGGTCAGTTGGTTAGAGCGTCCCGATCAAAGATCGGGAAGGTCGGGAGTTCATTAAAATACATTTTGGCGAGATAGCTCAGTTGGTTAGAGCGCATGATTCATAATCATGAGGTCGAGAGTTCAATTCTCTCTCTCGCTACAGAAAGGGTCCATTTTGTTTTAATGGGCTCTTTTTTTGTAAATTAGTGATATGAAATACTATGTATATATCCTTTACAGTCAGTTAAAAGACAAATATTATACGGGGTATTCAGCTAATCCGGAAGAAAGGGTAGAGGAACATAATCTCGGGGCCACGCCTTCCACCAGACCCGGAAGGCCTTGGATACTGGCATATAAAGAGGAATTCGAAAATAAGAGTATGGCAATCAAACGGGAAAGAGAAATAAAACGCATGAAGAGCCGTAAGTATTTAAAGGCCCTCATTGAATCTAGTAGCCCTGGTTAAGAATTAATCTGTAAACCATAAACGCTTTTACCGCATTGTGTCTCAGGCCGGTCAGGAATCAGATCCTCAGACGTATAAATGAAATGCAAACTGCAATTTAAAAAGTCTTTAGATTTCCTTTAGAATTTATAGCCTAACTTGCAGTATGAAAATTCTTATCATAGAGGATGAGATTGAGTTGTTAATAGCGATTAGCAATTTCCTTATAAAGGAGAATTTTATTTGTGAGCTGGCCGAAAATTTCAGGAAAGCTGATGAGAAACTATCCATATACGAATATGATTTTGTCCTTTTGGATATCACCCTGCCCGATGGTAATGGGTTATCTCTCCTTCAATCGATTAAAAAACAACAAAAAAAGGCGGGGGTCATAATTATCTCTGCAAAAAACTCATTGGACGACAAGATACGAGGACTTGATCTTGGAGCCGATGACTATATTACAAAGCCTTTTCACCTCTCTGAATTGAACTCAAGAATTAATGCTGTCTTACGCAGAAAAAAATTTGATGGATCTGACATCATTAAGTTCAATGAAATGTCGCTTAATGCTGAGAGCAAAACCGTTACCGTAAATGATAAAGAATTAGCCCTTACCAAAAAAGAATTCGATTTGCTGCAATTCTTTTTAATTAATAAAAACAGGGTTCTGACCAAAGAGGCAATTGCGGAGCATTTGTGGGAGGATAACATTGATCTGGCTGACAGCTTCGATTTTATTTATACACACCTGAATAATATCCGCAGAAAAATAAGACAGGCAGGAGGGACAGACTATATAAAAACAATTTACGGAATGGGCTATAAATTTGCGCAATAATGAAATTCCTGACAAGGATTAACCGCAATTATCTGATACTCTTTGCTCTTATTATGGCAGGAGTAGCAATGACCGGTTATTTAATTCTTCATGTCATTATAATGCGTGAAGCAAAAGAGAAGCTCCTCTCAAAAGAATATCTTGTCGAAAAGCAGATCCGCGATACAGGAGAAATACCGAATCTTCACCCAATTATTGCAGTTCAGGAAACAGATGGCAATGAGACTATAAAACCTTCATTCAGAGAAGTTGTCATCTGGAATGAGCTTGAGAACGAGAATGAGATTTTCCTGGAATATTCGAATAAGGTTAAAATAAATGATTCTTATTATATCATGAAATTGCGTCAATCTGCCTTTGAGAATGAAGACCTGGTGTTAATTTTAGCTCTGACCCTCTTCACTTTACTGGCTTCGGCATTCATCATATCGTTTTTTGTAACAAAAAGAATGAATAAAACAGTCTGGGCTGATTTTGAGCATAATCTTCATGAAATCGAAAGCTTCAGCCTCAGCAAAAACAATAACATTAACCTTTTGAAATCAGATACTGAGGAGTTTTGCCGGTTGAATAAAGTAATCGGTAACCTTACGGAGAAATTAAAATCAGATTATCTCATACAGAAAGAGTTTACGGAAAATGCTTCCCACGAAATTCAAACTCCTCTTTCAATCGCCTTACTCAACCTTGAAGAGATTCTGCAGCAGGATCTGAAAGAAGAAACCTTTAAGAAAGCAGCAACCGTTATCAGTGCTTTAAAACGTTTGTCTGCTTTGAATCAAAGCCTCATTCTGCTTTCAAAGATCGAGAATAAACAATTCGAAGCTAACAGATCAGTCTCATTAGAGGAAATTGTGACCCACAAGCTTGATGAATTTTCAGTGCTTCTCGAGACAAAATCGCTGGAGGTAAAGGTTCAGATTGAACAGGATTTCCTTATCAGGCTTAATGAACAACTTGCCGAATTATTAATAAACAATCTATTATCTAATGCAGTAAATCACAATATCATGGGAGGCAGAATAAGCATATCAATGCATAGTGCTTCTCTCAGAATCTGTAATACCGGTGAGGTCAATTCATTGACCAATGAAACCATATTCAATCGTTTTGTCAGTGGTAATCCGAAGTCGTACGGACTGGGGCTGGCAATTGTCAGGAAAATATGTGAAACACATGACCTGGAAATAAATTACTACAACGATGAAATGCATTGCTTTGTTTTAAAAACCAAATCATAATACGCGCAAAGTGAAAACCTGTATCCTGTCCTTTTTGTTGCTGTCAGAGTTCTTAAGTCTGAGCGCCCAGCAGCGTGATCTGAATTTTTACCTTGACCAGGCAAAAATAAACAGCCCTCTGATAAACAAAAACAGGAATGAGAGTAAGATTGTGACACTTGATCTGCAGCAGATTAACAGCATCCTCTCTAAACCTGACGTCAACCTGATTTCGGGTGTCATGTTTGCCCCAATTATTTCACATGACAATAATTCCAGCCATTTTGAATTGGTATCAGACGGAGCAACAGATTACACCGGTTATGACCTTGCGCTCACTGACGGAGGTCAATATCAGGCGATGGTTTCTGTGAAACAACCTCTTTTTACCGGCTCCAGATATAGGACATATGTAAATAAAGCCAGCATATCAGGCCGGATCAATGACAATAATATTGCACTGACCGTTCATGAACTTGAACAGATTGTCGGTTATCAGTATATTCTTTGCATTAAATCAAAAATGCAGATCAACAATGAATTGTTGCTTCTGAAAGAACTTGGTGAGCAAGTTAAATTAATGAAAAAACTAGTTGAAAACGCAGTATATAAGCAAACTGACTTAATATTGTTACAGATTGAAGCTCAGACCTATGAGGCAGAGTACAAAATGTTCCAGGGAGAATATATAACCAATATTTATGATTTAAATCTGATCTGCGGCATCAGGGATACAAGCATGGTCGACCTCCGGGAACCAGACTTTGTACTGAAGTCTGATATTGTTCTGAACTCTAATTTTTTAACCTCCTATAAACTCGATAGCCTGAACATTTTGGCTGACCAGTCCATTAATGAGCTGAAATATAAACCGCAATTGGATCTGTTTGCAGATGCAGGATTGTTTGCAGCTTATCTGCCATATCCCGGCAGAATAGGATTCAGTACCGGGATTTCTCTAAGCTGGAACATTTTTGACGGCCATCAGCGAAACATTCAAAGAGAAAAATCAGAAATCAACCTTCAGACCCTTGAGTTTGAGAAGAAAAACTTCCTTACTCAGAATGATATTAGTAAAAACAAGATCATGAACCAAATTGAAGCCATTGATCAAAGGCTCCAGCTCTATGAGCAACAGGCAGAACAGTACGACAAGCTATATAATGCATACTCCAGAGAACTTTCACTGGGAGAAGCTTCTGTAATGGATTTTAAAAATCTTCTGAAGGATATTGCTGCAAAGAAACAGGAAACCCTGTTGCTAAAAATGGAAAGGCTGCTCCTTATCAATTCATATAATTACCTGACATATTAATAAAAGCGTAATGAAAAGATTATTCATTCTATTTATTCCCATATGCATGTTTCAAATGCTCTCTTCTTGCAAATCTAAAAGCGCCGCTGGCGTAGAACAAATGCCTGTCGTTTCGGTTAAGGCAACACCCATTATTCAGGGCGATATTGAGAATGAAATAAGCTTTAACGGCAGTACGATTTATCTAAAAAAGAATTTGGTCCTTTCGCCAATTGCAGGCTATATTGTCAAAGCAAATGTGAGATTCGGGCAGGAAGTTCACAAGGGTGAGGCTCTCTTTGAGATACAGACCAGGGAAAGCAAAGCTTTGGAATCTGAAGAAAGATCGTCAGGAGATTATGGTACTATAACAATCCCGGCTAGTTCCGGCGGATTTATTAATGATTTAAATATCAGTGAAGCCGGAGGTTATGTTTCAGAAGGAGGAAGCCTGTGCACAATAGTCAACAACAAGGACTTAATGGTAAAAGTAAATGTGCCGTTTGAGTACAATCATATTTTGACCCGCGAAAAAATTTGTAAGATCCGCCTGGCAGACAACACCAGCATTACCGGTTCAGTTTTCCGCATTCTTCCTGTCATGGATGAGATTAATCAAACTCAGACTGTCCTTATAAAACCGGAAACGGATAGACAATTACCTGAAAACCTTAAACTCTTGATCAGGTTTATCAGTGAAAAACATCGGCAGGCATTACTTGTTTCAAAATCTTCTCTGATGACCAATGAAACACAAAGTGAATTCTGGGTGATGAAAATTGATTCCAATAATTTGGCGGTTAAGATCCCGGTCAAAAAAGGAATTGAGAATGATACTGTGGCAGAAATTATTTCACCGGTATTGAAAGCAAACGATTTGATTATAAGCGAAGGTGCTTATGGTTTGCCTGACAGCTCTACTATCAGAATTGCAAAGTAAGATGGGAAACATATTTATCAGATATAAAACTCCGATTGCCGTTATTCTGCTTTTAATTTTGATCGGCGGAGCTTTCTCCTACCAAAATATGAAGACCTCGCTGTTCCCCAATGTTACTTTTCCTAAGATTAAAATAATTGCTGATAACGGGGAGCAACCAGTCGATAAGATGATGGTTGAGGTCACCAAACCACTTGAAGATGCTATTAAAAGGGTCGAACATCTGAGTCTTGTACGCAGTGCAACCAGTATGGGGAGTTGCGAGATTTCAGCATATATGGAATGGGGTTCTGATATTGACCTTGACAAACAGCAGGTGGAATCACAGATAGCACGAATTAAAAGCAGTTTACCTCCGGATATTGAAATTATGGTTGAAAAAATGAATCCCTCAGTTTTACCTGTGATGGGATATTCACTGGTTTCAGATACTAAAAACCAGGTTGAGTTAAAGCTCATAGCAGAATATATTGTAAAACCCTACTTATCCCGGATTGCAGGTGTTGCTTCCGTGCAGGTAATCGGAGGTAAAGTAAAGGAATACAGAATTATCCCTGATGAGGGAAAATTAAGCCTCTTGAAAATCAGCCCTCAGTCAATTCTTGATGTGCTTCAAAATACGGATTTCATTAAATCAAACGGATATACCATAGATTACAACCGCCTCTATCTTACCGTTACCGATGCCACACTGAAGGATAAACAGCAACTTGAAGATCTTGTACTTTTCAATAATGGAATACGCAACATAACAGTATCTGATGTTGCGAAAGTTGAAATCTCGGAACGTAATGAATATATCAGGATAAAAGCTGACGGTAAGGATGTGCCGTTAATAGCCGTTTTGAAGCAACCTGAAAGCAATCTTATAGATGTGTCCGAACAGGTTTTAATTAAGGTTAAGGAACTGGGAAAAGTGTTACCGGACGGTGTTGTTTTAAAACCATATTATAATCAGGCAGAATTTGTCAATGGCAGCATCCGGAGCATAATTGATGTTCTCTGGATAGGGTTGTTGCTGTCAATTGTGGTTGTGGTCATTTCTCTTCGCTCTTTCAGGGCCAGCGCTGTGATCCTGATTACTATTCCTCTTACGCTCTCTCTTACTTTTATAGCGCTTCGTTTGCTGGGTTATGATTTTAATATAATGACAATCGGAGCAATTGCGGCAGCAATCGGATTGATTATTGATGACGCAATTATTGTCATTGAGCAGATCCACAGGACCCATGAAGAGTTTCCTGACAGAAAACCGAAGGAACTGGTGGGTAAAGCCATTGGTTTTTTATTTCCTGCCATGATAAGTTCATCCCTTGCAACCATAGTGATCCTCATCCCGTTTGAGTTGATGACAGGCATAGCCGGGGCCTATTTCAAGATCCTTACAATGACAATGATTATTACATTGCTCTGTTCATTTCTTGTTACATGGATCGGTTTGCCTGTTGTTTATCTCCTTCTTTCAGGAAATAAATCGCCGGTAAGGAATACGAAAATACGTACTGCTAAAACCCACCGGTGGATAGAGTATTCTATATCGCGGCCTTATATCAGCGGTATACTTGTTTTATTTCTGATCGCAGGCATTGCCTTTATGATGCCAAAGCTTCCTACAGGTTTTCTGCCTGAGATGGATGAAGGATCAATAGTTCTGGACTATACGTCTCCTCCCGGGACATCTCTTGAGGAAACTGACAGGATACTCTGTGAAGTTGACAAAATTATTGAAAGCATCTCTGAAGTAAAAACGTACTCCCGGCGTACAGGAACTGAAATGGGATTTTTCATCACAGAACCGTACAGTGGTGATTATCTGATTGAGTTGAATAAAAACAGGAAACGAACAACGTCGGAGGTTTCTGATGAAATCCGCAAAAAAGTTGAAAGCGCCGTGCCTGCCCTTACCGTTGATTTCGGGCAGGTAATTACTGATATGTTGGGTGATCTGATGAAAAGCGTTCAGCCGATTGAGATCAAGATATTCGGAGATAATCATGATAAACTTGAAGGATTGTCAAAACAGGTGGCAGACAGTGTGGAAACCGTGCAGGGAACAGCAGATGTTTTTGATGGGATAATAGTTTCAGGACCTGTCGTAAGTATTTTACCCAAAGAAGATATTATTAAACAATTCGGACTTGCTGCATCTGATATTCAAACTCAGACCGAGATCTATCTCGGAGGTATTGTGGTTGGATCAGTCCCGGAAAAAGAGCAATTCACGGATATCAGGTTGATTTACCCCCTTAATAATCAAACCCCTGTCGAAAAAATAAAACAAATCAAAATCTGTACATCTTCAGGCGAGTACCTGCCTTTGAGCAAGTTTGCCGGATTCTCAATCCATGCTGGTGTTTCAGAGATTCAGAGAGAAAACCTTCAGACGATGGGGGTGGTCACTGCGAGACTTGATACCCGTGATCTCGGCGGCGTAATGAAAGATATACAGCAAAAGCTTGCAGGAATAGAGTTGCCTCCAACTTACCAGATTGTATATGGGGGCTCTTACGCTGAACAACAGCAATCCTTTGCCGAGCTGCTGAAGATACTTATTATCAGTGGATTGCTGGTTTTTCTGATAGTTCTGTTCATGTTTAAAAGCCTCAAACTGTCAACAATAATAATATTGATAAGCTCATTGGGTATTGCAGGCGGCGTCATGGCATTATATATAACCAACACTCCCTTGAATGTTGGCAGTTATACGGGATTGATAATGATTGTCGGCATAATTGGTGAAAATTCCATTTTTACTATTCAGCAGTTTCTTACGGAACTTAAAAATTCAACTGTTACCGGAGCACTGGGTTATGCCATTTCAGTCCGTTTACGTCCGAAGTTAATGACAGCTACGGCAGCTATAGTCGCGCTTACACCTTTAGCCCTCGGGATTGGTACCGGGGCCCAGATGCATCAGCCGCTGGCTATTGCTGTTATAGGAGGACTGGTAATGGCATTGCCATTATTACTGATTGTATTGCCGGGTTTGTTAAAACTGTTTATTAAGAAATAATTAAATCCACAACAATTTTACCTCAATTTGCATATCCATAATGTGTCTTAAGGATTCCTTTAGAATCAGTATTTAGTTTTGTCTGAATTATTAAAATCAACAATTAAATACCAGATAAAATGGAAACATCAGTTTTAATTATTTCCGCTGTTTTATTAATCAGTTTTTCCGCTTGCGGACAATCAGAGAAAAATGCTCCTGCCAGTGTATCAACTGCTTTTTCACAGAAATTTCCGGACGCTTCAAAGGTAAAATGGGGGAAAGAAAACGATAATGAGTGGGAAGTTGAGTTTAAAATGGATAGCAAAGAGTACTCAGCCAACTTTGATAATTCAGGGGTATGGGTTGAAACAGAATATGAGATAACAGCAAAAGAAATTCCTGCCGCTGTCAAGACTACGCTCGAAAAAGAATTTGCAGGCTATAAAATTGCAGAGTCAGAGGTATCTGAAACCCCGGAAAGTAAAGTATACGAATTTGCATTAAGTAAGGGCAAAGAAAGACTGGAAGCAGCAATTGATGCTGCAGGCAAGGTTATAACAAAGGAGCTGGCAAAGGAGGGGAATGAGGAAGATGAGAAGTAAAGATCAAAATTTCCAAAAAGAATACAATGAAAACTAAACTGATTGTAGCCTTATTACTTTTTTTATTTGTCCTGGTTTCCTGTGAGAAAGAGGAACAGCGACAAATAGACGTGAACTACAATCCAATCATTAATCCGGAAAATTTTGTGGAAGGCGTAACTAATGTACTTTTTCCGTTAAGCCCGGGAACAGTTTTTACTTATCATTCACAGACGGCAGATGGATTGGAAACTACTGTAGTTACAGTGTTATCAGAAAAGAAAATTATAGCAGGTGTCAATTGTACCATTGTCAGCGATGTTGTCAGCATTGCAGGTCAGGTTATTGAAGATACTCATGACTGGTATGCCCAGGATAAGGGTGGCAACGTTTGGTATATGGGCGAAGATGTGAGCAATTATGAAAATGGTGTATTAATAAATCATGAAGGTTCTTTTGAAGCAGGTATTGATGGGGCAAAACCGGGAATACTGGTAATGGCAGTCCCGGTACTCGAAATGCCTTACAGACAGGAGTATTATTTTAATGTGGCTGAAGACTGGGGAAAAGTTATTGCCAAGGGCGTTTCTGTTACGACAACCTATGGAACTTTTAGCAATTGTTTAAAAACTGCTGATTGGAACGCAATTGAACCTGATGCTCCGATAGAATATAAATATTATGCTCCAAATGTCGGTTTAGTAAAAGAAGAAGTCGAAGGTAGCAGTGAGAATGTTGATTTGATATCAATTGAATAGTGCCAGGAACACAACGCCATGTATGAGGCATATTAGCAGGTGTATCGCAGTTCTTATCATGTTTTATGTTCCGATTTATCTTTCTTCCGGGCAGACTGCGGATGATACGTATAACAAAAAAATCCCTGAACAGGATTCTTCTGATTTTCGCCTGAAGAATCAGCTAGTTCCAATAAGCCTGATATCAGGAGGGCTGTTAATCGAAGCCCTGGGCTGCAAGCAGGAAATGCAGGAGTGGTTTCCAAGGACAAATACTAATGTCGACGATTATATCCAATATGCTCCGATAGCTTTACTTTATACATCAGATCTGTTTGGGGTAAAACACAGGAACAATGTTTTCAACCAGACAAAATATCTGTTTATTTCAGAGCTGGCAACATCATTAATAACGGGTTCACTTAAAAGGCTTACTCACTCAACACGACCCAATGGCGACCCGCTTTCTTTTCCCTCAGGGCATACATCCCAGGCTTTTACCGGAGCTACAGTTTTATATCAGGAGACTAAAGACTACTGTCTTCCACTGGCTTATTCCGGCTATTTGTTTTCAACTGCGACAGGTATTCTGCGTGTGACAAACAATAAACACTGGGTCAGCGATGTTCTGGCAGGGGCAGGGATTGGCATACTTGTTACAAACCTGGTCTACTACTTTGAGCCCTTAAAAAACTGGGATCCTTTCAGGCTAAATGGCAAAGCTGCAATAGTTCCGGAAATTGATATGAACAGCAGTACTTACCTCGTAAGTGTCAGTATGAATATTGTTATATTCCATAAAGGTATAACATTATTGCCACTGAGCCCGCAGGGAAACATTAAATGACAGCGTCAGGCAGATACTTACCTGCCCTTACCGTTTTTTTTCAGGATGCGTTATTTCTTTGTGCAGTTGAACATCCATTGTACCCCAAACTTGTCTTTACAGCTTCCGTAATAATCGCCCCAGAACATGTCCTGCAGTTCCATTTCTACTTTGCCGCCTTCTGACAGTGCATCAAATAACCGTTTTGTCTCTTCTTTTGTGTCGGGCTGAAGGTTGATGTACACATTGTTGCCGGGATTCACCGTGAAGCCCATTGATTCGGGAGCGTCGGTTCCCATTAATTCAAATCCGCCCAGAAGAGGCAATGATACATGCATTACAAGGTCTTTGTCTGTATCCGCGAGGGGCGGCATTTCAGGTGTTTGCGGGACGTCTTTGAAACGCATGATTCCCTTGCCGACAAACTCTGTTCCGAAAACGGATTTGTAAAAATTAAATGCTTCCTCCGTGTTACGTGGAAAGTTCAGATAAATGCTCACTGTTGCCATAATTTTCGGTTTTACGGGTTTGAATATCGCCATATACTTAACGGTGATAACTCAATCCCTTTTAAACCAAAAACAAATTTCTCCGGAGGTTGTTCATCACTCAGATGATCACGCTGGAAACTATTGCCTTCTAGATATTCATAAGTCTTGTTATGCAGGTTATGTGCACCGTAACGGTAATAAGCCACAGCGAGTGCAAAAGGTACAAGGACAAACATTAAATAAGTTTCTGTGAAGAGATTTACGGAAGATCCCGGACCAGCTCAATACTGATGAACAATGGCCAGGATTTATTGTTATCATTCCGTTCTTTGAAAACAGTAGCTCAGAAACAAATACTTTCTTTTAAAGCGAAGTATTAATTAACATCCACCAATATGAAGACAATTATTATTGCTTTGTTCATTTTTGCCGGACTTCAGGCCAGCGGTACCACGGTATCAAAAGCACAGCCAACCGGTCAGGACAAGACACTTGAAAACCCAGGCGGCAGCCAGCTTATCAACGACTGGATCACGGTACACCTGAAGGCTATCGCCTCCACTAAAATTCCTTCGCATCATCTCCGTCAACAGGCATATACTGGTGTTGCCCTGTATGAATCGATAGTAAGAGGAGATAAGAATTACCGCTCACTTGCCGGACAGCTCAACGGTTATCAGCAGCCTGAAGGACTTCCGGAGACCGGCAATATTTGCTGGCAGGCCAGTGCCAACGCTGCAATGGCAACCATGTTCAGGTTTTTTTATCCACAGAACCCAGCAGACATAATGCGTTTCGATTCGCTTGAAAATGCCGTCAGAACCAGGCTTATCAGGGAGGGTTACACTGAGGCCTCTGTAGCTGCAGGCGAAACATACGGATCAATGGTAGCACGGGCAGTAATAGAATGGAGCAGCACTGACGGCGATGACATGGCGAACGCTGCTTATACGGTTCCGAAAGGAGCTGGGCTATGGGAACCTACTCCGCCGAAGTTTATTGCTCCCATCTTACCATATCTTGGCAATGAGCGAACAATTGTAAAAGGAAGTATCGACAACACCATGCCTCCTGAGCCGGTGGCATTTTCAACCGATAACCAGTCTGCTTTCTATAAAATGAATGAAGACGTATATCTGGTTTCCCAAACGATGGATGACACTCAAAGAGCAACTGGTCTTTTCTGGGATGATTTTCCTGACGGCAAAACACTTACCGGTGGTGGCCACTGGGCTTCAATCCTGAAGACTGTAATGACTGACCTGAATGTGTCATTGATTGAAGGTGCCCACCTGTATGCAGGGTTGTTTATCACCGAGAACGATGCAGCGATCGGAGTCTTCAAAGCTAAGTACACTTATAACCTTGAGCGGCCGGTGACCTACATCCAGGGTGTTATGAAACACAGCGAATGGAATCCGCTTATTGTTACGCCGCCGCATCCTGAATATCCTGCAGCCCATGCCGTTGTGTCAATGTCCGGCGCCACCATTCTGACAAAAATGCTGGGCGATAAGGTAGCATTTACAGATAATACCTATGCCTACCGTGGATACAAGGCACATCATTTCAATAACTTTATGGAGGCAGCCAGGGAGGCAGGAATTTCACGACTGTACGGCGGTATTCACTACAGGCCGTCTATCGAGGCAGGATTCATACAGGGAGAAAAAATAGCAGACAATATCGGCAATAAACTGGTTTTCAAGAATTGAAAGCGTAAATTGTAAGATAATCATTATACACTTAAATCATGGAATACTATTTCAACAAAACGCTTAATAAATCATTCGATGAGGCAGTTAAGTTAACCACTGAAGCACTTAAAAGTGAAGGCTTTGGTATGATTTCGGAGATCAACATGCATGAGAAACTGAAAGAAAAGCTGGGTGTCGATTTCAAGAGATACAAAATTCTGGGTGCATGCAACCCGCCTCTGGCCTATAAAGCATTACAGGCCGAGGAAAAGATAGGCACCATGCTTCCATGCAATGTGCTTGTCATTGAACAGGGGCAGAATAAAATTGAAATCGCCGCTGTAAACCCCATTGCTTCGATGCAGGCAATTACAAATCCAGCATTGGGAGGTGTAGCACTTGAGGTGACGAATAAACTAAAAAGGGTAATTGATAACTTATAACAGGGTTGGTAACTTCAGAACAGAAATTCTACAGACAGGCTTACAGGTTAAGCCTGTTTACCATTTTTTATAATATTGCCGAAGGTGTCGTTTCGATGACCCTGGGATATGCAGATGAAACGCTTAGCCTGTTTGGTTTCGGAGCAGACAGTTTCATTGAAGTAATGTCAGGCATTGGCATCGCCATTATGATATTGCGTATTAAAAAAAATCCGGATAGCCCTAAAAGCACTTTCGAGAAAACAGCCTTAAAAATAACAGGTACGGCATTCTATCTTTTGTCGGCAGGCTTACTGGCAGGTATTGTCATAAATCTCATCACCGGGCACAAGCCGGAAACCACATTCTGGGGAGTGGTAATATCACTGGTTTCAATCGCTGTAATGGTCTGGCTTATGAATGCAAAAAAAAGAATTGGCAAAAAGCTGGATTCGGAACCCATAATTGCTGATGCCAATTGTACTAAGATATGTGTATATATGTCCCTTGTTCTGCTGGTGTCGAGTCTGGTTTATGAGCTCACAGGTTTTGCTTATGCAGACACTATCGGCGCTGCCGGACTGATTTACTTTTCCGTTTCTGAAGGGAGGGAAGCCTTTGAAAAAGTAGAAGGTAAAGAATGCAGCTGCGGTGGCCAATGCGAAGCCAATGAACTGTAAAAGGAGCCCCGCCCCTTACATATTCCAATATTAACTGTCAGCTTCTCCACAACATTCCTTTATCCGGAACCGTCAGGTGAAATACGCACTGACAAATAAGGGGGGGTTAATTGACAAAATTTTGCATTCAAATCATTTTTAACTTTTTAACTCGTTTTACTTCAAATTGTCTTTAACATTGTATTGTAATATTTCAATGTAATTTGAGCAAATAATGAAGATCCGGGGGCTGGCTGATTTCCTGCTTCTCTCAATGTTGGCGCTATTCCTTCACGGATGTGCTAAGGAACCCCGTGAGGTTTCAGATCCTGAAAAAGAGGGTTTTAATTTTATGGTTACCGAAGCGCAGCGACAATACATTAATGAAAGCCGCGGGGAACGGTACCAGGTTACTGACCCTGTTCCCGAACTGCGTTTTGCCGGAGGCATATACACTATCGACAGGTTTGAGATCAGGGGTGACAACACTGTTAATTTTGAACGGAAAGGATTTGGCGTTAACATGGGTCGTAAAATTTTGCTCAATAATCCACTTGAACAGGCGGAGAGAAAGTATGAGGAATTCAAGTTGCTGGCGATGGTTTACGATTATACATACATCGAAAACAGCACGGCAACGGGACTTTTCAGGGAAGTCGGACTATGGCCCGTTTACAGCTTTTTCACCGAGGTAAAGTTAAATGGCCATACCCAGGGACTCTATCATTTTATTGAAGATCCGGTCGAGTACTTTATCGAACAGAGGCAGGCTACTTTTGTCGTACGCCGCGGTTATGACCATGTCGTAAAAAGTTTTTTTATGAACCCGGATTTTCATCAGAATGAAGAGAAATATTATAACCTGCTGGATAAGATCTACTCGGTTCTCTCCGAAAATTCCGGCCGTCAGCTTTATGATACTCTTTCGTATTATATCGATATGGAACAGTATTTTACAAAACTAAGTATCGACCTGCTTATTAAAAACGGTGACTATACTGACGAGATCTTTTTCTATTCAACAATCAGGGATGGCCGGGAAATCCTGGGAGTGTTTCCCTGGGATTACGATGATATTTTTGCCGGTCAGCCTCATGAAATTGGAAACGATTGGGCCACCGGAACTGTATTCGGCTCCAGGGAATATTTCAGCATGGATGACGTAATTGCCGATGTGGGTTCAAAACTGCTTTACTCAATCGAAGATGATCTCGATTATAAAATTGCCAGGGACAGTCTGATTTATCAACAATACCTGAAGACCCTGCGTACTGTCATTGAAAAAATTGATGCAGCTGCCATTGATAAGGTTTTTGACTATACTTACGATCACATCGGTCCGTTTTACAGCAACGATTCAATCGTGAAACAGTCGCGGTTTGATGTTGACGAAACTGATTATGATCTTTTTGTGACAAACCTTAGTGAAAAAAGGCAATTGCTGAAGGAGAGAAGAAACTGGATTCTTCAGGAACTTGATAAACAGCAAAACCGGTAGATATGAGATTCATAAACCTGCTGACCTGTTTTATGTTTCTGCTTCTTGTGGGCGGTTGCAAAAAAAATGAAATTATAGTTCCTGAAGGCTGGATTAATCTGTCGGAGCTGCAAACAAAACACGATTATTACCTGCCGTTTGCTGTTCTGAATGACACCAATAACATTAGTCTGGCAATACTCAATAACGATACTGTTGATTTCGCATCAGGAGATTACCTGGTATTCACGGAAAACGGATTTTATGAACTAATCCTGATGTACAATTCCGCCCAACTGGATAATGATACCATTTTTTTTACTACCACCACTGAAGAAAGGGAATTCTCTGAATGGGGTATAAAAGCATGGGTGCCGGCACCATATAAAACCGTATTGCTGGGTTCGGAAGATGTTGAAATATACTATCCTCACAGATATACAGACCTGATTAAAGTTCCTTTCATTTTTTATGTCAGGGAATCAGGCGCTGTCAAAGGCATCTATTCCCTGGGTAAATGCACAACTTCGGGCGACGTTTTCAACGTTAAACGGGGTGTGGGTTCAGTTAACATTGCTGCATCTGCCATCTCAGGAAAGGCTGATTTTGTTATTGGCGGCAAAAAGATCAGTGCGGCACTTACGAAAATTTCAAATGCTGACCTGGAACTCTCGGGTTCAATTAGCTCAGCAATTGAAATCCAGGCCGGCAGCCTTGTAAGGATCACCGGGAATTTGAATATCGCCTCCACAGGCTCTCTGACAATACACGAAGGTGCAGTAATACTTATTGATGAGGCTGTTGATATTAATCTCAGCGGCCCGATTGTATTTGACGGCACTGCATCAAATCCGGTATTTGTTACATGCAGCCGGAATGATAAATACTGGGGAGGGTTTATCACCCGGGAACCAGGTGGAACCATTGAAGCAAGATATACAGTCTTCTGCCAGAGCGGGTATCATGATTCCGGTGATTATGCCTGGGGCCATGCCGGGAGACAAGCCCTGTTTTATACAGAAAACAGCACTCTTACTCTCGATTACTGTTTCATGACTGATCACATCGGCCAGATCTTTTACCCGAAAAACTCTGTGTTGACATTAGACAACATCCTGGTTCAACGTGCAAAAACAGGAGGGCAGGTTAACAATACGGAAATAACTCTTAGAAACTCCGTTTTCACTGATTTCCCGGATGATTCCTATGTTTTTCAGGACAATGATAATGATGGCCTTTACCTGAATGCTTCGGATGCAGTAATTGCAAATACTGTCTTCATGTTTGCAAAGGATGACGGATTGGATTCCGGAGCCGACGGAGGGGGCGATATCTCAGTTACCGACTGCAGGTTTGAGGCATGTTTTCACGAGGGTGCCGCATTGTCAAGTGTCAATCCCGCAGTTAAAAATCATCTCTTCAGCGGATGTGTTTTTACCAACTGCGGCCAGGGACTGGAGCTCGGGTACAGTTCGCCGAACCATTCGGTAGTGGCTGATAACTGCACTTTTTCAGATAACGGAACAGGCATACGGTACGGAGATAATTACGACTGGTCTGATGTCGATGGCAAAATGCTTATCAGGAATTCATCTTCCCTGAGCAATGACAAAGACGTCTGGAACATGGTCCGGATGATCTGGAGCCCGAAGCTTGAAAACCTCAGTTTTGAGAACACTTTTGTTTCAAAGTTCTGCCCTCAGTATCCCGGACTCGAAATAATTAATAAAAAATAAACAGTAATAATTGCCTATCCCTGTGGCCCCTTAACGAATGCTGCCTGCTTTCCCTGTTCAAGTAATTCTTTTGGATCAATAATTCCGTAAAGCTGTATCAGTTTTGCCACGACACCGGTCCAGCCTGTCTGATGGCTTGCACCCAGTCCTGCGCCGTTGTCACCATGGAAATACTCATAAAACAGAATATAATCTCGCCATGCCGGATCGGTCTGGAACTTCTCCGCACCTCCGAACACCGGTCTCCGGCCTTCTTCGTTCAGGGTGAATATCTTCGTAAGCCTGTTGCTTAATTCCTTGCTTACCTCAAAAAGGTTCATGAGGTTTCCGGAGCCTGTCGGGCATTCAATCTTAAAATTATCACCGTAATACAGGTAGAACTGCTGGAGCGCCCTGACCAGCAGAACATTCACGGGCATCCAGACAGGCCCGCGCCAGTTGGAGTTGCCCCCGAACATCCCGGTATTTGATTCTGCCGGCAGATAATCCACCCGGTATTCCTGACCGTCAGCATGCAGCACATAGGGATTTTGCTTGTGGAATTTGGAGATGGAACGGATGCCGTATGGACTTAAAAACTCATTCTCATCGAGCATCCTGGACAGAATCCGGCGGAGCCGCTCGGGGTTAACCAGGGAAAGGATCCCGCGTTCGGCCACACCATAATTGCCGGGCCCTGTCGGGTGCATGGATTCTTTAAGTTCGGGCATCCTCCGCAGGCGTTCGATAAGACGTGCCATTGCATGCGGAACTTTTTCACGATGTTCCTTTTCAATGACACTGGTAGCGCACAAAGGCAGAAGCCCTACGAGTGACCGTACCTTAAGTCGCCGGGCACTGCCATCAGGCAGCCGGAGCAGGTCATAGTAAAAGCCATCCTCCTCATCCCACATTCCGTCCGTACCAGGCTTGTTCATGGCACTGGCAATGAAATAGAAGTGTTCAACAAACTTCACGACCAGATTTTCATAAAAAGGGTCGTGGTTGGCCAGTTCATAGGCCATTTCCACCATGTTCTGACTGAAGAGGGCCATCCATGCCGTTCCGTCAGCCTGTTCAAGGCTGCCGCCTGTCGGCAGTGGAGCGCTGCGGTCGAATACACCGATATTATCAAGGCCGAGGAAGCCACCCTCAAACACATTCTTGCCGTAACGGTCTTTACGGTTCACCCACCATGTGAAATTGAGCATCAGTTTATTGAACATCGCCTTAAGAAATTCAACATCGCCTTTGCCTTGTGCCGCTTTATCAGTATTATAGAGAAACATGGAGGCCCAGGCATGAACAGGCGGATTCACATCGCTGAAATTCCACTCATAGGCTGGCATCTGCCCGTTGGGGTGAAGATATAAACTGTTGAGCATAAGATCCATCTGCGACTTGGCAAAATCGGGGTCAACGATTGAAAGCGGAAGGGTATGGAAGGCCAGATCCCAGGCTGCATACCACGGATATTCCCATTTATCGGGCATAGATATGATATCCGAATTCAGCATGTGGTACCAGTCTGAGTTCCGTGCATTATGGAAACCCTTGTGCAACGGATTGGAGTTGTGTTCATCAAGCCAGTTGTCCCCGTCAAAGAAGAAATACTGTTTGCTCCAGAGCATCCCGGCAATGGCCTGACGCATTACGCTGGCTTCATCCTTGCTCACTGACGGTGGAGTCACAGCCTGGTAAAACTCGTCGGCTTCATGAAGCCTGTCAGCAAAGACTTTATTAAATTCATCACCAAAGACTTTGTCTGAACCGGTGAGTGAATTGTTTGTGAGTCTGAGGTTAATCACAGATGACATTCCTGCACCGATATTTACCTGGTAATGTGCTGCAACTTTTGTGCCTTGTTTTTCAGGATTCACTGCCTCCTTGTTGCCCTGGATCACATAATCGTTTATCCCGTCCTTGACGTATGGACTTTCATTCTTTTGTCCGGGAAAAAGCTTTTCATGGTTGGTCTCGTTTTCAGTGAATAAAAGAGGTACATCGCCTTCGCATGAAAACAGCAGCTCTCCTAAATTTGAATGAGAAACAACAGCCGCACTCGTTCCCGTTCCGGATTTCACCTGTTTAATTACAGGTTTTTGTTCTGCCCTGTTCGAGTCAGCAATCCAGGCTGACCAGTCGTTTCTGAACCAGAGGGTAGGCAGAAGATGAAGTTCAGCTGTCTCGGGCCCCATGTTTACAGCGGTTATCCTGACCAGTATGTCTTCCGGACCGGCTTTGGCATACTCGATAAACACATCGAAATAGCGGTTTTCATTAAATACGCCGGTATCAAGGAGCTCATACTCCATTTCCTCTCTCGTGCGTCGCCCGTTCTGGCCCACAAGATCACCATAGGGATAGGCTGCCTGCGGATATTTGTACAGATATTTCATGTACGAGTGTGTCGGCGTGCTATCGAGGTAGAAGTAATACTCCTTCACATCTTCACCATGGTTACCCTGGCTGTTGGTCAGTCCAAACATCCGTTCTTTCAGTATAGCATCCTTCCCGTTCCACAGGGCCAGTGCAAGACAGAGGTGCTGTTTCTCATCAGAAATACCGGCAATACCATCCTCTCCCCAGCGGTAAGCGCGCGAGCGTGCATGATCGTGAGTAAAGAAGTTCCAGGCATCACCGTTTTCGCTGTAATCTTCCCTAACAGTGCCCCATTGCCGCTCACTCAGGTATGGTCCCCATTTCTTCCAGGGAGCCGTTTTTTGCCTGTCCTCATTCAACCTTTTAATTTCAGCGACAGGTTCTGCCGATACAGTTTCTTTTATTTTTGCAGTCATATGCGGGTGGATTTAACTACTTTTTCAAATGCATATCAAAAAGATGATGCTCACTTTTCTGTTGGATGAAATATAACACCTGGCCGGAACTGTGAAGAAAGCCCGACGGAACCAGTTAAGAAACAAGTGATAACCTGCCTCTTACAGCTTCTCCAGGTATTTTTTCTTCAAAACAGTGAATTCAGCCACTGTAATGATTCCGGTATCGAGGAGTTCCTTAAGCTTTTTCAAGTCGCTTACCGCCGTTGCTTTAACGACCTCCTCGGATGTCAGCATTTCCACGGTTTTCACCCAGGCCACTTTCATGCTGTCGACTGTAGTCGTGAGCATTTTGTTTTCCTGACGCAGGATAGCGACACTGTCAGGGGCTGCCGGTCCTTTGGGTTCGACCAGGAGAGGAACAGGGGCCGGGACTGGTTCACTCATTACGGCCATGGTTACGCTGTCAGTTGTTACCTGTGGTACAGGTACAGCTGCCGGTAGTACAGCTGCCGGTAGTATAGCTGATGTGTCACCGGGAACCTTAAGTGAATCTGGCGCTACTGCATATTTTGATAACTCCCCGTTAACGGAATCGAGCTGCAGTGTGAGGGTTTTTGTAAGCGTGGTGAGAGAATCAATCTGCGCATCCCTTGGATCAGCATTTTTTGACTTTTTCTTGCCAAGGATCTGACCATTAGCCTGAAATGTTGTCAGCAACAGAGCAAGCGCAATTATCACTATTCTCATAATAATGTGAGTTTAAATTGTTTTGTCCAGAATATCCTGTTGAATCAAAGGTACTGTTTTAAAAGGGGCATGTATATAGAACTTTGGTGCTATTGACAAAGGTACCAAACAAGTTTATCTTTGATATACTTAATATTCGGTAATTTGCATACCAGAGATTGGGTTTTAGGTTAGTTCAGGGTTGAAAGATTGAGTCCATGGTCCGCCATGGGCTCTTTCAATTAAGTGAGCTTTGTCTGGCAATACCGGCGGAGCAGGGAATTACCGAAAGTAAAAAGCAACAAGCAGAAGTCAGCCGGCAGGAATCAGGATAAATGAGTGATCTTATTTAGGTTCCTGCATAAACCAACAGTGCAAGTCCTGCAAGATATGCTAGAAACATAAAGAATATCAGAGTATTAACTTGTTTAGTAGCTCCTTTAAATTCTTTCCAGATAAAGACACCCCAGAGGGCTGCAATGAGAGTTGCGCCCTGGCCAAGTCCGTAAGAAATTGCAAATCCTGCTTTTCCTGAAGCAATTATGCTCATAGCCATCCCGATGTTCCAGATGACTCCGCCCAGAATGCCGGTAAGATGAACGCCAAGGCTTCCTTTGGTATAGTCACTGAATGAGAGCGGCACTCCTTCAAACGGTTTTTTCATCAGCAGATAGTTGAACAGAAGATTGCTGACGACTACCCCAATTGCGAAAAAGAAAACGGCAGAGTAGGGGGTAAGCTTTCCAGCTTCGGGCATTACGAAATCAGAAGCCATCGAGCTTGCCACGAAGCGGTAGAAAAGGGCCATAAGGACTCCTGCTGAAACCGATAGAAGTATACCTTTCTTTGAAACCTGCTTTAATGTGGTGCTGTGTTTTTTGTAGGCAACAGCATCCATAATAATTGCCGCAACTATAAAAGCCAACCCGATAAACAGGATAAGAGGGTTTCCTTTCGGGACGGCAATATAGTTAATGATCACGCCGAGGGCAAGGGCAATTCCAACACCAACCGGAAATGCAACTGCCATTCCTGCTATCGCCATTGCAGCAACGAGGAGTATATTTGATGCATTAAAGATTACTCCTCCCAGCAGTGCGTTCAAAATATTCTTTCCTTCTGCCTGGCCTATATCATCAATGAATCCCCGGCCATTTTCCCCGGTGCTTCCAAGCGTGAAACCAAGCAACAATGAGAACAGCAGGATTCCCAGGACATAATCCCAGTAAAACAGTTCGAAGCGCCACGACTTGCCTGCCAGCTTCTGTGTATTGCCCCATGATCCCCAGCACAGCATCGTTACTATGCAGAGGATGATCGCCAGTGAATAACTTTGTGGTATAAACATTTTATTAAAGGTTAAAGGTTAAAGGTCAAAAGGTTAAAGATGAAAGTCAGTCAATACAATTATCAGCCTGCTGCTTTTTTTGCCTGCTATTCGAATGAGAATTTAAAAGTATCACTCTTTTTCGGAGCGGTCCTGAAGATGACGGCAGACGTGATGTAAACTCTTGTCGCTGCAGATTCAGGTCGTTTCTCTCCCTTTACAACAAGTCTGACCTTATGGTCTCCGGGCGGTAGGTTAAGAATGTGCCATATACTTTCGGTATGCTGTTGATTGGCAAAATCGTAATAAGTATCAATACTGCGGTGGAGCACACTATCAATATATACATCAGCTTTTCCACCGTCTTTGAACCAGTTCCCGGTAAGTGATATCCCGGTGCCGTTGAATGCAATCTCAAGCTCATCACCCGCATTTTCAGCAAACATTGATTGTTTCACCACCTGATTATCCTGGCCGGTAATCTCGAACGGGATCCACTTACCTTTGAAAATCCACGCATTCTCATCGAAAATTGAAATCCTCTTATCAAAAACGAGGTCAGGAAACGCCACTTCCAGCCGCGGCTCAACGGGTGCCTGAGTTTTAACTTTGATCATTCTGTCAGTAACCGTTCCGCCGTTTTTAACAATGAGATCAAGTGCATATTTGTTGGTGCTGCTGACGGCCGTATTAAAAGAATAGGAGGTATGTATGAAGATGGAATCACTTACGGCTTTTACTCCTTTCTGCATATCTTCAGGCAGACCGCTGAAGCCTTTGATTACGCCAAGGACTGCCATCGCATTTGAGGGATTGCAGTCGGAATCCTGGCCGCATCTTGTCGATATTTCCATTGTTTTCATGGGGTCGCCTTCGCCGTACAATAAGCCCATTACTATGTAGGCCCCGTTCAGTTTTGCATCAATATTGAAAGGGGAGCCTGCCCCGCAGATATCAACATCGCCCCATTTGTCCTGAAGCTCCTGCCACGCGGCCTGCCAGTCGACTGGATAATGCTGATGGAGATTTATCACATCCCTGACTATTTTATAGTAGTCGCTTCCGGAAGGAATTGATTGCAGCGCCTTCTCAATGATTTTAGGAATATCTGATTCAAAATAAGCTTCCGAATAAAGAGCTGCGACAAAAGTACCTCCATATATTCCGTCACCATAATTCATTATACGGCCTATTTTGTCTGCTATTTCCGAGGCTGTCTGAGGCATTCCCGGGCACATAAATCCGATATAGTCAGATTCAATCTGAAAATCGATGTCATCTGCATGAAGATTAAATTCAGGACTTCCTGATAAGGGAGCAAAGATGCTGTCATACCAGTTTTTTCTTGCCTGCATATTGGCATGCCATAGCATATAGCCTGCTGTGGCGAACATCTCCTGGTATTTTTTTGCAGGGGCGTCGAGCCCGTACCTATCCATTGACATCAAAAAGGTGAGCTGCACATAAATATCATCCTGCCACATACTGCCCCTGATATCAGACGGTTTCCAGTTAATAGGATCAGTGTACATCTTACTCTGAGCCCTGAATTCCGTAGGTGCTCCGTAGGTCACACCTGTCATCTTGCCTGCCCATCCGCCCGCAATCTTGTCCCTGAGCATTTCAGGAGTAATTGATTTAAACTCATCAGTTGAGCTGTTGCAGGAAGCAGTAACAATGATCAATGCTGAAAATAAATACGGAAGAAAGATTCTGCTCATTCTCATAACGGTTAAGGTTTACTGAACTGTTTGTCAATCTCTTTTCTATACGGTGCAGAAGACTGGGCACCCATGCGTGTAACTGACAGGGCAGCAGCCTTATTTGCAAATACCACTGCTTTTTCGAGTTCTGTTCCTTCTGCCAGGGCAACCGCCAGAGCCCCGTTGAAGACATCACCGGCAGCCGTTGTATCCACAGCCTTCACTACTTCCCCTGATATCATCCCCGTAAAACCGGCGGACCTGACAAAGGCTCCTGCCGACCCCATTGTGATTATTACATTCTTAACCCCCATTTCCTGAAGTGATGATGCAGCGGCCTCAGCCGATGAGATATCCTGAATCTTAACCCCTGACAGCATTTCAGCTTCAGTTTCATTAGGTGTCAATAGCCATGTATGACTTAGCAGGTCATCTGACAGTCTTTGTGCAGGAGCTGGATTGATGATTACCTTTATTCCCTGGACCGATGCAGCAAATGCACAATACTCCACTACCAGTATGGGTATTTCCAGTTGCATTAGCAGGATTGTGTATTTGCCTGTTTCAAAGATATCGGAAGGAATATCTTCCCGGAGGAGGTTCCCGTTTGAGCCGGGGGCGACAACTATGCTGTTTTCCCCGGCTGAATCGACAGTAATCAATGCAACGCCTGACGGCAGTTCATGATCCTTAACGATATACCGCGTATCTATGCCTTCCTGCATAAGTAAATCAATCGCCTGGGCGCCAAACAGGTCGATCCCGCATTTGGTAATGAAAGTCACTTTTCCGCCAAGTCTTGCTGCCGCCACAGCCTGGTTGGCTCCCTTTCCTCCCGGGTTCATGAGGAAAGTTCCTCCGAGGATTGTTTCACCCGGCACAGGGATCTTGTTTGTTTTTATCACCATATCAGTGTTGGAACTGCCGATGATCAGGATATTTTTTGTGCTCATTATTCCGGTATTCATTTTTTATGATTGTATTCTGTTCCGGTCAGATAAAAATCAAAACCCCTGACCAGGTGATCAAACGAAATCAGGTTATGACAATAATTCGAATTAAAGAAATATTGGGCCAATCTGAACAACTTTTCTTTTGTCTCAGGAATCCAAGGTTTAAATTTACTGATAGTTATATTGATGATTGCAGAAAAAGGAGATTTTCTCAAAAAAGTGTCGCATAACAATATACTGCCGGAAGCTAAACCTGTATGAATCTCTCCGGCAATTCTTATCGCCTTTTTTTGTTTACAGAGCCTGTTAATAATGGCACTTGCCTTATGAATAATCAGGTGTATCTTTGCCTTGTTTTTAAAATAGACTGGTAATCTGAAACCAGAGTATGGTATTACCAGACCGCGTTAATTGTTATAACAAAAACTTATCAGTGCACTATGATTGTTACCTGTGTTCATGTCAATGTCAAGCCTGAGAATGTCCGGGAGTTCATTAAGGCGATAATTGAAAATCATCAGGGTTCAGTTAAGGAGCCGGGCAACCTGCGGTTTGATGTCCTGCAGGAGGACGGCGACCCTTGCCGGTTCATGATCTATGAAGCCTATGAATCGGAAGAGGCAGCAAATCTCCACAAAACGACACCCCATTATATTAAATGGCGCGATACCGTAAAGGATTACATGGCTGATACCCGGTACGGGGTGAGGTATAATATTATTGAACCATCCGACAGATCAAAGTGGTAAAACCTTTTCAGTTTGCGCGATTGCCGCTGATTTATTTCGGAAGCGGAAAGATCTCTGAGCTTACAGGAATTGCAGGAAAATTCGGAACATCTGTTTTGCTTGTGACCGGAAAGAGTTCATTCATTAATTCGCCTCATTCCGAATCCTTGTCCGGTCAGTTCAGAAAACATGATATTCAGGTTCATAATGTCAGGGTAACGTCAGAACCCTCACCCGAACTGGTGGATGAAACCGTTGAGAGATTCGCGGATAAGAAGATTAATGTTGTGATAAGCATTGGCGGAGGCAGCGTGATTGATGCAGGTAAGGCAATATCTGCAATGCTGGGCAAACCCGGCTCAGTCAGGAAGTACCTCGAGGTTGTCGGAAATAAAGAGCATCCCGGGACTAAAGTACCTTTTATAGCAGTCCCGACAACTTCAGGAACAGGCAGCGAGGCAACAAAGAACGCCGTTATTTCAAAGGTGGGGAAAGACGGCTTCAAAAGATCTCTCCGTCATGACAACCTTGTCCCGGATATAGCAATTATTGACCCTGACCTTACCCTGAACTGTCCGCCGGACATCACCGCAGCTGCAGGTATGGATTGCTTTACCCAGCTGACTGAGGCTTATCTGTCAGATAAGTCAAATGAGTATACTGATTCCCTTGCAACCGAAGGACTTAAGGCAGTAAAGAGGTCTCTGATCAGATGCTTTACACATGGTGATGATATCAATGCAAGGTCAGATATGTCATTTGCAGCCCTGACATCGGGTATCTGTCTTGCCAATGCAGGACTGGGAGCCGTTCACGGACTGGCAGGGACGATGGGAGCGATGTTCGATATCCCTCACGGAGTAGTCTGCGGCACGCTGATGGCTGTCGCCAATGAAGTAAATGTGAGAGAACTGCGAAAGATCTCTGCTGAACACCCGGCCTTGAGGAAATACGCAAACCTTGGCAGGATCTTTTCTGACACTGAGGGAAGGGAGGATAATTTTTATAACGCCAGTTTTATTGAATACCTGCATAAGTTTACAGAACTGCTTATGCTACCCCGTTTGGGAAAGTACGGTATCAGAAGTGAGGATATTTCGAATATATGCCTGCAGACGGATACTAAGAATAACCCGGTAAAATTATCTGCGGATCTCCTGGGAGAGATAATAAGCAGGAGACTTTAAAGCAAAAGTTACCTGGAAGCCTGAACCAGAGACATTGTTCGATGTTAGTATAACATGCAATAACATCCCGGAGCAAGTCAGCAGGAAGAAAAGTTTTGAAAATAATATTTGAGTACTTTTGCCGAAAGTCTTATCAAAAAGGGACACCCTACTGTTAATTTGAGCTAAATTCATGGCAATCACTACGTTATGACAAATTACTATAATCAGGACATACATGAGGTAACCTCTCAGCTGAAAACCAGTGAAACGGCAGGACTGACGACTGAGGAGACAAAGAGGAGGCTTGCGGAATTCGGCCATAACCAGCTCATATCAAAAGAGAAAAAGAGTTTCTTCCGGATGTTCATGGCGCAGTTCAAGAGCTTCATGATCATTATTCTGCTTATTGCAGCAGTGATATCCGGCGTGGTTGGCGTAATGGAAGGGGAGGGTCTGCTTGACACCTTCGTGATTCTGGGAATACTTCTTCTGAATGCCCTCATTGGTGCTACCCAGGAAAAGAAGGCGGAAACATCACTTGAAGCCCTGAAGAATCTCGCAGCACCACTTTCCAAGGTTCTGCGTGACGGAGTGATATCTGAAATAAACACAAAAGAACTTGTGCCGGGCGACCTGGTCATACTTGAGACCGGCGCTGTTATCCCGGCCGACCTGAGGCTGATAGAGGCTGTCAATCTTAAAATACAGGAGTCTTCACTTACAGGAGAATCTGTCCCCGTTGAAAAGAAAACCGATGTACTGGCTGGTGATGAAATAGCGCTTGGTGACCGGATCAACATGGCTTTTTCAAGCGGAATGGTGACTTACGGCCGCGGACGGGGTGTTGTCATTGCAACAGGGATGAAAACCGAAGTTGGGAAGATAGCCAATATGTTGGAATCTTCTGAAGAAACAGAGACCCCTATGAGCCGTCGCCTTAACCAGCTTGGCAGGCTATTGGGGATTGTGGCGCTCATTATTTGCGGATTGATCTTTCTTGTAGGCATTCTTTACGGCAATCCCCTCATGAGCATGTTTATGACGGCTGTCAGCCTGGCCGTTGCTGCCATCCCGGAAGGTCTTCCGGCAGTTTCAACCATTGTGCTCGCTATCGGTGTGCAGCGGATGGTTAAAAAGAATGCGATAATCCGCACATTACCTTCAGTTGAGACATTGGGCAGTGCAACGGTGATCTGCTCTGATAAGACCGGAACCCTTACACAGAACAGAATGACTGTCGTGGAAGCGTATGTCAATCATAAAAAGCATGTGATAAACAGAGCTTCTCCCAGCGCAATGCTTAATGATGAGGAAAAAAGGCTCCTTTCGATCTCCGTCTTATGTGCCGATGCATATATGAAGAAAAATGAAGACGGGAAGTTCATTTTCTCCGGTGACCCGACCGAGACGGCCCTTCTCGATTTCGGAGTGCTCTACGGTCTATATAAGGATGAAATGGAAAAAGCCTCTCACAGGGTAGCTGAGATACCTTTTGACTCGGAAAGAAAGCGTATGACCACTGTCAACAGGATGGCAGACCAGGGCACAAGTGTTAATGTGAAAGGCGGTCTTGATGAAGTCCTGAGCGTGTGTGACAAAATAGTGATCGAAGGGGTTATCAGGCCCCTGACATCAGCTGATGTGGAGGAGATCCGCAATGCAAATGAAATGATGGCCAACTCAGCATTGCGTGTACTGGCAATGGCGTATAAAGAATCTCCTGAGGCACCACAGCAAGTGACCATAGGAGAGCTCGAAAGCGGACTTATTTTCACGGGCCTGCTCGGCATGATAGACCCTGCGAGGCCTGAAGTCCTTGATGCTGTTGCCAGATGTAATACGGCAGGTATCCGCCCGGTGATGATAACCGGAGATCACAAAACCACGGCCCTGGCTATAGCACGCGAAATAGGAATATACAAAGACGGCGATGTGGCAATTACAGGCGCTGAGCTTGAAAAGCTCACTGATGAAGAGTTCACTGAGACAGTTTCAAATTATTCCGTTTACGCCAGGGTCGCCCCTGAACATAAAGTGCGTATTGTTAAAGCATGGCAGAGTCACAACGAGGTAGTGGCAATGACCGGCGATGGTGTCAATGATGCTCCCGCACTAAAACAGGCTGACATCGGAGCAGCAATGGGCATTGTCGGAACCGATGTGGCAAAAGGCGCCGCTGACATGATCCTCACCGATGATAACTTTGCTACCATCGTGTCTGCCGTAGAGGAAGGGCGCAGGATATATGATAATATTCTAAAGGTAATTCAATACCTGCTCTCGACCAATGTGGGCGAAATATTTCTGCTGCTTGTAACATCAATCTTCAATCTGGGCATTCCGCTGCTCCCAATTCATATTCTCTGGGTCAACCTTGTCACCGACAGTCTTCCGGCTCTGGCCCTGAGCGTTGATTCGCCCGAAAAAGGGATCATGAACCGTAAACCCAGAAATTCAAAGAAGGGATTCATGACCAAAGGCATGATTTGGAGGGTAATGTACCAGGGTACAATGATTGGTGCTATACCTCTTGTCGCTTATATTGTTGGTCTGCATGACGGAGGAGAGGTTCTCGGCCGTACGATGGCTTTCTCGACGCTCATGTTCGCAGAGCTTGTTCATGTCCGTAACCTCCATTCAAACAGCAGGTCATCTTTTGTGACCAATCCTTTGCATAACAAAGCTTTGATTGCAGCCATTACGGTTTCAGCTGTCATGGCCCTGATTGTTATTCTTGTGCCGCCGGTTCGCGATGCTTTCAACCTTGTTTCCATGGACGGCAAGCACTGGATTGTAGTAATACTGATGGCGCTGTCGCCTCTTGCGGTGGTGGAACTGTTCAAGCTTTTCAGGATAAATGGCGTGAAGAGTGACATGAAATAGTCACCGGATAATGAAGGAAAAAAAGATCTTCGGATTTAACAGGAACATAATTTTTACAGGCCTGACCAGCTTTCTTACTGACACCTCTGTGAAGATGGTCTACTCGGTCATGCCTATGTTTCTGTTGTCGATTGGCGCATCAAAGACCAGCCTGGCACTGATTGAAGGCATTGCTGAGAGTACGGCTTCTCTTGTCAAGGCGTTGTCAGGCTTCTGGAGTGACAGGATCGGTAAGAACAAACCCTTTCTGCTCATAGGTTACGGCCTTTCTGCGTTAATCATCCCGCTTTATACATTCGTAGTATCTCCAATGCAGGTCCTTTACCTTCGGTTTATTGAAAGGTTCGGAAAGGGAATAAGAACGGCTCCCCGCGACAGCCTGATAGCCGGCTCGGTCACAAACGGAGAGACCGGTAGAAGTTTCGGCCTTCAGAAAGCGATGGATAACAGTGGTGCCATAGTCGGACCCCTTGCTGCATTTGTCCTGCTGATCTTCTTTCCGGAAAATTACAGGCTTATATTTTTGCTGGCAGGGATTCCAGGGGTTCTGAGTATCCTGGTCATAATCCTTGGCATTAAAGAAGCAAAAAGAGACCAGGAGTGGCTTTTTAAAAAATTTCATTTTAATGAATTCCCTGCCAGGTTCTACCTGTTTTTGGTTATTGTTTTTGTATTTACACTCGGTAATTCAACCGATGCACTGCTGATGGTCAAAGCCAATGAAGTAGGAGTTAAAGTTGCCTTCATCCCTCTTGTTTATATGGTCACAAGTGTTGTCGCCGTACTCCTGGCTATCCCTGTCGGATCATTGTCAGACCGGATAGGGAAGGAAAAGATCCTCATAGCCGGTTACCTGATTTACGCTGTCGTTTATTACGGATTTGGCGTCACATCACATGTCTGGGCAATAGTCGGCCTCTTTGCCATGTATGGATTATATTCGGCTGCAACTGACGGGATACAGAAAGCCTTTATTTCCGATATAACGGATAAAAACAAGCAGGGCACAGGATTGGGAATCTACAATGCCCTGCTTGGTGTTACATTATTGCCGGCGAGCCTTATTGCCGGGGTTCTGTATGATAAGGTAAATTCAAGAGTACCCTTTTATTTTGGTGCTGCAACGGCACTTATTTCAGCAGTCCTGATGATTTTCTTTGTCCGCGGCCGGATAGAGAAGACCAGGAGCTGAAGATATTTCCTAATTCGGGTCTTTCGTATGCAACAGTCAAAGAATTTGACAGTCTTTGTGAGAGAATATACCCCGGACCATGATCAGGAACTTCCTTCTTACGGCAATCAGGAATATTTCCAGACACAAAGGATTCACCTTTATCAACGTTACCGGGCTTGCCATAGGGTTAGCAGCATCTTTACTCATCCTGCTCTGGGTTCAGGACGAACTGAGCTATGACAGGTTTCATGAGAATGCCGCGAGCATTTACAGGGTAGAGGAAGATCAGTTTTATTCAGGAGAGAGGTATCATGTTACGGTAACGCCACATCCCAGCGGACCGGTATGGAGGGAGAAGATTCCGGAGATCATTGATCAGACCCGCATCAACAGACTACCAAGGTTATTATTCCGCACCGGAGATAATGTTTTCTTTGAATCTTCAGTTGTTGCGGCCAACTCCGGGCTTTTCAGAATATTCACCTTACCGTTTCTGAACGGAGATCCCGAAACAGCATTAAAAGACCCTCATTCAATTGTACTTTCAAAGAAACTTGCTGAAAAATATTTTGGCGATGCCAATCCTCTTGGCCAGACAGTAACCCTGGAAAACAAGTATCCATTTATGGTTACAGGTGTTATGAAAGAGATTCCGGGTAACTCGATCTTTACCTTTGAAGGAGTGATACCCTATTCTTTTCTGAAGGAGATTAACGCAATTAGTGACTCATGGGGCAACAATTCAATTTTCACATTTGTCCGGATTGCAGAAGGATCTGACATCGAGAGCATCAATAAGAAACTAACGGACGTTGTCCTTGAATATAGTCCTCAAACAACTACTAAATACCTGCTTTTTCCTTTTCCTGACATTCATCTGCACGCTCAGTTCGGGTATGGTGAGAACCGGGGGCCTGTGATTTCTCTATACATTTTCACTCTTATTGCTGCTTTTATCCTCCTTATAGCATGTATCAACTTCATCAATCTTTCAACTGCGAAAGCTTCATCGAGATCCAGGGAGATCGGTATAAGGAAAGTTGCGGGAGCCGACCGGAAGAGTATGATAATCCAGTTCATGTCAGAATCATTCCTTCTTGTAACCGCCTCCCTGTTGATTGCTCTCCTTCTGGTCGGATTGTTCCTGAAAGCCTTTAATAATGTTTCCGGTAAAAGCTTTGCTCTTACAGACCTGTTGCAGTTTAAATTTATCCTTAGTTTCATTATTGCAGGTCTGGTTGCCGGATTCATCTCCGGGATTTATCCGGCGCTGTATCTTTCGTCATTTAAACCGGTGGCTGTGCTGAAAGGAGAACCAGTTTCGGGAAAAGGCAACAGGAGGCTGAGACAGGTTCTTGTCGTGATCCAGTTTTCCCTTTCAATATTAATTGCCACGGCCGCAATTTTTATGAATCAGCAGCTCAGGTTCCTTCAGAACAAGGATCTCGGTTTTGACAGGGAAAACCTTATCTGTATACCAATGGCCCAGGATATGAAGGGCAAATACTATTCTCTTAAGAGCGAACTTTTAAAGGAGACACTGATCACAGGTGTTACAGCCTCTCTGCGCAACCCTGTAATGATAGGCAGTAATTCAGGAGGGGCCGACTGGCCGGGGAGGGACCCTGAAAAAAGGGTACTGATCGGAACAAACGGTGTTGATTACGATTACCTCGAAACAATGAAGATGGAGCTTGAGTCAGGAAGGAATTTTTCGAGAGACTTTCCTGCCGATATGGCAAGAGATACCACGGGGAATTTCCTTGTTAATGAGGAGGTTGTCAAAATAATGGATATCGGAGATCCGGTCGGTACCAGTTTCAGTTTTATGGGTCTTAGCGGAACCATTGTTGGGGTGCTTAAGAATTTTCATTTCAAGGGGGCTGATCAGCAAATCGAGCCAATGGCCTTTGCACTGGCCGGAACGACGTTTCTTGATTATATCCTGATAAGGTTAACACCCGGAAAAACTGAGGAATCCCTTAAGTCCGTTGAAAAAATATGGAATGAGCTAATACCGGAATTCCCCCTTCAGTACACTTTCATTGAACAGGATTACGATAACCTGTTCAGGTCTCAGATCCGTCTGGCCGGACTATTAAAGTATTTTACAATACTTGCACTGATAATTGCCTCCCTTGGACTTTATGGATTATCAGCCTATTCGACTGAAAGGAGGAGCAATGAAATTGGTATAAGGAAGGTTATGGGAGCCGACTCTTCAACCGTAGTAATTACGATGGCCGGAGAATTTCTTGTCCTTGTGCTTATTTCAATAATCATTTCCTTACCCGCAGGTTGGTTTATAGTTGAAAATTTGCTTAAACAATTTGCCTACAGGATTGACCCGGGTATAATTGTATTTTTGCTGATAGGGGCCGGTGCTTTAATTATTGCCTTGCTTACCGTAAGTTTTCAGGCCTTTAAAGCCTCGCGCATCAATCCTGTTGATGCTCTTAAAACTGAGTAAAAAAATATCCAAAATTCAATATTTAAAGTTCAAGATATGTACAACAACCTGATCAGGCACAGTTTAAGGTCATTCAAAAGACAGCGTGCATACATAATTATCAACATCCTCGGACTTTCAATAGGCATTGCCTGCAGTCTCCTGATAGCCCTTTTTGTAATGAATGAGGCAAGTTATGACAAGTTTAACGTCAAGAAAGACCGTATCTACAGACTTATACTTGATGGTAAGATTGGCGGACAGGAGATCACCGGGGCTTATACTGCGTCAGTTATCGGACCAACCATGGCTAGGGAATTCCCTGAAATAGAGGATTTTCTCAGGATGAACGGATGGGGACCGACGGTTATTGAGTATAACAATCAGACCTTTACTGAGGAGAACCTGATTGAAGCGGATTCATCTTTCTTCAATTTCTTTTCCATCGCGGTTCTCAAGGGCGATCAGTCTAACCTGCTAAACGATCCGAGAAAGGCGGTACTCTCCGAAACTACTGCAAGGAAGATCTTCGGGGACGAAAACCCAATTGACAAAGCTATCAGGATAGGATCAGACAGTATAAAGTACACCGTGTCAGGTGTGATGGCTGACGTTCCGGAAAATTCGCACTTCGATGCCAATATAATTCTGTCATTCATGACTAATCCAAGGTCAAATGACCCGACGTGGCTGAGCAACAGCTTTGGCACTTACCTCCTGCTGAAACCCAACACAAATTACCTCACCACTGAACAGAAGATACCAGAACTTCTGGCAGAGCATGTCGGGCCTGAGCTTCAGCAATACCTCGGCATAACAATTGATGATTTTTTTGCCCAGGGTAACAGGTACAGGTTTTTTTTGCAGAACCTTACCGACATACATCTGGATCCCAATATTGAACAGATTTTCAAGGAAGCAAGTGATCCGAAGTACCTGATCATTTTCGGCAGCATTGCCATTCTTATATTGCTGATCGCTGCGATCAATTTCATGAACCTCTCGACAGCACAGGCGTCGCGCAGGGCGAAGGAGGTTGGAATCAAGAAAGTAGCAGGTTCAACCCGCCGGATGCTGGTAACGCAGTTTCTGACGGAGTCTTTTATTCTTTCTTTTATATCCCTTGTACTTGCTCTGATCATTATAAGAGTGACACTCCCTTATTTTAATAACCTTCTTGATACTCAACTGAAGCTGAATTTGTTTATCTCCTGGTACACCATCCCCGCACTTATCGGATTCACCCTGGTCGTCGGACTGATGGCAGGCAGCTATCCCGCTCTGTTCCTCTCCTCATTCAATCCTTATGAGGTCCTGAAGGGAAGTGTGAAGAACATTATGCAGAACGGTCGCCTGAGGAGAGTATTGGTAATATTCCAGTTTACCGTATCGATTCTGCTCATTATCGGGACTATGATCATGTACAGACAGATCAGGTACATGCTAAACAAGGATGTGGGATTCAATAAGGAGCAGCTGATTGTGATTAACAGGGCAGGAGCCCTGGGAACGAGGGTGAAATCGTTCAAGGATGCAGTGAAGGAGATTCCCGGAGTAATTAATATAGCCAGCTCCACCGCGGTGCCGGGGAGAAGCAATAATAACAACGGTTATATGCTTGAGGGCAGGAAGGAGGAGACCTTCCTGCTGCAGACAAGCTGGATTGATTATGACTACCTGGATACTTACGGTATGACACTTGCTTCAGGCAGGTCATTCAATGAGGATTATACCACTGACCGCGAGGCATGCATGATCAATGAGAGTGCTGCAAAGGACTTTGAAATCAATGACATTGCAAACACAAGATTCATAAGACCTGACGATGGAGGGCTGAGTTACCACCAGATTATCGGCGTTGTCAGCAATTTCAATTTCGAATCCCTGAGAAATCCGATTGGTCCTTATATGTTCCTTTTTAAAGGCGATGATATTTTGTGGGGGTATCTCACCGTAAAACTTTCAGCACAGAACTATGCTAAAACAATAACCGATATAGAAAAAGTATGGAAAGAGTTCACCTCAAACAACCCGCTCCAGTACTATTTTGTCGACGAGGATTTTGAGCAGATGTATATCCAGGAGAAGCAGAATGCACAGATGGCAGTTATCTTTTCAATTCTGGCCATCTTCATAGCTGTGCTGGGACTGTTCGGACTGACATCATTTACGGTTGAACAACGCACCAAGGAGATTGGCGTGAGGAAGGCTATGGGTTCTTCAGTTTCAGGCATTTATCTTGTTATTTCCAAAGAGGTAATCGTCCTTGTAACAATTTCAGCGCTTATCGCCTGGCCATTAATTTACTATATTGCAGGTAAATGGCTGGAGAATTTTTATTACAGGATAGATCCGGGCGTTATTACTTTTGTTGCTGGTCTTTTCATCGCCATGGGCATTGCTCTTCTGACGATCAGCTTCAGGATCATGAGGGCCGCGAGGGTCAATCCCGCCCAGTCACTTAAATATGAATAGATTAACTCCGGGTAATGTTTAAGAACTACCTGACCGTCACTTTCAGAAACCTCATCAGGAACCGTCTGTTCACACTGATTAATATTACAGGTCTGGGTATCGCACTGTCAGTCTGTATAGTCGCGTTTTTCAATCACATGTTCAATTATGAGTTTGACAGGACTCATAAGAACTTTGATGAGATATACCGCGTCACCTGTTTCAGGGACATGGAGGGCAGGGAGCAGGAGTACGGGGCAATCCCGGCCACTCTGGGGCTTGTGGCCAAAAAAGATATTCCTGGAATAGAAAAGTCGGCGCGGGTCATGAGAGCCGGATCAAATGTCAAAGTGGGGGTTGATATTTACTCTGCCCAGATATCATTTGTCGACCCTGAGTTTCTGGAGATCTTTACTTTCCCTGCAGTGAACGGAAGCATAAGATCAATTGACGATCACGGGAGTGTCCTGATTAGCAGGAGCATGGCGGAAACACTATATGGCGGGGAGCATGCTGTTGGCAAAACGTTAGCCCTGATTAACGAAGAAAACAAAGAGTTTACATATACAGTAGGTGCCGTTTTCGAGGACCTGCCGGAGAATTCAAGCTTCAGGCTGGACATCATATCGCATTTTGATAATTTTCTTCTGATGTGGGAACGAAATGACGCTGACTGGAAGTTCATGACGCATGTTTTTTTTATCCAAGTGCATGACAGATCTGTTATACCCTCCATTACCGCTTCGTTAAAGAACTATCTGCCGGTACAAAACAAGGCCAGAGAGGATTTCAGGATTAACAGGTTCAAGCTTGTACCGCTGAAGGATGTCGGGGCAAACACCCGGGAGATATGGTCGTCAGCGCTTTTCCCGTCACTTCATCCTGCAGCATTGATAGCACCGTCGGTCATGGCTCTGTTCATTCTGCTGATAGCTTGCTTTAATTTTGCGAACACCTCTATTGCCACATTCAGCAAAAGGCTTAAAGAAATTGGTTTAAGAAAAACATTCGGGGGGCAGCGAAGGCAGCTGGTTGCACAGTTCATGATAGAAACACTTATCATTTGTCTGCTTGCACTGCTGGTGGGCCTCGCTGTTGCCAGGTTCCTTGTACCGGCATACAGCAGCCTATGGGCTTATATGTCCATCGAGCTGTCCCTGACTGAATACCCGGTCTTCTGGATTTTCCTTATCGTACTTGTCTTGCTGACAGGATTCGTTGCCGGGGTCTATCCTGCACTGCATGTAAGTGCTTTCAGTCCGGTAAAGGTATTGAAAGGAACCAGCTCCTTCAGCAGGTCAGGCAAGCTTGCCAGCCTCCTCCTTACGTTACAGTTTTCCATTTCTGTAATGGCACTGGTAATGGGCATCGTGTTTGTAAAAAATGCCAGGTACCAGGAGACACTCGACCTCGGGTACGACAGGGATAAACTGATAGTTGTTCCGGTTGTTCCGGATTTGTTCACTTCATTCAGGAATGAGATACTGAATAATCCGAATATAATATCTGCTGAAGGGACTCAAAACCATATAGGGTGGGGGGGCTACAGAAGACCGGTTAAGTATGAGCAGACACAGCTTGAAGTGGATGTGCTGGATATAGGACCCGGATATGCTTCAGCAATGGGGCTGCGCCTTATTGAAGGCCGCCTGTTTGACGAATCAAGAAGTGCTGCTGACAGGTCAAACGGATCGATCGTTGTCAATCAGAAGTTTGTCACTGACTTCGGCTGGAAGGAGCCGGTTGGCCAGACCGTTACTTTATATGATACGACAAAGCTGACAGTGATAGGTGTGGTGGAGGATTTCTACACCAATGGACTGTGGGAGGTTATTGAACCTTCAATGCTCAGGCTTACACAGAACGACCAGTTCTGGAATCTTGTCGTCAGGGCTGAGCCGGAGTACCTGGCCGGGGTTCTTGAATATCTCAGCACTGAATGGAAGAAAATGGGTACAAATTATCTCTTCAGAGGTATACTGCAGGAAGATACAATGCAGGAGGAAAAGGATATCAACGGAAGCATAACAAAGGTTAACCTCTTTCTCGCGGTGACAGCCACGCTCCTTTCTCTTATCGGAATGTACAACCTTGTCTCCCTTGATGTGATCAGGCGAACGAAAGAGGTGGGTATAAGGAAGATACAGGGAGCACCGGTACCTGTAATAATGTTCCTGCTTAGCAAAAAGTTCCTTGTTGTCCTGGTTATTGCATCTATCCTGGGGAGCGTCGGAGGATATTATATGTCAATGATGCTGCTCGACAGCATCTGGGACTATTTCATTGAAATTAAAGCCGGGATTTTGATTCTGGCAGCACTGGTTATGGTTACGGCCACGATACTTACAATCGTAATTAAAGTTGGCCGTGCTGCAATGAGAAATCCTGTTGACTCGCTCAGGTATGAGTAGGTAAATCAGGCAATAGGCAGCAGGCAGTGGTGGTTGAGACCCTAAGACTGAGCGAAGCGATAGACAGAAAACGATTAATACATCCTATTTATGAGCTGTCCGAATTCATCACGCTTCCTCAGCGGAAAACTGAGACACCGGCCATCCCTGGTGATGACATTTAATCCCTTGACCGAAAAGAGTCCCCTGTTAAAATATATGATCTCAAGGATATTCTCGAACATGATCTCGAGATTAAATTTCTCGGTCTCTTCTTTCAGCGTTTTGAAATATATTCTCTGGTTGGTAACAATCAGTTTACCTTCGATGGTATCGTTGCCAATCACCTGGTTTGTGTCACCCGCTTTTATTACCACCTCATTCGGGTTCAGTTTTACAGTCATCTCTCGGGTTATTATTGTTAAATTACAAAAATCACTGCAGTATGAATTCTTTACATTTTAATAGACGTCTGAATTAATCAAATGATGCATCCGGAATTTGAGTTTTAAACTGACTATATGAAACAGTATTATTTTAAGATAGCGTACAGGAACATCCTGAGAAACAAACTTTTTTCCTCAATTAATATAATAGGCCTTGCTGTTGGCATCGCGGCGTTCCTCATGATTCTGGTATATGTTCGATATGAGAGGAGCTTCGACACTTTTCATAAGAACAGTGACAGGATATACAGGCTCCTGTACCAACGGTCAAGCGCGGAGGGGGAGACTGTGAAATTTGCATCCTGCTGCCCGCCTGCGGCAATCAGGATCAGAGAACTATATCCGGAGGTTGAGACTATTGCCAGGTTGTTCAGGTACAGGGCGACAGTAATTTTTGGCGAAAGAAAATTCTATGAGGAGCGGATGTATTTTGCAGAACCTCAGATATTTCAAATATTTGACATTGAAATGATCACCGGTGATCCGGCGGCGGGGATCAGAGATGCCAACTGTGCATTTATCTCGGAATCATTTGGAAGAAAGTACTTTGGTGATGATGATCCGATGGGAAAGACTATTACGATTGACAAGGAGATGAGTTTCGTAATAACAGGTGTTTACCGTGACCTGCCTGACAACTCCCATATAGACATTGATCTTATGCTTTCATGGCCCAATCTTCTAACTCACTATGGAGCTGACATCGAATCTTCATGGGGAGATACCGGATTTTTTACCTATTTTATTCTAAAGCCGTCTGCCAGTCCTGTCGAATTCGAGGAAAAACTCAAGTCGCTTGTTGAAAGCGATTTCGGCGAGGTGCTGAGACATTATAAGCTCACCCTTGATCTGAAGGTCCAGCCTCTTACCGACATTCATCTTAATTCGGCCTATATGCAGGAGATCAAGGTAAACGGTAATAATGACACAGTAGCCTTCCTGAGTATAATTGCAGTCTTTATTCTGATCATTGCCTGGGTTAATTATATCAACATTACAACGGCAAGGTCACTTACCAGGGCTACCGAGGTTGGTGTCAGCAAGGTTGCCGGTGCTGCCAGGAGGCAACTTGCAGGGCAGTTTTTTATTGAGACCGTGATGATCAATGCTGCCGCATTTGTGCTTGCCCTGATTCTGCTGGCATTGCTTCTGCCTCTCTTCTTCAATCTTACTGGTATCCCGGCTGATTATGCTATTTGGAAAGAGAGCTGGTTCCGGATTATTACATTCATTCTCTTTATTTCAAGTATTATTCTTTCAGGAACATATCCCGTAATTGTGCTCACCTCATTCTCAACCTCCGAGGTGCTCCGCGGAAAATATTTCCATTCAAAAAGCGGAATTCTGATCAGGAAAGCACTGGTAGTATTCCAGCTTACCATGGCCATATGCCTTATCACCTGCACTCTTCTGGTTTTCAGGCAGGTGAGATACATGCAGAGTATTGACAAAGGGATAAATATCACTGATATTCTTGTTGTCCGGGCACCCCGCGTCAGGGACGCTTCATTCGGGACCAAACTGCTGACCTTTAAGGAAGAACTGCTTAGAAACCAGGTCATAACCAGGTTCAGTGTCGGGACTGAAGTGCCGGGACGTCAGATACTATGGGATGCCGGCGGAATATTCAGGGTCGGTTCAGACCAGAGCAAGAATTACCAGATAGTGGGCATTGATTACGATTACCTGGGGGTATTGGAAGCAAATATCATTGCAGGTAGAAACTTTGACCGTTCATTCTCCGATTCCTCATCATTGATACTAAACGAGAAGGCGGTTAAGTGGATGGGCTTCGAATCACCACAGGAAGCTGTTGGTCAGAAGGTTAACTACTGGGATGAGATCTACTCTATAGCCGGCGTGGTCCAGGATTACAGCCAGCAGTCGCCCAGGGAGGCTTTTGAACCTCATATATTTAGATTCATGCCCCATGGACGCGGCATAAGGGGCTTCTTTATGATGAAGATTATTCCATCAGCGGAGGAGAGAGTTCTCAGGATCGTTGAGGAAAAGTTCAATGAGTTCTTCCCTGATAACCCGTTTGATTACTTCTTCCTCGAAGATTATTACGAACAACAGTACAAAAATGAGAGATTGCTTGGAACTGTCTTTGGAGCTTTTTCCATACTGTCAATTTTTGTAACCTGCCTTGGGATCTTTGGCTTAACGTCATTCCTCCTCCTTCAGAGAACCAGGGAGATCACATTGAGAAGGGTGATGGGATCAAATGCCTCAGGGATAGTAGTGTTATTCTCCAGGGACTTTGTTCAGATCACTATCCTTGCTTTCATTATTGCCGTTCCGGTCTGTTATTACTGGCTCACAGGGTGGCTTAAGACATTTGAAGCAAAGATGGATGTCTCAGTATGGTCTTTCATTTTACCTTTTTTGGTTACACTGGCCTTTACGCTGATTTCGATAACTCTAATTGTTATGAAGACTGTTTCCGGTAACCCTGCTGAGAATCTCAGGAGCGAATAATTAATCAAAAAATGTCTATTATTTTGACACATTCAATATTTTTTCCCGTCTTTTGATAAAAAACCGGAATGAATAACGGAACCATTCTAATAGTTGATGAGGACAAAGGGGTATTGAAAATCCTTAAAAGGATTATCAGCGGGGAGTTTGAACGTGTTCTGACGGTCAATGACCCGAACAGGATACCAGGGCTGCTGAGCAGAAATGATGTTGATGTTGTGATACTCGATATGAATTTCAGGGCAGCTGTCCATAATGGCAACGAAGGACTGTTCTGGATGCGGGAGATCTCTGCTTTTGACAGTACTGTCAGCGTGGTGATCCTGACAGCTTCGGACGATATTGAACTGGCTGTGAAGGCAATCAGGGAAGGTGCTGTTGATTATATACTTAAACCCTGGGACAACACCAGGCTTATTACCACGGTTAACACAGCGTGGAAACTACGGGCATCGAGGCGGGAGGCATCAAGCCTTAAGCAGGATAATCAGCTTCTTAAGCGGGAGATAAACAAAGGAGGTGAAAAGATTGTCCTCGGGGCTTCTCCTACCATGATAAATGTGATGAACATTGTTGGAAAGGTCGCGCCTACCGGGGCAAATGTCCTCATTACCGGTGAAAATGGCACTGGGAAGGAGCTTGTGGCAAGGGAGATACACAGACTGTCAAAACGTTCGGGAGAGTTGATGGTTAATGTGGATATGGGTTCAATCACGGAGACTCTTTTTGAATCTGAGCTCTTCGGCCATGTCAAAGGAGCATTTACAGATGCAAAGGAAGACAGGAAAGGCAAATTCGAGCTGGCTGATAAGGGAACACTGTTTCTTGATGAGATAGGAAATTTGTCTCTGCAGTCCCAGGCCAAGCTCCTTAGTGTTTTGCAGAACAGGCATATCGTCAGAGTTGGGTCAAATAAGCAAATTCCGGTTGACATAAGACTGATCAGTGCCACTAACTGTGATCTTCATCAAATGGTCAGGGAGGGAAGATTTCGTGAGGATCTGCTCTACCGGATAAATACAATAATGATTGAAGTTCCGCCACTGCGTGACAGGGTGGATGATATAGCTATCCTGGCGAATCACTTCCTCAGAGCCGACTGTGAGAGATATGGCAAAAGCAGGATGAAGATCAGCACACCGGCGCTGGAAAAGCTGGCGAACCACGACTGGCCCGGTAACGTCAGGGAGCTGCAACATGCCATTGAGAAAGCTGTAATAATGAGTGATTCCGATATACTGAAGCCGCATGACTTTGTATTCAGCACTTCCGCGTCCAGGACTCATTATCCGGAGACGACTCTTGCGGAGATGGAGAAGAAAATGATTGCTGACAGCCTCAGGAGATACGGTAATAACATCAGTGTTGCCGCTGCAAGGCTTGGAATAACGAGACAGACCTTTTACAACAAAATGAAAAGTTATGGCCTGTGAGATTTCCGGAGACCAAATAGCCAATATAGGGTTATACCTGCAGTAGTTGTTATTTGTTGTATTTAATTAAAAGAAAGGATCAAGTTCATGGTCCCACCTTTTCCATTAAGGGGAAGTATAAATTATTACACGTGTTTTTCCGGTACGACCTGTCCGTCGAAAAGGTAAATTATCCTGTGAGCGAAGCCTGCATCATGGTCTGAGTGGGTAACCATAATTATGGTCGTGCCTTCCTTGTTAAGTTCGGTGAGCAGGTTCATTACCTCCAAACCGTTTTTTGAGTCAAGGTTTCCTGTAGGTTCATCAGCAAGTATCAGCTTGGGATTTGCAACAACAGCCCTCGCTATGGCCACCCTCTGCTGCTGTCCTCCTGACAGCTGCTGTGGAAAGTGCTTTGCACGGTGATCTATCTTCATCCTGACAAGCACATCTTCAACTCTTTTCTTTCTGTCTCCGGCCTTCATCTTCAGGTAGATAAGCGGCAGTTCAACATTCTCATAGACGTTGAGCTCATCTATAAGGTTAAAGCTCTGGAAGACAAAGCCGATATTGCCTTTGCGGAAGATGGTCCTGTCACGTTCCTTAAGCCTGGCAACCTCGGTTCCGTTAAAGACATAGCTTCCGGATGTCGGATTATCAAGTAATCCAAGAATGTTCAGGAGGGTTGATTTCCCGCATCCTGAAGGCCCCATTACGGCAACATATTCACCTTCTCTGACTTGCAGGTTCACCTTATTCAGTGCCGTAGTTTCTACCTCTTCGGTCCTGAAGATCTTTGTTAATTCATTTGTGTTGATCATGACTTTATTTTTTAATGTTATCTGGATTTCTTAAAAACAAGTTTTTCATTTTTTCCGAAAGTCTCATAGCCTGATACAATAACTTTTTCACCGGGTCTGAGACCTTCAAGGACTTCGTAATACTTTGGATTTTTCCTCCCAATTGAGATGTTTCGTCTGGTGGCATAGGATTCAGACGGATCAAGAACATATATCCATTGTCCTCCCGTTTCCTGAAAGAATCCGCCTATCGGAACAAGGACCGATATTTTAGGCTGACCCAGCTGGAGGCTTATATAGTATGTTTGTCCGGTCCTGATATTTGCCGGAACGCTGTCCTGGAAAATCATATCAATTTCGAATGTCCCGTTCCGTACTTCGGGGTAAACCCTTTTCACGACAAGGTCAAATTCACTGCCCTGCCGGTCAAGTTTGGCGGTCAGTTGTGTTTTGACACGGTCAATATAATGTTCATCTATCTGGGCTGTGACCTTGAATGATGTTAAAACATTTATCTGGCCCATATTTGCCCCGCGTGAGATTGACTGCCCAATCTCCGGAACCAGTAAACCAAGCTGACCGTCAACAGTGGCCCTGACATTCAGGTTCTCCACCCGCTGCCTGACAAGTGCCAGGTTCCTGCGCATATTTTCAAGGTTGTTAATCATATTATCAACCTGAACAGACCGGAAAATAGAGTCCTGCTTCTGGCGCTCAATAAACAGGTCCCTGGACTGACGGGCCATATCAACATCCTCTTTTGATCTCGTAAACTCTTCCCTGGAAATAAGACTGTCTTTCATCAGGATGACATTCTGAGAATAATTACGTTCCTTTCTCTCAATATCATATTTAAGATTGAGCAACTCCCGTTTTATCTGTAACCGATCCTGCTCCATGGCTATCTGGGTATTTCTCAGAAAGTTCTCCTTTTCAGCAAGCTGTGCTTCGCTGTCGAGGATATTCAGATAGAGATCCGGATTTGACAGTCTCAGTATTATATCCCCTTTTTTTACCATTGAACCCTCTTCAATAAGTATTTCTTCAACGCGGCCGCCCTCCTGGGCATCAAGGAAGATAATGCTTATAGGCTCAACTGTACCCGGTACCGTTATATAATCATTGAACTGATCTTCAGTTACGGATTCAATTATCAGTTTATCTTTTTCAACTTTATATGTTGATGTACGGTCAGCAAAAAAAGCCATATACATGAGCGTTATAAATGCTGCTGCCAGTCCGGCATACCAGAAATGTTTCTTTTGCAGACCCTTCTTTTTTGGAATAGGTTTATCCATTTTCTCAATAGGGGTATCCATCGTAACTTATGTTTGATATTAATTGTTTAGAATGTATTCGTAATCACCTGTGGTAATGAATTGTATTGTGAGTTTTCTGAACATAACCTGCAGTTTGGTTCTCAGTGCCTCAGTCTCTGCCCTGAAAAGGGTTACCTGTGCTGCCGAGTAATCGGTTACATCAACCAGACCTGATTCAAATTTCTTTTCCACCGCTGTAAATGATTTTTTGTTGAAAGCCAGGTTGGCAACGGCAGCTGCATTTTCATCAACACCCCTGTTGAAATCGAGGCAGGCATTCTCAACCTCGGAGTAGAGATTGTTTTTTTCCAGTTCGAGCTTAAGCTGGGTGTCATTCATTCTTATCCTTGCCAGTTTAACGTTCCTTCCCGTTACATAATTATTAAAGATTGGGATTGCCAGAGAAAGGTATAATGCCTGGCTGTTGTTGTTTTTCAGTTGCTCTGAGAATGAGTCCTGGGTTGGTGTACCTTCAGTCAGTCTCTGATAATAACCGGTATATACTGTACCTCCGACCTCGAGGCTTGGTGAGAGGTATCCTTTTGCAGCTGAAACCTGTTTCTTTGAGGCTTCAAGTTCAAATTCAATTGCTTTCAGTCGCGGAAGAATTTTGGAGGCGATGTTGAAGATACTGTCAGTGTCATAATCAGGGGCAGTGGTCATTATGGTATCCAGGTCAGGCTGAATGATATCAAATGCAGTACCCGCATCAAGTTGAAGCATCTGTTTCAGAGTGGTAAGAGCCTGGCTGGTATTGTTCTGTGCAATTGTATAATTAAGTCTGTCTGTTGAAGCCCGGCTCTGCATTTCATACTGTTTTGAGACCGCTTCCTTACCAGTTTCAACCATTTTGGATATCCTGAAGAGCTGTCTCTCGGAAAGATCAAGCTGGACCTTAGATGCCCTCTCCACACCTTTTGCATAAAGAGACTGGAAGTATTGGGTGGTTATGTCAAGAATAAGCTGGTTTTTGGCAATCTTCTCATTTTCCAGTCCAGCCTTCATCATGAACTTGTTGGCAGAAATGGTGTTAAGAGTTGTAAAACCGCTGAAGATTTCAATGGAGGAGTTCAGAAAGTATGAGTTACTGAAGTTCTGCTCAAATGTAATCAGGTTAGTCACTGGGTCGATTGACCTTCCAAATCCTAGCTGGGCGTCTGAACCGAAATTAAGTGAAGGCAGCACATCCAGCTTTGACTTGACTAGATTAACCGCGGCTGTTTCAGTCTGGAGCTTTTGCCGTTTAAGGTCCGTGTTATTCTCGATAGCATAGGTCACGCAATCTCCAAGAGTCCAGCTAATCTCCTGCGCAAACAGCCCGGGTGATAATGCAATCCTCAGCAGGAATACCGTTATGATCACTCTTTTCATTTCTGATCCTCTGTTTTTTCTTGTCTAAATCCAATTGGCGTGCCATTTATGTAAATGAATATGAATCAAAATGTTACACAATAACCAGTCAACAAATATGTAAAATAATCATACATTCAATGTAAATTTCTTTTACAAACAGCATATGTGTTTTTGGTTAAAATCATGTTAATAGCACAGTAAATTGTAAAACATCAGGAATTTTCATCCGTCTTTTCTATAGCTTTAGCCTAAATTGATCATAATGATTAAGAATCTCCTTACAACGGCATTCAGACATATTCTGAAGAATCCGGGTTACAGTATATTGAATATTCTGGGCCTTTCTCTTGGTATTGCCAGCGCGCTGTTCCTGATAATTTATGTCTCGGATGAGATAAGCTATGACCGCTATCATGAGAAAGCTGACCGGATATACAGGGTCTCATCGAAAATCACGGAACCTGATGATCAGTTCACATGGATTGTGGCACAGATACCCTTCGGACCGCAGGTGGCGCAGGATTATCCGGAGGTACAGTCTTTTGTAAGGTTCATACCAATGAACCGGGCTTTGTTCAGATATGAGGAAAAAGAGTATAATGAAGAGGACTTTTTCTATGTGGATTCCACACTGTTTGATATATTCACCTATAAGGTCTTAAAAGGGGAAGTAAAGTCGGCGCTTATTGAGCCTGACAAGATCATTCTCACTGAAACAGCCGCCGGAAGATATTTCGGCAGTGATGATCCGATAGGAAAAACAATTACCTCGGGAAACAACAGCTTTGAAGTGACAGGAGTTATAGAGGATGTTCCTTCCAATTCCCATTTTCGCTTTGATGCTGTGGCTTCCAGGAATAATCTTCCCAAACAACTCGGTTCCTGGGCCAATTTTGGCGTATTCACATACCTTCTGTTCCCGGAAGGAACGGATGTCAGTGCTTTTGAAGAAAAAATGCAGGGTATGTATAATGCGTACATGCAACCAATCTTTGGCTCACTCAATATAACCATTGAATACATACTCGAACCGATAAAGCGTATACACCTCTATTCAACCAATGCCGGCGAACCGGAACCGACAGGCAGTATCACTTATGTCTACATTTTCGCAATTGTGGCACTGTTCCTTGTACTTATTGCAGCCATGAATTATATGAACCTGTCGACGGCAAGATCTGCGAAGCGTGCACGGGAGGTAGGACTGAGAAAGGTAGTCGGTTCACGGAGGCGGCTTCTTGTCGCACAGTTTCTGTCCGAATCGACAATTTTTACAGTTATATCTCTGATTGTCAGCATAATTTTGCTTGCCGCCCTTATACCCAGGTTCAACCTTCTTGCAGGTAAGTCATTTGACCTGCATGTCATATACAGTCCTGTAGTTTTGATGAGCCTCCTGGGTGTGATTCTCCTGGTAGGAATAATAGGGGGGAGTTACCCGGCCTTCTTTCTTTCAAGGTTCAGTCCTGTTACAGTGCTTAAAGGAGAGATAACACAGGGTTCTGCCGGCAGTCTGTTCCGTAAAATTCTGGTTGTAATACAGTTCACGGTCTCCGTGATAATGATCATTTGTACCCTGGTTGTATTCAGGCAGCTGAATTATCTTAAGACAATGGATCAGGGGTTTGACCAGGAGAATGTGGTGGGTCTTCAGCTGAACGGTCAGATGGCCAGAAAATATCCGGTTCTGAAGCTTGCCCTCAGGGGAAACCCAAACATTAAATACGTTGGCGGAACAAATACACCTGTCGGTGAGGGTTCCGGAAAAACGCTTTTCAATGTTGAGACTGACCAGGGGATGTCTTCGCGCGGCATCAATTTCGCAGTTGTCGACTACGACTTCATTGAAACCCTTGGAATAAAAATGGTGGAAGGAAGAGACTTTCAGGAGGATATGCCTTCGGATACGCTCACAGGTGTGGTAGTAAACGAGACTTTCGTAAAACGTATGGGATGGACTGAGGCCATAGGAAAGAAAGTTGAGCTGGGAGATGAGAATACCATCAGGGCCAGGGTAATTGGGGTTATGAAAGACTATCATCAGACAGGGATGTATAATGAGATTGAATCTCTGCTGCTATTTACCCGTCCCCTGAATAATGTGGTCTACATAAAGCTCAGCGGTGAGAATGTAGCGGAGACAATGAATTATATTGAGTCCACCTGGAAGGAGGTGTTCCCCGATCAGCCATTTGTCTATACTTACCTTTCTGAGCGGTTCAGCAGGCAGTTCGAGGCTGATGAGAAGCGCGGACTGATTTTTACTCTTTTTACCGTTCTGGCAATACTTATTGCCTGCCTAGGTCTTTTTGGCCTGGCTTCATATACTGTTGAACAGCGCACAAAAGAGATAGGCATCAGAAAAGTCTTCGGAGCTGACGAGAGAGTTATCCTGAGGTTAATCTCCAGGGATTTTCTGATCCTGACGTCAATAGCAATCATTATTGCAATTCCTGTTTCCTATTATTTTATGAGTAACTGGCTTGAGAATTACGTTTACCGTTCTAAGATCGGGGTGCCTATATTTATAATCGCGGGATTACTGACCATACTGATTACATTTTTAACTATCAGTTACAAAGCTTACCAGGCGGCAATAATGAATCCGGCAGACTCAATCAAAACCGAATAGATGACCTGAAACAACTAAGGGTCAATGACCCTCATGTGCTCCTCCTCCCTCAATGATCCCGTGTATTGCCTCGAGAAAGTGCGTGTACTCAACATAAGCCTTTACATATTCTCTGCCTTCGGCTGTGCTGTTATCTTTTTTAAGGCTCTTTGCCATTACTTCGTTATACTTATCAGCAAGTACTTTATTCAGGTGAGCATCAAGTTTAGTGGTAAGCGTATTTAACTCCTTATTGGCGATAGCCTGATCGGCCATAACAATAATAGGTGATGCAGAACCGGCAGGCTTGAGACCTGTGAACGGAGCACCTTCGCCTTCACGATGGAGCCTGACAAGTGTCTCCAGAAAATGTTTTTCCACGATGGCATAGACTTCTTTGTCACCTGCTCTCAGCGAAACAGTCTTGTTGAACAGGTCAGTGATCTCAGGTTCGTATTTTTCATCGACCCATTTCAGCACAGGTTTGATGTTGTTTGATTCAAGCGCCTTCAGGGCATCCTTGATAAGCGGCCCGTCATAAGAATCACAATGCGCAAGCAGAGGCTGTGAGAGAATGAGGATGAGTGCCGTTAACAAAACGGACAATGCACCGTGTCTGATGGTTTTAATTTTTCTCATGATATATATTTTTTATAAGTTTTGCGTAAAATCATTTCTTTAGGCTCCAGCCAAATCTGAGGCCGAAGCCGATCCACGGCTTTTTTGTTGTCGCAGCAGCATTTTGGTTTTAAGAATGACACAGTTAATTATATTTTTCTTCAAGCCTCTCAATCTCTGCTATGTATTCACGGATACCGCCTCCGTTCTCAGTAACAGGAGTGACGCTAGCGTACCTGTTAAGAATTGTTTTATGATCCTCTTCTGAAAGGACTCTGTCAGCCATCCGGAAAAGAATGTTATTCTCTTTGGAGATGTGGTTACGAAGGAGATTAACGTATCCGGTCATATTGATGAATACCTGCTCCAATGCTGTCAGGTCGTTTTCTTTATAAAGAGCAATGTTTTCTGCCATTCTCTTTACAAAGTTTCTTCCCTGAACATGCTCTGAAAGCATCACTGCCACCGGTCCCTGGTTCGGACTGAACCCTTTGACTTCAAGGGCAGGGAAAAGAATTCTTTCTTCCTTTTCATGATGGAACCCGTCCGCATAATTCCTGATAAGATAAACGACTGCCTCAAGGTCAGAAGAATCAGGTGCTTCTGTTTTAGCGATTTTTTCCATTACGTCTGTAAGACGAAGGATGTGGATGTGATCATTTTCCAGATCTTTTGTTGCTGTAGTCATGCTTATAACATTATGAAATTACAATAACTGGTGTTTATTCAATTTGCAAGATCCAGTGCTGCCGGGTAGAGAATATTATTCTCAAGGTGCACATGTGTATGGAGATCGTCTTCAAACTCTTCGAGCAGCTTCATTGTGACGGAATAGGTATTACAGGCGTCTGAAGGCACAGCGTATCCGTTAGTCAGCTCATTGATTCTGTCCATGGCACCGCCGGCAGACTCATGTTCACCTGTCATTCTCTTTATTTCCGAACTTATAACAGCCCTGATGGCCGGGGAAGCGTTTTCCTGCACTTGCCTGATTGCCGGAAAAAGAACTGTTTCTTCATTTCTTAGATGTTGAAGAAGCTCACTGTTCACTTGAGAGAAAAGGTCCGCAACTTCATACAGCTCTTTATGTCTTTCACCATGGACTTCAGAAATCTTTTTAGTATAGTGCATAAGGTCGGGCAATGTTTTCAAAACGTACTTATGGTGACTGTTAACGATATAGTCTGAAAGAAAGGAGGGAGACCACTCTTTGTAGTTATTGCCTTTATCATTCCCGGACTTTTCCAATTCAAGAAGCTGGTTAATTATATTATCAGGGTCTGCATTTTTTTCGGCGCAGGCTGACTCCAGGCTTTTTTTCCCGCCGCAGCAGAAATCCAGTCCTGCTTTCTTGAATATTGCCGCTGACCGGAAGTCGTCAGTCACGATCTCACCCAGAGATGTTTTTAAAAGATTATCATTTTTCATTTCAAGTAATTTTTAAGATCAGGAATACAAATGTAATTAAATATTTTATAAAGAGATAAAAAGGTCTTTATATATCTCAATAACACAAATTATATATCTTTGTTCAATAATCAGGAAAAATGTTTAACAAGGAAACCGAATATGCACTCAGGGCCCTGGTCTACGTCCAGGTGGAGAACAAAAAGGGCAGGCTGGCTGGTATTGCCGAGATAGCCAGGGAGATTGATGCGCCTCAGTTTTTTACGGCAAAGATTCTGCAGAGACTTGCAAAGCACGGATTTGTCATGTCACGCAAGGGCAGGGGCGGAGGTTTTTTCTTCGACCCGCAGAAGCCTGCCGTTCCGATAAGGGATGTTATCATCGCTGTAGAAGGTGATGAGATTTTCAAAGGCTGTGGATTCGGGCTAAAATTCTGTGATGAGAATAATCCCTGTCCGTTGCACAATCGTTATGCCCCGGTAAGAAACAGCCTCAGCCGGCTGATGTCAGGGGAGACAATTCAGTCACTGGCCAGGAAAGCAAAATACAACAGGAAGAAATGATTTGTATTATATTTATAACTGATTTTTAATGGTTTTGCTGTTTCACTTTAAAAAGAAGTACCATGTCAGAAAAGAACATCAACAGTCGTCGCGAGTTTTTGCAGAAGATGATCGCCCTATCGGCGCTTATCGGCGTTGCTCCATATGCTGATGCTTTTGGAGAGCCTCTTTTTGGCCTTAAAAAGGGTAAACTGCCCCGGCGTCCGCTTGGAAAGACCGGTCACATGGTGGGCATCTACAGCCTTGGCGGACAGGCATCCGTTGAGGTACCCGGCAGGGAAGACATTGCGGCAGAGATTATCAACAGGGCCATAGACCTCGGGATAAACTACATTGATACTGCTGCTGCCTACGGCAGGGCTACACCTGAAGTAGCAAAAGATGCAGCCATGGGCACAAGCGAACGTAATATCGGGAAGGTGATGAAATACAGGCGCAATGAAGTCTTTCTTGCATCAAAAACCCATGACCGGACCTATGACGGATCGATGCGCCTGCTTGAAAAATCGCTGAAGCAGCTCCAGACAGATCATCTTGATCTCTGGCAGATACACAACGTCAGACTTCCGGAGACGGAAACCCTTGACAAAATCACCGGTGAAGGAGGTGTGCTGAAAGCAATGATTAAAGCACGGGATGAAAAAATGATCAGGTTCATTGGCTTTACCGGCCATGAAGGTCCTGATGTTCTCAATGCCCTGGCAGAAAGATTTCCGTTTGACAATGTCCTGGTTGCCATCAATGCCGCCGACAAGCATCATGATCCGTTTATAGAGAAGTTTTTGCCCAATGCAGTCAGCAAAGGAATGGGAATCGTGGGCATGAAGATCCCTGCCCGTGACCGTATTTTTTCAAACGGGGGAATCATAACAATGAAGGAAGCGATGGAATATGTTATGACGCTCCCAGTCAGCACGATAATTGTCGGCATAGATAAGATTGCAGAGCTTGAGGAAAACATCCGGATAGCACAGGATTTCAAACCGCTGACTGCTGATGAAATGCTGGCCATCGAAGCCAGGACAAAACCACATTATAAAGACATGCTTTTCTTCAAGAACCTTTCAGAATGGCCTGCTGAGTGGTAACACTTAGCGTTGAGAGCTACAAAAAAGGGGCCCCGCTTCGGAGCCCATTTTTATTATTTTTCTGCAGGTTTTTCCGGAGCGGAAATTTCCCCGGTGTAGGTAATTATGCTCCGGTTATTACTGGTTATTGACAGTGACGAACTTCCCTCGGGACTTACGGACAATGACAGCCGGTATGTATCGTTCTCACCTTTGACCTCAGCGCTGACCTGGTAGCCTTTCTTTTTTGCAGTTACAGTATAACCCTCAGGCTTCCCCTCAAATTTCATTCCTCCGTCACGGCCGCCATATGCAGCTGTGCCTGTAACCCTTCCAAAATATGGCATGTCGCTTTTAATCAGATCCGGATGAAACTTCACCGAACCCGGGTTGGTGGTAAGGTCAATTGACCGGCCTCCCTGAGGCATGGCTGTTCTGGCCGAAAAGATAAACTCCTTGGAATTGACCATAGCCTCCGTCTGCTTCTGTTTTTCAATCTTCCTCTCTTCTTTTAACTCTTTTTTGGTTTTTTCCTGGGATAAACCGGGAGTGAAAACCAGGGCTGACAGTACCAGCACAAATAAAACTTTTAATTTCATAATTCCTGACTTTATTTCGATTACAGATTTTTGTCCCTTAATGACTGCAATTTTCTTAATAACCGTGTAACTGGTGATACAATGTCATAACAGGCTTCTGACCGGGTCTGGCCAGCCCTGTCTCAGGCCGGTCAAGCGCTAATATAAGAAACATGACTACAGCAAATACTATTGAAATCAGCAGGTTCATCCTGTAGCTCCCTTTTCCTGAAATGCCGAAATGATATCCCAGGGTCAGCATGGAGAAGAAAGCAATGATCAGTAAGATCCATATCACAACCACAGGTATACGATACTCAAATGTCATTGTGACTCGCTGGTTATAATTATCGACAAGATCGTTTACTGAAGAAGTGAATAGCGCATAAACTTCTGAGCTACGGTCCTGCTGAGCAAGTATTTCAGCGCACCCCCAGAGGCTGTCAAGTATCTCCTGGGAGCGTGACATTACAAAATTGATCTTGGTGCGATCGGTAGCAAGATCAGCACGCAGGTCGGTATATTCAAGAAGCAGTTTTTTATTATCAGACCGGAACGGTTCAGGTAACAATCCTGCACGCAGATAGGTTGTTCGTATGTTGGTAACCTCATCCAGCAGCAATGCCTTGCGAGTGTCATAACGGCCGGTAACAATCTGGAAAGTGAATGCAAGCATGAAAGCCAGAAGTGCAAATGTTGTGGCTACAACGGTGCCCACAGACGAAGCCTCCATATTAGCCGAATTCTTTTTACGATAAATACCATGCCACTGACCGAGAATTATTGGAACTAAAACTACCAGGAGCGGGATAAGGAACATTCCGGTGATCCTGAGTATGTTGCTAGTATTCATAGCTAAATTCTTATTTACTTTCAGATAGTTATATCATGTTTGGCACTTTTGGGTACCAACCCCTAATATACATAATTTAGTATTACGATTGAAGGTTATATTTGATTGTATCGATAAGAGTTTCACCGTCAACAGGCTTACGGAGAAATGCCTTTACGCCGAAATCATTGCATTTTTCCCTGGTGGAATAGTCATCAAAAGCTGTTACCACAATAACAGGGAGAGAAATACCATCATCTTTAAGTTTTTTCAATACATCGAAGCCACTCATTTCGGGAAGATTGAGGTCGAGAATTAGAAGATCACCATTCCCGGACACTGAAAGACTCAAAAAATCTTTTGGATTATTAAAGGATTTGCATTCTATACTGGCAGACCTTAGGAATAACTCGTATCCCCTTAATACCGAAATGTCATCATCTATCAGATAGATCATTTTATTGCTGCATTTTGACGGGAATGTCTGAAAGTGCCGTTCTGCTTCTTCAACAAACTTACGTCAGTTTCGGCTCTTTAACAATAGCACTTTAGTACTACCTGAACGTGATTTAAGCAGATTGAGCAGACTAGTATTACTGCAGTTTCCCGGATGGCTTCAGGCCGGCTTTATCGGCTATACGGAGGAGACCCGGAAGTGACTTAACACCAAGCTTTTCGCAGATACTGTGACGGTGAAGCTTAACGGTCTGCTCGGCTATATTCAGATCAAAGGCAATTTGCTTATTCAACATTCCGGTGAGAAGGAGTGAAAGGACCTCAGTCTCCCTGCCGGTCAAAGTTGATATCAGGCTGGCAGCCAGTTTTGCCTCGTTCTTTTCAGCTGCAATTCTTTGACTGATTTGAACAGCATCAGCGACAGAATTAAGGAGGTCATTGTCATCAAAAGGTTTTTCAAGGAAGTTTACCGCACCTTTCTTCATTGTGCTTACACTCATCTGGATATTACCCTTTCCGGTAATAAAAATGATTGGCAGGGTGTTATTGAGGCTTGCAAGATGGTCCTGAAGTTCAAGTCCTGTTTTTCCTCCAAGGTTTACGTCAAGAATTATACACCCCGTTTCTTCAGTTATTCCCTGGTCAAGGAACTCTTCAGAACTGCTGAAGGTCAGGACATGGTAACCGACGGAACTTAGAAACAATGCGATTGCCTTCCTGACCGAATTCTCATCATCAATTATATAAACAACCGGATCACTCATTCTTTAAAATTGGCAGCCTGAATGAAAAAACGGCGCCTCCCCCGGTTATATTCTTAGCCCATATTGAGCCGTTATGGGCTTCTATTATCGACCGGCTCAGAGCGAGGCCAATTCCGCTGCCGCCTTTTCTGTCAGTAACAAATGGTTTAAAAATCTTATCAATAATGGCACTGTTGATACCGGGCCCTGAGTCACGGATTGAAAATGTAACATATCCCTTGTCAATACTGGTAAGTATTTCCAGTCTTTTATTATCAGGATCATTGTTTTGCATGGCAATTTCTGAATTCCTGATAAAATTTAAAATAACCTGCTGCAACTGGATCTTGTCGGCGAGAACAAAAATCTGATCGGCCTCAGGTGTAAGGACTATTTTGACTTTTTGTCTGATTGCATCGTTTCTGACAAGTTCCACAGTTTCCCTTACGAGGGAATTTATGTCCGTCTTTTCCTTTTCCCTGTGCTCAATTTTCATCAGGCTTCTTACGCTGCTGATGATCGCCCCGGCACGTTTATCATCTTCAATTATGTTGTCAAGTATCTGCCCGGCCTGCTCCTTGTCAAGTTTACCTGACTGGAGGAAACGCTTACCGGCCTGCGCGCTGAAGAGAATAGCTGTAAGCGGCTGATTAAGCTCATGGGACAGGGAAGCTGTCAATTCCGTCATTTTTGAGAAACGGTCTTCACGCATCAGCTCGCGATACATTTTTTCAGTTTCAAGATTTCTTTCCGTGATTTGCTTTTGCCTTTTGTTCAACCGGAACAGGTACATGATTAGCAATGTTTCACCAACAAGGAACAAGATCAAACCGAGAACGTACCATTTGTTTTCAGCAAGGAACGTACGATCGTAATAGTAAAACTCACTGTCGTCAGGAATTGCTTTTGAATTGGTAAGACCCCATTTTTTCAACTTCTGCCAGTCATAGACATAATGAAAAAACCCATCTTGATTGATAGGAACTTCCTGCACAGGCGCGCCGTTTAAAATCTCCCTGGCAGCTTTTCCCACTTCAATACCCACATTAACATTACTGAACACATAACCCCCGATGCCGCCTCTTTCGGTCTTAAAAGCATCCCATAGCATAAAGACCGGTGCTCTGCAGTAATTTTCAACCATCCCAGTCACTTCAGGTGTTGTAAAGAATGTCTTATAACTATCCGTGTTAAAATTTGATACAAACACAATGCTGTTTTGAGGGATCTGACTTACTACCTGCATTGTTGAATCAATTGAAATACCAGTAACAAAAATAAATTTATGTGTATTAATGAAATCCCTGGTCGCGGACCTGACAAGCTCTGTTAAGTATTTATCAGATGAGGAAATGCCACTGATTACGTAAACAGTTTTGTTTTCGGGAAAGAGTTCAAAAGCATTCTGCAAAGTTTTACGGTATTCGAGATTGAAATTAATACTGAGCAAATTCTCCGTAGCAGTAATTCTGCCGGGATTCTCTATCAGTTGCTCGTTAAACATTGCTATGACAGGACTACTCTCAAGGGCATTAAGTCCAAGGCTTTGTAAAACAGTAAGGCACATCGGTCCCATAGTAATTACAAGGTCGATGGGGATATTCTTATATTTATCATTGTACATATCCACAATACCTTGCGCATAAGCCATATTGTCAAACCTGCTGATATCAAGGTACTCGGATATTAAATTGTAGCTAAAATCATTATCCTCTGAAAATGAAGTTCTAAATCCCTCAATGATTTGCTGGTACATGGGATTATTGGCATCCCATGCGCAAAAAAAGACAAATGTCCTGACACGGTCCTGAGGATATGCCGCTTTTGGCAACAGAAACAGTACCAGCAAAACAGTAACAGCAATTTTCAATCGGAGTCTGTGCATCGCTTTCAAGGACGGTGAACCAAAATTCATTTGCCCTGGAACAAAGTTATGATAGTTTTCTTTAGATTGGAGCATCCGGGGATTATTCAGGAGCGCGTAATTGACGAAGGAGCTGTTAAGACCGCTATTTTGCCATAGGTCCGGCGGGCACCTCTTCGACCTTTCTTTCCCGCTTTCCTGTAATGCCGAAGAAATAAATCAGGGAGAGAGAGATGATTATCATCCCGGTAATGGTCACCCAGTCAGCATGCTCACCGGGTACTATTATCCAGCTCAGAATGGCTCCAAAAACAGGGAGGATGAATTTCCAGAGGTTCAGATCAGATACTCTTACCTCAGGCCGTTTCAGCAGCACATACCACCTTGAGAAGGTAAACGCCGACATGAATGCCAGCCATATCAGGACAAACCAGTAACTAAGGGGGAAATCTGGTTTTGACGGGACATCCTCGGCGAGGAATGAGAACAGAAAGATAATGAGTCCTCCTATGAGCAGCGAGAATGAACTCAGCACAAGGGGATTCATATTCTTGCCGTTCTTTGAGATGAGGACGTTACTTGTTGCGGTGGAGATATTTGCAATGAAAATCATAACTATTCCTGCAATTTCCGCAGGACCGCTGAAATTAAACTCCTGCCTTCCCACGCTGACAAGCAGAATACCAGTCAACCCAAGCACGATGGTCACCACCTTGGCCCGTGTGAACCTCTCCTCACGGATCATGATCCTTGAAACAATTGCCGTCACAAAAGGCTGAGATCCTACAATTACTGCCCCGATGGCTCCCGGTACCTTCTCCATCCCGATATAGAAAAGGGTGTAGTTGATAAGAGTCTGAAGGAGGGTCACCCAGATCACCAGGCTCATGTTGGCCTTTACCATCCTTATATATTCACGGGGTCTGAGGGTGAATGGAAGTATCATGAGGCCGGCAAGGATAAAGCGCGATCCGGCAAAGTGCAACGGTGTTGAATACTGAAGTCCGATCTTGATAAAGGGGTAAGCAGTTGACCATAGCAGGCATGTAATTATCGCCCAGGCAATGGTGTTCGAATGCTGATTTCTCATTTTGTGCAGAAAGGTGAGCAAATATCGTGGTTTTTTTCTTTCACTGTTTGATTACATTTGTGTCAGAACAAAAAAAAGATGCCGACTGCAGAGAACTATCTGGCCAAGACACTTAGCGATCACGGGGTCCGAAGGTTTTTCGGTATCCCGGGAGGACCTTCCATTCCTTATCTGGAGGCTTTCAGAAAAGCAGGGATTGAATTCATCCTCACCTCCCATGAAGCTTCCGCTGCTGTCATGGCAGATGTAACGGCCAGGCTGACGGGAGTGACAGGTGTCTGTCATGCCACGTTTGGTCCCGGCGCCACCAATCTCTCAACAGGTGTGGGAGGGGCTCTGCTCGACCGTTCACCTGTCCTGGCCCTAACATCCGGGATGCCGGATGCATGGCTCGGGCGTATTGCACAGATGAACATCGATCATCAGGCCTTATATAAGCCTATCACCAAAGCTACTTTCAGGTTATCTGCAGGAAACGTCTGTGATGTGATCAGTGAGAGCCTGTTGATTGCCAACAGGGAATACCCCGGTCCGGTACATATCGGGTTACCCTCTGATCTGGCAGGAAGAAAAATAACCAGCACCAGGACCACCGGCAAAGCCGCAGGTGTATCACATGAAGACCATCCTGATGACAGGATCAGGGTGCTGCTTGCCTCGTCGCGCAGGCCGGTTATAGCGGCAGGACTGACAGCCATGCGCAAAGGTGCAGGGGAAGGACTGAGAAAGTTCCTTGATACTTGTGAAATACCAGTCTTAGTCACCCCGATGGCAAAAGGGATAATCCCTTCCGGACACCCCTGTTATGCAGGCGTGCTGTTCCATGCTCTGAGTGACAGGCTGAAGAGACTGACACAGGAGGCGGACTCTGGTAATCGGCCTCGGGTATGACCCGGTGGAATATAATTATGAATCATGGCTTCACCGTGTACCACTGGTTCATTTGGATACCGTGTCAGCAGATGTTTTACCCGCAGGTGCCATGCAGGTCGTAAGCGGTCCTGAAAGCTGGTTTCAAATCCTTGCACCGCTGCGCAGCTCACCGTTCATGGTCTCCCTGGCCAGGGAAGTGAGTGAGAATATCAGCAGGGAATTAACATCTGCCATAAACGGGTTCACACCTGCAACGGTACTTTCTGTGCTCCGTCAGATGCTGCCTGAAGAAACGGTCGTAACCGCTGATGTCGGATCGCATCTTCACCTGATAGGCCAGATGTGGGATGTGACAGATTCAGGCAGGCTTATCATGACCAACGGCTGGTCATCGATGGGCTTTGGCCTTCCTGCCGCCATTGCGGCGGCACTGGTGAACCGCACTGCACCGGTCGTGTGCATTACAGGTGATGGCGGCTTCATGATGAATGCCGGGGAGATGATGACCGCACGCAGGTACGGACTAAAAATAATTGTTGTTATACTGTCTGACGGCGAGCTCAACCTTATCAGATTAAAGGAGTCATGGATGAATGTCAAACCTTACGGGACAAATCTGTACAGCGGGTCCCTTTTTGGATCTGCAACCTTCCTGGGAGCAGAGGTCATTCATGTGACAAACCGCAAGGGCATGCAAACAGCTGTCAGCAGGGCACTGCTCTCTGAAAGAAGTGTTATAATTGAAGCAGCAGTTGACCCGGCTGTGTATGGTGATCTGATAGTTAAATCGTAAGCAGAATTACTTCTTCTTAGCTGCAGGTTTCTTTGCTGTCGCAGCGGGCTTGGCCGCCTTCTCAGCCGGTTTGCCTTCCTTTTCAGCTGTTTTGGCTGTCTTTGCAGCAGGCTTTGCGGCTTTTACAGCTGGTGTTACTGCTTTTTCACCTGTTTTTACTGCCTTTTCAACTTTTTTTACGGTCTTCTCAACCTTCTCAGCTTTCTCAACCTTCTCAGCTTTCTCAACCTTCTCAGCTTTTTCAACTTTCTCAGTCTTTTCAACCTTCTCAGCCTTTTCAACCTTCTCAGCCTTTTCAGCTGCCGGTTTGGCCGGGGCCTTTGGCTTGACTGTCTTTACAGGTGCTTTGGCGACCTTGACTTTTACTTCCGGGGCCGGTGCCTCTGCAGGTACTGTTGCCACAGCAGGAGCCTTGACCTTAACCTTGGGGGCTGGTACCTGAACTGGTGCCGCAGCCACTACGGGAGCCTTGACTTTAACTTTAGGAGCCGGTACAATAACGGCCTTCTTTGCCTTTTTCTTCCGGCGGACGCCATAGGTGCCTCTTATGATTTTGCCTCTCTTTGATTTCTGATCACCTTTACCCATAATATAATTTTGTTTAGTAATGAAAATTTAAGTTTTCAGTTGACAAAAGTAGTAAAATTTGTCTCGTTCTAAATTTGTGTTAATAAATAAGGTCCTTCAGACCGGGTTGCTTACCTGCTGATTTTATAAATTTGCAGGTATGGGTACAAAGAAGCTCAGGATATATTCACCTGTTATTACTCCGAGGCTTGAGTATGTCTCGGGGGTGATATTTTCATCTGTCCTTGGCATCGATTATGAAATAACTGATGACAGGAGAAAAATCGGGAGCAGTCCTTCAATTTTCTATTCAGACGAAAAAGCAAAAGACCAGTTTGTGATCAGGCCTTCGGGGCTGCTCTCCGCTACGGGCGTGACGGCACTGGTGCCTGATGTAACGCATATAGGAGATATGCCTGTGCTGTTCGCCTCTGATGAAGTCGTTTTCCCTTTTGATATCTTCTCAGCTGCATTCTATATGCTCTCAAGGTACGAGGAATATCTTCCGTTCGCCAATGATGCTCACGGCAGGTTCCCTGGTGCACAATCTCTGGCTTACCGTGGTGGCTTTCTTCAGAAACCGGTAGTAGAGATCTGGGCAAGGTATCTTGCCGGTGCCCTGGTAAAGAGTTATCCGGTGATTACCATCAGGCATAATGACTTCAGCTCTCTTCTTACAGTCGATGTCGATCAGCCGTTTGCGTACAAAAGCAGGGGCTTCCTCCGCAGCATGGGAGGTCTTGTAAAAGGCATAACCGGTAGCGGAGCTAAACCGGCGGACCGTATCCGGACCATGGCCGGGCAGAAGGATGACCCTTACGACACATTCGGCTATATCGATGAGCAGGTGAAGGTACACGGGTGTAAATCCCTTTACTTTTTTCCTACCGGTGACCAGGGCCCATACGATCATAACGGCCACCACAAAGACCATGAATATATTTCGGTAATACGGAAGTACGACAGTACGGCAGGCAGCGGCCTGCACCCTTCATACCGCTCCGCGGGCAGACCGAAGGTGCTGAAGATGGAGGTTGATCGTTACAAACATATAACCGGCCATTACCCTGAAAATGCAAGGCAGCACTGGCTCCTGCTCAGTATGCCACAAACCTATCAGGCCTACGAGAATGCCGGCATCAGGTATGATTATACCATGGGATACGCCGATGAACCTGGGTTCAGGGCTGGCATTGCACGTCCCTTTTTGTTCTATGATCTCTCCCGCGAAAAGATCACCGGCCTGACCGTAGTACCTTTCCAGGTGATGGACGGTACGCTGAGACAGTACATGCACCTGACGCCCGAAGCTGCAATAAAAGTCATCAGGACTGTGATAGAGGCGACAAGAAGTGCCGGCGGTCATTTCGTCTCCGTATGGCATAACACCTCACTCATCGGCGCGAACGGATGGGAAGGATGGAAAACCGTGTTTGAAGAAACACTGGCTTTGCAGAAGCCATGATCACTTACCTGAAAAATGAGGAGGTAGACCGCACAAGGTGGGACAACTGCCTGGCGGAGATACCCGGGGTGAAACCTTACCCGTGGTCATGGTATCTTGATATCATGGCACCGGGATGGGAGGCCCTGATTGATGACGATTACGCCTCTGTCTTCCCGTTGCCGAGGTTTCGCAGGTATGGCTTCAATTATATTGCCACCCCTCTGTTTCTCCAGCAGCTTGGGGCATTCACCCCTGACGGTGATGCAGGCAGCAAAGCGGAAGAGTTCATTTCTTTTATACCCGAGGTCTTCAGGCTGGTGGATCTGAACATCTCCCAGGAAGTCAAAATAAAAAAATACCAGGTCACTCCACGCTCCAACTTCGAACTTAAGCTTGACAGTTCATACGAGACCATATGGTTCAGTTACATGACGGACTGCAGAAGGAATATCAATATTGCGCGGCGTTATCCGCAGGAAATCGTCGATGATGCCACTCCTCACGAAGTCATTTCCCTGTTCAGAACCAATATCGGGAAAAGGGCGGGAGTGATCAGGGATGCCAGCTACAGGCGGCTGCACAAACTGATGGATCACTGCACAGGCACGGGGAAGGGGAAGCTGCTGGGTGTCAGATCGCCAAAAGGAAAGCTGCTCTGGGGTATTTTTATGATAGAAACTGGTAACTGTATTACACTGCTCTTTACTGCTGGCAGCAGGAAGAGCCGGGAGCTTCGAACTGCCTATCACGTCATAGACCACATTATCAGGATGAATGCCGGCACAGGCAAAATAATCGATTTTGCCGGGTCTTCCGTACCTTCGATAGCAATCTTTATGAAATCATTCGGAGGAACGAATATTCCATATTACCGTCTATACGGCAATATGCTTCCCTGGCCGGTCAGGCTGTTCAAATAGTCAAAACAGAAGTTCAATCACTTCGTCAGAACCGCCTGTCTCCACCAGCTTACCGTTCTCGCACCGCATGGTTCTGGCAGGGAACTTTTTTACCAGTGCATACTTGTGTGTCGACATTACAACGGCCCGCCCGTTATCGCTTATGCCACGCAGCAGGCGGTGTATATCCTCTGACGTCTCGGGGTCGAGGTTACCGGTAGGTTCATCGGCAAGGATGATCTCCGGGTCATTAAGCAGGGCACGGGCAATGACAACCCTTTGCTGTTCACCTCCGGAGAGCTGATGAGGCATCTTAAATCCCTTGTTCTGAAGTCCGACCTTTTCAAGCACCTCCCTGATGCGGTCAGAGGTGGCAACCTTGTTTGTCCATCCTGTTGCCCTTAGCGCAAACTCAAGGTTATCATGAACAGACCGGTCAGTCAGAAGCTGAAAATCCTGGAATACTATCCCCAGCTTTCGCCGCAGGAGGGGTACCTCACGTTTCTTCAGTCTTCTGAGGTCGAAGCCTGCCACCCATCCTTCACCGTCGGTGAGAGGCAGCTGGGCATTCAGGGTGCGTATGAGCGAAGTCTTGCCGCTGCCTACCCTGCCGACGAGATAAAGAAATTCTCCCCGGTCTACCTTCAGATTGACATCAGACAGAACAAGGTGATCCTGCTGCATTATTGAACAGCTCTTCAGTTCTATTATCTTATCCAGCGGGGCAGCCTCTTCCATCAGTATCACTTTTCACGCAAAATAAAAAAGAATTAACAATCAGCGGCAGTGATGTTGATAAAATGACCAAAAAAGAGATTTTTCAGGTGTTTTATAATTGTATTTTTGCTGCGGATGAATTTGCACTGAAAAATCCGTGCAAAATGCTGTTAATAAGATGATTACCCGCAGGATGCTTTCTGCAGGTGTTTTTTGTATTAACGAATGCTTTAGAAAAGAGAAAGTTATGAACAGAAAGATATTGATGATCATTGTCATAGCAGCTTTCACTGCGGGTGCGGCAGTGAAAGGGCAGTCCTCCTTTTCCGGGGAAGAGCTGAACTCTTTGCTGAACAATGGATACGAGATGTATGGCAAGGCAAAGTATGCTGCAGCCATAGAGCTGTTCGACAAGTGGCTGGCATCGGATAAAACCGGCAGCAAGCAGCAAAGAGCTGATGCAGAGTATTATGCTGCCCTTTCCGCCATGCGCTTGCTTAGTCCTGATGCTGAGTACAGGATGCAGAACTTTATAATAACCAACAGTGAGAGCCCGATGCTTAACCAGGCCAGGCTTGAATCAGGTCTGTACTGTTATCAGCAGCGCAATTATTACTGTGCCATTGAATGGTTTGAGCAGACCGATCGTCTCCAGTTGTCAGATAAGAGTCTGCCGGAATATCTGTTCAAGTTGGGATATTCCCATTATATGAAGGGAGACAAGAAGAAAGCGGCAATGCTGTTCTCGGAGCTTATCGGTGCTGACACTGATTATACTGCTCCGGCAATTTACTATAATGCCTGCATCGCTTATGAAAACGGCTTTTACAGTACTGCCCTCGAAGGTTTTGAGCGCCTCACGGGAGATGAGACCTTTGGAGGAGTGGTGCCATTCTATATCGTCCAGATTTATTATCTAGACAAGAATTACGATGGAATACTGGCCATGGGCCCGTCTCTCATTGATCAGGCAGGAAAGACACGAGAGGTTGAGCTTTACCGTTTTATCGGCGATGCTCACTTCCAGAAGGGAAACTACAGCGAGGCCGTTCCATGGCTGGAGAAATTCATTGAAAACACAAAGCTCAGCGACAGGAACGACAAGTACGAGCTGGCATACTGCTATTATCAGACGGGTGAGTTTGCCAAGGCAACCGACATGTTCACCAAAGTGGTCGGCAAGAATGATATACTGACTCAGAACGCCTATTACATGTTAGGCTCATGCTACCTGAAGAGTGAGGACAAAAAGAGGGCACAGCTTGCTTTCTCAGCCGCATCAGGGATGAACTTCGACCCTTCAATAAAGGAAGAGGCGCTGTTCAATTTTGCAAAGCTGGCATATGAGAACTCCTATTCGCCGTTTGGTGAGGCAATTGAAGCGCTTCACAGTTATATCGAGACCTATCCGGTTTCCGTCCATACCACTGAAGCATACAACTACCTGGTATCAGCTTATATGCGGTTAAAAAATTACCAGGCCGCTCTGAATTCTCTTGACAAAATAACGATTAAGGATAACAGGCTGAAGGAAGCCTACCAGAAAGTGGCATACTACAGGGCAATAGAACTGTTCCGCAATAAAAAATATTCTGAAGCTGTGGCTATGTTCGATAAATCCTTGAAATATAAGGAGATGAATGGAGAAGTCAGGTCTCAGGCACTTTACTGGAAAGGGGAGTCTGACTATCGGCTGGGCAATTCCGACGCAGCCCGCAATAGCTGGGAAATGTTCAGGCAGATGCCCGGAGCATCTGCACTGCCGGAGTACGACCTTATCGACTATAACCTTGGCTATGTGTATTTCAACGATGGTGACTATGCAAAGGCATTGCCTCTCTTTATCTCCTTTAATGACAAAGTCAATCAGGAGTCACGGTCAGATATAGCAGCCGATGCCCGCAACCGCATCGGAGACTGTTATTATATAAATGCTGATTATGCCAACGCCATAACATATTATGACAAAGTCATCGACTATGCAAAGCTTGATGCGGACTACGCAATGTTTCAGAAGGGTTTTGCCCTGGGTCTGAGTAACAACAATGCAGCCAAGGTTAGCACCCTTACTTCTCTCATTGAGAAATATCCGAAGTCTGCATATGTGCCCAACGCCCTTTTTGAACGGGGAAGAGCATATGTAACGCTCGACCAGCCTGCCCTGGGTGAAGCTGATTTTACAAAAATTATCGCCTGGTATACCAGCAGTCAGTTCGTTCCACCGGCCATTGTGCAGCTTGGACTGGTATATTACAACGCCGGAGAAAATGCAAAGGCTGTGGCCCAATTCAAAAAGGTCATTGAGAATTACCGGAACACACCTGAGGCCCGCAATGCAGTCAACGGATTGAGGAATGCATACACTGAGATGGACGATGTGGAATCTTATTTCGCCTATATGAAGAATGTTGAAGGCTTTGGAAATATTGACGTCACAACGCGTGATTCCATGACTTACGTTTCAGGAGAAAACCAGTACATAAAAGGTAACTGCGACAGGTCAACCGAGATTTTCAGAAACTACCTGAAAGAATTCCCGTCAGGAAGCTTTGCTACAAATGCCAGATTTTACCTGGCCGACTGTCTTAACAAGGCAGGAAAGACCGATGAAGCCCTTGACCTCTACCTGAAAGTCGTCAGTGTTGGCAACAACCAGTTCATGGAACAGTCGTTACTCGGCGCTGCCTCAATCACCTACGGGAAGGCAGATTTCAACCGTTCATATTCACTGTACGAGAATCTAAGTCGTGAGGCTTCCAATCCAGAAAACCTGATGTATGCCTGGCTCGGTATGATGCGTTCAGCTGTAAAGATTGGAGATGATAATAAGATCATTGCCTCAGCCGCGATGGTGCTTGGCTCCGATAAGCTGACGGAAGAACTGGCTCGTGAGGCGACTTTCGTAACGGCCAAAGCTAACCAGCACCTGGGCAATCCCGAAGACGCGCTTGATGACTACCGCCGTGTCGGGACTGAGGTAGCTACGGCTTACGGGGCCGAGTCAAAGTATCATGTTGCGGAGCTGTTGTGGCTCGCCGGCGATGTGAACGGGGCGGAAAAGGAGGTTAACGAGTTCATTGACATGGGATCTCCTCATGCTTACTGGACGGGAAAGATCTTCTTACTTCTTTCTGATATATCCCTCAAAAATGGCGATACGTTCCAGGCCAAAGCGACGCTTCAGAGTCTTATTGACTACTACACTGTCAAGAACGACGGGATCATTGATGAAGCCCGTACGCGCCTCACTGCACTTAATGCAGAGCAGCCTGCGGTTACGGAAACAGCAACACAGAACTGATCAGCGAAACAACGACAAAGCGATGAAAAGAAAACCATATATCACACTTGCGGCACTTCTCCTTTCTGTGCTCGCCACCGGTCAGACACAGGAAGACACCATTAAAAGGTCAGTGACACTTTACAATCCTTATAAGCCTTCACTGCAGGAGGCCACCAAAAGGGCACTGCTGCCCTCAGCTGCCGATACGGCAAAAGTCGATGTGGCATTCTCCTATGACTTCACGCCGGGGACGTTCATCCCGGAATATAATATCAGCCCGATAAAGTCCGCCGTGCTTTCACCCGATCCGCTGCCGGAGCTCAGGAAAGGCTATGTCAGCCTCGGGTTTGGTACGTACCTGTCGCCCTTCCTTGAGATAAGCCTGTCTAACGGAAGGTCAAAGAAAGGCACCATCGGTCTCTTTACAAGGAGTTATGCCTCGGCAGGTGAAATGGAACTGAAAAACAAAGATGTGGTCTATGCCGGTTTCATGGACAACCAGGCAATTCTGTACGGCAGGAAATTTTTCCGGAGGAGCCGGCTGGATACGGATATAGATTTCAAACAGATGTCGAGGTTTGCTTACGGATATGATCCGGACATCACTGGTTATCACCCGGAAAAGAATGACATCAGGTCGCTTTATTATGATGTCACGGGAACAGCGAGGTACTTTACCATGGAACCCGATTCGAACGACCTGAACTGGGATGCCACGCTCAGGTATAACCTGTTCAGCCGTGCCGGCAGCGGTACACAGAATAATCCCGGCCTTACAATGAAAGCCGGTAAGAATATGTTCGGTTTTTACGGGGCTGCTACTGTAGATTATGACCTGTGGCTGTATTCAAAAGACATTGACAGCAAGTCGAGAAATCTTTTCTCCCTGGCGCCGTATATCACCAGGGGCACTGAAGACTGGAGGTTCCGGTTTGGCCTCAAGGCTTACTTTGATATAAAGGAAGATCAGGATCCCCTTAGCAGCGGAATCACAAAAGTCTATACTTACTTCTATCCCGATGTGTCTTTCACATTCCGGGTAATACCTAAGTTCCTGCGGTTTACTGCAGCCATCGACGGTTCGCTTGAAAACAACCAGGCTCAGAAGGCGGCATATGTCAATCCGTGGCTGATGCCCGGTGACACGCTATTTACACTGCGCAACACTGACAACCAGCTCAGGATCACCGCAGGATTGTCAGGCAGCATGAATGTTGCAGCCACATATGCACTGGACGTGAGCTATACACTTTTAAAGGATCTCCTGTTGTTTATGAATGATACAATCGGGGTCGGAAATTATTTCGTGCCTGTCTATGACGACGGTAACCTGTTTAAGGTGCATGGAGAGACTGCCTTTCCGGTGAATCAACAGCTGACGCTGTCAATAATCGGTAATTACAACAAATATAATCTTTCAGGGCAGGAGCATGCCTGGCATAAGCCTGCATGGGAAGGATCTCTCAGGGCAGACTACAACCTCAGGAACAAGATAGTGGCATCAGCAGCTTTCTCGCTCATCGGACAACGGTATGCAAGAGTGGCGGTACCTGAGAACACGGTCAAATTCAATGTGCACCCCAACCTGAACCTGGGAGCTGAATACAGGTACACACCGGTTTTGTCATTCTGGCTTAAGTGCAACAATATATCATATAACCGATATTACGAATGGAACTATTACCCTGCCCGTAACTTCATGATTCTGGGGGGATTCACCTACAGCCTGTAAATTGTCGGTAAACATTTTAAATTGTTCATATCTCTTTGATCAGATTGTTGCCTTTTTTAAGGTAAAATCCGTACTTTTTACTACCTTTGTATGATTTAATAAATAACATGTTTTCAACTGTTTAAGAGTATTTTTTTTCATTTAAAATTTTTCTGAAATGAGTAATGAGGAACTGAGGAAGAGGAGCAAGGAACAGGATGATTATTCAGCCGACAGTATCCAGGTGCTTGAAGGCCTGGAGGCTGTAAGGAAGAGACCTGCAATGTATATTGGCGATATTGGTGTCAGAGGACTGCATCATCTTGTTTATGAGGTTATTGATAACTCAATCGATGAAGCCCTCGCAGGCTTCTGCACACAGATCGATGTAACCATCAATGAAGATAATTCGATTACTGTCATTGATAACGGCCGTGGAATACCCGTTGATATAATAGAGAAGGAGAAGAAATCAGCCCTTGAGGTGGTGATGACTGTGCTGCATGCCGGCGGCAAGTTCGACAAAAACTCCTACAAGGTATCAGGCGGTCTCCACGGTGTGGGAGTGTCATGTGTGAACGCACTGTCGTCAACGCTCACCGTTGAAGTCCTGAGACAGGGGAAAAAGTGGTCTCAGACTTACGAACGGGGCAAGCCTGTTACTCCGGTTACACTTGTCGGAGATTCTGAGGGCTCAGGTACCATCACCACATTCATGCCTGACAACACTATCTTCCAGGTCATCGAATTCAAGTTCGAGATCCTTGCTGCCCGTCTCCGTGAACTGGCCTTCCTGAACAAGAATATCCTGCTGACTCTCACCGACAAGCGTGAGATTGTAGAGAACGGCAACGGATCGCACCCTGCTACAGAAAATTTCTTCTCCGAAAGAGGCCTCCAGGAGTTTGTCGAATATCTTGATGTTAACCGTGAGAGACTGATTGATAAGATCATCTATATCGATTATGACAAGGGGGATACTCCTGTCGAGATTGCACTTGAGTACAACACCTCCTTTTCAGAGAATGTACATTCCTATGTTAACAATATCAACACTATTGAAGGAGGGACCCATCTGGCAGGCTTCCGCAGGGGCCTTACGCGCACCCTGAAGAAGTATGCTGAAGATTCCGGTATGACATCCAAGCTTAAGTTTGACATCAACGGTGACGATTTCCGTGAAGGGCTCACATCGGTCATCTCCGTTAAGGTGGCTGAGCCGCAGTTTGAAGGGCAGACAAAAACCAAGCTTGGCAACTCCGATGTGATGGGCTCGGTTGATGTTGCCGTCAGTACTGCTCTTTCCAATTATCTTGAGGAGAATCCCAAGGATGCCAGGGCCATAGTGCAAAAAGTCATCCTGGCCGCCACGGCCCGTCACGCTGCCCGCAAGGCGCGTGAGCTGGTGCAGCGTAAGAATGTTCTCTCCGGGTCAGGACTGCCGGGCAAGCTGGCAGACTGTGCCGACCGTGACCCCTCTGTTTCGGAGATCTTCCTCGTTGAGGGCGACTCGGCAGGCGGAACAGCCAAGCAGGGCCGCGACCGCCGCTTCCAGGCCATCCTGCCGCTGAGGGGCAAGATACTCAATGTCGAGAAGGCAATGCAGCATAAGATCTTCGATAATGAGGAGATCAAGAACATCTTCACGGCGCTGGGAGTGAACATCGGCACTGATGATGACAGCAAGGCACTGAATACCTCGGGACTCAGGTATGCAAAGGTTATTATCATGACCGATGCTGACGTTGACGGATCTCATATCACAACCCTTATTCTGACCTTCTTCTTCAGGTACATGCATGAGCTGATCGAGAATGGCCATATTTACGTTGCCACTCCGCCGCTGTACCTCGTGAAGAAGGGCAAGCTCGAGAAATACTGCTGGACTGAGGAGGAGCGTGAGGCTGCAGTGCAGGAATTCGGACAGGGTAAGGATGCAAGTGTGGGCGTCCAGCGTTACAAAGGTCTCGGAGAGATGAATGCAGATCAGCTGTGGTCTACGACAATGAATCCCGATTCACGTACACTGCGCCAGGTGAACATTGACAGCGCTGCCGAAGCTGACCATATCTTTTCAATGCTTATGGGTGACGAGGTGCCGCCACGGAGAGAGTTCATCGAGAAGCATGCGAAGTATGCCAATATTGATGCCTAGGCATTGGACTAAGGATTTGCGATTTGCGATTTGCGATTTGCGATTTGCGATTTGCGATTTGCGATTTGCGATTTTAGGGAGTGAGGACTGGAGGTTGACGATCTAAATAACCGATAAAAAATAACTGACTAATCCAATGTCGCAAGGTAGCCAGCCGACATTTAAAAAGAGCCTGAACCTGGTTGATTCTTCTGCTATCATAATCGGGTCAATGATAGGCTCGGGCATTTTCATTGTCAGTGCCGACATGGCTCGCACGCTTGGCTCGCCTGGATGGCTGCTGGTAGCATGGCTCATCACTGGCTTCATGACAATAATGGCAGCGCTCAGCTTCGGTGAGCTGGCCTCGATGATGCCTAAAGCAGGAGGAACATACGTCTATCTTCGTGAAGCATATAATCCCCTCGTCGGCTTCCTGTACGGATGGACCCTGTTCCTCGTTATCCAGACCGGAACCATAGCAGCCGTGGCTATGGCTTTCGGCAAGTTCTCCGGCGTAATCATACCATGGATCAGTGAAACCAACATTCTCCTTGACCTGGGCCCGGTAAGGATATCATCTGTTCATGTAATTGCCATCGCCTCGCTTGCACTTTTAACGTGGATAAATTCGCGCGGAATAAAAACAGGGAAGCTTGTTCAGAATACTTTTACTTTCACCAAAGTCTTTATACTGATCCTTCTCCTTCTTGCAGGCTTCTTCTTCGCAGGCTCAGAGGGTTTCAGGGTCAACTCAGATTATTTCTGGCAAGCCGCAACGCTTGACAAAACCACAGGTCTGGTTACGACACTATCAGGCGGGATGCTGGTGGCGGCTCTGGGTATGGCTATGGTAGGTTCACTTTTCACGTGCGACGCATGGAGCAACATCACATTTGCCTCGGGCGAGGTTATAAATCCGAAACGCACCCTGCCGGCAAGCCTCTTCTGGGGGACGCTTATAGCTTTTCTTCTATTTTTCCTTTCCAATATCGTTTATATTAAAGTGTTGCCTCTCCGCGGTCTGCCGGGAGGTGCTGACGTAATTGAAAGGGGGATGGCTTTCGCAACAAACGACCGCCTGGGGACCGCAGCAATCTCATCCATATTCGGTGATTATGCTGCTTTAATAATGGCAGTACTGATAGTCATTTCCACCTTCGGGTGCAATAATGGCCTTATCCTGTCAGGAGCCAGGGTGTATTATGCCATGGCAGTCGACAGGCTGTTCTTCAGAAAAGTGGGTGACCTGAACAGAAAAGCCGTACCGGGTCGGGGACTATGGGTTCAGTTCATCTGGGCGTCGGTGCTGTGTCTCTCTGGTTCATATTCGCAGCTGCTTGATTATGTTGTCTTTGCAGTGCTGATCTTTTATGTGCTGACGATAGTGGCAATATTTGTTCTGCGTTTCAAACGGCCTGATGCCGAGAGACCGTACAAAGCTTTCGGATATCCCTTTATCCCTGCTGTTTATGTCCTTCTGGCCGTAACAATAATGATCATTCTTTTAATATTTAAACCAGCATTCACCTGGCCCGGACTCGTCATAGTCATTATCGGAATACCGGTATACTATATCTGGCGCCGCCTTAACCACTAACTCATTATTCAGGTAGAAATGAAACAAGACATCAATCAGACCAGCGGAGAATCAAATAATCAGGTACGGATAAACCCGGTGACGGACTGGATCATCCGTCTGCTGAAGGGAACGCTTGTAGGTATAGGAGCAATCCTGCCCGGATTGTCGGGAGGAGTGCTTGCAGTTATTTTTGGTATTTATGAGCCGTTGCTGAAATTTCTTGCTAACCTCAGGAAGGATTTTGTAAAGAACATGTTGTTTTTCATCCCTGTGGTGATAGGAGTAGCTTTCGGCATCTTCCTTTTTGCCATCGTGGTTGAAAAAGCTTTTGGAAAGTATGCCGCCGCTTTTGTCTGCCTTTTCATAGGTTTCGTTATAGGAACATTTCCGTCTCTGTTTAAGACAGCAGGCAAGCAGGGGAGGGGTGCACGGGATATTGTTATACTGGGCATTTCCACACTGGCAATATTCACGCTTATGCTGATCGGTGAACAGCAGCTGATGGATGTTAACCCTGGAGTAGCAGCATGGTTTGGCTCCGGAGCGCTGATCGGCCTGGGACTGATTGTTCCCGGAATGAGCCCGTCAAATTTCCTGATTTATTTCGGCCTGTATGATAAAATGGCTACAGGTATCAAGGATCTCGACATGGCTGTGGTTATCCCTCTCACACTCGGGGTGATCGTCTGTATCCTGCTTTTTGCAAAACTGGCAGCTTTCCTTTTCAGAAAGTACTATTCAGGCATGTATCATTTTATCCTTGGAATGGTACTGGGTTCTTCACTCGCGATATTCCCTGCCATTGTTTTTCCGGGCTTTAAATCGGACCAGCTGGCTTCTGCCGGACTAAGTTTCGGAGCCATGATGGCATTCTGCCTTGTACTTCTCATTGTCGGTGCAATTGCATCCTGGCTGTTCAGCAAGCTGGAAGAAAAATATCCCCGGGAGGATATATTTTAACCTCGACTGTATTGCTCCTGGTAACGAAATCTATGATCCTCGGGTAGGTAAAATGAATCTATTCAGTGAGCTCACCTGCCAGTAACCGAAGCCCGATCTCGGATACCTTCGCCTGAAACAGTGCACTTAGCCTCCTGTTGATAGCATCAAGATACTTGTTCTGGTATTCCCTGAACTCAAGGCCTGATAAAGAACCCAGACGGTAACGTTCCATGGCTATCTCAAGGGAATTGCGGGCTACCTCGGCACTCTCGGTCTCAAACCACGTCACAATGATACTGTTCCTGTAAGTATTGTAAAGCAGGTCAAGATCGCCAAGTATCTCATTCTCAATATCCAGATAGGCGAGTTTGCTGTTTTCCACTTCAAGCTTTGCATTGGATATCTTTCTCTGCGTTTCGAGCCCCGTAAAAATGTTCCATGTAAGGCCCAAACCCCAGTTCACTCCGTTCACCTGGCTGTAATAGTCTGCCTCCCACGGATAATCATAGCGAGTGAAGTTGTATCCCGTACTGAAGTTCAGAGACGGATAACGCAGTGCCCTGACTGCATCAAGATCGTACTGTGAAAGCTTTTCCCCCTGGCGTGCGAGAATAAGCTGATTGTTATATTTCAGTGTGCGGCTCCGTAATGAATCAATATTCATTTCAGGAGCAAGGACAATGGTGTCCTCGACACTGTAAGTGAACTCATGCCCGGCGTTCAGCTTTTTGGCCAGGAGTATATAGGAGCTGGTAACCGTTTTCTGCTGAGACAGTACGTTGGAGCTGTCAATGTTAAGGTCGATCTTGGCCTGCTGCAGCTCAAGGCCGGAGATGACACCCAGCAGGTATTTCTCCTCTGCGGTCTCATACCTTGAGCGGGATAGGGCAAGAGAGGTCCGGACTGACTCCAGCCTGTTCTCCTGAACAATAATATTATAGTATTCGGAACACACCGCCATCACAAGATTTTCAACATCTATCTTCACGCTCTGGTTGCTCATGGCAAGCAACTCCTTCTGCCTGCTGTAGTCGGCGAACATTCCAAAGCCGTCAAATATAGTCCATCTCAGCGTAGCCCCCACGTTGTAATAGTTGGTTCTGGAATCTTCATATTCTGTATTGGTTGTCTTGTCACTGCTGTTTGTCTGCCTCTGACTCGCTGAACCTTCAAGGGTAGGGAGGAATGGTGTCAGGGTGACATTATTCTCAGCAATAGACTGGTCATTCCTGCTTATCTTGAGAGAGTAATTATTTTCCAGTGCCTTCATTATGGCCTCATCAAGGGTCATCAGCTTCTGCGCTCCGGCTGTCAGGGGCAAAAGCAGCATTAATAATACCAAACTATGCCTGAGGTTTTTCATTGACGTTTTCTTCCACGTTTTTCTTTGCTGCAAAATAACTGTATATCGCAGGCACCACAAAAAGGGTAAGGAAAGTTGCAAAGAACAGTCCGCCTACCACGGTAACGCCCATTGACACCCGGCTTTCGGCGCCGGCGCCGCTTGCCAGAGCCAGAGGCATGATGCCGAGTATCGTCGTAAGGCTGGTCATGAGTATCGGACGAAAGCGTGAAACAGCAGCTTCGCGCACGGCGTCCATGATCTTAAGTCCTGCCTTCTGTCTCTGGTTGGCAAATTCGACAATAAGAATACCGTTCTTGGCCACCATGCCGATAAGCATTATCAATCCTATCTGGCTGAAAATATTGAGGGTCTGGCCGGTGACAACCATAATGAAGAGAGCCCCGATAAGGGCGAGGGGTACTGTCACGAGAATGATGACCGGATCACGGAAGCTCTCAAACTGTGCCGCAAGAACAAGGTAAATAAGGACAATAGCAAGAACAAATGCAAAGAGCAGGCTCGAGGTGCTTTCCACGAAGTCTTTCGAATCGCCCGAGAGGGTGGTACTGAAATCTTCGTTAAGCACCCGGTCAGCAATCCTGTCCATCTCTTCAATGCCTTCTCCAAGGGTATATCTCCCTTCCAGCCCGGCTGATATTGTGGCAGAGTTGAACCTGTTGTACCTGAACAACTGAGGCGGGAGGCTACTCTCCTTCACAGTAACAATATTATCAAGCTGAATGAGCTCACCCTTATCGTTTCTGACATATACGCTTGTCAGGTCAGAGGGATCATTGCGTTTCGACCTGTCAAACTGGCTCAATATCTGGTATTGTTTTCCGTCAAGGATATAATACCCTATACGCTGTTCACTCATTGTCAGCTGGAGTGTTTGTGCTATACTCTGCACATTGACGCCCATCATCGACGCTTTTTCGCGGTTGATAAGCACGGTAAGCTCAGGCTTGGTGAACTTCAGGTTCACGTCGCTGGCTGAGAAATAAGGACTGTTCGCAACCTCAGCCATGAAATCGGGTATGACTCTTTTAAGGTCGTCAAGACTCTTGGCCTGTATCACATACTGAACAGGAAGTCCTCCGCGGCGAGAACCGAAAGTCTGCTGCTGCGACACAATGGTTCTCGCACCCGTCTGCTGCCGTAACAGTGGAGAGAGAGATGTAGCAATTTCCTGTTGTGACCTTTTGCGTTCATCAATATCAACAAGCCGCACTCTGATGTTTCCCGAGTTGCCGCGTATCATCATCATGATGTTATCACTCTCAGGGACGTTCTCTTTCACAATAGGCACAAGAGTTTCGGCATAGTTCAGCATATATTCATAGGTGGTCCCTTCAGTGGCTGTGGCGCTGATGCTTACGTACCCCCGATCCTCGAGCGGCGCCATTTCCGAAGGCAGAAGAGTCCACATCCATACTATAAGTGCTCCTGCAAAGCCAATAATAATGAACGCAAAATATCTTTTTTTCAGGAATCCCGTAACGGCCTTCCTGTACCAGTTTTGCATCCCGGAGAAGAATGGTTCCGTAGCCTTGTAGAACCGGCCTTCCAAAGCATTCTTTTTAAGTACCCTGGAGGATAGCATTGGTGTCAGGGATAGCGCAATAAACGCTGAGATGGTAACGGCGCCGACTATTACCAGACTGAATTCCCTGAAGAGCCTTCCGGTGACACCCTGCAGAAAGACTACCGGCATGAAAACAGCGACCAGCGCAACGGTAGTGGCTATGATGGCAAAATATATCTCATTCGAGCCTTTATACGCTGCATCCATAGGTGACATGCCGTGCTCAACTTTCGTGTAGATGTTCTCAACCACCACTATGGCATCATCAACGACAAGCCCTATCGAGAGAACCACAGCGAACAGGGTAAGGATATTGATCGTGAAGCCGAAAATGTACATGACAAAGAAGGCGCCGATAAGCGCTACCGGAATGGCCAGGACAGGTATAAGAGTTGTTCTCCAGTTGCGGAGGAAGATAAAGATCACAAGCACAACGAGTAGGAAGGCAATTAAAATGGTCTTTTTAACCTCATCAATCGATTTGCGGATATAAATGGTGTTGTCAAACAGGACTTCAGATATGACATCATCAGGAAGGTCCTTTTTAAGGCTTTCAAGCACAAGCAGGGCGTTATCAACGATATCAATGTAATTGGCACCGGGTTGCGGGACCAGTACCACATTGACGCACGGAATGCCGTTAACTTTAAGAATCGATCTGATATTTTCTGCATCCACCTCAGCAATACCGATGTCTCTGAACTTAACGACCCTGTCGCCTTTCTTGGTAATGATCAGGTCATTAAATTCTTCGACAGTCTTCAGTCTGCCGAGTGTCCTGATTGTCAGCTCGGTGTTATCCCCTTCGATTCGTCCAGACGGAAGTTCGATATTTTCCCGTGTTACAGCGTTACGCACATCCAGGGGGGTAAGTCCGTAAGCAACAAGGCGTCCGGGGTCCATCTTCATCCTGATGGCCAGTTTTTTTGAACCCCATACACTCACATCACTGACACCTGAAATTGTTTGCAGGCGCTCCTTGAAATTGATCTCGGCGAAGGTGCTGATATCAATAAGGGAACGTGAATCACTTCTGAGCGAGATGGCAAAAATGGGCTGAGCATCGGCGTCAGCTTTCTGCACCACAGGAGGGTCAACCTCCTGCGGCAGCTGACGCATAGCTCCCGAGACCTTATCACGTACGTCGTTTACAGCGGTTTCCATCTCCACTTCAAGCTTGAACTCCACGGTAATACGGCTTGAACCGTCGCTGCTTGAACTTGAGATGGAGCGGATGCCCTGCACACTGTTGATGGCAGCCTCGAGCGGCTCGGTGATCTGTGTCTCGATCACATCCGAGTTGGCTCCGGGAAAAGAGGTGGAAACGGTAACTATAGGCGGGTCAACACTCGGATAATCGCGAACCCCGAGATAAGTAAAACCAATGCCTCCGAGAATGAGTATCACGATACTCATCACCGTGGTAAGGACCGGCCTTTTTATGCTTGTTGATGACAGGCTCATTTATCGCAGGTTTGACTGGTATAAAGGCAGGAAGCTGTGATCATTCCGTTATATTAACCCTGACCGCCATATTCGGCCTGAGCTGCATCAGGCCGCTGGTGATTACAGTATCACCCACATTTACTCCTGACAGTATTTCAACCATAGTCTCTGTACGGCTTCCGGCAACAACAGGGACCAGTTCAGCTTTACCGTTACGGAACAGCCATATCCTCTTCTCATTCATCTCGGGTACTATCGCCTGTGACGGCACCTGTATGGCATTATTCTTTTCATCCGTAATAAGCGTCAGGTCAGCAAACATGCCGGGAACCAGCCGTTTATCACGATTGTCATAGCGCGCGCGGAGGCCGATGGTACGCGTAGCCTCATCGACACGGTAGTCAATGGCATATACATATGCATAAAACTCATCAGTGTATCCCTGCGTGTTGAATGCGATTTTCTTTCCAAGCAGTGACTGCGAAACATATTTTTCAGGGATGGCAAACTCGAGCTTCATCTGAGCATAGTCGATCAGGTGGGCTATCTTAACCGATGGTTGCACATATGTACCCTCGCTTACATAACGGAAACCTATTACCCCGTTGAAAGGAGCTCTTACTTCTGTCTCGGCGATTCTTACCTTGAGCAGGTTGATATCCGCAAGGCTGACATTATAATCTGTCTGGAGCTGGTCGAATGCTTCCCGGCTTACAGCATCCTTGGCTAACAGAATTCTCTGACGTTCAAGCTTTTCCGAGAGCATCTTTTCCTGTATCTCTGAACGTTGCAATTGAGCCTGCAGATCCTCATCATAAATTTTAACCAGAAGATCCCCCTTACTTACCTGGGAGCCCTCCTTGAAGAAGACACCAGTCACTTTACCTGACACCTTGCTTACTATGTCAACCTCCTCATTCGCCAGGAGGGTTCCTGCCGACCTGATCCCGTTTGTCAGGTATGACGGCCTGGCAATGGTGGCAGTAACAGGAAGAAGTCCACCTGCCTGCTGTCCACCTGCCTGCTGTCCGCCTGCCTGCTGTCCACCTGCCTGCTGGCCTGATCCCTGAACCGGTGCCACTGAAGCCTGTTTTTTTGGATTGCCGCTCCTTGTGCCGAACAAACCTGTCCGTGAGCCCGCAAACCCAGCTAACAGCACCAGTGGAATGCTAATCCATAATATTACTTTCGTGCTATTTTTCATTCTCCTGACGACGTTCCTGAATTGATCCGCAAAATAAGCGGTTTATTTCACTCATAATGTTAAAGTATATTAAAACAAAAGAGTTACTGTGCTTCAGTAAGCCAGTATCACTTCCTCCATGATTTTCTCCATGCCGTTGGTGACCTTCCTCCACGGTACGGTGAAACCATTTGCTATCATGGTGAACGCCAGTCTTCTGCCGCTGGCAGTTGTAACATAACCGGCAAATGACCTGACGGAACCAATCGAGCCGGTTTTGGCTACTACCCTTTCCTTAAACACATCATCCCTGAAATAGTTCTTCATGGTGCCTGAAACGCCCGCTGCAGGCAGAGTAGAGATAAAAACAGACGAATCCTTTCCATTGTACATATGAACCAGCAGCCTGACGGTCATCAATGCGCTGATATTGTTATTGGGTGACAATCCCGATCCGTCAAGCATGCGTGCCTCATACGGCTCGCAACCGATGGAGTCAAGAAAACTGTAGATAACATCAGAACCTGCGCTGAATGAGCCTTCACCGCCTATGGCATATCCGAGGTGTTTCCTGAGTTGCTCTGCATAGAGATTGACACTCTCATGATTTGTTACTTTAATGATCTCGCCGAGGGTGGGAGAGAGTGTCACGCATACCGGTGTCATGCCTTCATAAGCAAGGGTTACTCTTGCAGCAGAAGGGCTGTCATCGATTTTTATTCCTGCCTCTCTCATCTTATTGTCCAGAAGCCTGACCAGCGTCAAGGGAGGATCGGGCATTGAGGCTTTGAGAAAGAAACTGCTGTCGGCCGGCACGGTACCTGATATCCAGGCTGTATTGGAGTATGGGGCACAATAGACATCCCCGTTATCGCTCTTGCCTGATGATGTAAGGTAGCTTGTAATATGAATATCTCTGCCGTATTGTTCCACTGAATCAATTACAGCCGGTGAACCCTCAGAAAACCCCGTTATATATATATTGTATTCATTATCGTTGAAGTTGATGTCATAAACCCCGGCCCCGTAATAATTGCCCAGATCGCCCCATGACCATCCGCCGGGGGCAGGATTCTGGTCATATATTGATTGTGAGCTTGCCACACGGCCCTTCACTCGCCGCAGTCCGGCAGCTGAAAGGGCTGATACCCAGCCGCCAGCCACATCGCCGTAGTGATCCATAAAGTATTCTGATCCCAGTGATGGGTCACCGCCGCCGCGGATGACGACATCACCGTCAAGAACCCCTTTCCTCTTATTGAACCGGCCCGTCATATAAACCTCAGTGGCGAACCGGTAGTCGTTTCCAAGAAGTGACAGAGAAACCGATGTGGGGTAGAGTTTCATCACCGAGGCCGACGCCAGGTTACGGTCAGCATCGTAGCTGAAAATCACCTCACCTGTTACGGCATCAGCATAGCATATTGAGTATGAAGTGCCGGTAAGGGTTGTGTCAGCAAGCATTGCATCAAGCGCTTTTTCCTGCCCGTAAATACAGGTGGCAGTGACGGCAGAGAGGAGAACTGCAGTCAATCCATTAATTTTCATATTGTTTTGTTTTGTTCAAGTGTCGATAATAAACCGCAGGCAGCGCTGATATCCTCGCCACGGCTGGCACGGACGGTGGCTGTTATGCCCTTTGCATTCAGGCTGTCGCGGAAAGCTTCGATCTCCCGTAAACCGGGACTGCTGTATTCTGAGCCGGGGATGGCATGGAAGCGTATCAGGTTTATGCGGCACCGGATACCGTTAAGTATCCTCGCCAGCTCCCTGACATGTGCAGGTGTGTCATTAACGCCCTTGAACATAATATATTCGAATGATACTCTTCTCTGCCTTCCGAAATCAAAAGACCTGATAATATCAAGGACTTCCTTTACGGGATGCGCTTTCTGGACAGGCATCATTGCCTGCCGTTCCTCGTCAAACGGGCTGTGCAGGCTTACAGCAAGGTTACACCGGGTTCCGTTCAGGAATTCCTGTATCTGGTCCGTGATGCCGACAGTGCTGACAGTGATCCGGGAAGGGCTCCACCCGTAACCCCATGGTGAGGTCATTATCTCAAGGCTCTTCAGTACCTCTGCGAGGTTGTCAAGAGGCTCGCCCATGCCCATATAGACTATGTTGCTGAGCGATGCGTGTTCCGGAATACTGCGGAACTGGTTTAAGATGTCACCGCTTGAAAGGTTTCCCTGGAAGCCCTGCCTGGCTGTCATGCAGAACCGGCAACCCATGCGGCATCCCAGCTGTACTGAGAGGCATACCGTAGCGCGTTCACGGTCAGGTATATAGGCTGTTTCGATAAAACGGTTTTCAGATACCCGGAAAAGGTATTTCTTTGTCCCGTCACTGCTTTCCGCTACTGATGACGGGGGAGTGAGGCCTGCTTCATATTTCTCTGCCAGCAAGCCCCGTGCCTTCAGGGAGAGGTCGGTCATGGATTCAATATCCGAAGCGCCACGCGCGTAAAGCCATCCTGCTATCTGCTTTGAAGCATACGGCGGAAGACCGGCCGCAGCTGCCACCTCAGACAGCTCTGACAGCGTCTTTCCGAAGAGTCTTTCCTTTTCCATCAGAACCTGTGACCGATTACCGTGAAACTGTTTTTCATACCACACTTGTGATTGATTCAACCTCTCCGCTGAAGACGAAGGTCGCAGGACCTCTCAGAAGGATATCTGCGGCACCGTCTGCGGTCAGGGTATAGCTGACAGAAAGAGTACCTCCCCTGGCATTCACGACGGCATTACCTGTGACAATTTTTCCGGTCATGGCTGCCGCAATGACAGATGCTGTGACACCGGTACCGCAGGCAAGTGTTTCATCTTCAACACCGCGTTCATAGGTACGGACTTTAATACTGTCTCCATCAGCTTGGACAAAATTAACATTCACGCCTTCAGGGGCATAAAGCTGCGAATAGCGTAACTCCCTGCCTTCCGCCGCTACATTGATGTTATCAGTGTCATCTGTAAAGACCACCAGGTGGGGAACACCGGTATTGACAACAACACCGTCTGCGGTCTTTCTCATTCCGTGGACATCGCGGATTGATATTTCGATCTGATCATCACCAAGGCTCCGTGCTGTATGAGGGCCATCGTCAGCTATGAACGTAATGTCACGAAAGCCGGTTAAATGTTTCATGACGAAATGTGATGCGCACCGGCCTCCGTTGCCACACATGGATCCACGTGACCCGTCAGGGTTGATGAAGATCATTCTGAAATCGTAGCCATCACAGTCCTCAACCAGGATCAGTCCATCAGACCCTATACCGAACCTGCGGTCACATAACCTTCGGCACAGCTGACTGTCAGAGGGATCAATCTGAATGGGAGCATTTCTAACGATAATGAAATCATTACCCGCGCCCTCATATTTGTTAAAGAGAATTTTCATTGCGTTAAATTGATGTTAATTATCATAAAATGGACCATGCAGTCTGTTAAAAAGGTGAATTTTGTAAAACAATTTAACAGATTAGGGGTTGTAAAGATATTAATCTTTTACGGAGGCACGTAATTTGAGTGTCAGGTTGGGAGAAAGTACAGAACAAGATTAAATATTATTGCCATGAAAGGAAAAACACTGATTACCACATTGCTGATTGCATTTTTAGGAGCTCTCATCGGATTGTTTGTTTATACCAGGTTTCTTGACAAGGACAGGCTGGTCACGGGTGAGGACAAGGACAAGAAGGATATGGCGGAGAATGCCAGGTATACATCGTTGGTACCACAGTCGGGAGTGAACGATTTCACTTTCGCTGCCGAGCATACCGTACATGCCGTAGTGCACGTAAAAACCAAGACCACGGTAAGCTCCTCGTATTCAAACCCTCTTTATGAATTCTTCTACGGTCCGGGCTCGAACCAGCCGAGAGAAGTTCGCGGATCCGGTTCAGGAGTGATAGTCACTGCCGACGGGTACATTGTAACAAACAATCATGTGATCGATGAGGCTGATGAGGTGGAGGTAACTCTTAACGACAAACGCACATTCACCGCCGAGGTTGTTGGCCGTGATCCGAGCACTGATATTGCTTTGCTTAAGATCAAGGCCACCGGATTGACGTACATTGGATTTGGTGACTCGGAAGCAATCAGGCTGGGCGAATGGGTTCTTGCAGTTGGCAATCCTTTCAACCTGACCTCCACAGTGACGGCGGGTATTGTGAGTGCCAAAGGCAGAAGCCTTAATCTGCTTGATAATCAATACCGCATTGAATCATTCATACAAACTGATGCAGCCGTTAACATGGGAAACAGCGGCGGCGCCCTTGTAAACACACAGGGGGAGCTGATTGGCATAACAACTGCAATTTTTTCGCCAACCGGAGCTTATTCAGGTAACTCATTCGCAGTGCCGTCATCTATCGTAAAGAAGGTTTATGAGGACCTCAGGCAGTTCGGCGAGGTACAGCGCGGACTGATAGGCGTCAATATCAGCGATGTCGACGAAAAGATAGCAAAGGAGCAGAATCTGAAGGAGATAAAGGGTGTATATCTCCAGGGAATTGTACCTGACGGTGCAGCCGCTGCGGCAGGTCTCCGCGAGCAGGATGTCATAATTGCAGTCAACGGAGAACCTGTGGAAACAACGGGGGACCTTCAGACAAAGGTTAATCGTTACAGGCCCGGTGACAAGATTGAAGTGACCTATCTTCGCAGAGGCAAAGAGGATAAAAAGACGGTAGTGCTGCGCAATATTGCGGGGACGACCGGCGTTGTTACTCCCGGTACGGTAAGTGCCGATATTTTCGGAGCAACCTTTGTTCCTTTGACTGCTACAGAACGCGATCAGCTTAAGATTGAGAACGGTGTTAAAATAACATCAATAAAAGACGGACGCCTGCGTGACCTGGGCATGGCGAACGGAACGATCATTGTGGATGTGAACGGACAGAAAGTGAACAGCGCTGCCGATATACGCAGGGCGACAAATGATGAGAAAAGCCTTACATCAATTGAGGGATATACCACAGACGGGACTTACTTTAAATACCAGACAAGGAGATAGACCCTTAATAAATTTAACATACAGATAATAAGGAAATTGCAAGATGCAATTTCCTTAAGTTGTTTTGACATTTTAATATTTGCTTTTTAATCTGCAAAGAAGTATCTTTGCGAAAATTTTTTCGAAGGGGAAAAAGAATGAGACAACTTAAGATTACCAAATCCATAACCAACCGCGAAAGCGCATCGTTGGACAAATACCTGCAGGAGATTGGTAAGGAAGAGTTGATATCGGTTGAGGAAGAGGTAGAGTTAGCACAGAGGATCAAAAAGGGCGACAGGGCTGCGTTGGAAAAGCTTACAAAAGCAAATCTTCGGTTTGTTGTCTCAGTGGCAAAACAATACCAGAATCAGGGACTTAGCCTTCCGGACCTCATTAATGAGGGGAACCTCGGCCTTATCAAGGCTGCAGAAAAATTTGACGAGACACGCGGCTTCAAATTCATATCATATGCCGTATGGTGGATCAGGCAGTCTATTCTTCAGGCTCTTGCTGAGCAGTCGAGGATAGTCCGTCTGCCTCTTAACCAGGTCGGCTCGCTTAATAAGATCAACAAGGCCTTTGCACGTTTTGAGCAGGAGAATGAGCGTACGCCGTCGCCTGAAGAGCTGGCGGAGGTGCTTGACCTGCCAAAGGAAAAGGTAGCTGATACCCTTAAGGTATCCGGACGTCATGTTTCCGTTGATGCTCCCTTCGTTGAGGGTGAGGACAACAGTCTGCTTGATGTGCTGACCAACCTTGACTCACCGATAGCAGACAAACTGCTCATTGATGAGTCACTCTCGAAAGAGATAGACCGTGCACTGGCAACACTGACAGAGCGTGAGAGAGATATCATCCGTTATTTCTTTGGCATCGCATGCCAGGAGATGACCCTCGAAGAGATAGGCGAGAAGTTTGGTCTCACTCGTGAAAGAGTAAGGCAGATCAAGGAGAAGGCTATTCGCCGCCTGCGCCATACTTCGCGCAGCAAGCTGCTGAAAGGATACCTGGGATAGCATACAATTGTTGCTAATTATATATATGTAGAGGCTGTCTCCAAAAGGGCAGCCTCTCTTTTTTTATCGGGACCTGACATGCAACGTCTCTCCTTATTTGGTTAATTTTGTAACCAATGGATTTCAAACTCATTTCAGATTTTACGCCCACAGGTGATCAGCCGGAGGCCATACGTCAGCTGACAGACGGCTTCAGGCAGGGCGTGCCGTTTCAGACCCTCCTGGGCGTAACAGGGTCAGGCAAGACCTTTACCATAGCCAATGTCATTGAGCAGCTTCAGAGGCCGGTCCTGGTGCTTAGCCATAATAAGACTCTGGCAGCTCAGCTCTACGGTGAGTTCAGACAGTTTTTCCCCGATAACGCAGTCGAGTATTTTGTTTCCTACTATGATTACTATCAGCCGGAAGCCTATCTGCCGGTTACCGACACATATATTGAAAAAGACCTTGCCATCAACGATGAGCTCGAGAAGCTGCGACTGAGTGCCACCTCCTCGCTGCTCTCCGGCCGGCGTGACGTCATTGTGGTCTCTTCTGTCTCCTGCCTCTTCGGAATAGGTAATCCAGATGACTTCAGGTCGAACACGGTCCATGTGATACAGGGTAAGAAAATGGGTCGGAACGTGTTATTGAGAAAGCTAGTCGACAGCCTCTATGCCCGTAATGAGCTCGAATTCAAACACGGCACTTTCAGGGTGAGGGGAGATACGGTGGATGTCTTTCCGGCCTATGCCGATATAGGTCTGAAGATAGTGTTCTTCGGGGATGAGATTGAGGAGATCTCAACCTTTGATCCGCTAAGCGGGATCCGCAGGGACGAGCTGAAGGAGTATGTAATCTATCCGGCCAATCTTTTCGTGACGACCCGTGAACGTATCAGCCAGGCGGTAAGCCAGATACAGGATGACATGGTGCTGCAGTCACAGCACTTCAGGGATACCGGAAGGCCTGAGGAGGCTAAGCGTATAGAGCAGAGGGTACAGTATGATCTCGAGATGATAAAGGAGCTGGGATACTGCAGCGGCATTGAGAACTACTCGCGCTACTTTGACGGGAGGGAGCCAGGCACAAGACCTTTCTGCCTGATCGACTGCTTTCAGAAGGATTTCATAACGGTGATAGATGAGAGTCATGTCACCGTGCCTCAGATCCGTGCCATGTACGGCGGTGATCACTCGCGCAAGCAAACACTCGTGGAGTATGGTTTCCGTCTTCCATCGGCCCTTGACAACAGGCCGCTCCATCTTGAGGAGTTCGAGTCACTGACAGGACAGACGATCTACATGAGTGCCACCCCTGCAGATTATGAAATGCAGAAGAGCGAAGGTATCTACGTTGATCAGGTCATCCGCCCTACAGGGCTTCTAGATCCGCCTATCGATGTCAGGCCCAGCCGTAACCAGGTTGACGACCTGATGGAGGAGATACGGCACCGTTCGGCGGCAGGCGAGAGGGTACTGGTCACAACCATGACAAAGCGCATGGCTGAGGAGCTGAATACATATCTCGGCCGGTTTGACATTAAATGCCGGTACATTCACTCTGATGTAGAAACGCTCGAGCGTGTCGCGATACTTGAGGGTTTGCGGTCAGGGGAGTTTGATGTGCTGGTGGGTGTCAACCTGCTGCGTGAGGGACTTGATCTGCCCGAAGTGTCCCTGGTTGCTATTCTTGATGCCGACAAAGAAGGCTTTCTGCGGTCAGGCAGGGCATTGACACAGACAGCAGGACGTGCTGCAAGGAACCTCAACGGCCTCGTGGTGATGTACGCCGACAAGATTACCCGGTCAATGAAGGAGACAATAGACGAGACTAACAGACGAAGGGCAAAACAGACGCTATACAACGAGGAGATGGGCATTACACCCCGGCAGATAGTAAGGAAGAGCGGAACCATGCTGATCGGTCTCGGCCGCAAGGGAGAACCTGTCAAGGCTTATACCGGTCCTGAAACGATTGATATGGCAGCTGATCCGGTAATTAAATACATGTCCGGGGAGCAGCTTGAGAAGGCTGTTGAGAAGACACGAAAGGCGATGGAAAAGGCAGCGGCAGCACTTGACTTCGTCGAAGCCGCCCGGTTGCGTGATGAGATCGAGGGTCTGCGCCGTATGATGCATGGTCGGTGAACGATAGAACATTTAAACAAAAGAACAATAGAACAATTGAACCGGGAGTTATATATAGACCAGAACCAATAACGGATAACAGACAACACCAAATGAACAGGATTCTGCCTTATATGCTTTTACTGTTGCTCGTGTTTACCGGATGCGGGCGTGATCCTGAGCCCGGAGCTCCCGGTGAGGTGATCATTCTCATGTACCACCGTCTTACTGCCGGTGAAGCTACCAACCTGTATGAGCGCAGTGTTGATGATTTCGAGGGTGACCTTATCTGGCTGAAGAATAATAATGTTACTGTCATCGATTTTGCAGAGCTGGAAAAGATAGTATCGGGGGAGAAAAAACTTACTTCAGACGCTGCCATCATAACCTTCGATGACGGAGACCACTCGTGGTACACCCTGGCAATGCCGCTGCTTAAACAGTACGGGATGAAGGCCACTTTTTTTCTGTGGACAGCAAAGATGGGCATGAATTCCTTCCTGACATGGGATGAGGTGGAACTAATGAGTTTTTATATGGATAACAGAGGAGAGCACCCGTTTGTCTTCGGCTCTCACACTGCGTCGCACCAGTATCTCCTTGCAAGAAAATCGGCACTGGGAGCAGGCCCAGCTTTTGATGCATACCTTGATGAAGAGCTTGGCGGATCAAAGCGGCTTATTGATTCGCATGCATATGGCACGGTCACTGCGTTGTCCCTGCCTTTTGGCGACGGGGCGGGTGATACGGATATTATCGCAGGAGCGCTGCGTAATGGTTACAGTTACATCCGTACTTCAGAACGCAACGTGACCGGCTTGCCAGCCACTGACTTCTACCGCCTTCCCAGCCTTCCGATGCTGGACGACACTGATCCGGAGCAAATAGGTGATTACCTGGGCAGATAATCAGGAAGGTTTCGTATTTTTACAATCTATTGGTTTCAATTATGAATAAAGACTCCGGAAACGATTGCTGCCGATACCGTTCGCATCCGTGGCATGGCATTGACATTGGAGAAAATGCTCCCGCGCTGGTGATGACATACGTTGAGATGGTGCCTACCGACACCGTCAAGTATGAAATGGACAAGGCCTCAGGTTATCTGAGGCTTGACAGGCCGCAAAGATTCTCAAACGTCGTTCCCGCCTTATACGGCTTCATCCCCAGGACACTTACAGGTACGCAGGTAGCGCTTCGCTGTATGGACCGCACAGGGCTAAGGGGTATCATGGGCGACGGCGATGCAATGGATATCTGTATACTGACAGAGAAAGATATTGCTCACGGTGATATCCTGGTAAGGGCGCGGCCGATCGGAGGATTCCGCATGATTGACGGCAATGAAGCCGATGATAAGATCATTTCAGTGCTTGATAGTGATGCTGTTTACGGCGGGTATAACGATATAGCCGATTGCCCTCCGGTCGCTATTGAAAGGCTGAAGCATTATTTTCTTACTTATAAGGACCTGCCGGGAGAGAAGAGAAATGTATCTATTGAGGAGGTCTACGGAAGAGACGAAGCCCTGGAAGTGATCAGACGGTCAATGACTGATTATAGCAACGCTTTTCCTCAGTACCAGGAAACAACACCCTCTGTAAAAAAGTAATGTTTCATCTTATTTGACGAAGAGTCTTTTATCGAAAAAAAATGATTCTGTATTTACTATCCTGATCCTGGCTGCTGCTTCGTGCTTTGGGTTGATAAGGAAATTATATTCACCCTGAACTACGACTGATGGCACCTTCAGTACCAGAAATTTGCCTTCACGGACAAACCTGTCACCGAGTTTCTGGGTTGAGTCTGAATGCGGAAACGACCGCCAGTCATCTGGAAGATCCTTTGATGTCGGACTTCCGTTACAGAATCGTCGGGTATCTCAATCGACACCAGTTCATAATCGACCGGCACAATCCCCAGCGGTACATGCACTGACACCTCAGCGGTACAAAGGGCACGACTGGCGCTGGTATAGACCATGGCGACACCCTTGCTGTTCCACCGGCCTCCAGCCTTCTCAGCTCCTTTGCCCGAAAGGTCGGCAGAATACTTTGACTTACTGAGCCTGTAAACGATCATGCCAGGATACCGTTTTCAATGCGGGTCAGCTCGTCCTTTAACAGGTCTATACCAAAGCTGCTGTCAAGCATTTCTTTCGGTTTAATATTGCCGATTGACAGGTTTTCCGTGTTCAGCCACAGGTTGAATTTCTTTTCGTCTCCGAAGACATCCCTGCCAAACCTTATGAGTAGTGTGACCTGCACAATCTTTTCCGACTGAAGCGTATCAAATGCCCTTTTATCTTTTTTGTAACGCTGCAGAGTACGCTCTGAAAGGTCAAGAATGCCTGACCATTCCTTCAGGGTCAGAGGGACATTCTTTACAGCATTGGTGAAACTGTTGTACCCAATTCCCTTGCGCACTTCCCTGATGACATATAATATGGTATTGTCATCAACATTGCCAATTGAAACATCGGGCAGGAAAGATAAAGCCTTTGCCATGGTTAATTTATTTTTTCAAATATACGAAATATGTCATAAAAATAATGACAAATGTCGCAGTTACGGGAAATTTTCTTTTTGCGCCGCAACAAACCTGACCGGGGAAAGATTCTATGTCGTGAAATGTACGGATTCAATGCCGCAGAAAAACCCTTATAATGTGACCCTATAAGGTTAATACCTCAATTACGCAGCGGAAAAATGTCAATTTCGGGAATTCGGTGACGAACGAACGAATAAGTTGATAATAGTACTTTAGTTTTTGATGAAGGGTGCATGAACTTCGGGCAGCAATCTCTATTTTTGGATAGGTTATTAATTAAAATGGTAAATATTTTTTGTTGCTAAGGGAAGACCGGTTATGAATGATTTTAGAAACTTGACAATTGAGAAAACGCTAAAGACACCGCAGATAGAACTGAATTATTCTTCCGGTGAACTCAGGATGGCGGGTAAATCTTTACCTGAGAATGCCGGAAAGATCTACGAGCCTGTCCTGGCCTGGGTGAATAAGTATGTTCTTGACCCTAAACCGGTGACCAATCTGAGGCTTAGTCTTGAGTATTTCAATACATCCTCCTTATTGTGGATCTCAAAGATTGTCAAAGCACTGACAAGAATAAATAATGAAGAATACCAGTTACTTGTCCATCTTTACATTCCTCTTGAAGAGTATGATGACATGAAAACGCTGTCTGAAGCCAAGGATGCCTTCAGTCCGATTACCGATATTCTTCAGGATGCTATACCCAGTGTGAGGTTAAAACTTTACGGTACAGACCAGGCATCTCAGGTTGTAAGGGATGCACTGGTTTTGTTTTGATACCTGACTGTCACGATTATTTTTTACCGGCCCCGGAGATACCACCCGGGGTTTTTAATAATCTTTGCATAAACAGGAGGCCCGTGATTATTGTCAGTCATACACATTCAACCGAATATATTTGCCGGAAAATCTTCACTCTTAACAATTTCAGGAGAAACCTCCTTCCTTTTTTTGTCTTTCTTACCTGTCTGACCGCGAACACGGAAGCACAGATTCAGTACAATTTCAATTCGACCTATAAATATCTGAAAGGCTCGGCTGCCGCAAACCTTGCCGGTAACTGGATGACGGAAGCTTTCGATGATTCAGGATGGAACTCAGCACAGGCTCCCTTCCGTTACGGAGACGGCACAGGGGGTGCACTGCTTGGCGATATGATGAACTCATACACAACACTGTACCTGCGCTCATCATTTAATGCATTTTCGATTGACAGGATAAAAGAAATCACCCTGACGGTAAATTATGACGACGGTTTTGTCATATGGATCAACGGTGTTGAGGCTATGCGCCAGAATGCACCTGCGGCCTTATCATCAGCATCGCTGGCTGCCGCAAACCATGAATCGGGAACGGTCGTAAGTTTTACGCTGGACTCTTCTGATGTTCACCTGGAAGAAGGTGAAAACCTGCTTTGTATCCAGGGACTGAATGTTGCGCTGAACAGCTCTGACTTTTATTTCGATATGGGTATCAGCGCTTCGCTGTCGCTGCCGGAAGTTTCAGATTCCCTGAAAATTACATTTGACCATGAGGCTGGATTTTATGATGATCCTTTTTCACTGGTGCTTCAGACAGACGCCGCCGGGTACAATATTGTCTATACCCTGGATGGCAGTAATCCCCAGACATCATTCTACAGAATTCAAGGCGGTTCATCAGCCACAATTACAGTAGACCCTGAAAGCATAGCGGGAAGGGCAAAAACCCCGGTCTTCGTGGTGAGAGCCTCCCTGGCGAAGGATGGATTTTCACCCTCCCGGCCGGTTTCAAAGTCTTTCATTTTTCTTGATCACGTATTGTCTCAAAGTTATCCCGGAGGTAGTTGGCCTACATCTTCCGTAAACGGCCAGGTCATTGACCTGGCAATGGATCCAGAGGTTGTAAACGATCCCAGGTACAATGCATATCTGAGGGAAAGCCTGCTGGAGGTGCCAAGCATTTCGCTGGTGACCGACAATGCCGATATGTTCAGTCCTTCATCAGGCATCTATGTAAATGCTTATTCACACGGCGAACAGTGGGAGCGTGAGTGCTCCGTCGAACTGATTAATCCTGACAGGTCGCAGGGGTTTCAGGTTAATGCCGGGGTGCGCATCCGGGGAGGCTACAGCCGGCAGGGCAATAATCCAAAACATGCGTTCCGCCTGTTTTTCAGGAAGGAATACGGTCCGGGCAAGCTCGTCTATCCTCTTTTTGGAGAAGAGGGCGCTTCGGAATTCGATAAGATCGATCTGCGGACAGAGCAGAACTATTCATGGAGCATGGACGGTGATAAGCATAACACCTTCCTGAGAGATATATTTTCCCGTGATCTGCAGCGCGATATGGGTCAGCCGTACGCCCGCGGAAGATATTATCACCTGTATCTTAACGGGATGTACTGGGGACTGTTCCAGACAGAAGAGCGACCGGAAGCTGATTATGCAGAAACCTATTTTGGCGGTGACGATGAAGATTATGATGTCATCAAAGTATCTGTCGAAGGCAACCCATATTTTAACGAGGCTACCGACGGCACTATGGATCCGTGGCTGGATCTGCTGAATAAGTGCACCAGGGGTTTTACTTCGAATGCAGATTATTTTGCACTGGAGGGGAAAGACCAGTACGGCAAACCTGTGAAAAACACCAGGGTGTTTGTCGATATAGACAACCTGATCGATTACATGATGGTAATTTTCTATACGGGCAACGTCGATGCCCCTGTATCGGCATTCAGTTCGAATAGTATGCCCAATAATTATTACGCCATCTTTTCAAGGGAAAACAAGGGAAAAGGATTTGTTTTTATCGCCCACGATTCGGAGCATACCATGTTCATTGATCCGATTTACGTGCACAACGGATTATATGAGAACCGGGTGACAATCAATGATCCTGCCATGACCGTGGCGGGCATAAACAATTTTCAGCCCCAGTGGCTGCATCAGAAATTACTCGCAAATCCTGAATACCGCGTACGCTTTGCAGACAGGGCCTACCGGCAGTTTTCATCCGGAGGGGTATTCTCTCCTGAAAAATGTCTTGAAAGATTCCGGTTGCGGAAGGAACAGATAGATGCGGCAATAATTGCTGAATCAGCACGGTGGGGTGATGCAAAGACCACCATACCGAGAAACAAGATCGATGACTGGTTGCCGGAACTTAACGCTCTCGAAAATAACTTCTTTCCGGTGCGTACCGGGATTGTAATTAACCAGTTAAAAGCGGCAGGACTGTATGCATCCCTTGAACCGACGGTAATAAAGGAAAATGGTTTAGCGCTTACTGGAAACGTCATTTTCTCTTCCCCCGTGGTCGTTTTGCTTTTCAATCCGAATACACAGGGTGCGATTTACTACACGACAGATGGCAGTGATCCGCGTGTTATCGGGGGAGCTGTTTCCACTTCAGCCCTGTCAGCCCCTAATAATACCACGTTAAACATCTCTGCAACCACCGTTATTAAGTCGCGCATTGTCAACGGTTCAACATGGAGCGCACTGAAAGAAATCAGTTTTTCTTCCGGCATTGAAGATTATTCAAACCTGAAAGTGACAGAGGTGCATTATCACCCTGCCGACCTGATCAACGGGACGGATACGGTTGACGGAAAGGACCTTGAGTTCCTGGAACTGAAAAATACAGGAAACAGTGCTGTTAATATCTCGGGAGTGACCATAGATACAGCAGTTTATTATATGGTGCCGGAAGGAGCTATCCTGCCGCCGAAAGCCTTTTATGTTGTTGCATCGAAGCCTGGAGCGTTTTATGAGTACTACGGAATGAATGCCAGCGGCAATTTTCAGGGGAACCTTTCCAATGCCGGTGAATTTGTTCTGATTAATGACAGAAGTGCGAACAAAATACTGTCATTTACATTTTCAGACGATTTTCCGTGGCCGGCAAGTGCTGATGGCGACGGAAATTCGCTTTCTGCAAACTCACCGTTGCCGGCCGGAGACCCCAATGATTATGGGTACTGGAAAAGCTCGATAAAGATCGGCGGATCACCTTTTGCCGATGATGAGACCTTAACGTCAGCCGAAGAAGTTCAGGATGATATGAACAGCAGTATCCTGGCAATCTATCCGAACCCGGCATCAGATGGTATTTACGTTCATATTGACGAGGAGGTACCGGGGAATTTCACTTTGACAATAACCGATCTCGACGGGAATACTGTTCTGATCAGGGATATTGAAAACGATTCCAATCTGGACCTCTCGGAAACAGGACTTGCTCCCGGTGTATACATTGTGACTGCTGAATACAAGGGTGTTTACTGGCGCGCCAAATTGGTATATTTACCATAGTAATAAAAGAATATCGTATGAAAAGGTTCTGGCTTACTGCTCCAATCCTGCTGTTAATATTTCTGACAGGGGAAGCACAGAATATAACCATCCAGGTGAATGCCGGTGAAGGGAGGTTACCTGTTTCACCGTATATCTATGGGCGTAACAACAATTTTTCCGATAATTCACTACATCCCACATCCGATTCATTATTAGCTCTTATCAGAGAAGCCGGTCTACGTTTTGCTCGTGAAAACGGAGGGAATAATGCTACAAAATATAACTGGCGCAGCAGGTTATCGAGTCATCCTGACTGGTACAACAATGTTTATGACCATAACTGGGACTTTGCATCACAGGACATACAGGCCAAAGTATCCGGTATGCAGACCATGTTTGCCTTTCAGTTGATCGGGAAAGTCGCGGCCAATAAAAACAACAATTTCAATGACTGGGGCTACAACGGCTCAAATTGGTGGAGCGGCGTGGCACAAAACCTTGCCGGAGGCGGCCAGGTCAACCCCGCCGGCGGATCAAAGGCACTTGTCGATGGAAATCCCGGCCTCTACCTTAAGGACTGGAATGCCGATTCAACAACCGCTATCTTAAATCATTGGTTTGGACCGGGTGGGTTAGGGCTGGATAAAAACAAATTCATTTACTGGAGCATGGATAACGAACCGGAGATCTGGAACGGCACTCATGATGATGTAATGCCTTCGCTGATTTCTGCTTCCGCATTTATGGATGCCTGGTTTGCAGTGGCAAAAAAAGCCCGTGAACGGTTTCCGGAAATCAAGTTGACCGGACCAGTGCCTGCAAACGAATGGCAGTGGTACAAATGGGGTGATGAATCATTAATAATTGACGGAAAGTATTATTGCTGGCTTGAATACTTTATAAAACGAGTGTCTGACGAACAAAAGAAATCAGGAATACGACTGCTCGATGTTCTGGATATCCACTGGTATCCGTCAGAATCCTCAAATGCAGATTTGGTACAGCTACACCGGGTTTTCTATGATAAGACCTATGTATATCCCGGCGCAAACGGAGTGAAATCAATAAATGGGGGCTGGGATAATTCCCAGAACAAAGAATATATTTTTCAGAGGATCAATGATTGGTTGCTCCAGTATTTTGGTCAGAATCATGGTATAACCATCGGTCTTACAGAAAATGACATAAACACGACCAATCCGAATATCATTTCGGTGGTTTATGCATCAATGCTTGGCACGTTTACCAATAACGGTGTCGAATTATTTACACCCTGGTCATGGAAGACCGGAATGTGGGAAACATTGCATCTCTTCAGCCGTTACGCAAAAACCATAAAAGTAAATAGCTCCTCGAGCCTCGATGCCACTGTCTCGGGATATACCACAATAAGCGGAAGCGTTGATTCAATGACAGTAATTCTGGTTAACCGAGATCTCAGTGCATCACGTACGGTTACTGTAAATATTTCGGGCTTTTCTGTCTCCAACGGAAGCTATAAAACCCTTGGACTATCCTCATTGCCTTCGGGTGAAACATTCATCTCACACAGTTCAAATGCCTTAAAAAGCAGTACTGTTGCTGTTTCAGGCAATTCGTTCAATATCACCCTGCCATCCGTTTCGACCACCGCTGTGATATTAACCGGAACCGGAACCGGCATTGAGCAGAATTCGCAGGATTTGGGCAGTTCAGAATCGTTGGGCATATTCCCTAACCCTTCATCAGATGTCGTAAGGATTCATACTGATGATCAGGTTTCCGGAGATATTACTTTAAAACTGACTGACCTTGCCGGTAATACGGTTCTGATCAGGGATATTGAAAACGATTCCAATCTGGACCTCTCGGAAGCAGGACTTGCTCCCGGTGTATACATTGTGACGGCTGAATACCAGGGTGTGCGCCGGATTGGCAAGCTGGTTTATACCACAGGAAAATAAGAATTAAAATTTGTTTTTCACTTTGCATTAAACACCTGTGGGGTGCAGCCTGACGGTGTCTGCGTGCCAGGGAGGGCCATGCTGCCTCACGCGATATAGCTTGAAGATAAATTGTTAGTACCTTTGATTTTGATATGTACATCTGGCTGAATGAAAGCATTTTTTTACCGTTTGTTTTTTTTCACGAGTATATTCTTCCTGAACGTTAATGCAGAATGTCAAAGCGGAAATACTCTTAGGAGAATTGAATATGATCTTTCTTCTCCTGACAATGTATATGTTCTGCCTCCGGCACTATATGAAATATCAGGCTTGACTGAAACGGATGCTTCAACGATTGCCTGCATCCAGGATGAACACGGAATATTTTTCTTCTATGATATAAACAAAAACCAGATAGTCAGGCAGGTTGTCTTCGGGTCGGAGGGCGATTATGAAGATATAGTCCGGGTTGATAAAACGCTTTACGTCATGCGAAGTGATGAATTGCTGATCGAAATTAAAGACTTTAATTCCGGCAATTTAAAAAGCGCTTCATATTCAACCGGCATCCCCGGGAAGAATACCGAAGGCCTCTGTTATGACCGAAAGAATAACAGGCTCCTTTTAGTGCCAAAAGAGACTTCAGATGATAACCCGGATAACAAAGGCAAACGATTTATTTATGGTTTTGATCTTGGTTCGAAGAAACTGATTAGAGGTCCTGTTTTGATGCTGGATATACCTATGATCGAAAAATTTGCAATTGAAAACAACATCAAAGTGCCTGTGAAAGGCAAAAAAGGGGAGAAGAAAGAACCTGATATTAAACTGAAGATCTCCGCAATAAGCATTCACCCGATATCGTACAGGTTATACGTGCTATCGGGTACGGAAAGGCTTCTGCTGGTTTTTGATATGAATGGCAATATCGAATACCTCGAAAGACTGGACAAAGATCTGTTTACACAGCCTGAAGGAATCACCTTCATGAAGAACGGAGATATGTTTATTTCGAATGAAGGAAGAAATGCAGAAGCGACACTTATCAGGTTCAACTATAATTTTTCTCTCCTGCCTGTTACGGATCCTTTATAAAAGCATCCTTCCTTGTAAATAAGCATAACGCCGGGTTGGTCATACATAATGCCGGCATCAATTCCCAGAATTTTATTGTTGAAAAGCGATTTGATTTCCTTATGAGTGCTGTGTCCGACAACGATATGTGTCTTATCATAGTAGACAAGTATCGAATCCAGGTTGCTTTCGGTGAAGGTCGAATCTGTAAAATATCCCCTGTACCACAAAGGCCCTTTGTCTCCAGCCAGGAAATCAAGTTCTTCATTCTCTTCGGCCGACCATATGTCCTTTCCGACAATGCTGTCAGAAAATATCTGGTTGATTTGCCTGATATCCAGATTCCTGTGAACCAGCTCAGGAGAAATTCCTCCATGAACAAATATGATATCGTTTATAGTAACCATTACCGGCTTTGAGCGCAGCCATTTACCCAGAACGGAGGTTGCAGAGTATAGTCCTGAATAATTTATCCCAGCTATTGTTTCGACTTTCTGATATTTTTCATTGATGTACCGCAGGTCTTCATCAAGCACCATCAGCTCGTGGTTTCCAAGAATAAAGTGAACCATCCCGCCGGCCTTAGCAGCCTGTTTTTCAAGGCTGAAAAGATGCCAGAGCAATTCTGTAACCATATCACCTCTGTCGAAAGCGTCACCAAGATAAACCAGATGTCCCCTGCCGAATTTCCAGTTCAGATTCTTGTCAATGATCCCGTTTGCTTTTAATTCATCCAGGTATCGGTTGTACTCCCCGTGAACATCTGTTATAACAGCAATGCTGTCAACCCGTTTGAAACTCTGGTGAAAGTCAGGCTTTTGACTGAATACATTTATGAGTTGCTTATAATCAGATGATTGAAGTGGAGTAATTTTTATTTTAGAGCGGTCTCCGGGCAGAATATATTCCTCTCTGAGCAGGCTGTTTTCAATCCACAGGACTTTAAGAGTATCATTTAGCAATGATATATAAGGGCCATCGTTGACCGGGACGCTGTCTCTTCCGTCTGACCGGTAAGCTGCATTAAGGTTCAGATTTAATGATATGCAGATTATCAGGTATAGTAATTGTTTCTTCATCATGCCCTGTTTAATAGTTTGATCTTCAAACCTCCAAAGAGTAACGCGTTTCACCTGCGGTTTGTTCCGGAAAGTTAATACTTCTTCCGGTAATTGATACCGGCTTCAGTACCTGGTTCAGCTCAGGGTGTAATCACCTGAACGTGCAGGATAATCAGTTTCGTACAGTTGAAGCCATTAAGTGAACCATGGCAATTATTCATCAAATCATTGATCATGAACATAGCCAGATAATTATTGTTATGATATTGACTTGAGTGACAACATTTCATATATTTACTTTATATAAAAGAAAATCAGACCTCAGGCCGGATAATTTTCTGTTCAGATACTTTTTATGAAAAGCAGGATTCTCTTTCGGAGTTATATAATCGTTTTACTTGTTTTATCTCTTTTCTGCCAGAACAGTAACTCCGTTGCCCAAACCTTAGAACGTGATTCCCCGGATTCCAGTTTCGGCCTCTTTGAATCCGAAGAGCCACTGGAGATAACCCTTCAGTTTGATCTTTCGACCTATTTAAGAACCAAACCGAAGGAAGAATACATGAAAGGCAAGATTACCTTTCATCCTGGCAGTGCAGATTCGATGACAAGGGACATCAGGCTCAGGACCAGGGGGATATTTCGTAACGTGGAGTGTTATTATGCTCCGCTGGAGCTGAACTTCAAGGATGCGGATTTCGGGTATTCAGATCTGGACAGCATCAGGAAAATCAAACTGGTGCCTCAGTGCAAACCGGACACTGAAAGTGAAAAGAACGTACTGATAGAGTACCTGATCTATAAGATGTACAGCGCAATGACTGACACCAGTTTCAGGGTCAGACTACTGAGAATAAACTATATCGATTCGGAAAACAAAAGAAAACCTTTTACGCAGTTCGGGTTTTTTATTGAACCGACGCAGATGCTGGCAGGCAGGACGAATTCCGTTGAGATTGAATCACGGGCACTGAATCAGAAAACAATCTATCCCCGGATGATCGACCGGATAGCTATTTTCAATTATATGATAGGGAACTATGACTGGGCTGTGCCAAATCAGCATAATATAAAAACGTTTAAACCTCTTGTCTTTGAAAATGTCTACCTGGTCAATGCGGTTCCATATGACTTTGACTTCACGGGCCTTGTTGATGCTGAGTACGCGGTTCCTGATGATAAGATAACAGGGACAACCTCTATCCGTGAACGCATTTTCCTTGGAGTTTGTCGCAACAGGGAGGAGTACCAGAAAGACCTCGGGGAGTTCCTGGAGAAGAAGGATGAGTTTTACAGGCTGATAAACGAATTCCCTTACCTGAATGCAAAGCAGAAAAAGAACATGATCTATTATCTGGAAACATTTTACGAACAATGCACAGGAAAGCAAAGGATACTGAATGTCTTCCTGAGTAGCTGCAAGGACTTTTAACTATAAAATATATATACTATGACTACCGGTTTTTTTAATTTGAATAATCCCGATTTCTGGGCAATAATTGAGAGGTTTGGCATTAACCTGATTTTTCTTTTCCTTCTCCTGCGTATGGTATATTACAGGTTTTCCAGAAAAGCAAACTACCTGTTTGGCTTCTTCCTGATGGGCATTGTGATCTTCTTCATTGGCGCCATGCTGAAGATTGTTTCCATGCAGTTTCAGATGGCTATCGGGCTGTTTGCTATTTTCACAATACTTAACCTCAGAACGATAAGCTTCGATGTAAAGAACATGGCATATCTGTTTGCCGTTATTGCTATTTCTGTCTTAAACTCAATTGATCTCAGGGGAGAGTTCCCAACCGTGGGGATTTTAATTTTTGACGTGATGATCATTGCCTCTGCATATATTCTTGAGGCGTTTCTCGAAAAAAAGGACAAGTGCAGTACACATCCCATAGTATATGATAACCTGGAAATGCTTAAACCGGGAAATAAAAAGGAGCTTTTGGCAGATGTTACGGCAATAACCGGCCTCGATGTCAAAAAGATTAAAATCCGCCGGGTTAACTACAAGGAAAAGATTGCGGTGCTGGATGTTTTTTATGATGCCTGAGCCTAAAGTTCCTTACATTCCTTCAGAAGAAGGTCGATCAGGTTGTCAAGGGTTCTTGGTTTTTCAAGTTGGCCAAAGAACTCATCGAGGAAAGCAATTATATTCTTTTTGGCTGCTTTTTCCAGGTAGGGGTAATTATTGATTACTGAATAGAATTCGTCCTTTTTATCCAGGAACATCATAAGTTCCTGCATATAGACCTCTCTTGTGCGGCATATGCCAGTAAACATACGGTCGCGGTTAGTTTCAATTCCTATCCCGGGTGGCGGGATCGCATATTCGGCGTTTACAACACCCGTGAGGTCGAAATCAAACGGCACGGGAATCCCTGTCGCTGCAAGAGCAGGCGCCGCCGATGTAAATATAGAAATATTATGCTGCCCGGGTACAGACCAGTCCCAGTTGGAAACCATGTAATTGAAGATCGCAATGCGGTCTATCATTAAAGGGTTCATATTCTTCTGTGTAAGACCTCTGGACTTGACCTCAAGAATGTTTGTCCGTTTTGCCAGAAGCTCTTCCGGTTCAATGAAAATCCCGTGCTGTACAACCGGTTTCTTTTTATTTTCCGTGTCGATATAATTGACCTTTAAAAGCCTGACCCGGAAACAGGTGTCGGTTATTACATTATACAGTTTATATACCAGGCATTCTTTAATGACATAATCACCATATGATGCTCCCGACTGGCATTGGTTGACGAGTTTCATTTTCTTAATCCTGGCGGAATCGGAAACTTCATAAACCGGTTGCTTGAAAATGATCCGCATGGGCGGGAGTCTGCATCGCTCGTATCTTGAATAACCTCGGTACTGAATTGTTACCTTTCTGTTCAGGGTATCCGTTTCACTGAAGTGAAAGGTCATGACTCCGTCAAACGTCTGGTTTTTGTCCGGTTTTTTCAGAAAACCGGAAAGATCGAACCGCAGGGAGACCTCAAGAATTTCATCATTTTCAAAAAGCGACAAATATCTTCGCGGTGAGTCCTTATCCTTTTGCTTTGTTATGACTGTGTCTGTCTGTCCGTATAATGGAAGCACTGACAATCCTGCAAAGGCAGTGAGACACAAAAAGAAATATCTGATCTGTCGGCAGATGGAGAAGGCGGCAATGGAGGCTGATGTGGTCATTATTTCCAGCAATAAATGCCTGATATTTACGGGCTATAACTTTTATTATCAAATTTAAACCATTATCACACCAAAGTCAAGAAAAAGATTTGCCGGGCCGATTTTGTAACCGAAAGGGCATGTTGTACGTTTAACAATTGCTACGTTTGGGAGTCAAGTATCACAGAGTCATGAAAAAATGGTGTCTGCCAGCATTTCTTGTGGTTCTATCGGTTAACATTTCAGGGCAAAATTGTTCTATTATTTCAAAGGCCAATAACATTACCCCTGATAAATTATGTTCACCAGTAACTGCAACATGGAATGTAAGTTATACAGGTGTGACTGATGCCGGTACCCCGGTAAGTATCAGATTTGACTGGAATAATGGTACAATAGTAACAATTCCGGCATCTCGTGTCGGACCCGGAATTTTTCAGGCTACGGCCATAAATACCTATACATCCCGGGGCGACATATGCAATTATCATCCCCAGGCAACCCTGATAGTAAACGGTGTAGTCTGCACTTCATCATCCCAGGAACAGATTGTGACAGTATGGGATGATGATGACCATAATGGCGGTCGGATGCATATAAATCCCGAAATTTATCCGATATGTTTCGGCAATGGCGCTAATGTCCGTTTTCAGGATTTGACCCTGTTTAACTGTGTTCCCCCACAGGAAAGAGATAATCCAAATGTTAACACGAGGTGGATACAGTGGATATATGGAACTGATATTACAATGACAGGAATTCCTGTAACAATAGACGGAAGATCAAGAACTTTTCCCTACACTGGTAATGTTATTACACTGCTTGGTCCGGTTACAGGCTCAGGGGTGTGGTCGGATGTCATCAACGTTGCCAATGATAAACTGATAGGTCAGTATTTTGAAGTCACCCTGCGTAACTGGAACTACTGTAATCCGTATGATGATCCCAGTATTCCGGGAGGCCCCAGGGATCGTAAGAACGGAGATCATCCTCCTGTGGTGACGACTGCAAGAATATTAATTGTGCCTTATCCTGATGCCACTATAACACCTGTGGATACACTATGTGCCAATGCGCCTCCTGTTACTTTAAGTGCTCACGACAGGGGCGGAACCTGGTCAGGAGATGGAGTTACGGGAGATATCTTCGACCCGTCATTATCAGGACCGGGGAACCACACAATCCGGTATGAAATCATAAATGCTGATGGTTGCCGCGACGCTGATGAGACAGTCATAACGGTTGTCCCGGTGCCAGATGCAACAATCCTTACTGAAGGAATTGTATGCTCCTCCGACGCGGTGTTGACCCTGGTTGCACGTGATACAGGCGGGACCTGGTCAGGACCCGGAGTTGTGGGAGATACTTTTTATCCTTCATTGACCGTATCAGGGAACCATGTCATAACATACAGCATAACCGATGCAAACGGGTGTTCGGATTATGATGAAACCGTTCTGACGGTGGCGACACCTGATGCTACTATAACGCCGGTTGATACTCTATGTGAAGATAGCCAGGCAATTACATTAATGGCTCACGATCTCGGCGGAATATGGTCAGGAGCGGGAGTTGTGGGAAATACATTTAATCCTGTGCTTGCAGGTATCGGGGATCATCTGATCATATACAATATAATAAACCCGGATTGCATGGATATAGACAGTACTATCATTACTGTCTTGCCTAATCCTGTTATTACAATAAACGATGTGGTTCCTCTGTTCGTGACCGGTCCTCCTGTCACGTTAACTGCTACCCCGGCAGGAGGAGTATGGTCAGGTACAGGTGTGACCGGCAGTATTTTTTATCCTGACGCCGCAGGGATTGGCACTCATGTCATTACGTATGAAATACCTGCAGACCGATGGGGTTGCCGGGCAAAAGATTCCATTAATATCACGGTATCTATGCCGCCTTTTCCCGTGGCGGATTTTGAACCTGATACAGTTGGTTGCTCTCCCCTTGCAGTTCAGTTCATCAACCGAACCGTCTACGGTGAATCTTATGCCTGGGACTTTGGTGATGGAACCTTCTCCACTGAAAAAAATCCAGTTCATACTTATTATGTGCCGGGAAATTACATAGTTAAATTAATTGCATACAATATTGCAGGGCAGTCAGTTCACAACGGAATTATCACGGTGTTCCAGAATCCCTCGGCAATATTCAACGCGTATCCGACTAATGTGGTAAACAATGAGCAGGTTGTGGTTTTTTACAGTTACTCATATTATGCAGATACCTGGTTATGGGAATTTGGCGATGGTCAGACCTCCACTGAAGAGAATCCTTTTCATAAGTATGAAGCCCCCGGAGCTTATACGGTTTACCTTACCGTAGCATCGAAAGACGGGTGTATTGATTCAACCTTATTGGAAACGCCCGTTATTGTTGAATGGAAGACAGGTAACCTGAGATTTCCCAATGTGTTCAAATGGAACGAAGCGGGTCCCACCGGGGGGCAATGGACTGAAGGTGTGTATGCGGAAATGGACTTTGTATTCAGACCGTTTTTTGAGAACGTAATTGAATACAGGCTTCAGATCTTTAACAGGTGGGGGGTGTTAATATATGAAAGTGATGATCTGCATAAGGGGTGGGATGGCTATGGTGATGACGGACGGCTTGCTGCAGAAGCCGTTTATGTGTGGAAAGTGAACGGGAGATATGCTGATGGTAAATATTTTGATATGGCCGGTGATGTGACGTTCTTACACTAAAGTATCACCGGAAAAACACCGCCCCGGGAAATCAGCTCCCGGGGCTTTTTTTTGACTGGAAACACGGGCAACAGGGCAAACCGGCTTATTTATATGTGCGGATCTGGGCGATGACTTATTCGGGAAATATATAATTAATTGAAAATAAATATAATATACCGGTAATTAATCGTATATTTGACAGATTAACTAAAACAAATAATGAGTAAAGGAACAGTAAAATTCTACAATGAAGCCAGAGGTTTCGGTTTCATTAAAGAGGAAGATTCACCAAAAGAGTATTTTGTGCATTCAACAGGAGTAAAGGGAACCATTAAAGAGAATGATGTGGTGACCTTTGATCTGGAACAGGGCAAAAAAGGATTAAATGCAGTAAATGTTAAACTTGCATAGTTTATCTCTTATAGTCATTTAAGAATTTGGTCCCGCCAAACGCGGGACTTTTTTATTCGAATTTTAAAAAAACATAATGGAAAGAAAACCAATAGTATTTAAATCACCCGACCTGTCGAAACTGAAGGAAGTCATAATTGACCACAGGACAAGAATATATATAGCCCTTGATGCAGACGTTGAGGAGGCCAGAACCCGTTACCTGGCAATTAAAAACAGGAAATATTAACAGGGCCGGTGCGCTGGAGGACAGGCACTAAAGTTGGTTGTTGCATATTGAATGATTTGTTCTTTTAAACCATAAGGTGTATATTGCATATCCAATTAAGACCTGAATGAAAAACGCAATCTTTTTCTTTATTATTTTAATTGTTTTTATACAGACGACCCTGTACGGACAAAAGTCTGACAAAACCTCAGCGAAAATAACTATTACCGGCACTGTCACAGGGTTAGATGGAAGTCCGGCAGCTGACACACAAATCTATATAGACAGTATTAATACCGGAGTTACGACCAATGATCTTGGAAAATATAAGGTAAAGGTAAATCCTGGTGCAAAAATGGTCTTTGCCTGGTCATATATGAAAGGCAGTGGTGAAGCAGTTATTGATGGAAGAACGACTGTTGATATCAGACTGGATCCCAGGAAAGATACCAGGCCTGATTTTTCCCGCGCAGTAACAGAAGTGAAAGATAGTTCCGTTACCATAAAGCCTGAACATCATAAGATATATACTAATATTTACCAGATGATTCGCGAGGAGGTTCCCGGAGTAATGGTAAGCGGAACAAGCATTATTGTACAACAGCAAAATTCATTTTATGGAAGCTCTCAGCCATTATTTCTGGTGAATGGTGTGAGGGTCAGCAGCATCAGTAATATAAATCCTGTTGAAGTGAAATCAATAGTGCTGCTAAAGGGTTCACAAACAGCTGTTTATGGAACTGAAGGGGCAAACGGTGTGATAAGTATTACACTCAAGTCAGGGGCTGATAAGTAGCCTGTATTATTGGGGCGATTACTCTTCCGGCACTGGGGTGTCCGGATCGCAGGATCCCTTTTGGCTGATCATCCTGTGCAAAAAGCCCTCATCGTGCAAGCACTTTCGAGGTGAGCTACACTGATATGAATGTTGACAAGATGACAATGAACCTTTGATGGTGAGACGATCATTGATTTAAAAATATAATCCGGCTGTAGATAAGAAATACCTCCTTCTTCCAGCCGGTTTTATGTGGATGGGAGTAGGCATAATGCTTTGCTCGATGGCCTTCAGGTGGTTATTAAAGGCTCCTCATCCTTATCCCTTCGCCTTAGTGGGTACAATTGCAGGAGTAATCATTTACAGGTTTGGATTTTTGAGGCTCGCAGAGAAAAATATTGAAAGGATCAGTGAGCTTGAGGGCAGACATTGTTTGTTTTCCTTTATTACTTTCAGGAGTTACATAGTTGTAATTTTAATGATAGCCATGGGAGTGGCGTTACGCCACTCTCATATTCATAAAGACTGGCTTTCACTGATCTATAACGGTATCGGTCTCGGCCTTGCCATCTCAAGCATAAGTTACCTCAGGGCTTATCACAGGCTGACAACTCTTGCCACATAGCGGGATTGCGCTCACTGTGTTCGCGCGATCCCGGGTATGGAGGTGACAAGAGCAAAAAACCCTCGTCATCAGCCACATGGCTGATGACGAGGGCATTTGTTTTTTAATGCTCCTTGCAGCAAGCTGCAGTCGCCTTAAAAACAAATACCCTCCCTACCAATAGCAGGAAGGGTTTTTTGCTCAGTCGGGATGCCGGGATTTGAACCCGGGGCCCCTTGCCCCCCAGACAAGTACTCTAACCGGGCTGAGCTACATCCCGTGCTGTGAAGAGGTGCAAAATTAACCAACTATTCCGATTATGCAAAAAAAAGGGCTCAATGTCAATAACCTCATAATTCCGTACTGTTGCTTGCATCAGTTAATTTTTATATTTGCTGACCACAAACCGAAAACACTAATTTATCCTGAATATGAACCAGGTCAACAGACGTAATTTTCTCCGCCTTGCCGGGGCAGGTGCTGTGGCAGTGGCAGCATCACCTGTTGCCAGCGCAGCAGATGCCGCAACCTCGCCGATAGCCGGCACTGTCGGATCATTAACCAGTGAAGCTGGCATCCAGCAAGCGAAACCGGCTACAAACATCGACGACGCACTGAAAGTGCCGCGCAATGAAAGATCAATGCCGGGACTCTTCCCGGGCAGGGTGGCAGTAGTCAAAAACAGCAGGTCAGTGCAAGATAACAACATCATCGCTCCGGAAGTCCATGATATGATCGCCCGGTCGATGCTGGAGCTGACAGGGGAGAAGAAACTGAAAAAAGCCTGGAGGAAATTTATCTCACCGGGTGACAGAATTGGATTGAAGATCAATCCTGTTGCCGGCAAGAGCCTGTCAACCAGCCACGAGGTGGTAAGGGCAATAATAGCACAGCTCGAGGACAGCGGAATAGACAGATCACATCTGACCATCTGGGACCGCCGCGAGTTCGAGCTCACAGATGCAGGATTCACCCCGGAGAATTACCCGGGCATGCGGATTGTGGGAACCGAACAGATGGATAAGGATGGACTTTACTATGGAAAGGATGGAAAACTTTACGGTGAGCATATGATTGACCGCGACTGGTACTTCTGGGCGGACGTGGAAGGTGAGTACGATGAGTATACGATGCCTTACATGGTCAACGGAGGGAAATACTCATACTTCACAAAAATAGTCACACAGGAACTCGACAAGGTCATCAATGTACCTATCCTGAAAAATGCCGGGGCGACAGTGACACTCGCGCTGAAGAACCTTGCTTACGGGTCGGTATCCAATACCGGCCGGCTTCATGCCAGGCTATGGAATGAGACCTGCGCTCAGGTTTGCGCATTCGCACCCCTGCGCGACAAGGTGGTACTGAACATCGTCGACGGCATAAAAGGATGTTTCAACGGCGGCCCCGGTGCCAACCCGCAATTCTTCTGTGATTACCACGTTATCATCACCGGCACTGACCCGGTGGCAATAGACAGGATCGGTTATGATATCGTGCTTGCCAAACGAATAGCAGAAGGGCTTCAGAAGGAAGGAGCAGCAACTGCTCTGGACTTTATGCTCCAGGCTGAGAAACTGTCACTGGGCATAGCTGACAGAACGAAGATTGATCTCAGGGAAGTGTTATTGGGTTAGATATTTGGAAGTTATAAATATGTACCTGAAAAGAACGGTTGTAACATTTTTTATGGCCAGCCTGGCAATGGCAGCAACAGCCCAGGCATCGTTTTCTTCAATAGTCCTTGCCGGGCTGCCCGGAATTGAAATTACACAGACGAGGACATTCACGGCAGAATCACTCTATGGCTATATGAACGGCGGGGCAGAGCTTTACCTCGAGTATGGCTTTGACACTCTCGTGGTCACAGAGGTAACCACCGGAGGAAAGGATATCAAAATCGAATTTTATCGCATGTTAGACGCCGAAGCAGCCTTCGGAATCTTTTCCGTATCACGGTTCCGCTGCAACGGAGGACCTAAGCTGACTGTTCATCAATGCAGGTCGGCATACCAGTTGCAGTTCTGCAAAGGAGGTTATTATGTGAGCATAATCAATGATACAGGCAGTGACGCAGAACAGAAAACCGCAAATGAGATAGCCGGACATCTGATCAGGAATATTGCTGATCCTCCTTTTGATCCGGTCCGGTTTTTTGAAGAAGGACTCGATGATGAGACGATGAAGAGTGCGGTGCTCATCAGGGGTCCACTCGGTATTTACAACGGAGTACCAGTCCTCATAGATGCACTCGGTGATGTAACCGGTTACAGTGCCCTCATCATCAGGAAAGATCAGAAGATCACCGGATCGCTGCGTTTTGACAACCAGGCTGCAGCCGGTCAGTTCATCAAAGGGAGAAACAGCTGTGTGCCATCTGATACGAGTTCAATGGACAATCAGTCAGCCGTTTCGGTTATTTCTCCGCAACAAATTATTGTAACATTTTAATTAGGGTTTATTTAATTGCTATTTTTGCCGTCGCATTTAAATCAGTTATCAGATGCAGCTATTCAAACCACTTGAGACCGTTAAAGGGGAAGATAAACCTGGTGTAAGCACATCAGAGAAAGTGAGGTGTCTCATAATTGGTTCCGGTCCTGCTGGTTATACTGCAGCGATATATGCTGCAAGAGCCAATCTCAAACCGGTTCTTTATACCGGTCTTCAGCTGGGGGGGCAACTCATCATAACCACTGACATTGAGAATTTCCCGGGATATCCTGAAGGCGTCACCGGCACTAAGATGATGGAGGACCTCCGCATACAGGCTGAACGGTTTGGCACAGACGTACGGTTGGGCATCGCCACTTCATCTGATTTCTCAGGCAAGTCCCTTAAGGTGATCTTTGACAATTCGGTTGAGATTGTTGCAGAAACGGTAATAATTGCCACAGGCGCCACTGCCAAGTACCTGGGAATACCTGCAGAGAAAAAGTACGCCGGCATGGGTGTGTCAGCATGCGCCACCTGTGACGGCTTCTTCTACCGCGGCAAGGATGTCGCTGTAGTCGGTGGAGGAGATACCGCCTGCGAAGAGGCTTCGTACCTGGCAGGATTATGCAATAAGGTCTATATGATTGTCAGACGCGACGTGCTGCGTGCAAGCAAACCGATGCAGCACCGGGTAAAAAATGCCCACAACATTGAAATACTCTGGGAATGTCAGCTTGAGGATCTCTTCGGAACAGATGGCGTTGAGGGTGCGGTGATCATACGGCACCAAGGCACTCCGGGGGAAGAAAAATTTAATTTGAAGATAGACGGGCTGTTCCTTGCTGTCGGACATTCTCCAAACTCTGAAATCTTCAAACCATGGATAGAAACGGATGAGACAGGTTATATAATAACAGAACCTGGTTCGACACGCACATGTGTACCGGGTGTGTTTGCCGCAGGCGATATCATGGACTCGGTATACAGGCAGGCGGTGACAGCAGCAGGCAGCGGATGTAAGGCAGCCATCGACGCGGAGAGCTATCTGGCGGAACTGGGATAATACAAAATGAATAAATGAAAAACATGGAAAGAAAGGGAATACGATGAGAAATTTTAAGAAGACATTTCATATCAATGCTGAACCATCAGATATTTATGCAGCACTGACAAATCCATATACAATTGAGCTGTGGTCGGGCTATCCGGCACTCATGGTGGCAAAACCGGGTGAGGAGTTCAATATGTGGGACGGGGACATATGCGGTAAAATAGTAGATCTTGTTCCTGACCGAAAAGTTGTTCAGGAATGGTACTTTGGCGACAGGGAGGTTCAATCAGTAGTTACCATTACAATAACCGGTAACGGTGGAGATACGGCAGTAGCTGTTGAGCATACCAATATTCCGTTTGAAGATTATGAGAATATAGCCGAGGGGTGGAATGAATCCTATATGGGGGCTATCAGACGCTTCTATAACCCGAATTTCTGATTACGAAGAATATCTTTCACATCCTCGAGGCCACCGACAATTAGTCCCGAAATACCCGTATAGCATTTAGTTAATGAACTCTCGGATATTTTTTCCGCCCAGCGGGGAATCCATGTGAGCATCTCTTCTTTGATGAACGCCACCAGGTCTTTCCGTATCATCTCCTTGATCTCGAAGTCGTCTTCTGTAAGATATTTCTCAATAAGAAGATTTACGAACAGAAGCTGAATACCAAGGTGGTCGGCTTCCAGGTCGCATTCTTCAGACCTGCTGTAGCCATATCTCCTGTATACTTCACCAAGCATACGGAGGTGTTCGCCGGTATCTGTTGCCCGGTTGAACCAGTGGGAAGCGGCAGGGTATGCCGGTGAATTCTTATCGGCTGATAACAGTGTTTTATAGTTATTGCCTACCGCGTGGCGGCATCTATGGTTTACCGGGCACGGCGATTTCAGAAGGCGGCTCGCCTCCAGATATTTCATATTTTTACTCTCGACAGGCAGGTTCCTCAGCATTCCGCTGTCGCACAGATTGGGCAGGTCGCTCTCTTCAGGAGAGAGGGAGACGGATCCTCCCAGAAACATAAACATGGCTGTATATGCCTGCAGAAGTTCATCCGGGGTGCTTATGCCGACAGATTGGTTGTTCATCAAGGTTGATTGGGTCATTACCTCAATAACATTGAGACAACCGAAATGTTCATGAATTATTTTTTTTCGACCTTTTCCAGGCCCTCCAGCTCCTCTATGCCCATGCTGTCAGACAGGCTGGCTATCGTCTTAAGATCAAGGTCGCCCCTGATCGACACTACGGAGCTTCCGCGACCACCGGTCACCATCACCAGCTCCGCAATCTTACCTCCAACCTCACGGATCATGAACTGCACCTCGCCATTCTCCTCCCTGACGGTCATCAGCTCCTCAAATCCTGTCCTGTTGAGCTTTGGCAGCAGTTCATGGCTGAAGTTCAGACCGGAAACATTTTTTGCACTGTCGATCGAGAGGATCCTGATGCTCTTTATCCTTGTGACAAGATTCCGGAAATCTTCATCCTCGGTATCAATCCGCGCCAGCAGGCTGAACATTTTTGAAGAGATATATACGGAGGTGAAGCCATCCTTGCCATCATACCTTTCGAAAAGTTCGTCAACCGGACTTTTCTGGCAGAATGCTGACAGTGAAAGCGCTGAGAGAATTATAAACAGAACCAGTTTCTTCATTATTCCTGTATTATTTGTTGTTTGTATTATCTGTTGCGGTATTCAGGCCATTGAGATAGCGTAGCCTGTCAAGGTTTTTTCCCACTGCTTTGTTCAGTTTGCCAAATTCGCCCATAGCCCCCGATGGTACGCTCATTGCCCTGATCGAACCCAGCGGTTCCGTGCCCGTATTCATGTTTTGCGAAACCGCGGTCAGAATGCTCCTTACCTCCGCCATTGCGATTTCGGGATCGGAATAGGTGTCTCGCATGCGGTCAGGCCTGAGATAATCAAACAGGAGATACGTGCCGATTAGTATTACTGCCGTAGCGGCGATGGTCATGCTGTAGCGTATCATCTCCTCACGGGAAGTCATTTTTCTTTCCCTGCGTGTCACTGCCTCAAGCTTATCAAGAAAATCAGCCGAAGGCTCAGGAACTTCAGTCCTGGATTTAACGATGTATTCAGCCTCCGGGAAGAGCGACGCCACGGCAGGGTCGGCGAGGTACTCCTTCAGCTGCGCCTCCTCTTCTTCTGAGGTGGTTCCCTCATTGAATTTACTGAGCAGCTCTTTTATCTTCTCGTGTGCCATAATTATATATCCTTTCCATTTCCTCCCTTATACTCTTTCTTGCCCTTGACAATATAGTCCGCAGTGTACCTACGCTGGTCTGCATTGCTTCAGCAGCCTCTTCGTAGGAATATCCCTCGATGTCTCTCAGTATGACGGCGCTCCTGTAAGGTTCCCTCATACGTTCAACAATTCCGGTAATAAGGGACACAGCTTCTGAACCGTCAGAATGACTGAACATGTCGTTTCCTGTTTCCATTACTTCCTTCACCTCGCTGATATCATCCTGTATTATACTCTTTCTCCGTCGCAGAAGATCGATGCAGTAATTACGCGTGATGGTGGTACACCAGGCAGCAGGGTTCTCATAATTGTCTGCCTTCTTTCTCTCTTCCCAGAGTTTCATCATCACTTCCTGAACGGCATCTTCAGCTTCTTCCCTGTTGTTCAGGTAGCGGAAGGCGAGGGCATAGAGCCTTCGTCCTTCCGGCAAAAACACTTTTCTGAACTCTTCGGGGGACATCCTTTTTCAATGTGTATCCCAAAGTTACCATTTCCCCGAAAATTCAAGCATCTCAAGCTCGGCAAGCCCTTCTTCCTGTGTAAAGTGCTCCACGTCATCGCGGGTAAAGTTGCCCCTTACCTGGATTACCGTCTCGCTATCACCCGAGGCAACCATCAGCAGCTCTTTTATAACATCTCTGTCGGTCCTCACCAGGAAGAGCAAATTCTCATCAGGGTTCTTTACTTTCATCAGTTCCTCATATCCGCCACGTCTTATTATGCCCTTCAGGTCTGAATAGAAATCCGGACCGTCAAAAGCACTGCCTCCTTCCCTGCTAACAATTCTGACTGAGGTTATCTTCCGGTCCATGTCTGCCAGGTCGGGATCATCGCCGCACTTCTTAAGCAGGCCAAAGAGGTTGCCGCTGATGGTAACAGTTGTATACCCGTCCCTGTCAGAGTAGCTGTTGAAGAAATCATCAAGTGCATCTTTCTGTCCATAGAGCGCGGTGGCGCAAATAGCAACGATTACAGATAAAAGAATTCTTTTCATGACTGTCCGTTTTTAAGGTTTATTGATTGTGATATATTTCTATGACGAACAGGTTGGCAAAACATTACAGGTGTCCCTGACTATTTTTTAAAACATGTTGATATCTGTTCTTACGGTTCATGAGCGGGGATGTACTAAAAAGTTACTTTTACAAATAATATTCTTACATATTTTTACCGGAACCGTTGTGTGTATTAAAATTTTAAATCCAATTCAATTTATTATTATATGAATGCATCTGAGGCCATTACTGTCGCCATTGAGAAAAAGCTGGATCTTCCGGAGGAAGTCATTGAACTCATAAACTCAGCCCCCCGGTCGCTCTTCTTCAATTCACCGGAAGAGATTTTCAGGGAATCGATGGGAGGGGAGGATAATCTCTCTTATGATGTAAAATATAATATTCCCGGAAAAGGGGAGGTCACTGAAGTCAGGCTTCACCATGTAACAAATGGTCTTTCGGCAAACTATACTGATCCTTACATGCGGAGGCGTGACCCTGACACCATGCTGATCGGGGATTCTCAGCCGACGGATAAGAAGAGGTTTACGGATGAGTTTGGATATGATTTCAGCATACTCAGGAGCGAGACGCTTGAATGGCTCAAGAGCCAGGAGATAGGTATATTTCTCTGTTTTGCCGGCAACTACCCTATCGGGGCAGGAGGTATTGTGGTCACGCCGCTGAACGCTTCGTTTTTCGCTTTCGGACTATCGCTTCTTCAAAAAATCATCCCTGTTTTTGATCTTCCCCCCGGATTTACTGTTGAATCAGTCGTATATGTTGCTCCACCCTTCCGGCATACACATTTCAACGGCAGGCAGATAGTAGTCCACAACAGGCTGGAGGGTCTTCATGAGATGTTCGCTTATAATCTGTACCCTGGTCCCAGTGCCAAGAAAGGCTTTTACAGTGTACTGCTGACTAAAGGCGAGGCGGAAGGCTGGGTGACAACACATTGTTCAACGGTACAGGTTGTCAGTCCGTACGACAATATCACCACTTTTATGCATGAGGGGGCGAGCGGCGGAGGCAAGAGCGAGATGATACAAAACCTTGTGCGGGAGCCAAACGGCCAGATCATGATCGGGCAAAATATTGTAACAGGCGAGAAGAGGGTGATATCCATTCCCATGTTCTGCTCATTTAACCCCGCCACGGATGATATGGCTCTCTGCCATCCCTCATACCAGCAACACAACGGCAAGCTGACGGTTACTGACGCTGAGAATGCCTGGTTCATCCGTGTAGATGGCGTGACCGGATATGGCGATGACCCGTTCCTTGAGAAGATAACAATCAATCCGGGCGAGCCCCTGCTCTTCCTCAATATTGACACCAGGCCCGGCGGTACGGCACTAATCTGGAACCATACTGAGGATTCTCCCGGAAAGCGTTGCCCTAACCCGCGGGTTGTGTTGCCCAGGCATATTGTGCCGGGGGTTATCAGCAGGCCGGTGACAGTCGATGTTCGGAACTTTGGCGTCAGGATGCCGCCCTGCACATCTGAAAAGCCCTCATATGGCATTGCAGGGCTGTTTCATATCCTTCCTCCGGCGCTGGCATGGCTATGGCGCCTGGTCAGCCCGCGCGGTTATGCCAATCCCAGCATTACGGGCGGAGGCGACATGGAGAGTGAGGGTGCGGGTTCATACTGGCCTTTTGCGACGGGCAAAAGGGTCAGACACGCAAATCTTTTACTTGAACAGATAGCTAATACACCGAGGGTCAGGTATACCCTGACACCGAACCAGCATATCGGAGCGTGGAGGGTGGGCTTCAAGCCGCAGCTTCTTATGCGGGAGTATCTCACACGCAGGGGTAATGCCAGGTTGAGGATTGACCAGTACCAGACTGCACGTTGTCCTTTGCTAGGCTATGAGCTTAATTATCTGACGATTGAAGGATCGCGCATCCCGACAAGATTCCTTAAAGTGTACCGTCAGACAGAAGTAGGAGAGGATGGTTATGATGCCGGCTCGGAAATACTGCGTGGCTTTTTCAGGAAAGAGCTTCAGACATTCCTTGAACCTGATCTCCTCCCCCTGGGGCGGAAGATCATCAACGCATGTCTTGACGATTGTTCTGTTGAAACCTATGCAAAGCTGTTACCGATGGAGTACCAGTACTCCTTCCTGAATATCAGTGATCTTGATGAGAAAAAATAGATTTTTCAGTTCTTGAAATCCGCCATCGTATCTGTCGGATAGACACCTGCTTCCAGCTTCTTTTTTACCTCCCTGAAGCAATCGATGGTGTATTTTACGTCTTCCAGGGTGTGTGCCGCAGTGGGTATGATGCGCAGCATGATGACACCTTTAGGCACAACAGGGTAGATGACCACTGAACAGAAGATGCCATAGTTCTGCCTCAGATCTTTGATAAGGTGTGTCGTCTGATTTATGCCTCCCTTGAAGAAAACAGGAGTGACGGGCGACTGTGTCTTGCCGATATCGAAGCCTGCTTCCCTGAAACCTTTCTGCAGCGCCCCCGCAATAGTCCACATCTTTTCGCGGAGCTCGGGGTGGGACTTCATAATCTCAAGACGCTTGATAGCTCCGATTGTCATTGCCATCGGGAGTGACTTGGCGTAGATCTGTGACCGCAGGTTGAACCTGAGGTAGCTGATAACATCTTTTTCTCCTGCCACGAAACCGCCTATTCCTGCAAAGCTCTTGGCAAATGTTCCGAAGTACACGTCTATCTGATCCTGGACGCCGAAGTGTTCACCCGTGCCGGCGCCTGTCTTTCCCATGGTACCTATGCCATGTGCATCGTCGACCAGCAGGCGGAAATTATATTTCTTCTTGAAGGGTACTATCTTGTCGAGTGCACCGAGGTCTCCGGCCATACCGAAGACACCCTCGGTGATAACGAGGATACCGCCGCCGGTCTCATCCACGACCTTCTGTGCATGCTCGAGTTGCTTTTCGAAGCCTTCCATGTCATTATGAGGATAGACAAACCGTTTGGCGAGCACCATCCTGAGGCCATCCATTATACAGGCGTGCGATTCAGAGTCATAGACAATGACGTCATGTCTTCCTGTCAGGGAGTCGATGATGGAAACCATGCCCTGGTATCCGTAGTTGAGGAGATATGCGGCTTCCTTGCCAACAAATTCAGCAGCCATCTGCTCAAACTTTTCGTGCATGGAAGTCTGTCCTGACATCATCCGGGCACCCATGGGTGAAGCAAGTCCGTACTGTGCTGCAGCCTCGGCGTCAACCTTGCGTATCTCGGGATGGTTTGCCAGCCCCAGGTAATTGTTAAGGCTCCAGTTCAGTACCTCTTTGCCCATGAATTTCATCCTTGGGCCTATCTCGCCCTCAAGCTTCGGAAACATGAAGTATCCGTCGGCCATCTCCTGGTATTGTCCCAGCGCACCACGGTTCTTTCTGATTTTGTCGAAAATATCCACGTCAGTCTATGTTTTGATTAATGCCCGCAAATTTATGTAAAACATATCTCAGTCGGGGTACCTATTTATACCTATTTGCGTCAATATATTAACACTTCTTTAACCACATTGTATGTTAAATCAGAGCACTTTTGCATTTAATTGGATCACGGAATAGAAAAAAATACTAATTTTGCGCAACATTTCAGGAATGAGGATCAGACCGATAGTAATTATTATTCTTGCACTCATCGTTTCATCATGCGGCGAGTACGAGAAGCTTCTCAAGAGCAGTGACTACGAGCTTAAGAAGCAGAAGGTCTTTGACTATTATGATGACGGCAAATACACAAAGTCGATAGAACTGCTGACACAGATACTTCCAAGGTTCAGGGCAACGGAGGATGCGGAGCAGCTCAACTGGATAAATGCACAGGCTAACTTCAAGATACGTGACTACATGATGGCCGGAACTTATTATCAGAACTTTGCTGATACATACCCGGGAAGCAATAATGCTGAGGAAGCTTTGTATATGGCTGCCATGTGCGACTATTACATGAGTCCGCAGGCTGAGCTTGACCAGGCCACCACGCGGAAAGCCATCGAGAGCTTCACGATCTTCATGACAAGGTATCCGGCGAGCACAAGGACTGACGACTGCAAAGCAAAAATAAAAGAGATGGAGGAGAAGCTGGTGGAAAAATCATACATGAGCGGGAGGCTTTACTATGACCTTAAGCAATACCGGGCCGCCACCGTCTCGCTTTCAAACAGCCTCAAGGAGTATCCTGATACAAAATACCGTGAGGAACTGATGTTCCTTAAGCTTGACGCTCTCTATATGTATGCCCAGAGAAGCATACCGACAAAACAGGTAGAGCGCTACCAGGCAGCGCTGGACGATTATTATTCATTTATCGAAGAGTTCCCGCAAACCAAATACTCAAAAGATGTGGCGAAGATCTTCCAGACAATGGCAAAGTTTCTGAAGATTGATACAACAGTAACACAAACGGAAAGTAACTGAATTATATAAACAGATATGGATTATAAAAAGACATCGGCATCATACACCACCGTTACGAGGGATGTTAATAAATTTGACGTCTCCACCGGTAATATTTATGAAAGTGTTATCATATGCACCAGAAGGGCGAACCAGATCAGTGTAGAGATGAAACAGGAGCTCAATTCGAAGCTTGAGGAATTTGCTTCCTTCAACGATAATCTTGAAGAGGTATTTGAGAACAGGGAGCAGATTGAGATTTCGAAATTCTATGAGAGACTGCCGAAACCGACTCTCATCTCACTGGCCGAGTTCGAGGACGGTAAGATTTACTACCGCAATCCCGAAAAGGAGCAGAAGCAGAAGAAATAACTACAGAATATGCTAAAAGGCAGGAAGATACTGCTTGGAGTTACCGGAGGTATTGCAGCTTATAAGGCTGCAACTATCATCCGGTTATTTATTAAAGAAGGGGCAGAAGTGAAAGTAGTGATGACGCCTCTTGCAAAAGAGTTTATTACGCCTCTCACCCTGGCTACACTGTCGAAGAACCCCATCATGGTTGATTTCTTCGACCCGGAGGACGGACGCTGGAACAGTCATATTGAACTCGGAATGTGGGCTGATGCGTACCTTATAGCCCCTGCTACTGCAAACACTATCGCGAAGATGGCTGCCGGCATAGCAGACAACCTGCTGCTCACGACTTATTTGTCATCGCGTTGCCCTGTGTTCCTGGCACCTGCGATGGATCTTGACATGTGGGCCCACCCGGCAACAGTCATAAACATTGATACCCTTAAATCCTTTGGTAATCATATCATTGACCCTGGCACCGGTGAGCTGGCCAGCGGCCTTGATGGCAAAGGCCGCATGGCCGAGCCTGAGGTTATCGTGAAGGAAATAAAAGAGTTCTTCTCAAAAAAAAAAATAGCTGAACTGCCGCTCAGGGGCAGGAAAGTGTTTATCAATGCCGGCCCCACGGTAGAGCCGATCGATCCTGTCCGTTATATCAGCAACCATTCATCGGGCCGTATGGGCATAGCCCTGGCTGACGCAGCTGCCGCGCTGGGAGCAAAGGTGACACTGGTGCTCGGACCTGTCACGCTGAAACCTTCCGATGCCCGGGTGCATACTGTCCATGTCACAACTGCTGCCGGGATGAAAGAAGCTTCGGCAGAAGCTTTCCGCGAATGCGATATTGCAATACTGGCAGCAGCTGTAGCCGACTTCACACCTGAGACAATCTCAGGCACCAAGATCAGGAGAGGCAGCGGAGAGATGGTCCTCAGGCTCAAACCTACCGAAGACATTGCCGCGCTTCTCGGAAGCCGGAAAAAAAAGAGCCAGTTCCTTGTCGGATTTGCCCTCGAAACCAACGATGAGGTTGTCAATGCCATAGACAAACTGAAGAGAAAAAACCTTGACATGATCGTACTCAACTCACTCAGGGACGAAGGCGCCGGTTTCGGTCACAGGACTAACCGTATCACAATCATTGACCGTAACAATAATATTGATAAATTTGAGTTGAAAACTAAGGATGAGGTTGCCTCAGATATTCTGCACAAGATAATATCCCTTCTGGACTGATTTGACTCCTATGGCACAATCCATTAAAAGCAGGTTACTGTTGACAGCAATGATGCTGGTTCTGACGGCGAATGTTGTCACTTCGCAGGAGCTTTACTGCAATGTCCAGGTGTCTGCCCAGAAGATTCAGGGTTCGAACAGGGAGATTTTTCAGAGCATGCAACGTGACATTTATGAATTCATGAACAGCATGGTATGGACAGACAATCTTTTCAGCTATGCGGAAAGGATAGAATGTAACATCCTGATCAACCTTGATGAGCAGTTCTCTGCCGATGAATTCAGCGGCACCCTGCAGATACAGCTCAGTCGCCCGGCCTTTAATACCACATATGAATCGACTGTTCTCAACTTTATGGATAACAACTTCCGGTTCCGTTACGTGGAGTTTCAACCGCTTGAATTCAATCCAAACGCCCACACCAACAACCTGGTTTCGGTGCTGGCTTACTATGCGTACCTTTTTATCGGGATGGATTTTGATACCTTTTCCCCGGAGGGAGGGACACCCTATTTCCAGGTTGCCGAGAAGATCGTCACCAATGCACAGGGAGCTTCTGAGCCCGGATGGAAGCCTTATGACGGATCAAGGAACAGAAACCGTTACTGGCTTATCAAGAACATACTCAACGATGAATATTCAGGCGTAAGACAATTTGTTTATCAGTATCACAGACGGGGACTTGACAGGATGGAAACTGACCCTGCCCAGGCAAGAACCGAAATCTTTAACAGCCTCGAGCTGTTGCAGCAGGTCTATCGTCGCAGGCCTGATCCTTACATGTATTATATGTCTGTCATCGTTGAGGCGAAGGTCAATGAAATGATCAATATCTTTACCCCGGGATTCCCGGAGGAAAAAAACAGGGCCGTTCAGATCCTCATTGAGATTGATCCGGCCAACGAAACAAAATATAAGCAGATTATTTCGGGTTCTGTTTAATAATCTGATCATGCTCCGCAGACTGACAGTAAAGAACTATGCCATTATCAGAGAGCTGGACATGGGCTTTGGTGAGGGTTTTACCATTATTACGGGTGAGACCGGGGCCGGCAAGTCTATCCTTCTCGGTGCCCTCGGCCTTGTCCTTGGCGACCGTGCTGACACCTCTGTCCTGCTGAGCAAGGATGAGAAATGTATTGTTGAGGCAGACTTTAATATCCGGGGCTATGACCTCGAGGAGCTCTTCGGGAGCAACGGCGTGGATTACGAAGATGATGCTGTCCTGCGAAGGGAGATTACTCCTGCTGGCAAATCGAGAGCCTTCATTAATGATACCCCTGTCACATTGAATATCATGAAAGAGCTGGGTGACAGGCTGATAGATGTTCACTCGCAGCACCAGACCCTGCTTCTTGGCACCAGCATGTTCCAGATGCGTGTCATCGACGCTTATGCCGGTAACGGAAATCTTTTCAGGGACTATACTCTCGCCTATAAAAAATACCTCTCTGCCAGGCGCGAATATGAAGCTATGGCCGAAGGGGCAGACAGGCAAAAGGCTGATCAGGACTATTACGCTCATCAGCTTGAGGAGTTCAGGGCCGCCAGGCTCGTACCGGGGGAACAGGAGGATATGGAAAAGGAACAGGAGATGCTATCCAATGCCGGTGAGATCAAGGAGGCGCTGACAACTGCCGCAACGGCACTCTCGGGCGACGATGTCTCAGCCCTGTCGATGCTGAGGATGGTGCGCAATAACCTCTCAAGGATTTCATCATGGCTGCCTGAGGCAGGTGAACTTGAGAAACGTCTTGAATCATTGCTTGTTGAACTTCATGATATATCATATGAGACGGAAAAGCTCAACGGCAGAACGACGGCTGACCCCGGCAGACTTGAGTATGTGGCAGGGAGACTTGATTTAATTTACTCCCTGATGCAGAAGCACAGGTGCAAGGACCTGGGAGAGCTGCTCATCAAACAGAAGCAGATAGAAGAAAATGTCGTTTCCCTTGCAGACATAGATGAAAAGCTCGGTGAGCTGAAGAAGAACGCTGACGATGGTTACAGGCAGGTCCTCAAAATCGCCGGGCAGATGTCGGCAGCAAGGCGCAAAGCCGTTGTGCCCCTGGGAGGTGAGATAACAAGGATGCTTCGCCAGCTCGGGATGCCTCATGCCCGCTTCGAAATGAGGATCAGCAGCCTCAGTACCCCGGCATCGTCAGGAGCTGATAAGGCAGACTTTCTGTTCAGTGCCAACAGGCAGGTGGAGCCGGAAGAACTGTCGCATATCGCTTCGGGCGGAGAGCTCTCGCGCCTGATGCTCTGCCTGAAGTCTATTCTGGTAAGCAGCTCGGGAATGCCCACAATTATCTTTGATGAGATAGATTCAGGCGTGTCAGGCGAGGTAGCCTCCATGGTGGGAAACATACTGGCAGACATGGGCAAGAGCATGCAGGTGATAAATATTACACACCTGCCTCAGGTCGCCTCCAGGGGCAGTATACACTATCATGTATATAAAGAGGAAAGTGACCATTCAACAATTACACGGGTCAGGTTGTTAAATGACGATGAGAGAGTAACAGAGGTAGCCCGGCTGCTCAGCGGCAGCACAATTACCGAAGCTGCGAAGCGTAACGCACGTGAACTTCTGCGGGGTAAATGACTCCTGCAAAGAATGAAAAACATAAAATGCCAAAACTATGATAACTAACCTGCTCGAGGGAAAGAAAGGAATTATTTTTGGAGCCCTGAATAATAAATCCATTGCCTGGCATGTGGCCGAGAAGGCTCATGCCCAGGGTGCACGCCTGGTGCTCACAAACGCCCCTGTGGCAATCCGGATGGGTACCATTAAGGAGCTGGCGGAAAAGACCGGCAGCGAGGTGATTTCCGCTGACGCTACAAGCATGAAGGACCTTGAGGTACTGTTCATGAAGTCGATGGAGATCTTTGACGGGAAAATAGACTTTGTGCTGCACTCAATAGGCATGTCGCCGAACGTGCGCAAGGGAATTCCCTATGCTGAGATCAGTTACGAGAATATGCTCAAGACACTGGATATCTCCGCGCTTAGTTTTCACCGCATACTGCAGACTGCGTACAAACTTGACGCCATCAGGGAGTGGGGGTCGGTTATTGCACTGACATACGTTGCGGCTCAGAGAACACTGGCAGGATATAACGATATGGGTGATGCAAAAGCACTGCTTGAATCGATAGCAAGGAGTTTCGGATATATCTATGGTAAGGAAAAGCATGTAAGAGTAAACACGGTGTCACAGTCGCCCACAGCGACTACAGCAGGTGAGGGCATCTCGGGATTTAATGCACTTGTCGATTTCTCTGACCGGATGTCACCGCTGGGAAATGCAGACGCGTCAGACTGCGCTGATGTATGTATCACGCTTTTCTCTGACCTTACAAAGAAGATTACCATGCAGAATATCTTCAACGACGGAGGATTCGCAAGCATGGGTATGAGCCAGCGAGCAATAGAACAGTACCGCAAGAGCTTCGACGAGTGCCCTGATAAGTAAAAATACCTGCAGAACTTAGTATAAATACCTCTTTTATTCAAACCCTGCCCGTAACGCAGGGTTCTTTTTTTTACATTTGGTTAAACTAATCCTGACCGATATGTTCTTCCTGATCCTCCTCATCGTGTTTTATGTGACCTTCCCTGTGTTCCTGATCTGGCTTACAATTAAATATCCGTTGTTCAAAAAGATAGGGGCAATTGTCATGGCTTACGGGATTGGGATCATTATTGCCAATGTGGGCATCCTGCCTAAAGCAAGCGAAGCTTACCGTGAAGACACAATAACAAAGGACAGGCCGTTCATCCCCAAATCAGAGATTGAAGAGATGGTGGCTGCAGGTGTTCTGCCCGATAGTGATATCAGGGCGAATAATGTTGCCTCAATCCAGGACAGCGTTCAGACAGCAATACTTCCGCTCGCCATACCTCTGATCCTGTTTTCGCTCAACGTCAGAAGGTGGTTAAGGTTTTCAGGCAAAGGATTTCTTTCAATGATCCTGGCCCTGGTGTCTGTTATGGTGATAGTGGCAACCGGTTACATTATCTGGAGAAACAAGATACCTGACTGTGAGAAGATAGGAGGCATGCTTATTGGCCTTTATACAGGAGGTACAGTCAACCTTGCTTCCCTGGCTCTGGCTCTCAAAGTTGAGCCGAATGCATTCATCATGACGAATACCTATGACATGATTGTCGGGGCATTTGTAATTATGTTCTTTATTACTTTAGGTCCGACAGTCTTCAGGTGGCTGCTCCCTGCGTATAAAGGTAATGTGAGTCAAAGCGCTGAAAGTATTGAGTTTGAAAAAGTGCGACTGGAGGTGACCGAAGAGTTTGATGACTTTACCGGCATGTTTAGGAAGGGTATAGTTCTTCCTTTGCTCGGAGCCCTTGGCATTGCTGTAGCTATTTTTGGTGCCGGGTTCGGTGTCAGCCTACTTTTACCCGGAGTGCCAATACTTGTTTCGGTAATCCTGACAATAACAACACTCGGAGTTGCGGCATCATTTGTCCCCTGGATAAGAAACATCAAAAAAACCTTTCAGGTTGGGATGTATCTGATCATAGCCTTTTCTCTCGTAATCTCGTCGAGGTGTGACCTGAGCCTGATCTTCCAGGCCAAATACATCAGCCTGCTACTTTATATCACCTACTCTTATTTCGGCTCCCTTCTGCTGCATCTCTTTCTTTCCTGGATATTCAGGGTAAGTGCTGATGATTACCTCATTACCACAACGGGTTTTGTTTATTCACCACCTTTTGTACCAATTGTGGCTGCCGCACTGAAGAACAAGGATGTCATTCTTACCGGGCTGGCCACCGGTATTCTGGGTTGGATCATCGGCAACTATATAGGCGTTGCCTTTGGAATGTGGCTGGTAAAGATCTAAAAGAGATAATTCAAGCCCATAGAGAATCCAATATTGCCATCCTGTTCGTTTAATGCCTTTCCGATATCAATTGCAATGACAAAGTTGCGGTTAATGACCGGCATGACACTTAATCCAACGGAGTGGTGAAATGCCTCCCCTCCGGGATTGAAGAAATCAGAAAACGTGTAACCCGTCAGATTGTTGGCGAAGGCAGACTCCAGGTTGTCCGGCAGATCAAATTTATTGGTAACAATGCCAAAATCATAGAATGCGTTGAGCCCGATATAGCACTCCTGGTTAAAAAGTATGAAATGAAACGGTTTCCAGCGTATTTCGACATTACCGAAAGCGAAGCCGTCACCTATCACCCTGTTCCTCAGAACTCCTCTCAAAGTGCTTGAACCACCCAGTCCCTCACTTGTTGCACCTGTAAGCATGGAAGTGATCACCTGGGACTGATAGAAGTATGGTGCGTTTCCTGTCAGGGTATTCTGATAGCCCAGCCTGTATACAAATGCAAGATCTTCAGGAATCAGGGTAAAATATTGCCGGTGTGTCACATAGAATTTTGAGAAGCTCCAGTCATTCCCGAGAAAACCGGGGGCAAATTCTATACCCATCTCCGTCCACAGGCCTTTCATCGGGTTAGGCCGGTTGTCACGGCTGTCCCAAACAACGCCGGCTTTGACCGTATTGACCCATCCACCGTCAGCTTCATTTGCAGAAATGATTCCAGAGAATCCCGGTAAATCTCATAAAGTCCAGGTTGCTGAGTTACTGTTGGAAAAGGGTCATCCCTTCCCTTGTTGAACCTTTCAATATCAACCGAAGAAATGCTGAAATTCTGGAATGCAAAACCGGCACTCCATTTAATATGTTCACCTGTCAGTTTACCCTGAAGATCTGTCTTGATTCTGAACTGGTTCCTGTCGAGACGATAGAACATCCCGGTTTTGTATAATGGGTCCTCACTATCTGTCCAGGCCTTATTGAAGACAGATTCGTAACCGTTAAATCCGTAAAAATCATTTGCCTTGTCCGGGAGATAACTCAGATCAAATACAAGATGAGTGTTTGGTATAAGATGGTTCGATTCGTACATGAATCTGTATATGGCGCTTCCTTTGGTGAAACGCGACACTTCAGTGTACGTGTGGTCAAGGTATTCCGGATAAACGCTCGGATTGCCGTAATTGTACAGTTCAAACAGAGCGCCGTACTGAAATCCGAGATTGGAATCATAAGTTACTGCGGGTAAGGCGCCGCCGAATTTCCATCCGACTTTTTCCTTTACCTTCTTTTCTTTTTCCTGTCCGTAGGCTGTAAGTGCTATTAAAAAGATAAAAAGAACTGAACAGAGCTTTTTCATAGGTCATGGTTTTGGTTGATGGCTTTAAAGATAAGAAAAATGGAATTACTCAGCTTTTTTTTCAATAATTGCTACCTTAGCGAACTCTAATGCGGGTGCCATGAGCCTGATAATATATAATACAGGTATGCTTGTGCAGGTGCGTGACGAACCTCTTGCTTTTGTCGCTGGAGGGAATATGTCGCGTCTGCCTGTATTGGAAAATGCCTGGCTGCTCATAGAGGATGATATCATCGCCGGTTATGGCTCTATGGATAAAATGCCCTCATTCAGCAATTCCATTAAGAGGCTTGATGCCGGCGGCGGATATGTCTTTCCTGCCTTTTGTGATTCCCACACTCACCTTGTTTATGCCGGTAGCAGAGAGAAGGAATATACTGACAAGATCAGGGGACTATCTTACGAGGAGATAGCCAGGAGGGGTGGAGGTATACTCAATTCTGCCCGGCTGTTACATGAGACCAGCGCGGAGGAGCTTTTCAGGCAGTCGATGGAGCGTGTCAGGGAGATCATCTCGTTTGGTACCGGCGCCGCAGAAATAAAGAGCGGCTATGGACTCACCACGGAGGACGAGCTCAAGATGCTGAGGGTCATACGAAGAATTAAACATAAATCACCCTTGACCGTCAGGGCAACTTTTCTCGGGGCACATGCAATACCAGCGCTTTTCAAGGATGACAGGACAGGATATATTGACCTGATAGTGAATGAGATGATCCCCGCTGTAGCTGCTGAAAGGCTGGCTGACTATATCGATGTCTTTTGTGACAGGGGATTTTTCAACGTAGAAGAGACAGAACGAATTCTTTCTGCCGGCGCGCAGTATGGTCTGAAACCCAAGATGCACGCCAATGAGCTTGACTTCTCCGGGGGAATACAGACAGGAGTAAAATACAAAGCGCTGTCAGTTGACCACCTTGAATTCACGGGTGATGAAGAAATTGCAGCACTTCTCGGAAGCGGGACCATGCCCACACCGTTGCCCGGTGCAGCATTTTTCCTCGGTATGACCGATCCGCCGGCACGCAAGATGATCGATGCAGGGCTGCCAATTGCCCTTGCCAGTGATTACAATCCGGGTTCATCACCTGCGGGAAACATGAAATTCATTATGTCTCTGGGGTGTATAAGACTGAAGATGCTGCCCGAGGAGGTGATCAATGCCGTTACAATAAACTCTGCTTATGCCATGGGCATATCTGATACACACGGTTCAATCACAATCGGGAAGAAGGCTAATATATTTATTACTAAAAAGATACCGTCTTATGAGTTTCTGCCTTATGCGTATGGCAGCAACCTCATAGAGAAAGTTATACTCAATGGAGAGATTATGTGAATTTGCGTTTTGCGATTTGCGATTGTCGATTTAGATAATTAATTATTCGGTTCATTTGTTCAAATGTCCTATTGTTCTAATGTTCTAATGTTCAAAGCATGGTTGTCAGAAAGCTAATCGAGTGCGTTCCGAATTTCAGCGAGGGGCGTGATATGGAGATTATAAAACAGATCACTGATGAAATAGAATCTGTTGCAGGAGTGAGGCTGCTTGATGTAGACCCGGGAAGGGATACCAACCGCACTGTGGTGACATTTATAGGGGAACCGGAGCCGGTCTGCGAGGCAGCATTCAGGGCAGTGAAGAAGGCAAAAGAGGTGATCGATATGTCAAAACATACCGGTGCGCACCCCCGCATGGGGGCTACCGACGTCTGCCCGCTGATACCGGTGGCCGGTATTACAATGGAGGAAACGGTTGCGTATGCCCGCAGACTTGCAGAACGGATTGGCACTGAACTGAACTTGCCGGTATTCTGTTATGAAGAGGCTGCCTTTGAGGAAAAGAGAAAAAACCTCGCCAGCGTCCGGTCCGGTGAATATGAGGGTCTGAAGAAGAAACTGACTGATCCCTCATGGAAGCCCGACTTCGGCCCTGCCCGCTTTGATCCACATACAGGTGCAGTTATTGTGGGTGCCCGCGATTTTCTTGTTGCTTTCAATGTGAACCTTAATACAACCTCGGTCAGACGTGCCAACGCCATCGCTTTTGATGTCAGGGAACGCGGACGCGAGAAAAGAGAAGGTGATCCGGTGACAGGTAAAATAGTTAAGGATGCTGACGGCAATCCTGTGATGATACCCGGTTCACTGAAGTCTGTCAAGGCTATCGGGTGGTATATCCCGGAGTACGGGTTTGCACAGATTTCGATGAACCTTATTAATATAGGTGTCACTCCCGTGCATATTGCCTTTGACGAGGTGTGTATTAAAGCAGGGGAAAGAGGAGTAAGGGTAACAGGGTCGGAACTGGTGGGACTGATACCTCTGAAGGCTATGCTTGATGCAGGCAGATATTTTCTGCATAAACAGCAACGCTCTGCAGGGGTCTCAGATTCTGAACTGATAACGACTGCCGTGAGATCAATGGGGCTCTCTGAACTGAAGCCATTTAATCCGGATGAAAAAATAATTGAATATATGCTGGAGGATAAAAAACAGAAGAAGCTTGTCGAATTGACGCTTTCTTCGTTTGTCTGGGAGACCTCATCTGAGTCACCTGCCCCCGGAGGGGGATCAATATCAGCTGCCATGGGCGCCATGGGTGCTGCACTTGGAACCATGGTCGCCAACCTCTCGAGTCACAAGAGAGGCTGGGACGACAGGTGGGAAGAGTTTGCCGGCTGGGCGGAGAAGGGAGCGCAGATGCAGAAGAGATTACTTGAGCTTGTGGACGAGGATACTGAAGCTTTCAATGCCATAATGAAGGCTTTTGAGATGCCCAGGGGCAATGAAGAGGAGAAGGCAGCCAGGGCAGAAGCAGTGGAGGAAGCCACGAAAAATGCTTCGCTGGTGCCGCTGACAGTAATGAAGGAAGCCTTTAAAACCTTTGAACTTTTAGGCGAGATGGTCAGGAAAGGCAATCCCAACTCCGTCACTGACGCCGCAGTTGGAGTGCTTGCCACAAGGGCCTGTATAAGAGGTGCTTACCTTAATGTCAGGGTAAACGTTTCAGGACTGAAGGACCGTGCTTTTGCTGAAAAGCTCGTCGCCGAAGGTGGTAAAATAGAAGCGAAAGCTGCCGCAATTGAGCATGAAATCATAGGTATAGCTTCATCAAAACTTTAAATTTTTTTTTCACAAAACGTCATAAAGGTTGCAGTTTCAAAAAAATCCTTTACTTTGCACTTCTTAAGTTAGAAATATAACCCTTATTAATCTAAACTAATCATTTATGAAAAAGATCCTAATGCTTTTTGTATTGGCACTGACCACAACAGCGCTTGCGCTGGGACAGACAGTACAGGTTACGGGTACCGTCACGAGCCAGGAGGATGGCCTGACAATACCTGGTGCATCGGTAACAGTCAAGGGCACCACTGTCGGTACTTTGACGGGTGCTAACGGAGCATACAGCTTGGCTGTTCCGCAAAGCGCCACTACTCTGGTCTTCAACTTTATCGGCATGAAAAAGATGGAGGTCCCTATCCAGGGAAGGACAAGAATAGATGTAATTCTTGAACCTGACCTGGTTGGTCTTGATGAAGTCGTCGTAACGGCGATGGGTGTATCACGCGAAAAGAAATCACTGGGCTATGCAGTCCAGGAGGTGAATACTGAGCAGATCGCCCGTGCCGGAAACCCGAACCTCGGAACTGCCCTTTCAGGCAAGCTTGCCGGTGTTGAAGTAAGGCAGTCATCAGGTATGCCGGGTGCACCTTCCACCATATTCATCAGGGGAGCACGTTCATTCAGCGGGAACAACGAACCTTTGTATGTTGTCGATGGTATGCCAATTACGAGTAATGCTGACTATGGTCAGAGCGTCACCGGTGCATATTCGTCAGACAGGTCACTTGACATTGACCCGAACAACATTGAATCAATAAACGTTCTTAAGGGACAGGCTGCAGCAGCACTTTATGGTATGCGCGCTTCAAACGGTGTAATTATTATTACAACCAAGAGCGGCAAGACAGCTGCAAAAGGCGTTCCGACGGTAAACATAACTTCATCGTATACATCTGATCAGGCAGCTGTAATTCCTGATGTTCAGCAGACTTATGCACAGGGACTTTACGGTTCATTTGCTGCTGCAAACTCCTATTCCTGGGGACCGAAGATCACAGATCTTCCGACAATACCAACCTACGGCGGTGACAGCCAGGGACACACCGGGCAATGGTTTGATCCTTACAAAGGTCAGTGGGTAGATCCGGTCGCCTACAATAACCCAGTCGGATTCTTTCAGAATGGTTCGACCTGGTACAATGGTGTAAATGTCAGCAACTCAACTGCATTAGGTAATTTCCTGATTGGTGGAAGTAATACGACCCAGAGTGCAATAATAGAGAGCTCGGGAATGAAGAGATACACTGCCAATGCTTCCGGAACGGTTAATCTGGGAGATAAATGGAAAGCCGGTTTTTCAGGTAATTATTCAGATGTTGATCTTCAGAAACTGCCTTCCGGTAATGACAGCTGGTTGTTCACTGTTTACGGCGCTCCTGCATCATTTGACCTGATGGGTACTCCGTACCACCAGGAAGGCGCCCTGGGTGAGTATCGCCAGATTTCCTACAGACGCGGAACTGTTGGTGAAAACCCGCGTTGGGCTATCAATAACAACAAGTTCCTCGAGCAGACAAGACGGTTCTTTGGTAACGCATTTATTGAATACGATCCCGTTTCTTGGCTGAATGTAAGGTACCAGATTGGTATTGACAATTACTCCACTGATAATGAGAACGTTTACGAAGCAGGTAGTGCCGCAACAGGCCAGTCACTTCCTACCGCCTCTCAATATCCAAGACCGGCAACCCCGACCTATACTTATGTAGCTCCCACAGGCGGAAGAATAAATAACTACGGTGTAATGAGGTCAGTGGTCAACTCACTGCTGAATGTCACATTTAATAAGGATATCACCCAGGATCTGAACCTGCTGGTAATTGTTGGTAATGAATTCAATGATTCTCACAGCAGGTCATGGGATATGACAGGCAGCGGCTTTGTTGTTCCCGGCTGGCAGAATATGGCCAATACCACTACCCAGACTGCAGGTGAATCAAAAGGCTGGGGCAGAACAGTAGGTACTTATGGCAACGTTGCCCTGGCATGGAGAAGCATGCTTTTCATGAATGCAACAGGCAGGTATGACATTGTATCAAGCATGCCTCGTGATGCACGCTCGTTCTTCTACCCGTCACTTTCTCTGGGATTTGTTTTCACAGAGCTTCCGGGGCTGAAGGATAATAAGATCCTTCCATATGGCAAGGTACGTGCTTCTATCGCACAGGTCGGCCAGGCTGGTTCATATAATGAAAAAATCTATTACCAGGGCGGAGCAGGAAGCGGTTTCCTCAGCGATGGGATTACCTATCCTCTTGGAGGCGTTTCAGGTTTCAGACCAAACTCAACACTGTATGACCCGAACCTGAAACCTCAGAATACAAATAACTGGGAAGCAGGTATTGAACTGAAGTTCCTTGAAAACAGGATCGGCTTGGATTATACCTATTCATTCCAGGATGCAACTGATCAGATATTCTCAGTCCCGATGGCAGGTTCAACCGGTTATGGCAGTTTCGTGACAAACGCCGGCGAAATGACATCGAAAGCACATGAGCTTGTATTCTATGTTTCTCCTGTCAGAACCAATGACTTCGACTGGACTATAGATGTTAACTATACAAAGGTCAAGAACGAAGTTGTATCACTTGCTGAAGGCATCGAAAGTGTATTCCTTGTAGGTTTCACTACACCTTATGTAGCTGCCTTTGCAGGTCAGACTTACCCGACAATATATGGTGAGACGATTGCCAGGGATGAAAATGGTAACGTTCTTATCGATGATGACCCTGACAGCTACTCATACGGTATGCCTATGTCCGGTGGAGCAGGAAAGATCGGTGACGTATCTCCTGATTTCACGGTGGGATTGACAAATACCCTCAGATATAAGTGGATAAGCCTGTCAGGACAGCTTTACTGGAAACAGGGTGGTGATATCTACTCAGGTACAAACCGCCTGATTGCCCTTTACGGAGCGGCAGCATATACGGAAGACCGTACAACGGAAGTGTCATATGAAGATATGGAGAACTCCAAAGGAACAGCTGTACTGGCTTCGACAGGACAACCGAATAATATAGTACGCGGCGGTGTGGACGATATTGACTGGTATGTTGACTACTTTTCTTCTGTAAGAGCCAATATCGATGAGATGAACGTATATGAAAACTCATATATTAAACTCAGGGAGGTATCACTGAACATTGCCCTGCCCCAGAGCATCCTTACCCCAATAAGGTTAAAAGCTGCATCTGTGAGCTTAATAGGACGTAACTTCCTCCTCTGGTCAACCCTTCCCAATGTCGACCCGGAGACTTCTCAGGGTTCAGGTAACGGTGTTACAGGCTTTGATTATGTGTCATTGCCGCAGACAAAATCTTACGGTGTTACGCTCAACCTGACATTCTAATTTTCTGAACAATTACAAAAGCAATAGAATATGAAAACATTCAAAATACTGCTCATAGCTTTAGCTTCGCTGCTCATTACTTCTTGTAGTGAAGATAAAATGGATGAGATCAATCAGGATGTCAATAACGCACTCGCAATGAGTGCGCAGAGCGAACTTCCTGATGTCATTCTGAAATCTTCCTTTGAAACTACAGGCACTGATATTGCCTGGTATGCAACAGTATACGTTGAACAAAGCGCAGGAACCTGGGCACAGTCATCAGACGCTGACAAACGTGTCGGACAAACATCCGGTACCCTGTTCAATAATAACTGGGGAAGTCTGTATGATGTCCTTATGATCCTTGACGATATGCTTAAGAAAACGGATCCGGAAACCGGAGATGAGGTTAACCCTTATGCCCGCGGAATCGCTCAGATACTTACAGCATACAACCTTGCAGTACTGACAGATATGTGGGGCGAGGTACCCTGGACTGAGGCACTGAAAGGCGCAGAAGACCTTCAGCCTGTTTATGACAAGCAGTCAGAGATCTATCCAAAAATCATTCAATACCTTGATGACGGTATCGCCACTATGAATACAGTGACAACCTTCTCAACCGTTGGTGATTTTATCTATGGAGGCTCTTCTGCCACAGCAAAGGCCAGATGGATCAAGGCTGCCAACTCACTGAAAGCACGTTATTTACTCAGGCTTACAAATGTTGACGCTGCGGCTGCCACAAAGGCGCTGGCAGTTATTTCAAACGGTTTTGCAAGCAATGCAGATAACTTTGTCTTTGCAAAGTACGAGGAATCGGCTACGGGCGAAAATCCATGGTTTCAGTTCCTTGCTGACAGAACACACCTGTCAGTAAGCCAGACTCTTTATAATCTCATGGCTGCAAGAACTGATCCAAGGATACCTGCATATTTCCTTCAGGTTGGTGGCGTTTATAATCCGGCACCAAACGGAACAGCACTTGAAGTACAGGGTGGGGTCTATTCAACCTCTGCAATTACTGCTAACGGCGCTACAGCTCCGACACCCCTGATGACTTATCATGAGCTTAAATTCATTGAAGCTGAGGCCAAGTTCAGAACTTCGGATGCTACATGGCAGGCATCACTTCAGCAGGCAATCGAAGCTAACTTTGTGTTCCACGGCCTGACCCAGGCAGCAGGTACCACTTATTTCACAACAAGCGTGGTACCGTTGCTTACAGCCGGCAATGAACTCAAGGAGATCCTCACTCAGAAATACATCGGTTTATACGAGCATGAGGCAATTGAAGCTTACAACGATTACCGCAGGGTTCCTTCATTCCTTACTCTTAACAACCCGAACAACCTGACATCATCGGGCGGATTCGTATGGAGGTTCCCATATCCTACAAGCGAGATTTCATCCAACTCAGCCAATATTCCCGACATCAATGTCTTCACTGACAAGGTATGGTGGGCTGGCGGATCAGAGAATTAGAGATCGCAAGTACTTTAATGAAAAGAGTCCCGGTTTGCGGGACTCTTTTTTATTTACGGCGGCGGAAGCGCCTGTTGTCTTCCATTCTTTCCTTCATCTTCCGGCTCCTGGCTTTCATTATAATATAAAGTGCAAAGAGCACCAGGACAATAATGATTATTGTTCTGAGATTTCCCTGTTCCATCATTGCATCCTTTTTATCAGCCGGAGTCGGTGGGTGTACCTGCCTGCTTCATCGCGCCAGATTCCCTGGTGATCAACCCTGTCTCGCCTTACCCTGCCGATGGCATGGATGATTGTCCCTTTTGAGAGAAGCAGACCTGTATGAGAAATATTGTCAGTATCAGCGGAGAAGAAGAGTACATCACCTGGCTTCGCGTCACTTACAAAATCTATTGTGGCGCCTTTCTGTGCCTGCTGTGAGGCATCGCGGGGCAGGGCAATACCGTGAATTTTGAATGCAATCTGTACCAGTCCGGAACAGTCGATACCCATCGGTGATCGTCCGCCCCAGAGATAAGGGGTGTTCAAAAACTGCATCGCTGTCTCCGCAGGTGTCGCTGAAGGTGCGAACTTACCGGAGTCCATGCCCGGCAGCACATAATTCTCATTGCCAACCCTGAATCCCGAGAAATCATCTTTTACTTCGAATAACTCACTTCCTGGCATTATTTTCATCCGGCTGCCATCCTCCCTGATACATTCCATTTCACGACCTGCAATGATGCCGGGCCTCTCTTCATCCCACCTGACGTAGCCATACTGGGTGGAATCGATCCATCCGGTATATGTATCAAAGAGTGTTTCTATCCTGAGCCAGGTACCCGAACTTTCAACAATGCTGAACCTCTCTCCGAAAAGGATCTGGCTGACCATCTCCGCGCGATGGGAGGGAGCTGCCCTGAGCGGGATGTAAACGTTGGTGCAGATGAAAAGATCCATGCTTCTACCTCATATCAATCACATCAATACCCTTATGATCGGCGGGATTGAAGGTAAAGAAGTCCGCGGCGGGTTTAAAGCTAAGGTCATACTTATCAACTGTGAGTGTCATTGTTATGCCGTCCTTGGTCTTGTATTCAGCGCCGTTGAGATCATACTGCGTTTTTCCAATCTCCAGCCTGATCCTGATCAGGTCACTGGTGATTTCTTCGGGATAAAGGTCAATGATCCACTCGTCATCAGTCTGCTCAACCAGCCTGATCTTGTAGCCTTCCTCATACAACGTGAAGAGGAGTGAAGGCCTGGTAATAAATGAGTCATCATCAGGATCGGTTTCTGTTATTGTTACCTCGTTGGCATCAGGAAGGTAGTTCCAGACATTGCTGCCGTCAGTCCAGATATTGTAATCGTCCAGGACAAGCTTGTACTTATCGCCTGAAATAATTGCGGATCCTGACATCGTAGTAACGTCTCCCGCCTTGCTGTCGTTGGTTACAAGCCTGAAGTCAATGGTCACCGAGGGTGCAGCTGTTGCCTTCCTGCTGAAGTCAGACAGGACCTGCAGCGCCTCAGGATCTTTCTGGGCAGACAGGGTCAGTGTGATCAGGGAAAGTAAAATAATCAGAGGTTTTTTTCTCATTTCAGTTTATGTCATCATTGAGCCTCTTCAAAATCTGTTCCAGAGTTTGCGGATCCTGCACAACCACATCGCGCGCCTTGCTTCCTTCAAATGGTCCTACAATGCCGGCAGCTTCCAGCTGGTCTATGATTCTGCCTGCACGGTTGTACCCAAGCTGCATGCGTCGCTGTATAAGAGATGTCGAGCCCTGCTGATGCTGAACCACAAGTCTTGCTGCTTCGTCAAATAACGGGTCACGCTTTTTCAAATCAATTTCCTTCGATCCGTTGCCTTCGTCGTTATCCCCTACATATTCAGGCAGGCGCATGGCATCAGGATATCCCTGCTGTGAACCGATGAATTCAGTAAGTTCTTCGATCTCCGGGGTGTCGATGAATGCGCATTGCACCCTTACAGGTTCCCCTCCCTGTGAAATGAGGGCATCACCTCGGCCCACAAGCCTGTCAGCGCCAGTGGCGTCAAGAATGGTGCGTGAATCGACGCCTGAGAACACCCTGAAAGCGATTCGTGAAGGGAAGTTAGCCTTTATAAAACCTGTTATGATAGTTACTGAAGGTCTCTGGGTTGAGATGATCAGGTGGATGCCCACTGCCCTTGAGAGCTGGGCCAGGCGACCGATAGGAGCCTCTACCTCGCGGCCCGATGTCATGATCAGATCTGCGAACTCGTCTATAATCAGAACAATATAGGGCATAAAATCATGGCCCTTTTCAGGATTGAGCCTGCGGGCAATGAACCTGTCATTGTATTCCCTGATGTTTCGTGTCTGCGACAGCTTTAGCAGATCGAGACGGCGATCCATAAGAATGCAGAGAGAATTGAGCGTGTTGATGACCTTCTTGGTGTCGGTGACAATTGCATCCTCTTCATCAGGCAGTTTGGCAAGGAAATGGCGCTCAATCTTTGCATAGAGCGGCAACTCGACCCGCTTGGGGTCTATAAGCACAAACTTGAGCTCTGAAGGGTGCTTCTTGTAGAGAAGTGAAGTGATGATTGCATTAAGTCCAACCGATTTACCCTGTCCTGTCGCCCCTGCCACCAGCAGGTGAGGCATTCGCGTGAGGTCAATGATATACGGATCATTGGTGATGGTGCGTCCGAGCGCCAGTGGAAGCTCCAGTTTTGAATCAGAGAAGGCCTGGGAAGAGATCAATCCTTTCATCGAGACTGTCTCCGGCTTCTTGTTTGGCACCTCTATTCCCACCGTTCCCCTGCCGGGTATGGGTGCAATGATCCTGATCCCCAGGGCGGAGAGACTCAGGGCAATGTCATTGTCGAGCGACTTGATGCGGTGTATCTTGACTCCGCGGTCAGGCACCACCTCATAGAGAGTGACAGTAGGACCTACCGTGGCTGAAATACTTTTAATGGTGATCTTCTGGTCAGCGAGTGTTTTGAGTATTATCTCCTTATTGGCGTTGACTTCCTCGTTGGTCGTCGACGAAAGGTTACGGTAATCGCGCAGCAGCGATACAGGGGGAAATTTATAACGGGGCAGTGACAACCTGGGGTCAAAGGGAGGAAGATCAGACAACGGGTTATCTTCTTCAATTCCTGTTCCGGAGGGCTTATGGCGTTTTTCTATGACATTAACAATCGATTTCGGTTCTTCCACCGGTTGCCGGTAGAAGTCGTCTACCGGTTCCTTATCTTCCTCGTCAACCACTTCTTCTTCTTCCTCATCTGCCCGCAGCGGTTCATCCTCATGTGTAGGGAAGTTTTCCCCGGGTGCAACGTCAACATCCTCAGTGACAATTTCCTTCTTCCACCACTCTCCCGTGAGAGTGGCAGCTCCTGCCCTGGCAACGCTTGCTATGGGCCTCCTTATCGTCTGAGGGCTAACATGCAATGCAAAAATGAGATACGCAACCGTAAGAACAAGCAACGATGCAGCTGTCCCGACCTTGCCCATCATGCCGTTCAGTTTGCTGGCGATGAAAAAGCCGAACTCACCACCGGGACCGGCGCCAAGAAATGTGGACTGTCCGGCGAAGTATCCGAGGATGACCGAAATGAGCACTGTGGCAAGAAGAAAACGAAGTACATTCTTCCAGAGCCTGAAATATTTTACCCTTATGAGGGCCAGGCTGAAGGCTCCAACAATCAAAGGGATAAAAAATGCACCCAGTCCAAATCCGTGAAAGATAAAATAATGACCGACCCTGAAACCGAAATTCCCTCCCCAGTTCTGATAGGGGAATATTTCATCGGCGGACTTCAGGCTGAGAGAATCCTGGTCAGCCTTGCCTGTGAGAAGATAGGAGATGAAGACGACAAGCATGTAGATCGCGAAGACAAGAAGGATCAGGCCTACAATAAACCTTAAATTCTCACCTGATGAAGTGCCATCTGTTTTCTTCTGACGTGATGATGCGCCGTTACTTTTTTTATGTTTGCCCATCGTAAAAAATAATTTTTCAATCCCGTTGACCGGCGGATTTAAAATAAACTGCAAATTTAAGAAAAATGGTTGAGCCGAGGTAGCAAAAAACTCAAAAGGCCATCATTTTCTGAATAATAGAGTCAAGAAAGCTCCTATTTACCTTTTTATAATTCTGTTTCTGTTCAAAAACCTTATCGGGGATCTCCCTGGCAAAGACTTCATCAGCCGTGAACTGCATTTCAGCCTCTCCCATAATATAGAAAAAGTCCATCAGCACACCGTCAATTTCATTATAGGGAGTAAGTCTGTTAGGTTGCACAACATCGATGTCATTGGTGTACCAGATATAACGGCTTGTTTTCGAGTTGGGCAGGGTGGCCCTCATCTGGCGGCAGTTGAAGCCGCAGATGACAGACTTTCTGCCTGTCTCGCTGAAAGTTATTCCTTCCATGGAGGAGAAACCGGGCTGCAGGTCCCTCGGTGTTCCTTCACAATAATACTTGAACGACAGTAAATTGAGATAGGTATCGTAAATATGCTCCCTGGGGTTAATGATTGATGAAATCCCGGAATTGCCGAATGGAGCCTTGAGGGTCGTGGCGATCAGATCGTTCCTGAAAGAAATGACCATCTCCCTGGGCAGGAAATCAGATGAAAGTGAACTCGGGTTATTGATGTATTTAATATTATAATATATCTCTCCCTCGTGCATGTTTTTCATGCCTTTCTCCTTGCATGAAGAGAGTATAAAAAAAAGTATAATTAATGGGATAAAATGGAGAAAGCGGTTCTTCACGTAAGGCTATTTGGCTGTAAATGTAATAAAACTGGATATTAAACGGAGAAGCAGTACTGTTCAGTATCCCTGAGAGAATTGTTTTCCCTTTAAAGGTGAGGTTTTCCTGTGTTTTAATTAATTATAAAATTATAGCTTTGTCACCTTATTGTAGACGAGAGTTATGAGTAAAAAACTTGCCGTTGTCGCCCTGGGCGGAAATGCGCTTCTCAGAGGCGATCAGATAGGCACTATCGAGGAGCAGGAACAGAACACCACTGCCACCCTTGAGAACCTTATCTTTCTCATCAGGGAAGGCTATGACCTCGTCATTACTCATGGTAACGGTCCCCAGGTGGGAAATATCCTCATGAGAAATGATGCCGGGGAACATATGTACGGTATTGCCCAGATGCCGATTGATATATGCGTGGCTGACTCACAGGGCGGCATCGGATATATGATAGAGAGGATGTTCAAGAATGTGCTGAACAGGCACGGTATAAAAAAGAACGTAGTGTGCCTTATCACCACGGTAATTGTTGACAAGGATGATCCGGCCTTCACTGATCCGCAGAAGAGAGTGGGTAAGATATATACAAAGGAACAGGCTGATGACCTGACAGCAAAAAAGGGATGGGTTTTCAGGGAAGAGGTCAAGACCGAAGGCGGATATCGCAGGGTGGTGCCCTCACCCAAACCTGCCGGCATAATGAATGATGAGCTCATCGGTGAGCTGGCACGGAGGGGAAGCATTGTTATCGCTGCCGGCGGCGGCGGTGTCCCTGTTTATATCGATGAGAAGAACGATGTCAGACCTGCAGAGGCCGTGATAGACAAGGATCTCGCATCTTCACTGCTGGCATCAAAAATAGGCGCTGATGAGTTTTATATCCTTACCGATGTCCCGTATGTTTATATAAATTACAGGAAACCTGACCAGGAGATAAAGGAGTTCCTTGATTATAAGGACACTATGAAGTATCTTGAGGAGGGTCAGTTTACAAAGGGGAGCATGGCTCCGAAGATTGAGGCCTGCCTAAACTTCATCAAAGCAGGAGGCAGCAAGAGCGTCATTACCGAAGCCTTCAAGCTGGAGGACAGGCGGTACGGGACGAAGATTACGATGGAGTATGATCAGGCAGTAGGCAGAAGGCAATAGGCAGTAGTAAAATCGCAAATCGCAAATCGCAAATCGCAAATCGCAAATGGGAAATAGAAACCGATAAACGATGTCAACCATGGATATAAATTTAAAAAACAGATCTTTCCTTAAGCTTCTCGACTTCACCCCGGGAGAGATTAAATTTCTTCTTGACCTTGCTTTTAACCTGAAGAAAGCAAAGAAAGCCGGTACCGAGCAGCAGAAGCTCATTGGAAAGAACATAGCTCTTATATTTGAGAAGTCTTCAACGCGAACACGCTGCGCCTTTGAGGTTGCTGCCCTCGACCAGGGAGCGCACGTGACCTACCTCGGACCTTCAGGGTCACAGATAGGCCATAAGGAGTCGATGAAGGATACAGCAAGGGTGCTGGGCCGTATGTACGACGGAATCGAGTACCGTGGTTACGGACAGTCCATCGTGGAAGAGCTGGCCGCCTATGCCGGCGTACCGGTATGGAACGGACTCACGACCGAGTTTCATCCCACTCAGATCCTGGCAGATTTCATGACGATGGTGGAACACAGCGATAAGCCACTCAACCGGATCAGCTTCTGCTACCTCGGCGACGCACGGAACAATATGGGTAACTCACTTATGGTGGGAGCTGCAAAGATGGGAATGGATTTCAGGGCGGCTGCCCCGAAAGCATGCCAGCCGTCAGATGATCTCGTTAAGAAATGCTGTGAGATAGCCGCTGAGACAGGGGCGAAGATAACCCTGACTGAAGATGTCGCAGAAGCAGTAAAGGGTGCAGACTTCCTGTACACTGACGTATGGGTCTCTATGGGCGAGGCTGATTCTGTGTGGGAGGAGAGGATAAAGCTGCTTAAGCCCTACCAGGTAAATGCTGAGGTGATAAAGATGACAGGTAATCCGAAGGTCAAGTTCCTTCATTGCCTGCCGGCATTCCATAACCGGGAGACAAAGGTAGGAGAGGAAATGTATACGAAATTCGGGCTTGACGGTATGGAGGTGACGGAGGAAGTGTTTGAATCATCCCGTTCAATAGTTTTTGACGAGGCTGAGAACCGCATGCATACGATCAAGGCGGTTATGGTTGCCACCCTGGGGGAATGATCAAGTTATCAGAGCTTTTACAAAATAAAAGGTCATCAGCAGCGAAGCGGCGAGTTTCAGTCCTACACCAGTCAGAAAACCCAGCAGGCTCCCGAAGCCTGCCTTGAGTGCATATTTAATGTCATCCTTGAAGAGGAGTTCGCCGACAACGGCTCCGATGAAAGGCCCGGTGATGATCCCAAACGGTCCCAGGAACAGGCCGATAATAAGTCCGACAGTAGCCCCCCGCATACCGTATTTCGATCCTCCGAACTGACGCGTGCCCCATATCGGCACCACATAGTCAATCACGGTTACAACGACGGCCACCACCCCCAGAATGATGAACAGGTTTTTGCTGATGGGTCCGAATTTTGTAAAATGCAGCACAACCAGGCCAAGGTAGGTCAGCGGAGGACCCGGTAATACCGGCAATAAGCATCCCGCGATGCCCACAATCATCATCACAATGGCAAGACCCAACAAGACATAGTCCATCTTACTTAAACTTTATCGGCGCAGACAGTAAAGAAGGTACTCTTACCTGGAACCCAGTTCATCAAAATCAACATCGGAGAATTCGCTTGTCTGTGCTTCGGCGACAACCTCATCACTTTCAGCGGCTACACTGGTTCCTGCATGAAGAACTTCCCCGTTACCTGCAAAAGTCACGGCCTCGCGCAGTCCTTCAGTGAACTTCTCAAAGTCCTCCTTGTACAGAAAAATTTTGTGCTTCTCGTAGAACATCTTTCCCTCTTTCCCTTGCCTCTTCTTGCTCTCCGTAATTGTCAGATAAAGATCTTCGTGCCTCGTGGACTTCACATCAAAGAAGTAAGTCCTCTTTCCTGCACGTACCACTTTGGTGAAAACCTCCTCTTTATCATTTCTCTCATTCTGACCTTCAGTCCTGCCTTTCTCGTCTTCCATCAGTAGCGAATGTTTTAGGGTTTCAAATAGTTAGCATGGTCAAATGTAACAATAATTTTAAAAAAACAAATTTGCATCACCAATTTGCAGGAGAAATTTGAGCTGTGATGCTGATTGCAAACCGATTTTTTTAACTTTGCTGCCTGAAAAAATAGTTCTTTTAATGATAAGCAGACGACAACTCAGGATAAAGGCACTTTCGGTACTTTACGCCTGCAACAGGAAGGAGATCGATGATCTGGCGACGGCCGAGCAGGAGCTGATGCTGAGCATCAGGAAGAGCTACGATCTCTATCACTACCTGCTTTTGCTTCTGATAGCCCTGTCAGATATGGCGCGTGGGAAGGCCACCCTCTCACTAAAGAAAAACATACCCGCCCCTGAAGACATCAATCCCAATACCCGCTTTTCGGAGAACAGGATCATAGCACAGCTGAGGAACAACGAGCAGCTGGCTCATTATACCATGGCTCTGCCTGCTCTGTGGACAAAAAAAGACCGTATCACAACCTTCGGGTCACTCTCCCGCTGGCTGGGAACGCTGGGACTGTCATGGTCAGATCATCCGGAGGTGGTCAGAAAAGTGTTCAATGAGATGACAAACTGGGAGGTTTACAATGAGTACATGTCATCTGTTGATAACAGTTACCGGGCAGACCAGCGGTTCATAAAGGAGCTGGTGACAAAGCTGATACCAGCATCAGAGGAACTGTCTGCGAGCCTCGAGGAACAGTCTGTATACTGGAATGATGACCTGCCGCTTGTGGCTGCCATGATCCGCAATACATTGGGAAAATTCAAGGAGAATGATGACGGCAGGAGCATTGCCCTGGCGCCTATGTTCACCAACAGCGACGATGAGGAATTTGTAAAGATACTGCTCAGAAAAGCTATCCTGAACGGTGAAAAGAACAGGGAATTGATTGATGCCCACACTACAAACTGGGAGATAGAGCGGATAGCATTAATGGATAAGCTTGTTATGCAGCTTGCTATAACTGAGCTGGTTGAGTTTTCAGAGGTGCCCGTAAAGGTAACCCTGAACGAATATATCGAGATCGCAAAAGACTATTGCACGGCCAAAAGCAGTACTTTTGTGAATGGTATTCTTGACAAGATTGTCAGGGAGATGCGGGCCAACGGCAGTTTTACGAAGGCCGGCAGGGGGCTTATAGGAGAGGGTCAGGAGTCGGGAGTGACTAAAGTGAAGAAAGTGCCTGAAGTCACCAAAGTGCCTGAGGTGACTAAATTGCCCAGGGTGCCTAAAGTAACAGGAGAGCACGGAGTGACTGAAGTGAACTGAAATGCCTGCAGTGAGCCGGGGTGACCGGCAAAAGGCACGGGGCAGTGAGCACAGAACAGAAAAATGATTTAAGAATGAGAAAAATTGTGACATATATTTTGACAGCGATTGTACTGGCAGCGGTACTGGCATCCTGCGGCAGAGGTTCATCAGGTGAGAGTAAAAACATGCCATCAGATACAACTGGTGTGGCAGTCATAACCTTCAGGATGCTCGAGCATAATTTCGGTACTGTGAAAGCCGGTGAGAAAGTAGGCTGTATCTTCCCTTTCACCAACACGGGAGATGCCGACCTGGTATTGACATCCGCTACTGCAAGCTGCGGATGCACTGTTCCGAAGTACAGTAAAAAGCCTGTCGCCCCGGGAGCCACTGGCACAGTTGAAGTGGTTTTTGACACATCCGGAAGAGAGGGCATACAGACAAAGACTGTTGTAGTTCAGTCGAATGCAGAGAATAATTTAGTTATATTGCGCATTATTTCAGAGGTAAATAAAGAAGAAACAACTAAATAACAATTATCAATTATGAACACATTAGCATTTATCTTTTTACAAGCCGTACCGGCAACACAGGGCAAACCAAATATGCTTACAAGCCTGCTTCCCCTTCTGCTTGTTTTTGTGGTATTTTATTTTTTCATGATCAGACCGCAGATGAAAAAGCAGAAAGAGCTGACAACCTTCCGGAATGCTATTTCCAAGGGAGACAAGGTTATTACCACCGGAGGCATCTACGGCAAGGTCATTGATATGACAGACAATATTGTGACGATTGAAATTGCCAATGACGTTAAAGTGAGGGTCGATAAGAACGCTGTTCTGAGAGATCCCTCTGATGTTCAGGCCAAACAGTAAGCGACACTTTAAGGCAGAGCGATGACAGTTGACGAAAAGAAGCAAAGAAAAAAATTCCTGAACAGGGAGTTGCCTGTCTTTGCTTTTTTTCTTCTGCTATCGTTTGTCTTCTGGTACCTCAATGAGCTGAGCAAGGAGCTTGAAGGAACCATCAAGTACCCGGTCAGGTACATTAACCCGCCCAGGGAACGCATAGTGACCGGAGAACTGCCGGGCAAGCTTGAGATGGATCTGCGCGGCCCGGGTTACACCATTCTCAAGATGAAATTATCAGGCAGCAGGGCGCCGGTGGTGATTGACTTTTCAAAGACCACGCCGAAACGCTTACCCGGGAGATCACCGAATTATTATCTTGTCACTTCAGGACTGATTCAAAGCTTTTCAAAGCAGATGCACGCTGATTTTGAAATTATTGCAGTTAATCCTGATACCCTGTTCTTCGGCTATGACAAGCTCGTCACACGCAGAATGGCCGTAATACCTGATCTTGATATCGAACTGGCACAGGGTCATAAAGTGGTCATTGTTCCCGATCCTGACAGTATTACCGTCTTAGGACCTGAGCATATCCTTGACACCCTGAGGGGGATCCAGACGCGTCATCGCTCTTTCAAGAGGATGACCGAGAATTTCAAGGCGAAGATACCGCTTGAATGTCCTGAATACCTTGAGACAGCACAGAAGAGAGTGGTTGTGGAGGTTACTATTACCGGAAGGCCCTCCTCTGTTTTCAATCTGAAACATCAGCGGGAAGAATAACCATTCATGTAATGGCACGAAGACTAGGCGTCACCGGCGGTATAGGCAGCGGTAAGACAACCGTCTGCAGGATCTTCAGAGTTTTGGGTGTGCCCGTTTTTATGGCTGATGCAGCGGCCAGGGAAGTGATGAACAATGACCCCGGAATACGGAATAAGATCAACGACATCGCCGGGAAGGACCTCTACTCGGGAGGAGAGCTGGACCGCATGGAGCTGGCACGGATTATTTTTAACAGGCCGGAGATGCTTAAGAGTGTCAATGCAGCTGTTCATCCAGTTGTTCTGAAGATTTTCGGCAAATGGGCCGATGAATCGGATGCACCTTATGTCATTATGGAGGCAGCTGTGCTTTTTGAGTCAAAGGCCGATAATTTTGTCGACAGAGTAGTATCAATTTCAGCGCCGGTCGAGGAACGTATCGCCCGCGTGATGGGCCGGAACGAGTTGAGCCGCGAACAGGTCATAGAGAGAATTAACAACCAGCTTGAGGATGACGAAAGGGAAGAACAATCATATTACGTCATCAATAATGCTGATAACGAAATGATAATACCGGAGATACTGAAAATACATGAGGATATGCTCCGGCTCGCAGAAAAGGACAGGTGATGGGGAATTTTGCCAAATGGATAGGAGGAGGACTCGGTTTTGTTGTGGGAGGCCCGATTGGCGGACTGCTTGGCTTCTTCATCGGATCGGTTGTTGACAGCTCAACGACGGTAGAGTGGGGCCAGACGGGACGGCTTGCCGGGCAACAACCCAGGTACAGAACAACACCCGGTGACTTCGCCATGAGCCTGGTCGTCCTGATTGCCGCAGTAATGAAAGCTGACGGGAAAGTACTGAAATCAGAACTCGAGTACGTCAAACGGTTCCTTGTATCACAGTTCGGATACGATACTGCGCAGGAAGCAATTACGATGCTCAGGGACCTCCTGAAAAAGGATATTCCCCTGCGTGATGTATGCTTGCAGATACGAAGCGGAATGGATTACTCATCACGGCTTCAGCTTATTCACCTTCTGTATAATCTGTCGGCTGCAGACAGCAGGTTCGAACCTGCTGAGACAAGAGTAATTCAGTCTATTTCCGACATGCTGGGTATATCTGCAAACGATTATGAATCAATACGTAATATGTTCATCCCGGCAACCGATGCAGCTTACCGCATACTTGAGGTTGAACGTGCCGCCACTGATGAGGAGCTTAAGAAAGCTTACAGGAGAATGGCATTGAAATACCACCCTGACAAAGTCAGTCACCTGGGTGAGGAATTTCGCAAAACGGCAGAGGAGAAATTCAAGTCTGTAAACGAAGCCTGGGAGAAAATTAAGAAAGAACGTAACCTGGTTTAACAAATGTCTGATTTAAAATAATTAACAAACAAAAATTAAAGATGAATCTGAAAGATATTCTGGCAATCTCCGGTGAGGGGACACTGTTCAAGTTCATTGCCCAGGGCAAAAATGCAGTCATTGTTGAGAACCTCGAAACAGGACGGCGTATCAGTGCAGGTGCAACAGCCAAAGTAAGCGCCCTTGAAGAGATATCTATCTTCACTACGGGCGAGGATATGCCTCTCGGAAAGGTTATGGACAAGATATGGGAGAAGGAAAATGGAGGAGAGACGATTTCTCATAAGCTTCCCGATAATGACCTTAAGAAGCACTTCGCCGAAATCTTCCCGGAGTATGATCATGACAGGGTCTATACCTCCGATATAAAAAAAGTTCTTCACTGGTATAACATCCTTCATAAACTCAATCTTCTTGTAAAAGAAGAAGAAAAGAAGGAGGAGGAGACCGTTACTGAGGCAAAGGCCGAGGCAAAGATTAAGGATACTCCGAAAGAGAAAAAAACTCCTTCTGTAAAGAAAGCAAAGGTGGCACCGGCTAAAACAACTGTCAGGAAAAAAGCTTCGAAGAGCGAGTAGCATGGCCACCACAAATTTCGGCGGCGATGAGGTGGTCTTTAACTATGATAAATCTCAGATCATCATGGTTCCTGTACCGTATGATGCAACCAGCACATACATAAAAGGTGCGGACAAAGGCCCTGCTGCGATCCTCGAAGCATCGCCAGCCCTGGAGTTTTATGACACAGAGACCCGGTCGGAAGCGTTCAGGAAAGGGATTTTCACTCTCCCGCCCGTTGTCGCCGGGCCTGATCCTGCTGACCTGACTGAGGCGGTTTACAATACTGTTGCCGGCATCTTTGCGGGGGATCGGTTCCCGGTGGTTATCGGCGGCAACCATACTGTAAGTATAGGAGCTTTCAGGGCTGCTGCGGAAGTGTTTCCCGGACTGACCATTCTACAGCTTGACGCTCACTCTGACCTTCGGCCAGTCTATGAAGGCTCGCCGCTTAACCATGCCTGTGCTGCTGCCAGGGCGAGGGAATATGCACCTTTGGTTCAGGTTGGTATACGCAGCATGTCAGCAGAGGAGGTTCCTTTTGTGGATCCGAAGAGGATCTTCTACGCTCATGAGTTATGGGCTGACAAATCACTTTATGCAAAGGCCCTCAGCCTCCTGACGGAGAATGTCTATATCACCATTGACCTGGATGTCTTTGATCCGTCGATCATGCCTTCGACGGGTACACCTGAACCTGGCGGACCTGATTACCGCGAGCTGATGACTTTCCTTAAAGAGGTAATCGGTAAACGTAATGTCATTGGGTTTGATGTTGTCGAGCTGTGTCCTTCTGCTGCCAGCAGGACACCTGATTTCGTGGCTGCGAAGATTATCTACCAGCTGCTCAGCTACAGGTTCTCACGCTGAAAGAATCACCGCGGCTTATCGTATTGTTTGGCCTCCTCCCAGATAACATTCATCTCATCGAGGCTCATGTCACGCAGTGAGAGTCCCTGTGCCAGTGTCTTTTGTTCGAGGTAGCTGAACCTGCTGATAAATTTCCTGTTAGTCTTTTCGAGCGCTGATTCCGGATCTATTTCATACAGTCGTGCTGCATTTATCAGTGAGAAAAAGAGGTCACCGAGCTCTGCTTCGATGTCCACCTTCCTTCCTTCCAGCACCTCCTCCTTCAGCTCGTTAAGTTCTTCAGTAACCTTATCCCAGATCTGTTCACGGCTGTCCCAATCGAATCCCACACCCCTTACTTTCTCCTGTATCCGGTTGGCTTTTACGGTTGCGGGAAGGGAAGAGGGGACACCTGACAATACCGGTTTGTACTCGCTGTGTTCGTTCATCTTGAGTTTTTCCCAGTTCTCCTCTACTTCACGCGCTCCCCTGGTGACGCTGACATCCCCGAACACATGAGGATGCCTGTAGACCAGTTTTTTGTTTATGCCCTCGAGAACGTCACTCATATCGAACAGCCCTTTCTCTGAGCCGATTTTTGCATAGAAAACGATGTGCAGCATGATATCGCCCAGCTCTTTGCGAATGTCTTCATTATTATCCTGGATTATGGCATCAGCAAGTTCATAGGTCTCTTCGATCGTTAGTTTTCTAAGGGTCTCGTTCGTCTGCTTCTGGTCCCACGGGCATTTAGCCCTCAGCTCGTCCATAATATCCAGCAGCTTTTTGAACTCTTCAACTGTTTTTTCTCTCATCCTGGTTTAGATTTTAAAAAGACCGTTTCCTGACTGCCGGGTATCTCTTCCTTCCACTCTCACTGCATCGCCGGCATCGACGCCGAACAGCTGACACAGGTCCGCTCCGTTTATCGACACCTCCAGAAGATCGAGTGTATTGAAACGGGTTACCAGTTCACCGACAGGCTCCTCGCTGTATAACCTGCTGATCTTTTCAGTAAAATATTTATTGCTTTTAATGAGTATCCTGAAGCTCCTGTTTTCAAATACTCTCAGGAATATCTCGCGTGTGATGTTGGTTATTGCATTTCCGTAAGAGTCAATGAAGATGACACTTCCAATTATCACATCCTTGTTAATGGTTGCACGCAGCGGCACTTTTTCCGATAACGTTTTCACTCTGATGCCGAGCTTCTCGGGAGGCTGTCCTGCAGCCAGTGCAGCTGCGGCACGCACAAACAGCGTTATCTCATCGGCATCATCGTCATTGCTCAGCCTGACTATGAGGTCGGGCTCCGAGTTCAGTATGAGGTTGAAAATCCCGTTGTCAGCACCAATAAAATAATGCCCCCGGGCTTTAACGAGCAGGTGAGGCTTCCCGTCGGAGCTCTCGCTGCTGATAAAAACGAGATGGATTGTGCCTTCGGGATAGTGGCTGAAGGTATTCCTGATCACAAAGGCACCGTGCATAATATTCAGCGGTGGAATTCTGCCTGCATTATTCACCACAACGGCATCCGGACAGCTTGTACTCAGCTTACCCCTGAGTATGCCGGGAAAGATATCGTCCTCCCTCCACTCCGTCGTCAGTGTGATCAATGCCATTCTCAAAATAGTTACAGCAAAGATAATCTTCTGAAAAAAATAAACTTACTTTGTGAAGGAGCGGTTTTAAAAATTTAAGCTGATCGTAAAGCATTGATTAACAGCCGACAGAAAGAAAGAGAGAGATTAGGCGGATGACTGAAAGAGTGATTTTACTTGATGGCATTGATCCCATGGTCATGTTTGGGCCGAACAACAGGCTTCTGGAACAGATACAGGGTTATTTTCCGAAGATAAAGCTTGTTGCCAGGGGAAATGAGATCAAATGCATGGGTGAGGCTGAAGAGGTAGCTCTGTTTGCCGACAAAATATCAGTGCTGCTTGATTATTACAGGCATTATAACAGGCTTGATGAAAATGACCTGGAGCGTCTCCTGCTTGATGATGATCATATGCGCACTGCTTCTAATGGTGATTTTGAGGATACCCTGGTTTTTGGCACGAACGGCAGGCCGGTCAGAGCCCGTACCGTCAACCAGCTCCTCCTGGTAAAGGAATATGCAGCAAATGATCTTGTTATTGCGGAGGGACCGGCAGGTACCGGTAAGACATATACTGCAATAGCGCTGGCCGTGAGAGCGCTGAAGAACCATGAGGTGAAGAAGATCGTCCTCACACGTCCTGCCGTGGAGGCAGGAGAACGCCTGGGCTTCCTGCCCGGAGACATGAAGGATAAACTGGATCCATACCTGCAGCCGCTCTATGATGCACTCCATGACATGATCCCCTCACGCAAGCTGGAGCAATGGATTGAAGACGGAACGGTGCAGATAGCACCCCTCGCCTTCATGCGCGGACGGACGCTTGAGAACAGCTTTGTAATTCTTGATGAGGCACAGAATGCGACCGTCAGCCAGCTGAAGATGTTCCTTACCCGTATGGGCGTCAGTTCGAAGTTCATACTCACAGGCGATACTACCCAGATAGACCTTCAAAGGAGAAGCGAATCAGGACTTCTTCAGGCAATAAGATTACTGACAGACATCGAAGGCATTTCGGTCATACGGTTCGATGAAAGAGATATTGTCAGGCACAGGCTCGTCAAGCATATCGTCAGAGCATATGACACCGAGGAGAAAAGCCAGAACGAAGACAGGAAAGAGACAAAATAGCATAACTATGACAAAGGCGATCACAAGGACAGACTTTAATTTCCCCGGGCAGAAAGGCATATACAGGGGCAAGGTAAGAGATGTATATAATATTGATGACAGGTACCTGCTGATGGTGGCTTCTGACCGTATCTCGGCATTTGATGTTGTCCTGCCGGAAGGTATTCCTTTTAAAGGTCAGGTTCTTAATCAGATAGCAGCCATGTTCCTGGATAAGGTAAGGGATATAATACCCACCTGGAACATTGCAACGCCTGACCCGAATGTGACAGTGGGTTACCGGTGTGAGCCTTACCCGGTAGAGATGATTGTAAGAGGTTACCTCACCGGCAGCTCATGGAGGACATATAAGTCTGGCATTCACACGATCTGCGGTATCCCTCTGCCTGATGGGATGAGGGAGCACCAGCGCTTCCCGAAGCCGATTATTACTCCGACCACCAAGGCTGAACACGGAAGGCATGACGAGGATATTTCAGGGGAGGAGATAGTAAGCTCAGGACTGGTATCAGAATCAGAATACTCCAAACTTGAAGATTATGCCATGAGGCTTTTTCTAAGGGGGTCGGAGATAGCTGCCGCACACGGCCTCATTCTGGTAGACACAAAATATGAATTCGGGAAACGTAACGGAGAAATCTATCTCATTGATGAGATACATACCCCGGACAGCTCACGCTACTTTTATGCTGACGGATACGAAGATCGCTTCTCGAGGGGAGAACAGCAGAAACAGCTCTCCAAAGAGTTTGTGCGTGAATGGCTTATGGCAAACGGTTTCCAGGGAAGGGAAGGAGAAAAGGTGCCTGAAATGACCCCGGCTTTCGTCACAGAGATATCAGACCGCTATATCGAACTATATGAAAACATCACCGGCACGAAGTTTGTCAGAGCTGAGGCAGAAGATCCGGTAAGGCGGATTGAGAGAAATGTTGAACTGTTCCTGCCGGAGCTTAAATAAATATCGTTGGAAACTGTTTTAATGCAATGAATATTAATTTTGCACTTCACAAACTGTCAGATATGTTGCTGAAACGTACTATGCCAGCCTTTATGCTTCTGGTCATTATGCTGCTGCCGGCTGAGTTGTCGGCCCAGGTGCCGGCGCCTGTGACGGTTGAGAGATCAGGCCAGAAGATAGTTGTTGAGGGCAGGATATATTATATGCACCAGGTTTTAAAAGGTCAGACACTTTATTCAATTTCCAAGGCATATAATGTGACTGTTGACCAGCTCACCCGTGATAATGAAATACCGGCCACTGGTCTCAAGGAGGGTCAGATGCTGAAGGTGGCGGCTACGGCCGGGACTGCTGACCCGAAAGGGACTTCTGTGGGGGCTTCGACAGCACCTGGCTCCGTTTCAACTTCGGCAGCACCTGCAAACCAGGATGAGCGTTATCTCTACCATAGGGTAAAAAGAGGAGAGACCCTTTCATCAATTGCCGGTGAATATGGTATATCAGTGCGAGACCTGAAGAAAGCAAACAGGCGACTTCTCTTTCCGCACGAGGGTGATTATCTGATGATACCCCGCAAAAAAATGACAGGCAGACCATCTGAGAAGAATGTGGTACCGGATACCGTACCACCGTCTGTCGGGCTTAAAGATACTCTGGTTGTTCCCGGCGAGAAGGAGATCTTCACCGCACTTTCAGAGAATACCGTCATGAAGAACCTTACAGGCTCTGTCAGAGTTGCCGTGATGCTCCCGTTTTTCATAGATGAGAATAACATGAGATCTTATGTGGATTCAAGCAAAAGTGATCCGCAGGGCAATAAGATCTACAAGGAAGTAAATAGGGACGAAAACTGGATCTATGAGGGCAGCCTGCCTTTCCTCGAAGCTTACGAGGGCATCCTGATTGCTGTTGACAGCCTGAGGGTACTGGGACTGAATGTCGAGCTTGATGTTTATGACATCGGGGGTGATACAACTGAACTCAACAGGATTATATGGTCGGGAAAGCTGAATGATGTCGATCTGATCATTGGTCCCGTATTTTCTTCCAATCTGAACCGTATGGCTGCCTATGCGGCTGAACGTGATATCCCCATAGTATCTCCTGTGCCGCTTCGTGACCAGAATATTGTGGAGAACAGGCCGACTCTTTACAGGGTGTTCCCGTCAGCGGGCATTTCCCAGGATATAGTAGTAAGGGAGCTGAAATCTCATCGGGGAAGCAACGTCATTTTCCTCTATTCCGATACCCTTATGAATGACCCGAAAACATCAGGGTTCTGGAACAGAATAAGAACGGCAATGGTTACTGACAGCCTGAGCGACACCACCCTGATCACTGCTCATTATTTTACTGGGGCGATAAAGAAGCGTGACACATACAGCGGGGTTGCATCATTCGAGGGTTTACTGAATCCTGACCGTGAGAATATTATTATCCTTGCTTTTACACAAACTCCTGTTGTCAGCTCGGCTTTCTCTACACTGCACACCTTATCACGCAAGTACGATATCAAAGTGATCGGTTACCCTGAAATAGGGGGGCAGGAGACAATCGAGATCAAATACTACTATGACCTTGAGGTCTTTATCCCGACTGAGTCACATATTGATTTCGATTCCCCTGCTGCTTTATCGTTCACTTCTGTCTTCAGGAAAAAATTCAAGACAGAGCCGATGGCCGAGAGTTTCGCGTGGAGAGGTTTTGATATCGCATATTACTTTATTGGCGGCATTGCCAGTTATGGCCGTGAATTTCTGAAAGATCCGGGTATTTTCAATCCAGCACTCCTGTGCCTTGATCCTGACTTCAGGCGCGACCGCTCCAGCGACGGTTATGAAAACAGGGGGATGTTTATCCTTCATTATAAGAAAGACATGACTATTGAGGTTATTAGTCCCTTGCCTGAAGACAATTCTGAATTAAAATCTGATGTTCAGTATCAGGACTGACCCTTCAGGCTCATAAGTACAAAGTCAGTAACAATCGGCAGGTCCTCGGAGTTGACTCCGTTGGCGATCAGGGCCGGGGTATCGTCGTTAAAGATATTGATGAATGTCTCAACGGTCATTTTACCGCTCTCCAGCGCATTGATATAGTACTCTGAAGCTTTTCGCGGATTAGCCTGGCACAATGCCAGGTGACCCATGTTGATCATGTCATGGGGAGTAAGGCCTGCTTCTGCAAGACGCTCAAAATACCGCTCTGCCTCATTGAATTTGCCTGTCATAAGATAACACCATGCGATAGGCCTCAGGACCTTTACATTTCCGGGATTCTGATATTCGATCCGGAAATAATATTTAAGTGCCTCTTCATATTTACCCGTGTCAAGATAACAGTGGGCTGCCATCAGTATGGAAGTAAGATCATCAGGCTCGCTCTTCAGTGCTCTGAGGTAGATGTTCAGAGCCTCATGGTTCCTGTTCAGCTTTCTCAGGCATAAGCCAATTTTGCGCAGCGTCCAGGTCTTCGGATCGATGATTGACGCCATCGTATACCTTTCGAGTGCTTTCTCATATTCTCCTGCCTTCTGGTAGCAGTACCCCGCTTTTTCATGGAGTTCTGCATCATCGCTCACGGATTTGATCACGGAGAGGTATAACGCCAGTGCATCATCATAGTACTCTTTCCCGAAGAAATAGTCCGCAAGGGATCTGTCATCCGTGGTTGTACCGCACACATCCCTGTAAAATAATGAGTTGTAGATATCGAGCCGGCTCATGAAGAGGTCGTCAAACTCATTCTTGTAGTCTGAAAGCTTGTAGAACCGGTACAGATCATGGATATACTGTGTCAGATTCGTTCTGAAGACGGCCGATGGATCAGTAAGTTCATTGTCATATTTCATCTGTTCAAGGCCCTCAAGTTCCATCCTGAATACCTTTAGCATCATGTTTTTCTGGTCAGCGGGCAGGAATTTCATATTAAGGATGAGCGAAAACTTGTCCGAGTTACAGATAAACGGGGTCTTGTACAGCGCTTCGGCAAGCTCATTTATGCCGGGACCGAGGATTTCATCCCTGAAGATAGCATCTACAGCCTCATGATCGGGATAGAAGGGTATGAACCAGTTGCGCAGCTCCCTGAAGAAGTCAAACTTTTTCAGGCCTGAGAAGGCTGACATGTAAACATCGGACCCCTCCATCTGCAGGTTGGTCAGCTCCTCCATTGTCTTGAACATTTCCTCCGAGTCTTTAAACATGTCTGACCAGTCAGGGTTCTGTCCTTCTTCGGTATTCTCCCCCAGGATAGCATCAAGACCCAGCTTCTCCTCTATGCGCGGCCTGAGCTTCACAACCTTGGGAAGTATCTCCTCATTCATCCGTCTGCTCAGCTTCTCTGTGTCACGTGATCTTATTGCCTGAAGCACTACAAGGCGGCATTTTTCCCTGAAGCTGTTATTTACCGCCAGCTCTCTTACTGTTTGCATGACCTCCGGGTAAAGGCTGAGACGGTCATCGTAATAGTACAGGCTGAGTACAAGTCCTGTCAGTGCTCTTTCAGGTACGAGCTGAGTAGTGTCCTGGTAAAGCTTTGCAAGTAGGTCGAGCTTGGCCGGATCCCATATCCTGAGGCTGCTCAGCGTGATGGCACTGACAAACGATGCCATTTCATGCCACTCAAACTTTTTCGACTTCCTGAGTATGTCAACAAGGCTTTCTTCGGCCTCACCATAGTAGTCTGTAAGCCATAAATGATTGAAAATGATCCCCGAGAGATGCTCCCTTTCCGCGGCCTGCTCCCTTTCTGTAGTCGGTTTTTTTATCTCAGCTGATGACAGGAGGTCATCCAGCCTCGACTTAAACACAAGGTCGTCAACACTCTGTATTATATTACCGCCCCTTAGTCTTTCTTCTCTTTCTTCACGTGCTCTGACAGAATAAGTGTACCACCCTGAATGATGTGCCAAAATGTCCTGTTTTATTTTATCGTTCAGCCTGAGAATACTCTGAAGAAGTTTGGTGTATACTTTCTGACGGTTCGGGTCGTTAATGCCGTCAACAGTATACTTAAGGATGTTCATATAAGTCATTTTCAGCTCCGCAAACTCATCCCTGAAGCCTCCAAATGAAACATTATCAAGCATATCAGACATAATGTCAAAGCTTTGTTTGACCTTACGCCTCACAACAAGGTTACAAATTCTCCTGTGCTGAAGTATGATGGCGGATACGTTCATTTTAATCTGATAATAACATACACCTGAAGAACAATGCAACAATCAGGCCACCGGAAGGTTCAGAAGGTAAAACCAATGCTGACATAAGGTTTAACCGCTTTATAGAATACCTCTTTGTCATATAAACCGTGCATTACTCCCAGGCGTATCGGGCCGGCGATGGTCATGTAGCCGATTCCCAGCCCGTACCCGCCAACCAATGAGAAGCCTTGGGCACGGTCAAGTTCCTGGATTGCAAAGAGGTTTGCGCCGAAATTAATATGAAGATCTTTAACCAGCTCATAGTCAGCGCTAAGCCTTACGCCGGCAAGACTTTTCAACGGTATCTGGTTGTCAAAGAAACCTATGGCGGACACTGAACGTTCAGTTGTCGGTGTGATGCCGCCGAGAAGGAAAAAGGTGTTCTGTGCAGAAACAGTATCAGCATCTGTCAGGAACAGGGCTTCCCCGCCAATATTCCAGGTCAGTTTGGGGGCGGGTGACCAGTAGGTACTGAACCAGCCCCTCATGGTAAAATTGTGGTGGAAAGAGAAGTCTCCCGGGTCCTCCCTGATATAGTCCGTTCTCTGTCCATCTGTCTTTATAGCACCCCTGACAAGCTTTGAGAGTGAGGCAGATACGCTGTAGGTGATTCCATTATTGGGAAAGTGCTTGGTATCCAGGGTGTTTGCCTGGTAACTATAAGCAGCGGTGATATAGTTATAAGTAAGTCGTTCAATATGGCTGGCTGAGATATAATCGGTAACGAGGTTATCGGTTTCAAACTTAAAGGTGAGGTTCATCAGGTGATTCAGGCTTATTCTCTGGCTGAGCGAGAGGCTCATAATATAGTTCTGACTTAGCATGGGACCTGTTTCCCCTCTCAGTTCGATGAGAGGGAACCGGGTATTATCCATAAAATATGCAGCTTCGAGGCCAAACTTCTGACCTCTGTCGAGGAACTGGATAATACCTAACCTTAACCTGTAGTACTGTCCGATATATGATTCGGCATAAATAACGGACCTTTGTGTTACCAGGTCCCTGATTGAAAGACTGAGCACAGCCCCTGCACTCAGGGCATTGTCATAATGCAGCGAGCCGTAAATCATAGCTTTCGGCCGTTCAATACAGTCAATCTCCAGCAGGAGGGAATCATTCCGGGGAATAATTTTGTAACTGACTTTATCGAACCATGCCTTGCCATAGAGCAATTCAATTCGTTCAGCGAGCAAATCCCTGCTGACCTTCTGACGTGGCTTGATATCAAGAACGCCCAGGATCTCTTCGTCACTTGTTATCCTGTTGCCAGTCACATCAATCCTGTCAAAGACATGATATTTAATTTCCGGCAGTGGTACCAGCGGTGCCTGGGTTCCTATTGCATTGAGTGAATCAGCCAATCGCCTGAACTTTTCCTTATAAGGAAGGGCAGCACGATAGCCAATTTCAATGATGGTGTCGATACGGCTGAAGTCGAGGGTAGAAAAGCCCTTCAAATCGGGCTCGATCAGGATATCGGTTTTTCTCTTTTCATCCCCGTAATCTGCAAGACTGGTTAGAAATCCGATTTGCTTTAGAATCCCATATGCAGACTCAAGGTCTTTCTCGGTATATCTTCTGAAACCGACATAGGATCCTATTACAATGTCAGCACCCATATCATGCAGTTCGGTGGCAGCATAATTGTGGACGACGCCACCGTCAACGAGTAAAGCAGAGTCTATTCTGACGGGTGTGAATACTGAAGGTATGGCCATGCTTGCTCTGATAGCCTCTGGCAGGTAACCCTCAGTAAGCAGCACCGCTTTGCCTGTAAGCAGATTAAAGCCTACACAAAGAAAAGGTATCGGCAGCTTTGAGAAATCGCTGATGTTTGCAGCTGACCAGGAATAATAACTCAGAAGATTATCTACCTGCTGACCGGCTATCAAACCTGAAGGCAGCTGGATCTTTTCCCTTGTTATGGGCAGTGAGATCAGGCTGTTGTAAAAGTGTTTCTTCTCGAGAAAAATAACCCTGTTCTCAGGTATCCTGTCTGAGAGTATAATGTTAAAATCCGAACCCCTGAAAAAATCTGCGATACTGTCGGTTGTATAGCCCATTGCATACAAGCCGCCAATGATGCTGCCCATGCTGACCCCGGTGATACAATCAGGCCGCAGGCCGGCTTCTTCCATCACTTTTATGACGCCGAGATGAGCAAGTCCCTTTGCACCGCCTCCGCTGAGGGCGAGGCCTATTTTTGGTCTTGCCACAGGGTCCTGCGATCTGACCTGTGCAGGAAAAAGGAAAACCACCAATACAAAAAATATTGCCAGTGATTTAGATAAAGGTCTCATACCGGAACCTTTCAGGAATTGAAATATTCATTATCAGGATTAGCAAGTTAGTTAAAACAAGTATATTAGAAACATGAAAAGTCATGAAAAAGTTCTGGCTGGCTGGCTTCCTACATCAAAAAAGGAGATGGATGCGCTGGGGTGGGAGCGTGCTGATGTCATACTTTTTACCGGTGACGCCTATATTGATCATCCCTCTTTCGGGGCAGCCGTAATAGCGCGGGTGATGGAGGCTGCCGGCCTCCGCGTGGCGGTGGTGCCGCAACCCAACTGGCGTGATGATCTGCGCGACTTCAGCAAGCTCGGTGCTCCGCGATTTTTCTTTGCCGTCACGGCCGGTAACATGGATTCGATGGTAAACCATTACACCGCCACGCGCAGGCTACGGTCCGATGATGCTTATACAGCGGGTGGCACAGCAGGATTCCGGCCTGATTATGCTACCATTGTCTATACCAGGATTCTGAAAAAGCTTTTTCCGGATATACCGGTTGTCGCAGGGGGCATTGAAGCATCTATGCGCAGGCTGATGCACTACGACTATTGGAAAGATGCCCTTGAACCGTCGATTCTTATCTCCGGCGGAGCTGACATGATCATTTACGGCATGGCCGAAAGAGCGGTCACAGAGCTGGCGCAAAGGGTAAAGAAAGGGGAGAAGGTGAACATGATCACTGATCTGCCACAGTCGGTTTACCTGCGACCGTCCGATGAATTTCCTCCCCCTATGCCGGGGGTGAAGGACATGATGATGCACCCATGCTCAGAGGCGAAGTCATCACGTAAGGCCTATGCTGAAAATTTTGTTCTGTTTGAAAAAACGAGCAACAGCCAGAAGCCTGTGAGGCTGATTGAACCTTGTGGCGACAGGGTGGTGGTAGTTAATCCCCCAATGTCTGTAGCTTCTGAGGCTGAGGCAGATGCTATCTATGATCTGCCATTTAATTACGCACCCCATCCGCGTTATGATAAGAAAGGGCCCATACCGGCATGGGAGATGATAAAATTCTCGGTAAATATTCACAGGGGGTGCTTTGGCGGATGCAGCTTCTGCGCCATCGCCGCTCACCAGGGTAAATTTGTCAGCAGCCGCTCGGAAGCCTCCGTGCTGAAAGAGGTGGAGCGCATCAGCAGGATGGAGGGTTTTAAAGGTTATCTCTCTGATCTGGGCGGACCGTCGGCAAATATGTACCGCATGGCTGGCCGCGATAAGGAGAGATGTTACAAATGCGGACGTCCGTCATGTATCTGGCCCGCGATATGCGATAACCTTGAGACATCGCATCGTGATCTCCTGGCACTGTATGAGACTGTCAATTCACTTCCGTATATAAAAAAGGCGTTCGTGGGAAGCGGAGTAAGGTATGACCTGCTGATGAAGGAATACAATCGTTCTGCCGGAAGTGAGGAGGAGCACTACCTGAAGGAACTGATATTAAATCATACCAGCGGGCGACTGAAGGTGGCACCGGAGCATACCGACGAGGAGGTGCTGTATCTCATGAGGAAAAGTTCATTCAGACATTTCAGGAAGCTAAGCGAAATTTTCGGCGGGATAGTTCGCAGCAAAGGGTTGAAGTATGAGCTGATCCCGTATTTCATATCGGCACACCCGGGGACCACGGAAGAGAAGATGGGGGCTCTGGCCCGTGAGCTGAAAGATCTTGGGATGCATCCGGAGCAGGTGCAGGATTTCACTCCCACGCCGATGACACTTTCCACAGCAATGTATTACCTCGGCTTCGACCCGTATACGGGCAGGAAAGTGCATGTAACCCGTGAAATCACCGGAAAGCGAAGGCAGAAGGAGTACTTCTTTAAGCCGCAGAGCACTGGCTTCAGAGTGAAGAGAATATCGAACAAGGGGAAATGATTTAGGATTTTTGAAGTGACTGCATAGCTGCAAGACCGCATACCTTTCAACCCTTCATCCTCTCAACCTTTCAACGGACTTTCAGACTTCAGACTTTCAGGCTATGTTATTCGTATTCCTTGATGATGTTTCGGACATCATCAGGAGCCACCCGGCCGTAGGTCTTGTTGCCTACAAGCACCACCGGCGCCAGTCCGCATGCACCGACACACCTCAGGCTTGACAGCGAAAACTTGCCGTCAGGGGTTGTCTGGCCAACCTGCAGTGACAGCTCTTTCTTAAACTCATCAAGAACCTTCTCGGCACCTCTGACATAACATGCAGTACCCATGCAAATGCTGATCGGGTGTTTACCCTTGGGTGTCATGGTGAAGAATGAATAGAAGGTCACGACACCGTAAACCTGTGCAACCGAAACATTCAGGCGGGCTGCCACAGCCTCCTGCACTTCAGCAGGCAGGTACCCGAAATGTCCCTGGCAGGTATGCAGTACATTGATAAGTTCCAGAGGATCCTTACTGAATGAATCGCATATCTCGTTTATTTTATTTAAGTCTTCCTGTCTTAGTTCTATCTTTATGCTTGACATATCATTGAATTTTAGATAGTTAAACTGAATTTACCTTACTGCTTGACAATTATTCTGGCTTTCCTGTCAAAATACTTTGTATGAAGCAGATGGTGTGCCTTTTCACCGTTAGGTTCACCCAGGAACTCTTTATAGAGCTGAATAATATAGGGGTTCTCATGCGATACCCTGATGGGTTTGTTCTTGTCCTCCCTGTATATGGCAGCGGCTCTTGCCTTCAGTATTGAAGAATCACCATGATGCAGGGGTTGGCCGCCACCGCCGATACATCCGCCCGGGCAGGCCATCACCTCTATTGCATGGAATTTTGATTTTCCGCTCTTGAAATCGTCGAGCAACTTGCGTGCATTGCCCAGTCCGCTGGCAATACCGATATTCAGAGGCAATCCGTCGAAGTCTATTGTAGCCTGCCTGACGCCCTCCATGCCTCTCAGCTCTGTAAAATCGATCTTATTGAGTTTCTTACCGGTATAAAGCTCGTATGCTGTACGCACGGCAGCCTCAATCACGCCACCAGTGTTTCCGAAGATAACAGCGGCACCGGAAGATTCACCAAGCGGCCTGTCGAAGTCCATATCAGGCAGGTTGTTGAAATCGATATTTGCCTGGCGTATGAAATGGGCCAGTTCACGGGTTGAGATAGAGAAGTCAACATCCGGATTACCGTCAACAGCAAACTCGGGTCTCTGGCTCTCATATTTCTTGGCCAGACAGGGCATAACTGATACCACTACCATATCCTGACGTTTGATATTGATCTTGTCAGCAAAGTATGATTTTGCAATGGCACCGAACATCTGCTGGGGTGATTTTGCCGTTGAAGGTACATTTCTGAGCTCCGGATAGTTATGTTCAAAGAAGTTGACCCATCCGGGGCAGCATGATGTCAGTATCGGGATATTTGCATCCTTGTCACCATTCAGGAATTTACCCAGCCTTGTAAGCAGTTCTTTTCCTTCTTCCATTATGGTCAGATCAGCAGCAAAGTCCGTGTCAAATACATAGTCAAACCCTAATTCCTTCAGTGCAGCAACGAGCTTGCCGGTGACAAGTGTTCCGGGTTCCATCCCGAATTCCTCGCCGAGGGCAGCGCGTACGGCAGGCGCTGTCTGAACGACAACGGTCTTGGCGGGGTCAACGATAGCTCTGAGGACCTCGCGGGTATGGTCAACCTCCGTAAGCGCTCCCGTGGGGCAGACCGCCACGCACTGACCGCAGTAAGTACAGGGTGAGAACTCGAGGTTCTCCTCGAAAGCCGGTGCCACAGCGGCCATGAAGCCTCTGTTAACAGCGGATAGAGCGCCAACTGTCTGAACAGTATTGCACATCATCTCGCATCTGCGGCACATGATACACTTGTCGAGATCACGTATGATGGAAGGGGAGAAGTCCTTGCGGTAAGTTGACATGGCTGCAATATCCTGCCCAGGTATCTCCCTGATACCAAGCCTGGTAGCCATATTCTGAAGGTCGCAGGTACCCGATTTAGGGCATATGAGACAGTCTTTCGGATGATCCGAGAGTATGAACTCCATGACTGTCCTGCGTGCGTTCATAACCCTGGGGGTATGTGTCCGGACAACCGCTCCCTCGTCGCATTTTGTAATACATGCGGGAGACAGGTTTCTTCGTCCCTGCACTTCCACAACACATATTCTGCAACCGCCGGGATTGTTTTCTATATTTAGGTCGTCAAGTTTCATGTGGCACAGTGTGGGGATATCAATACCCAGCTTATGTGCCGCATTAAGGATGGTAGCTCCTTTCTGAACTTCGACCTGCTTATTGTCTATTGTAAGTTTAACTGTTTCCATTATCAATCCTTCTGTCATTAATTGATTAGCACTGCACTGAATTTACACTTCTCGAAGCAGGCACCGCACTTGATACATTTCTCCTGGTCAACGTAATGCGGACCCTTGCGTTCGCCGGTGATAGCGTTGACCGGGCATCCTCTTGCACAAGCTGTACACCCAACGCACTTTTCAATATCTATAAAGTATTTCATCAGATCACGGCATTCGCCCGCCGGGCACCTTTTATCAGTGACGTGAGCAAAATACTCATCCCAGAAATTATTCATTGTCGAAAGCACCGGATTGGGTGAGGTCTGGCCCAGGCCGCACAGGGAAGTGTCTTTAATAACATTGGACATGTTTTTCAGACGGTCAAGGTCTTCCATTGTTCCGTTGCCTTTGGTGATATGGGTCAGAAGTTCGTGTACCCTTTTGTTTCCGATACGGCAGGGAGCGCATTTTCCGCAGGACTCTTCGACGGTAAATTCGAGGAAAAATTTTGCTATGGCTACCATACAGGTATCTTCGTCCATTACTATCATACCGCCTGAGCCCATCATCGATCCGGCAGCCACAAGGTTGTCAAAATCGATTGGTGTGTCAAGGTGTTTCTCCGTGAGGCATCCGCCTGATGGTCCGCCTGTTTGGACAGCCTTGAATTTCTTTCCGTTCTTGATGCCTCCGCCTATCTCGAAGATTATTTCGCGAAGGGTGATACCCATAGGCACTTCTATCAGGCCGACGTTATTTATTTTTCCGGCAAGGGCAAAAACCTTTGTTCCCTTGGATTTTTCCGTGCCTATTGAGGAATACCATTCCCAGCCCTTGTTGATAATGACCGGTATGCTGGCAAAGGTCTCAACGTTGTTGACATTGGTGGGTTTGCCAAGGAAACCTCTTTCAGCGGGGAAGGGAGGTTTGTTTGTGGGTTCACCGCGGAGACCTTCCATGGAGTGGATAAGCGCTGTCTCCTCGCCGCAGACGAATGCACCGGCGCCGTAGCGCAGGTCAATATCGAATGAAAAGTCAGTGCCAAAGATATTCTTTCCCAGCAGCCCGTATTCACGTGCCTGTCCGATAGCTACTTTCAGACGCTGGATGGCAAGCGGATATTCAGCCCTGATATATATCAGTCCTTTTGATGCCCCGATGGCATAACCGCATATTGCCATTGCTTCGAGAACGCTGTGAGGATCACCTTCAAGAACAGAACGGTCCATGAATGCACCCGGGTCACCCTCGTCGGCGTTGCAGACCACATATTTCTGGTCTGCGTCGTTCTTCGATGCAATTTCCCACTTCAGTCCGGTGGGGAATCCTGCGCCGCCGCGGCCGCGCTGGCCTGATTTCTTGACTATATCAACGACGTCAGCCGGTTTGAGTTCAGACAGGCACTTACCCAGTGCCGAATATCCTTCATGGGCAATATAGTCGGTGATATCTTCCGGATTGATCAGTCCGCAGTTTCGCAAAGCGATACGTATCTGTTTGCGTTTCAGTTCCGGCTGCTTTGTTTCTCCGGCCGGTTGCTTTTGCAGCGGTTCAGTCTTCAGCAGCCTCTGAACCGGTTTTCCCTTAATGACATGCTCTGCGACGATCACCGGCGCATCTTCAGGTTGCACATGAAGGTAATACGTATTGTCAGGCATGACCCTGACAACAGGGCCATGTTCGCATAAACCGAAGCAGCCGGTCATAATGACCTGCACCTCGTTTTGCAGACCCTTTTCTTCAATTTCCTTCTTCAGGTTCTCAATGATGAGATTACTCTCTGATGCTCGACAGCTTGTTCCGCCGCAGACAAGAAGGTGCATTCTGTACTTTGACATTACTCTTTTCCTCCCTGTTTATTAGTATATTTTTTCATAGTTGACCGGAATGATGCCTTCAGCCAGTTCACCATTCTTAATGTACTTTTCAATGATTTCGTCAGCTCTCTTCTGATCGACGAAACCAAAAACGACCGGCTCTTTGCCGGGCATCTGTACTTCGACAGTTGGTTCAGCATAGCAATAACCCATGCATCCGGTCTGGATTATTACTGCACCAATACCCCTTTTATCAAGCTCATCCGTAAAAAAATCCATAATCGGTCTTGCTCCGGAAGCGATGCCGCAGGTAGCCATTGCGACCTTGACCTGAACCATTCCCTCGGGACTGTCGGCTCCGGATCTCATCTCGATCTTTGTGCGCACCCCGTCACGGATCTTCTTTAGGTCATCAAGTGAATTGATTTTTCCCATGATTGTAATTATGTATAATTAAAGTTGATTTCTTTCAAAAACAATGGGCGAAATTACGCCTCTCAAATTATTAAATTCCTAATATTTATCATATTCTGATTTGACATTTATTATTTCAGAAACTGTTAATAAAACCAGTGCAAAGTTAATAAATATTGTTATAATAATAACACTGTTAATAAAATAACAACAAAAACAGATTTGAACTCATTTTAACAAGTGCAAGCTACTAATGAACAGCAGGTCTGATATTTGCAAACTCTGAACCGGCCTTCCACTGAGGCCTGATATCGCTTGTTACAATTCTCCAGGCTACCTCGAAGGCTGCCCGGGCGTCTTCAGCGATACCTTCAAAATTCATAGCGGGATAATAATTGTCGGCGGGCTTATGGTACATGGTGGTGAGGTATTCTTTCTCCCTTGCTGCCGCCCACTCTTTTCCGTGTTCACGGCTGTCGCAGTTACCCCGGGCAAACAGTGATGGTACACCAATGCGTGCAAAGGGGAAGTGGTCAGACCTGAAATACATGCCGGTTTCGGGTGTCGGATCAGGCAGGATGTACCGACCCTGTTTCGCAGCCACTAAGGCAAGCATATCGTCAAGCTCTGACTGTCCGTAACCTGTTACCATTATATCGTTCATTCTACCGATGGCAAGCATCATATCGTTGTTGAAGCATGCAATGATATTTTCCGGGGCAACAGGCGGATGGGCCGTAAACCAGGATGAACCGAGCAGTCCCTGTTCTTCGGCGGTAGGAAAAAGGAGTATCACTGATCTTTCGGGTTTCTTTGAAAGTGATGCGAAAGCTTCTCCGATCTCAAATGCCCATGCCATAGTTGTTCCGTTGTCTACTGCACCGTTATATATTGAGTCTCCGTTCTCTGCTTCGCCGATGCCGAAATGATCCCAGTGCCCTTCGATGACAACACACTCATCAGGATTTTCAGTACCAGGCAAAATACCTGCCACATTCATCGATGTGTTTTGCGTATGGGTATTTTCAAGATTCATGGTTATGGCGGCGGCCATCCCGAAACTATGCCAGTTCTTTTGGCATGCTTCTTTGCGCAGGGTTTCCACGCTATAACCCAAAGCTGCAAAAAGTTCGTCAGCAGCTTCACCGTTAAGCCAGCCGCAGACATCGCAGGGAGGAGTGTTTCCTTCGGCATGTTCCATATACAGGCTTGGCGTTATTGAGCTCTTCCGGGGGATTGAATAGTCATACCCCGCACCGAGGGTTTCGTGAATGATCAGGATAGCTGATGCGCCATGCCTGGCAGCCTCGTCATATTTATAGGTCCAGCGTCCGTAGTATGTCATCTGCCTGCCTTTAAACAGCGTGGTGTCGCCGGTGTAAAGTCCGGGATCATTAATAAACACCACAGCGCACTTGCCCCTCACGTCAACATCCCGGTAGTCGTCCCACCCATATTCGGGAGCCACTATTCCAAAGCCACAGAAAACCATTGGCAGGTCCTTCAATCCGACGACCTTTTTCTGCGAAGGAGATTCGACGGCAATGTCATCAGGTGCCGAAAACTCCAGTCTTCTGCCTGCTGCGATGATGGTGACAGGTCCGGTCACCCTGGTCGATATTTCCGTCATCGGTACGCTCTGGAACCAGCTGTCGCCGAAGGCAGGACGAAAACCGATCTTTTCGAGCTCGTCTGCCAGGTAACTGACAGTTACAGTCTCGCCCGGCGAAAAAGGCTTTCTCCCCATAAAACTGTCAGCAGCGAGTGTCATTGTATAATTGCGTAGTTCATCAGGAGTGATGGTGGCAGCGGCCCTCCTTAACGCGCCCTCCTCCGAGCATGAAGCAGCCAGCAGGGAAATCAGAACAAGGGTGATGAAGCTGTTTTTCATTTTTTGCTGTTTGTCGGAACGACAGAGAGGTTAATGATCACTTCAACAGCTTTTTCCATTGACTGCAGCGGAATATATTCATATCGGCCGTGGTAATTATGTCCTCCCGTGAAGAGGTTGGGGCATGGCAGGCCCATGAACGATAACCTTGCACCGTCAGTGCCGCCGCGCACCGGTTTTATCTCAGGTTCTACGCCGGCTTTCCGGTACGCTTTTACTGCATCCTCTATCAGGAAGTATTTGGATTCTATGATCTCCTTCATATTGTAATACTGGTCCTTCATCGTTACTTTCACTTCTGCTTTCCTGTATTTCCGCCGTATCAACGAGACAGCATCATTGAGCAATTTTTTTCTTGCGGCGAACTTAACAGAATCGTGGTCTCTGATGATATACCTGGCAGTAGTCTCCTCCACCGTGCCGGTGATATCAAAAAGGTGGAAGAATCCCTCGTACCCTTCAGTGAACTCAGGTCTTTCTCTGGCAGGCAGAAGAGCATCGAACTCTTTTGCAACCATTACTGAGTTTATCATTGTTCCCTTTGCCGTGCCTGGATGAACGCTCCTGCCTCTGATGGTTAAGGTGGCTGCCGCAGCATTAAAGTTTTCATATTCAAGCTCTCCCAGTCCTCCTCCGTCGACAGTATATGCATACTCCGCCCCGAATGCCTTCACGTCAAAGTGGTCACCACCTCTCCCGATCTCTTCATCAGGCGTGAAAGCGATCCTGATCTTGCCATGCTTCATCTCGGGGTGGCTGACCAGGTACTCCAATGCCGTAACTATCTCGGCTATGCCTGCTTTGTCGTCAGCCCCAAGGAGTGTAAGTCCGTCAGTGGTTATAATGGTCTGGCCCTTATATTTTTTCAGGTCAGGGAATTCTTTAGGCGATAGCTTTATTTTTTTGTCAGGATTGAGCAGCAGGTCTCCGCCACTATAGTCATGGTGCACCTGCGGGTTGACTTTCGCGGAAGGGGCTTCGGGGCTGGTGTCCATATGCGAAATAAATCCCATTACCGGTCGTTTTGAACGGGTGTTTGCCGGGAGCGTAGCCATGACATAACCATTACCATCAATTGTGACTTCAGCAAGTCCTGTTTCCTCAAGTTCTGCTCCCAGTTTCCTGGCAAAAAGCATCTGGCTGACAGACGAGGGGCACGAGGTGGAGGTTTCATCAGGTCTGGTGTCAAAGCGGACATAATCAAGAAACCTGTAAAGAAGTTTTTGCATTGCGCGGAAATTGGTTGAAAGTTTAAATGTAATGGAACTGACCGAGAAAACCAACAGCTACAGCGGTACCGGGAAAGAAGGTCACACGTGAAAAAATCTCCCCAGGCTGCGGCCTCTTTTAAGCCGGTAGTGAACAAAGAGGAATATCATGGCGATGATTGTCAGCGATGCGGCGGTCACCACAGACCACTGCGGATTAAACTCTGACGTCAGAAGCTTATCAGTCAGGTACTCAATTATGACTGCATGAACAGCCATCGCAATCAGGATGGTCGACAACAGGTTAAGTCCCCTGTATTTTGAGAGTGAGTTCAGAAAGATTACCGCTGTGGTCAGCAGTGCACCTGATATTACCAGCGGTGCAGCTAAGGTTCCGAACCACCTGTGATTACCGGTGAGGAGGTCAGTCAGCCAGAGGAAGAGAAGGGTTGCTGCAAGGGTAGCAACTATCATCAGGGATAGCTTTCTCCTGAGGAAGTAAATGCAGGAAACCAGGGAGATCAGATACCCTATGCTGGTGGTTGTCAGCAGTGACCAGCTGATGCCCTTTACGAAAACGAGATCTATCGCAATGGTAACGATCACACCCGATACCAGCAATAACATGGTTGTCTCATAAAGGGTCCGGGTCTTCACTATCTTTGAGATGTTGAACAGATCTGCCGGAGAAACTATACGTACTGTGCGATGCTCTGTCGGTTTACAGAGAGGACAATTTTCATTTCCTTCCCCGAGGTCAACTCCGCAATTATTGCATATTGCCATGATAATAATTGTTATTCTTTATTAAGCAGTTTCACGTGGAGACCTGCCGATGTCAGTGATTTTACGAACTGCTTCTCAAGTTCAGTATTGTCGGTCAGTGATCCGAATGAAAGGATAGTATTGACACCCAGGGTCACCAGTCCTGCGGTGATTTTGATGGCACTGTGCGGCGGAGGAGGCGTCACTGACATTGCTTTCATGAATTCAGCGGCAGGCCCTGTCGGCATTACCTTCCCCATATTGGTGATGGTACTGGTGAACTGGCTGGGACCGAACCTGTTATAGGCGAACCTCAGCACCGGGCTTTTTATGAACAGCGGTATCATTCGAATCAACGGACTTTTTTCCTTCGACACGTTACGGCTGATAACCTGTCTTATCCTCTTTTCATCTGTCATGATCTGCATTGTTATCTTCACCTGGGTGAGTATCTCGTCAAAAGTGTAAAGGCCCAGCCGTATATCAATCTCAGGGAAAGCGAAGAGGGAGAAGTTGCGCAATGTATGGGCATCATACCTCCTGCGCAGGTCGAAGGGGACCTGAACCCTGATATGTGGTGAACCCTTGCCGTAATCATGACGCAGTTCCTGGAGGGTAAAAAGATGCACTGATGCCAGATATTCAGTTATGGTGCAGTTATTTAGCTTTGACAGTTGTTGCAGCGAGGCGGCCGGGATCTCAAAGTCGGTAACCCTGAAGCGCCGGGCGCCCTGCCGAATTCTGAAGGGAAGGTGCCATGCCCTGGGCAGCAACTTCGGCATGGGCAGACCCTTTTTGTAAAACCGGTGAAAAAGGTCATCACTGCTGCCCGGCGGAGGTCCCTGGCTCACCTCCGGAAAAGGAACATCGGTAATGCCATACGCGTGCAGAAAATAAAAATTCATCAGTGTCTTCAGAAAAAAGAAGGCGCCACCACCGTCAGTGAGTATGTGAAAGAATTCCAGCGAAACACAGTTGTCGCGTACCAGTACCCTGTAAACAAGTTCACCCTTTAATGCCCGCGGAAAAGGCTGGCAGCGGGGACCCTTGTCGGCAAGTATCCTCGGAGGCTTGCCGTTATACTCAAGGTAATACCAGAAGAAACCTTTGCAGAGCTCGACGCTGAACATCGGGAATACCGCTGCAGTATCTCCGGTGGCTTTTACAAGAGCAGGCAGAATTACCGGAGAGGTCAGGAAAACTGAAATACGGAAGACACCGGTCAGCTCTGAACCGGTGATGGCAGGATAGATTTTGGCTGCGTTGTCAAGCTTCATCCACCAGTCCGTAGTACTATTTCCCCCCTCTCGCTTCACGCCGTGAAATTATTGAATAAATGTAAGAATTAACCCCATCTTATGAATAATGTGTTGTCCGGCAGTTAAGGATTACCGGAAAATAAACTTCGCTATATTTGTTAATTACGAACAGTATCAATAAAAACAAACAGAGTGGCTAACAGTATTTACACCAGGAGACTTGCCGGTGTCAGGGCTCTTATGAAGAAGAAAAGGATAGATGCACTCATTGTACCGTCAGCTGATCCTCATCTCGGGGAATATGTGCCGGATCACTGGAGGGTTATCCGGTGGCTCACCGGATTCAGCGGTTCGGCGGCCACGGTGGTGATAACCGGCAGTTTCGCCGGATTATGGACTGACAGTCGTTATTTCATACAGGCGGAAGATCAGCTTAAGAACTCCGGATTTAGTCTTGTTAAGCTCAGGGTGTCTCATACGCCTGAGCATATCGGATGGCTTAAGGAAAAGATGGACAAAGGCCAAATAGTGGCGGTTGACGGCAGGCTGATATCAGCCGGAAATATGCGGCTGCTTGAAGCTGCGCTTTCACCCGGCGGGGTAAAACTTAACCTTAAGGCGGACCTGATTACAGAGTTGTGGAAGGAGAGACCACTGTTGCCGGATGATAAGGCTTACCCTTTTCAGATTAAATATTCGGGTGAAAGCCGGATAAACAAAATAAAGCGCGTACGTGAAAAGATGGCTGAATTGCATGCTGACTGCCAGTTGCTGACGGCTGCTGATGACGTGATGTGGCTTCTTAATATCAGGGGGAAAGATCTCAGATACAGTCCTTTGCTGCTTTCATTTGCTATCGTCAGCCCGGATCAGGTCCTGTTCTTTGCCGATGAGGATAAGATCCCCTCATCCTTGAAATCTGAGCTTGACAAAGACGGCGTTGTGCTTCTGCCTTATGATACAGTATCATCAGTGATCACTTATTTAGAGGAAGGATCGACGCTGCTGCTTTCACCCTCAACGACGTCTGCAGTCCTTTACAGGGCAGTACCGAAAAAGGTTGAGATCACGGAGGAGGTCAGCATACCAACCCGTCTCAAAGCAATAAAAAACAAGACAGAGATAAAAAACCTCAGGCAAGTGATGGTAAGGGATGGCGTGGCTCTGACTAAATTCTTTTACTGGCTTGAGAAAAGCCCGGGCAGGGAAACGATTACCGAGTTGTCAGCTTCCGCCAGGCTCGATGCATTCCGGCAGGAGCAGAAGGATTTTACCGGACCCTCTTTTGCCACTATTGCTGCGTATAACGAACATGCTGCTTTGCCTCACTATGTGCCTGATGAGGGTACTGACGCCCGGCTGGGAAAAGCAGGCATCTTCCTGCTTGATTCCGGTGGTCAGTATTTCGGAGGTACTACTGACATAACCAGGACCATTACCCTGGGAAAACCGGACAGACGGATGAAGAATGATTTCACACTTGCACTTAAGGGTACAATTGACCTGGCAATGGTAAGATTTCCCTATGGCACCAGGGGATACCAGATAGAGGTGCTGGCACGTAAAGCATTATGGGATAACGGATTAAATTATGGTCACGGTACCGGACACGGTGTGGGTAGTTTCCTGAATGTGCATGAAGGTCCCCAGACGATCGGCAGCGCGGCTTCGGGAGATCTGATGACCTTTCTTGAGCCCGGCATGCTGATATCGGATGAGCCTGCGGTTTACAGGCAGGGTGAGTATGGATTCAGAACGGAGAACCTTGTCTTCTGTGTTGATGAACGTGAAACGGATCATGGCAAATTCCTGAAGTTTGAAACAGTCACCCTGTGCTATATTGACCGTGAGCTTGTTGAGGTTTCATTGCTTGATGACATGGAGCTGAAGTGGCTGAATGAATACCATGAAACGGTATTCAGGGCTTTGGGGGAATCTCTCGGACCTGATATAAGAAAGTGGCTCCGGGGCAAAACAATGCCGTTAAAGCGGAATAAATAACTGGCTATCAGGTAGAATTAATAATATTACCGGCTGATTGATCTGGTCTCAGGGGGCCATTTTCAAATAATTAAATTTATTTTGAGATGTTAAAAATATTTAAATAACTTTGTCATGATTGGCAAGGCTGAATTCTTTAGCTTATTTTTTATTTGCACCGGAGTTAACCTGCTGACATAAATACTTTTATTAACATTTAATTAATTTTCAAATGAACATTTTTGTAGCCAAGCTGAGTTCTGTGACCAAAGCAGAAGACCTTCAGGAACTTTTCAGTAAATTCGGAGAGGTTCTCTCCGCAAAAATCATTATGGACCGTGAAACCGGCTTTTCAAAGCGTTATGGTTTCGTAGAGATGGCAGATGACCGTGCAGGATTTGAAGCCATTGAAAAGCTTAATAATTCAGAGCTTGATGGAAGTCAGATCATAGTAAAGAGATCTGAGCCGAAGGCAGAGAAAAAGCCTTTCAGACCCCGCCGGGATTTCCGGGACAGGGATCGTGAACCGAGATACTAGAATTAAAGGTCCCGCCTGTGTGGCGGGACTTTTTTTATTAACTTTCCATCATCTTAGTTAGTGACCCTAAGAGTAATTTAATGAGATTCAGTGCAGTACTTGTATTACTGATGTTGTTCCCCCTGGTTAACGCTCAGGAGGGCAAATTGTCTATGAGGGCAGGTTATTCCTTTCCTTTTGCACCGTGGGGAGTATGGTCTGAAGAGGTGACCTCGCTGTACGCAAACAACGATCTTACTTTTTACCCCGGAGACGGGTATGTTCTGACATTTGATACGGAGATAAAATCCCGGAAAGATTTCTTGTCTTACAGGCTGGGAGCATTCTATCATTACGGAAGCAGATATGACAGTTATGAAGATGATAACCAGAAGTCGGAGGCATGGCTCTACCTGACAGGCGCAGGAATATACGGAGGTATTAATCTGAGAGCAGGCTGGGAACACTTCGGAATCTTTAATACCTATTCTGCCGGTATTTTCTCATTTGATTACAGGGGCGAGCTTCAGTATACATCAAAGCTTGGAGTGGTACCTTTGAGCACAAAGATAGGAGAGGCTGTGTCGGGTCCTGGAGGCAAGTTTGAACTGGGCTGTTATGGAGAGTACAAAGGAATAGGCATTTATCCTTCATTCCAGATGATGTATACTCATAACAGGATGTCACAGGCATTGCTTCTGAAGACAATAAATATCTCTGCCGGATACAGTTTTTAAGAGAAAGGCCGATACAACGGCCGTTACTGTAAATGCTGCGACGCTCAATCCGGGCGTCGTTTTATTTTAATAACGTGGTGAAGGTTGCCAATATCAGGTTCAAAAGATGATAAAAGCACATACTGACAATACAAAAATATTTTTAATTTGGCACACGAAAATTCAAATCGAAACCTCCACCTATGAAAACTCTTGTCATGGCCTTCCTGCAAGGCAATAAAAAGAGACTCAGTCTTCTTTTTATCATTCTGATTTGTCCGGCCGCAATATTCGCATCAGACGGATCAATACCGATGGTTGGCCCGATACGATTTGAATTTATAATTTTTGGCCTTATACTCCTCTGTGTTGCACTTTTTCACAAGCAGACATTCTGGGTGGCAGTCACCGGACTGGCTGTTCTTTTAACATTCAAATTCATTTTCGATCCTGCGTTTCATCTCGGGGAGCACATGTTCGGTACTACCCCGTTCGGAGAACAGATCATGAATAAGGAGCTGCGCCAGGGCGAGTGGGGAATAATACTTAACCTGCTTGGATTACTCCTGGGCTTTGCGGTTCTTTCAAAGATATTTGAGCAATCCAGGGTGCCCGAAATCCTTCCAAAGTATCTCCCGGATGATTGGAAAGGTCCTTTCCTTCTGCTGATCTTTGTTTTTCTCCTTTCTTCGTTTCTTGATAATATTGCAGCTGCCCTCATTGGAGGTACCATCGCTCTGGTTGTATTTAAAAACAGGGTCCATATCGGCTATATCGCGGCGCTTGTTGCAGCCAGTAATGCTGGCGGAAGCGGCAGCGTGGTGGGTGATACAACCACTACCATGATGTGGATTGACGGTGTCGCCGCCTTCAATGTCCTTCACGCCTATGTGGCTGCTTTTACAGCTTTGATTTTCTTCGCATGGTTTGCGGCACATCAGCAGCACAAATACCAGAGTATACAGAAAGATGCCAATCTTAATGTCAAAATTGACTGGCTGAAACTGGTACATGTGGTGTTCATCCTTGCCGGTGCAATAATTTCAAATATACTTTATGACATGCCCGCGCTTGGCGTTTGGATCGGAATCGTTCTCGGGTTATTCCTGAGACCCGTTCCATGGAAGGAGGTTCCTGGTGCTCTCAAGGGGACCATCTTCCTTTTATGTCTTGTGATGTGTGCATCGATGATGCCGGTCGAGGAGCTTCCTGATGCTTCATGGGTGACTGCCCTGGCTCTAGGTTTCCTCTCAGCGGTATTTGATAATATCCCGCTTACCAAACTCTGCCTCGATCAGGGGCATTACGACTGGGGTATGCTCGCTTATTCAGTAGGTTTTGGAGGGTCGATGATCTGGTTCGGGTCTTCAGCCGGTGTGGCTATAACTAACAAATTCCCTGAAGGACGAGATGTTGTTCTATGGCTGAAAAAAGGATGGCATGTTGCTGTGGCATATGTCATTGGTTTCTTTGTCCTCTACCTGATTATGGGATGGGAACCTGCCGATAACAACGAACATAAGATCATCAATTGTCCTGTTCCCGGGTGTCCGATGGCAGGACAAACCGAGATGGTCAAATAGCAAAGCTGTCTCCCTGTGCCGGGATCATTATGTTGCCAAATCCCCTTGATTCAAGATATCCCTGGTAGGTTTTCTGCGTTTCATATTCTCCGTGGACAAGAAATACTTTTTTAAGCTTCCCCGGATCCTGGCATGACAGGTAGTCAGCCATCTCCCTGTAGTCACCGTGACCCGAATAGGATTCAATTTTCACAATCTCTGCATTGACCGGGTATTTGGTTCCATGAATCGAAACCTCCTTTTCCCCTCTGCCAATCCTGGCGCCAAGAGTTGAAGGAGCGCAGTATCCGACTATAAGCACAGTATTGTCAGGATTGGCAATGTTGTTTGCCAGGTGATGCTTTACACGGCCGGCTTCCATCATGCCTGAGGATGAAATAATTATGACCGGTTGCTTTATCTCATTCAGCCTCTTGGAGTCATCCACGGAGGTGATATAAAAGAGTGAGTTAAATCCGAAGGGGTCAGGGTCGGTGAGCATGACCTGTCTCACTGTCTCATTGAAACACTCTGAATGCATGCGGAAAATATTCGTCGCATTCACTGACAACGGACTGTCAACATAAATATCAACCCTGGGGAGCCGGTTTGCATTATAAAGGTTGTTCAGGGAGTAAACTATTTCCTGTGTTCGGCCCACGCTGAATGCAGGTATGATAAGCTTTCCTCTCTTTTCAACGCATGTTCTTTGAACCACCCGGAAGAGTGCCTCATCAGATTCTTCCATCGATGCGTGAAGGCGGTCGCCATAAGTTGATTCAGCGATCAGATAGTCAGCCTGGGCGAAAGGCTCAGGGCTCTTCAGTATCCTGTTTACAGGCCGGCCGATGTCACCTGTAAAGGCAATGCGTTTAATACCTTCCTTTTCTTTTAGCTCAAGGGTGACCACACCACTTCCGAGCATGTGACCGGAATTTGTGAACCTGACCGTTGTAAATTCATCGATACGGAATTTACGGTCATAGGCGACACTGATAAAAAGCTTCATTGAAGCTATCCCGTCAGCCTGAGTATAGAGCGGCTGGACAGCGGGAAGACCTTTCTTCATCCTCCTCTTATTGAATGTAATGGTATCCTGCTCCTGTATCTTGCCGGAGTCTGCAAGCATTATGGAGCAGAGGTCACGCGTTGCACTTGTGCAGATAATAGATCCTGTAAAACCGTTCCGGTAGACAAAAGGGATCAGTCCCGAGTGGTCAATATGTGCATGTGTAAGTATTATATGGTCTATTGCAGCAGGAGGAAAGGGAACTGCCCGGTTCAGGGAATCTGTCTCAAGTCCTTTTCCCTGGAACTGTCCGCAATCGATAAAAATATTCTTGCCGTGCTCTGTCGCGATAAGGATCTTACTGCCTGTCACCTCACGGGCAGCCCCGTAAAATGTTAATTTCATGACGGAAAATTATATTTGTGTTTTGCTAAGATACTCAAAGTTGCCAAGAATGGGGGAAGAATAATAATCAACATTTAATGAACATTCTGTCGAATCTTCTTTCGGGAGTGAAGCCATTAGTATACTTTTGCCGGGTGTTAATCCATACTCCAACCAATCCATGAAACTTGATAAGATTTTTTCATTTCTGGCGCCCAAGGAGGGCAAGTTTTATCCTTTGTTCAAGGATGCATCAGCCAACCTGATCATAGCAGCAGAGCACCTTGTTGAGCTGATGAATGAACCTTCGTCCGAGAAGAGAGAAGTTTTAAGTCAGAAGATCAAGGAGGCTGAGCTTGTTGGCGACCAGATCGCAAAGAACCTGTATAAGACGCTTAGTGGCACATTCATAACTCCGTTTGACAGGGAAGATATTTTCAGTCTCATCCACGCTACAGACTCTGTTGTGGACCTTATGTTCGGTGCAGCCAAAGAGACCCATCTTTACAGAATCAAGGAAATACCACCTGAGTTCCGCGAAATGGCTGATGCCATTCTGAGGGCATCAATTGAAATAAACACTGCCTTTAACGGCCTCCGCGATGTTCTGAACCTCTCAAAATACAAGGATAACTGCCATAGAATAGGCGAAATTGAGGAACATGCGGATGATATTAACCACAGGTACCTTGCAAAACTTTTCGAGGAAGAGAAAGATGCTGTTGAACTGATCAAGAAGAAGGATGTAATTGCAGCACTCGAGAAAGCGGTCGACCGCTGCGACGATGTTGCAGATATACTGTCTTCGGTTATTATCAAAATTGCATAATATTATTCCCTGATGGATTTTACCCTTCTGATCATAATTGTAGTGCTGGCATTCAGCTTTGACATGATCAATGGCTTTCATGATGCAGCCAACTCTATTGCTACCGTGGTTTCGACCAAAGTGCTGACACCGTTTCAGGCTGTATTATGGGCTGCCTCCTTCAACTGGCTTGCATACCTCGTGTTTAATCTGCATATAGCTGATACCATCGCCAAAACAGTAGATACCTCAGCCATTACGTTAATGGTAATTCTATCAGGAATCGTTGCAGCAATTATCTGGAACCTTCTTACCTGGTATCTTGGAATACCGTCAAGTTCATCTCATACTCTCGTTGGGGGTTTTTCAGGCGCTGCCATTGCATATGCCGGATGGGGTGTTGTTCATACAGGGATAATTCTAAAGATTGCTGCATTCATCTTTCTGGCTCCGCTTATTGGAATGATCTTTTCTTATCTGATATCCATAATCCTGCTCTGGTTCTTCCGCAGGGCAAATCCCTTCCGCCTGGAAAAGAAACTAAAGATCGGGCAGCTCTTTTCATCTGCGCTCTTCAGTCTCGGGCACGGGGGTAATGATGCACAAAAAGTAATGGGTATTATTGCGGCCGCACTTCTTGTTTTTTATAACGGGGTGGATGCTTCAGTAATTCCGCAATGGGCTCAGATAGAGATGGTTAACGGCAAAATTAATGATATACCTCACTGGATAGTTCTTGGCTGCTATACAGCAATCGGACTGGGAACTCTTATTGGCGGATGGAGGATAGTAAAAACTATGGGTACAAAGATAACCAAGATCACCCCATTTGAAGGAGTAGCAGCCGAAACAGCGGGAGCATTACTGCTCTTCGGAACAGAGGCTTTTGGCATTCCGGTAAGTACCACCCATACAATCACAGGCGCAATAATGGGTGTCGGGATGACAAAACGTGTGACTGCAGTCAGGTGGGGGGTTACTATAAACCTGCTTTATGCCTGGATACTTACAATACCCGTTTCAATGGGAATAGCTGCAGGCATGTATTTTCTCCTTTCGGCAATCACAGGCCTTAACTGACAGGAAACTTAATTCATCGTTTCAAATCCCCGTATAGTTCCGGGTTCAGTTTTGTGAAGATCAAATATGATGATCTCATTATCACCCTTTTTCAGCCACGAAGCAGGACAGTAAAGTCTTTGCTGGGGACCAATCTCCCAGTATCTGCCGAGGTTTTTCCCGTTGACCCAGACAAACCCTTTTATAAAATTGGTCATGTCAATAAATGTGTCAGCGGTCGTTTCAAGTGAAAAGCTCCCTTTGAAAAATGTGCCGGGTTTATTCGAGATGTTTTCGGAGTCCTTCAGGCCTGAAATGAATTCTTCGTTCATCGGGAAGCCGTAGACATCCCAGTTCATGAGGGTCATGCCGTTAAGCATCACCCTGTCGGTTATCCCTTTCCGGTCAATCATCGCATTGGCAAAGTTTATCCTCCCCATCCCCTCGACGAATACTTCAAGGAGGGGGTTTTTTGATTCAGTGCGGGGCAATTCTATGGTGTTGATACCAAGCCGTCTGTCAAGCGTTCCTATGTATTTTCCGTCAAGAAAAACGGTGGCATAATCATGCAGATCGATCACAGTCAGTTTTCCGCTTTTGTGTCCGATAAGCCTGGTTGAATACAGCATGAAACCATAATCCTGGCCAAATGATTCAAAGGGTTCAGGCTGCACTGAATGAACCGGGAGCGGCATATTGTCCCACAGGGAAGTAAAGGGTAAGATTTCAATTTCCGGCAGGCTCATCACCGGTACAGGCTCAGGGACAGGAGGAAGTTTTGCTTTCCTGGGCAGGTATGAACCTATCAGCTTTCGCAGAGCTGCATATTTAGCTGTCGCTCTTCCCTGTTCATTCACGGGGGCATCATAGTCATAACTGGTCAGATCAGGCTCATAACCTTTGCCACCCGAGTTGGCGCCTGCCGTGAAGCCGAAGTTTGTTCCGCCGTGGATCACATAGAAATTAAAGGATTTACCATTATCCATAAGGAACTTCACCTCGCGGAGCAGTTCAGCGGTATCAGGCCTGGCCCAGTTCTCACCCCAGTGTGTCAGCCACCCGGGATAGGTTTCGCTTGAAAAAACAGGCACACCCGGGTTCATCTTCTTTGCCAGTTCGAAGTCAGCCTCGCTGCTGCCGGAGTCCAGCCCTACAGCACAACCCGGCAGTGTGCCGGCTTCCAGCATGTATGGAGTGGGACCGTCACCGGTAAAGAAAGGCACGTCAATATCGTTTCTGACCCATATATCTTTGAGAGCAGCGAGGTAGTTACGGTCGTTGCCGTAGCTTCCGTACTCATTCTCTATCTGGATCATCAGCACAGGACCGCCGTTGGTGATGAGGTGGGGCCGCAGGACATCAGCCAGACGGTTTATGTAGCGTTCTGCAGCCTTCATATAGACGGGGTCAAGGCATCTGATCTTTATCTCCGGCTGGCGCAGCAGGTAGGGTGGCAGTCCACCGAATTCCCACTCGGCGCAAACATATGGCCCTGGCCTGATGATGACCCACATGCCTTCCTCTGCCGCTGTTGAGATGAATTCTGATATGTCACGGTTGCCTGTATGAAAGTCATATATCCCTTCGCTGGCTTCATGATGATTCCAGAACAGGTATGCCGAGACTGTGTTGCATCCCATTGCCTTCGCCATGCGGATGCGGTGACGCCAGTACTCTTCAGGTATTCTGCCGGGATGTAATTCACCGCTGATTACCTGGTACGGCTTACCGTCCAGAAAAAACTTCTCTTCGCTAAATGCAAACGTATGTTTACCCTTTTGCGCCATTCCCTCAACCGGCAGAATGAATAAAGTAATGGCAGAGAGTAGTACATACGGCAGAATTCCCGGGCGAATCATCTGATATTTTTAATTGTGTTACCGGGGCTTAATTATTACACTTTGCTTTTATCCCAACCCGGGAGTATCTGTTTCTTAAACTCTTCCTTTTCCCTGATCAGGGTTTCCATATCAAGACCAATGGACTTCTGTGCGTTTGATTTTGATGATATATCCGGCAAGGTGACTTCTTTTACTCCGAGTTTTTCCAGCATGGAGGCAAGCTCTATCCGGGCCTCCAGCGCCTTGATTATTCCATTGCCGAGTATTGATGCCACCTCCAGGGGAGCATGGAATGAAGCTCCATGGCTTGCCGATGTAAAATCCCATCTCCACTGTGCCTGTCTTATCATTGCCAGTACCGGTTTCATGGCCTCCTCAGTGGCGCCGGCATCCCAGGCGGCCTTTGCTTCATAGTGGGCAGAGACGAGGATCTTCTCAAGATGATTCCTCAGGTCAGCTATCTTATCCTGCCGTTCATAAACATTTTTCACAAGCTCCTCTTCGCTCTGCCTGTGGCAGACAGCACAGGTTGTGCTGACGTTGCCCAACGGGCTCCGTACATGATGGCTCGTATATTTAACGCCTCCTTCGGCAATATACGGCATGTGGCAGTCGGCGCAGGCCACACCCCTCTGCCCGTGAATACCCATTTTGTACAGCTCATAATCGGGATGCTGAGCTTTAAGCATAGGGGCTTTACTGATAGCATGTGTCCAGTCTGAGAATGCATAGCTGTCATAGTAGGTTTCAATATCATTTACTGTCATTCCATTATCCCACGGGAATGTAAGGTACTTCCCTTCGCCTTTGAAGTAGTATTCAACATGGCACTGTGCACAGACGAGGCTTCTCATCTCCTGGTGTCCGGCATCGGCAACATTTTTACCCTGCCGTTCAAAAGCCTCCTTCAGTGCCGGTCTGGTAATGGTAAGTGTCATGTCTTCCGGATTATGACAGTCACCGCAACCGATAGTGTTGGTGATCTCCGGTCCCAGGGAAGCCCATTTGGCTTTGTAAAAGCTTTCAGCTCCCATCTTATCAATCATCCTGGGCACGTCAGGACTCTTGCATGCCCAGCATGTTCCGGGCTGGGGGCCGGCATCGGGTGTCATGGGGCTGCCTGTGCGCAGAGTGTTCCTGATATCCTGAACAGCATAGTAATGGCCCCTGGCCTGCCAGTAATCCTTTGAAAAAGCATAGCCTGCCCAAAGTATAACCATTTCAGGATCGGTCTCCAGCACATCGATGGGTTTGCTTCCTGCATACTTGCTGTGGAAGGAGGTGTCGGCAGTCCTCAACCATGTCTGGTACTCGCGCGGATAGAATTTTCCCCATACGCTGTTGTCTGTTTCAAACGGCTGCAGGTCTGTCGGAGGACGGTAGGCATACTTTGCCTCACTCCGTCGTTCAACTATTGAGGAGGCGAGCATTCCGAGCATAAAGACTGCTGCGACAGTGGCCAGGAACAGGAGCCAGCCGATCCAGGGTTTTCTTGAAGTAACTTCCTTTAAGGTTGCCATTGTTTCGTCTATTGAGGTTGCTATAGTTTTTCTTTAAGTGTGGGAGTGATCGCCCCGGGGGTCGAAGAGATGCTGTTCACCCTGTCGTGCGGTGTGTAACGGTGACAGTCAAGGCACTGCCTTTCTCGGCGCCCCGAAAGCACCTGGTCAGGCATGCCCGGCCCATCGCTGAACAGACTGGAATGGCACCTCAGGCAGTTCTCCTGAACCACATTCTTTCCGGCTTCCCTGATGTAAATAACCTGGGGCTCTTTGCGCAACGTAAAGATCGCAGAGTGGCGCATTCCGTCACTGGCCTTGAAATAGTACTTTCTGAAGACATTGTCGTGCGGCACATGACAGGCATTACAATCTGTGACAGTCTTATGGGCGCTGTGTGACCATGTTGAGAACTGCGGGGTCATGATATGGCAGTTGATGCAAACCCTCGGGTCATCAGAGAGGTATGAGGTTGCATTTGATATCTTCAACAGGTAGAAAAAAAGACCTGTCAGGGCTCCGAGGATGACAATTACCGGAACACGCCACGCGGGAGGGGGCGTAAAAAAACTGATCAGTTTGTATGGCTTTCCCATAGAATCAACTGAACTGTATTTTAGAATATATGGTTAATGCTGCCGCGGCACAATCAGAAACGACAAGCAATTAAATGAAATTCATGAAACAGAGGGCAACAAGAGCAGTACCATATCGCTTGTCAACAGTAAGTGATTCTCTGATCACAGTCGGTTCTCCGAGGTAGTATTTTGCAAATGTCCGGTCATGAAGGTCGTTAAGAACGGTATAGAGCCTTTCTTCAAGCGCTTCCATGTCAAAATAGCCGGCAAGCTCACAAACCAGTCCGCCCACTTTTTCCTCACATGTATCATCCTTGTACATCCATGCAAAGATTACCCCGGCAGAGATATGCTCTCCATAATAACCGTGAGCCACTGCCATGATAGTACAGAGTTCTGAACCATAGGGAGGCATATCTACATCATCAAGTGAAACCAGTTTGGCCGTGGCGGGCATCACTGATGAATAATTCATGATATTATACTCCGAAATACCGGCATCATGCAATGCCATGTGATATGATCCGGGATGGATCGCATACTCGCTGCATCCTGAACCTTGTGTGACAAAGAATTCGTTAGGGATCCTGTTGTGGGTAACTTTAACCATTTTCCGTTTTAATAATTAAGTTAAACCTGTGCCTGGTAACGAGGCGAGCAAATATACAAAAGTATAACGCAAAGATTAAAGTTAAGCGTATTTTATGTGCATTTAACAGAATCATAGTCCGGAATAAATAAAAATTATAAATTGTGCAGGAATCACAGTGAACTGATGCTAAGGAAAAGTTCCATAACCTTTATAATTATCCTTGTGTGTTACTGGCAGGCTGCTGCCGAGATCAAGAATATCGGCACGCCCTTGATACGCAATTTCGCCAAGAGTGATTACCGGGCAGGTACGCAAAGCTGGGGCATAGCGCAGGATCTTAAAGGCTTTATCTATTTTGCCAACAATGACGGCCTCCTGATTTATGACGGGGTCCAGTGGCAGGTTTACAGGATGCCAAACCTGTCGATGGTCAGGTCGGTTTATGCCGATTATACGGGTGAGGTTTATGTCGGCGCCTATAACGAACTGGGAAAGATGGTTTATTCAGAGAACGGGAAGATGACTTTCAGTTCGTTAAAGAACCTGATCCCTGAGGAATACCGCAATTTTGATGATGTCTGGAATATCTTCCCCTTCAGGAACAGGATAGTATTCCAGTCCTATTATGCTGCCTATTTCTATTCAAAAGAGAGCCCTCTCTCGGTGGTTGATGCACCCTCGAGGTTTCAGAATGCCTTCAGCGTCGGTGGAAGGCTGATTTTTAACGATGACAAGATGGGGCTGATGGAATATAATGGCAATGAGCTTGTTGCGCTTGCTGGCTGCAATGATCTCATAGGACAGGCTGTGTCGTCTGTATTACCGTTTGGTGCCGGAAATGAGATCCTGGTCTGCACCAAGGGAAACGGTATGTTCATTCATGACGGAACAAAACTTCGCGTATGGGATGTTCCCGTCAATAAATTGCTTATTAAGGATCAGGTTTTCAGCGCTGCAGTATTGCTTGATAAATACTATGCCCTGGGCACCATTATTGACGGGGTCATGATAATTGACCAGAACGGCCTGCTGGTCCAGCACATCAATAAGAAAAAGGGGCTGCAGAACAACACCATACTTGATCTTTTTACCGACAGGACGGGAAATCTCTGGCTGGCACTTGACAACGGAATTGATTATGTGACAGTCAACTCACCGGTGACCTTTATTCAGGCTCCTGACGGATTCGGTGCAGGTTATGCCTCAGTAATACATGACGGGAGGATTTACCTGGGCACCAACCAGGGATTGTATGTGAGCGAATGGAACAACGATGCGAAAGGGAATGATTTTACGATGATACCCGGCACTAAAGGTCAGGTATGGTATCTTGGCGTTCATAACGGTGTACTGATCTGCGGTAATGATAACGGAACATTTGCCGTCTCCGGCGAGCGGGCAGAGATTCTAAACAGCATCCCAGGCGGATGGAAGTATCTTGAGCTCAAACAGTTTCCCGGTTACATGATCGGAGGTACCTACAGCGGAATAATCCTGTTCAGGTGGGAGCAGGGAGAATGGAAGTTTGTGAGACAGATTGCGGGATTCAATGAATCATTCAGGGTGTTCGAAGAGGATGACCAGGGTAATATCTGGATGAGTCACGGATTTAAAGGCATTTTCAGGGTAAGACTGAGTGACGATCTGGAAACCGTTGCGGACCAGCGGTTTTATAGCATGGCTGACGGACTGCCATCAAATTTTTATCTGAGCGTGTTCAGGATCAGGGGCAAGATCATTATTGCTTCAGAAAATGGAATTTATGAATACGTGCCGGACGAGGACAGGTTTGTTTATTCTGTTTACTTCAACCAACTGTTGAGCCCCCTGGTCTCGATATCGTACCTCATGGAGGACAAGGAAGGTAACATATGGTATGTTTCAGACAACAGGACCGGAGTATTCAAGATACAGGATGACTTCAGCTATCAGCAGGTAACAACGCCGTTCATTCTGCTTTCAGGAAGGTTCATACACGGATTTGAATCGATTTATACTTATGCACCCGGGCATCTCTTCTTCGGTACGGAAAACGGTTTCGCCCATTACGCACCCCAGGAAAATTTCAGCAGCTACCAGCAGTTTTCAGCATACATAACCAGGGCTGAATATCTTTACCGGGATTCGACATTCTATTTTGGCAAGGGGCTAAATCCGTCTTCAGGCAGAAAGAGTAATTACTCGTTTCCTTACAAGGATAACAGCTTCAGATTTACTTTTACATCACCGGTGTATGATAACGCCGGCAACACTGAATACAGTTACAGGATGTCGGGCCCAGACGGGCAATGGTCACCGTGGAGCAGGTCATTTATAAAGGAATATTCAAACCTTCCGGACGGACGTTACTCTTTCGAGGTAAAGGCAAGAAACCAGCTTGGTACGGAAAGCCTTCCCGATTCACTGCAATTCACGGTAATGCCTCCTTGGTATAAATCGTTTACCGCATTTATCGCTTATGTGGTTATACTGCTGAGTTTGACATTGTTGATCGTATGGATTGTCAACAGGCGAATTGAGATATCAAGACAGAGGGAAAGACTTAACAATCAACGCATCTATGAGGCTAAAGAGCAGGAGTATATTCAGCAGGCACTTCAGACTGAGAAAGAGATTATCAGGATCAAGAACGAGAACCTGAATGCCGAAATGATCCTGCGCGACAAGGAATTGGCCAACCAGGCCATGAATCTGGTCCGCAAGAATGAGTTTCTTATTAAAATGAAAGAGGAGCTCCATAACCTGAAAAACAACTGCCAGGATGAGGCACTCAGAGACAAGATCATTCATATCCTTACAAGGATAAACAGGGAGGTGGACAGCAACAAGCAGAGAGAAGTATTCGAGAATGCATTTGATGAAGTAAATGAGGACTTTATGAACAAACTAAATGCAAAATTCCCGATGCTTACCCCGGCTGAACGCAGGCTCTGCGCTTTCATTAAAATGAATATCTCCACCAAGGAAATAGCCCCTCTGATGAACATCTCGGTACGCGGAGTGGAAATAGCCAGATACAGGATCAGAAAAAAGATAAGTATTGACAGGGATACTAATCTTGCACAGTTGCTGCTCGAACTTTAACAGGAAAAGCAGCCTGTAGTATCTTTATTTTTGATTGTTGTATTAATCAATATTTTCATGATTCGTTAAGCAATTGATTTCCAATCAAAATTAAATTAGCATGATGTATTATTGTTGTATTGATTTATAACATTTGTAGTATTTTTGATGTAGAATAGTCTAACCTTTGAATATAATGTTTTTACTAATTTCATCAATTGTAAGAAGCAGGATCCGTCCTGCCTCTGAAAGATACCTTAATCCCAATTAATCTAAACTCTAATTCTAATCAAAAATTTATGAAACAGACTATCATGACCCTTTTATTCATCGTCTGTTCACTGGCATTGAATGCCCAGGGACATCAGATAAAAGGGGTTGTAACGTCAGCAGACGATGGCCTGCCTATTCCCGGAGTTGCTGTTTCCATAAAAGGAACAACCACAGGAATATTGACGGACGAGAACGGGTACTACGAACTCAAAAATGTACCCACTAACTCAACTCTGGTATTCTCCTTTGTCGGTATGGTAACCCATGAACGGGTGATTACCCAGAGTGCTACTCTTAATGTCACCCTGGCATCGAATGAGGAACTTCTTGATGAGATTGTGGTCGTCGGATACGGCACGCAGAAAAAGAGTCTTGTTACCGGAGCAATTGCAAAGGTTGAAGGTGATGATCTGAGAAAAGCCACAGACATGAGGGTTACCCAGGCTTTACAGGGTAAGACGGCAGGTGTTGTCATCACAAGCAACAACGGGCAGCCAGGCAGCCAGATTTCAGTACGTATCAGGGGAACCGGAACCAATGGTGATGCCGAACCTCTTTATATCATTGACGGTCTTCCAATGAGCGGCGCCGGCACCGATTACCTCAACGCGGCTGATATAGAATCAATCGAGATCCTTAAAGATGCTGCTTCCTGTGCAATCTATGGAGCCAGGGGCGCCAACGGCGTTGTGCTCATCACTACGAAGACAGGCAAAACGGACACAAAGATGGTTGTGACTTATGACGGTTACTATGGTGTCCAGAATCCCTGGAAAAAGCTTCCTCTCCTCAATACACAGGAATATACAATGCTTATAAATGAAGCATCGGTTAACGGCGGGCAAGGCATCGCATTCTCTCCGGCTGATATTGAAAGCTATACATCGGATACTGACTGGCAGGATGAGATGTTCTACTACAATGCCCCGAAGCAGAATCATTCTTTGTCATTTACCGGCGGCAGTGATAAGCTTGAATATGCTTCATCACTTAGCTATTTCTCACAGGATGGTATCGTAGCAAAGGATAAATCAAATTTCCAGAGAATCAGTTACAGGCTGAATGCAGCCGGGACTTTCGGTTTCTTCAAGCTTGGGGGTAACATTAACCTTGCCAACATTGTAAATAAAGGTATAGCAACGAACGACCGTTATGGCACCGGCCTTAACCAGGCCCTTAACATGCCTCCCATCGTTCCGGTTAAGTTTTCGGACGGCACCTGGGGCACTCCGGAGGCTTACGGAATAGGCATACAGGAGATTACCAACCCTGTCGCATTGCTTAGTTATACCAATTCAAAAACGCGTACCAACAAGCTCATAGGTAACCTTTTCGGTGAAATAGACTTTGGTAAGTTTACCGAAACGCTTAAGGGGCTCACTTTCAGATCATCGTTCGGCGGAGAATACGCCATGGTGATGTGGGACAATTATATTCCGCTTTATTATCTTGATGCCATGCATTTTACCACTGTTGACAGGGCTCAGAAGAACATGCAACTATATACGAGATGGAACTTTGAAAATGTTCTCACCTATACCCGCAGCATCGATGTGCATAACTTTACCGTAATGGCAGGTACCACAGCTTTCGAGGACAGGTATGAGAATCTCTACGGTGAAAAGGCAGATCTTATTTTTGATGATTTTGAGCATTCATACATTGATAATGCAACCGATCCGTTGTCTGCTAATGCAGGAGGCGGTTATTCCAACCATACGGTCTCTTCACTTTTCGGCCGTCTTAACTATGACCTGATGAACCGTTACATGCTTACCGCAACAATAAGAAGGGACGGCTCCTCAAGGTTCGGCAATGAGAACAAGTACGGTATTTTTCCCTCGGCATCCATCGGATGGGTGATTTCCAGGGAAGCCTTCATGAGCAATCTGACCAATGTGATTGATGTTCTGAAGCTCAGGGCAAGCTGGGGACAGAACGGTAGCGAGAATATCGGTGATTTCGGATACACCTCGGTGATGGGCAACGGGAATATATACTACTTCGGTGACAGCAAGACGCAGTACAACGGTGCTTCACCCACTAAAATCGCAAACCCGTCACTTAAATGGGAGACATCTGAACAGACAAACTTCGGTATTGATCTGTCAACGCTGAACAGCAGCCTGATGTTCACTTTAGATTATTATATCAAGACAACCAAAGACTGGCTTGTTACTGCACCGGTACCGGCACTTGTCGGGAACTCAGCTCCCACAATTAACGGAGGATCGGTCAGAAACTCAGGTATAGAGGCAGAAATTTCTTACAAAAAACAGTTTAGTAATTTGTACTTCAGCGCTTCAATCAACGGGGCATTCAATAAAAACGAAGTCCTCGAGATCAAGAATACCGAGCAGAGACTGCAGGGTGGCGACGGCGGCTTTGGCCAGGCCGGCGTATTGTTTGCTGAAGTCGGAACCCCTATGGGCGTTTTTTACGGCATTAAAACCGACGGCATCTTCCAGAACCAGGCTCAGATTGACGCATATGTCAATTCAGAAGGAGTAAAGATCCAGCCCAATGCCGTGCCCGGTGATATAATTTTTGTGGATTCAGACAATAGCGGAGGAATAAGCGATGGCGACCGTGTTCAGATCGGTAATCCTTACCCGGATTTTACCGGCGGTCTTAACCTGAACGCCGAAATGTACGGCTTCGATTTCTATATGTTCCTATACGCTGCTTTAGGCCAGGAGGTTTACCAGGCTACCCGCAGGTATGATATGAATTATACCAACTACAATGCTGAATGGCTTGACAGGTGGACAGGAGAGGGAACTTCAGACTATTTCCCGAGAGTCACTTTCGTTGACAATAACGTAAATATGAAGACCGTGAGTGATTTCTTTATTCATGACGGAAGCTTTGTCAGGTTGAGAAACATAAGTTTCGGGTACAGTCTGCCCGCCAAAGTCACTGATTTTTTAACGATCAGCAGGCTCCGTTTGTATGTTGCAGCTGAAAACCTTGTGACCTTAACGAAGTATACAGGTTACGATCCGGAAATCGGAGGCGGCGTTTTCGACAACGGAATCGATCGCGGTATTTATCCTCAGCCACGGACAATTATGACCGGTATCAATATTACATTCTAATAAGCCAAAAAAACAAATTATGAAAAAGTCAATATTATATGGTCTCGCATTTTTGGCTCTGATGCTCACCGGAAACTCTTGCTCAAAGAGCTTCCTCGAACTTGAGCCCAAAACCGGCCTGACTGAAGCCAACTACTACAAGAACGAGGAGCAGGCTTTCCTGGCTGTCACTGCCGTTTACGATGCCTATGCCCTGCAGAACTGGCAGATGCCCGCAGTAATGGGGGATATATGGTCTGATGATGCTTTTTGCGGAGGATCAGACGCTACCGATATGGCACAGTGGCAGGATATGGAGATGTTCAAGATGGAACCTGAGAACAACTCAGCGTCCGATCTGTGGAATCGTTGTTATGCAGGCATTTACCGTGCCAACCTCTACCTGCAGAAACAGGAGGGTGTTGAATGGGTCACTGACGGCCTTAAAGAAAGGTTTGAAGCCGAGGTGAAGTTCCTGCGTGCATATTTCTATTGGGACCTGGTACGGCACTACGGGTGGGTTCCAATGATAAAAGAAGTGCTGCCAAGTGTCGAGGATTACAAGAGTATACCGCAAAGCACTCCGGATGAGATCTTTACATTTATTGCTGAAGATCTTCTGGCTGCTGTTGCTGTTGTTCCGCCTGACATTCCCGCTTCTGAAAAGGGGCGTGTATCCAAGGCAGCTGTCCAGGCTCTCATGGCCAGGATTTATCTCTACCATACGGGTATGAGTGCCTGGACCGGACTTGGTCTGACAGCAGAGCAATGGTCTGATGGAACGACAACCATCAACAAAGGATATGTCCAGACAGCACTTGATGCTATTATTACGGGTGGTAAATATTCTTTGCTTTCTGATTACGCTGACGTTTTTGACTGGGCGAATCAGAACAACAATGAATCGATACTTGAGATCCAGTATTCAGACAAGGCAAAATCAGGCGACTGGGGTGGCTGGAACATAAATGGTAATTTTGCGTCAGTATGGATTGGCCCAAGGAACCCTCAGCCTGCAAGTGCCGGAATTTTCCCGGGATGGTCATTTGATGTCCCTTCATGGAGTCTGGCCGATGAATATGAAGCCGGTGACCCTAGAAAACATGCTACCTTGTTTGATGCTGAAACCGAGCTGACCGACTATAACCGGGCTTTCATGAATACCGGTTTCTTTAACCGCAAATATATGGCCCTTAACGCTTACATTGGTTCAGGAGGCGATCAGGCCCACAACTTCCCGCGTAATTTTATGGATATCAGGTATGCGGACGTGCTGCTGATGGCTGCAGAAGTGTGGCTTACGGATAACCCAACAAAGGCAGCCGGTTACTTTAGCGAGGTAAGGACAAGAGCCCTTGGAGCCGGCGCTGCGAAGACTTCCATAACGTTAGATGACATCTACCATGAAAGACGTGTTGAATTTGGTGGTGAAGAACTCAGAAAATGGGATCTGCTGAGAAGGGGAGAGACCTATGCGGAACAGAAGATAAATGCAAGTTTCGTGGTACCTTCCGGTATTTCGAATCCAGGGCACTTTACGAACAGGACTTACAAAACCGGTACATATGGAATGTTCCCAATCCCCGCAAGTGAGATCAGGAATACCAATGAGGGCGTGCTGAAACAGATGGTACCGGCTTATCAATAGTCAACGGTCAAATTCTAAAAAATAAATTATGATGGAAAAACATAAATATATAACAAGAATAACAGGCATCCTTGCAATATTGCTTGTGATGGTGGCCTGTGAGCCTCAGATGGCGGATAAACCTGATATCGGGCTTCCTCCGACAGCTGACCAGCTGGATTTTACAATAACTCCGGGGAATGATGCATTTCACTTTGTATTAGCCGATGCCTCTTCTGTGGCAGGTATACCTTCATGGGATCTTGGCAATGGGAGTAAGAGTGCTGCATCATCAGCTACAGGGTATTATCCTTTGCCAGGGACGTACACAATTAATATGACTCTTGTTACGAAGGGAGGCACTGCAGCTGTATCAAAGACCCTGACCACAACAGAGACAGATTTCTCAATTTTCACTGACCCGCTATATGTTAACCTCACCGGCGGTGTAGCTGATGTTGATGGCAAAACATGGGTGCTTGATGCTAACTCAAAAGGTCATTTAGGAGTAGGTGATGTCAATTTAGCAGGGGGCATCGGGCTGGACTGGTGGTCAGCTAATCCAAATGATAAGTCTGGCACAGGAGCTTATGACGATGAACTGACATTCATCCTGACCGATTTTATTGTCAAGTATGACAACAAAGGCGTAAGCTATGTTAAAGGTTATACCAAGGATGACCCGGCACTGGCAACTGTCTACCTTAACCCAAGACAGAACAAGGATGACTGGGATGTTGATTATACCACACCTGTCACCGGAACCTACATCATTAGTAAGGAAGGAGGAAAAAATTACCTGAAAATCAATAGCGCTACTCCTATCTTCCCGGGCTTGGATGTCGGAGCATTAAACCATACGTATCAGATCCTTCAGGTCACGGAAAACCTTCTTGAACTTACATGCAAAAGTTCATATGAGAACTGGACCCTATGGCACTATTTTCTGATACCTAAAGGGTATGTCAAGCCATCAATAACATTTACAGTCAATGCCACTGAAGGAACGGATAATGATGTTGCCTGCCAAGTGACCGGCTATACTATTCCTGCCGGGCAAAGTGTAACCAACATCGCCTGGAACTTCGGTGACAATACTCCAGAAATCACTGGAGGAATGGATGCGGTTGTTCATCACACCTACATGAGACATGGCACTTACACTGTAACAGCCAAGCTAAATACAAGCCTTGGTACTCTATCCGGAACCAAAGTAATCACTCTTGCCAATGACAATTCGGCTTATGTACCTTATCCGCTTAACATGATGGTCATTTACAACAACTTTAGCGATGTTCAGGTATACCCGGTTCTGGGCCAGGATTGTGATGTTACCATTGTCGACAATCCCTTAAAGGAATTTCCGAACAGGTCGTCGAAGGTGGCAAAATACACAAAGACGAGTAACCAATATGCTAATGCATACATGAGGCTTGGCGACCCCTTCAGGTTTGACCTCAGACAGCAGCATACTTTCTCCATTCTGGTTAATGGAAAAGCCGGCGATAAAGTCCTGCTTAAGCTTGAGAATACAGATAAGGGTGGCGATGCATGGCAGACTGGCATCGAGCTTACCTACACGATCCAGGCAGCGAACAAATGGGAGCTTGCTACGTATGATTTCCTCGGTGTAAATCCCAGTTTTGATCATGAATACTACAATGTGGTGAGGATTATGCTTAACCCCGGAGTAGGAGATGGTACTCACACCTTCTACTTTGATGATTTATCAGGCCCTCATGTTGAAGGCATTCATAAATAGTTAGTTTTTATATGATCATTGTCTGCCTCAAAAGCAGGCAGACAATGATCTTTTATAAATTTCATCTTTTATAAATTTCGGATATGAATTCCAGAAAACCTTCATGGGCTATTCTTATGGTATGCCTTTCGCTGATGACTTATTCCTGCAAACAGGCAGATACCGGCAAGGATGACAATGATAGCAGGGCAGATAAAATGCTTGCCCAGATGACCCTTGATGAAAAGATAGGGCAGATGTCTCAGCTTAACATCAGCTATTTCGCGGATACTGAGCAGCTCAGGACGGCTGTGAGGGATGGCAGATGCGGATCACTTCTGAACTTTTTTGGCGCCGAACAGGTCAATGAGATCCAGAGGATAGCCGTTGAAGAGAGCAGGCTGGGCATACCACTGATCATTGGCAGGGATGTCATTCACGGGTATCGCACTATCTTCCCTATTCCTCTGGGGATGGCGGCTTCATGGAACCCTGAGATTGTTAAAAAGGCTTTCCGGATCTCTGCCATCGAAGCCTCTTCGCAGGGAATTAAGTGGACTTTCGCACCTATGATAGACATTACCTGGGATCCCAGGTGGGGAAGAATAGCTGAAGGTTGTGGTGAAGATCCTGTCCTGGCCTCTGCCATGGCACGAGCCATGGTTGAGGGTATTCAGGGTGACAGCCTCACTGACCCTACTTCGCTGGCAGCCTGCGCCAAGCATTATGTTGGCTATGGCTTTGCCGAAGCCGGCCGTGATTATAATACAACCTACATTTCAGAACCTGTTCTGAGAAACGTCGTTCTGAAACCGTTCAAGGCTGCTAAAGAAGCAGGGGCACTTACATTCATGTCTGCCTTCAATGACCTGAACGGCGTGCCAACATCAGCCAACGAGTTTACGTTGAAACAGATACTGCGGAAAGAATGGGGATTTAACGGATTTGTTGTCAGTGACTGGGGATCAATAACTGAACTGGTCAATCACGGATATGCAACTGACGAAAAGGACGCCGCTGCCAAGGCCATTAATGCCGGGGTAGAAATGGAGATGGCAACCACCTCTTATTTTGACAATATCAAAGCACTTCTCAACGAGAAGAAAATAACCCAGGTGCAGATAGATGACGCCGTAAGGGATATTCTAAGGGTTAAGTACAAACTGGGACTGTTTGAAAATCCGTACGTTGATACTGAAGCTCAGAAGAAAATGCTCGATCCGTCATTTCTTGAACATGCAAGAACTGTAGCCCGGCAGAGCACGGTGATGCTGAAGAATGACAACAAAACACTGCCTCTTAAGGCAGATAAAATCTCATCGGTAGCTGTCATAGGCCCGCTCGCTGATGCACCCCGTGATCAGCTCGGCACCTGGTGCTTTGACGGATTGCCGGAAAACTCCGTCACTCCACTTACAGCTATCAGGGACCTCCTTGGGGACAAGAAAGTTAATTATGTCGAAGGGCTTAAATACAGTCGTGACAAAAAAACGGACGAGTTTAAAGCTGCATTATCTGCTGCCCAAAGATCTGATGTTATTTTGTTCTTTGCCGGAGAAGAATGGGTGCTGTCCGGAGAAGGCCAGTCGAGAGGTGAGATCAACCTTCCCGGAGCCCAGAGCGAGCTGATATCCGAACTGGCTAAGACGGGCAAGCCTCTTGTCATTGTTGTGATGGCCGGCCGTCCGCTGGCCATAGGCGATGAGCTTATGGAATCTGATGCAGTGCTCTATGCATGGCACGGAGGGACCATGGCCGGGCCAGCGCTTGCTGACCTGATATTCGGGAAAGAATCGCCTTCCGGGAAGCTCCCCGTTACCTTTGTAAAAGGTTCAGGCCAGATCCCGTTCTACTACTACAGGAACAGTACAGGCCGGCCGGCCTCGGATAAGTCATGGACCCCTATGGACAGCATACCGACTGAAGATCAACAGAACTCGCTGGGATACAAGTCATTCCATCTCGATTACGGTTTTACTCCGTTACTACCGTTCGGATACGGTCTCAGCTATACTACTTTCAACTACAGCGACCTTACCCTTTCTTCACAGGTGATGGGTGTTGACGGTTCAATAACTGTCAGGGCAAAAGTGACTAACAGCGGTACTTATGATGCTGATGAGATCGTTCAGTTATACATTCGTGACCGGGTCGGGAGTATCACCCGCCCAATTAAAGAACTCAAAGGTTTCAGGCGTATCACACTTAAACAGGGTGAAACCGCAGATGTGGAATTCACTCTTACCGGAAGCGACCTGGCATTCTTTAACGGCAAGGTGACGCTGACCGAGCCGGGAGGGTTTGATGTGTGGGTCGGACCAAATTCAGATGAAGGACTCCACAGCGATTTTATTATTAAGTAACTTTACACAATGAAAAAAATGGGAACAATTGCTGCTTTGATTTTCGCTTTTGCGCTGTTGGCGCCGGGGTGTACCAGTAACGGTGACCCTGATCCATTACCAGACAACCCCACAACGGGAGATAAGGTACTGGTATGGAGTGATGAGTTCAGTGTCAACGGACTGCCTGATGCGAACAAATGGAGTTATGATACTGAAGGAAATGCCACCGGGTGGGGTAACAATGAATCCCAGTGGTATACTCAGGCCAGGCTGGAAAATGCTGAGGTAAAAGACGGTTTTTTACATATAACCGCCCGGAAAGAAAGTTATCAGGATCACGATTATACATCGGCGAGGCTGGTCACAAGACTTAAGGGAGACTGGCTTTACGGCAGGGTGGAGGTAAAGGCCAAGTTACCGGATGGCAGGGGAATGTGGCCTGCAATATGGATGCTTCCCACTGACTGGGCCTATGGCGGATGGCCGGCAAGTGGTGAGATTGACATTATGGAGAACGTGGGCTATAATCCATTTGTCATCGTTGCTTCTGCCCATACTGAAGCTTATAATCATGTAAAAGGTACACAGAAGAGTGCCACGACCACAATAGCTACATGCTATTCAGATTTTCATGTCTATGCACTGGAATGGGACGTAACCGAATACCGTGTATATGTTGATGATAATCTTTATTTCACTTTCAAGAATGAGGGCACAGGTTATAAAGTATGGCCCTTTGACAAACGGTTCCACCTGCTGCTTAATGTAGCTGTGGGAGGAAACTGGGGTGGTGCCCAGGGTATTGACAATACAATCTTTCCCCGCGAGATGGTAGTTGACTATGTGAGAGTGTATCAGAAAAAATAAATGAGCAAGGTGAATACTATACTTATTGCTGCACTTATAATGCTTATCGGGTGCAACGGTAACCATGAACCTGACCCGGACCCGGATGACGGGACCGGAGTAAAGGTGGAAGCATGGATAACTTCACCCCAAAAGAGCGTATTATTTGCGAAATACGACGGAGAACTCGAGTTCAGGACCGCAACAAATACAGATCCGGCGATCGTTGTCGATACGACAGTTACATTTCAGACCATTGACGGGTTTGGCAACTGTCTTACCGGCGGAAGTGCCATCCTGCTGAATAATATGTCGCAGACGGACCGGTCAGCCTTGCTGAATGAACTTTTCAGGACAGACGGCAATAATCTGGGGCTAAGTTACCTGAGAGTGAGCATTGGAGCATCGGACCTCAGTGACAGGGTGTTTTCATACGATGACCTTGGCGCAGGAGAAACTGATCCTGATATGGAGAGGTTCAGCATTGATCCGGAGCAGGAAGATCTGATCCCCGTATTAAAGGAGATACTCGCCATCAACCCGTCGATAAAAATACTGGGTTCGCCATGGTCAGCACCGTTGTGGATGAAGACCAACAATGCATCTGTGGGAGGAAGCCTTAAGTATGAATGGTTCAATGCCTATGCAAAGTATTTTGTAAAATATGTCCAGGCGATGCAGGCCGAGGGTATCACCATTGATGCCATCACCATTCAGAATGAGCCTCTTCATCCCGGAAATAATCCGAGTATGTACATGACGGCGGCCGATCAGGCGCTCTTTATCAAACAAAGCCTCGGACCGGCGTTTGCAGCTGCCGGCATCACAACAAAGATTATTGTCTATGATCATAATGCTGACAGGACTGACTATCCTCTCAGCATCCTGAATGACCCCGATGCGCGGAAGTATGTGGACGGATCAGCATTTCACCTGTACGGAGGTACAATTGATGCTCTGACGGCCGTTCATGACGCTTATCCTGACAAGAATCTTTACTTCACTGAGCAGTGGGTAGGTGGCCCGGGAAACCTTGCCGAGGATCTTAAGTGGCATGTCGAGACACTGATAATAGGGGCTACGCGCAACTGGTGCAAAAATGTCATCGAGTGGAACTTTGCCTCAGATCCCAATTACGATCCTCATACTGATGGCGGGTGTGACCGGTGCCTCGGGACAGTCACCATCAACGGTAACGCTGTAACGCGCAATCCGGCATATTACATTCTTGCACACGCCGCAAAATTTGTAAGACCCGGCTCAGTGCGTGTTTCCACGAATATGCCGGGGAACATCCCAAATGTGGCATTCAGGACACCTGAAGGAAAGAAAGTACTGATCGTGATAAACACCGCACCGGCAAAGAAGAACTTTAATGTAAAGTTCAGGGGAGGTACATTAAAGCTGAGTCTCGAAAGCGGAGCAGCTGCCACCTATATCTGGTAGGCTGTCAGTCTTTTATTATCTTTTCTGTCCGGCTACCGTCATTGGTGAAAACCCTGACAAAATAGGTGCCTTTCATAAGATGCCTGACATCAATTTCACACAGATAGTCGCCACCATTGATCGTCATCTGTAACCGCCCCTGAATATCGTATATGTTCAGGCTGATGATTTCAAGGCCTGATTTTACGTATAGTATATCGCCGACCGGGTTGGGGTAAATATCAACGTCGATATCTTCAGGCGTCTCACCGACTGAGTTGATGACACCGTTTGACGCTGTCCAGCTCGAGGGAAGGCTGTTGTCAAGGTACAAATCGTCCAGCTTCAGGTAATATCCGTTCCCGTCTGCAGCGGGCCATGGTGCAACATCACTATAGCACACTTCATCGATGACATTTCCGAAAGCATCCAGGAGGACCAGGCTTTCACTGCTGTTCGATAAGTGCCTGGTAAACTGGCCAAACGGGGTAATATCCCAGGTCGCCCTGAAAGCATTTGTATTGCTTGCAATGATAACAGACAAGCGGGGGCCGAGGGAGGTTCCCGACGGAAAAACGTACGTCAGCCCGGTACCCCGGAAATATATGCCTGTCAGGTTGACTGTAACATCACTGTTGTTTCGTATCTCAATGAATTCGAGGTCATCATCGTCGGGATAAGCAGCTGTCGGGGCGGGGTGATAGTTGATTTTGGAAATCACCAGTGATGGCACGGTTATGTTGCTGCAGGCATCGTATGAACCAAGATTTTGTGTCATCCAGGCCATCCGTGCAGTGATGAAGTTTTTGATGAGGGTAATACGCTGCGGGTGGCTTCCCAGCTTATCCCACCTTTCATAATCCCTTGCCACAGCCTCACTGATGACTGTCACGGTTTTGTCGATGAATACCCTGATACTGTCAGGGTGCATCGGCTGTCCCGGCTGGATGATTTCGTTCCATCTCCTGGCGAGGTAGCATTTGTAGGTGCTGTTATAAAACAGATCATACCAGAACCTGGACCCGTTATTATAATAGGGATCCTCGAAGTACCACAGGTTTGTTTTGCTGCGGTCCATCCCCCAGAAGAAAAGGTCATTGCCGAAAGAAAGGTCCAGGTCCCAGATCGGTCCTGCCCTCAGCTTGCCATTCCTGTCCTTGTGGAAGTAAGTACTGTACTGGTAGGCATCGGGATTGGAGGCAAACTCATTAATGATCATATAGTCAATGAACGAGGGAATATCAATTATTGCCGGATAACCGTTAACGATCGAGATATCGTTGAATTTTGCGGCTGTCTCAAGGTTTGTAAATTCACCTCTGATATAACCTGTCTGGTAGAAGGTTGCGTTTTCAGGTTTCGGCAGGAGATGAATATAGTCCACCGGCGATCCCTGAAACGAATACATGGTCCAGGCGATTGGATCGTCTCCTGTGGTCTTGTCCGCCTTGGTAATATAACCACCGGAAATGTTTGGCAGTGTGTTGTCGCCGGTGCCTATCTTCAGTACATCAACCCTTCCGTCATCAGCCTTGATCTTTTCTTCCAGGAGGAAGAGCCCTTTATAATCATTGTTAACTATGACCTCGCAGTATTCAGTACGTGAGGCATAATTACCAAGTTTACGTGACAGGTTCAGGCACAGATAATCGCGTATAAGGGCAGTATCAAACACCATTCCGCTCAGTATCCAGTCATTTTCTGCAGGCATGCCAAGCAGGCTGACGTTGTTTTTGGTGGAGTTGTCAGCCATCAGGGTCGTAAAACCGTAGTTTCTCTTGGGTGAGGACTGGGATGATGACCCTCTCTTTTCTATGTCAATCCTGCCATCGTAGTTCAGGTAAGCCGGATTATTCTGATCAGAAACACTGTTTCTTTTTCCGGGGCCGCGGTAAATGATCTTCAGGTTGCCGAGCACGCCGGGCTCATCGGGAATAGATGCTCCGCCGTCAGTTGTTATTATACAGATCGGAAGGTTGCTGCTGGTAAAGGTCTGTGCTGTTAACGGCAGACAAAAAATAAAAAGCAGTATGGTATAGATACTGAATCGTCTCATCACTTCCCTGGAATCGTGCCAAACATAGCATTTTTAACGCAAATCATAACTGCATATTATCATATGCAACCATTAAACAGACATATAAAAATGGCGATTGGTTGCTTAGCCGGGAGGTCAGGTGAGTTCTTTAACGGGGTGAAATCAGTAACCTATTATATGGTAGAAATCTGGCTGAATGCCTTCCTGACACCCGTGAACGATATCCTGCGGCAAATAACCTACTTCCTCGTACATGACTTTAGGGTTACCTGCATTAAATTTCACGATACAGTTCATGTAGCTTTTGCCGGAGGCTTCAAAGATTCCAAGAACGGTTTGCGAGGGATCATTCAGACAGTCCATGTTTCCGGTCAGGTTTGTCGGGACAGGGTCAAATATCCTGTTTTCTGCTGACAGCTGATTATAATAAGCAGAGTAGTAATCATAAATCTCCCGGGACACAGAATATATATCCAGTGCTACTATTCTTCCGTCGAGGTACATCGTATGAGCCCATGACTGCTCATAATCAGACGGGAAAACATCAGGTGTAAGGAATGTTACATGATGCATAATGATACTGTCTCCTGCAATGTGGTCTGTAACAAGGAGGTTTTTCTCATTCTTTATATGTGTTGTAGTCCAGCAATATATTGGCGGGCTCATGAAGTAAAGATGCCTGGTCTCCTTTATTATCCTGATACCGAAACGATAAAAGGTGTCATGATCGGACAATCCGGCAATATCAGCAAATACTCCGACGCCTTGCATTCTCTGAAGAGTGGGGGGTTGAGGGTAATTGTTAACCAGTACAAAATCCTCGGTATTGACGGGGTAGACGGAGACAATTTCCGGGGCTGGCCTCAGCAGGCAAGGCTTCGACTGATAGTTGTTTCCGTCGGGAGTTTTGACGCTGAGTGTATAGGTATTGCCGGCAATTCCCCTGATACCCCCTTCGGAGGTGACATAGTGACCTTTCCCGGCTTCAGACAACACCTCGGAGTTACCGCTGTCATCCGATATAATGACTTCGGCTCCCTCTATTCCAAGCGCATCTGCATATACTGTCGGCTCTTTCTCATTGAAAGGAATGGTATGCGAGACGAACACTGAGTACGGTCCTTCATCATCAGTGATGAGCCCCCTGACCACAACTATTTCGGCTGCAGATTTAATGGAAGGGTCATCGTACTTCTCCTGACATGAGAACAGGCAGGTCAGCAATAGTGCTACTGATACCGATTGGAGTTTATTGTTCATTTCCCAATCCTTTTTTAAGGAGTTCATTGTACAGGTTAACCACCTGGATGAAATCACTCTCACGCTTTATATTCAGCCGTGCCTTTCTGAGTTGCGTTTTTAAAGCTTCTTCCATTTTTCCCGTAAGAATAAGGAAGTTCTTATTTCGGGGATCAACCTGATGCATGCTAAGATCAGGCATTGAGATATAATACCTCGTTGCCGGTACATAATTATATGATGCCGGTAAGTATTCCATTTTTCTCTTTGCAAAAAGGGAAGTGGGTCCTGTTGCAAGCACCTCGAGATAGGTATCAACAGAATCTGCAGTATACGGGTTTTTAACTCTTTTTCTGATAAAATGATTTGTTCCACCGGTAATGTTATCAGTCAGATTAACTTCCCTGATTTCCTCGTCGTTAAGGATTACCAGCTTGCCTTTCATAGATTTGTAAACAAAGAATTTGTCAAGGAAGCCGTTATATTTGAGTAACTCCGCAGCAATTGTTTTTCCGCTCAGAAGAAGAACGCTGCCCTTTCGCCATTCGTCATAATAAAATTGTCCGGCGACCGGAGACTGCTCAATGACTGTCCCGAATAGCTTTTCACTCATGGCCATTAAAGCCAGGTCGTTGCTGCAATCACAGCCATCCTGCGGGAAGAGCTTTAATGCACTGACTGTCAATATGATAATGGCTATAGTAATTCGCATTGTCAAAATCTGTTCTATTGTATATTAATTACTTTGGAAGCATATACGGGTTTGCCATCCCCGGTGAGCCCCTGAACCTTTATTTCATAGGCAGCCTTCAGATCTGAGGTATAGAACTCAATTTCGACGCCGTTCCGGTCAATTCTGACATCCGGATCCCAGTAAAGTGTCTGCCGGTAGTCGGGGATTTTTGCACCTGAACTATCACCTTCTTTATAATCCTGTATAATCAGTCCTTTATTCCTTTTTACGACATCATTACTGATCTGAATAACCTTGTTCTCCTTTGCCAGGGAGGGAAGGAAGTCTTCATTCGTAATAATGGAGATAATGCCTGAGATCTGCATATCTCCGTACATCATCATCCTGATGCAGATCTTAATCTTTTCAATCTTCCGGGAGTTCAGGTCACTGAGCATTCCATATTCAAACAAGGGTACATTATTCACCAGGACAAGTGCGTTTTCGCCTCCCAGATACATGTGGGTTTCAAAACTGGGCACCTGTACTGTATAAGCGCCATTCTTATCTGCCCTGAATCTGACGAATGGAATCAGGTTTTTATGGATCTCATTGAAATCCGGCAAATCAACATAATCTGAGGGATAGATTATGGCATCGGGTTTCCCGAAAAAATCATAACCTGAATGAACACATTTATTGCTACCCAGATTTTCGTCAGAGTAATCATTCTTTCGGAAAGAACTGTTTATAAGATTTATAGTCAGGCGATTCCTTAGAAAGGTCCTGAGGGAATTGTCCACAGTTAATCTGACAGACGGTACATCCTGTTTTCCAACAGATCTGTTATCTATCCGTATTTCAGTATTAGCCTGGAAAGCAGTGTCATCTTTTATCTGAAGAATCAGTTCTTTATTATTATAGCATCTGTTGAGCAAAAAATAAAATCTGCCGGTAGAGTCAGTAAAACTGTATTTCAGGTTAGCTACGGTATCGGGGGTTGAAAGCAGCACGCAGGCGTTCTCAATAATACGGCCCGAAGATTTTTCGTTGACAGTGCCGGAGAGTATGTAGCCTTCATCCTCACGCATATACCTGCATGATTCATTTCCTGTCATGGTTTTTCCAGGGTACAGCTGAGTGTATTTCCTTGAATTGATAAATGACAGAATATCAGGTATTTCATTTTGCAGATACCGGTAGGGAGCCAGTTCAGAAACTGAAAAGGAAATATCAGCATATGAAGAAATATTTTCCAGTCCTGTTAAACTGAGGGATACCCTCACTTTCTCCCTCTTGCCAAACAGATCTTTATCAGTAGCTATTTTCAGGCTGACATTTGATTCTTCTGATCCCCGTTCAGGGAAGGATAATGTCTGATCACCTGACCGGCTGGCAGCGTTCAGAAAAGCAAGGCTGTCGATTTTCACGTCATGACGGTCTATCAGAATAAGTGGTGAAGACCAGAGCCATACAGGATCATAATTGCGCATGCAATTGGTAAAGGCTGTCAGATAATAGAGGCCGGTAGTCAGGTTATCAGGCAGTACGATATATCCGTAACTTACTCCGTTTTCATCAATATCCGAACGTACTGTCAGCAACTCACCGCCATCCGGGCCTGCTATCTGCAGATACAGTACAGAGCTTTGCCTGTGATCATTCTGCCGGTTCAGGTCGATGAGCCGTGCACTGAAGCGGATCGTTTCACCGGATACAAATACCTGCCTGTCAGGATGCACAAATACTATCTCACGCGAATATGCTCTTTCAGAAATGGAACATACCAGAGTGAGATATAGTGCTGCAAGGCTTAGTATTTTTTTCATCTTCCTGATCCGAAAAATTAAAATTTGAAGTTGTAGGTGAGCGTCGGGATTGGGTTTCCTATTATATAAAGTTTATTAAGGCTGAATAATGTGAAGTCATTTTGCGAAGACATGGCGTGCTTTTCATAGAAAACTGAATAAGCATTATTTCTGCCATAAACATTGATCACAGCGAATGTCCAGCTTCCCTTCCATTTCTTTTTAATCCTGAGTGATTTGCCCATGGTGATCGATAAATCAAGCCGGTGATAATCAGGGAGCCGGTACTTATTCCTTTCAGAAAACTGAATAACATATTCATTGTCAATTATATATTTATTCTCAGGAAGGGTTATCGCACGGCCTGAGTTGTATTTAAAAGTCCCTGAGACCTGCCATCGCCTGTTGAGGTGATAAGTTGCCATCAGGGTCAGATCATGAGGAATATCAAAGCTTGAAGGATACCATGTATTGTCATTGATTATTTCGTCTTCATGGATGCCGGATGTTTTCTTTAATGACCGTGACCAGGTGTATCCAAGCCAGCCATCCAGGGAGCCCATGCTCTTTTTTATGAAGAGCTCAACACCGTAGCCTTCACCGGAGGCGTTCAGCAGCACGGTCTCCAGGTAAGGGTTTAACGGTATCTTAGCGCCGTTCTTGTATTCAACAAGGTTCTGAAGCTTCTTATAATACACCTCAACCGAGGCTTCTAATGAGTTTTGCATGAAATTCTTATAGTACCCTGCTGCAACCTGATCGCAGATGACAGGCTTAACGTACGGGTCGCTCAGCTTCCACCTGTCATCAGGTGTCGGAACTGCCGAATATGACACCAGTGAAATGTACTGGTTAGCCCTGTTGTAATTGAGCTTTACAGAACTTGAACTGTTCAACTGAAATTTTAAAGAAATCCGCGGTTCAAGTCCGGAATATGTTGTAATAACCTCATTCTTCGCATAGACAAGAGAATCAATAATTGCACTTGTGATCCCGGGAGGCTCTGAATCATAAATATAAACTGTGTTGGGGCCACGAAAATCGTACTGTGAATAACGAAGACCGGCATTAATGCTGACCACATTGCCCGGTTCAAATTTTCCGGCGATGTAGATTGCGTTTTCAACAGCCTGTTCCGGCTTCAGGTTGTAGGGAGAGATCAGGGATTCCTCATCGAGCGGAGAGATGCTACCGGGCTGGATACTGTAAAATATTGACTGTATACCAATATCAATATTGTCATCAGTTGTGAAGGTGTATGAAGTATTCAACCTGGCGCTGGCATATGAGAGCCCTGATGTGATAACTGACTTTTCATATGTATTTGTTTCGTTGTAAGTGTTAATCTTGTAGCTGCTGTAGCTGCCTTGCAGATTGGCATGCAGCCTGTTACTGAAATTATGAGACCATTTGAATGAACCAAGGGTGTTACCGTAATCATATTTAATATTGTTCACATAATCGAAGAGATCATAGCTCCTGTAGCCTGAAAGAGAAAGCTGGTTTGCCTTGTTGATTTTATAGGTAACGAGGCCGTTCATGTCAAAAAAATATGCCGAGCTGTTCTTAAGATATGGATCGGGCATCATATGCAGGAGGTAATCTGAATATGTTGTGCGGCCTCCGATCAGAACAGAAAGCTTCTTCTTAATGACCGGAATTCCGAGGGTTAGCCGGCTGTCGATAAGGCCTATTCCGCCTGTACCCCAGAACTTTTCATCATTATCCTGTCTGATCTTCAGATCCATCACAGATGATACTCTCTCACCGTATCTTGCAGGAATATTGCCCTTATAGAGCACAGCGCTCTCCAGTGCGTCGGCATTGACAACTGACAATAACCCGAAAATATGTGCAGTATTGAAGACCGGCGCTCCTTCTATCAGTATCAGATTCTGGTCGCTCCCGCCACCCCGGACAATTATGTCAGATCCGAATTCTCCTGCAGATTTGACTCCGGGCATCAGCGTCATGCTTCTGATGATATCCTTAGTGCCTATGGTTAATGTAAGCCGCTGGATTGCCTGCCTGTTAACCTCGATCAGGCTCATCTGGTTGCCCGTTACATTATGGTCAGGTCTGCGTGATTTAATAACGACTCCGTCGATCAGAACAGCCTCTTCATTAAGCGTTGCATCCAGGCTGCCGCTGCTTATCAGTTTAATACTGTAATTCACAGGATCAAACCCGATGCACGATATTTTAATTTTGTAGAGTCCCGGCGATAACGTTATGGAATATTTCCCGCTTCTGTCAGATACTGTAGCAAACCTTGTGTCTGTTACCTGTATTGTGGCACTCTCCAGCGGATCACCGGTGGCACCGTAAGTAACATGTCCTGTGATTGTAGCCGTTTTATACCTTCCTGCTTCGTCAGGATTTCCAATCTGAACCGTGTAAACATCAGGATCAATATATGATTTCTTTGACCGGGAAATATCTTCCTCTTCTTCTCTGGGGATGATTACCCACGCATCCTGAAATCTGACTGACCGGTAAGGTGTATCTTTCAGGATCAGGTTGACGGCTTCTTCAACGGGAGTGTTAAGAAAAGTCTGATTGATCACTACATTGCCGAGCCATGCCGGGTCATAGTAGAAGTTAATTGAAAATTCAGCAGAGAGCTTGTCGAAAAATCCGATGACAGGAGAATTTCTGTAATTTCCCGTAACTACTATAGAATCTGCAACCTGTCCTGACAGTGGGCCACCGGCAAACAGGAGGCTTGCGGCAAAAAGTAACGAAAGAAGTCTTCTCATTTTTAACTGATCCCCAATTTACGGAAAAAAACCGTGCATTTGCCGGGCTGATGCGGAAAAGTACCAGACTTATTTAATGTATATTATATTTGTTCTGCATTTCTTTAAAATTGAAACAAACCGGAGTAATATCAGAACAACCATTAATAATGAAAGTGAGATTTGAAAAAGATTTCTTTCCAGGTATCACGGCCATAATTACTTTTACCACGCGAAGCACTCCCGTTTAGCACCTAATTATAATCATTGAGTATGAAAGTCATGAAATTCGGGGGCACCTCTGTCGGAAGTGCCGAAAGTCTTAAAACTGTGGTTGAGATTATAAGGGGACAGTGTGAACCAGTTGTTGCTGTTTTCTCTGCTTTTTCGGGTATTACTAACAAGCTTTCAGAATGTCTTGAACTGGCATCAGTGAAGGACGACAAATACATGTACGTTTTAGAGGAAATTGAGAAGAGACATGTGGAAATGGCGACACAACTTCTTAAACCGGAAAGTGCGCTCAATTTTATCGGGAAAATAAAGCAACTGAAAGCGAGGTTAACAGAAATTCTGGGTGGAATTTCAAATATCGGGGAAATCACATTACGGTCAACCGATCTGGTACTTGGCTTTGGCGAACAGATGTCTGTGCAGATAATTTATGCCGTGATGGCAGAGAATTTTGTTAATGTCAGGCACATAGATGCACGAAGTATAATATTCACAAAATTAATTAACGGAGTTGAGAGGGTGGAGACTGAAACCACCGGGAATGCAATCAGGGAAAAACTGTTACCAGACAATGCTCTGACCATTACTTCCGGATACATATCGAGCTCCGTACATGGTTATCCTACTACGCTTGGCAGGGGAGGATCAGATTACACTGCTGCTTTAATTGCGGCAGCCTTAAATGCTGATATCCTCGAAATATGGACTGATGTAAGCGGAATATATACAGCTGATCCATCCTATACTGAAGATGCTTACCCCATACCTGAGTTGTCTTATGCTGAGGTTATGGAGCTCAGTCATTTTGGGGCAAAGGTCATTTATCCTCCAACCATCCAGCCAGTGATGAAGAAAAAGATACCTGTGCTGGTTAAGAACACCTTTGCCCCGCTTGAAAAGGGCACGAGGATAAGTGATACTCCCTCCCGTAATGGTAATGTGATTAAAGCAGTATCAGCTATCAATGAGGTCTGCCTGGTTTCATTAACCGGTAGCGGAATGGTTGGTGTGGTGGGAATTGCAGCAAGAATGTTCACTGCACTAGCCAGAAATAATATTAATGTCATACTGATTACTCAGGCATCATCAGAGCAGTCAATCTGCATTGCAATTGATCATAAGTCGGGAGAGAGGGCATGTGAAGTTCTTAATGATGAATTTGAATTTGAAATCCAAACCGGGAGAGTCAGGCAATCGTTACTTGAAAAAGGATTTTCAATTGTTGTGATGGTGGGTGAAGGAATGAAGTACTCAGTTGGCATAAGCGGACAGGCCTTCTCGGCGCTCGGTAAAAACGGCATTAATATTCATGCCATTGCACAGGGCTCCTCCGAATTGAATATTTCTGTTGTGGTTAAAAACTTTGATTGTCACAAAGCAGTAAACGCAATTCACCAGGAGTTTCTGCTTTCAGCGAACAAGACAATTAACCTGTTTATTGTTGGGACAGGTAATGTCGGAACAGCATTTGTTAAACAGATACTTTCACAATCGGGGTTCTTTATTAGTGAATACCAGACAGATTTCAGAATTACAGGCCTGGCAAATTCAAGGAAAATGCTCATCAGGAATAAAGGCATCAGGGAGCAGGACTGGAAGAATACAATGATGTCAAGCGAGAGGCGTAGTAACCTGGATGAGTTTATTGATGAGATGGTCAGGTTAAACCTGCCTAACTCAATCTTTATTGACAACACTGCAAATGCTGTTGTCTCAGAATTATACGAAAGAATTCTTTCAAAAAGTATTTCTATCGTTACATGTAATAAAATTGCCGCATCATCACCATATGATAATTTTCTCAAACTGAAAAAGCTGGCAATCAGCAAAAGGGTACATTTCAGGTTTGAGAGCAATGTTGCTGCAGGATTGCCGGTAATTCAGACCATAGATAATATGGTAAAAACAGGCGATCATCTTTCAAGGATTGAGGCAGTGCTTTCCGGAAGCCTTAATTTTATTTTTAACAACTATTGCAACGGCATGAAATTCAGTGATTCAGTTCTTAAAGCCAGGAGTGAAGGATATACAGAGCCGGATCCGCTGATTGACCTGCGAGGGGATGACGTTTCGAGAAAACTACTTATACTTGTTAGGGAAGCAGGGATAAAGATTGAAGCATCAGATATAGTGTTCGAAGGCTATCTTCCTCACCCTCTGCCGGAGGTCTTTGTTGCTGGTACATTCGGCGATCAGATGAGAAACTATGATGAATACTTTGAAAAAGTGAGAGAAGGCACCGTGGCACGGAATGTCAGGCTGAGGGTTATAGCAAGGTATGAAAACGGGAAAGCGAATATTTATTTGAAGGAAGTAGATGCTTCTCATCCGTTTTTTTACCTTGAGGGCAATGATAATGTAGTTTCCATATATTCTAAACGATATCATGATCAGCCATTGATTATCAAGGGTGCCGGGGCAGGAGCGGACGTAACTGCCGCAGGTATCTTTGCCGATATACTTTCAATCATAAACAATTGAAAAAATGATCAAAAAAATCAGGGTTAAAGCCACAGCGACAGTCTCAAACCTGAATTGCGGATTTGATGTTCTCGGTATGGCGATCAATGAACCCTGCGATTTCATTGATCTTGAGATGAATGACAGCGGGGCGGTGGAGATTGACGGGATTAAAGGCTGTCAGGGCCTCAGCCTGGATCCGGAACAAAATGTCGTTGGCGTGGTACTTAATGCCATGATCAGGAAAACGGGGACGAAGGCCGGGTTCAGAGCATCAATCGAAAAGGGCATTGCACCCGGCAGCGGAATTGGCTCAAGCGCTGCCAGCTCAGCAGCAGCAGCGTTTGCTGCAAATGAACTTATGGGTAACATTTTTTCTCTGAAAGAGCTGGTGGCATTTGCCATGGTGGGTGAGAAGCTGGCCTCGGGTACGGCACATGCCGATAATGTAGCTCCGGCATTGCTGGGTGGTATAACACTTATCCGAAGCTATGAGCCGCTTGACATCATCCCGGTAAATATCCCGCCTGAGCTCTTCTGTGTTGTTATCCACCCTGCCATAGAGGTAAAAACATCGATGGCACGAGGCATCCTTGACAAGCAAATTCTCTTTGGAACCGCTGTTAAGCAATGGGGGAATGTAGGCGGACTTATTGCGGGCTTCTTCAGCGAGGACTATGACCTGATTGGCAGGTCTCTTGTCGATCATGTCGCAGAACCAAAACGTGCATCCCTTATCCCGGGCTTCCATGAGCTGAAACAAGCAGCGATGCAGAACGGAGCCCTTGGTGCGGGCATTTCAGGCTCCGGGCCTTCAGTCTTTGCACTCTGCAGGGGAGAGGCATGCGGTGAGGCCGTACTGAGAGCAATGGAAGCATGCATACATACGCGCGGTGTTAATTATAAAGCCTATACTTCTTTTGTTAACAGGGAAGGGGCAAAGATTTGTTATTAATAAGATATCTTATTCTAAATGCAATATTGCAATATAAGGGACCGGAGCATAAGGGTCACATTCCGTGAAGCGGTCAGCCGGAGCATTTCTTCTGATACGGGATTGTTCATGCCAGAAAGAATTCCGCTGATGGACCCTGATTTTTTCAGGCGGCTTCCGGGAATGAACCTTACTGAGATTGCTTTTGAGGTTGGTGGGAAATATGCCGGAGACGAAATTCCAGCCGGGATCCTGATGAAAATATGTGAAGAAGCATTCAACTTCCCGGTAGAGATCAGAAAGATAAGCGACAGGAAACATGTACTTGAGCTCTATCACGGACCGACTGCGGCATTCAAGGACTTCGGTGCAAGATTTATGGCTCAGTGCTTAAGGTATTTTTCAGAGTCTGATGACCTGAGGACAGTGGTACTGGTTGCAACCTCAGGTGACACCGGCGGAGCGATAGCCAACAGCTTCTATGAGATGGAAGGCATCGATGTCATAATCCTTTATCCTTCGGGCAAAGTAAGCCGCCTGCAGGAGAACCAGATGACCACCCCGGGGAAAAATATTACGGCCCTGGAGATAGAAGGGACCTTTGATGACTGCCAGTCTATGGTCAAAAGCGCTTTCACCAGGCTGGAGACACACGGGAGAATAAGGTTGACATCGGCCAACTCAATCAACATTGCCCGCCTTATTCCGCAGAGCTTTTATTACTACTTCGCCGTAAGCCGCACAGGCACCGGAAACAATATTCTTTCCGTTCCAAGCGGCAACTTCGGTAATCTTACTGCCGCCGTAATGGCATGGAAGTCAGGCCTGCAGATTGAACATTTCGTGGCATCTACAAATATCAACAACGTTGTTCCGGAATACCTGAGAACAGGTTTTTACAATCCGGTTGCGTCTGTTCAGACTATTGCCAGCGCCATGGATGTGGGCAACCCAAGTAACTTTGAAAGGTTGCTTGACATTTTTGTAAGTGACCGGTATAAGATGTCTGCCATGCTATCTGGCTACTGGTTTGATGATGATCAGATAAGACAGCATATCAGGGATGAACATCAGAGATCGGGGTATGTTCTTGATCCGCATGGAGCTGTTGCAAGTTTGGGTTTAGATCATTACCTTGATGATAACCCCGGCTCGTCAGGCATATTTGTTGAGACTGCCCATCCGGCCAAATTCAGAGAAATAGTTGAGCCACTGACCGGTAATGTTTTGCAAATGCCTGCCAGCCTGGAAGGATGCCTGACGGAAAGCAAGGCGGCTCTTGTCATGAAGCCCGGATACAACAACCTGGAGGAATATCTCATGAACCGGTATTCATTAGATTAGTTCTATAATGGGATTATCATGTAGCTATGAACTCAGAAAATCGTGAATTCCAGGTATTTGTCAAACCCGTCGGAGCAAGATGTAACCTGAATTGTTCTTATTGTTATTACCTTGATAAGAGGCATCTTAATACCGGTTCCACAGCCGGGTGCATGAATGATAAGGTGCTGGAACTTTATATACGTCAGCATATTGAAGCTTCGACAGGGAAAGAGATCATTTTTTCATGGCACGGGGGTGAACCCACCCTGGCAGGTCTTGAATTTTTCAGGAAAGCAGTCATTTATCAGAGGAGATATAAAACTTCGGACCGGGTTATTATTAACGGGATTCAGACAAATGCCACACTTCTGACCGAAGAATGGGGGAAATTCCTGAAGCACGAGAATTTCTACGCAGGGATCAGCCTTGACGGACCGGAGCGGTATCATAACCTTAACAGGCGCGATGGTCATAATAATCTGACATATGATTATGTAATCAGGGGGCTGGAGATCATAAAAAGGCATAAGGTACCTTTCGAAATTCTTACTGTGATCAGTGATGCAAACGTTCATGCTCCCCTTGAACTGTATCATTTCTTAAAAGAAACAGGAACTGCATATATTACTTTCCTGCCCCTCGTGGAAGAAGATGCTGCCGGCAATCAGGCTGTAAGCTCACAAAGTGTCAGGCCTTCTGATTTTGGACGATTTCTGTCTGCTGTCTTTGATGAATGGCTTGAGAAGGATATCGGTAATGTGAAGGTTCAGATCTTTGAAGAAGCTTTGCGTACAGCCTTCAGCCAGGAGCATACGCTTTGCATTTTTAAGCCTGTGTGTGGCGGTGTCCCGGTTGTTGAGATGAACGGCGACTTTTACTCCTGCGATCACTATGTGAATTCAGACAACCTGATAGGAAACATTTCAGAAAAATCACTTGCAGACATGCTTGATGACCCGCGACAGAAATCCTTCGGGCAGTACAAGCGGACTTCACTTCCGCGTTATTGTCTTGAATGTGAGGTGCTGAGCATGTGCAATGGCGAGTGCCCGAAAAACAGGTTCGTTTCTGCCCCCACAGGTGAAGATGGCTTAAATTACCTGTGCGAAGGGTACCGGTATTTTTTCAATCATTGCCGGCCTTTCATTGATGAGGTTGCACGTGTATGGAGTATGTAACCTTTATTTCCCGAGCTTCTCTCTGAAGAACCCTACTGTCCTGCCCCATGCAAGACTTGCTGCCTCCTTGTTGTATCTCGGAGGAGGATTGGTATCGTTATTAAAGGCATGTTCCGCACCCTCATAGATAAAGATCTGGTAATCTATCCCTGCCTTTTTAAGCGCCTCCTCAAATGCGGGAATTCCGGCATTGATACGATCATCATTACCGGCGTAGTGTGCCATTATCGAAGCTTTTATCTTTGGCACATCCTCAGGTGCAGGTGTTGAGCCGTAATAGGGCACTGCGGCTTTCAGGTCCGGTGCATTCACCGCAACCTGGTTGGTCATGCCGCCTCCCCAGCAGAAGCCTGTACATCCCACCATTCCTGTGGACCGTGGATGTGTCTTCAGATATTTTACGGCTGCTACCAGGTTCTTCACAGTAAACTCACGGTCGAGCTGACCGATCATTGTCCGTGCTTTGTCATCATCGTTCTCAGGAGTGCCTCCCAGCGGAGACAGGGCGTCAGGCGCCAGTGAAAGAAACCCTTCACCGGCCATGCGCCGGTTCACATCCATGATGTGGGGTGTCAGACCCCTGTTTTCATGTATCACGATGACAGCCGGCAGTTTTTTACTGCCTTCCGGCACAGAGAGATATGCCCTGATATCACCGGTTACGCCGGGGTAGGTGATGAAGTCATTCAGAAGCTTTGCCTGCTGTCCTCCGGCCGTCGATGCGTTCACGCTGTTCAGGTCCGGTAAAAAGACTACAGCAGCGGCAGTTCCACCGGTAACCAGGGCAAGCTTTTTCAAAAAAATACGCCTGTCCGATCTGCCGGCGCGGTAATCATCATACAATTCAGCAATTCTGTCTTTCATGATGTTTTATTTTTACTGTACAAAAATATGATTTTGCCAGGATCAGGCTTTACGAATCTCTTCCTTTATTCTCTGAATGTGTCCTCTTCCCAGTCCCTTGACTTCGCATCCAAGCTGAAAGTAACGGCGGATCTTGTCGTCAGTGAGGATACCGAAGCAGTCGATGATTGCGGCTGGTTGTCCGATGGTCTTCACTACCTTATCGGGATCAAGATCCATGTAAGCTGAATGGGGCACTGCCAGGATGACTGCTTCAGCTCCCCTGAGTGCCTTATTCAGGTTCTGCTCGATCCTTATCTCCTTCAGCTTCTCCTGGTTACGGAAGAACTGTGACTTGCTCTGGCCGACGGCTGGATAGCTGTCCTGCTCTTCGAACTCCCACCAGTGTTCAACATAGGGGTCATGCACGCGTATCTCAGCGCCCATCTCTGCCAGCTTGCGTATCACTATCTCCGAGCCGCTGTAGCGAGTGTCTCCAACATCCTCACGGTATGCTGCTCCCAGTACCAGCACATCTGTAGCTGCGATGGGCTTACCCATATTGCGCAGCGCATCCCTGGTCAGTTGTCCCACGTGCAGTCCGCGGGTGTCGTTGATATCTATGGCCATAGGAGTGATCTTGAAAATATCATCCTCAAAGCCGAGAATATGTTTGTATGCCCACACACCCAATCCTCCGTCTTTCGGGAGACAGTAACCGCCTACTCCGGGTCCGGGGAAGATCATGTTACTGTGGGTGGGTCTCATTTTGATTGCCTTGATGACCTTGATCAGGTCGACGCCGTTGCGTTCGGCAAACAGGCTCCATTCATCGAGGAAGGCGAGGATGGTTGCGCGATAGCTGTTCTCGACGATCTTGGCCGTCTCTGACTCGATAGGCCTGTCCATGACAGTGAGAGGGAATTTCTTCGTGTTGAGCACTTCATTGAGGAACTTCACGACACGTTTCCTTGCTTCTTCGTTGATACCGCTGCACACCCGCCAGAAGTCGCGAATGCTTGCTACGTAATTGCGTCCCGGCATCACCCTCTCATAACTGTGTGCCAGAAGGGGATCAGATTTGATGCCGCGTTTTGTGAACGCCTTCTTCATTATCGGGTAAGCAACCTGCTCGGTGGTTCCAGGTGCCACAGTAGTCTCGATGAGCACCAGCGCTTCAGGCCCGATATGCTCTGCTATAACACCCAGTGATGCCTCCAGGGCTGCCATATCGGTCTGGCCGGCACGCACATTGCCCAATTCTTCCTTGATATAATCGCACTGCACATCCACCACAACGATGTCAGCCAGCTTTAGAACGTCGTATGTATAAGTGGCCATCAGGGTCTTCTTCTTATTGACGCACCGTTCAATCATCGGATCGACCTCCGGGTCTTCAGCCTTGACAGGTGAAACACCTCGGTTTAGCATGGGTATCTTCCAGAAGCTGCGCAGGCTGGGACGCTGCATTCCAATGACAAATTTCGAGGGTTTGCCTTTTGAATCAACAGTATCGGCTACGATAGCTGCCATGACAGCCCCGACGAACCCGACACCCATGACCACGACTATCTCGCGGCCCCTGGCACGCTCTGCTTTAACACGTTTCTTAATGTTCTCAAACTCAGTTTTATAATCTTCAGGTTTTGGCAAGGCAAATTTTTCACCGCTGGGACTTACCGAATACTGTTCACTCATGCTGTTTATATTTTAGATTAAAGTTATGATCTGAAGTGTATAAAATTACAAAAAGTTAATGCATCTGACATCAACATAATGTTTATTACCTTTGGCTGTGATCAGTATCATTATACTGGTTAAAATGGGGTTTGTTAAATCCGGGGGTTTATCCGGATTAAAGAATTTAAAACTTACTCAGATGAAAAAAATTGTACCATGGCTGCTCGTTACAATGCTGGTATGTGCAGTGGCATGCAATAAAGACAAGACATCAGTCCGTTTTGACCTGCTTACATCTCATACATGGACGAGTGACAGCCTTCTTGCCGATGGTGTTGATGCGAGTGACCCGGGCGAGATACTTGAGAAATTCAAAGGCGATATTTTATTCAATGATGATGGCACGGGGACCTTTGGCCAATATACAGGGACATGGAGGTTTGTGGATAACGAGACTAACCTTGCAATTATGTCACCTGAACTTACTTTTACCCTGACTACTCACATCGTGGAACTTACAAAAACATCACTGAAGGTTACTTTCGCTTATCCCACCCTGGAGGGTACTAAAAACATCAGGATGACATTTAAACCCAAATGATGCTGCGGCGCTTACTGACAGTTGCCGCTCTGGCCTTCTTCATTTTACAGGTAACAAACGCCCAGAGCCTGGTCAGCGGCAGGGTATCAGATAAAGATAATCATGAACCTCTTGCCGGTGTTTATGTTATTTACGGAAAGGGGACCGGCACAAGCACCGGCGCTGAAGGTTTTTATGCGTTTGCAAGCGAGCCCGGAAGGATTGAGATTACATTCAAATTTGTTGGTTACAAGCCTGTTACGGAAATAGTCTTTCTTCAGGCGAATGATACGGTCAGACTGGATGTTTACCTGGAGACTGAGTCTCAATTGATAAGCCAGATAGTGGTGAGCGCTGACCGGATGGAACAGAAGGAATCCGAGCTGACTGTCTCGATGGAGGTTATCAAATCAGACCTTCTTACACGCAGCCATATCTCCGATGCTCAGGAACTGATAAATAAAACGCCGGGTATCGAGGTACTTGACGGGCAGGCATCAATCAGAGGAGGCAGCGGGTACAGCTACGGTGTTGGCAGCCGTGTCCTGGCTCTTATCGATGGCCTCCCCATGATGTCAGGAGATGCGGGGAACATTAAATGGAATTTTCTGCCGCTCGAAAACCTGTCGCAGGTGGAGATAATCAAAGGAGCTTCCTCCGTACTGTACGGATCATCCGCCCTCAACGGGGTCATTAACTTCAGAACAGCAGACGCGTCAAATGTGCCGGTGACACAATTCTTTGCCGAAGGCGGGATCTTTGGTCTTCCATCGAATGAAGACTGGAAATGGTGGGACACACCAAGGGTATTTGCCAATGCCTCATTTTCTCACCTTCAGAAATTCGGAAATACTGATTTAGGCGTGGGCTTCAACCTTACAGCTGACAGGGGATACAGAAAATTCAACGAGGAGAACCTGGGCAGGATCAGCCTCAGAATCAAGCATCACAGCAGCAAGACCGAAGGCCTGAAATACGGGTTGAACCTGAATGCGGGAACAACCAGTAAAACTGACTTCATCCTATGGGAGGATGCCGCTACCGGAGCCCTGAAGCAGGATACATCAACAGTATCCAGCCTTCATGGGTATTTTTTTACGGCTGACCCTTTCATAACGTTTGGCGGCACAGGAAAGATAAAACATGATTTCAGGTTGCGGTATCAGTATACTGCTAACAGATTTCCTGTCAGGACAAATAATGATGCAAGCTCTTCTTCCGTATACGGAGAATATCTTTTCTTTTACAAAATTACCGGTTTCATAAATCTGACTGCAGGTGTCTCTGAAAACTGGAGCAGTATAACGTCAAATTTCTACGGTGATCACCATGGCCTTAATGTTGCCGGATTTGCACAACTGGAGGTAAGGCCGGTAAGCAGGCTTAAAATAATCGGCGGGCTGCGTATCGAACAGAATATTCTCGATAATGAACGCGACGGTATCGTACCCGTTTTCAGGGCGGGTTTAAATTTTCAGGCTGCTGACTATACTTTTATCAGGGCCTCGTTCGGCCAGGGTTACCGCTATCCGTCGATAGCCGAGAAGTATGCCTCAACAACCCTCGGATCAGTAAGGATCTTTCCAAGCCCGTATGTAAAGGCAGAATCAGGATGGAGCTCAGAAATAGGCATAAAACAGGGAGTCTTGTTTGGAAAAATGATGGGAGAAGGCGATCTGTCGCTCTTTTTCTCGCAGAATATTGATATGATAGAGTATATTTTTGGCATTCATCAGGATCCGTCAACAGGTATTTCCGATGTTGGTTTTAAAGCCACAAATGTTGAGCAATCGAGGGTCTATGGCGCTGAGCTGGAGGTAATGCTGAAAAGGTCATCCGGAGCATTTGAGGCGACAATGACAGGCGGTTATACTTTCATCTATCCCGTTGAATTCAATCCCTATACTAATCAGAACACTGATATTTATCTGAAATACAGGAGAAAACATTCGGCGAAGATGAGTTTGAACGTGATATGGCAGCGGATTGAATCTGGCCTCGATCTTTACGCCAGGTCAAAAACGCTGAATATCGATGACGTTTTCCTGAATCCGGCCACCAGGGAGGAGATACTTCCGGGTTTCTACGATTACTGGCAGGAAAACAATACAGGTTACTTCCTGATGGATGGTAATATTGGATACAGGCTCGGTGATGCAATGAAAATCTCGCTGGCAGTCAAGAACATCACAAATACTGAATACATGGGTCGTCCGGGTGATATACAGCCACAAAGGAATTTCAGCATAAGGCTGAGCGGGAGGTTTTAACAGGTGCAATTACAGCATAGTAAATTATATTTGTATGGAAATTAACACATGCCGGTAAGAATAATGTCAAAAACAATTCACAAAATTTTCATCGGTATAATGGTCTTGACAGTTGGATTTGCCTTTATACTTCTTCTGATCAATGGATTGGAATATTACAGAACCGGTCTTGAGGAGAGGGTATTCAGTCCGGAACACGATTCCCTGAAGCCAAGCGGCATTTTAGGTCACGGGTTGGGAATACTTGGCTCTCTCCTGATTATAATTGGCGTATCCAGTTATATGATGAGAAAGAGATACCGTTTTATGTCAAGAACGGGATTGGTTAAGCACTGGCTCGAGTTCCACATTTTCCTCTGCACGCTGGGACCGGTATTGATATTATTCCATACCGCCTTCAAATTCGGGGGACTGGTGGCAGTCAGCTTCTGGAGCATGGTAGCTGTTTTCCTCAGCGGAATTGCCGGCAGGTTTATTTATCTTCAGATACCAAGGTCCATTGAAGGCAGAGAGCTGGACCTGAACGAAGTCCGCTCCATGAAAAGCAACCTGACAGAGATTTTAAAAAGCTCCTACGGACTTGATGAGTCCAGTTACGGAAGAATAGTAGAATCAGTTGGCAGGAAAACTGAGTCATCTTCCCGGAACCTGCTTGTCAGTTTAGTAAGAAACTATAAAGCTGATCGCAAGTCAATTCACTCTGTAAGGAGAGAACTGAAAAGAAATAACCTTCATGGAAATGATTACAGAAAGATTGTTTCTCTTGTCAGGACAGATATAAAACTGAGCAGGAGGATTGAGCGCCTTGACAGCATGAAGAATCTTTTCAAGTACTGGCATGTTGCTCACTTGCCGTTTGCGCTCGTAATGTTATTTATTATGGTCATTCATGTTGGTGTAACCATATTGTTTGGCTACAAATGGATATTTTAATCATGGAGATACTTGTTGAAAAAATCCTTACTTACTCTCTTGTTGCTATCCTTTGTATAGCAGTGGTCCTGATCTATCTTTTCAGGAAGAGAAAACAGTCGCGGATAGTTGAGGCAAAAATAAAAAAGGCCCAGGAGGAAGGGTTTTATGAACCCTTTTCACTTCACCCGTATATTGACGTAAATACATGTATCGGTACCGGAGCTTGCGTGGCTGCCTGCCCCGAGAAAGATATCCTCGGGATCAGGGACGGCAAAGCTACAGTTATAAATGCATCTCAGTGCATAGGGCATGGCGCTTGCTTCCATGCCTGTCCGACGGAGGCTATAACACTGCGTATCGGGACTGAAAAGCGGGGGGTGGAACTTCCGCATATCAACCGGAACTTTGAGACAAATGTTCCGGGCATATTTATTGCCGGCGAGCTTGGTGGCATGGGCCTTATCAGGAATGCAGTAGAACAGGGCAGACAGGCGGTCGAAAATATAGCAAAATCTATAAAGAAGAACCATTCTGCAACATATGATTTAATTATAATAGGGTCAGGTCCGGCAGGTATTTCAGGGTCACTTGCTGCCAGGAAACTTAACCTGAACCTTCTGTTGCTGGATCAGGATACTCTCGGAGGCGCAGTATATTCATTTCCGCGGAAAAAGATTGTGATGACATCACCGATGGAGCTTCCCTTATACGGAAAGGTGAAACTGTTTGAGACCACTAAAACGGAGTTGCTGGATCTTTGGCAGACTGTGCTGAAGCAAAACAATATCTCGGTTAAGGAAAATTGCAAGGTTGAATCTGTAGTTTCTGAGGATGGAATATTCAAGGTTACAACCCTTAAAGGAGAGGTGTTTTCCGCAGCAGCTGTCCTGCTTGCTATCGGAAGGAGGGGAACTCCCCGTAAACTTAATGTCCCCGGGGAGAACAAGGAGAAAGTTGCCTACAGATTGCTTGACCCTGAAGATTTATCAGGGAAAAATATTATTGTGGTCGGAGGTGGTGATTCAGCAATAGAATCTGCACTGCTTTTGGACGATCAGAATCACGTAACTCTTTCTTACAGGGGTGAAGCTTTCAGCCGTCTAAAACCAAAAAACAGCAGCGCATTAAATGAGGCTGTTGAAGCTGGTAAGCTAAAGGTATTATTAAAGAGTAATCTTGTTTCAATAGAGGATGAGTATGTTTTAATTACGACAGCTGAAGGAGGAGAACCGGTTAAGCTGGAGAATGATCTGGTCTATATTTTTGCAGGCGGTGAACTCCCGACACAATTCCTGGAAAAAGCCGGGATCAAAATCACCAGAAAATTTGGGGAAACGATTCTAAAGCATTAAATTTGGCTTAACACACATACCCTGACAGGGGGGCTTTTAAAAGTTTTGGTCTGATCAAAGTGAGTGTTTTATGGATCATGCAGCAATAAAAACCAGGATTCTTCTTCTCCTTTATTTCCTGAACCACCTTTGCCTGTCCGCACAGCTTTCACCAGGAGCTTTGTCAAATTCTCATTCCAGCCTCGAGGGTATATCGAACTGCACCCAGTGTCATGTGCTTGGCAATAAGATTTCAGATGCAAAATGCCTTGCATGTCATACCGAGATCCAATCACGAATAGCTGCCGGGAAAGGGTATCATTCATCCGCAGAGGTAAAGGAATATTCCTGTTTCAATTGCCATAGTGAACATAACGGAAAGGATTCTAAAATCATACAGTTCAATGCCGAAGCTTTCGACCACACCCTTACCGGTTACACGTTATCAGGTGCTCATGCAGCAATAAAATGCCCTGATTGTCACAATACCGCAAATATTTCAGGCCAGAAACTTAAATCCAGAAAGAACACCTGGCTCGGTCTCGATGAAAAATGTCTGAGTTGTCATGCTGACTACCATCAGCAAACACTTTCATCCTCATGTCTCAATTGCCATAGTACTGATTCATTCAAGCCGGCTTCGAAGTTTAACCACAACACTTCCAGGTTTCCCCTTAAGGGGAGACATAAAAACGTCGATTGCCTGAAGTGCCACAGGAAAGAGACTGTAAACGGCAAGGAATTCCAGGAGTTCAGGGGGGTGTCTTTCGGTAACTGCACTAGTTGTCACAAAGACCCTCATCAGAACCAGTTTGGCCAGAATTGCCGGCAGTGCCATACGGAGGATTCATTTATAAACGTATCCGGGCGACTCACGGGATTTGATCACAATAAGACTGATTTTAAACTTGAGGCTAAACATATGACAGTAGGGTGCAAGGACTGTCACAAAGGTAAAACTACCGATCCCCTTAAGCATGACAGGTGCACGGATTGTCATGCTGATTATCATAACGGTCAGTTTGCCAGGAACGGAATCTCTCCTGATTGTTCACAGTGCCACACTGCAAAAGGGTTTAATTATTTCACATATTCGGTATCACAGCACAACACAGGTCTCTTCCCCCTAAAGGGATCTCATTCCGCAACTCCGTGCCTGGAATGTCATAAAAAACAGGAAAAATGGAGTTTCAGGGGGATAGGGACAGTCTGTTCTGACTGCCATACCGATGTGCACAAGAATTTTATTCAGACAAAATACTATCCCGGGGCAGATTGTAAATCCTGTCATAATGAGAACAGGTGGCCTGATATCTCGTTTGACCATTCAAAGACAAACTATAGCCTGACCGGAGCGCATGCAAGGCAGGGATGCAGAGCCTGTCATTTCAGACCCGACCACACCGGAGCAGTACAACAGAAATTTTCGGGGTTACCGGTTACATGTACAAGTTGCCATACTGATAACCACTATGGACAGTTTGAGAAGAATGGTATTACCAACTGCAGCGACTGTCATAATACAGAGACCTGGGAGGCCTCCGGGTTCGATCATAATAAAGCAGCTTTCAGACTTGACGGGAAACATGTTAATGTTCCCTGTGCGGAATGTCATAAACCGCATACTGAAGGGTCAGTAACTTACATTACGTATAAAATTAAAGATTTCAGATGCGAATCCTGTCATTTATATTAATCTGCGGCCTGTTCCTGTTTCTAAGACAGAGAGAAGGTCATCCGCACGGTAAGGATTTCAATCTCAGCTGCAGTATATGCCATAGCCCGGAGGGATGGCATCTTGATAAAAAGATATATTCTTTTGATCACGGTACAACAAAATTACCACTCACAGGGCAGCATGTAAAAACAGACTGCAGACTCTGTCATCCAACGCTGATATTCAGTCAAGCCAGCACTGAATGCAATGATTGCCATACTGACATTCACCAGGCAACGGTGGGGTCAGACTGTGCAAGGTGTCATTCTACAGCCAGCTGGCTGGTAACAAACATTACTGGTATCCATCAAATGAGCCGTTTCCCCTTGCTGGGAGCGCATCGTACGGCTGACTGCACGGACTGCCATATATCAGAAAATCCTGCACGGTTTGATGTCATCGGTGTTAATTGCGTTGACTGTCACAGAGAGGATTACATGGCCACCACGCAGCCAAACCATGTGCAGGCAGGATTTCAGGAGGATTGTTCTGCATGTCATCCAGTCAATTCCTTTCAGTGGACAGGTGCAGGATTTGATCATAGCTTCTTTTCGCTGACAGAGGGTCACTCCAATCTCGAATGTGTTGAGTGTCACGGTACTGCCAGCTATTCTGATGCAAACCCGGATTGTTATTCATGTCATCAGGATGATTATCTGGCAACAACGAACCCGGTGCACTCAGCAATGGGCTTCCCAACGACCTGTGCTACCTGCCATTCGCTGAATCCGGGGTGGATACCGGCATCATTTACTGAGCATGACAACCTGTCATTCCCGATATATTCGGGAAAACACAAGGGGACATGGGCATCCTGCAATGAATGCCATCCGAGTCCTTCAGATTATTCTCAGTTTACGTGCCTGACCTGCCACGAGCATAACAAAGCCTCTATGGACAGCAAGCATAACGAGGAAAGCGGATATTCATACACGAGCGCTGCATGTCTCGATTGCCATCCGAAAGGCGTGGCAGAAGACAGATAATCATATGAAAAGAGTTATAATCATATTGGTTGTTTTTTTTCTGTTTACAGGGTTAAATGGACAATCAGTAACTGAAAACCTGGTCGGGAAGGTTTCGTTTGTGAGTTCCCAGAATATTTATGTGAAATTCAAGTCATGTGAAGGCATATCTGCCGGCGATACACTCTATATCCCGGCAGGAGATACCCTGATCCCTGCCCTGATAGTCAACAGCCTGTCATCTGTTTCATGCCTGTGCAGCTCTATATCTGATCATCCGGTTCCGGCAGATCATATAATAATTGCCCGTATCAGGACTGCCAAACCGGAAGAACCCCCTGAAGCTGTTATGATCAGTGATGCCCCTCTGCCACAGGAGATCAGACCTGATTCATTAAACCGGAAATTGAAAGCAGCTGAAAAGAAGCAAAAGGTATGGGGAAATATATCTGTGAATTCATATACGGATTTCTCAGATACTGATGTACCTGATATTCAGCGCTACAGATATACATTATCATTAAACGCCCTGAAAATTGGCGGATCCGGGTTTTCTTTCGAATCATATGTCTCGTTCAGGCATAAAGCAGGAGAATGGCAGGAGGTGAAGGACGATCTCTTCAGCGCACTGAAGATTTATAATCTTGCAGTCAGATATGACCTGAATGAAACCACAAGCTTCAGTCTCGGACGAAGGATAAATTCCCGGATAGCAAGTATGGGAGCAACAGATGGAATTCAGTTCGAGAAATCATTCAACAACTTTACTGTTGGTGCTCTGGCCGGATCAAGACCTGATTACCAGAATTACAGCTTTAATCCGAAACTTTTTCAGTATGGAGCATACCTGGCATACAGCACGAAGAGTCCGGGAAAGTTCACTGAGAGTTCAATCGCCTTTGTGGAGCAGACAAATGATTTCAGGACTGACAGGAGATTTCTCTATTTTCAGCATTCAAACAACCTGATTAAGAATTTGAATTTCTTCAGCACTGTAGAAATGGACCTGTTCAGCATCGTCAACGACGTGCCCGGGAGCACATTTGACCTTTCAGGATTTTACCTTTCACTGTCCTACAGAATTTCAGGAAAATTCTCAATTAACGGGTCTTATGATGCCAGAAAGAACGTAACCTATTATGAGACATATAAAACTTTCACTGACAGGATACTGGAAGAAGGAATGAGACAGGGCTACAGGTTATCCGGCAACTGGAGGATTCTCAGGAATATGGCAGTTGGAGTTCATGCTGGTTACAGGTTTCTGAAAACTGACCCTGTTCCATCACGAAGCCTGAGCGGCTATTATACTTACAGCAATATCGGCGGACTGAATTTTTCGGCCACTCTGTCCGGCACTTACGTGGAAACAAGTCATATTAACAGTTCGATTGCCGGGCTGAGCCTTTTGAAGGACTTTTCAGGAGGAAAGTTCCAGTCGGGTATCGGGTACCGGCTGGTTAACAACAGGATTTCGGAAAACAGAACTGACCTTCTGCAGCATATTGGAGAACTGAACATCTACTGGCATGTCTTTGAGAAGCTGTCATTTTCTGCAAATTATGAGGGAACCTTTGAACAGAAAAATGCCTTTCACAGAATTTATATCCAGCTGAGAAAAAGTTTCTGAACCTGACGGAGCTTTGCTAATTTTATGAAATGAGAAAATGCTGTAGGTTTTCCTGCGGACTTATTCTGGTTACGATAGCAACCGTTGATATAACCCTTTACGGTCAGACAGATGATGCGGCTTCTTCATGGACAACGGGAGCGGATTTGTACAGCAGCTTTGTATGGAGAGGCTCGAAGCTCAGCGGACCTGCAGTTCAGCCTGTGATTGAATTCAATACAGGCTTTTTTACTGCGGGAGCATGGGGCTCATTCGATTTCAACAACTATCAGGAAGTCGATCTTTACCTTTCATTTGCACTTTCCGAGGCTCTAAGCATTGGTATACAGGATTACTACCTGCCTGGTTTACTGTATTTTGACTATTCGCAAGCCACGGGAAGCCATGCTTTTGAAATCAACCTAAGCTATTCGGGAGAGCATGTGAGCCTGGAAGCCGATTATGTGTTAAACGAAGCAGGTGGCGCCGGATCACTCGGAGGTGACCTGTATTTTGAAGCTGGGATCTCGTTTGACTTTTTCAGCGTATTCATGGGAGCCGGCAACGGATGGCATACATATGATCCCGTTGAGGATACTGCGGCTTTCAACGTCTGCAATATCGGACTTGAAGTTTCCAAAGACATAGTAATAACTGACACTTTCAATATTCCTTTTACCGGGCAGCTGATATTCAATCCTGATTCGGAGCAAATGTTTCTTGTCGCGGGATTTACATTTTGACTATTATTTTTAATTTTATCCGGCAATAAAAACCAGTTTGAAATGTACGCGACCGGAAGTCAGTTCCTGAGAAGATCAGGTTTTAAAACTATTGTATTTTCATTTTCAGTTCTTCTTATTACGCTCAGCGTCAGTGCTCAGCGCAGAAGCATCAAATGGTCTGGTGATGGCAATGCCTATTACCAGCTGGCAGATAACGAAATCTTAAGACACACTCTTCCGGGCGATGAGACAGACACCGTAATTTCAAAAAATCAACTCACACCTGCCGGGGGTTCAAGCCCGCTGAGGATCAGTTTCTTTGCATTTTCGAATGACCAGCAGAAAGTTTTATTGTATACCAACACAAAGAAGGTCTGGAGGCTGAATACAAAAGGCGATTACTGGGTACTGGATAAAAAGACCGGAGAACTGAATCAACTTGGAAAGTCTCTTCCGCCTTCTTCACTGATGTTTGCCAAGTTCTCTCCTGACAGCAGGTCGGTTGCGTATGTCAGCGGCAACAATATTTATGTGGAAGATCTCAGAAAAGCCCGGATCAAAGCCCTTACCACCGACGGTTCGGTCACATTGATCAACGGTACTTTTGACTGGGTCTATGAAGAGGAATTCTACTGCCGTGACGGTTTCAGATGGAGTCCCGACAGCAAATCAATAGCATACTGGCAACTTGATGCCAGTTCAATCAGGAAGTTTTACATGATAAATAATACTGATTCGATTTATTCCCGGACTGTTCCGCTTGAATATCCGGTTGCAGGCGAAAAGCCTTCTGCCTGCAAAGTCGGGGTAATAAATATTGCTGACGGCAAAACCGTCTGGATGAAAATTCCGGGTGAGCCGGATCAGAACTATATCATCAGGGCGGAGTTTATCCCCTCTTCAGGACAGCTTCTTATTAACCAGCTTAACAGGCGACAGAATTGCAGTAAACTCTTTGTCTGCGATACCAGGACAGGTAACCCGAGATTAATCAGTGAGGAAACTGACGAAACCTGGTTAGATGTTGAGTATACAAAAATTCCACGCGAGATCGACTTTACAAATGACTATACATGGCTGGATAATGGCAAAAGCATACTTTGGATCTCTGAAAAAAGCGGCTGGAGACAGTTGCATAAGATCTCACTGGAAAACGGGACTGAAACGAGGATAACCAATTGCGATTTTGATATCATCGATTATAAGGGTGTCGATCAGGCAGGTGGTAATGTTTACTTTACCGCTTCACCATTCAATGCCACTCAGAAATATCTGTACCTCACAAGGCTGGATGGTACGGGAAATGCTGAACTGCTAAGCCCTTCGGCCCTTGCCGGAACACATGACTACTCAATATCACCGGACGGAAGATTTGCTACCCATTCTTTTTCCAACCACTTCACCAGACCGTCTCAGGAACTGATCTCACTGCCTGACCACAGGCCGCTGAATGAGAAGGAAAGCATTATCGCCAGGCTTGATAAGCTTGTAACACCTCCTTCGACAGAGTTTTTCAGAGTTATAACATCCGACAGTGTGGAAATGGACGGATGGCTGGTTAAACCGAAGAATTTTGATCCCGGCAGGAAATACCCCGTTGTATTCTTTGTATATACTGAGCCCGGGGGCACTACCGTGACGGATGCATATAATACAAGCGATAACAGTCTGTATTCAGGCAACATGTCTGAGGACGGGTACATTTATGTTTCAGTGGATAATCGCGGGACGCCTGCCCCCAAAGGAAGAGCCTGGAGGAAATCCATTTACAAACAGATTGGCCAGATCAACATCCGTGATCAGGCAATGGCGGCGAAAGAAATATTAAAATGGGATTTTGTTGATCGTGAAAGAGTTGCTGTCTGGGGCTGGAGCGGCGGAGGCAGCGCAACCCTGGGCCTGTTGTTTCAGTACCCTGAGATCTATAAAACTGGCATTGCAATTGCACCTGTGGCTAACCTGCTTACCTATGACAACATCTACCAGGAGCGGTATCTTGGTCTTCCGCAGGAAGATATTGAACCATATCAGAAAGGGTCTCCAGTCACCTATGCAAGGAACCTGGAGGGTAACTTGTTGATTATCCACGGGACAGGCGATGACAATGTTCATTACCAGAATACTGAAATGCTTGTAAATGAGCTTATTAAATACAACAGGCAATTTCAGGTTATGCCCTATCCGAACCGTACCCATGGCATTTCGGAAGGCGAGGGTACAAGGGAACATCTTCGGGCTCTTTATACAAATTATCTTAAGAAATACTGCCCTCCCGGCCCAAAATGACGTTTTTCAAAGCCTGAGATCTTGAATGTCATCCCGGAATCGGCCCAATTCCGGATTTTTCATCAATCCCTGACAACCGTTGGTCAAATACGAAATTCGGCACGATTCTGAAGGAATCGTCACTGTACTGCCCACATAATCAATATTATAACAAATAATTATCGGGCATCAGGCAAATCATACCTGTTTTTCTTGTAAAAACCAGTCCTGTTTTGACGAATTGCCCCCTGACCGGGGCGGACAGTTTAATACTGTTTACAATCATACTGCTTTGATAGATTAACGTAAATTAAATACATCGCATATGCCCACTAATATGGCATTTGCGGTTTGCATAGAGGTATTCTTGCTTTACCTTTAATTTATAATTGAACAGCGAAAATTATGGAAGATGTTTCAGTTTTAAAGAATGCCGAAATTGCAGGTGAAGAAACATACCGGCGTACTGTCAATTATGAAAAAAGATCTCCAAGGGTAACAGGATTCAGTGACTCAGTTACCACTTTGATATCTGAAGGTGGGGTAAACTTCTTCCGTTACCTTAAGAATAGAGGCATGTCAGGTGAGACTGATCTGATTGTCCTTTCTTCAAAGAGCCATTACTTCTATGATGAAAACGACCTGAAAAGAGTCAGGGTGTTTGTTAACCTCAGGAAACTGAATGTGATAAAGCATCTTGACATGTTCCTGAATACACTCGTTCGAATTTTGCCTCCGGACACAAGCTTTATGGGATATTTTTCAGATCACAATGCTGTTGTTAATAATGGCCTTAGCGGCAGGCTCTCCAGGTTGTATATCAGGATCATCAGCTTCCTTGACGGCAAAACTGACCGGGTAATGAATAAGAATGATGTCAGGGGACTTCTTGAAAGAAACGGTTTTGAGGTCGTCAATATGACAACGATCAGCGGGCAGACTTATTTTCATTCACACTGTGTTCAACGGCCGGTTGACCTAAAAGCATCATAACTGATTAGCCGGATTATAAATTATGAAAGGCTATAATAAAGAGAGTGCAATGAGAACAATATACCAGATAAAATCAGATGAATGTGGAACGGTTCTGCTCAAAAAACGAAAAATCGCAAAAGCCTTACGATGGTGGTTGCGTGAAAAAGGGTTTACATACAAGTATATCTATTTTTCAAATTAAGTCGGAAATGCAATTGCTTGCGCCATACGATATCCTTTATAAAAAAGGACCTGTGGCCTATGGTAGATTATTTCAATTAAATTAAATATTGATTAACAGAGATTAACGGAGTCAGAGATCAGAGTTTAGTTTATTATCAGATCGGAGGAAATGTGTCATCAGTTCAGATGGCCCTTTTTCATGTTATAACAAATCGTATCTACAGATGAGAGAGATTCACTACCTGAATTTCTTCTGGGAGGAATCACGGTAGACCCTGTTTATACCGTTCGCCCTGTAATTGCCTTTTTGGGTAAGAGTGTTGGCCATATTGTTGACAGTGTCACTGTATGCAGGACAGACTGACTGGTTACAAGCGCTCAAAAGAAAGACCAGAAGCAAAATAAGGAGCAGCTTTTTCATTACTGCAAACTTAAGGCAATAAAATTATACTGCAAAGACGAATTTTTATCCTTTAAAACCTCCAGTTGGTCAAAATCGCAGATCTATGCATAATAAATGCACACCTTCTCTATTACTAAGATAATTAACGCTTTAGATCAGTTAATGATCTGGCAGTTTGTTTTTTCAGCTGATTCCTTATAAAAAATATCCCTGATTTGACGAATCGCAATATTTCGGTTGTCAATTGATATTTAGTATAAATAAACAATCGATTTCCATCGATAAAGAGCTATTTGCGCCTTCCCGGATTCAGATTGGTCAGCCAACCGCTGTTGGAAGAGGGCCAGGCAAACCTTAATTTTACTATGGTCCCTAAAACGATTTATCATGAAGACCTTTTATTATTCCACGATAGCCATTATTGGCGGGCTGCTGTTTTCCTCATATGTATTTCAGACACAGACAGAAAAGCAGGATAAGAAGTTGTTGGCCGATTTCAGGTATAAAAACCTGCCTTGTTCGGAAGTGATTCAAAGGATCAATAACATCAATTATGCTGATGAAGACGGAATGAGTTTCCTGATCATTGCTTCAGCGAAAGGTAACAAAGCCTTGTGCGAGTTGTTAATTGATAAAGGAGCAGTGCTCGACTGGCAGGCAAAGGATGGCATGAATGCACTTGTGGCAGCTGCGATGCAGCAACATCCGATAGTGGTGAAACTGTTGCTTGATAAGGGTGCGAAACCTGATCTTCGGTGGGATGGAATAACCGCCCTGATGATTGCAGCCGAAGCAGGCCAGGCAGAGATAGTAAAAATGCTGCTGGATCAGGGAGCTGATCCGAACCTGATATGGGAGGGAACCACCGCTTTAATGATTGCCTCTCAGGAAGGGAAAACAGAAGTTGCCAGACTGCTTCTGGAGGCAGGAGCACAATTGGATCTGAAGGATAATTTTGGCTGGACAGCCCTGACTATAGCAGCTCAATTTGGCCGAACCGAGATAACAAAGCTGCTTCTGGAGAAGGGTGCAGAAATTAATCTCCAGGCAACAGACGGTATTACCACCCTGATGATTGCTTCCAGAGAAGGGAAGACTGAAATTGTAAAGTTACTTCTGGAAAATGGGGCGCAGATGAATATGCAGGATGCTTATGGCCTGACCGCCCTGACTTTTGCTTCCCAGATGAGCCGGACAGAGATAGTTAAGCTGTTACTCGAAAAAGGAGCAGATCCGAATATTAAATCCAACGATGTCAAGACGGCATATGATTATGCCCAGAATAAATACATAAAAACCATACTTACGGCCTACAGTAAGGAGGAATAGCCGTCCCTTTAGCAATAGACTGAATCTCTGAAATAGGTACCATTTCCGTCGCTCTTCTTTAATTACCCGTAATAAATAAACTTGACTTCGCAAATTTGCAGGGGTAACTTTGTTATTCAAATTATTATCTGTTATAAATTAGCAGCTATAATCACAATTCTCATGAGAAAGCTGATCTCATTGGTTCTCCTGATTTGTCTCTTCGGTGCCTGCAAAGAAGAAAACTCCCATCAGTTGCAAATCTTATTAAAAAATGATGTCGGCAGCAAAATCAAAGTAACTCTTTATCCTAAAGATCAATTCATTACTGGTTATTATTATGATTTTTGCTCATTTTTAAGTGGTTATAAAAACAGAGTCTTTGATATTGACGCTGGTAAGGAGGAAATTCTTTATATCACCGACGATCTTGGCATTGAACCATATGTATTAACAGCGCAAGTCTTTGATAGTATTCACATTACGTTTAATAATAAATTTGAGCCCGGGATTAAATTTTCGCCCCTGAGAGTATCAGGTTATCCCGAAAATCTTTTTTCTCAAAATTCAAACTGGACTTATAAGAAACGGAGCTATATTGATAATCCGGCACAGTATGAGATAACTCCCACTGAATCCGATGATTATACATTTACAATTACCAACATTGGCAACTAAAATGTATTTTGACTGATTATAAAATTTTTTACTCACTTATGCGTTGATATTATAAACCTGTGCTTTTTATAAACTTAATACCTGGGGAAAATGAATTGCTTAAGCTTTAAACACGTACTGGTCTTTTCTGTATTCTGTTTTGCAGTGATTAATGCCATAGGCCAGACCTCGATGCCTGCTGAGCTTTCAAGCAGCACAATGCAGGAGCAAATTAATTATGTGGAGAAACATACAAGGATATACGATAATTTCCGGGCAATAAGGGAAGATATATACCAGAAAATCAACAGAAATTTCATTGATACTCTTATGGCGGAAAAAACACGGGTTACAGCATTAAAAACTCTTACTTCCAATTTAAATGCCAAAACCGATTCACTTAATGCTTTACTTAACACAACCAGGATAAAGCTTGAGGAAGCTACTACCACAAAGAACAATATAAGAGTACTGGGTCTGGAAATAAAAAAGGGAGCTTACAACACCATTATGTGGACAATTGTCGGAGGATTGGCCTTGCTCCTGGCTATAGGATTTCTTGTCTTTAAAAGAAACCTGGTTGTACTTCTCAGAACCGAGAAAGACCTGAAAGAGCTTAAAGATGAATTTGCAGCATATAAACAGACATCCAGGCTTGCCCGTGAAAAACTGGAGATGGATAATTTTCGTGCGATACAGAAACTAAAAGGCCAGTAAAGATTCATTTTTCCGGAACCTGCTCACAGGAGGCCGAAACCACAGGTTGTATTTTTCAATCAATATAAAGAGAACGGCTCTCTTTATTTTTTAATATCTTCAAATTTATCACAAATTCCACTTTTTGGTACACTAAGAACATTCTTTGGTACATTAGCAAAGTCTGTTTGAAAAAAATGAGTGAACTTAACCTCTGCTTTTTACCCGCGCAGCTTTGATAAGATGGTTGAAAACCGGTAGTTTCTTTTACTTGATCCCATTGCCTGCCCTGTCCGAAAGGATAAGTCTGCTAAAACATAAAATCTGTTCGACTGCATTAGTAATAGTTATTGGGACGTCTGGCATCAATGCCCAGATACTTCATGACAGCCTTGCAGTATCTATGATTAAAGAGGGCATAAGCAATATGTACAACCTGGAGTACGGAAAGGCAGATGATATATTTTTCGAGCTCGAACAATTATACCCGGGTCACCCTGTGAATTACCTGTTAAAAGGAATTATGAGATACTATGAAGAATATCCGCTGCTTCCAGCCTCTCCTTCCCATCACCTTTTTGAGGATGATTTGCGTAATTGCATTGAACTGAGCACTCAAAAACCTTATTCGGAAAACTATGAAGCGGAGAGCCTGCTGACAAATTTGTGTGCCAGAGGGTTGCTTTTAACCTATTATACCAATAATAATCTCAGCAGGAATGTCATCCCTCTTACTGCAGGAACATATAAGTACTTGAAAAAATCGTTTGATTTTGTGTCAGTTTTTGCTGATTTTTACTTCTTCACCGGAACATATAATTATTACTGGGAGGCCTATCCTAAAGTACATCCTGTTTACAGGACTCTTGCATCTTTATTTCCCGCAGGAGACAGGATAAAAGGGCTGCACGAATTGGTTACTTCAGCTCAGGAGTCAATTTTCGTAAATATTGAATCTTATTCAAGACTGATATCGATCTATGCAGGATTTGAAAATAATTACTTACTGGCGTCGATATACAGTAAAACATTGACCGATCAATATCCGGGGAATCTTTTATTTAGATCAGACCATATTAAGAACCTGCTTTTTCTGAATGAATTTGATCTGGCTGAATATATTATTAAAGACTCCGGGGAAGATAAGGATAATGCTTTATATAGTGCACAGGTTCTGATATTTAATGGTATTATCCAGGAAAAAAAATATAAAAATTTTACTCTTGCAAAACAATTCTATGAAGATGGAATAAGTGCCGGTTTACCTTTCGGTGATTACAACAAAGAATTTTGTGCTTATGGCTATTTCGGACTCAGTCGTATAAGTGAATATTTCGGCGACAAGGCGGGCAGCAGGGCTTATCGCAGAAAGGGACTTGACCTCACTGATTTTAAAGAGGTTAATTGATTATTTCCTAATTCCGGACCTGGAAGTCAACAACGGGGGCTTTCCGGAGAGAACCACAGATTGAAAAACTTAAAAGAGAAGAGAAAAATCAATCTGGTTTTTTGTTTTCAGCTTTTCTCTCTTTAAGCACCCAGTAAAGCCCTAAGATATCCGATCTCATTTCAGGTATCAGGATGTCTATTATGATAGTCTCAATAGCTCCCAGGATACCCAATATTATCATGAAGTAATAAAGCGGAGCAATCAAACCTATTGTAAAGAGGCAAATAAAAAATATAGCCTGAATATACCCGCCGCTCTTTTCTGTAATGGTATGGTAACTGTGAAACTTCCTGAATTTTATCAGGGAAACGATAACAGTAAGCACCAGCATGCTGACGAATATGATTGCGCTGACAAGGTAAGGCCTTAAATCGTCCAATTTAAAAACGAAGAGACCTATGAATACCAGTACGTATGTAAAATAATCGGCAAACGCGTCAAGTCTTGCTCCAATCTCCGTCTCCATCTTGAATCTCCGGGCGATATAACCGTCGATGGCATCAGTCAGAAGATTAATTACCAGAAAAATGGCAAACAGGGACTCCTGACCTGAAATGATGAAATACAGGATTACCGGGGCCATGAACAGCCGGTAGGAGGTGATCACATTCGGAATTGTCCAGAATTCATTTTTTTTCATTGAAGGGTTATCCTGATTTAAGTTATACCGGTCAGTAGTAAGAGCTGTTTCTGAACTAAAGCCTACAAAGATGTATAAAAAATTGATTTTGAGAAATTCAGTCAGGAAATAGTGATATCCGCATGTGGCAGATATTTCTCAAAATTCAGATTCATGGTGCCGGAATAACTCAGGCTTTAAAGAAAAGGAAAAGGGGAAGAAATCTTATCCAAGTCAGGCAGGACAAGATTATTTCATGAGGGCTTAAACCTTCCCCTTTTCAATATTGGCTTGTTTCTTTTCACCAATGCAGTTTAGAAGGCAAACAAGTATTGTAGAGGTAACAATGAAGGAGACCAAAACTATAAGAAAAAAATCTGTGGCACCGGAAAGAAATTTGACAGGAACCTTTCCATAAACAGCCAGAAATTCGCCTATAATGAGCAATAACACTCCGAGGCCTAAAGCAATCCATCCGATCAACTTAAATGCTTTCATAGTATTAAGTTTAATGAGACTTCTGAATACAAATGATATCAAATGTTATAAATAATTAAATATCAACCAATAAGCTTTTTATTAACGTAATTTTTTGAGTGATGAACAGACCATGAGTGATGATGAAACAAACGGGTGATTGTGATGAGTTTGATCAGAACCTGCCTGTGACGCAAATTCCTCGTTTTGGTACACATAGAACAATTTTTGGGACGCAGAGAAAAGTCCGATTGAAAACTAAGGTCGAACTTTGTACAAAATTCAGTATTTACTAACCCCTCTCAGCTATGAAAACGAAAAACTTAGTTGGAATGTACCAGTGCATCATATTGGTATTGGTATTATTTCTGGTGAACAGTTGCCAGAAAAATGAAGAACCTTCTGATAAAATCACCGACAAGGATGGTAATATTTATACTTCTGTAACCATTGGAACACAGGTATGGATGGTTGAAAACCTGAAAACCACGAAATATAATGATGGTACAGATATTCCCGAGGTTACTGATGGCGGGCAATGGCGTACTTTAACAACAGGAGCATATTGCTGGTACGTGAATGATGCCTCGACTTATAAAATACCATATGGTGCCTATTATAACTGGTGGAGTGTAAACACTGGCAAACTTTGCCCCTCAGGTTGGCATGTTCCTACAGATGCTGATATGAATATATTAATAACATTGCTAGGTGGTATAGACATTGCGGGTAACAAACTAAAAGAAGAAGGAACTACTCATTGGAATACATTAAACACAGCGGCAACAAACGAATCAGGTTTTACAGCTCTTCCAGGATCAACACGTGACGGTGCAGGAGGGGGATTTGGTCCACTAGGAAATATTGTTTGGTTTTGGTATAATAATAAGTCTGAAGCTGATCCTGCATATTACTTTATCTTGGTTGGTGATCACGGCAGTGTGACCTATTCCAGTGCGTACAGTGATGGTCATAAGAGACATGGCTGTAATGTTCGCTGTATTAAAAATTAATCTTCTGTAAAGACAATTGACTTATTCCAAGCCCTCGGATCCAGGGGGCTTTTATTATCTACGAGGTACCGGCAACCCCTCCAATTTATCAGACAGTAGTTTCCTTCCGCGGGAATGCAGACATTGACTTTCACATCGAGGCTGCCTCCCTGTTTTTTTTCGTTTTGGTACACATAGAACAATTTTTGGGACGCAGAGAAAAACCGGTTATACTATTAGGGGCGAACTTTATATTAAAATTTAGTATTAACCAAAACACACCAGACTATGAAAAAGAAAAACAAAATTAGAATTTACCCATTAGTAGTATTTATGGTATTACTATTGATTGTAGGTTCTTGCAAGAAAAAATGCGAAGAAGGAACAATTAACGTATCAGCGTCTCCAAATCCGGTAACTGCGGTTTATACAGGTGAGGTTGCAAAATGGACTTTTGATGTAACTTTTGTAAATAATACTTGTCAAACTGTAACTCTTGGCCCTGTCACTACTAAAGTTTATGATTCAGATACTGGATTTACACAGCAGGATGTTGTAAGTAACTGGGGTGGTTCCGGTGTTGAATTTGATGATGGAGAATCAAGTACATTTGAGTGGTCACAATCGGGAACTGCGATTCATTCAGGGAAATATGACCTTACCATGACTGCTACTGGTGACGATGGACAAGAATATGAAGGCAAGGTTACTGTACTTTTTCAGTAAGATTTACTATCAGTTGATTACTTAACTTTTCCATTCTCCTGTTCTCTGGTTTTTGTTTTGTGATTGCCCGGGTGCAACCCGGGGTTGTGGCGCAATAGCGCCACGCGCCGGTGCGAAGTTGAAGATCAGAGATCTGGTGATCTTTTCCGGCGGAGTGCCGGGTCTGTGAATCTATGGCCTACATCATCAGTAAGTTAGAGCTAGTCTATCTTACTCTTCGGGAAGGTCTCGATCTAATTGATAAAGCACTTTTAATAACCCCAAACTTGAGTTGGGCATTATTAGATGGCAAAGGCTGGGGGCTGTATAAACAGGGCAAATATATTGAAGCCCTTAAAACCCTACAAGAGTGTTGGGATTCAAGGGTTTATTACCAGCACGGGGTGTATCTTCATCGTGAAGCCGCAAAAGAAGCTGTTGCCAGGCTGCATTAGTCGGTTGACTTGACCAAATTCCGCCAGGAAGGTTAGCATTTATTTTATAATTCCTATTTTCTGAGATTAACTCTGACGATAAATAGTTGTTTATATCCGACGAAATGTGATCCTGTTCAGGGGCCATTTCACTTCAGTACTTACATACATATTCAATTTAGGTAACCATTAACCAGTGAGGGGTACATCCTTCTATCGAAATTGATTAATGCAGACCCCACCCGCCTGAATCAGCGATAAAGAATTGTTAAGCATAAAGCAATAAAGGGCTTAAGGCACATCTTCATGAGCATTATGATACAACGGGAGGTTACTGGGGCAATTATTGCTATTCCAGAATAGCTATTAAGAACCCTATATAGTAGCAATATCATTCGTTAAAGTACAGCCCTAAACAGGGGTGTTCAGATTGTGAATCGAAGTACAGAAAAATATTCTATCTAGTCTTCCCGCACCAGCTTTTTGCCTAACTCGTAAAGATCAAATTTCATGAGTTTCAGCTCAATTGGGGAAATGATGGGGAAAAAGCGATGAATATAGGGCAATTAAAAAAGCCAAGATGCTTGTTATCAGCTTCCTGGCATTTTATCTTGGCGGTGCGGACGGGACTCGAACCCGCGACCCTCGGCGTGACAGGCCGATATTCTAACCAAACTGAACTACCGCACCAAAAGAGATGCAAAATTAATCCATTTTTCCTTACCTCAAAATATTTTTGTTTAAATATATCGCTCATGCTCTGAATCTGCCTGAGATTGACTGCGAGATTATGGAAGCCAGGTTCACCATGCCGCTCTGCATTGAAGAAAATCCATCATGTTTATTATATTTGTTCTATCTCATACAAATGAAAAATATCTACCTCCAGATAACGGAACCGGAACAACAGTCACAGGGACTCGTCCTGGCCACCGTCACAGCCAGCAGGGGTTCCACTCCCCAGAAACCCGGATGCTCGGCGCTGTTCGTTCAAAACACCCTGATTGCCGGAACAGTTGGCGGAGGTATTGTCGAAAGCAAGATCCAGGAATATGCAGGCAAATGCTCTTCAACGAAAGAATCCGCATACCTGCACTTTTCGATGGACAGCGATATCGAAATGAAGGAGGAGGCTGTATGCGGAGGTACCATCTCAATACTTGTTGATGCTGACCCCGCTGCCAGCCGGCCGGTTTTCCTTGATATGCGGAAATCACTTGCCGCAGGTAAACCAGGTGTGCTGCTGACCAGGGTGACTGAATGGGGAGATCCTCATGTTCTTATAATGCGTTACTGGGTTACTGTCGATACTGATCTGCCGCTGCCCGATCATTTTAAGGGAGTCATCATGCAGGAAGTCAGTAATCTCCTTTCATCACCTGCCGGAGCGATGTATAAAGAACTTGATCTTCCTGTTCCGGGTGAGAAACAGACTGCAAAGTTCTTCCTTGAGCCTGTCGTGCCTCTTCCCAGGCTTGTTATTGCCGGAGCAGGCCACATTGGCAGGGCTTTGTCACACCTCGGCAGACTGCTTGATTTCGAGGTGACAGTCATCGATGACAGAAAAGAATATGCCAATCCTGTCAACCTCCCTGATGCCGACCGTTGTGTCGTGAAGGATATAGGCGAGGCGATGCAGGAAGAAAAGAAGGATAGCAATACATATATTGCCATTGTGACACGCGGGCACAGCCATGATGCTGATGCCCTGAAGCCATGCATCGGCTCTGCAGCTGCTTATGTCGGAATGATGGGAAGCAAAAAAAAGGTGGCAAAAATGCATGAGGAATTCATAAAAAACAAATGGGTTACTGAAGAAGAGTGGCAAAAAATAAATACACCCATTGGCCTTGAGATAGGATCAAAGACGATAGAGGAGATTGCGGTCAGTATTGCTGCAGAACTCATACGAGTTAAGTCGAAAGTTAAAAGTTGAAAATCAAAAGTCGATTTGACAGATAACTGATTACAGAAAACAGAAAACAGATGAAAGGAATCTGGGCGATAGTGCTTGCAGGTGGCGAGTCCAGGCGAATGGGCTCACCTAAAATGATACTTCCCTATGAAGGGATGACCATCATTGAAAAAGTACTTGAAAATGTCCTGGCTTCAGCTGTTGAGAAGGTGGTTATTGTACTTGGCTCTCACAAGCAAGAGGTACTGAATGTGATCGAAAAGTATCCTGTACTACATTGTTATAATAGCAATTTTAAAAACGGAATGCTCTCCTCAGTGAAATGCGGGTTTGAATTCTTACCCGTCGACTTTCGCGCTGCACTGGTTTTATTGGGCGATCAGCCAATGGCTGAGACCTCTGTCATAAACAAAATGATAAAGGCCTATAACGAATCAGGCAAGGGTATCCTGGTTCCTGTTTTTGAAAATAGACGCGGACATCCCCTTCTGGCAGACAGGAAATACCGCGATGAAATAATAAATCTCGATGAGCCGGACGGGCTGAGAGGACCTACTTGAGAATGCACCCTGATGACCTCCTGGAAGTTGCAACGGAGAACCCGTCGGTTTTAATGGATATTGATACCAGAGAAGATTATATTAACGAAATAAACAAGACAACACAGACATGGAAGAGACAATCAGGTTCAAACTGAACAACAAGGAAACTGAACTGGTTACTGACCCGAACAGGATCCTTCTCTGGGTTCTGAGGAACCATTTCGGACTCACCGGAACAAAATACGGCTGCGGAATAGGTTTCTGCGGAACCTGTACGGTACTGATAGATAACGAGGCGGTAAGGTCGTGCACGGTTGCTGTCAGTGATGTGGCCGGCAAGAGTGTAATTACAATCGAAGGCCTTGCAGAAGACGGCAAGCTTCATCCTGTCCAGCAGGCTTTTACGGACCATGATGCCCTGCAATGCGGGTATTGCACGCCGGGGATGATCCTTACGGCTGTCGCTTTGCTTAATAAGAACCAGGCACCAACCCGCCAGGAGATCATCGACGGTCTTGAAGACAACCTGTGCAGGTGCGGAGCGCATGTTCGCATAATCGATGCTGTGGAAGATGCATCAAAAGTAATGACAGGAGGGAAGTAGCCATGAAAAGATCACAGGAAACAACAGATAAGATATCCCGCGACATTTCCGCGGGCATGAAAAGAAGAAGCTTCTTTAAGATCCTCGGCGGAGGGATATTTATTTTTTTCCAGCCGTGGAACGCACTTGACCTCCTTGCAGCACCGGCTCAGCAGGGAAGATCTCTCACGAAGGACTACAATGCATTCCTTCATATAGCGGAGGACGGCACTGTCACCTGCTTTACCGGGAAGATTGAAATGGGGCAGGGAATCATCACATCACTGGCACAGATGATGGCTGATGAACTGAATGTGCCTCTTGAAAAGGTAAAGATGATAATGGGCGACACTGATCTTTGTCCATATGACATGGGTACGTGGGGATCTCTGACAACCAGGAGCTTCGGACCGAACATGAGGGCTGCAGCAGCGGAGGCCAGGGCTGTTCTGACGGGGATGGCAGCAGAACGGCTGGGCGTTCCTGTAAGTCAGCTTGAAGCTAAGGAAGGTGTCATTGCTGATACAAAAGATCCGAAGAAGAGTGTCACCTATGCAGAGCTGGCTAAAGGAAAGAAGCTGGAGAAATACCTCGATGTGAAACCACCTGTCGAGGACTACTCAAAGTTCACGTATGTCGGGAAGCCCCTGAAACACAGCGACGCATATGATAAGGTGACCGGAAAGGCAAAATATACAGGCGACCTGAAGCTTCCGGGAATGCTGTTTGCCAGGATACTGAGACCGCCTTCACACGGAGCGAAGCTGGTCTCGGCTGATGTGGCACCGGCAGAAAAGATCGAAGGCGTAAAGGTCGTGCGTGACGGTGATTTTATTGCGGTGTTAAGCGAAGATCGCTACCTGGCTGATCTGGCTGTTGTTCAGATAAACGCCGAATATTCATTCAATGAGATGAAGGTCAGCGACAAGACTCTCTACGACTATATCAATAAAGCAGAGTACGGGGTAAGGGTAGCCAGAACAGCCGGCGACATTGAAGCTGGCCGCCTGAGATGTGACAAGGTCTTTGAGCATGAATACCATGATCCTTATCTTGCCCATGCCCCGATGGAGACGCATACGGCCCTGGCCCGGTTCGAAGGAGACAAGCTGACCGTATGGGCTTCAACGCAGTCGCCATTTGGATTGCAGGACGCCATCGTCAGGGAACTCGGTCTCACACGTGAGAATGTTCGCGTGATAACACCGTTTGTCGGTGGAGGCTTTGGAGGGAAGAGCGCTTACCAGCAGGGTGTCGAAGCAGCAAGGCTTGCACGAATGACAGGTAAGCCAGTTATGTTGGCCTGGACCCGCGACGAGGAATTCTTTTACGATAATTTCCATTCGGCAGCGGTGGTTAAAGTTAATTCGGGCATCGACAAGAACGGGAAGATAGCGATGTGGGATTACCATGTTTATCTTGCCGGTACGAGGGGAGCAGAAGTGATCTATGATGTGCCGGATATGAAAGTGACCAGTTACAGCGAGGACAGCGACAAATATCCCGTACATCCTTTCGATACAGGGCCATGGCGTGCTCCAAACAACAACACCAACACCTTCGCGCGTGAGACACAGATAGATATCATGGCAGCAGCTGCAGGAATTGACCCGCTGGAATTCCGCCTTAAAAACCTTAAGGATGAGAAGATGATAGCCTGTCTGAAGTCTGTGGCTGATAAATTCGGTTATGTTCCCGGAAAGACTCCTTCAGGCAGAGGTATAGGTATTGCCTGCGGAACAGATGCAGGGACTTGGGTGGCAGAGATAACAGAGGTGGAAGTCAGTAAAAGCACAGGCAAAGTAAAGGTTAAAAGGGTTGCCTGCAGCCAGGACATGGGCCTGTGTGTCAATCCCGAGGGTGCACTGATACAGATGGAAGGGTGCATCACCATGGCTCTGGGATACACATTTTCTGAAGAGCTTAAGTTCGAAGGAGGAAAGATCGCCGACAGGAATTTTGACACATATCAGATACCGAGGTTCTCATGGGTTCCGAAGATCGATTGCGTTATCCTCGACAGGAAGGATCAGGCACCGCAGGGTGGAGGCGAGCCTGCCATCATAGCCGTCGGGGCCGCTGTCGGTAATGCAATCTTCGATGCTACCGGGGCACGGTTGTTCAGAGTACCGTTTACTGCGGAGAGGGTTCTTCAAGCGTTGAAAGGTTGAAAGGTTGAGAGAGTTGAAAGGTTGAAAGTTAAGGATTAAAAAAAGGAGGGAAGCGAAAGCTGCCCTCCTTTAGTTTTATAATCGCCTGTAAGTTTATTTGCCAGTGAGGTACCAGTCATTCTGTATAAGCAGATCATTGACCTCAAGCTCCCTGAATGGAATAGGAAGTACCAGGTTGCCGGCGTCGTATGCGTAATCGCCGATGTCCTCCTTCCACCTCTTCAGGTCATGAAAACGGTGCCCTTCCCAGCACAGCTCAAGATAGCGCTCTTCCCTGATCTCATTTCTTCCTGCCGAAACATAGAGCGGTGCCTGAGCCCTGGCGCGTACAACATTGATATCCTCTGTCGGGGTGTTCGGACCGATATCGCCAGCCGGATCCTCAAAGTTGGCTTCTGCCCTGATAAGATACATTTCGGCAAGCCTTATCAGGGGAATATTCCTGTAGTAATCGCCCCATTTGGCTGTGTTTATTCCACCATTGTTCGCAATATTACCCACACCAGTGTAGTACATCGTGGTTATGTTGTCAATGGTTGATGAAGGATCAGTATCATCCTGGTACATACCGCGAAGGTCGGACGGGTCGAACCTGTCAAGAAATACCTGCTGGATCTCATAATCTCCTCTGCCTGCACCGTTGAGTGAGGCGTACATAACAGTAAGCCAGTTGGTGTTGGATGCCACATTGTTCTGCAGGGCAAAGATATCCTCCGATGAGTTCGCTGAGTTATTGAACGCCTGCAAAGGTGTTGGTGTCAGGGTGAACGGTCCGTTCTCTATTACGTAATTTGCCTCCGTAGCTGCTGCTTCATAGTCGCTCATCTGCAGATAGATCCTTGCCAGCACAGCCCGTGCAGCGAATGAGGATGCATATACATCGTTTTCCGGGGGCAGCAGGTCACGTGCCGTTGTCAGATCTTCTAACGCCTGAGCATAACATTCTGCCACAGTATTTCTGGGCACTTTGACAGCATCTGAAACATCCAGGGTAGGTGTAAGCACTACAGGGACACCCAACTGGCTGTTAGCCTGACCAGGTTCGTAGGGCAGCCCGAAGAATCTTGTCAGCTCAAAGATGGTCCATCCCCTCAGGAACAGAGCCTCACCCTTCACCAGGTCTTTGTCACCGGCATCAAGAATTGCGAGTACATCATCCTGAAGCAGGGTGTTACAGGCATTTATAAGGTCATATGCATCAATCCATGTATTTGCAACGTATGAATTTGTCACGGTAAGTTCCTTGTCTTCAAATTCCCGCGGTTGCTGAAAGGTACCAACGAAAATCATATCTCCCGTGGTGGCGTACAACTCGCTTATTTCATTGAATTGCGAGCCGTACAGATTTGCGCTGCGCGCAATCAGATATGCTCCCACCAGGGTTGTCTTGATATTATCAGGTGTTGATAATGCGATCTCAGCGTCAATTGATTGTTTGGGGGTTATGTCCAGCTTTTCCGAGCAGGAGAAGAGCATGGCAAATACCGGCACCATCATCAACAGGTATCTGTATTTCTTTATTATTGTTTTCATGATCATGTGTATTAACAATTAGAATGACATGTTTATACCCAGCGAATATGTCCTTGCCTGCGGGACCGTATAGAAGTCATATCCCTGGACAATATTAACGTTCTGAGTGTCTTGTCCCGGTGATGTGTAATTGACTTCCGGATCCCATCCCTTGTAGTTTGTAAGCGTATAAAGGTTCTGAACGCCTGCATACAACCTGACCGATGACATCTTTAATCTTGCAGTGATGTTCTTCGGCAGAGTGTAACCAAGATTGATGTTTCTGAACCTGAGGTAAGAGCCGTCAGAAAGATATCTGCTGCACTCCTTGTTACCGTTCCCGTCACCCAAACGAGCCTGCGGCACATCAGTGATGTCACCGGGATTCTGCCACCTGTCCATCTGGTCAACTGTCTGGTTGTCAAACCAGTCGCCGTTTGCGGACTGATAAACACCTGCGCCGTTATAGATCATGTTACCGTAAACGAAGCTTATAAGCACATTCAGATCAAATCCTGCAAATTCAAAGTAGTTATTAAATCCTCCTGTGAAATCAGGATTTGGGGAACCGACTATCTGGGTCTCTGCCAGGTTAAAATTACTGGTGGTTTCGTTGCTATCCGCATTCAGAAAGTAGAGGGCATCTCCATTATCGGGATCAACGCCCGCATATTTAACCATTTTAAAGACGCCTAAAGGTTGTCCTTCAATAACATAGTTAACTCCAAACGTAGATGTTATCTCGGGACCGTCAATATCGATGATCTTGTTACGGTTGAATGCCATGTTGAAATCAGTTGTCCAGATAAACTTGCCTGACAGGTTGTTTGAGTGGATTGAAAACTCAATGCCCTTGTTCTCAAGTTCCCCGACATTGCTCCAGACACCTGTAAAGCCTGATGTGGCAGGCAGGGTACGGAAGAGCAGCAGGTCTGTGGTTTTCTTATTATAATAATCGAACTCACCCGTCAGCCTGTTGCTGAAAAAGCCAAAGTCGAGACCCACGTCAAGCTGCGCAGTGTTTTCCCATCCCAGCTGCGGGCTTTTCAGCTGTACTGCATCGAGGCCATTCCGGCCGGCATAATTTACCCCGTTGAAAAGGGCAAGGTGGGCATAGTCAGGGATACCTGAGTTACCGGTTATACCATAACTGGCCCTTACTTTCAGATAACTCAGTACATTTTTAATGCCTGCCATGAAGTCCTCCTGTGTGAGTATCCAGCCTGCAGATGCGGCAGGGAAAAATCCGTAGCGATTCTCCGGACCAAATCTTGATGACCCGTCAACACGGCCGCTGAGAGTGAAGAAGTATTTCTCATTGATCTTGTAATTTGCACGCGCAAAATAGGATAGGTACGATGTCGCTGACTCCCAGCTGGAGAAGTCTGTGGCTTCAGCTGCGTTTTCGATATTGGTGAATTCGTCGGTGGGAAATCCCTTTGCACCTATAAATGACCCGGTATTGTTTGACTCCTGGTAGGACATTCCTCCGACCATATTGATATGATGCACGCCAAATTTCTTAGTCCAGTTCAGGTAGTTCTCCCAATTGTAATTGATGACCCTCACCGAACGGTTCTGGGCTTCTCCCGCCGGACCGCCTGTAATTGTCAGCCTGCCCTGGTAGCTTTTCTCCCTGATATCATATATATCGGTTCCCAGTTCGCTCCGGAATGTGAGACCCTCAATGATATCATAGGCAGCGTAAATATTTGCAAGTGATCTGAATGATATCTGGTTGCTGAATGCATCTCTCAGTGAGATAAGGCTGTTATAATAAATTGTGCCGGTATACAGCTCACCTGTTTCAGGATCATATACGGGGGTAAGAGGCGATTGAGCCACCAGCTGGAGCGGAGTGGCAAACGAATTGTCATCATCGACCCTGTCCATCTCAGTCCTGATGACATTCATCTGAACACCGAAACTGAGTTTTTCCGTGGCTTTCTGATCAAGATTGAGCCTTGCACTCATCTTATTCATGTTGTTACCGCGAAGGATACCTTTTGTATTATCGTAGTTTACACCTGTATAGAATGTGGTGTTTCCCGATCCGCCTGTTGCTGACACATTTATCCTGTTCAATGATCCTTTCTGAAAAGCCTCTTTCTGCCAGTCAGTGTTATACCCGTCATCCCATGTAGGTCCGACGAATGTTTCCCAGAAGTCTGCCTTGGGCATCCAGTCCCATACCAGACCGTCAACTGACACATTATCCATAAACTCATTGAAGAGCTCAAGATACTGTTCAGCATTGAGCCACTCACGAAGGTGACTCGGCTCGCTGATGCCGGTAGTGTACTGGACGTCAAATTTTGTAGTGCCTGTTTTACCTCTTTTTGTCTGGATGATCACCACTCCGTTGGATGCTCTGGATCCGTAGATAGCTGCTGCAGAAGCATCTTTTAGAATCTGAATGGATTCTACATCACTCATTGCGAGGTCAGCAAGAGGGCTGGTAGGCTGGTTCTCTGCAGTAGACATGTTCTCGGTAGTGATGGGCACACCGTCTACCACATACAGAGGCTGGTTGTTGGCTGAAACAGATGATGATCCCCTGATCCTCATCTTTATTGTCTCGCCCAGCTTGCCGCTTGCCTGCTCAATAAAAACACCTGAGGTCTTGCCCTGGATGGCAGACTCGAAGCTTGCCACGGGTATCTCGGCTATACCCCTGGTTTCGACCTTAGTAATCGCCCCTGTAAGCTCACGTTTGATTGCTGAACCGTATCCAACCACGACAACCTCATCCAGGCCAACATTGTCAAGGTCAAAGGCAACGTTGATAATATTTGCCTCACTGACCACTATCTCCTGGGTTTTCATCCCGATAAACCTGAAAACCAGGATATCCCCCGGCGCTGCTGGTATCGAAAATTTACCATCAGTATCGCTGGCTGCGCCGGTCGAAGTTCCCTTTACCTGAATGGTCGCCCCGATTAAAGGCAGACCGTCAGTATTGTCTGTGACCACCCCTGTAATGGTTTTTTGCTGACCGAAAGCAGAAAAAACCAGAAGCCAGGAAGTCATTACTGTCAAAAGTAGTTTTCCCATGTCATGTAAATTTTGAGTTAGGATAAAATGTTAAATTCAATACAAAGACCCCTAAAATTCTAAAACATAACTTTAGATTTCAAAAAAATGACAAAAAATAACTAAAAAGGGTGATTTTAAAAAAATTTAACAGAATTGGCATTCTTAAAAAAGCTGAAATTCACGCTTCCGTATTTCCTGTGTTCGGAGAAACAGGGGTGACTTGTGAAATCAACTGTCCGCGGGTGTTCAAGGATAAAAAGACTTCCCTCCTTAACGGCACCTGAATGCAATACGAGATCGGGGAGGCCGGGGAGCCATACCAGGTCATATGGCGGATCCGCAAAAATGATATCATACTGTTTATGACATGCTTTCAGGAAGTCACGTACATCAAGCCGGTGAACGCGGGCATTGCTTATTCCAAGATTGCGGACCGTTTTGCTGATGAACTCGCAGTTGCGGCGGTCGATCTCAACGAGATCAATATCTCCTGTGCCCCGTGATGCAAACTCGTAGCTAATGGCTCCCGTGCCTGCAAAGAGGTCCAGGAGTATTACAGCGGAAAAATCATACCTGTTGTTAAGGATGTTCAGAAGGCTTTCACGGGCAAGGTCAGTGGTAGGTCTGGCTTTATATCCTGCCGGTGCGTCAATTATCCTGCCTCTGAGTGAACCGCCTATTATTCGCACGATGATGCAGTGAAAAGGTTGAGCCAGCGGTGCAGGTGAACCTCATTCATGACGTAGCTGAAACTTTTCCTTATCAGCGGTGCAGCAAACCTTACGTTCTCTGCAAAATTGAGTATTGACAGATGTCCTTCGCTGTATGGCTCGAGCATCCCGCTTATATTTATGGTTTCGTCTCTCCCTACGCCTCTCTTTTCAAGTACACTGAAAAGAAAGTAACCAGCATCAGCCAGTGCCGTACAGGGGAAGCTGTTACAGAAGACAAGGTTTCTTTTCTCAACTATTACAACAGTGACAAAACTCTTTTCGAAATGAAGGTGGACATATCGTTCTTCTGATGAACGGCATGCAGAAAAGACATGGTGAAGGAGCGGTTTTGTGTGATGCCAGGGGTTGACATCCCGCCATCTTGAGTTTATCACATCCATGGCCTCCCTGTCGGGACTGAAAATGACTACTGCTCCCGGGAAGGGAAGCGTATTGGAGAGGACAGGTGCATTTTCCTGTGTGGCGTGGTTAAAGCGGAAATAGGCATCTTTCAGAGCCGGGTCATATACCGGTGCCGGGACAAGAGTATACTGCAAAGAGGGAGTTATGATGAAAACTTTTCTGTAACGTCTTCTCAGGAAGTCGTCTGATTCAATTACATCAGACAATGAGCGTCGGATGTCAACTGCAGGTTTTTCAAGCGGGTAATGCCTCAGCATGACATATTTGCCACGCAGAAGATCCAGCAGAACGATGGAAATGCCCTCCTCTGAAAGTTCAAGAGTCAGGTCGTAATTTTCAGTCGAATTGATGTCGAGTGTCTCATCTAAGAGTTCGAGGGGGTATATCTGTGACGGGCTCATCAGTCCTCCCAGTTTCCGGCGTTGTTATTCGGTATGTGTACATCACCCACCTTCATGCCCGGGAAACCGGTGGTTTTAGTCCTCTGCTCATTGTAGTTGACCACCAGCTGACGGTCGAGATCGCCCAGGAAGACATCATTCAGCACATAGGCTTCGAACACGTTTACAAGAACCATTGATGTAGTCATCACCCTGTTTGCTGCCATCCGGAATTCAGTATTTTCCATTCCCGGAACAAACCTCAGGTCATCAAGAGGATAACCTTTCCGGAAGACAGAGTCACGTACCGGAATATAGCTTGTATCCCTTTTGATGAGCCCTTTTTTGACAGCCATCTGTTCACTTGTAATACCTTGTGCTATCATCTCGTCTGTAAGAGCGCCGCGTTTGAAAACCAGAGGGAGGGAGTCAGTCTTGAGGAAAGTGATGAGCGTGTCAAAACTCCCTGTATAATATCCTTTTACTGATTTAAAGGCTTCCTGAGCAGTCCGGATGTCAATGAGTTTTTCTTTTATCGCAGCTTCTCTTGCATCTTTTTCCCGGTTGAAACGGATAGGTTTCATGATGCTCTGGAAGAGGAACCAGGCAAGGACAACAATAATGACAGATAATACGATGGAGAGAGCCGTTTTCATGTCTTTTCTGATCGATTGTTGTGTAACTTTATGCAAATTTAAAAAAAAACAGACTGATACAAGGATGATTACCTAAAATGAGACAGGAGAATATCTATTCGCTTCTTGAGAAAAATCTCGGTTACATACCCACAAGGGATCAGTCTGACTGCATGCGTCTGCTTTCAGGTTTTGTCATTAACAATACAAATGATGTCATTTTCCTTCTGACAGGATATGCCGGGACAGGCAAGACAAGCATCATCGCATCACTGGTCAGTACGCTTACCACGCTCAGGCAGAAGTTTGTCCTCATGGCCCCTACGGGCAGGGCTGCAAAGGTTCTCAGGGCCTATACAGGCAAAGAAGCCTATACAATCCACCGCAAGATCTACCGTCAGAAATCGGCTACCGACGGCGTCGGCAGGTTCGTGCTTGACCGCAATCTTCACAAGGAGACTTACTTCATTGTGGACGAATTGTCAATGATACCTGACGAATCAACAGAAGCCTCGGTGTTTGGCAGCGGTAAGCTGCTTGAAGATCTTCTTGAGTATGTTTATACCGGCACAAACTGCAAGCTGATCCTTGTCGGTGATGTAGCCCAGCTGCCTCCAGTAGGGTCTGTCGTCAGTCCTGCACTTGACCAGGAGGTGTTGCGCGAGACGGGCTTCGCGATTGAGAGCTTTGATCTGCGGCAGGTCATCAGGCAGAGTGAAGGATCAGGCATCCTGATGAATGCAACTGCTGTCCGGCAGCAGGTCAATGACGGTGATCTCTCCGTACCTGAACTGGTGCTTGCATCATACAGTGATATTGAACGCCTGCAGGGCAACGACCTGATAGAAGTGCTGAGTGAGTCCTACGACAAATGCGGCACTGACGGAGCTATAGTGGTTGTCAACTCGAACCGTCTTGCCAACAGGTATAACCAGGGTATCCGCAGCCGCATCTTTTTCAGGGAGGAGGAGATAAGCACAGGTGACATTGTGATGGTGGTCAAAAACAATTATTTCTGGCTTAAGGATGAAGAGGGGGCTTCTTTCATTGCAAACGGTGACATTGCGGAGGTAAGGAGGATACGAAGGTTTGAAGATATGTACGGTATGCGGTTCGCGGAGATGACGCTCTGGTTCCGTGACACGGAGCTGGAGCTTGAGGCAAAGGTGATGCTTGACACGCTTATGATGGACACGCCTTCTCTCTCTCCGGAAAAAGCGAGGGAGCTGTACTTTGCCGTACTTGCAGATAACCCCGGGATAAAATCAAAACGCAAACAGTTTGAGACGGCCCGCAATGATCCGTACTACAATGCCCTCCAGATCAAATTTGCATATGCAGTGACCTGTCATAAATCGCAGGGAGGACAATGGGAGAGGGTCTTTATTGATCAGGGAGGGTTCAGCCGGCAGGAGCCGACAATAGATTATCTCAGGTGGTTCTATACTGCTCTGACCAGGGCGACGGATAAAGTGTACCTGGTGAATTTTCCTGATAAATGGTTTAAGTCGAAAGTCTAAAGATCTAAAAGTCAAAAAAAATAAATAATGAAATCGTACAGAAAAGAATTATGGATGGAGACGCCGCACCGCAGGGATTATGTCAACATCACAGGCCAGGTGGAGCAGTGTCTTGCCGAGAGCGGAATATCGGAAGGAATCATACTGATAAATGCAATGCACATAACCGCGTCTGTCTTCATCAATGACGACGAGGGCGGCCTGCATAAGGACTTTGAGACGTGGCTTGAGAAGCTGGCACCTGAAAAACCGCATTCCCAGTACCGTCATAACGGGTTTGAGGATAACGCCGACGCCCACATGAAACGACAGCTCATGGGCAGGGAAGTAGTTGTTGCCGTTACGGGGGGACGATTGGACTTCGGGCCATGGGAACAGATCTTCTACGGAGAATATGACGGCATGCGGCGGAAGCGCGTCCTTGTAAAGATAATAGGCGACTAAAGTTTCATGTCTTTGATGATCGCATTTATTCTCTCATCAAGAGATTTCCATACTGATTCAAATTCTGACGTGTTTTTCAGCACTGTATTCGCACTGAAATAGAACTTGATCTTCGGTTCCGTACCCGACGGTCGTACAGATATCTTAGTGCCGTCTGCCAGGAAGAACTGCAGCACGTCCGATTTTGGAAGCATTAGCGGAATCTTCTTTCCGGTTCCGGTATCCGCAGAGAGACGGGTCAGATAATCACTGATCCTTAGTACTTTACTGCCGCCGATCATTTCAGGAGGATTATTACGGTATCCTTCCATCATTTTCTTTATCTCAGCGGCTCCCTCGGCACCTTTTCTCACGACGTTGACAAGCTTCTCCCTGTAAAGGCCGTATTCCGCATAGATATCAAGAAGCAGTTCCCATAATGATTTGCCGTGATCACGGGCCCAGGCAGCAGTCTCGGCAATGAGAGCACATGCCGAAACAGCGTCTTTATCCCTCACGAAATCGCCTGCCAGGTAGCCAAAGCTCTCTTCACCGCCGCCTATATATTTTTCTTTTCCTTCCAGGTCGCGCATCAGCTCAGCAAAGAATTTGAAGCCTGTAAGCACATCATAGCATTTCACACCGTTTTTCTCTGCGATACGGTTCATCAGGTCTGTCGTCACAATGGTTGATATTATATACTCATTGCCTTTCAGCTCCTTTCTTTGTTTCTTCTGCGAGATGATGTACCATGTGAGCAGTGCCCCGGTCTGGTTCCCGTTAAGAAGGACAAATTCACCTGATGGTTTTCTGACAGCGATGCCCAGCCTGTCTGCGTCAGGGTCAGTAGCCATCACCAGGTCAGCCCCTTTCTGCCGTGCAAGATCAAGAGCCATGGCGAGGGCATCAGGCTCTTCGGGGTTAGGCGAACGCAGTGTCGGGAAGTTGCCGTCAGTAATGCTTTGTTCCCTGACGGAGTGAACATTGGTAAAACCGTACATTGCAAGCGCTTCAGGTACCATTTTATAGCCGGTGCCGTGAAGAGGGGTATATACGATACCCATGTCAGCATTCCGTTTGATCATGTCGCTGTTGATGCTGATCTTTTTAACCTCCGCCATGAACTTGCTGTCGGTCTCAGCCCCAAGCATAACTATCCTTGAAGGATCGCCTCCTGAGGCTATTTCCGAAACGGATTTAATCTTCCTCACCTCGTCGATAATACCTGTATCATGCGGAGAGACAACCTGACCTCCGTCGTTCCAGGATACCTTGTAACCGTTATACTCTTTGGGATTGTGTGAGGCTGTGATAATGACGCCGGCATCGCAGTGGTGCATCCTGATGGCAAAAGAGAGCACCGGTGTCGGCCTCAGAGACTCAAACAGACAGGCAGTGAAACCATTCGCCACGAAGATATCAGCGGCGACTTTTGCAAAGAAACTGCTGTTGTTACGACTGTCGTAGGCTATAGCCACCTTAATTGATGCAGGGTTGGCGGCATGTTTTTTCAGGTAGTTTGAAAGGCCCTGTGTAGCCATACCCAGCGTATAGCGATTCATCCTGTTGGTGCCGGCACCCATGATACCGCGAAGTCCTCCTGTGCCAAACTCCAGATCCTGATAGAAAGCATCGACGAGGGCTTTCTCATCATGATCAAGCATGTGCTGCACTTCATTGCGGGTCGGCTCGTCAAACTCTTTGCCAAGCCATGCTGCGGCTCTTTTCCTGATGTCGTCAATATTTATCATGTCCGGTTGATTTTTGATATGCAATTATTCAGACTGGTACGCCAGTGCGGTATAGTTAAGTTATAGCTTTCCCTGATCCTGGTTTTGTCGAGAACGCTGTATGCCGGTCTTCTGACTTTTGACGGCCAGGCGGAGCTTCTTACGGGGATCACCTCACACTCTGAACCTGCAACCGTAACAATCTCCATTGCCAGGTCATACCAGCTGCAAACTCCTTCATTTGAATAGTTGAAGATACCCGGAACAAAAACATGTCTGTTCTGAATGACGCCGCTTATGATCTCAAGTATTGCAGAGGCCAGGTCGGCGGCATACGTCGGGGACCCTGCCTGGTCAAAAACGACATTGATGCTCTGCGATGATCCGGCCCTTTTGAGTATTGTTTTAACAAAGTTGTTCCCGTATGATGAATAGAGCCATGATGTTCTTATGATCACCGTCTGGGGCCAGCTCATGGCTGCTTTCTCTCCTGCAAGCTTGCTGCGCCCGTAGGCCGAGTCAGGCGAGGGAGGGTCATTCTCAAGATAGGGGACTGGAGACGTTCCGTCGAAGACATAATCAGTGGAAATGTGAATCAGCCTGCAGTCTGATCCTGTCAGGGCGCTGACGATATTTGCAACTCCCCCGGCATTTATTAATGTTGCGGCCTCTTCTTCATCCTCAGCTTTGTCAACGGCAGTGTACGCTGCACAGTTAATGATCCATGCAGGAGAGAGTTCTGCAATGAAAGAGGCAGTGGCTTTTGCATCAGTGATATCGAGTTCGCCTGTATCGGTGAATACAAAAGTATATCCGCTGTAACGGCCTGACCGTTCCCTGATCTCGCTTCCCAGCTGCCCCGATGCTCCGGTGACAAGAATGGCGCTCATCACTTAAAGGTAAAACTTGTTTTGATATCACTGAACAGCGGCTGCTTTAAATCTTTAGGACTGATAATCTCCTTACCCTTCTCCACCATCCAGCCAATCTTCAGTACAGCGTCCATGACATTAATTCCGCGTTCATGTGCAACGGAATAATTGTTGTCGCATTTGTAGAGAAGGATCGCTTTTTCACTCAGGACCGAGAATCCGTGCGCAAAGCCTTTCGGGATGAGAAACTGCAGTTTTTTTTCAGAATTGATTATCAGCCCGTACCACTTTCCGTACGTAGGCGATCCTTTCCGTATGTCAAGAGCCACATCGAAAATGCGGCCTTCAATAACCCTTATCAGTTTTGCCTGCGCGAAAGGCTCCTCCTGGTAATGCAAGCCGCGAATCACTCCTTTTGACGAACAGGATTCGTTGTCCTGAACAGGTTCGTAAGTAATATTATTCAGCCAGAACTTCTGATTGTTATAACTCTCGAAAAAATAACCGCGATCGTCGTTGAAAACGTCTGGTTCAATTATCAGCAGGCCGGGGAATTTTGTCTTCAGTACTTTCATTATAACGATTGTTCGTTCGCCACTTTAAGGAGATACTGGCCGTACTGACTTTTTGCCAGTGGTCTGGCCAGTCCCAGAAGCTGGTCTTTTGATATAAATCCGTTTTTGTACGCTATCTCTTCTATGCAGGAAGCGCTCAGACCCTGTCTCTGCTCCAGTGTGGCGATGAAATTGGAAGCCTGCAGAAGACTGTCGAAGGTGCCTGTGTCGAGCCATGCCATGCCACGGCCGAGGAGCTTTACTTCCAGTAATCCTTCGCTCAGGTAAAGCCTGTTCAGATCAGTTATCTCTAGCTCACCGCGGGGTGAAGGCTTCAAAGCGCGGGCGCGTGATGCAACGGTATTGTCGTAGAAATAAAGACCGGTTACGGCATAGTTTGACTTTGGGTTTGCGGGTTTTTCTTCAAGGCTTATTGCCCTGAGCTGATCATCAAACTCAACCACTCCGTATCGGTCCGGATCATTTACCGAATAGCCGAATACAACAGCACCCTTTTTCAGTCCGGCTGCTTCCTTGAGAATGCCCCCGAAACCGTGTCCGTAAAAAATGTTATCTCCGAGTATCATGCAGACATTATCCTTTCCTATGAAATCTTCACCGATAATGAATGCCTGTGCCAGGCCGTCAGGTGATGGTTGTTCGCGGTATGAGAACTGCATTCCCAGCCTTGATCCGTCACCCAGCAGAGCGCGGAAATTCGGAAGGTCACGGGGAGTTGAGATGATCAGTACCTCGCGGATGCCCGCAAGCATAAGAGCCGAGAGAGGGTAGTAGATCATCGGTTTATCGTATACCGGCAGCAGCTGCTTTGATATTGCCTCCGTGATCGGATGGAGTTGTGTCCCGGCGCCGCCGGCGAGAATTATGCCTTTCATGAGTTTGTATGAGGTATTTGTTTTTTTATCTGCGTCCGATACCGTAATATTCAAAGCCCATCCTCTTCAGATCAACCGGATCATATACGTTCCTGCCGTCGAAGATGACCTTGTTTCTGAGTTTGGTTGACACCTCATCCCAATCAGGCGACCTGAATTCAGCCCACTCCGTCATAAGTAGCAGGGCATCAGCGCCTTCCGCAGCCTGATAAGGATCATTGGCAAAGGTTATCCTGTCTCCGAACTTTTCTTTCACTTCTGGCATTCCTGCCGGGTCATATACCTTCACTGCAGCTCCTGCCTCAAGCAACCTGAGTATCACGGTCATTGAGGGTGATTCGCGCGTGTCATCCGTCTGAGGCTTGAATGTCAGTCCCCATACAGCAAAAACCAGCCCGCCGAGTTCATTTCCGAAATGTTCTTTTATTTTAAACAGCAGCCGGCCTTTTTGCTGTTCATTGGTGAGGTCAACCGCTTTGATCAGGTTCATTGAATATCCATTCTCTTCGGCTGTGCGGATGAGTGCTTTAATATCCTTCGGGAAGCATGATCCGCCGTATCCGACTCCGGGATAGAGAAACTTGTTGCCTATCCTGCTGTCGCTGCCGATGCCCTTTCTTACGAGGTTAACGTCGGCACCAAGGATATCGCACAGGTTGGCGATCTCGTTTATGAAGCTGATCCTTGTTGCCAGCATTGCGTTGGCGGCATATTTAGTCAGCTCGGCAGAGGCTATATCCATGAACAGTATGGGGTGCTGATTAAGGATAAATGGTTTGTAAAGTTTGCGCATTATCTCCCCGGCATGGTCTGAGTTGACTCCGATGACTATACGTTCCGGTCGGAGGAAATCTTCGATGGCGTCACCTTCCTTGAGGAATTCAGGATTGGAGGCGACGTCAAAGGATATTTTCTTTTTTCTGTTCTCAAGCTCTTCCTGCACAGCCTTGCGGACAAGTTCAGAGGAACCTACCGGTACTGTCGATTTTGTAACCACTACCAGGTAATCAGTCATTACCCGGCCTATTTCGTGTGCCACTGCGATCACATGAGTGAGGTCGGCACTTCCGTCCTCTTCGGGAGGTGTGCCCACGGTTATAAACACCACCTCGCATTTGTTGAGCGCTTCAGCAATGTCAGTCGTAAAAAAGAGATGTCCCTTTTCGGCATTGCGACGTATCATCGTCTCAAGCCCCGGCTCGTAGATGGGAGGTTTGGCCATTTGCAGGAGACTGATCTTTTCCCTGTCAATATCGACGCATGTCACCGTTACACCTGTCTCAGCGAAACAGGTACCGGTCACAAGGCCCACGTACCCCGTTCCTACAACAGCTATCCTCATAATTCAATATTTCCGATTGATTCAGAACACAAAAATAGAAAAAAGTGGCAATCAAATAAATAAGGAGCCCGCACAGCTGTCTTTAATTTCTTACAGCCTGAAAATCTGCTCCTTGTTAATGGCAGAAATAAAAAAATTACTATCTTTGTGCGCAATTTTTAAACAACATAATGTCTAACTTATTAATTTTCAATTAATTTATTTAGCTCATGAGTGAAAAGAAAGAAAAGGTCGAAAACAAAGTAAACGAAGACCTTAAAGAATCAGAAACCAGTACAGGGAACGTTACACCGGCTGAAGTTGTTACCGAATTGGCAGGCGAAATGGTCGCTGAAGAAAAACCAATCCTGAAAGTCAGAAAAGAAAAAAAGGTGAAGGTCGTTGAACCGGCAGCTGATGCAGCAAAAGCTGCTGCAACGGGTGCATCACCTGAGGAATTTGACTGGGATGCGTATGAAAATGACGGGTATTCCACGGAAAAGTCATTCGCAAGCCAGGAAAAACTTTATGAAGAAACACTTTCGACCGTAGCTGTTGATGAAGTGGTTGAAGGAACAGTGATTTCAATGAATAACCGTGAAGTGGTTATCAATATCGGGCAGAAGTCCGAGGGTGTTGTAAGCCTCAATGAATTCCGTTATAACCCTGACATGAAAGTCGGCGACAGGGTTGAGGTTTATGTAGAGAGCCAGGAGGACAAGAAGGGTCAGCTGGTGCTTTCACATAAGAAGGCCAGGGCTTACAATTCATGGGACAGGGTCAACTCAGCCCTTGAGAACAATGAAATCATCACAGGGTACATTAAGTGCCGTACCAAAGGCGGTATGATCGTTGACGTATTCGGCATTGAGTCATTCCTGCCGGGATCACAGATCGATGTCAAGCCGATTCGCGACTATGATGTATATGTAGGCAAGACAATGGAATTCCGTGTTGTCAAGATCAACCAGGAGTTCAAGAACGTGGTTGTGTCGCACAAGGCACTCATTGAAGCTGAACTCGAGCAGCAGAAGAAAGAAATTATTTCCAAACTTGAAAAAGGCCAGGTTCTTGAGGGAACCGTTAAGAATATCACCTCGTACGGTGTCTTTATCGACCTCGGAGGCGTTGACGGTCTTATCCATATCACCGACCTGTCATGGGGCAGGGTCAACCATCCTGAGGAGATCGTACAGCTTGATCAGAAACTGAATGTTGTTATCCTTGACTTCGATGATGACAAAAAAAGAATTGCTCTCGGTCTCAAGCAGCTGACCCCGCATCCGTGGGATTCACTCAGCGAAACAATGAAAGTCGGAGATAAAGTTAAAGGCAAGGTTGTGGTCATGGCTGACTACGGTGCCTTTGTGGAAATTACAACGGGTGTCGAGGGTCTTATCCATGTGTCGGAGATGTCATGGTCACAGCACTTGCGAAGTGCACAGGAATTCATGAAGGTGGGTGACGAGGTTGAGGCTGTGGTACTCACCCTTGACCGTGAGGAACGCAAGATGTCTCTTGGCATCAAGCAGCTCAAAATCGATCCCTGGGAAAATATTGAACAGAAATACAGCCTTAATTCAAGACACAAGGCACGTGTACGTAACTTCACCAACTTCGGAGTCTTTGTTGAAATCGAAGAAGGTGTTGACGGACTGATACATATATCTGACCTCTCATGGACCAAGAAAATCAAACATCCGGCAGAATTCACCGCTATTGATGCCGAGATCGATGTAGTCGTTCTTGAGATTGACAAGGAGAACAGGAGACTGAGCCTGGGCCACAAACAACTTGAGGAGAATCCGTGGGATGTGTTCGAAGATCTCTTTACAGTTGATTCGATCCATGAAGGAACCGTGATCGAGGTATTCGACAAGGGAGCCATTGTAGCTTTACCTTACGGTGTTGAAGGCTTTGCCACACCCAAGCACCTGGTTAAGGAAGACGGGACAACGGCAGTGGTTGATGATAAGCTGAATTTCAAGGTCATTGAATTCAATAAAGGCGCCAAGAAGATCATCGTCTCTCACAGCCGTGTTTACGAGGATGAGAAGAAGGGTTCGGAAACCGCAGCCAAACGGTCGGAAGCTGAAACAACCAAGAAAGCAGCCCGTAAACTGAAGTCAAACCTTGAGAAGACAACTCTTGGGGACATAACCGGACTCCAGGCCCTGAAAGACGAAATGGAAGAAAAAGAGGCCAGAAGTGCAGGAAAAAAGAAAAAATAGCTTTACATTTAGAAATCCAAAATAATCAGCAATGGACTTCAATATTGAAAATCGTAAACAATGCACTGTAATCAGCATTGAGACTGAAAAGCTCGATACTCACATTGCCCCGTCTCTAAAGTCGGAGCTGGTGCTCATTTCAGGAAAGGGCGAGAAAAATATCATTCTTGACCTGAAGAAGTGTCAATATTGTGATTCCTCAGGTCTTAGCGCGATTCTGGTGGCAAACAGGCTTTGCAAGAATGCCGGCGGTACTTTCGTACTGTGCGGTCTTAATGAAGCCGTCGAGCGTCTGATAACAATCTCACAGCTTGATACCGTGCTCTCCATAACCGCTGATACCGAGGAGGCAGAGAAACTCATTTCCTGAGGACCGGTGGCAGCATGTCTTTCAGGCTGACCATACTTGGAACAAGCTCAGCTCTGCCCACCTCAGACCGATCTCCTACCGCTCATGTGCTTAATGTACATGAGCGGTTGTTTTTAATAGACTGCGGTGAAGGAACACAGATGCAGATGAGGCGCTACCGTATACGCTTCGGCAAGATCAATCATATCTTTATCAGCCATCTTCACGGAGATCATTTTTTCGGATTGTATCCGCTGCTGTCAACATATAACCTTATGGGCAGAAAGACGCCGCTGAACATTTACGCTCCTGCCCCCATAGAGGAAATGCTGAACCGCCACCTGGCGGATTTTGATATCAACCTCGCTTACGAACTCGTTATTCATCCCCTCACCGGCCGTACCCTGAAGCTTATCCTTGATGATAAACATGTGGAGGTGTTCTGTTTCCCTCTCAGGCACCGTGTTAAAACCTACGGTTTCCTCTTCCGTGAGAAGACGGCTGACAGAAATATTATAAAGAGCAGGATCAAAGAACACTCCCTGACGATAGCAGAGATATCCTCGTTAAAGAAAGGGAAAGACATACTCCGTGAAAGCGGTGAGCTTATTACTTGTGATGAAGTGACTCTCCCTCCGCCTGCTCCGGCTTCCTTCGCTTTTTGCAGTGACACGGGTTATTTCCCGAAGCTGTCATCATTCGTTGCGGGTGTCGGGCTGCTGTATCACGAGGCAACCTTTGGCGAGGAACATGACGCACTGGCCAGGCAGACAGGGCACTCGACAGCACGCCATGCTGCAACGGTAGCCAAAGAAGCAGGTGTTAAGCGACTGCTTCTCGGCCACTTCTCTGCCCGCTATAAATCTCCGGAGCAGCTTGAAGAAGAGGCCAGAAAGATATTCCCCGCAACTGAAGCAGCCCTGGAAGGGCACACTTACGATATTTTAGCATCCGAAGAGCAAATCAAAGAATGACTATCTTTGAGCCCGGCTTATAACTTCTAACGATACTCAAGTGCAGGAAAAGATCTTGATCCTCGATTTCGGATCGCAATATACACAATTGATAGCCAGACGAATACGTGAACTTAATGTCTATTGTGAAATATTTCCGTTCAATCATTTCCCGGCCCCGGATGGATCAGTGAAGGGAGTGATCCTTTCCGGCAGTCCGTTCTCGGTTCGCGATGCCATGGCTCCATCTCCCGACCTGACAGCCATAAAAGGCAGGATTCCCCTGCTGGGCGTCTGCTACGGAGCACAACACCTGACCCATAATTTCGGAGGAGAGGTACTCCCTTCAGATACACGTGAATATGGCCGTGCAAGACTGGTCTACGCTGATCCGGACGATCCTCTGTTTAACGGTATTACAACCGGTACACAGGTCTGGATGTCTCATGGTGACACTATTGTAAAAATACCTGCTGGTTATACCGTTACGGGGTCTACTTCAGATGTAAAAGTGGCAGCATTCAGGATTGAAAGCGAAAGGACCTGGGGTATACAGTTTCATCCTGAAGTATATCATACCACTGAAGGATTGCAAATGCTTGGCAACTTTGCAATTGGCATCTGTGGCTGCCGGGGCGACTGGACTCCGGAGTCATTTATTGATATGACAGTCAGATCTCTCAGGGAGAAGATCGGAACCGACAGGGTCGTTCTCGGTCTCTCAGGCGGTGTCGACTCATCGGTAGCCGCTATTTTGCTTGACAGGGCAATAGGCAAAAACCTGACTTCCATATTTGTCGACAACGGCCTGCTTCGCAAAAATGAGTATAAATCTGTGATGGAGGCTTACAGGAGAATGGGTTTGAATGTCATCGGAGTTGATGCTTCCCTGGTGTTTACCGGCAGGCTGAAGGGGGTTACAGACCCTGAGGCCAAGCGTAAGATCATAGGAGGGGCGTTCATTGAAATATTTGACCAGGAAGCACATAAGGTACAGAATGTCAGATGGCTGGCACAGGGGACAATCTATCCCGATGTCATCGAATCTGTGTCTGTGAACGGTCCTTCTGCCACGATAAAATCGCACCACAATGTCGGTGGCCTGCCTGAGACAATGAACCTGAAAGTGGTGGAACCCCTTCGTCTTCTGTTCAAGGATGAGGTGCGCAGAGTAGGGCATGCACTGAAAATACCGGGAGAGATAATCAACAGACACCCTTTCCCCGGCCCCGGACTGGCGATCAGGATAATAGGTGATGTTACACCTGAGAAACTCGAAACCCTTCGCGAGGCGGATAATATTTTCATCACAGGACTGCAAAAGAGCGGGTTGTATGAAAAAGTATGGCAGGCTGCCGTAATTTTGCTGCCGGTGCAGTCAGTAGGTGTGATGGGCGATGAGAGAACCTACGAGAATGCCGTGGTGTTGCGTGCTGTCACCTCTACCGATGGCATGACCGCAGACTGGTGTCACCTGCCTCATGAGTTTCTCGCTGACACTTCAAATGAGATAATAAACAAAGTAAAAGGGATAAACCGGGTTGTTTATGATATAAGCTCAAAGCCCCCGTCAACAATAGAATGGGAGTAAGCTGAGTTAATAATTAATATAATGACTGACATGATAAAGAAATATATATACGTTGTTTTATTGGTAATTGCGTCTCAGTGCTCAGTTCTAAGAGCTCAGGGAATTACCCAGGAGACATTCAAGATCGGAAAGACTCTTGCCCTGCTTGAAGCGATTTATGTCGACAGTGTCAACATCGGGTCCATAACCGAGCAGATGATTATAAACACACTGAAGAATCTTGACCCGCATTCAGTCTATATACCCGCAAAGGATGTGCAGGCTGAGAATGAACCGTTGCAGGGTAATTTTGAGGGGGTGGGAATTCAGTTCAACCTTTTAAATGACACCATTCTTATTATTTCTCCCACAGCCGGAGGCCCGTCGGAGAGGGTTGGAATACAGCCAGGAGACAGAATAATAACAATTGACGGTGAAAAGGTGACAGGTGTAGGCATGAACAGTGCCGGGGTCCAGAAAAGGCTCAGAGGGCCCAAAGGTACCACAGTGACAATTCTGGTGTTCCGCAGGGGAGAGAAAGACCTTCTTGAGTTCAACATTACCCGTGACAAGATACCTGTCAACAGCCTTGATGCGTCATATATGCTTTCCGGCGATATCGGTTACATCAAGCTCAGCAGGTTTTCGGAACAGACAGCAATGGAATTTGACCAGGCAGTCGATAAACTGCGTAAGGAAAAAATGGCGAACCTTGTTATCGACCTGAGGGGGAACTCAGGCGGTTATATGGTTCCGGCTGTTCAGATAGCCGATCAGATGCTGTCAGCGGAAGAGCTTATCGTCTATCTTGAAGGCAGGCACACTGCGAGGCAGGAATACAAGTCCGAACCGTCGGGTACGCTGACCAGGGCGCGGATTGCAATCCTCATTGATGAAGGTTCAGCATCGGCCAGCGAGATCCTGGCGGGTGCGGTACAGGACTGGGACAGGGGTGTGGTTATAGGCAGGAGAAGCTTCGGCAAAGGCCTGGTACAGAATGGTTTTTCGTTGCCTGACGGATCAGAGATAAGGCTTACCATTGCCCGCTATTATACTCCCTCCGGCAGATCAATTCAAACCCCTTACAATGAAGGATTTGACAAATATTTTCAGACGTATTACAGCAGGTATTTCGATGGAGAGCTGATCCACCCTGACAGTCTTAACCTGCCAAACTCGCTCAAAGCTTATACAATAACCAACAAAAGGGTTGTGTATGGTGGCGGAGGTATCACACCCGATATTTTTATTCCGGTTGACACCACAAATTATTCAGATTATTTCCGTGATCTGGTCAGGACCGGCACGCTGACAACCTTCAGTATTGGTTATACTGACATGAACCGTAAATCGCTGTTACGGAAATACAAAACTTTCGAACAATTTGACAGTGATTTTACATTTGACAATGAGGCCATCAGAGAGCTCAGGGAGGCAGGGGAGAAGAACAAAGTCAAGTTCGACCAGGCACAATATGACATCTCCGCCGGAGAGATGCAAAAGATAATGAAAGGACTCGTCGCACGTGACCTGTGGGACATGAACGAGTATTACAGGGTGGTGAACCAGGATGACTATGCCATAATAAGGGCTGTTACTGTCCTCAGCGACACTGCTCTGTACGGGAAACTACTCGGGTACCGGAAGGAATAACCAATGAGATTTATTGCCAAGACACTCTACGGTCTTGAGGAGGTGCTTGCCTCTGAACTGACTTCACTGGGAGCTGAGAATGTCAGGGTACTCAACAGGGCTGTTGCTGCTGAGGGGTCAAAGTCCATGCTGTATAAGATCAATTATAACAGCCGTGTAGCCCTCTCTGTCCTTCTGCCCGTAGCCGAGTTCAGCATCAGCAACCAGAAAGATCTGTATAACCGCGTTGTCAGCTTTGACTGGGATCAGTATCTTGATACTGAAAAGACGTATGCAGTAACGGCAGTGGTAAATTCAAAACATTTTGCACATTCGGGTTATGCGGGCCTGGTCGTGAAAGATGCCGTTGCAGATTTTTTTCGTCATCTGACGAGGAAAAGGCCGTCGGTCGATCCGAAATCGCCAGATCTTCTGATCAACCTTCATATAAGTAATGATAAGGTCACCATCTCCATTGATTCTACCGTTATACCGCTTTACAGGAGAGGCTATCGCCGTGAACAGTCTGAGGCACCGCTGAGCGAAGTGCTTGCAGCGGGAATCATAATGCTTGCCGGATGGAAGGCTGACACACCGCTGGTTGATGGCATGTGCGGATCAGGAACAATCCCGGCTGAGGCAGGGCTTATTGCCTGCAATATTGCTCCCGGCAAATTCAGAAACAGCTTCGGGTTCATGAGGTGGAAGGATTATGACCCGGCACTTTTCAGGTCGGTGAAGTTCGAGGCTGAGAAAAAGGAGAGGAGATCACCGGTGAAGATATATGGGGGAGACATATCTGCTGATGCAGTGAGGATGACTTCCATCAATATCAGGGAAGCCGGACTCACCGATACGGTTGAGGTATCAGAGAGGGATTTCCTGCAGAGTCCGGCTCCCGTTCAGGGAGGGACACTGATTATTAACCCGCCGTACGGGCATCGTATAGGAGGAGAGGAAATGGGAAAGTTTTATGGTGATATAGGTACCGTGCTAAAGCACCATTATGAGGGTTACACTGCTTGGATTTTGTCAGGCGACATGGTAAACATCAAGTCAGTTGCATTAAAACCTTTCAGGAAATATGATCTGCTCAACGGAGATATCGAATGCAGGTTACAGGGCTACGAATTGTACTCTGGAACCCGTAAGGCATCATTCGCCCACCCACATTAAACCTACGTTTGCCAATGCACCTGCAACCTTGGTCAAAAAAAGAGAGTCATAGCTTAAAATAATAATATCTGTTTGTCGGCTATTCACAACAAACCTCTATTTTTGTTTATTGTAAAAGCTTTATTTACTTGTACAGAGACGTGATGAGCTTTGATCTTGAAAACCTTGTAAGTGACCTGGACGTCAGGGGCGCTATCCTGTATTTTAAGGGTAATGTTGACTCCGAGGTGATAAACAAGGCTCTTGACTCTGTTGAGGGAAAGCTTCTTACGAGCCGTGAAAACCCCAGGCTGAGAAAAAAAGTGTATAACGTGCTTGTGGAAAGCCTCCAGAATCTATATCACCATGCTGATCTGGTGCCTAAAAGCTACCATGCAGCAAAACCTGACAGGTTTGGCCTGATAATCATGGAAAAGACAGGAAAGGGATACAGGATCACTACATGTAACTTTGTAATGGCACTAAGAATTAAAGAGTTAGAGGAAAAACTTACCAGGATAAACAGCTCAACCCAGGAAGAAATAAAAGAACTTTACAAAGATATCCTGAATCACCAGGAGATCACCGAAAAAGGGCTTGGCGGACTGGGTTTGATCGATATGGCAAGAAAAACAGGGCACAGACTTGATTATAGATTTAAAAAATACGATAACTTGCACTCCGCTTTCCGTATCAGCGCAGTAATCACTAATGAATGAGTAAATCAAACAAAAAGTAAATAGCTATGGAACCGATCATCATTGAAGGAACCCCTAAAACCCCATCGATTAAATTTGACGAGAAGGACGGTATTTTTGAGATAAAGGGCAGATCTATTCCTGAGAACTCAGTTGAGTTTTACAAACCGCTTAATGAATGGCTCGATAATTACATGCAGGGACCGCTTGACAAAACTGTTGTTAATATCAGACTTGAGTATTTCAATACCAGCTCGTCAAAGTGCATACTTGACGTATTTAAACGCCTGGAAGCTATCCACCGGTCAAAGCATGATGTTGAGATAAACTGGTATTACGAGGAGGATGATGAAGATATGCTCGAAGCAGGAGAGGACTATGATTCAATCATCAAGGTGCCTTTCAAAATGATTGAAATTGTTGAATAATCCTTTCAGTCAGACTGAGAGATCGGCTATTGAAAAAAACAGAGGGTGTCAGTCTTTTGGACAGGCACCCTCTTCTGTTTGAGTGGTTCGCATCAGGTCATTCGATGTTTTCCCTGCTTCTGAACGTCATCTTTATCTTGTTTGAAGACTCGAGAATCTTAAGCAGTACTCTGAAATACAATAACAGGTAAACAACAAGGGTCATACACCAGATAACAGCGGTATTGACTGCAAGAGTACTTGCATAGACTCCGAATATCTGTTTGCGCGGGGCATAGAAGTGAGCTTTGACCAGGCGATTTTCAGGGTCATAAAAAATCTGATCATAATTCTGGTAAAGCCTGTCGCGGTACCTTCTTATCTTATTCTTTTCATTTTCATTTTTCACGAACTCTTCAAGTGATTCATTCGTGTACTGTTTTTTCATGAGAATAAACCTGTCCCTGTCGGCACGCTCATATGCCGAAATGGTGTTGTCACGTTTATCCACTGTCTCCCGTGACACATCTATATAATACCTGCGTACTTTTTCAATATAGTTGCGTGCGGTATCAATTGCTTCAATGGTAATATTGTCCGGATCGAGCAGACTCACGTTAAATGTTACGGCAGGGGTGAAGCCAAGCTCTTCTTCTATTTCATTGCGGATTAGCGTCATGTCGTTCCTGCCGTCAGGACCCAGTCTTTCCCTTTCAATATTGCTTTCCATTCTTGAGAGAATGCTTTTCATCTCATTGTACCAGATGTCTTTTTTAAATTTCGCTATGCTGATGACCTTATCATACTGGTAGAACTGTCTTTCAAACCTGTTGTTCATATACTGATCTACGGCCAGGGCTTCATAACCCCATCGTGCAGCAATGATCTCGCCATAGACAGGTATCGAGACTGGGGAGGAGATATTTGGATTAAGCTTGTCATATTTGACAATGATGCCGCTAAGGATTATCTGGGGGATTACAAGGAAGGGAATAAGAATATAAATAGTGACAACAGTCTTAAAGCTGTCAGAAATGAGGAGTCCCATCATATTTGATGTAGCCCAGCAGCTGAACAGTACAAGCCAGTATTCAAACCACATTCCCCTGATACCGATAATTGAGTTGCCCACAGCCACGAACATGGCAGCCTGTATTGCGGAGATAAGGAACTGAACGCTGATCTTCGAGATGAGGTAACTGTTCCAGCTCAGGTTCAGAAATGCTTCACGCCGGAGTATCTTCCTGTCTTTTATTATCTCCTCGGCACTGACGGTAAGACCCATGAATATTGCCACTATCACCGACATAAATATATATACAGGCAGGTTGCTGTTCTGCATCAGCGTATATACGGGATTATTGGAGCTCTCATCAAAATAACGGATGATGAACGCAAGGAACATAGCCAGTACGGGAGCTTCCAGGAGAGTTATTACAAGATATTGTTTGTCGGATAGTTTGGCCAGAATATCGCGGGTGACAAAGACCAGGAACTGCTTGAACTTGTTGGGTGTCTTAAGCGTGATCTCCGGTATGCCATTACCGTTTTTGGGAGGCGCCGGCACTTCCTCTATTCGTGAATTATAAAAAGCATTCCATTCCGGCGGTGATATTTTTCTTGTCTTTGTCGGGCGCCCGAACTCGTCAAGCACCTTTGATTCAACTATACTGAAGATCTGTTCCGGGTTGACATTGCCGCATGCATGACACTCGCTGTCGTTGTATTTGGGAAGCTGCATCCGGTCTTTAAAGTAACCGATTGAACCTACAGGTATCCCGTAATAGATCATGTATCCGCCGGTGTCAAGAAAAATCAGCCTGTCAAACATCTTGAAGATATCTGATGAAGGCTGATGGATGACTACAAATATCAGCTTGCCTTTAAGCTTGAGATCATTAAGCAGGTCAAGTATATTCTCTGAATCAAGTGATGAAAGTCCGGATGTAGGTTCATCGAGGAAGAGGATCGAAGGCTCCCTGATCAGCTCGAGAGAGATATTCAGTCTTTTACGCTGACCGCCTGAGATCTTTTTATTCAGGGGTGTTCCGACCTTCATATCCTTGATATCGTAAAGCCCGAGGCTGTGCAGCACATTTTCCACCCTGGCGGAGATCTCACCATCATTCAGGTTCCCGAAACAGAGTTTGGCATTGTAAAACAGGTTATCGAACACTGTCAGCTCTTCTATCAGAAGGTCGTCCTGCGATACAAAACCTATCAGTCCCTTTACCTTATCCGGCTCCTTATGAATATTTACGCCGTTAATCAGCACTTCGCCGGCATCCGGTTTGTTGATTCCGTTAAGGACACTGAGCAGGGTCGACTTCCCGGCTCCCGAAGCCCCCATGATACCCACAAGCCTTCCTGATTCTTCGGCGAAGCTCATTTTATGAAGACCTACATATCCGCCCTTGAACTTGTATTCAAGACCCTTAACTTCATAAACCACCCTGGAGGCCAGGACGCTCTCATCGAGGAACTGCCTGATCACTTCCGAGTAGTAAATAGGCTTGCTGCTCAGGTATTTCAGCGAGGCGCCCCTCTCAAAGAGATAGACCTTGTCTTCATGCCTCAGCTGACCGCTAAGCAGTAATTCACCCGTACCGAAAGATTTGATAAAGAGCATGTCAGCCTGCGGCAGATTTAGGACTCTTACCTGTCCTTTGAATGAAGTATTGATGATATGCCGGGTCTTTTCATATTTATGTTTCCGGTCGTTATCGATTATAAGTATTTGCGACGATTCCGGCACTTCAGATCTCTTTGAAAGCACGAACTGCTCAATAAGCTCGTAATCGTCACGGTTGACATTAAATCCTTCAGCGGCAGTGTTGATAAACTCACGCTCGGTATTGCTCACCACTGCTTCGTCTGACAGGCAGTATTCCAGTAGCTGGACAAGGACAATGATTTTCTGGTTAAGGGTGAGCTGAGCTCCGATATCAAAACAGATCCTGATGATCCTGACAGAAATGGCAGCATTCCTCCTTGCCTCGTTGCCTTTTTTCAGTCTCTCCTGCGCCTCTTCATAATAGTTGTCAAAAATCCTGAGGTAAGCCTCAACGCCTTCCTGGTTAAGCTGTGGCCTGAGAAATGCCTCAACCACCTTGCGCCGGTCTGTCTCACTGCCCTGTGCAGGGGCAATGATGGCAAAAAGATGCATCAGTGTGTTAAGTATCTTCTCATTCATCCCGGAAGTGTCTTATATCAGCAGTAACAGAGGTACAAAGTATTACAAGAACGTAAAAATCCATAAAATATTTGCAGGCTGTCATTATGACATAAAATGTACTGCAAAACACGTCTGGCAAATAAATTGATCATACAGGGAGAAAAAGCAAACTCAATGAATAATGAAGATTCTCTGAACCGTTTTGCAATAGATCTGAATGAAAGGGCACGGGCCGGCAAGCTTGACCCTGTCATCGGAAGAGATGAAGAGATCCGGCGCGTACTTCAGATTCTGTCACGCCGCTCAAAGAATAATCCTATTCTCATTGGCGAACCAGGTGTTGGCAAGACAGCAATAGCTGAAGGACTGGCACACAGGATTGTCCGGGGAGATGTGCCGGAGGACCTGCTTCAGAAAAGGATCTTTTCACTTGATATGGGGGCATTGATAGCAGGAGCAAAATATAAAGGTGAATTTGAGGAGAGACTGAAATCGGTGGTGAATGAGGTCATCGCCTCGAACGGTGATTTTATCCTCTTTATTGATGAGATCCACACCCTTGTAGGTGCAGGGAAAGGCGAGGGTGCCATGGATGCTGCAAATATTCTCAAACCTGCCCTGGCAAAAGGTGAGTTAAGGGCAATAGGGGCTACAACCCTCAACGAGTATCAGAAATACTTCGAAACGGATAAAGCGCTCGAGCGCCGTTTCCAGGTGGTGGTGATCAATGAACCTGACAGGGCTGATGCCATTTCCATTCTGCGCGGTCTGAGGGAGAAGTATGAAGCCCATCATAAAGTCATAATAAGGGATGAGGCGATCATCTCTGCCGTAGACCTGTCATACCGGTATATCACAGACAGGTTCCTTCCCGATAAGGCAATAGATCTCATTGACGAGGCTGCAGCCCATCTGCGGCTTGAAATGAACTCCGTTCCAGAGGAGATAGATACAGCTGACAGGCTTATCAGACAGCTTGAGATCGAACGCGAGGCAGTGCGCCGTGATGGTGACACCGTCAAGCAGAAAGAATTGTCAAAGGAGATATCAGCCCATTCTGCCGTGCGCGATGAGCTCAAAGCAAGATGGCGCTCCGAGAAGGATCTCGTTGAAACCCTGCAGAAGAAAAAACAAAAGGCTGAAGAACTCAGGTTTGAGGCTGAGAAGGCTGAGAGAGCCGGCGATTACGGCAAGGTGGCCGAAATACGCTACGGTAAGCTGATTGAGAACGAGAAGGAGATTTCTCGGCTTGGTAAAGAGATTGAAGAGAAGCGTGTCAAGGGATCAATGGTACGTGATGACGTGCGTACGGATGATATAGCAGAGATAGTCTCCAAATGGACAGGTGTTCCTGTGACACGCATGCTCGAAAGCGAAAAGGATAAGCTCTTAAGACTTGAAAATGAACTTCATAAACGAGTTGTCGGGCAGGATGAAGCTATTGCAGCGGTCTCGGATGCGGTGCGCAGATCGAGGGCGGGTCTTCAGGATGAGAAACGTCCGGTAGGATCGTTCATCTTCCTTGGCACAACAGGTGTTGGCAAGACAGAGCTGGCACGCGCCCTTGCCGAATACCTTTTTAATAACGAGAACCTGATGACACGCATTGATATGACCGAGTACCAGGAGAGGCACAGCGTATCAAGGCTTGTCGGAGCTCCTCCCGGATATATCGGCTATGATGAAGGAGGACAACTGACTGAAGCAATAAGACATAAACCCTACTCCGTCGTTCTGCTGGATGAAATCGAAAAAGCACACCCTGATGTTTTTAATATACTGCTACAGGTGCTTGATGACGGCCGCCTGACTGATAATAAAGGCCGTACTGTCAACTTCCGTAACACAATTATTATTATGACTTCGAACCTGGGATCATCACTGATCCGCGAAGCAATTGAGGGTGGCGACGGCAGTATGACGGATGACCAGGCTGACAAACTCAGGGAAGAGCTGATCCAGATGCTCATGACCACCCTGAGACCGGAATTTGTCAACCGTGTGGACGAGATAGTGATGTTCAGGCCGTTGACGGTTGAGCAGATACGCGAAGTTGTCAGACTTCAGTTCAGTCGTGTCTCGCAGATGCTCTACGAAAAAGGGATAAAAAGTGAAATCACAGACAAGGCGGTTTCCTGGCTGGCTGAGAAGGGTTTTGATCCGCTCTTTGGAGCAAGGCCTGTCAAACGTCTTATTCAGAAAGAGATAGTCAATGAACTGTCGAAGGCTATTATTGCCGGGACTATCAATAAAGAGAAGACAATCAGAATTGATGTTCGTGCGGGAGAGCTGGTATTTATAAATGCTTAGGAAGGGCCGGCCTTCTGAAAGCTGTTGATGCATGCTTCCCTGTCAGTATAAATATCAAGTGCCTTGTGGAGCTGCAGCATTTCGAAAAGTTCGGCGGCGCGCGGGGTAAGTCCGCAGATCCTGTAAGTGCAGTAATTTGACCGTGCAACACGGAGGAGGTGAAGGAACATTGCAAAGGCAGAGCTGTCGAGATAATCTACACCGCTGAGATCAACCACTACCCTGGTATAAGGTATTTCGAATAATTTAAAAATAACAGGCTTGATATTACCTATGTTGTTTGCATTGAGCCTGTCAATCCGGAAACTGATAACGTCAATTCCTTCAAGCTTTTCTGTAACTACCATGTCAGATTACTTTTTTGTACTGAGGAAATGATCTATTTCTGCCAGCACCGTAGCAGCATCTCTTTCAAAATCCGAAATATAATCCGGATATTTCTCAATCTGTTCCCCGGCTTTTGCCTGAAGCTCAAAGGTCTTTAACATTTTTGCGGTATTGTCCATGCCCATAACTGTCACGGAACCCTTTGCCTTATGTGCAAGGAGCCCAAGCTGGTGGTACTTGCCGCTGGCAAGGAGATTATTCATCTCTGTTATAAATTCAGGTATCTGGTTGCGGAATATAGTTACGATCTCTTCCATAATCGCAGCCTCTCCTCCGCTTATGTTCAGCAGATAGTCGGGATTAAATACCTTGTATTCCATAGGTTCAGATTTGTCTCTGGTACAAATATAAATATAATGAACTACAGCACACAATTATGTTAAATCCGGAATTGTCAATAATGATTTTTTGCAGGTTTTTATCGGTTGAAATATGATACATTTGTTCAGAAAACAAAACCTGTTAAAATGAAAAACACTCCTTTTCTAAAGTTTCATGAAGCCCTTGGAGCCAGGATAATACCTTTTGCCGGATACAATATGCCGGTTGAATACGCCGGTATCACCGAGGAGCATATCACAGTGCGGGAAAAGGTTGGTGTGTTCGACGTCTCACATATGGGTGAGTTTTGGATTAATGGCCCGCATGCTTTCGATTTTATTCAATATATCACTTCAAATGATGTTGCAGCTCTGACTGACGGCAAGATCCAGTATACCTGTTTTCCTAACGGCAAGGGAGGTATCGTGGATGACCTGCTCGTTTACCGGTTTAACGCAACGAAATACCTTCTTGTCGTTAACGCGGCAAACATTGAAAAGGACTGGGATTGGTGCGTGAAGAACGCCGCCCGCTTCGGTATTTCTGCCGGCCCGGAAAAAGAAATGCATAATGCCTCTGACTGGACGGCGCAGCTTGCTGTGCAGGGTCCTCTGGCACTCAGGGCTATGCAAAAGCTCACCGACGAAAATGTTACCGACATGGAGTACTATACCTTTAAGGTCCTTAAGTTCGCCGGTATTGATAATGTCATATTTTCAACCACAGGTTACACAGGCGCCGGCGGATGTGAGATTTATATAAGGAATGATGATGCGGACCGTCTCTGGGAAGCTGTCTTCGAAGCCGGTGAAGAGTTCGGCATCAAACCCGTTGGCCTGGGCGCAAGGGACACCCTCCGCCTCGAGATGGGCTATTGCCTCTACGGTAATGACATCAATGACAGTACATCACCAATTGAGGCAGGGCTGGGTTGGATAACCAAATTCGTTCCGGGAAAGGAATTTGTGGACAAAGCCCTGCTTCTTAAACAGAAGGAGGAGGGTACAGAAAGGCGCCTGAAGGGCTTCGTGATGATCGATAAGGGTATTCCCAGGCAACATTATGAGGTTGTTGATGCCTCGGGAAATAACATCGGTGAAGTGACCTCAGGCACCATGTCACCCATACTGAAACAAGGTATAGGTATGGCTTATCTGAATAAGAACTTCTGGAAAACGGATACCGAAATATTTATTCGTGTCAGGGGTAAGGACCTCAGAGCAAAGGTTTCAACCCTGCCTTTCCTCAGGAAATAGCAATCATTCTCTTTCAATTTTTCAGGTAATGACACAGAACGGACTTGAGATATGTTTTTCACCCGCTATGTTTGAAGCACATTCCGACATTGAGGCTGTGGTCGTTATCGTCGATATCCTCAGGGCAACGAGCTCCATATGCACTGCTTTTGCCAATGGTGTGCTTGAGATAATACCGGTGGCAACCGTCGAGGAAGCCAGGGAGATGAAGAGCAAAGGTTATCTGCTTGCAGCTGAGCGTGACGGATTTGTTCTTGACTTTGCCGATTTCGGCAACTCACCGTTCAGCTTTGCTCCGGGGAAAGTGGGAGGGAAGGTTGTGGCTTACAGCACCACCAACGGAACAGGCATAATGAAAAAGGCTTCAGAGTGCCATGATGTGGTGATAGGTTCCTACCTGAACTTTACTGCCCTGTGCCGCTGGCTGGAGGAGCAGAACAGGAAGGTGATCATTGTCTGCGCCGGGTGGAAGCAGCGCTTCAGCCTTGAAGATGCTCTCTGCTCAGGGGCTATCGCTGCCAGACTGCTGGAGAGCGGCAGATTTACCACAACCTGCGATGCCGTACATGCTGCCACAGATTTATGGAAAATGGCAAAGGATGATCTTTTAAGTTATATTGAAAAAGCTGCCCAGAGGTCGAGACTAAGAGACAAGGGCCTGGATGACTGCATCGGATACTGCCATACCTTCGACCTGACAGGAATAATTCCCGTGTTGCGGAATGGCAAGCTGGTGGCTCTTCAGCCATAGCATTACAGGGCAGCTGGACTTTATTATGTAGATTTGGAACAGAATACATGACAAACAAAAAATAAAACCATCAGAAATGAAAAAGCACAACTTTTATGCCGGGCCTTCAATCATGCCTGAATATACGAATGAGAAGGTGATTGAAGCAATAAAGGATTTTGCCGGAACTGGCCTCTCGATCATGGAGGTCTCGCACCGCAGTAAGGAATTTGTAGCGGTTATGGAACAGGCTGTCAACATGGTTAAGCAGCTGCTCGATGTACCGGCAGGCTATTCAGTCATATTCCTGGGCGGAGGGGCAAGCCTTCAGTTTACAATGGTACCAATGAACATGCTTGAGAAAAAAGCAGCGTACCTCAACACAGGCGAATGGGCCGGGAAAGCACTGAAGGAAGCCAAGCTTTTCGGTGAGGTCATTGAAGTGGCATCATCAAAGGACAAAAACTTCAATTACATTCCAAAGAGTTATGTTGTTCCGGCTGATGCTGATTACTTCCACATCACCACCAACAACACCATCTTCGGCACAGAACTGAAGAAAGATCCTGATGTTAAAGTACCACTTGTAGCAGATATGTCATCTGATATTTTCAGCCGTCCTGTCGATGTTTCAAAATACTCGATTATATACGGTGGTGCGCAGAAGAACCTGGCACCTGCCGGTGTTACATTTGCGATCATTAAGGATGCTGTACTTGGCAAGGTTACGAGGCCCATACCCACCATGCTGAACTACAAGACGCACATTGAAAAGGAATCTATGTTCAACACACCCCCGGTACTTCCGGTTTTCGCTGCTGCCAAGACACTTGAATGGCTGTTACAAAAGGGCGGAGTAAAGGCTATGCAGAAGATCAACCAGGAAAAGGCAGCATTGCTGTATGATGAGATCGAACGCAATAAACTGTTCGTTGCCACGGTGCCTGATCATGAGGACAGGTCGCTGATGAATGTATGTTTCGTAATGTCCGATAATTATAAGGAGCTCGAGAACGAGTTTGCCGCCTTTGCCAAATCAAAGGGAATGGTTGGTATCCCGGGACACCGTTCAGTGGGCGGCTTCCGCGCTTCTCTCTATAACGCACTGCCTATCGAGAGTGTCAGAGCACTGGTTGAGTGCATGAAGGAATTTTCAAACAAGTACTAAAACCTGAATCATGCAAGTACTGGTTGCTACCGACAAACCTTTTGCATCTGTTGCTATCACACAGATCCGGGAGGTGATTGAGAAAAGTGGTCATACCCTTGCTATCCTCGAGAAATACAAGACACCGCAGGAGTTCCATGCTGCCGTTGCCAATGCCGATGCACTGATCGTACGCTCTGACATCGTTGATGCTGCAGTCGTTGCCGCTGCACCCCGGTTGAAGATCGTGGTGAGGGCAGGAGCCGGCTATGATAATCTTGACCTGGCTGCCTGCACTGCAGGTAATGTAGTAGCCATGAACACGCCGGGACAGAATTCAAACGCAGTCGCAGAGTTGGCGTTCGGGATGATGCTCTTCTCTGCCCGTGGCGGTTTCGACGGAAAGACCGGATCAGAGCTGCTGGGCAAGACACTTGGGCTGCATGCCTTCGGTAATGTCGGGAAATGTATGGCACGGATAGCCGGAGGCTTCGGGATGAAGACCTGTGCCTTCGACCCATTCGTTGATAAAAAGGTAATTCTCGATGCAGGCGTCACTCCTGTTGATTCTCTCGAAGAACTATATTCCGTAAGCCAGTACATCTCCCTTCATATTCCGGCAAACGACAAGACTAAAAATTCCATCGGGGAGAAGCTGTTGTCGCTGATGCCTGAGGGAGCAGTTCTGGTTAATACCGCCCGCAAGGAGGTTATCAACGAAACAGAGCTTGCAGCAATGATGGAAAAGAGAACTGACCTGAAATATCTTTCAGATATCGCACCCGAGAACGCCGGACTGTTTGCCTCGAAATATGCCGGACGTTACTTCTTTACTCCAAAGAAGATGGGAGCACAGACAGAAGAGGCTAATGTCAACGCCGGCGTTGCAGCAGCACGTCAAATAGTTTCTTTTTTCACTTCGGGGAACGAAACATTCAGAGTTAACAAACCTAAATAGCAACTTACACTATCTGTAACAATGGCTCTTGTTAAACCTTTCAGGGGGCTAAGGCCACCGGCCGGACTTGCATCGGAGATCGCCTGCCTTCCGTATGACGTCATGAACTCGGAAGAGGCAGCAGTAATGGCGAGGGATAAGGAAAAATCGTTGCTGCATATTACCAAATCGGAGATTGATCTGCCGGAAGGCACCGACGTCCATTCGGAAGAGGTGTATCGTAAGGCTTTTGAGAACTTTACCTTATGGCAGAGAAACGGCTGGCTGGTTCAGGATGAGAAACCCTGCTATTATATATATGCCCAGACAATGAAAGGACGTACCCAGTACGGAATCGTGGGCGCAGCAGCAGTGTCCGATTATCTCAACGGGATAATTAAAAAGCATGAGTTGACACGCCCGGACAAGGAGGAAGACCGGATGGTGCACGTCAGAACGAACAATGCCAATATCGAACCCGTTTTTTTCGCTTATCCGGCGGTAAAGGAACTTGACAAAATTGTCAGCCGTGTAGTCAAAAAGCAAAAGCCTGAGTACGACTTCGTGGCAGAAGACGGTATCGGTCACCATTTCTGGGTGGTCAGGGACGAGGCAATTGTTACAGAGATAGAGCTGCTCTTTGCCATAAAAGTACCTTTCATGTATGTTGCTGACGGGCATCACCGCACGGCAGCCGCAGCACTGGTAGGAAAGGAAAGGCGTGATAAGAATCCTTCGCACAGGGGTGATGAAGAATACAACTATTTCCTTGCTGTAATTTTCCCGGATAACCAGCTTGAGATACTTGACTACAACCGTGTAATCAGGGATCTTAACGGTCAGACAGCCGAGCAGCTGATTGTCAGGCTTGAGGAGAATTTCATTATAAAGGACAAAGGATCAAAGATTTACAGGCCGCGCAAACTGCATAACTTCTCAATGTACCTCAATGGCAGATGGTACAGTCTTACTGCCAAACAGGGTACTTACAATGATGACGACCCTATAGGCATACTTGACGTTACCATACTTACTGAAAAGGTACTTGGCCCGCTGCTTGACATACAGGATCTGAGACGTTCAAAACGCATTGATTTCATCGGAGGTATTCGCGGCCTGGGTGAACTGAAGAGGCGTGTCGACAGCGGTGAGATGAAAGTAGCCTTTGCCCTTTATCCGGTTTCGATGAAGCAGCTGATCACCATAGCCGACACAGGTAACATAATGCCGCCCAAAACGACATGGTTTGAGCCTAAGCTGCGAAGCGGGCTGGTTATACATAAACTGGACTGACAGGTATCAGGCCGATCCGCAGACTGATGAACAGCATCACCCGGAATATTAGCGACCTGGCCAGGGATCTTCCCGCTGGCATTTCAATTGTTGCCGTCTCAAAAACACGAAGTCCTGAGGAGGTGCTTGAAGCCTACAATGCAGGCCTTCATACTTTTGGAGAGAATCGTGTGCAGGAACTGGTATTTAAAAAGTCAGTGCTTCCGGAAAGCATAAACTGGCATCTTATAGGGCATCTGCAGTCAAACAAAGTCAAACAGGCTGTTGCTGCAGCCTCAATGATTCAATCAGTTGATTCCCTCAAACTTCTTGGAATGATCGACAGTGAAGCTGGCAGGCAGAAAAAGATAATTGATTGTCTCCTGCAGGTCCATATAGCGCTCGAAGAGACCAAGTCCGGCTTCAGCATAAAAGAAATTGAGGAGACAGACTGGGCAACCAAAGCCGGGTCATTGTCCTGTGTCAGGATATGCGGCCTGATGGGTATTGCATCATTCACAGACAATAAAGACCGGGTGCGCTCTGAATTCAGGGCTCTTGCCCGGCTGTTTTATGACACGCGCCTGAGATGCTTCAGTACCGGCAGCTGGTTTAACGAAATATCAATGGGGATGTCAGGGGACTGGCAGATTGCTGTCGGGGAAGGCAGCACTATGATCAGGATAGGAACACTTATTTTTGGAGAACGAATAAAGTAAAAAAATGATTTCAATAGCCACACGTTACCTCGGGCTGGAACTTAAAAGCCCTGTTATTGCAGGGAGTTCCAATTTTACTTCCAATGTAGAATCAATCAGGCAGGCCGAGGCGGCCGGTGCCGGTGCCGTAGTGCTTAAGTCTCTCTTTGAGGAACAGATAGTATCTCTTGCCACCTCACTTTCTTCACAGGAACCTTATCCTGAGGCCGATGATTACCTGTTGTACTATACCAGGACAAACAGTGTGGATACATATCTTGACCTTGTGGCGAAGGCACGCAAAAGTGTAAAGATCCCGGTTATCGCCAGCATAAACTGTTTCTCTCCCAAAGGATGGACGGACTTTGCTGTGGATATAGAAAAAGCAGGAGCAAGTGCTCTTGAAGTAAACATCTTCTTCATGCCTGTTGACATGCATCAGACGGCAACTGAGGCTGAGGCGGTTTATTTTAAGATCATTGACAGTCTGAAGAAGAAACTGACGATACCCGTCAGCGTGAAGATAGGGCTTCGCTTTTCAAACCTTTTGAATTTTGCGATGCAGACGCATAATCACGGTGCTTTGGGCATGGTACTCTTCAACCGGTTCTATGAGCCTGATTTCGATATTAATAATCTCTCCGTCGTTACGGCACCTGTTCTCTCTAACCCTGTTGAACGGCGTTATGTTCTTCGATGGGTGGGCATGGTCAGTGCCCTGAACATAAAAATGGATATCTCTGCATCAACAGGTGTATATACGGGAGAGGATGCCATCAAATACCTGCTTGCCGGCGCTACGACAGTCCAGGTGTGCTCAGCTCTGTACAAGAGAGGCTTCACTGTGATTACTGAAATTAATGAAGCTATTCGCAAATGGATGAATGCCAAAGAGTTCAGTAGCATAGGTGATTTCAGGGGACTTTTAAATTACCGGAACATCGACAACCCTTCGCTTTTCGAGCGCTCCCAGTTCATGAAGCATTACAGCTCATATATTTAGTCACTCCCTCATGATGGCTATCAGTTCCCTTGCAAGCTGTTGCTTTACAGTATCATAAGTATCAAATCCATCCTTTAGCCTGCTTATTATTCCTGATTTGTCTGTACTGCTGATCATACCGGAGCATGTTTCGAGGACGGTGAAACATTCGAGAGAGGTTATGTAATCACTTTTTATGAAGATCTCCGCCAGTGCAACGGCATGATCCGAATAGTCAAGGCCTGATTGCCAGCACGATGAGGCAAGCATGGCTTTTGAAGCCTGATTGCTGACAGCGGCCATTGATTCGATCACTTCTGCACGGCATGATCTCTCCTTCATGTCATTAAAAAACTCTGCTACGAGGAGTTTTAGCCCTTCATCCCTGGTTTTATCGTAGAAATCAGCCAGTAAACTTACTGCTCCTGCAAACGGTTCTTCTGAGCGGAGTATACTAATCCTGTCATTTATCTCGTTATACTTTCCGTTGGTGAGTGTTTTATTCAGCTCAGCCAGTTTCTTTTCAGACCTTAACATATTGAATATTTTGAACAAATTTATGTCTAATAATAACTTAAGGGCACAATTGATTAATAAAAAAAAATTGGTAATTTGGTCGGATATTAGCCTGTGAACACTAAAACAAAAATCATTATGAACAGTAAGCGTAAAATTATGCAACTGATATTGGGAGTGACAGTTCTTCTGATCTGTCTGGCTGCCGCATCATGCAAAGGAAAAACTAAGGGGGATGGAGCAAAGGAAAAGGATGAAAATATCAGCGCTGATGAGCAGACTATGGAGCAAATAAAAAGCGCCGAGAAGGTATTTAACGCCCTTCCTACTCCGCTTGAGGTGGCTCAGCTCATAAAAGAAGCAGGGGCAAAGTTTGATGCTACACTGCTTAATCCTGTTGAAAACAAGAGTAACTATACCACCAGCAAGAGCATGGCCCTGAACCTCGGGATCTACGTGTGTGACCTGAGCTTTGCCAGCATGTATGATGAGACATCGCTGCTTGTCAAGTACATGGAATCTGCCGAGGATATGGCTACCGGACTCGGAATCATAGATGCCATTGACGAAACAACCATTGAGAAGCTGGAGCAGAACATCAATAACCGTGACGTGATAATGGAGATCGTCTCGGAGACGTTTCTGAACTCACAGGCCTATCTTGAGGATGACGAACAGCATGCTGTTGCAGCAACAATAATTACAGGAGGATTTCTTGAAGGGCTTTATATATCGACACATATGGTTGATATGAAGAACTTTAAAGGGAATAAGCTGGTAGGAACCATAGCCGATCAGAAGATGTCTGTTGACGATCTCATCAGGTTGCTCGAGACTTACAATGACAACACTGCCATCCAGGAGCTCCTGGGGCCGATCCGTGAGCTGAAGACTATCTTTGACAAGGTAGAGCGCTCAACCAATCCGTCAGCTACAAAATATGATGACAAGACAGGCGTGACCGAGATCACCGGGGCAGCCCTGTCAGAAATAAAGCAGGACACCTTCATTGCCATTAAAGAAAAGGTTGCAGAGATAAGAAACGTATACGTAAAATAGAGACCGATGAAACAGCTGATACAGATATTACTGGTAACGGTGCTCCTTTCTCTGATAACCTCAGGAGAAACGAATGCACAGTGCAAGGGTTTTGCCAAGTCGCTCTGTAAAAAAGAACTCGGGGCTTATCTTCACGATGGTAACTACCATGCAGCCGTTCTGGTCGAGGGCGAGGAAGCTGAGCTGTACAAGACTTTTTATTCAGATCTCGAATACCGTGTGGCAATATGCGCTGCTGACGGCCTGCCTCCGGTTGAGTTCTCAGTCCTTGATGCCACCGGTAAGATGCTCTATTCAAACAAGGATAGCGAAATGAGCGGTGTCTGGGATTTCAAGCTTGAAGCCAGCCAGCAGCTTAAGATTATTGTCAAGGTGACAACCTTCGGTACCAGGAATGAACTTCCTGCAAGCGGTTGTGTTGCAATCATGTTCGGATTTAAGACAAAGTAAACATTGAAATAAGGTGCAGAGAGTCCCGCAAAAGGGACTCTTTTTTTTATCCTTTATCAAGGATCTCCCTGCATGCCGGGCAGAAACTATGACTTTTCTGGTCTATATCTTCGACATAGGTGCTTGATCTCATCACGCATGTCTGAACATGACAGTGTATAAGGCCGAAGTTGTGGCCAAGCTCATGTATCACCTCGCTGGTTGCGCGTGAAAGAAGCAATGCCTCATTTTTCTTAAGACCGTACATTTCATTCCTGAGCCTGTAGATCGAAGCAACAGCGGCGCGTCCGTTAAGCATTGCCTGCCCGAATATATAAGTAAGAATAGGAATGAACAGATCAACCCTGAAGAGGCCCATCACTTTGGCGCTTTCATTTACTGAGCTGTCTGAGATAAATGACAGGAGCTTGTTTGCATCGTATTGACGTCTTCCGGGATTGTAGAAAGGGGCAAGGTCAACGTGATTTTCTTCAAATGTAACAGGGACCCGGAACTCTTTCTCAGCCGACAGGGCTATCTTTTTCAGAAAATCTTTCTCAAAAGGCCCGCATGCTACCAATATTATTGAACACTCTTTCAATCGCAAAGAGCCTTAAGCAATTATTATTGCTGTTTCAGGTTATATTTCTTGATTTTGTTGTAAAGTGTCACCCTGTCAACATTCAGGGCCTTGGCTGAGCGCGAAACATTCCATGAGTATTTGTTCAGGATCATTTCAATATGCCTTTTTTCAAGTTCATCAAGACTCTCCACAGAGCTGTTTATGGCTTCTTTACCCATCGGGAGATCCTTCAGCTTAATCTCCCTTCCATTGCCTATAACTATTGCCCGTTCAATCATATTCTCAAGCTCACGAACATTTCCGGGGAACTCAAAGTTTTCAAGATGTTTCAGTGCGGCAGGCTCAATGGTGATCATGTCACGGCTCATCGAGGTGCAGTATTTTTCAATGAAATGATTTACCAGCAATGGTATATCCTCGGTTCTTTCACGCAGGGGAGGAATTGCAATATTGACCACATTCAGCCTGTAAAAGAGATCTTCTCTGAAGTTCCCGCTTTTTACCATGCTCTTTAAATCCCTGTTTGTGGCACAAATGACTCTGAAATCAGAGGCGATCTCCTTATTGCCACCTACACGTACAAAGCTTTTTGTTTCAAGAACCCTGAGGAGCTCAACCTGCATCTTGGACGATATTGTAGCTATTTCGTCAAGAAAGATTGTTCCTCCGTCAGCCATTTCAAATCTGCCTTTGCGGTTGAACATGGCTCCTGTAAAAGCCCCTTTCTCGTGTCCGAACAATTCGCTTTCAAGGAGGCTTTCAGTCAGGGCGCCGCAATGCACACTTATCAACGGAAAGTACTTCCTGGCGGAATTGGAATGTATGGCCCGGGCTATCAATTCCTTGCCGGTTCCGCTTTCACCGGTAATAATTACCGAAGAGTTTGATTGCGCAACACTTTCAACCTGCTTCAGCACCTTCCTGATTGCCTCGCTTTGCCCGATAATATCGTCAATATCTTCGAGTGTGGAGACCTTTCTTTTCAGTGCTTCATTCTCTGCCCTCAGAGTTATTTGTGTTGCTGCATTACGGATTAGATGTGAGAGGTCATCGGGATCAAATGGCTTCGTAACATAATCAAAAGCACCATCCTTCAGGGCCTGAACTGCCGTATCAACAGAGGCAAACGCGGTCATTATAATCACTATTGTCTCGCTGTTCAGGGCTCTTATTCTTCTGTGCATCTCCATCCCGTCCATACCCGGCATTTTGATGTCAGCCAGTATAATATCAAATTTTCTGGATTCCAGCATCAGAAGTGCATTTTTTGCATTCTCGGCACGCTCAACATCATAACCGTCTTCAATAAACCAGTTATGCAATGAATCTCTTACCGATTCTTCGTCATCAACTATCAGTATGGAAATTTTCTCTGCCATCATTTTTCAGATTAAGCTTTTCTCAAAGGGAAATTGATTGATATGGTGGTTCCTTTGCCCGGAGCCGAGTTCACCTCGATCTTCGCGCCATGGTTCTGAACTATGCCATGTACGATGGCAAGCCCGAGACCAATCCCTCTGGCTTCCCGCTTCGTGGAGAAAAAAGGCTCGAATATATGAGGAATGTCTTCAGGAGATATTCCGGATCCGTTATCGGAAATTTCCAGCCTGACAGTGTTACTGTCAGGATTTTTTGTCCGGATAACTATCTCTCCGGAGTCTCCAATCGCTTCGGATGCATTTACCAGAAGGGCAACACAGGCCTGTTTTATCTGGCCCGGACTGCAAAAAATCAGATCGTCGCGGGCGTCAAAATCAGCAATGAAACTTATGTTGGCAATTTTAATATGATGCATCATGAATTCATAGGTACCCTTAACGATCTCGTTAAGGTTTTTTTCCTCAAAATCGTCCTGGTCTTTGCGCGAGAAGTCGAGAAGCCCTTTCACAATATCACCGCAACGCTTCGTCTCACTCTCAATCAGTTTGAGCTGACGGAGAATGTTTTCTTTTCTTGCAGGCGTGAGATCCTGACTGTCAAGCTGTTTGTACACAAGCTTCGTATAAACCAGTATGCCGGAGAGTGGGTTATTGATCTCATGAGCCACCGATGATGAAAGCTTACCCAGTGAAGCAATTCTTTCAACGTTAATCAGTTCATTCTGGGCTTCGGAGAGTTCTTCCGATTTCTTCTGCACCTTGTATTCAAGCTGCTTGGACCAGTTCTCGAGCTCATTGGTGGCGTTGTCAATGTGATCAAGCATATTATTGAATGCAAGCGAGACCTTCTGCATATCATCCAGCAGGCCTGATTGCAGGTCAATCCTTGTCTTGAGTTCTCCTGCTGAGACAGCCTCACTTGCCTTGATTAAACTGTTAAGCGGATCCTTGATTCTTTTTCTGGTGAAATAGATGAATGTTGCGACTATTATAATAGTACTGAGAAGAGCAACAAGGAGGAACGCAGTCGATGATTTTTTCAGCGAATTATCCAATTCATTCAGCGGTAACCTGATGATAAGGGATCCCAGGACCTCGTCATTTTCACTGTGAGCGTGGCATGAGGCAGTGTAGCACGACATTTCATTGAGGACAGGCCTTCTGATCAGCATCTGTCTCTGTCCCTTCCGGTTCGGATTCATGCTGCAGTCGCTCTTCTCATCAATGATCCTGTAACTCCGTTCCTTTTTTGAGAACATTGTCCCGAGATCAGTATGGCAGGTTATACAGTCGGGGTTACTGTGGTATTCTTCTTCGGTTGAATATGATGAATAGGCCAGATTGTCATTTTCATCATATAGATTGACATCCTCTATCCCCGGCATGGTGTTCATAAGGTCAATAGTGCTTTGGAGGGTTCGTTTGTCGTTCTTGAGCATAGAATTGTACAAAGCCCCTTCTACAACCATACCGACATTGTTACCACTTTGTTTCAGCACAATGTTGAAATAATTTGCAAAGACTGTTCTGAAGAGCGCAAGGAAGATCACGAACAGTATAACCACAGCAAGGGTGATTATCATAACTACCCTTCCGTAGATGGTTGAACGTAGGCTAAGGTACTGACGGATAATAGAGAGTACTGAATTCCTGCTGTTCTTCTTCACCTCTGGCTGTGCCATGATGCATAGTTTTACCTGTACGGAAAACAGGTGTAATTATCATCCGGTTGCAGGGATGATAATTACACCGTTGTTTAAATTTTCTACAAAATACGAAAAAACTTTTTTCGGCGCAAGGTGTTGCAGGGTCAGAGCGTCATTTTAAAAATTCTTCCTGGAAATCGTTCCATACTTCCTCAGGCATGGCGGCCAGCGGGTTGTCAAGCAGTTCTCCTCCATCCTGGAGGTAAACAGGTTGTACCTCCGTGGTATGTCTGCTCGTTGAGTGCGCAACGAAATCCCTGAACCTGTCAAGCTCTTTCCTGAACCAGGCACTGGCTTCCGTGGCAAAATGAAAACCGCCGGCCTCAGCAATCCATTCGGTCGGCCTGATACTGTAAATCCAGCCTTCTCCGTAAGGATCACTGTTCATTATTGACGGATCATCTTCCACTGTATGGTTGACGGCAATAATCTCACCTGAGACAGGCGAAGATATCGTCAGCCTTTTGCCTTCGTGATCAACCTCCGAGATTACCTCTCCCTTGCTCACTGTTGAACCCGGCGTTTTAAGCAGTGTCAGTCTTACGGGTCCTGTAAGATGGAGGAGAAGATCGTCAAGCCCAACCCTGGCATTTCCCGATTTTTGCATATGTGCCCAGGTATGGTTGTTGCTGAACAGGATACCCTGAGGTATACGCAGTATGGATGCTGACAGGGTACTGATTGCATTTCTGAGCTTTCTGGGAACGGCCAGGGGTCTGTTTAACAGCATCCAGAAGGGTATTATAAGCAGGAGGAATGCGATAATTATGATATACTCGATACCTTTTGTCGCAAACAGGTTGTAATATGTAGATCCGTCCATGATTATGATGTTTATGTTATTATACAATAATTTGAATATCCGGTTTTACTGTTGCACTTCCCTACTCCATCCCGGAGCTTCCCGCAATACGGGCATCCTTCTGATAACCCATCTGAAAATCCATAACTCTGTAAAGATCACTGCAAGTGTCACCGTTATCTCCATCCAGGAAGGATAGTAGTGATGTACAGCATCCCATTTAAAACCTATGACACTTATATTCAGCCTGTTGATAATAATACCAAGCATTGTGATGACCGAGGCGATCTTTATCAGTGGGATGTTTTGTTTCCTGTAACTGATGAAAAACAGGATCATTGGCATTAATACGAATCCTATCATCTCGGTGAGATACCAGTAACCCATCGGTGTGTTCAGCAGTCCCCATCGTTTCTCATGAACAAAAACCAGCACATTCAGCGTAAAGTACGCAAACATGGTTACAGCGCATACTTTCGACAAGCCATGGAGAATGCTGTTGTGAGCCTTGTGGTTCTTTTCGCTTATCTGGTCGAAAAACACTTTCTGGCTTATTGAGCCCTCAAAAATCACCATTGACAATCCTGCGAAAATACTTGAAACGAAGAACATTACAGGGATGAACTCAGAATACCAGAGCGGATGTATTTTATCCTTCGCCATCAGGAACAGGGCTCCAAGTCCCGACTGGTGGAGGGTTGACAGGGTAATGCCAAAGATGACCGCACCCAGTGACATGCCTGTCAGTATTTTCTGTGCTCTCCTGGCGCCTATCCATTCAGCAATTGCAGGAGAGAATTCAATCAGTTCGGCGATCATGTAAAGCAGGAAATGCCATGCAACCAGGAAGAGTACAGAGCTTGTTCCGAAGCTATTGCCGATGATAGGGTTGACGACGTTCCATGGCCTTCCCAGGTCAAGAAGCAGTGCCCCTGCATAGAAGACATATGCAAGAAAACCGTTAAGCACTGTAACTCTGACTATTGAGTGATATTTTTTTATGTTCAGAATGTAAACCATGAAGGTGATGACATAAGCACCTCCTGCAAAGGCTACACCGGTAACAACGTCAAAGCCTATCCACAGACCCCATGGCACCTCCTGTGTAAGATTTGTTATCGAGCCTATTCCTTTCCAGAAACGAATTACAATAAGCACAAGTCCGGTAATGATAATGGGGACCGATATAATATTAAACGGTGTCAGCAGCTTACCTTTTGGCTTAAGCTCGCTCAGCAGAAATTTCCAGGTGTTCTGCTTTTTGATTTCGCCTGCAACGGCGTATGAGTTATTTTTCATCTTCACCTTCTTCAGAATGATTATTTTTTGTTGCCTGGTGCAGACCCAGCAGCATTGCCGGCCAGAGGACGAAAATGGAGGGAACGGCATAAAGGAAGCCCTTTGTCAGAGCAGGGTAGGAGGATTTTTGCACGCCGGTGTTAAAACCAAGCTCCCCGAAAGGTACGGGCGACAGATAAAGGTAACCAGTCCCGCCTGCCTCGTGCTCTCCGTATATATAATCATAATAGTTCTCCGGGTTCGTATTTATTCTGCGCCGCGCTTCAGTTATCAGTTCGCGCCGGGTGCCAAATACCAGTAACTCGGTAGGACACTGTTCTGCACAGGCAGGGACCTTACCCTCCTGCATCCTGTCAAAACACATGTCGCATTTTATAATTTTGGGATTGGGGCTCAGATACTCAAATTTAGGGACGTCAAAAGGGCAGGAAACCATACAGTACCGGCACCCCATGCATTTTTTCCCTCGCCAAATAACCGGTCCGTCTTCAGTCTTGTACATTGCCTTGGTAAGGCATGCTGCAGTACATGCAGGATCACTGCAGTGCATGCACTGTCTTTTGGCGTACACCTCGCCTTTGCTGGTCTGATATGCATTAACCACCGTCCGGCGGGTTTCGTCCGCTTTACGTTCCGTACCTATAACCGGCACATCCTCAAAACTGGGGGCTGTCAAACCGTGCGCTTCCGCGCAGGCAAACTCACAACCCTGGCATCCCGCACAGCGGGTGGAGTCATATAAAATGCCGTAAAACTCTTTATCACTCTTCGGTACAGGTTCTGCACTGAGACGCTTCCCGGTGGCAAGTGAAACGCCTGTGACACCCAGGACCTTAAAGAAGTCTCTTCTGTCAATACTCATGGTCAGGATATATTATGCGATTTATATAGTCAGATTTAAGGAATACCAGTTTACAGGTATCAGTGCAGTGAGTCGATAAACTTTGTCTGGAACTCTTCCCATATTTCCGGTCCGAATTCTTCCAGCAAACCATCTTTTAACTCGCCACCGTCCTGCAGGACCATACTGGCATATCTGTCACTGCTGACACCAGGCAGGGAGGCAAGAAAATCCTTGACCTGTGTGAATTCCTGCTTCATCCGGTCGATATACTTACCTGCCATCGCCATCAGATGCGATTCCTGAACCCAGTTGTCCGGTGCTATGGTGTATACCCAGCCGTCGTTGTATGGCGAGCTGTTAATTACACCGGTGCTGACAGCCAGTTTCTCATTGACTGAAGTTATGGTTCCGCTTACCGGTGATTTTATATCAAGCTGTTTCCCTTTCTGCACAAGTGACAGGATATGATCGCCTCTGAGCACCTTTTCTCCGGCAGCTTTCATTCTGACGCGCGTTATGGTGCCTGTGACGTGTTGCAGGAAGTCATCAATGCCGACACGTACTGCTCCATCCTTCTCCATGAAAGCCCAGGTATGGCTCCTGCCAAAAAGAATGCCTCCGGGGATTATGAGCGATTTTTCACTGAATGCTTCCTGAGGCACATTCTCATTGAGGTAGCTGGCGTTGATACCTGATTTTGTATAACGGTAAATAAGATATGACAGGAGAGATACCGTAAGAATAACCGCCAGAACCCATATTGCTGCCCTGAGAAGGGGAGAACCAGCGTTAACTGTGGCGACTGTTGCCTGATCAGCTGACAGCCCTTCTCTCCTGACAAGTCCTTCACCTTCGGCAAGGGCAGTGTAACCACTGGTGGCAATCGTCGGCTGTCCGTCAACCAGGATATATCTCAGCAGGGCGGTACCTGCACCACCGGCCGGCTGCGATGAAGCCACAGCAAAGATATTGTTGTATAGTGTCTTCGGGTACTTGCCTATATAGACGCCTCTGTTGAAACTGCTGTATTCACCGTAAAACTGCTCGAAGTAATCTGACTGACCGTTATTATTCACATCAATAGGAATGACCCGGTAACCTGAAAGAAAAGCCTGGCTGTTCCTATCAGTCATGTCAGCGAGTCTGCAGAAACCTATTGCCCCCGGATCCTTACGAATCGCTTCCATGAAATCTGCAGGTGAAGCAACAGCAGAGACATGAAGCTTATCAACCTCCGTATTCGTAAAATGTGAAACATAAACATTGGTATTGTCTCCGGTCAGCATAACAGTCAGCGGGACTGTACTGGCTGTTCCCAGAAGTTTTCCCCACGTATAGTTCTGATCAGTCAGAAGCGTCGCAAACTTTTCAGGGGAAATACCTGTGCGAAGAATGTCGTTGAAAAAAGGATTGGACTCACTGATTACGGGTATGACTACCTCGCGTCCGATAACCATCCTCCATTCAGATCCGGCATCGCCCGGGGCGAGTGAGCTGCCGGTAACAAATTGAATGTCAGCATCAGAGGATCCTGAAAGGGGGATCAACTCCGCCTTCATTCCGGTATTTGCGCTCTCAAACCCGTCGATCCAGAGCCTTGTCAGACTCTCTATTTCCGGAGCAGCAGTCACAGTAACACTGTTCAGGCTGCCCTGAGGAGGTTCATTCTGGTTTTTCTGTCCTGTTGTCACACCCGTGTGCAACAACATCAGGAAGGCGGCAAAAATTAATAAGTTTTTCATACTGGTGATTTTGTTTCTGTGAGGCAAAATGATTCGAAACGGTATTTACAATTAACATGCCAATGCATGTAATAAATTGAATATCAATATATTAAAATAAGCATTGTGTATTTTGAACAGAGTGATGGTGCTGAAATTATATACACTTTAAAATTCTAAAAATCACAATCAACTTTAACTCAGCACGATAAACCTTGTGTTTAAATAATATACACCTGTATAATAAATCAACATCATGATTTGTAATTACCTGTAAGTGTCAGAAATAGAGTACAGCAAGTCGGATTTTATCAGAGCTTGAACGATTACTTTGATTTCAGCGCTGTTCTCAATTATCTCTTTTCCTATATTTGTCTTAATGATGAAAAAACCCGAAAACCAGATTTTTGTTATTTTCGGAGGCAGGGGCGATCTGGCCATGAGGAAGATCGTTCCGGCGCTCTATTCACTGTTCGTCCAGGATCTGCTTCCTGCAAAGTACGCAGTGGTGGCTACAGGCAGGAACGAAATCACAGATGATGCTTATCAGACTGAAGTAAGAGCGGCAGTAGATTCTTTTTCGGAAGAAAAGGATAAAAGCAGAATAAAGGAGTTCGCAGAAACATTCAGGTATATTGATGTCGATCCGTCAGTAGCTGAAACTTTTACACGGCTTTCTTCAGCTCTGGCAAAGGCCAGGTCTGCGCTTGGCATCGGGAGTAACACCCTCTTCTATTTTTCAGTACCACCGGAGTTGTATACAGTGATATCTGATCATCTTGCTCTGGCTGGCCTGAATACTGAAAGCGACGGGTGGAAGAGAATGATTATTGAGAAACCGTACGGACATGATTATGAGAGCGCTACTGCTCTTAACGTAAAACTGCTTCAAAACTGGAAGGAGACCCAGATATACCGTATAGATCACTATCTGGGTAAGGAAACAGTTCAGAATATTCTTGTGATGCGGTTCTCCAACGGCATTTTCGAACCCTTATGGAATCGCAATTATGTACACCATGTGGAGATCACCTCTTCGGAGAGCCTGGGAGTTGAAAAGCGCGGAGCCTATTATGAAGGAGCCGGCGCTCTCCGTGACATGGTTCAAAATCACCTTCTCAATCTTGCAGGTTTTGTTGCAATGGAGCCTCCCTCCTCAATGGATTCAACCTCCATCAGGAACGAAATAGTGAAAGTCTTTCAGTCGCTGAGGCCAATCAGGCCTGAAGACGTTCACCGGGTCGCCATACGTGGCCAGTATACAGGTGCACATGTCAAGGGTGAATTAATAAAAGGATACCGTGAAGAAGAGCATGTAGACCCGTCTTCAATTACGGAAACATTTGCTGCCCTTAAGTTTTATATTGACAACTGGAGGTGGGGTGGTGTACCCTTTTATATCCGGACAGGAAAGAGACTGCCTACCCGTGTCACGGAGGCTGTGGTGCATTTCAATGAGACACCCCATGCCCTCTTCTCCCAGAACAGGGAATGTGAGGGATGTAACCAGCTTATCATAAGGATACAACCTGACGAGGGTGTACTTCTGAAATTCGGCATGAAGATACCCGGCGCTGGATTTAACGTTAGGAACGTTAACATGGATTTCCATTATGCCGATTTTGCCTCGGAAAGAATTCCTGAGGCGTACGAAAGGCTTCTTTATGACTGCATGAACGGCGACAATACTCTTTACACACGATCTGACGCTGTGCTGGCTGCCTGGCATTTTCTTGATCCGGTCATTAAAACATGGAATAACAACCATGATATTCCTGTTTACGGTTATCCCGCTGGTACGTGGGGACCTGACAAGGCTGATGAACTCATCGAAGAGCCGGAACTGACATGGAGATACCCGTGTAAAAATCTGGCTGATGATGGTGTATATTGCGAATTATAATTAGTTTTATAATCTGATTAATACTGTTTATGTCACATTCAGTCAGAGTGTTTTCCAACCTCGATGCCCTGGCTCAGGGGGTTGCGGCAATTTTGATCAAAGATCTTGACCGGATCGAGCCAGATCACTTCTATACTATCGCACTTTCAGGGGGATCAACACCCGAATATATCTTCAGATACCTGGCAGAGAATTATGCTGAAAGGATCGACTGGGAGAAGCTGCTGGTCTTCTGGGGTGATGAGAGATGTGTTCCGCCCGAGAGCACTGACAGCAATTACCGGATGGCATACGAAAGCCTTCTGCAGAATGTGCCCATTCCTGATGCCAATATCTTCAGGATAAAGGGAGAGGATGATCCGGCAACGGAAGCACGTCAGTATTCAGAACTGGTCAGCGATAATGTGGCTGAGTTTGAAGATACACCGCAGTTTGATCTCATGCTGCTCGGCCTGGGCAGTGACGGGCATACAGCTTCAATCTTTCCTGACAGGACAGAGCTCTTCAACTCTTCGAGGCTGTTCGAGGTGGTAGTCAAACCTGGTACCGGTGAGAAGAGAATCACTGCCACCGGCAAGCTGATAAACAATTCATCAAAAATCTTTTTTATTGTTACGGGCAAGGAAAAAGCGAAGATCGTTTCTGAAATAGTTGAAAAAAAGACCGGATCAGAACGATATCCCGCCTCAAGGGTCGATCCTGATTCCGGTCAGACGGTCTGGATGCTTGACGCAACAGCTGCCAGCCTGCTTAAGAAATAACTTCTGAACCACACTAACCAAAAACCGAAATTATGATCGCAGGAATTCTCAGGGAAACCGGAAATGAAAACAGAATTGCATTAGTCCCCTGCGAGGCTGCAACATTGAAAAAGCTGGGTATGGAGGTGATGGTTGAATTACATGCGGGAGAGAGGGCGTTCATTTCCGATAATGAATATAAGGCTGCCGGAGCCACAATGGCTGAAAGGAAGGAAATCATTGCCAGGGCAGCCTTGCTGCTCACCATTAATCCTCCTTTGAATGATGATATAAAATCTTTCAGCGATGGACAGATCATCTGTACAGTCCTTAATCCGGTGGAGAATTACCTGTGGATTGAAAAAGCACGGCTTCAGGGACTGACCATACTGGCGCTGGACCTTGTTCCGAGGATCACCAGGGCACAGTCGATGGATATTCTTTCATCAATGGCCACGGTATCAGGTTATAAGGCAGTGCTGGAAGCTGCGTCCCTGTTACCCCGGTTCTTCCCGATGTTCATGTCGGCGGCCGGTACCATCAAACCGGCAAGAGTGCTGATCCTGGGAGCGGGTGTGGCAGGGCTGCAGGCGATAGCCATTGCCCGAAAACTGGGGGCTGTGGTGGAGGTTTTTGATGTGCGGTCTGCCGTGAAGGAAGAAGTAAAAAGCCTCGGGGGCAGGTTCATCGAGGTTGAAGGTGCCAGGGAGGATGCAGCAGCAGGAGGATATGCCGTGGAACAGACTGAAGAATTTAAAAAGAAACAGCAGGAGCTTATCCAGCAAAGGGCTGTCGCAGCTGATGTTGTCATCGCCACAGCGATGATACCCGGGAAAAAAGCTCCCGTATTGCTTTTAAAGGAGACAGTAGGCCGAATGAAACCCGGCTCCGTGATAGTGGACCTCGCTGCGGCGACAGGGGGTAATTGCGAGTTGACACAGAATGGTTCCACAGTGGAGATTAACGGGATCAAAATCATCGGTAAATCTGACTACCCGTCGGAGATGCCGTTTGATGCCAGCAAGATGTTCGGCTGCAATGTAATCAATCTCCTGAAAATCATGATCGACAAAAATGGCAATCTCAAGCCTGATATGGCGGATGAGATTGTCAGGGGAACCACTGCCGTTCATGGTAAAGAGTATATCAGTCAGAGGTTAAAACAAATGCTTGAAATAAAACAGACATCATAATGGAAGGTTTTCTGGAGTTATTTATGGAGCACAGAAGCACCATTTATATGGTGATACTGTCAGTATTCCTTGGTATTGAGGTGATAAGTCATGTGCCTGCAATACTTCACACACCGCTTATGTCAGGCGCCAATGCCATTCATGGCGTTGTCATTATAGGAGCGATAATCGTCATGGGCCATGCTCAGACAACAGGGGCGATGATACTCGGATTTCTTGCAGTGGTGCTCGGGACACTTAATGTCGTGGGTGGTTTTGTTGTCACTGACAGGATGCTTGAAATGTTCAAGAAAAAAAATAATTGAGTTTACTTATTTCAGCATAGCTCCTGACAATGAATGATATCTCTCAGTTTCCCGCTGGTATCTCAGTCCTTGAGATCACTTACATCTTGGCATCTGTGCTTTTCATCCTGGGGTTGAAAATGTTAAGTCATCCGCTTACAGCGCGGCGGGGTAATACGCTTGCAGCCGTTGGCATGGTTCTGGCCATTCTGGCGACTATCCTTTTCCACCGGAAAGACGGACAACCGATCGGGAACGTAGGATGGATAATTGGGGCAATCGCAATCGGCACCGTTATTGGATGGCTCATAGCCAAACGTGTGAAGATGACGGCAATGCCGCAGCTGGTATCATTCTTTAACGGCATGGGCGGAGCAGCTGCAGCACTTATCTCGATGATGGAGTTCCCTCATGTCAGCCCTGAGCTTATTGCGAAAAGCGGGATGGCAAATGGCCATGTCCTGGCAATACTACTGGGTCTTGTGATTGGTACCGTATCATGGGCGGGCAGTATGATAGCCTTCGGCAAGCTTGACGGCCGTATCGGTGATATGCGCATCAAGGCAATGAAGTATGTCAACCTTACGATTCTTGCAGTGATCATCGGATTCGTTGTATATATAATGACACGCGATGTTCAGGCCTCTGCGGAACTGACACCCTTTATTATAATTCTGTTTGTGATTGCAGTTGTGTATGGCGTTCTGTTTGTCATGCCCATCGGCGGCGCAGACATGCCGGTTGTAATCTCGCTGTTAAACTCCTTTACCGGTGTGGCGGCGGCTATGGGCGGATTCCTTTATCAGAACCAGGCTATGCTTACCGGTGGTATCCTTGTCGGATCTGCCGGAACAATCCTTACAATTCTGATGTGCAAAGCTATGAACCGGTCGTTGCTCAATGTAATAGTTGGCGTGTTCGGAGGAGGAGGGCAGGCGGTTACAGGTGCGGCAGGAACAGTGAAGGAAATTTCAGTTACGGATGCAGCTGTCCTTCTAAGTTATTCAAAGAAGGTTGTTATTGTTCCGGGATATGGGCTTGCAGTAGCGCAGGCACAGCATATATGTCACGAGCTTGATAAGCTTCTCGAAGAGAAAGGAGTGGAGGTGAAGTATGCAATTCATCCCGTCGCCGGTCGTATGCCGGGCCATATGAACGTGCTCCTGGCCGAGGCAGATGTGCCTTATGAACAGCTCATCGAAAGCGAAGAGATCAATCCTGACCTGCCGAATACTGATGTTCTTGTTGTCATCGGGGCAAATGACGTTGTCAATCCTGCTGCCGAGGATGATCCGTCAAGTCCTATTTATGGTATGCCCATAATAAAGGCACGTGATGCTAAAAACATTATCGTGATGAAACGCGGTATGGGCAAGGGTTACGCCGCCATTGAGAACATGCTCTTCTTCAACAGCAAGACCCGCATGCTGTTCGGAGATGCCAAGACTACGCTGCAGAACCTGGTCAACGAGGTGAAGGCGCTGTAAATCAGTGTAATTAAGAATTAAGAATTAAGAATTTTAGGATCAATTTATTCGCAAATCGCAAATCGCAAATCGAAAATTCTTTTGACTTTCAGACCCTAAGATTCTCAGACTTACTCCGCATTCCGGTCAATGACCCCGGAAATATGCCCCCAGTATTTTTTATGGAACCTCAGGCTCTTGCGGTTCAGCATCCGGTGCAGGGTCTCAGGTTTGTCATCAGGACTGAATCTTACTTCAGCACGGTTCTCATAGAGGGCGGACACCTCAGGATGGAATTGAACTGCAAACACATTGGGGTATCTCTTGTGCACCAGTCCCTCAACTACCTTACCGTCATTGGAAAGAGCCGTGATTTCAAGATCGCTGCTCAGATCCTTTACAGCCTGGTGATGACTGCTGTATACGAGCGGTCTAAGGTTTTTGGGAAGTCTTATGGTATTCCCGAAAAAGGTATTCTCTGTAAAATGAATCGGATGCAGGTTAATTCCCATAAGCTTGGGATCATCATTTAAATTCTGCCAGTAATTCCGGTGAAGGTCCGGGCGGTCAATGGTTACATTTGTTGCAGGAGTGTAACTCCCGTATACCTGTGCAGGTATGTCCTGGTACAGTGAGCCTCCTGTTGCGACGTTCATCGACTGCATGCCCAGGCAGAAGCCGGTGACCATGTAGTCAGGCTTTTCATCCAGCAGAGGTTTGAAAGATTCATTGCGGCTTCCGCCGAGAAGGTGAAATAAAAAGCTCACTTCGAAAAAATGTCTGCCGGGATCGGTGGTTTCAGAATACAGATTTTCCTCCCCGTAGACTGAGGGTGGGATATCCTGTCCTCCGAAAAAGATTATCCCGATTGAGTTTTCAAAGATCCTTCGGAAATCGGCGGTACATTCATTCTCCCGGAAGAGAGCCTCTTCAGGAAGGTCTCCCCTGACCTCATACAGAGCATATCCGCTCAGATTGTTTTTGGCGATGTGTGCGGCGCTCTTCGAAAAATCATATTCCTGGCTTGAATGGTAGACGCCTACAAAGTTGACCTTATCAAAGTCAACACCAAGCAGTTTATGCGTTACGAGAAAATTCACCACGTCAAGGTTCCCGGCGGTAGGATTGACCAGGATCACATAGTCCTTTCCCTTATCGAAATCTTCCCTGAAGAAATCCTGCGGATAAAGAGCCGAAGCAATATACAGAGCAAACAGGAATAGTAAAAGCCTTTTCATTGAGCTGATTATTTTTTAAACAGAGGTTAAAGTTAATTACTTTTTATTTCTGGGCCGCAGCTGACAGACACATGTCCCGTCAAGCTGTTCTGTAATATCTTTTTTAAGCGGCAGCCCGTCATGTTCCCATTCTACTATTCCACCAGCGAGATTGGCAATGTTTGTAAATCCTTTACCAAGAAGGAACTCCATTGCTTCATGACTTCTCAGTCCGACCGAATCCGCAATTATCAGTTGCACATCAGCCGGTAAGCCGGCATACTCTTCCGTCAGCCGGCTCTTAGGCATATAAATCACTTTGGGTACATCAAAGCATTTATATCCGGTCAGCCTTTCTTCCCTGACATCCACTATGATTGCGCCGTTTTCAGTTGCCTCTTTATATGCATCAGAACCCGACAGATTTAAGAAACCGGAACTGATAAACCCTTTCATTATGGAGCTGGAAAATTATTTCAAGCAACAAAATACTTGCGTTTAAAATATAATGCGAGATTGACCAGGGCAATCATAACCGGAACCTCAACCAACGGACCAATTACGGCGGCAAATGCCTCTCCTGAGTTAATTCCGAATACTGCAATGGCAACTGCAATAGCCAGTTCAAAATTGTTGCTTGCGGCAGTAAAAGAAAGAGTTGCTGTTTGCTGATAATTTGCCCCGGCTCTTCTGCTCATAAAAAATGAGAACAGGAACATTGTGACAAAATAGATTATCAGGGGTACAGCTATCCTCACGACGTCCAAAGGCAACTTTACAATATATTCTCCTTTTAATGAGAACATTACTAAAATTGTGAATAACAATGCAACTAGCGTAATCGGGCTGATTTTCGGAATGAATTTTGTTTGATACCACTCCTTGCTATTAATCCTGATTAAGATAAACCGGGTGAGAAAACCCGCAATAAAAGGTATTCCCAGATATATAAAAACGCTCTTGGCTATCTGTCCAATGGTAATGTTTTCAACAATGGGATTTGTAGGTACACCGAACCAGCCTGGTAAAACTGCAATAAAAAGCCATGCATAAACTGAGAAAAGCAATACCTGAAAAATCGAGTTAAAAGCAACTAAACCGGCGCAGTACTCGGCATCGCCTTTTGCAAGGTCATTCCACACAATTACCATGGCAATGCACCGGGCAAGACCAATCAATATTATGCCATACATATACGGCAAATTTGCATTGTCCTTCCCCGGAAATATTTTGAAAAACAGGATCGCCAGGGCAAACATAAGTATGGGCCCTATAACCCAGTTTTGAACCAGGGAAAGCCCAAGAATTTTATAGTTCCGGAAGACACCTCCCAACTCCTCATATTTTACTTTTGCCAGTGGCGGATACATCATCAGGATTAAGCCTATTGCAATAGGAATATTAGTTGTGCTCTCAGGAGAAGATTTTAATGAATCCCAAAACTTTGCGATTGCCGGAAAAAAATATCCTGAAAACACACCGATAAACATTGCGAGAAATATCCAAAGAGTCAGATATCTGTCTAGAGTTTTTAGTCTGGGTTTCATAAGTTTATCAGATGAGGATTAATAAGGTTTTTCAGCATAAACGGTGATACTGTAAATACCCGTGTTTGATTTTCTGAAATCTGTTAATTCTAACGGATCCAGATACTTAAGCATGATTTCATCCGGTATAATAATGGTTTTCTCCTTTTGAATCAGTAAATTGGTTAACCCAGCTTTCGTCATTAACCGGAGATATTCTTCGATTTCAATTGCACCGGAAACGCACCCGGCGTACATTTCTGCCGCCAGCTTAATTTTTTCCGGCAGTTCACCGCGTAAAACGATGTCCGATACTGATAAATGTCCTCCCGGTTTTAGTATCCTGAAAATTTCAGAAAACGCTTTTCCCTTATCGGGTACAAGGTTAAGCACGCAATTGCTTATTACCACATCTGTGCTATCCGATATAACGGGCATGTCTTCGATATCCCCGAGCCGGAATTCAACATTGCTGTAACCAAGCTTTTTCACATTATTCCTTGCCTTCTCAATCATTGGTTCAGTCATGTCAATTCCGATCACTTTGCCTTTATCACCCGTCAGGGCTCTGGCAACAAAGCAATCATTGCCTGCGCCGGAACCCAGGTCAACCACTGTATCTCCCGTTTTTATCCCGGCAAATTCCGTTGGAATGCCGCATCCAAGTCCAAGGTCAGCCTCCGGATCATATCCTCTGAGGTTTTTATAGTCCTCACTGAAAATGACATAATCAGCCTTATCGCCACAGCATGATGGTCCGCAACATGATGAGCTGCGAGCCGGGAGGCTCTGATCTGCAATCTGACCGTACTTTTCTTTTACAAGCCCTTTTGCGTCATCAATTGCGTAAGACTGATTAATTTTCAGATTGGTATTGTAAAGTCTAAGGAATTCCATCTTTATCTCATCCCTGATTCTTCGGAATTCACTTATAATAAATTCTTCCGGGCCAGTAGCAAGAGACGGATCCTCAAATCCCATGTGTAAACGGTGCTTCACTTTGCCACTAAAAAAAGGACAGGCTTCATTTGCGTCATCACAGACTGTAATTACATAGTCCCACTGGTCATTCAGATATTCATCCACATGCTTTGGAGAGTTCTTGCTGATATCAATTCCAACCTCAGCCATCACCTTAACCGCACGTGGGTTGACCGCCGGTGCCGGAGATGTTCCTGCAGAATGCACTTCCAGCTTATGGTCGAATGATTTAAGGAATCCCTGTGCCATCTGGCTGCGGCAACTGTTACCTGTGCAAAGAATTAATATTTTCATAGTGATAGTTATAATTTCTGTATCTCTTAGTTTATTAATGGTTTATTTGCTTTCACGGGATATTTATGCGTGCGAATAAGATAATAGATATTGCAAATATAAAACATTTCGTATATTTGCGAAATATAAACAGGAAAAATAAAGTCAGATGACAGCAGAAATGGAATTTGACCATGATGTCAGGCAGATTGCCGAATTTTCAAAAGCATTAAGTCACCCGGTAAGAGTATACATTTTGAAGAAGCTCTCGAGTATGAATTCCTGTTGCTACAGTGGAGATTTGGTGGAAGAACTTCCTGTGGTCAGGTCAACTCTTTCGGAACATTTAAAGGTGCTTAAATCCGCTGGGCTGATACAGGGAGAAATCAATCCGCCTTATATCAAGTATTGCCTGAACAGAAAGAACTGGGAGAAAGCAAAGGAGTTGATCGGTAATTTCTTTAGTGAGAATCAGTCCGAAAATTACTCAGTTTGCGAGACGAAGGCTATTCTTACAGACAAGTCTGAATAATAATAACAGTTTTAACCGTTATAAATAGAAATAAATGGAAATTAAAATCTTAGGGCCGGGTTGCCCTAAATGCAAAACACTTGAAAAAGTGACACGTCAGGCAGTGGATGAATTAGGCATTGATGCGACAATCGAAAAGGTCGAAGACATTGTGAAAATAATGGAATACAAAGTAATGCATACACCAGTCCTTGTGATTAACGGGAAGATCGTGCTTAAAGGGATTGTCCCCGGAGTGAGTCAGGTCAAAGAAATCCTTATCCAAAATAATTGATACCATACTATGAAAACATACAGATTCTTAATCGCGCTGTTTTTGATATCTCAGTTTATTGCATGCAACGGGCAGACACCCAAAACGGAAGTTAAGGCTTCCGCTGACAACTCTGATAAAATTGAGGTTTACTACTTTCATTTCACTGCACGGTGTACTACCTGCAGAACCGTTGAAGCCAAGGCAAAAGAGGACCTTGAGTCTCTTTATCCGGATAAGGTAAAACAGGGTCTCATTACTTTCCAGTCCTTAAACCTCGAGGAAGCACAATACAAAACTCTTGCTGATAAACTTGGTGTATCAGGTCAGGCACTTCTACTGGTAAAAGGAGATCAGAAGATTAATCTCACCAATGAAGGTTTCATGTATGCTGTTTCAAAACCTGAAAAATTTAAAGAGATAATCAAAGAGAAGGTTGACGGTTTACTGACCAGATAGCTGAATGGAATTTCTTACAGACCTTTTAGATAGCAGTACAATGCCATGGGTAACGGCATTGTTGCTGGGTTTAATGACTGCAATTAGTCCTTGTCCCCTGGCTACCAATATTACTGCCGTAGGATTTATAAGCCGCGATATTGAAAACCGTAACCGGGTATTTATCAATGGCTTGCTTTATACTCTTGGCAGGGCAATTACATATTCCGCCATAGCATTGATTATTTACTTCGGAGCCGATCAATTGAAATTCGGAGGCTTTTTCCAGAGATATGGTGAAAAAATTGTTGGCCCGTTGCTGATTATTATCGGATTCTTCATGCTTGATTTAGTCAGGCTAAAATTTCCCGCATTTAACAAACTGACCACAAGGATGCAGGAAAAAAAGAAGTGGGGGTACCTTGATGCTATCCTGCTCGGGCTCGTTTTTGCCCTGGCCTTTTGCCCTTACAGCGGTGTATTATATTTCGGGATGCTGGTTCCGCTGACCGTTACAAGCTCATCAGGACTATACCTTCCAATTGTCTATGCTATTGCTACCGGAATACCGGTTATTATTTTTGCATGGATAATTGCTTATACAATTTCAAGTATCGGAGGTGTGTATAAAAAGCTGAAAAGCTTTGAACTATGGTTCCGGAGAATCATAGCAGTTTTATTCATTGGAGTCGGTATTTATTACATTATAAGGGCTTACATGTAATTTTTTTATTACAGTATTTCGTGATTTTACGAAACAAAAAAGTTTAATCCTCTCATTTCAAAACTATCATATTAACAATATGGAACTCAAAAAAGAATTTAAAATATTAGGCTGGATTGCAGCAGTATTTGCATTTGCATTCTTTCTCCCGGTTGAAAGTGCGAGGTTTAACACCGCTTTAGCCGCTACCCTTGATCTTGTAAAATGGTATGCACGAGAGCATGTGATCCTTTGCCTGCTGCCTGCATTCTTTATTGCAGGAGTTATCTCGGTTTTTGTAAGTCAGGCCTCAGTAATTAAATATTTCGGTGCCCAGGCTAAGAAATGGGTGGCATATACTGTGGCTGCGGTATCAGGAACCATACTCGCCGTCTGTTCATGCACAATTCTTCCGCTTTTTTCAAGCATTCACAAACGCGGAGCAGGCCTGGGTCCGGCAATTGCATTTCTCTATTCAGGACCTGCAATCAATATACTGGCAATAATTCTCACCGCAAGAATACTTGGGTTTGAAATGGGCGTTGCAAGGGTCATAGGAGCTGTTTCCTTCAGCATTATCATCGGTTTGATCATGGCATTTATTTATCGCAAGGAAGAAAAAGTAAAAGAGGAAGAGCAGATGAATATTGAACTGCCTCCTGAGAAAAGGCCTATGTGGCAGACATCACTGCATTTCTTCACCCTGGTTCTTATTCTCGTATTTGCCAACTGGGGCAAACCCGGGGAAGGAGATACTTCAAGTACATGGTACTATATCTGGGCTTATAAATGGTATATAACAGGATTTTTCAGTTTGATCCTTGGTTATTCATTGATTAAAATATTGAAGATCAATTGGAAATTGGTACTCGGAGCTGTGGCAGTCACAGTTATCTCTGTTTTACTTTCGAACGGATTAATAGATAACGACAAACTCAGACCACTTGTTCCAATGCTTGTCGGGATTATTGCTCTAAGTGTAATAACGCTGGTTGACAAGAATGATGAGGAAAACCGGAGCTGGACAATTGCCACATGGGATTTTGCCAAGCAGATTTTGCCGTTGCTTGCCATCGGAGTGGTAACGGCAGGGTTCCTTCTTGGCTCAACCCACGACGGAAAATCAATAGCCGGCGTGATTCCTAACGAATGGATATCTGCCATGGTTGGAGGCAATTCAATATTCTCCAACTTTTTCGCATCATTTGTCGGTGCTTTCATGTATTTCGCAACTCTCACCGAGGTTCCTATCCTTCAGGGTCTGATTGCTTCAGGGATGGGTAAGGGTCCTGCTCTTGCTTTGCTCCTTGCAGGACCTTCACTATCACTTCCCAACATGCTGGTCATAAGAGGTATACTGGGTAACCAGAAGACTATTGTTTATGTAAGCCTGGTAATAGTTATGGCTACTGTTTCCGGATTAATATATGGCGGGATCTTTTAATTGTTTAAATATTCAGGAGATGTTAGATATAAAAGTACTTGGGCCAGGTTGTACAAACTGCATCAGACTTGAAAGCCTGTGTAAAGAGGTAGTGAACGAAAACAACCTGCAGGCAACCATTGAGAAGGTGACAAAAGTGGAAGACTTCTGGAAATATGGCGTCATGCTTACCCCTGCAATAATAGTTAACGGGAAGGTTATGTCTCAAGGGAAAGTTCCTACAAAACACACGCTTGTACACTGGTTAATGGATACCAAAGTACAGTAAATCGAGAATAGAATTAATGCTATGGAAGGTTTTAAATTTCTTGACGAGAAGACAGCCGAACTTGCCGGAATTGCAGCATCAATTGCAGGCGGATGCCGCCCTTGCCTTGATTTTCATTTTAAGAAGGCTTTGGAAATCGGATGTACGATAGAACAGGCAAAAGAGGCTATAGAACTCGGGAAAATGATTAAGCAAAGACCGATAAAAGACATATACGACCAGGCAGACAAGCTGATTGCGCAGTCAAATAAATAACACGAATATGGGGAATTCACATAAATTTCAAATTGTAAACCATAGCGGAGCTTCCAATACAGGAAAATACCCTGAGGATCTTTCACGTTTACTCATTGTGAGCATTTTAACAATTGTTGGTTTTGTCAGTTGTACTGGTTCAACGGGTAAGCCCGCATCAGTGGCAGAAAATAATGACAAGGAATTAAATGCCGCAGAAGCGCATCAGGAAATGCCCGCTCCGGCTAACACGGAAGCAACAGATACTTTATACAAGGTAACGTTCATTGAGTTAGGTTCGGTACGCTGCATCCCATGTCAGCAGATGCAACCGGTAATGAAATCGGTAAGGGAGAAATACGGCAAGCAGGTTAAGGTTGTTTTCCATGATGTGTGGACCGAAGAAGGCTCACCCTATGCAAAACAATATGGTATTGAAGCAATTCCCACCCAGGTATTCCTTGATGAGACCGGGAAGGAGTACTTCCGGCATGTCGGGTTTTTCCCTGAAGAAGAGCTGATTAAAGTGCTGAACCAGAAAGGAGTCAAATAATCCTAATTGCATCACTCTATTTCAAAAGCTTAAATGGCAGCAGTTTAAATAAAAATAAACTAAGAGCTGATGAATATGAAAAAGATAGTAGTCAGTTTTGTGAAACTGTTGTCAGGACCTATTTGCATAACCTGTTATTCTGAAATCCTGTATCTTTGATCCCGTTGCTGTTTTAACCTTATTAAAAGATGCAGGAAACTGAACATCATCAAAAGGAGGTAAGCGGGAAAAACCTGGGGTTTGCCATAGTCCTGAACGTTGGCATTACCTTAGCCCAGGCCATCGGAGGTATTATTTCCGGGAGTATGGCTTTGCTTAGTGATGCGGCGCATAACTTCAGCGATGTGTTGTCAATGGTCATAAGCTATCTGGCGAACAGGCTTGCCAGAAGAGAAGCCACTGAAAAACAAACATTCGGTTTCAGACGCTCGGAAATACTTGCTGCATTACTTAACTCAGCAACACTGATTATAATTTCAGTAATCATTCTTTTTGAAGCCGTCCAGCGATTGATCAATCCTGTACCCGTTTCTGCCAATACGGTTATTTATCTGGCTATTGCAGGGATAGTGGCAAACGGTATCAGTGTTCTTTTCATACGCAACGATTCTCATGGAAACATGAACATAAGATCTGTATACCTCCATCTTTTCGGAGATATGCTTACATCTGTTGCCGTGTTGCTTGGAGGTTTTGCCATGAAATACCTGCAGTGGTACTGGACAGACAGTGTTTTCTCTATAGCCATAGCATTTTACCTCCTGTACATGAGCTGGGGAATATTAAGGTCATCTCTTCGGATTATAATGCAGTTTACACCTGAAGAAGTTGATATTCAGAAAATTGCAAAGGGGATTGAAAATATAGCAGGAGTGAAAAACACACATCATGTCCACGTGTGGCAGATAAACGAGCATGACCTGATGTTTGAAGCCCATCTTGACCTGGAAGAGGATATCAAACTGAGCGATTTTGAGATCATCCTGAAGGAAATAAAACAGCTGCTGAAACTGAACGGAATAAATCATGCAACCATTCAGCCTGAGTTTTCAGTTGACGATAAAAAACAAATAATATATTAATGGCTCCTGAGCCGGGGAATGAATCTCGGGACCGCTTTCTGATAGTTTTTATATTCAGGGTATTTCCCGCTGCTGATCTTCTCTGTCATTGCCGAGCTTCCAATGAATAATAATATGAGCAGCAGAGGACCTGCTAACGTGAAATTAAGCCATTTGCCGGATGCTGCAACACTGAAAAAGTAAAAACTGGCCCAGATAGCCTGCTCGGAAGCAAAGTTGGGATGTCGTACATACTTCCAGAAACCTTCACTCATGAATCCTTTACCCAGTGACTTTCCGTAAACGGGAGTTCCTTTCTGCAACCCTTTCTTTTCCGTATGGAACCGGAACAGCTGATTGTCGGCCAGCCCTTCCATCACAATAAATAAAAGCATCAGGGCAGCAGCAATAAGGTCAATGATATTCATCGGATTACCATGATAGAGAGCTGCAAGGAGAAGAGGTGTCGAAAACAGGAAGATCAGAGTGTTCTGGTAAAAAGAAATGAAGAATAGATTGAACAGGCCAAACCTTATTCTTCCTTTTAGTGCAGGATTTTCTCTTAGGACTTTCCATCGGTAATCTTCTTCACCTTTCCATGGAACAATATTATATCCTCCCTTCCGGTAGAAATTAAAGCTCAGCCTGAAGCCCCACAAGGTAACAAGTGCAGCCATTATATAAAGCCGCACAGAAGGGTAAGCTGCCACGGTGATCCAGCTGTAAGCAACCGGCATCAAACTCCACAACTTATCTACCTGGCTGTAGTTCCGTGTTAATTCACTAACAAAGAAACATGCCAGGGCCACAATGAGCATAACGATGATCCATGTCAAAACAAGATTCTGAAACCGTATGTCATAGCCTGACAAAATGGTGCCGGAAAACGGTACTGATGATAATAGTGTTATCATAATTGCTTAAATTGGCCTTAAAGATGTGAAAAAATCTATTTATGAAAAACATTTTTGTATTTATAGCGACTGTTATGTTGTTGTGGCCTGTAAGTAGCAAGGAATTGGAAGGCTCCCCCGGGAGGGTGGACAGACATACACTGACACCATCCGGGTTGGGCGCACAGAGAAATATCGATGTATGGTTGCCTGAAGGTTATGACACGACAAGAAAGTATGCGGTAATCTATATGAATGACGGTCAGATGCTTTTCGACAGCACAACAACCTGGAACAAGCAGGAGTGGGGTGCTGATGAGGTAGCTGCGAAACTTATCGCTGAGAATAAGATCAAACCATGTATTATTGTTGGTATCTGGAACAGGGACCAGTACAGATACAGCGAATATTTTCCCGAAAAGGCTCTGTCATTGTACCCCGCACGCCGCCGTGCAAGACTGATCCGCAAGGAGATGATGGGAGAACCGCTTGGTGACAAATACCTTCATTTTCTTGTCGGTGAGTTGAAACCATATATTGATTCGCACTATTCCACCTTCACTGACAGGGAAAATACAATTATTATGGGAGCAAGTATGGGCGGGTTGATATCTCTCTACGCCATCTGCGAATACCCTGATGTTTTCGGCGGTGCAGGTTGCCTCTCAACTCATCTTCCGATGATAGGTCTGAATTTGTTCAGAAAGTACGACAACCGGATGGCGAAGTCATTCAGAAAATACCTTTCAGCCAATCTCCCTTCACCTGAAAACCATAAGATATATTTTGACCACGGGACGAAGACCCTTGATGCTGCTTACGGACCTTATCAGAAAAAGGTCGACAAGTTAATGTCAGCAGCCGGTTATTCGGAAAAGAACTGGCTCACAATTAAGTATGAAGGTCATGACCATTCCGAAAGGTCATGGTCCAGCAGGCTTAACGTCCCGTTTGAGTTCCTGCTCGGGAAATAAGCAAGGAATGAGGAACTATGATCTTTAGCCTTTAACCTTTAATCTTAGATACTTGGCAGTGTATGACTTATCATACTTTGCCAGTTGCTCCGGCGTTCCCTCAAATACAACATACCCGCCTTTGTCTCCTCCCTCAGGACCGAGATCAATGACCCAGTCGGCACATTTGATCACCTCTACATTGTGTTCAATGAGTATAACTGAGTGACCATGCTCCACCAGGGCATTAAGGGATTTCAGGAGTTTGTTTATGTCATGAAAGTGCAGCCCGGTCGTTGGCTCGTCGAAGATGAACAGCATTTTTTCATCGCTCTTCTCCTGGCTAAGGAAAAAGGCCAGTTTGACCCTCTGGCTCTCACCGCCGGAGAGGGTTGATGATGACTGACCAAGTCGCACATAACCAAGTCCTACATCAGCCAGGGGCTTAAGCTTACCGGCGATCTTTTTGCATGTCTTGTCATGGCAGCTGCCGAAAAATTCTATAGCCTCATCAATAGTCATCTCGAGCACGTCATGGATGTTCTTTTCCCGGAACCTGACATCCAGTATGTCACGTTTAAAGCGCATTCCCTTGCATGCCTCGCACGTCAGTTCAACGTCAGCCATGAATTGCATTTCCACCCTGATGACACCTTCACCCTGGCATTCCTCGCACCGTCCGCCCTCAACATTAAACGAAAAGTGTGCCGGCTTGAATCCGGCCTGGACTGAAGCCTGCTGCTCGGCAAAGAGCTTACGAATATCATCAAATGCCTTGAGATAGGTCACAGGGTTCGAGCGGCTTGACTTGCCAATAGGATTCTGATCGATCAGTTCAATGGCTGTAACGCTCTTTACATCGCCTCCTATCTCAGTGAAACGCCCGGTCTTCATGCTTGTTCCGGCAAGAATGTTGGAGACGGAATTAAAGAGTATGTCATGGACAAGTGTGCTTTTTCCCGAACCGCTGACACCGGTAACTGCAGTGATTGTGTGAAGCGGAAACTTCACGTTTATTTCCTTCAGGTTATTTTCCCTTGCTCCCGATACACTAATATAGCTGTTCCATTTCCGTCGCCGTCGCCGGTTCCTCTATGCGTATCACCCCGGTCATGTAGGCTGCCGTCAGCGACTTGTTCTTTTCGGAGAAGTCAACTCCGCCCTGATAAATTACCTCCCCGCCGTTAGTGCCTGCACCCGGTCCCATGTCGATTATCTCGTCTGCCGCCCTGATGATCTCCTCCTCGTGTTCAACAACGATAACAGTATTGCCAAGATCACGCAGGTCCTTCAGCACATTCACCAGCAGGTTGGTGTCGCGCGGGTGCAAGCCGATGCTTGGCTCATCGAGGATATACAGTGATCCAACCAGGCTGCTGCCCAGTGAGGTTGCCAGGTTGATGCGCTGAGACTCACCGCCGGACAGGGTGTTCGACAGTCTGTTAAGAGTGAGGTAGGAGAGGCCTACATCAACCAGGAAGCCAAGTCTTTGCTGAATCTCCTTCAGCAGCCTGCCGGCTATCTCCCTCTCCTCGCCGTTAAGCATCAGGTGTCCGAAGAAATTATGCGCTTCACTTACAGGCATTGACGATATCTCGCTTATCGACCTGCCACCCACCTTCACCCATCCGGCTTCCTTGCGCAGTCTTTGACCGCCGCATTCAGGACAGACACGCTTGCCCCTGTACCGGCTGAGCATGACCCTGTACTGGATCTTGTATTTCTTTTCCTCAAGATGCTGGAAAAACTGGTTCAGACCGAAGAAATACCTGTTACCGCTCCAGACGAGTGCCTTTTGTTCCGGAGACAGCTTGTACCAGGGCTTATGAATGGGGAAATCGAATTTGTCTGCACTGTAGATAAGTCTTTCCTTCCACAGTTTCATCGTCTCGCCTCTCCAGCAGGCGACGGCATCGTCATATACCGACAGGTTTTCGTCGGGTATGACCAGGTTCTCATCGATTCCGATGATCTTGCCGTATCCTTCGCAGACAGGACACGCGCCAAGAGGCGAATTAAAACTGAACAGATGCTCCGTTGGCTCCTCGAAGGTGATGCCGTCCTCTTCAAATTTATCAGAGAACCTGATGGTTTGCGTCGTCTCCTCATCGGTGACGGTGAGTGTTATATGTCCCCTGCCGGTCATAAAGGCAGTCTGTACTGAGTTGGCTGCACGGCTGAGTTCCTCAGGTGCACTTCCTGCCTCCAGCCTGTCAATAATAAGGTCTACGACAGGAGACAATCTGATAAGATCGGCAGCTCCATCCTCGTCAAGCCGCACGACACCCTTTTCGGAGCTTATCCGGTTATAGCCCTGCTTGATCAGGAACTTAATGTATTCGGCCGGTTCGACGTTCTCAGGTACTGTAAGGGGTGCAGTGATGACTACGAGTGATCCTTCCGTAAGTGTTGCCAGGTAATTTACCACATCATCAACTGTGTGTTTCCGGACTTCACGGCCCGAAACAGGTGAAACGGTTCTCCCCACCCTTGCCCACAGAAGCCTCATGTAATCCTGTATCTCCGTCGAGGTACCTACGGTGGATCTGGGGTTTCTGGCATTAACCCTCTGCTCGATGGCGATAGCAGGAGGGATGCCGTTGATAAAATCGACATCGGGCTTGTTCATACGCCCGAGGAACTGCCTGGCATATGATGACAGGCTTTCGACGTACCGTCGCTGACCCTCGGCATAGATGGTATCAAATGCAAGTGACGACTTGCCTGATCCTGATACACCTGTTATTACTATCAGACTGTCTCTCGGGATTGTGAGGGTGATATCTTTCAGATTATGAACCCGTGCCCCTTTTATCTCTATATTACCCTTCATGCAACCACCGGAAATCAAAAGTTCAAAAGTAATAATTTTGCATTTAAGAAATTTTGTTTTCTTTGTCTGAAGAATAAATGAAACAAAAGAATGTACCTGTTCGTATAACCCTACACTTAACCAAAAAAAACGGAGGATCGCCTATAGGATAACTTTACTCGAAACCAACAAGAGAGAGTTATGAAGAGTACAAAGACCGATTATGAACTGATAACAGGTTTCATAAACGGTGACGAAAGAAGCATAGAGCTTCTTATCCTCCGCCACAAAAGCAAAGTTTATTCATATATCAATCTGTACATTCGCAGCCGCGATCTGGCAGATGACATTTTTCAGGATACCTTCCTGAAGGTGGTTCAGTCTATCCGTGCCGGTCGTTACCAGGATGACGGTAAATTTATATCATGGGTGATGCGTATTGCGCACAACCTGATTATTGATCACTTCAGGCACGAGAAGCAGATGGGTATTGTTTATAATGATGACTATGATACTGACCTCTTCAACTCGCGCAGGCTGGCTGACGACAATGTTGAAGACATTATGGTGCGCCGCCAGGTTTTGCGTGACGTGCGCAGCCTCATCAACGGACTGCCGGAAGATCAGCGCGAGGTGGTTATCATGCGTCATTATGCGGGCATGAGCTTTAAGGAGATAGCTGATATGACAGGCGTAAGTATAAACACTGCTCTCGGGCGTATGCGCTATGCGCTGATCAATATGCGGAAGGTAATGACTGAAAAAAATATCACCCTTTCGGTTAGCTGATACAATTTCCAGGGTAAACAGGGCGTTATTCTCTCATGAGAGCTACAACGCCTATGGATAAGAATTCTACCCTCCTACTTTCTTTTTTCGAGATCACCAATACCCCTTCAGACCTGATAGCTGATGCTTTCGGCATTGATACTGCCCTGAGCATTCTTCTTCCCGACATGGAAGATATGCCATCTGATGAGGTTGTTGCCAGGCTGTTTGAGAAGATCAGACGCGACGCACAGGTGCACTGAAAAGCCTTTTGATTACAGAATGATCTGACAGGCCAGAGGGACAAACAAGTCTGCTCGAGGCTTTTTTTATTTTACCCTCCGGAAATCACTGTTTATCTTTGCCGTTTTTTTTACCTTCGCACAACCCAATAAACAAAATAATTTATATGCAAAGACTGATCCTCTATTTAATGGTTATCGTGACCATGTTCTGGTCATGCACATCAAAACAGGAGAAAATGGAAAACAGAATGAGAGATTTTATCTCTGCTTATGAGGCTGAGATCATACCGCTGTTCAGGGAGGCTAACCTCGCAAACTGGGAAGCTAACGTCAACGGTACCGATGAAGCCTGGGCACGCAATGAAAAAGCATCGATTGCATATATCAGCTTCTATACAGACAAGGAGGCCTTTGCGGAGCTGAAGGAGGTCAAGGAATCGGAACTGGTTAAAGAGCCTCTGCTGGCCCGTCAGCTGGAACTGATATTTAATATGTATCTGCAAGGCCAGATAGACACAAGCCTGATATCGCAACAGGTGAAGATGGAGACAGAGATAAACAAGAAATACGGTAACTTCAGGGCTACGATAAACGGCAAACAGCTCAGTGACAACGAGGTCGAAGGTATTTTGCGCAGTTCGACAAACAGCCCAGAGCTTCAGGCAGCATGGGAAGGACATAAAATGATCGGCCCTGTGGTTGCCGATGATGTCATCAAACTGGTTAAACACCGGAACAAAATAGCTCAGGAGCTTGGCTTCAGCAACTATCACCAGATGAGCCTTGAGCTCTCGGGGCAGAAGCCGGAAGAGGTCACGAAAATCTTTGACGAGCTCGACAGCCTGACCCGTGATAACTTTATTCAGCTCAAGGGAGACATAGATGCCTATTTCTCAAAACGTTACCGCATACCGGTAGCAGAACTGAAACCATGGCATTACCAGAACAGGTACTTCCAGGAAGCTCCTGAGATTTACCCTGTTAACTTCGACAAGTATTATCAGGACAAGGATCCTGCACAGCTTGCAGCCAGGTATTATGCTGGTCTCGGGCTGCCGGTAGATGCTATCCTTGCCAAGAGTGACCTCTATGAGAAACCGGGCAAGAACCAGCATGCGTTCTCAACTGACATTGACCGTGCGGGCGACGTGCGTACGCTTGATAATATTAAACCTGACGCAAACTGGATGAATACAATTCTCCATGAACTGGGTCACGGAGTTTACCAGTATTATAATGATATGTCACTTCCGTTTACCCTGAGGGATGCTGCTCATACATTTACCACTGAAGCAATTGCAAATTATTTCGGAAGACTTGCAACAAACCCAGCCTGGATGAACTATATGGGCATTATTGATGAGAAGGAAATGAACAGTATAGCCGATGACAGCTTCAAGGCCCTGAGGCTGCAGCAGCTTGTCTTCAGCCGCTGGGCACAGGTGATGTACCGCTTTGAAAAATCAATGTACGAGAATCCGGATCAGGATCTCAACCAGTTATGGTGGGATATTGTTGAGAAATACCAGATGGTGCGGAAACCTGAAGGGCGTGACATGCCTGACTGGGCATCCAAGATACATATTGCCCTCTATCCGTGCTACTACCATAATTACCTGCTCGGTGAACTTCTGGCCTCACAGTTTAATAATTACGTGACGACAAACGTCGTAAAGGGAAATACCGAAGCTGACATGAAAGCCACGGGCGAGTACTTCAAAACCAACGTCTTCATGCCGGGAGCAAGGTATCAGTGGAATGAGATGATCGAGAAAGCCACGGGTGAAAAGCTGACAGCAAAATATTATGCAATGCAGTTTGTACAATAATGTTCCGGCAGATAAAGAGAAATCACATGAAAAAGTACCTGATACTGATGATCGCAGTTCTGACAGCATGCTCAACACCTGATAAAAAGGGAAGTGAGTCCGTTGCAGGTTTCATAGATGAAACCGTAATAAAGAGTTCAGTTGAGAAAATCCAGGCAGCCCAGCCTTCGGCAGACCTCCTGCTTCTGGAAAGGGGAATAAGGCATGCAGCTTCACTGTGGAGAGCCGGAGACGGAACCCCTGATGAGTTTTCAGAGTTCGTCGCCGCAAATTATATTGCCAGCCCTGAGAAAAGAAGAGCTGTATTCCTGAAGATCAGTAAATATTTTGAATCGATGAGCGGCAACATGAATGAGATCACCCTTGATCTCAGGAAAGTACTGGATGAATCAGGCGGAGAGATTGACGAGATTGACCGTCTGTTCGGCAACTATTCGGCAGGTTCACATTTACAGACAGACTTCTATAATAACAAAATCGCGTTTGTGATCGCACTTAACTTCCCTTATTATACCCTTGCCGAAAAAGAAGAAATGGGTCCAAAGTGGAGCCGTGAGGAGTGGGCCATGGCCCGCCTTGGTGACCAGTTTATCTCCCGGGTACCGGCAGAACTGAACCAGGCAGTATCCGTTGCTACAGGAAACGCCGAGATGTATATTGCTGAATATAATATACATATGGGGAAGCTTCGCACTGACGACGGACGCCAGCTTTTTCCCGATGACATGGTCCTTCTTTCTCACTGGAACCTGCGTGACGAGCTGAAGGCCAATTATGCCGACAAGGAAACCGGACCGGAAAAGCAGGAGATGATCTATAAGGTGATGGAACGGATCATCAGGCAGGAGATACCTGCAAAAGTGATAAACAGCTCCGATTATGAATGGTCTCCTTTTTCGAACAAGACTGTCAGTGAGGGATCTGTTGTTGAGCTTGCCGCCGAGCCCGATACCCGCTATTCTCATGTAATAAGCATTTTCAATGCATGGAAGGCACTGGATCCTTACAATCCCGGGATGAACACTGCAATACTCCGCAGCTTCTCCGGCGGAATGGAAATAGCACAGGAAGATGCTGAGAAATTATTTGATGAGTATCTCAGGTCACCTCAGCTAAAAGTGCTTGCAGGCATGATCAGGGAGAGGCTGGGGCGCGACCTCAGACCATATGACATCTGGTATGACGGGTTCAAGTCGCGCAGTTCGATACCCGAAAGCCTGCTCACAGCAAAAACCTCTGCCTTGTATCCTGATCCTGCTGCTTTCAGAGCCGGCATGCCGGCTATTCTGACAAAACTTGGATGGTCACCTGAAAGAGCAAAATATATAGCTGACAAGATTGTGGTCGATCCTGCAAGGGGGTCAGGCCATGCCTGGGGAGCGGCCATGAAAGGATCAGTATCCCATCTCAGAACCAGGGTTTCTGACAAAGGGATGGACTATAAGGGATATAATATCGCGGTTCATGAGTTCGGACACAATGTGGAACAGACAATATCACTCTATGATGTCGACTATTATATGCTGGCAGGTGTGCCTAACACAGGATTCACTGAAGCCACCGCTTTCCTTTTTCAGGACCGTGACCTTATGCTTCTTGGCATGAAGGAGGAAAATCCTGACAGGAAGAAACTGCAGACGCTTGACGCAGCGTGGTCATTAATGGAGATAATGGGTGTCAGCATGGTCGAGATGAAGGTGTGGAAGTGGCTCTATGATAACCCGGAGGCCACGGCGGCACAGCTCAAGGAGCAGACAATCTCGACGGCTGTTGAGATATGGAACCAGTACTTTGCACCTGTAATGGGTGTCAGTGACTCACCCCTTCTTGCTGTTTATTCTCATATGATAGAGTTTCCGCTCTATCTGCCCAACTATGCTTTCGGTCAGATCATCCAGTTCCAGATTGAAGGCTATCTTGAAGGAAAAGACTTTTCTGACGAGATTGACCGCATGTACAGCCAGGGCCGTCTCACTCCGCAACAGTGGATGCAGAAAGCAGTGGGAGAGAAGTTCTCGGCACAGCCGATCGTCAATGCCCTTGACGAGGCATTGAAATAATATAGTAACCGGTGGTTGTGATGAAGTTCCGTAATCCGGGGATGTCACCCGGGAACTGAGGCAGACGGCGGGGCCGGAGGCCGAATTTGACTTCGAAATTAGGGTTAATGAACCAGAGGGATTTTTTCAGAATAAGAAATCCCTCTTTTTTTATTATACTTTCAAACCTTCCAATGTTAAGCCCGGTCTCCTTTATTTCAAGAAGCCCGTCAATCTTTTCAGGACTTTCGCCGGCCGCCCTGAGGAGGCTACGATAAGCCCTGCGGGGAAGAAGATGGATCCATGGCGTCTTTGAAAGCATCGAGCTGTCACACATCTGCTGATGGCCCCCGAAAGGATTATTCCATGGGGGAAAAGCAATGAAAAGAATACCCCCGGGATTAATAAATCTTTTTACAAAGCCAATGAACTTCTCCTGGTCATGGATGTGCTCAAGCACATCACGCATCATCACCAGGTCAAATGCGCCGGCAGATGCTGAATCATATATATCTGCAGCGATAAACCCGACTTTTTCGCCCCCGGTGATGGATGAATAGAACTTCCGGGCATTATTTATTTTACTTTCTGAGAGATCTATACCCACGATACGGCTGCAGCCGGCCTCAAGAAAAGGCAGGAGGTTACCTCCTTCACCGCAACCAACCTCCAGGACTGAAAGCGAACTGCTGACAGGCATTATGCTGTCAATGAAAGGAATAACATATTTAGCAGTTGTGTGTGCCTGCTCCCTGAAATAACGTTCCCTGTCTGTGTGACGCTCATGCATGACCCAAATGTAAATTTTTTTTCGGTTTTACTTGACTCGGATGATTTATTATAATATCTTTGTGATATCATTATAATATCATAAATCATGAAAGAAGAAAAAATTTTCAAAGCCTCATCGGGATACCTGTTCCTGGTGCTCGGTCTGCTGGTAGTTGCAGCCATTATCTTTACATTCATCAATGAAGTCTTCTGGTTGGGTAGCCTTCTGATAGTTCTGCTGTTCCTGATTCTTCCCGGATTAATGGTGGTAAATCCTAATGAATCAATGGTAATGGTGCTTTTCGGCGCTTACAGAGGTACGGTAAAGACCAACGGTTTCTGGTGGGCAGTACCGTTTTATGTGCGCAAGAAAATTTCGCTCCGTGCGCGGAACTTTGACAGCGAGCCAATCAAGGTCAATGACAAGAACGGCAATCCCATTAAGATAGGCCTTGTACTTGTCTGGAAGGTAGAAAACACATACAAGGCCGCATTCGATGTGGATAACTATGAACATTTCGTGCTTGTTCAGAGTGATGCCGCTCTTCGCAAGCTGGCCGGCTTGTATCCTTACGACGACTGGGAAGGTCATGAATCGGAGATCACTCTTCGTGGCGGCGGCGAAGAAGTAAATGACGAGCTTGAGAAGGAGATCAGTGACAGGCTGAAGATTGCCGGCATTAACGTAATAGAGGCAAGGATCAACTACATTGCCTATGCTGAGGAGATTGCCGGAGCCATGCTTCGCCGCCAGCAGGCAACTGCCGTTGTTGCTGCCCGGTTCAAGATAGTTGAAGGAGCCGTGTCAATGGTCGAGATGGCCCTTGCCCAGCTCTCGGAGAAAGGTATAATTGACCTTGATGAAGAGAAAAAGGCAGCAATGGTAAGCAATCTTATGGTGGTGCTGTGCGGTGATAAGGACGCGAATCCGATCATCAATGCCGGTACCCTTCACCAGTAGTCATGCAAAAGAAGTCATTTGTCATAAGGATCGATCCGGGCAAGCTGAGTGCCATCGAGAAATGGGCCTCTGACGAGTTTCGCAGCACCAACGGTCAGATAGAGTGGATTCTTGACCAGGCACTGCGCAAGTCCGGGCGTCAGCAGACAAAAAAAGAGAACAAAAACGAAAAGAAAGATGAAAAGTGAAATTCCGGTACTGAAGTATGTATGCCCAAAGTGCAGCGGAAAGAGATATCTCGTGAAAGGAGTGGTGATTCAGCACAGCCAGTTCAGCCAGGTGTTCAGCATTCCGGGCACAAGGTATACTGCAGTCATCTGCGAAAGGTGCAAATACACCGAATTCTACAACCTCCCGGCCAAAAGCATTAAAGAAGCATTCGATTTTTTCCCCGGAAGAGGTTGATCTCAGATGTTGGCCAGGTAGACTGAGCAGCAGGCGGCAACGCCTGCTGTTTCTGTTCTCAGACAAGGTCACCAGTACCCTTCGAAGATAATACCAGCTTCCCGGCAGGTGTGCCAGTTCAACAGTATCTTTTATTTGGTAGATTTATTTAATATTTAGTAGTACATTCGATTATCTATTACATAAGTCTGCTTTATGCTTATGTTGAAGGCAGATCGGAGAGAATGGGTTCGATATTGGTGCAATCGAAAAGTTAAAATAAGGTCAGATCATGTCAAGATCACTTACAAGAATAGAATTCATAAGGTTATCAGCAGGGACAGCTGCATTTGTAGCCTCCGGAGGCTTTTCGTTGTTGGCCGCACAGGTAAATGTCCCGAAGGTCAGACTTGGAGGGCCCCTGTTTACAAAATACAAGGATCCCGGGGAATGGACGGAAGCCCTAAGTCGGGCTGGCTACAGGGCGGCTTATTGCCCGGTAGACAATGCCGCTTCTGGTGAAGAGATCCGGGCCTATAAGACAGAAGCATGCAGGGCTGACATTGTCATCTCTGAGGTAGGTGTGTGGGTTAACACAATAAGTATCGATGAGCACGAAAGGAAATCCGCCATTGACAAATGCGTGAAAGGCCTTCAGCTGGCAGATGAGATAGGAGCAATGTGCTGTGTCAATACCAGCGGGTCAAGAAACAAGCATTACTGGGCTGGCCCTCATAAAGATAACCTTACACAGGATACTTTTGATCTTGTAGTTGAGACGACAAGGCAAATCATCGACATGGTGAAACCTCGTCTTACTTTCTTTACCCTTGAAGCAATGCCCTGGGCATTTCCCTTTTCGCCAGATAATTATCTCGATCTGATCAGGGCCATTGACCGAAAGCAATTCGGGGTGCACCTTGACCCTGTTAACATGATCATCAGTCCTCAGGTCTTTTACAGGAACGGGGAAATGATCAAAGAATGCTTCTCAAAGCTTGGCCCACATATCAGAAGCTGCCACGCCAAAGACATGATTCTCAGGGAAGATATCTATACACCACACCTGGATGAGGTAATACCGGGCCTCGGAAACCTTGATTACTCAGTATTTCTAAAGGAACTCTCAAGGCTTGATAATGTTCCCCTTATGATGGAACATCTTCAGTTGGAAGAGGAATATACTCTGGCCGCTGAATATATACGGGCAAAAGGCAAAAACGCGGGAGTTGTTATCTAAATCAAAAATAACAACTTATGAAAACCGAAAGCATCGTATCAGGTTAGTCTGTCTCTTCTCCTGATATTAACACTGTTATCTATTTGTGACGATATACTTTATATTGATGATATTATTCAGATGCAGAATATTGCCTAATTAAAATCAAGAATTATGGATCGCAGGAATTTCTCAAAAGGTATGTTGCTTTCTGCCCTGGCAGTGCCTCAGATAAGTATGAATTCTCAATCAAACAAGGTAAAACACCCGGAATTTAAAGAGGATATAAGAGGAATGCCTGTAAGGGAATTTGATGTTATTGTAGCGGGAGGTGGCACAGCAGGCGTTATGGCAGCTGTCGCTGCCGCACGGCAAGGTGCAAAAACTGCTCTGATAGAATCGAAAGGTTATCCGGGAGGAACTGTTGTTGAGGGCGGAACAGCTCTTCACAGCTTTTTTAACCTCTGGAAAGCATTCCCCGGTGTCGAAAAACGACAGGTAGTAAAAGGGCTTGCACAGGAAATCATTGACCGCCTCCTGCTGGTTGGCGGCACAACAGGTCATGCTGATACAACTACGAGATACAATTATGATTCTGTATGCACCGCAATTGATACAGAACTGTACAAACTTAAGGCATTTGAAATGCTTGCTGAATCCGGTGTATTTATTTGTGTGAATACTCTTGTGGCAGGTGCGGTCAAAAAGGGATCTGAAGTGGAGGGGGTAATTACCCAAAGCCGGATGGGAAGAGAGTTTTTCAAAGCCAGATGTTTTGTTGATTGTACAGCATACGGTGATCTTAGTGCTTATTGTGGAGCTGATTACATTGAATTGAATGATCATCCTGTGTGTAACAGCATGGGGTTAGGTAATGTCAAGATTGAAAAACTTTACGATTTTCTCAAGGTGAACAATGCAGCAGGTGATATTGCTCTGGGATTGCGGTCCGGAAAAGAAAGCCAGATTATCAGGATGGGTGCAGAAGGTACAGGATCATCCGGTAACACATTGCCTGCAGGGTTTGTCGATGGAATAAAACAGCTGGGATCAGGTCTCATAACTACTACAGTTCATGACAATTATATGATGTTCATAAAGGTCAATTATAAAATGGACATAAGCCCCACTAACAGAGATGAGGTGGCGAAGGCAGAGTTAATTATCAGGCAGAATCAATATAAGACGCTTGAATTATTCAAACAATACCTGCCCGGGTGTGAAAAAGCTTTTATTGCCCGGACAAGTCCTTCTTTAAACATTCGGCGCGGAAGAACCATAATATGTGACTATGATATTACTTCAGAGGATGTTCTTGAAGGAAGGCATTTCGATGATGATATCATGGTATATGGCTTTCATGATGAAGCCCCGCGATTACAAATTAAGAATGGAGGGACATATGGTTTACCATACAAAGCACTAATTGTAAAAAATATAGAGAATTTGCTGGCAGCAGGGATGCTTATAACATCAAACCATAGTGCTCATATGTCAACAAGGAATACCGTTTGCTGCATGGGTCAGGGACAAGCAGCCGGAACAGCTGCAGCCTTGTGTGCCGCGAAAAAATGCGGTACTCGTGAGCTCCATTATTCTGAACTCAGAAAGAAACTTGAAAGCGATAATGTTTATTTTGAAATCGGGTAGCCCTTCTCAGATGTTGGCCAGGTAGACTGAGCAGCAGGCGGCAACGCCTGCTGTTTCTGTTCTCAGACGGCTGGGTCCTAGGTGCACGGGTGTGAAACCGCTCTTTATTGCCAGCGCGACCTCTTCAGGGGTAAAATCGCCCTCGGGCCCAATCATTATTAAGATATCCTCACCGCGCCCTGTTGCGGTAGTTATGGCCTTACGTTCCTGTCGGGTATCACAGCATGCAATCAACCGCTTCCCGGTGTGCTCTCTGATTATGAACTCAGTGAACTGTACAGGTTCGTTCAATCGTGGCAGGAAAGCTTTCACCGACTGTTTCATGGCAGAAAGAATCAGTCCCTCGAGCCTCTCCTTCCTGATCCTTTTCTTTTCCGTACGACTGCAGATCAGCGGGGTAATCTCATCAATGCCTAACTCCACGGCTTTTTCAATGAACCACTCAAGCCGGTCATCATTCTTCAGCGGTGATATTGCCACATGCAGTCTGTATTGTCTCTTTCCGGCATCCTTTGTCACACCGGTGACAGAGACTTTCATATTAAGAGGGTCGTCCTCGGTGATGATGCCTTCGTACAGATTGCCTGCACCGTCAGTAAAGTGAACAGCATCTCCCCGGTTCATGCGCAGCACTCTGATACAGTGGCCGGACTCCTCGCGACTGAAGGCAGCAGTGCCTTCTGAAACATTGTTTGTATAAAATAGCTGCATCGTGGTTCTTCTTTGCACAAATTTATTGATTTTAGCAATTGTAAATTTTATTCTTTCGTCCGATGAAAATTGGAGTGATATCAGATACGCACGGCTGGATTGACCCCGCTGTTTTTGAGCATTTTGCAGGTGTCGATGAGATATGGCATGCCGGAGATGCAGGGAATATGGAAGTCATTACAAAGCTTGAGGCTTTCAGGCCCCTGAGAGCTGTCTGGGGCAATGTCGACGATTTCAAGGTCAGGAGTGCGACAAAAGAGTACCTCAGTTTCATGGCAGGCAGGAAACGTGTTCTTATCATTCACATAGGCGGATATCCTGGTCACTATTCACCCAGGGCGCTGGAGCTGATTGAGGAACACAAACCTGATATTTTCGTTTGCGGACACTCACATATATTAAAAATAATCTTCGATAAGAGATATAATATGCTCTGTGTCAATCCCGGTTCAGCCGGCCGGACAGGCATGCACAAGGTCAGGACTGTCCTTCGCTTTACCGTTGAAGACGACAAGATAAGTGATATGGAGGTTATTGAAATGGGAAGCAGGGGCAGGGACTCCGGTCACTGATCTTAGTATTCATCCTCATAACCTTTTCCTCCGCTTTCCATCCTGCGAAGGAACCTGATGAGTCTGTCGCGGGGCCCGATCATATATTCATATTCAACCTGGGCATTCGATTTAGGATCCTTTCTGAGCTTGTCCTTGATTCCTCCCAGCAGTACATTGTATGAATCGTTGGATGAATAGCTCATCAATACTCCCCTGAAATATGAGAACCAGTACCAGACATTGTCATTTGCCTTCAGGTAGATATCAAGAATGTCACCCGATCTCTTTCTCTGCAGCTCCACCCATCCGTCAACATAGATATTAAGGGGCTGGTTGCCTATAAATCCGATACCGATCTTTCCCTGTGACATGAAAGACATCGTATAAGGATTCCATTTCAATTTAATGTCGTTCAGCATAAGCTGGAAGGAATACTGTTTTGGAAGTGTCTTAACCATGCCAAAGAGCTGCAGTTCTTCGGAGAGTGCCTTTGCAGCTTCCACGCCGATAAGGTCACGCATAGCCTTCCTGTTGAATTCCGACGCGAGGTTGACAGCTTTAAGTGCAGGAACCATCCGGATATCATCGGCCATCATCTGCAGGGCTTCCGGACTGAAAAAGAATGAGAAGCCCATGATGGACTGCATCTCCACAGTTGAAGAATCAGTGTTATGAACCACCCGACCTGAACTGCTCAGTGTGAGCAGATCATAGTTCATGCCGTAGTCGATCTTACCTTCACTGGTCAATGTGCAGAAAAACCTGTCAAAGGTTATCATGTTGCCGTTCATGGTCAGGTCAGACAATTTCTCCATTGAGGCAATACGGTATCTTCCTGCTCCCTTGTCATGAAAGAGAAACCCTTCAGCATTCAGGAGGGGTTTATCGCTCCATGATTGCCTCTCAGACAGGAAAGTCGGGTAAACACCTGCAGAGTCAAGAGTGATGAAGGTACCTGAGAAAAGGAGGTTGTCATTAATGTCCCTGGGTTTATCACTTATGGGTATAAGAACATTCGCAGGGTCGATGGCCGCACTGAACTTCACGGGACGGTTATTGACAGATTTACAGTCGGTCACTATCCCGGCTGCCCCTGTGAAGGTCAGATGATCATCCTTCGAACGTAGTGTCACATCGCCGGTAAAGGTGAAAGCCGGATTGAGGGTAAAGTTTTGTGCCACAGGAATATAACCCAGTGCTTTCGTGGCCATGGTGTCGACTTTAATCTCCTTCAGATCTATCAACTGAGTTTTTCCCTCCTCATCGGTATAATCATATATACCTGAACCGTAATAGTTTGCGCTGCTTTCGATATTTATCCTTGCGGAGCGGATCAGGTGTTTGTTGTTCACGGCGACAAGGGCACTGTCGGTCTGCCTGATTTTTGCTCCCTTTGATATGTATAGAATTCCTTCTCCGGGCTGTATCAGGGCATCAGCAACAGGAATGTAGTTGACATCCTTTACCTTGACATACTCATCCTGGAGGAAGTAAGATGCTGATCCTGACTGGAATTTCACCGTGTCTTTCATATTGTTGGTAGAGAGGAACGTAGCTTTCTCAACCATTCCGGGAGGTACCTTGAGGAGTTGATCGGCTGTCATGAGGGTGGTTGTCTCCCTGCCTCTCTGTGACATGTCGAGAACCTTGGTACCCATGTCATACTCGAAGTTTGTCATCTTCGATATGTATTCGAGTTCAGGAAAGACAACAAAAGAGGAGTCAGTATTCAGGCTGAAGGAAGAGCGTTGTTCGGCAAAGTTTACATGGGTGTTGGCATTGTTAGCCACAAAGCCGTAACCGTTCCCCCTGAGTGCCTTAAGATAGTAATCAGATGTATCTGCATCGATAGTGGTGGAGCCGAAACTAAAGGTTTCTGAAGTGATGCGGGAATCAGCCATATTGACCTCACCCTTGCCGTCGAGACTTTCCGGCTTCAGGATGAGAGTTCCGTTCACAGTAGTTCCATTTCCAAACATGCTGAACTCCTTGCCTGGATTATTTTCCGCATACCATTCATCAGGTCCTGTGACCCATTCAATATCTACATCCGAGGCTTTGAGAACAGGGAATCTGTTCAGTGTATCAGGTCGCATCGTGAAGCTCTGGGCCCGTGTGACCATGAATTCAGGGTAAAATAAGATTGTATCTGACACAGCTGTTGCTGTCAGGTGTTCAACCCTGCCGCTGCCTATAAATCCTGAGTTGTTCATGCTGAGATGTTCAAAGAGAACTCCTCTGCCGCCATAAATCGGTATACCCTCAGGAGCAATCGTCATTGAGAAACCGAGAGATGTATCAGGCTGTACCGTGAGAATCTGCCTCATGGGTTCGGTGATGCCTCCCCCGACAAACTCACCCTGAAGGGCCATGTCAGTATTGCTGTAATGATCTATATTGTTATAGGTGAAAGGATCGATCCTGAAGTAAAATTCCTCCTGCGGGTAGATGCCCTCCAGGTTAGGTATCTTGTCATAGAAGATGTAGGAGCTGGTTAAAGAATTAATGATCGGGTACTGCTGCAGGCGTTTAAGTCCTGATTTATTTTTCGGGTCATCGATGTACAGGTTGGCCGAGCCAAGCTCGATAATGTTGTCAATGGTCTTTATCACCGGTCGGCCAAAAGGATCTTTTTCATCCGTCTCCACTGCGAGGCGAATGGAATCTATCTTTTCAAGATGCAGGTAGAAAGTGTCATAACTGAATGAGAACTTTTTGCCGTAAATGGTAAACAGGCCTGCTTTCACGATGCCGTCAAATGACATGGCACGGTTTTTCCCTACCACCAGGCGGCCGTCATAAGGTATGATTGCCACCTTCTGTGAGTCACTGAGCGATACAATATTTACTCCCGCGAGGCTGAGGTCAAATGTTTTCAGGTCAAGGATGGCATTCTCCTCTTTATCCCTTGCCTCACTGTTGATCCTGATGGCATCGTAGTCCTTCTTTTTGGCGAAGGATGCTATATAATCATCGACCTTTTTCTTGATAACAACCTCGTTGAAGTTACGGTCGTAAAAAAGGAAACCGTTGTTGGCAAGTTCAATGCACAGTGAGGTAGCCTGTTCAACAGGCATTTTCATCCATTTGGCGAATCCTTCAACCGGAAAAGCATCAGAACCATACACCTTTGCATAGTCCCTGATACGGTAAAGGGGGTGCACATCATCAAGCCTCATAAGCTTAAAAAAGTTCACCTCATTGAAAAATGAAACTGATTCAAACTTTGCAGCTCCGATTGATGATCCACGGGTACGCGACAATGTGATGAACGGGTCATCCATATCCCAGGCGAAATGCTCAAAGTAAAGATCGAGGTTATGGTAGGAATCAAAATAGGGGCTCCGTGACAGCGGGCTGGTTGTGCGGAAAAGGCTCACCTCCCTTGTGTTCGTATTGTACGAGAAACCAAGGTTGGAATGGTAGATTGAATCTTTGCCGAGATACAGTGTGGATGCAGCCTCGTAACTGCTTATGGATTTCTGGGAAAGGATGAAGTTCCTGGAAATCAGTTTTATAGCCAGGGTATCATTCCGGTAAAGTCTTACGCTTGCAGGGAAAAAGTTTGAGCCTGTGCCGGTGACCACAGCGCCTTCAAGCGTCAGTCCTCCCTCATAGTCAACATCCTTATAGATATCATCAATAAAGAACCTGTTTTCATAGGTCTCGAAACGCGGCATAGTGGCCTTATCAGGCGAGGCAATCTCCACCGCCCTGTCTCTTAGTTTACCTTTCACCGGTTCGCGAAAATATGTTGTATGGGTCAAAAGGGAGGAATCACATGTAAATTCACTCTTCGTGACGTCAATATTAAAATCGGACACTGTCGCAAAGACATTGGATCGGTTATAACCGGCTTTCTCCCATGTTACTTTCCCTTCATCACAGTGCATAATAAATATGTCGGGAAAATATGTGCCTGAGAAGTCATATATCTCGGTGCTGTCTTTGCCGAGAAAACAGGTTAGCGTCACTGTTTTGATATCAATTTTCAGAACCGTGTCGCGGGCGAATTCAACGGTTCCGCCCTTGGTCTTCCACCTCACAGACCCGGCCGAATAAATGGTGTTGTCTACCAGCAGCAGGCCTGTCACTTCAATAAATTTTTCAACAGAAGCATTGGTGAACCGGGGGTCAAAAGCCATTTCGCTCAGGCCGGCGAGCCACGCACCGACCTCATCCTTACCCTGGTTGGTTGTGACAAAGTCATTCAGTGTGCGCACAAAGAAAATAAAACCCGGCACCTGGCTCACCCTTCGTCCCCTGAGCTGACTCGCCACGTTGACGATCAGATCCCTGGTCTCCCTGGAAAAACACGTGCTGTCATACAAAGAATTAAAAAGATCAACTTCAGCTTTTTGCGATTTATTGACAAGCGTCCCCATAAAAGACGTCAGCTCCCCTGTGAACTTTGAAGCGTCACCTGAAAACTGGCTTGTAACCTGGCCCACTGCCGGAAGTGAAAGGGCAGTTGCTGCCAGGAGTATGAAGATGATCTTTTTCATTAACTGTTCACAATGCATTCACAATGTTGCAGAATTCTTCGCTGACAAGTGATGCACCCCCGATCAGTCCGCCGTCCACATCGGGATTGGCAAAAAGTTCGGCCGCATTGGATGCCTTGCAGCTTCCTCCGTACAGTATTGTTGTGTCGTCAGCTACCTCCTGACCGTATCGCCTGGCAACGATATCGCGGATATAGCGGTGCATCTCCTGTGCCTGGGCAGGCGTGGCAGTGACCCCGGTACCTATGGCCCATACAGGTTCATAGGCTATCACACATTTCCTGAATTCATCAACAGGAAGGCTGAAAATTCCTTTCTCAAGCTGCCTCATGACAACATCGAAATGGCTCTGTTGTTCTCTCTCGGCAAGCACTTCCCCGCAGCAGAAAATGACCCGAAGCCCGTTGCGCAATGCTTCCAGGGTTTTGGCTGCAAGAAGAATGTCGTCCTCTCCATAATAAGTACGGCGCTCAGAGTGTCCGATGATAACGCTGGCAGCTCCAGTGCTGCGTATCATTGCTGCTGAGATCTCGCCTGTGAAGGCTCCGGATTTATGATCACTGCAGTTCTGTGCACCCGCGGTCAGTCCTTTTGCACTCAGCAACCGGCTGACAGCACTGAGATGAATGAATGGCGTGCACAGAATGACTTCCTTATCCTCCAGATGGTGATCCTGAAAATAATTGTTGATTGCGCCGGCAAGTGAAATGCCCTCGTTTAAATCCAAATTCATTTTCCAGTTGCCTGCTACTATTTTTTTTCTCATGATGGGTTATTGTTTAAATTCTGAATTTCTTTCTCATCCCTGCCTGTCAGTCTGAGGGGCAGGGTCAAAGCAATAATAAGAAATATTGCCAGTAATGTGCTGATTATAATAAGATTAATGTTTTTTTCCATAATGGTTTTTATTGCCATCGCATTAAGGTCTCCCGAGAATTCTTCTTTATCAGGGAGTCCACGGTATGACCATTCGGCAACAATTGTACCATTGTGAAGCAGAACAAATCCGGGATCAGATCTGATGATAGTCTTAAGGGTTACCTCATCGGCGAAGAGGGGGTTGAACCCTGTAGTCAGACTCCTTGCTTCTTCGGAAGGAGTGGCGGTCACAATGTAAAATTTCTTGCCTTCGTTCTGAAGGGCTTTTCCAAGGTCAAATCCTTTCATCAGGCCATCCCTGTCTGACTTATCAAGTTTTCGGGCGATCATCAGCATCACATCGCCCTCGCCCCCTGTTACCTGGTCGGTCATGTCGGCACCCTGTCCGTCGACAAGGGTGAAATCATGTATCGGAGGGACATATCCCCTGGAGATAAGGACGGATTTCTGATCTACGAATTTCCAGGTGGTATCGTCAGCAGGGTAATCGTTCAGGGTAAATTCTTTCTTAAGTCCGTCCTTTTCATAGATGAACCTTATATCATACCTGTCAGCCTCGGCATCCGGCGGCACGGACATTGCCTCCGGGAGGTTTGTTCCTATTTTATATGGCCTGAAATCGATAACCGGCAGGTATGCAAGGTTGTAACGCATGAAGACCAGAAACAGGGAGCTAAATGCAAGGGTGGCGATAAGTCCTGACCTTACGGATAATGTACCTGTTCGGTCTTCTCTCCTGATGAAAATAAATACTACCAGTAGAGTTATTCCGATGTTCTTGAAGAAGGTCTGCCAGTTGGTCAGAAGTATGGCATCGCCGAAACAGCCGCAGTCAGAGACCGGGTTAAAGATAGCGAGGACCAGTGTCAGCGGAGTGAACAGAGCCATGAAGAGCGCTGCCATCCATGATGCCAGCCTGACAAAAGATCCTGTAAGAAGCATCATGCCGGTCACAAACTCGACGAGACAGAGTATTATTGCCAGGGGCAGTGCCAGGTCATCAAGAAATGCTGCCCCAAAGGCTGTGAAATAGTCTTCCAGCTTGAATGCGGTCCCCATCGGGTCAATCCCTTTGACAAATCCTGAAAAAACAAAGAGAAGGCCTGTCAGTATCCTGCCAATTTGTGTTAAAACTTTCATCTGAGAATATTTTTCTCCTTTAGTTTGTCAAGTATCAAATGGAAAATTTCATCGGGCAAAAATATAGTATTGTCTGCATTATAGCATTTTATTACCTGCAGATAACTGTCCCCTTCCGCCACTTCAATATACATATCTCTTACCGTCTTTTGAAATTCGAGGCTGCTTTCATGTATATCGCGGTTACCGAGAAGATAGCCTCTGTCGTTACCCTGCCGCTGGTTCTTCAGTTTTTCTTCCGTAAACCTGAACGGGACATCGAGGAAAATATTTATATCAGGCTTCGGAATGGAGAAATGATCAAATTCAAGTTTCAGTATCCAGTCCCTGAGCTTGCCTGCTTCTTCGGATGAGCCCATCTTTGCACACTGGTAAGCTATATTCGAGTAAGTATACCGGTCAAGGATCACATAGTATTTTTCTCCGAGCCATGCTTCGATCATAGGGGCAGCATCTTTCCTGTCACCAGCGTAAAGCATGGCGACAAGATATGGATCCACATGACTGATATCGCCAAATTCCCCCCTCAGGAAACGGGCTATCAGCTCTCCGAAATAAGGCGTATCGGTGCGGGGAAAATGAATATACCTGCACTGCAGTTTCCTTTCCGCAAACCATTCCTTAAGCAATGAAATCTGGGTCGATTTCCCTGCTCCGTCGAGTCCTTCAATTACAATCAGTTTCATTCCGGAACTTCCTTACCGTTCGGTTAATTAACATTTTAAGCTTCGGTTTTAAAGATAAATATTTATAGAAACGGGTTTTCAGGTCAGATATTGATTTTATCAACACTCATTGCCTTGCAAATATTGGCGTTCACCGCCTACTCACGGACAAAGTGATCCATAATGAAAGGTATCACCATTGACAGCTCAACCAGTCCTGACAACTTCCCGTTATCGTACCATGGTGCCTGGTAAATGAGTTTCTTAATACCCTCTTTTTCAATAGTATAGCAATTTACTTTCTCGGTGTTCATTATATTTAGAATCTTTTCCCATGATCCTGGCTGGTGGCAGTCCTTGAGGTTTTTGCCAACGAGGTCCTTACCGCCGTTTTTATCAAATGTTGCGGCTGATTTGTCATTCAGGTACAATATTTTTCCGGAGGTGTCGGACACGGTGATTGCCACGCAGAGTTCTCCGGCCCAGTTGATTTCGTTCATACAGTTGGAATTTGATAATTAATAATGTTCAGCGCTAAAGATAGCCATTTTGCAGGCATTGCCACGGAGGAGGTGATTCTGATCCGCTGCAATGACTATCTTTATAAATGAAAAAGTTTTCTTCATGTTCATAAATATTAAAGGCAGGCTTCTTGATCTGAGCCATCCCCGCATAATGGGCATCATCAATGTGACCGAGGACTCATTTTATCCCGGAAGCCGCTATACAACCGATGAAGAGATACTGGCTATAGCAGGCAGGATGCTTGAAGATGGTGCTGACATGCTTGACATAGGAGGGTGTTCAACGCGTCCCGGAGCCAGGGAGGTTCCGGAGGAGACTGAAAAAAAACGTGTCTGCCGGGCAATGGAGCTCATTCTGGGCAAGTACCCGGAAGCCGCCGTTTCTGTTGACACTTACCGGGCATCTGTGGCTGCGGAAGCAGTAATAAATTCCGGAGCAGCTATAATCAATGACATTTCGGGAGGGGAGATGGATATAGAGATGTTCCCCCTGGTGATCAGACTGAATGTTCCCTATATCATGATGCACATGCAGGGAACACCCCGGACAATGCAATCAGATCCTCATTATGACGATGTCGTTTCCGATATACTGTTCTGGTTCGGCCAGAGGATAACGCAGCTGCAACAGGCAGGGGTGAAGGATATTATTTTAGATCCGGGCTTCGGATTCGGGAAAACGGCAATGCATAATTTTGAGATGCTGAGGAGAATGAATGAGTTTCATGTTGCAGGCCTGCCTCTGCTTGCAGGCCTCTCACGAAAATCGATGATCTGGCACACACTCAATATCAGGCCTGATGATGCCCTTAACGGTACATCCGCACTTAACATGGCCGTACTGTTGAAAGGAGTATCAATACTCAGGGTTCATGATGTAAAGGAGGCGAAGGAGGTAGTAACACTGTTTGAAAAGATTTATCCTGACGGCATCCTTTTCGATCATTATTGTTAAATTTGCCCGTCATCGCACTGTGTTGTATGCTGAACTTCTCTATTCTCGATATTATCGATATTTTAATGGTAGCATTTATCTTCTACCAGCTTTATCGTCTTATCAGGGGAACCGCTGCTTTCAGCATATTTCTGGGAATTTTTTTTGTTTATCTCTTCTGGCTTGTTGTCAAGGCCCTGAATATGGAACTGATCAGTGCCATACTGGGCCAGGTGATAGGAGTAGGGGTAATTGCCCTTATCATTGTGTTCCAGCAGGAGCTGCGACGCTTTCTCCTTGCAATAGGAAACAGGTATATAAGCCGGAACAGGTTCTCCTTTGACAAGTATTTTCCGTCAGGAGCTGTAGATCAGACGACGAACCAGATAGTCGAAGAGATAGTACGGGCAACCGAATCAATGGCACAGTCGCGTACGGGAGCACTTATTGCAATCGGAAGAACGAGCCTGCTGGATATATATTCAGAGGGAGGAGAGCTGCTTAATGCCCTGGTTACCGATGAATTGCTGAAGACTATATTCTATAAGGGGTCCCCGTTACACGACGGTGCGGTGCTGATCCAGAACGGCAAGATCTTTGCCGCCCGTTGTCCGCTCCCCTCAACCGATCAGACAGGATTGCCTGCAAGGTTCGGCATGAGGCACAGAGCTGGAATAGGGCTGACCGAAGCCACCGATGCAGTAGTGATAATTGTGTCGGAAGAAAGAGGGAGGATTGCTGTTGCCGATGCCGGTAAAGTACATGAAGATGTCACCCCCAACGAGCTCCGGCAGATCCTTATTACCCTCAGGATCTGAAAATAAACCGAACCTTAATGGTACCTGAGCCTAAGGTCAATGACGTTATCATAGAGATAATAGCAGGGCTCGTCGCATGTTGATTCATCGTAACGGACCTTTGGACAGGCTGCTCCGACGGTAACATATCTGACGCTGTTGAGAAAGAACTCCACGGTTGCGGTATAGTCTTTATACAGTACGGCATCGTATGTGATGTACGAATAACTCTCATTCACGTTGATACGCTTGAGAATAATACTGTCGTTTATCGCACCTTCGTAAATGGTGACTAACGGGTTAACAGGTTCATATTCGCTGTTCCGGATATAGATCATCAGCTGCGGCTGGGTAATCCCTGCCGGATCGCATTCAGCACAGTCGGTTACGGAGCCCTCCTCGCATGAGAACAGCAAAAGCAGGGCCAGAGCCACTTTAAAAGGGCTATTTCTCATAGTTGTAGATTTTTATCTTTTTGCCCGCAACCACCGGAGATCTCTGCATGATTGAGTATGATGCCTTAAGATTGAGCCATATGGAAGGTACCTTGTGAAATGGCGTCTGCATATAACTAAGTCCTGTGCTGATTCCGAAGTATTTCATCTTCCAGTTAACATCAGCTGAAGGAATGATGCAGAATTTGCTTTCAGGCTTCCGGTCAGTTCCTTCATAATCGGAGAAGAAACGGTAACCGGCAGACAATGAGGGAACAATACTCAGCCTGTTACCGTTTATGGTCTCACCCAATCCAAATTCTTTAAAGACCCCGGCATAGATCAGATGAGTATTGACCATATACTGATAGGTTACATCACTCTCTTGCACCAGCAGTTTCCATCTGAAGGGGTTGGAAGACGCTCCGAGGATAATGCCAGCCTTCATCCTTGGCTCTGTGAGTGATACTGATCCGTCCAGCAGCAGATAATGTGATGTGAACTTTGTCCCTGCGGAGAATGTTAACTCTTCCAGCGCAATTTTGGGCTCTTCGGCCAGTCCATACAGGGTGAGCAACGGCAACAACTTACTATGATCGTAATATTCAGCTATATCGACAGGATTTTTTAACCTGTTATTATTATAATTCCACCTCTTACCGTTCTGAAGAAGGAAAGAAACGGCTTCAGCCTGTCCGTATCTCGCTGCGCAGCCGAGGGCATCATAATCATCATCATTGGCAGAATAGAGATTTGCACCGGCATTGACAAGCATTCTCAGCATCAGGGTGTCGCCGTTCTGGGCAGCCGCCATCAGGGGTGTAAACCCTTTCCTGTCATGCGTATTCGGGTCAGCACCTGCCCTCAACAGAATGTCAGTGATATCAGAATAGCTGAAACTCACTCCGAGCATCAACGGCGTGTTGCCTTCATAATCATTTGATTCAACAGGTGCATCATAGTAGAGCAACATGTCAGTCGTGTAAAAGAACCCGAGGGCCGCAGCATGATGCAGGGGAGTGGAACCATTGCGGTCAGTCTTTGATATGGAAGCCCCGTACCGTATCAGGAGCTCAGCTATCTCAAGATTGTCCGCCATTACTGCTGCTATAAGTGGTGTATAGCCGTACTGGTCAGGTTTATCAGGCAATGCACCGAGAAGCAATAGTATCTCGACTGCCTTTATGCTCCCTGACGATACGGCGTAATGTAAGGGTGTGGCGACGCTTCCGACAAAATTATTAACATCGGCCCCCTCGGCAAAAAGCGTGATTATCTCATGGCATGCACCCATCGATGAGGCTATCTGCAGATTTATGTCTTCCGTGTCATACCCATCTGTGATAAATCTGGAAGTGTCAATGACGTGTACTTCTTTATTGTACTCATCGAGAAGGACCTTCATCCTGGTGACAATTGAATCAATCATCACTGAGTCCTGCTGTCCTTTTACAAATGGTGAAAGGAAAATCAGGATCAGAAATACGAATATGATTCTTTTAAACGTTGTCATAAATACAAATTTAGTCGCAGTTTTCCGGAAGAGCTATTTTGTTGATATATTTTTTCATTGGTTAAGAAAATGAAGGGTATGAGGTAGTATGAGCAGCTTAAAAGTATATTTTTGTACGCGGGTAAAAAAATAAAAGAACCGTATGATGTCAGAAAACAAGGGATTACGCATACTGTTATTAACATCTCTGGTCATATTTTCGTTTGTCCTGCCTGTCGGAACCGAAAGGGCCTCATTTCCGGATCAGGGTTTTATGCCTGCACATTTACGGATAGATAACAGCCTCACTGACAGAGAACTATTTGACAATGCCGAAAAAAGTGTTGAATGGTTCATGAAGAACTATGATATCAAGGGAGCATCTGTCGCCGTTGCACGGGAGGGGAAGCTTGTCTATGCCCGCGGTTTCGGTTATGCCTCCCTGAATGATTCCGTGACTGCAGAACCCTATCACCGTTTCCGTATTGCAAGCGTCTCAAAGCTCGTGACAGCCGTGGCAGTAATGAAACTGCAGGAAGAGGGCAGGTTATCTGTCAGCGACCGCGTCTTCGGGCCTGATGGGATTCTTGATGACACTCTTTTTGCCCACCCGAAAGACAAGCGGGTCTTTGATATCACAGTTGGACATCTGCTTGCACATGAAGGAGGGTGGTCACAAAGATATGGAGACCAGATGTTCATGCCGGATGTAATTGCAAGAACACTGGGTGTTCCGATGCCTGTCGATACAAAAACAATAATCAGGTTTGCCCTTGACAAAAACCTTCATTTTAATCCCGGCGCCGGACAGTCATATTCAAACCTCGGTTACAGCATCCTTGGCCTGGTAATTGAAAAGGTATCAGGTATGGGTTATGAGGAGTTTTGCTCAAGGAAAGTGCTTGAACCGCTCGGTATATATGATATGGCCCTCGGCCATAATTTGCCAGATATGGCCTTGCCGCTTGAAGTTTCTTATTATGAAGTCTCTAATGCTCCGCTGAAACCGTCTGTTTACGGAACCGGTGAAATGGTGCCGGCAAGCAGGGGAGGTAATAATATTGAGGCTCTGGGTGCAGCAGGTGCATGGGTGGCAACAGCCCCTGACCTGATGAGGCTGCTTCTCGCAGTTGACGGATTTGGTGACCCGAAGGATATTCTTTCACCGGAGAGCATCACCTTCATGACCGATGTATATAACGGCTATGCACCGGTAGGTTGGAGGGCGACCATGGTTAACGGAGCATGGTGGCGCACGGGGTCTTTCTCCGGAACGACAGCCATGATGAAGCGCTTGCCTGACGGAACAGCATGGGTGGTGCTGCTCAACAGCAGCGCATGGAACGGACCTGAATTGTCATCTGATATTGACCGGATGATGTCAAAGTTCCTCAGCAGGGTCAAAGACTGGCCGGATACCGACCTGTTCAGGTACTCAATTCCTGTTCCCTTAATGTCAAAAATCTAAAGCATTAAAGTCAAAAGCCAGAGTGTGCTTTACCGTTAATGTAAATATTGTCAGGGAGGAGCTCGAAGAACGCTATGGCGCCGGGCTAATAGACCATGATAAGTACCGTCCCAGCTACTACTATCATGCCTACAGCCTGCCGCTGATGCCTGTTGTATGCTCAGATGACCCTGCCTCGCTGCATCTCTTCAGATGGGGATTGATTCCGTCATGGGTTGAGGATCAGAATGAGGCCGACGAGATCATGATGAAGACATTCAACGCCAGGTCTGAGACAATAGATACCAAACCTGCATTCAGGGAGTCATTTGCTTCACGCAGGTGCCTTGTGCCGGTCAGAGGCTTCTTCGAATGGCAGCATATAGGCGGAAGGAAGATACCTTGGTATATCAGCCTGCGTGATGAGGATATATTCTCCCTTGCCGGCATCTGGGACTCATGGAAGATGAAGGGCGGGGTTTCCCTTGACACATTCTCGGTGGTGACCACAAGGGCTAATGAACTGATGTCAGAGATACACAACAGCAAGAAGCGGATGCCTGTAATATTGCCTGCTGCTGTTGAAAAACTGTGGCTGAAGGGGGAGCTCGAAAAAAACTCTGCGACAGAACTGATGGAGCCCGTTGCCTCAGAGATGCTGCAGGCTCATACGGTCAGCCCCCTGATCACAAACACGCGTGCTGACCGGAACAGGAAGGAGATTATCATGCCTTATAACTACCCTGTTCAGGGTTTGCTCTTTTAAGGGCTTATTGCGATACAAACACAAAGGTCAGAAAACCGGCCTGCTTAAGCGGGGCACCAGGGTCAGAATTGAAGGTCGACCTTAGGGCATGATCCACAGCCGTCTCAGTGAGGCATGGGTCTTTAGTGGTCGAAAGACTGGACGCAGGTTGAGCCTTTATTACGTTGCCACTCCGGTCGACTTCGATGGACAGGGTAATCTGACCTGCTCCCTGACACTTGTATATGGGAATTGGGAGGAATACATGGTGCCGGCCAGCAAGATCATAGAAAATACGTGTGGGACCCCTGAATGTACCTTTCTCCGCAGGCTTCTCCTTTTTTTCCGTAACCTGCGGTTTTATCTCTTCTGAAGGAACATCTATTTCCTCCCGTCCGGCCTCCTCGGCCAATTTCTTGTCGTCAATGAAATTCTTTTCATTCAGCATCCCGCTTTTAATAAGCTCTTCCTTGACCATGTCCTCGTATTCCTTGGGATCAATATCAATCGGTTTGTCAGCGAGGTTCTTAATAACATTGACGAGGTCCTCTGCTGTTGCACCGGCGAATTTTTCACTCTCCGACAGTTCTATTGCCTTTTTCATTTCCGGGTCAGGCATCTCCTCCTCAACCGCCAGGATGATCTCTGCTGCCAGCTCGCGCTTCATGGCTGATACCTTGACTGACATAAATATCACAGCAATAAGTAGATGCACAATGATCGTAGCCATTACGGCTGTGAATATGATCTCAAACCTGTTCATCAGGGTACGAAAGTATGAAATTTTGTCCGTTTGTCATCAGACATTGATCAGAATCGTGCTGTAATCTTAAGGTTGAGACTGCGGCTTGTCAGGTAATTAGGAACGGCGTATTCGAGTGAATTGCCTTCACTGTTCCTGACAGTACTGATCCATGTGTACGATATTGTATTCCTTATATCTGCCAGGTTGAATACCTCAAGTCCGGCAATAAGTTCTTTGATTACCGGCCCCGGCCCTCTCCTGTCACCACCAATGATCACTTTGGAAAACCCGATGTCAACACGTCTGTATGGCGGCATTCTGAACCATATGTCCCACTGCTCTTTTTCAGGTGGAGATGTAGGCAGGCCTGTTCCGATAGCGATGTTTATATGTGCCCTGAAATCGGGATGGCCTGGAAGATAATCCTGGAAGAATATGCTGAAATTCACTCTCTGATCGAATGGCGATGGATACCATCCGGAATTGTAAGAGGGGATGTTCATTTCCGATTTCATAAATGAGAGGCTGAACCATGATTCAACCCCCTTCACAAATTCTCCGTTAACCCTGAAATCCAATCCGGCAGAATAGCCCTCTGCAATGTTCCCGCCGTAATAAATCAGCCTTACATTATCAACCGTATATGGTACAAGTCTGTCGAAGAACTTGCCGTAAGCTTCTGCAGTGAGCCTGAAAGGCCTGTCCCACGCCATGAAATCATAATGCATGCCGGCAATCGTATGCCATGATCTTTGTGCTTTCAGCACGGGTGATGTATCATCGGTCTGCATCATCATCTCGCGCCCGCCGGGCGGCTGATGATATGCTCCTGCCGATACATATACCGAGACCGTGTGAGACAGAGCCATACTGAGTGAAAGACGTGGTGACAGCAGCGCTTCCGAATTGTAAGTATCCCAGGCAGCCCTGATCCCGGCGTTAAGCTCGCATGCCCTGCCTGCAAGGCTGAAGCTGGTCCTGTCAATGAGGTAGGCTTCTGATATAAGGCTGTTTATGTCATTGCTGTGATCGGTGAATGATGTCAGGCTGAGGTCATCGTCACCTGGACCCACCGTATAACCTGCAGAGTCCACGCGCGTCCACTCGTTCACAATTATGTCATGGTTCCTGTGCCTGGCGGTGAGACCCCATTCAAACCTGCTGCCCCATGCATCGGCGGATCCCTTGTATGAGAGGCTTACCATTCCGGTACTGAGCGCGTTGCGTGCATGTGACAGCCAGCTGCCCACACCTGCATTCATAAGGGAGTCAGGGTTATTTTCAGAACCTTCGGTCTTATCGAGTGCAAGAAGGCTATAGGCTCCGCGGATATCAAAATTCTCATTCTCTGAAGCAAGGTACCCTGAAAGGATGATCTTTGAGGACAGGTTGTCATTATGCCTGATATCAAGTGTGACAGCTCCGCCGCCATTGTCGTACCTGTCACGTTCCCCTCCCTCGAACCACGCGTAAAGCTTGAATGCCTCTGCCGTGGTGCCGAACGTGGTCGTCTGGCTGTGTGGCATGAATGTGTACCTGTTTGATGAACCCCAGAGCGAGAGTGTGATCTGTGTTTTTACACCCGGTTTGTATCCGGCCATGGCCTGGATATCGGCAAACCGCGGTTCATACTGGCCGCTTACATCAAGGCTGTTTAGCAACAGGGTATTTGTGCGGTATCTTGCTCCTGCAATGAAATAGAATTTACCGTTCCTGCTCCGGGCTCCGGCATGTACTGACGAGGTAAGGAGGCTGAGTGAAATCGAAGCCTCCGGCTCCTCCGGCTCCCGGTACCTGATATCAAGCACTGATGACATGCGGTCACCGTAAGCAGCACTGAACCCGCCCGGTGAAAAGATGACAGAAGAGGTGAGATCAGGGTTGATCCTGCTGAGCCCTTCCTGTTGCCCTGACCTGATAAGGTATGGTCTGTAAACCTCAACGTCATTAAGATAGACTAGGTTCTCATCATAGCTGCCTCCTCTGACTGAATAGGCGGAACTCAGCTCACTGAAAGATGCGACTCCCGGAAGGGTTGTTATTATTGCCTCAACACCCCCTGTCACAGATGGAATCACCATCCCTGCAACTATCGGAATAGAAATGGCCGTGATGTTATCAGCTCTTACGGCTTTTATTTCGACACCACTTAACTCCACCGTATCACTGAAAAGGGTGATTTTCAAAGGATGTTCAGCATCAGAACTGTTCACCAGAAGCGTATCTGCCTTGTACCCGATCAACGAGAAAATAACGGTAACCTGTTGTTTATCAGCCGGAAAGGGAACAGTGAACTGTCCGTCAGTCCCGGAGAAGGACCCGCCGCCTGATGCGGGAATGAAAACGGTGACATAAGAGAGAGCAACTCCTGCGGTATCCGTGACTCTTCCTGTAATGGCATTATTCTGTGACAGGATGGGAGAGACAGCCAGTGTAAAAAGCAAAACAGGAACCAGAGGAAGCGTTATCCTTGATTTAAGTGGCATCAGTCACTCTTTTTTTTCTTCCTGACCTTGGCCTTTTTCTGTTTGGTTGTTGCCGATTTCTCATTCTTCAGCAACCCTCCTTTAACTCCCTGGATGAACTTTTGCCATGCAAAAGGGTTCAGCAGGTTATTGACCGGAGCCTGATTATGACTGTACAGATTGTCAGACACCTTTTGCATCGTGTACCTGTATCCCTGGCCGGGTGTGGAACGCATGTCAGACCATGTCTGCTGCTCGACAAGGGCCAGGTTGAACTCCATATTCTCCATCAGTGGATCAGCAGGTTTATTTTCCAGCACTGCCCTCTTGAATTCGGAATAGGTCTTCCATGGCAATATTACCACCTCCTCAATCATTACAGTATCAGCCATTAATATTACATCAGTGATGAAATTAATGCCTGAGATTGTTGAGGGTACGGTGAGCAGCGTTGATTTGAATCCTATGGCACTGAAAAAAACAGTGTCGCCGGGTGTGCTGATGATGGAAAAGATACCACGGTGATCGCTGGCGGCACCTCTTCTGAGTCCTTTTGAATAAATGCTTACATCAGGTATGATAAAACCGTTGTTATCGGCTGTCACCCCGTCAATCTGAATAAACTTTTTCTGTTCAACCTGAGCACCTATCCGACAAAAAACCGAGACCAGCAACAGGCTTATCACCACTACCTTCTTCAATGGCACATGCTTTTGCGCTACAAAGTAAACAATATTGGCCATGGATTATTACATTTAACCTAACTTTAATATATCGGCGGGCCTGCGGACTCCCGGCAGGCTGGCAAAACAAACTGATAACCCTGAATTACCTGTAATGACTTTAATTATTTGTATATTATCATTTTCTTTTCATCTTTACTGCATCCAATGTGAAACACCCAAAAGAATCATATAATATGCACAAGTTATTACTACTTGGTGATGAGGCAATTGCAAAGGCTGCTCTGGATGCGGGAATGAGTGGTATGTATGCTTATCCCGGCACACCTTCGACGGAGATAATGGAGTATGTTCAGTCATCGCCGCAGGCAGTAAGAGAGAACCTTCACCGCGAGTGGTCCTCAAATGAAAAGACTGCAATGGAGGCAGCGCTGGGGATGTCCTATTCAGGTAAAAGGACTATGGTTGCGATGAAGCATGTAGGACTAAATGTTGCTGCTGATGCATTCATCAACTCGGCTGTAACGGGTGTTAATGGCGGACTAATTGTTGTTGCTGCCGATGATCCTTCAATGCACTCGTCCCAGAATGAGCAGGACTCGCGTTTTTACGGCAAATTTGCCATGGTTCCTGTCTTTGAGCCGCGCAGTCAGCAGGAAGCTTATGATATGGTCTTTGACGCCTTTGACCTGTCTGAAAAATACAGGTTGCCGGTTCTTTTTCGCATCACCACCCGCCTGGCACATTCTCGTGCATCAGTAATGCTTCGTGAACCTAGACCGCAAAACGCACTGTCACTGCCCTCAAACCCCAGGCAGTTCGTGCTCCTGCCGGCAATAGCCCGGAAACAGTACAGGGCTCTTACAAATCTGTTTGAAAACCTGCCCTCTGATCCTGTCATATCAGGATGGAACAGGTTAAGCGGCGGCAAAGGCAGGACTGGTATTATAACATGCGGTATAGCCTGTAATTATCTTCTTGAGAACATCACCGGTCATGAGGATGATTATCCGATACTGTCTGTTGCTGCTTATCCGGTTGATAAGAGCATTGTTGCCCGGCTGGTTGACAGTTGTGAGAAGGTGCTGGTCCTCGAGGAAGGGTATCCTCTGATCGAAGAACAGCTCCGCGGCCTGCTCGACAGGGATGTTAAGGTGATGGGGCGCCTTGACGGAACCGTGCCAAGAGACGGGGAGCTTAATCCGGTTATTGTAGCCAGAGCACTGGGAATGAAGACGGTACCTGGCAAGGAGGTTCCTTCAATAGTCAGACAACGTCCGCCGTCATTCTGCAAGGGTTGCAGTCATGCTGACATGTATGCTGCTCTTGCTGAGGTGATGAAAGATTTCGGACCGGGCAGGGTCTTTTCGGATATCGGATGCTATACCCTCGGAGCTCTGCCTCCCTATAACATGGTCAACTCATGCGTTGATATGGGTGCTTCGGTGACCATGGCAATCGGCGCCACTGACGCCGGCCTGTTTCCCGCTCGTGGCTGTCATCGGCAACTCGACCTTCACACACTCAGGCATGACCGGGTTGCTCGATGCTGTGATAAAGGATTCTCCGGTCACCGTAATCATTTCGGACAACTCAACCACAGGTATGACGGGAGGGCAGCATTCGCAGGCAACCGACAGGCTTGAAAGCATTTGCCTGGGGCTTGGAGTGAGCCGTAACCACCTGAGGGTGATCACGCCGCTGAAAAAAAACCATGAAGAGAATGTCTCCATTATCAGGGAGGAGATGATACATCATGGGTTGTCTGTTGTGCTGGCCCGCAGGGAGTGCATACAGACAGCATCGAGAAACAGGAAATCTGAAGCCGCAGAGAAGAATAAAACAAAGGAATAATATGAAATGTGACATAATACTGGCAGGGGTGGGAGGCCAGGGTATCCTCTCCATTGCAGCCACAATAGGACTTGCTGCCGTTGAAAAGAACCTCTTCCTTAAACAGTCGGAAGTGCACGGGATGAGCCAGAGGGGAGGCGATGTACAGTCTCATCTCAGGTTATCAGACACAGAGATACACTCTGATCTCATTCCTGACGGCAAGGCTGACCTGATAATAAGTGTTGAGCCGATGGAGGCACTCCGGTATCTTCCATGGCTTTCAGCTGACGGATGGATAGTGACAAACTCGGTGCCGTACGTCAACATTCCTGATTACCCCGGCATAGAAGATATTTTGTCCGAGCTGAGGAATGCCGGCCATACTATTGTCCTTGATGCTGATGCCATAGCGAAGGATCTGGGTTCTGCGAGGTCAGGCAACATGGTCATTCTCGGGGCTGCATCCTCTTACATATCGCTTCCTTTCGGGAGCCTGGAGAATGGTATCAGGCAGCTTTTCAGCCGCAAGGGAGAGGAGGTTGTCGATCTTAACCTTAAAGCTCTGAGAGCCGGCAGGGATGCCGCAGGAAGCCATAAAAACGAATGAAAGCAAAGCCCCGGCCGCTGACCGGAGCTTTCTTACAAGACAATCCATCCACACATGCCTGTCCCTCAGGCAATCTTTTCCTTCGCCTTGCCTTCCCTGACCTTGCCTTCTTTGGGAACATCTTCCCTTGTAATACCCCCTGAGCTGAGAAGCACCAGGTCAGAAGCCACTATCTCCGTTACACTCTTCGGCATCCCGTTCTTGTCTGTGTAGGAGCGGTAGCTGATGCGCCCCTCGATGCAGACCTCCCTGCCTTTTTTCAGGTATTTGGAAGCCAGTTCTGCCAGGCCGTTCCAGGCCACGATGTTGTGCCATGTGGTCTCCTCTGTCTTTGAGCCGTCGGCACTCTTGTAGTTCTCGTTGGTGGCCATCGTGAAGTGCGCCACTTTCTTTCCGCTTTCAAGCGTCTTGATGTCCGGGTCCTGACCGAGCCTGCCGATCAGCTGTACCTTGTTTCTCAATGCATTCATAATAGTTTGTTTTGGTTAATAATGCTGTTAACGATACAAAGGTGCACCCTCACCGTCACATCATTCGGTTATTAATCGTTTCTATTCATTTTGCAGTCGTTTATATCCGTTTGAAAACGCTTTTTGTTAACTAAATCAATGAAATATGCAGAATGTGTAATTTGTATATTTTGTATCTTTATCAAAACATTACGCTGTGGAAAGAGTATGTCTTGACTGCGGAGCTAAACTTCTCGGACGGTCTGATAAAAAATTCTGTTCCGATCAGTGCCGAAACAATTACAACAACCGTCTTAACCGTGACCAGAACAACTATGTGAGGAATGTTCATGCACAACTGAGACGCAACCGAAAGATCCTGGGTGATCTTCTGGACTCCGGTCACCATCGCATACACCGTGATGCGCTTATCGCACAGGGTTATAATTTCACCTTCTTCACACACCTGGTTGAAACCAAAGACGGGCTAAGATGGTCATACTGCTTCGAGTACGGGTTCCGTGAAGCGGGGAAAGGCTATCTTGAGCTACAGAAGAGCAACAGCTACCTGGATGCAGGACCTGAGGTGGAGGAGATGTGACTGGCATGGGGCATGGGGCATGGGGCGAATTAAATGTCGTTCAAGGGTCAACGATTTTTGATTTAAGATGTTTTAAGATTTAAGGATTGCATGACTTTGGACTTTCAGACACAGATAACAGACAAAACAATATTTTGTGATTTGTAACTAAGAAAAGGTGAAGAGATTATTTACAATACTTACGGCAACGCTGATTACGGCAGCGGCTTACTCACAGGAGCAGAAGGTCTATGAAAACGGGTATATCGTAAAAACGGGCGATATTGCTCCGGAATTCACAATAAAAGAGGCAGGGGGGAAGACCTATAAGCTTTCTGACCTGCGCGGTAAGGTGGTCATGCTGCAGTTCACAGCCAGCTGGTGCAGTGTATGCCGCAAGGAAATGCCGTTCATTGAGAGTGAAATCTGGCTGCCCGGAAAAGATAAAGGCCTGGTTGTGATTGGCATAGACCGTGATGAGCCTGAGAATACGGTACTGAAGTTTAAGAATGACATGAAGATTTCCTATCCTTTGGCTCCGGACCCCGGCGCTGACATCTTTGGCCTTTACGCACTGAAGGAATCAGGCGTTACCCGTAATATTATCATCGACAGAAAGGGAAAGATTATCTTTCTGACCCGCCTCTTTGAACGCGAGGAATTTGACAGGATGAAGGCGACAATCTTCTCTGAACTGGCAGAAAAGTAAAATAAATAAGCGTTTTTTTACCGCTGCATGCAACCTTTGCATGCATTTTGACGTTAGTCTGTTAAGAATCCTGTACTATTAACTAAATCGAGAAAAAATGAAAAAGATCATTATTGTTCTCTTCGCACTTCTGCTTGCAGCTCCGCTGTATCCGCAAGTGAAGTTCGGAATAAAAGCAGGCGTAAGCACAGACTTTACTTTCACCGATCAGACATTTGAAGGTACCGATATTGATGCTGTAATTAAAAGCGCGGAGGATGCCGAATGGGGTTTTCAGGGCGGGGTGTTCATGAGAGCCGGTTTTGGCGGATTTTACCTTCAGCCTGAACTCATACTGGCCACAGCCACAAACTCAGTCACTTATGAAGACGTCGAAGCAGGAGGGGCTCCGGTAGTTTACAACCAGCAGTTCACAAAACTCAATATTCCGGTTCTTTTAGGATTTAAAATCGCTTTCCTGAGAATAAATGCCGGTCCTGCTGCTGCCGTAATGATAGGTGAACCAAAGGATATCATAGATGGGGCCACTTATAAGAGTGCCACTTTCGGTTACCAGGCAGGTGTGGGCTTCGACCTGTTTAACAGGCTGACTTTTGATGTTCGTTATGAGGGTAACCTTAACCAGTTTGGTGATGAGATCACCATTGCCGGTGAGACTTTTACACTCGATGACAGAACGGGAGCACTTTTGCTCCATGTCGGGCTGATATTCTGATCATAAAATGACATTAAAGAACTCTTTCGTTGCCAGGCGAAAGAGTTTTTTTATTTTTACATACAGGTAACGCATAGACTAATGTTTCTGGCAGGTCATACCCTGATAGTATTTCTCGACGTGGTGGCATTATTATATGTGATCACAATCGTCTCCATTTGCCTTATGATTGTTTTTGAGAACAGAAATCCAGTCAAAACCCTGTCGTGGCTGCTTGTTATAGTGTTTGTTCCGATAGCAGGACTCTTCATTTACATCATATTTGGTCGCTATTACCGCAAGCAGAAAATCTATTCCCGCAAAAGCATGACTGACAGCAACAGATTGTCGGACAGTATTAACCGGCAGGTGACGTCGCTTTCTGTCGTTCTGGCAGAGGAGAGTGAAGCTGTCAGGTCGAAGTCGCATCTTATCCATCTGTTGCTTAACAATAACCGGTCGCTGCTCACTGTCGATAACAGGATAGGTCTGTTAATCAATGGTGATAAAACGTTCTCCGCAATGAAGGAAGCAATAGCCTCGGCGAAGGATTTCATTCACATCGAGTTTTACCGTATCGAGCCGGATAATCTTGGCACTGAATTTAAGGAGTTGCTCAAGCGCAAAGCTGCTGAAGGGGTCAGGGTGAGGGTCATCTATGACGATGTGGGGAGCTGGAACATACGCAGGGCTTACCTCAGGGAGATGAGGGCTGCAGGTGTGCAGATCTTTCCATTCATGCCGGTACGATTTCCCAGTTTCTCAAGCAAGATTAACTACCGTAACCACCGTAAAATAATTGTGGTAGACGGCACGACAGGCTTTGTCGGAGGAGTCAACATAGCAGATAAATATATCGACGGCCTGCCATTTCTCGGACCATGGATTGATACCCATCTTAAGCTTGAGGGAGAGTTTGTTGCAGCACTGGACAGGGTGTTTGTCTCAGACTGGGATTTTGTAAGTGGCGAAGAGTTGCCTCCGGATACCTCCCTGACGAACTACACTAAAACGGGCAACCGCTGCCTGGTGCAGGTTGCTTCAAGCGGACCTGATACCGATTGGGCAACAATAATGCAGGTATATTTTGCAGCCATCGCAACGGCAAAATCGTCTATTTATCTCACCTCACCCTATTTCAGTCCTGACGAGAGCATCCTCACAGCCTTGAAAACAGCTGCCCTGAGCGGTGTCGATGTAAGAGTGATCTTCCCTCAGAAGGCCGATTCAATCATCACTAACTGGAATACACGTTCATATATATCGGAACTGCTTGATGCAGGGATCAGAGTATATCTTTATGAAAACGGGTTCATACACTCAAAGTATCTTCTTGTAGATGGAGTATTTTCATCAGTGGGTTCTCCTAACGTTGATGTGCGAAGTTTCGACCTTGATTTTGAGGTTACTGCTCTTGTCTACGACGAGGATTTTGCGGCCTCTCTTGGTCAGGTGTTCTTTGAAGACCTGAAGAATTGCAAAGAGATCATAAAAGCAGAGTGGGAGACAAGACGCAGGACAGACAGATACAGGGAATCCCTGGCCAGGATATTTGGTCCTCTTTACTAATTTCCCCTATAATGAGAAAAATATTACCGTATCTGTTCTATTTGATCCTGGCAGCATGCCTTGCAGTAACAGCTTTTTTATGGGTTGTTGTTTTTAAACCAAATGTGAAAGCAAATACGGCCCTGAGGATCTATCTGCCTTCAGGTTCATCATTTGAAAGTCTCAAGGATACATTGAGAAGTTCCGGATCTCTCAGGAGCGAACGCAACTTCCTTATCACGGCAAAACTAAAGTCGTTTGACCGCTCGGTGAAGTCAGGTTCTTACCTGATTGAGCCGGGGATGAATAACAATGAAATTGTGAACATGCTGCGGTCAGGAAAGCAGGCTCCGGTGAATGTGACCTTCAACAACATCCGTACCCTCGATGAGCTGGCTGCAAGAGTGGGATCCCAGATAGAGGCTGATCCGGCAGCGCTCTCACGGTTCTTCGATGATGAGAACAATTATTCCGCAGACGGTTTCACACGTCAGACACTCATATCTGTCTTTCTTCCGGACACCTATCAGCTTTACTGGACTCTCGATCCGAAAGGTTTCTATCGCCGAATGCTCAAGGAGTACAAAGCATTCTGGAACAAGGAACGTCTTGCATCTGCCAAAGCTCTGAACCTTACCCCTGTTGAAGTATCAACGCTTGCATCGATAATTGAGGAAGAATCAGCAAAATATGATGAAATGCCCAGGATAGCAGGCGTTTATCTCAACAGGCTGCGTAAGGGCATCCCCCTGCAGGCTGATCCTACAGTGAAATTTGCAATCAATGATTTCACCATCAGGAGAGTACTGAAAGAGCATCTTGAGGTTGATTCAAGATATAACACATACAAATACAGTGGTTTACCTCCGGGACCGGTACGCTGCGCCTCCAAACCGGCACTTGAAGCTGTGCTGGAGGCTGAAAAACATGATTATTTGTTCTTCGTAGCCAAAGCTGACTTTTCAGGTTATCACCATTTCTCGCGCACCCTGTCTGAACATAACAGGTACGCAGCTGCCTACAGGCGTGAGCTTAACAGGCGAAGGATTTATCAGTAGGACGGAGCAGCCTCAGGTGCTTGAATGGTAATTTTCAATAAAATCAACTATCCTCCTGGCATTTAAACTGTTATCGGCAATTTCGCCAAGCAGCAGTTTGCGCTTTTCCTTCATCCCGGCGGTGAATTCCTCCTTCATGAGCCTGTCAGTCAGGTTTATCCATTCATCAGGACTTCCGGCTATATTGCACAGACTTTCGAGGTGTGTTCCTGCAACTACAGAATCAGATGTTATCACATGCCCTCCCTGGCAAAGTGCATTGATCAGTTTGAGCTTCATGCCTGAAGGCTGTGATGCATTCAGGAGACAGACCCTGGCATTCCTGATCAGCTCATTCATCTGCACCATTGAAGGGTTTGGTATGACTTTGACATGGCTCAATCCCGAGGCGTCATGCAGTAACTCCTGAGATGGCCTTTTACCAGCGATGACAGTTTTATATTTCCAGCATGAAGCCACTTCACGAAGGATAAACCGTGCTGCGGCATTATTTTCGGAGGTGGAGAAATCACCATGAAGAAGCACATAATCACCTTTTCCATCAGTAGTGCCGCACTCATCCTCAGGGTGGAAAGGGCCGACGAAAACGGCATTACCGTATTTCGATTTGAAATATTCCATATCACCGGGCGAAATGGTTAGAAGAATTGACGCCTTTGCCAGTTTCGATTCGTACCCCTCAAGCTTTTTGGCTTCTGAATTGAAAAAAAACTTCCTGAAAAGATTTTTCTCATTGAGGGCCAGGTTACGGTAATAGATATGCTCGATATTATGAGTCCTGACCATAGTCATGCGGTCTGAAAGAGAAGGGTGACCAAGCAGGTGTGTCGTGTGCAGCCCTTCAAAGATGACAGGGTGGTCATCTGCGAGGAGGTGTTTCAGCAGCGAATCACTGTGCCGTGAGAGAACAATAAAAGGTTCCTTGCTGAAAAGATGAAAAAGATTAAGGTCTCGCCTGTAATAATGCACCCTGAGGCACTCGCGCTCAAGGGTTCTGGAACGGGTTCGCCCGTAACTGAAGCAGTGAAGAATGACACCCACGCCCTGCTTTTTAAGTGAAGATATCTTATAAAAGACATCCATGACACCACCGTAATCGGGCGGATAGGGGATATTGAAACTTACAAGGTGAACTGTCCTGTTATTCTGAGCATCCATTCAAAGTCCGTAAAAACCTGCACAAACTTAGCTAAAAAAATCTTTCGTATCTTTCAAATCCTAAATCATGAGGAGACAGTTTATCCATGAGAGCAACCATAGCCGTAATAAGTGACCTCTCCACAGACATGAGAGTTCAGAAACAGGCTTTGCTACTCACGGATATGGGATACACGGTGACTCTCATCGGAAGGTATACGGGCAAATCGCCTTCTCTATTCCTGCCCCGGGTCAGGGTAAGGCGGCTCAGGGTATTTTTCAGGCGCGGCCCGCTGATGTACATATTATTCAATGCATCCCTGTTATTGCGTCTGTTCGTAAGGAGATCAGACCTGTATGTCGCTAATGATCTCGATACGCTTATTCCATGTTATTCAGCCTCGCGCCTGTTCGGTAAACCTCTTGTTTACGACGCTCATGAGTACTTCACCGGTCAGTACGGACTGGCAGAAAGAAAATTTCAATACAATGTCTGGAAGAAGGTGGAGAGAAGGCTTGTGCCAAAGGTGCGTCACATGATCACAGTCAGCAATTCTATTGCCGAGCTCTACAGGCAGGAATACGGAGTAGACCCTGTGGTCATCATGAACGTTGCTTCGTCAACTGATGAACTTATAGCTTACAACCGGAATAACCTGAGGGTCAGGGAGGAAGATCTGCTGGTCGTCTATCAGGGATCCGGCATTAACCCGGGCAGAGGCGTCATGGAACTGATAAACGCAATGACTATGCTTGAAAGAATCCGCCTGATCATTGCAGGATCAGGAGATATGATTGACCAGGTAAAGCATGCAGTCACATACAAAGGGCTCGGGAGTAATGTGATCTTCCTTCCCAGGATGAAATGGGAAGAGATGATGCAGTTTACCATGTGCTGTGATGCAGGACTCTCTCTCGATCCCGACAACTGTATCAATCAGCGTTTCAGCCTGCCGAACAAGCTGTTCGATTATATTGCAGCAGGCATTCCTGCCGTCGTTTCACCGTTACCGGAGGTCTCCGCTGTTGTAAAACGGTACGCCTGCGGTCTTATCCTCAGTCACGTTACACCCTATACAATTGCAGGCGCTCTTGAAAGGCTGAGGGACGACAGAGATCTTCTGGCAGAGCTGAAGGAGAAAGCCGTGGAAGCACGTAAGGTACTCAACTGGGAAAATGAAAGAGTGAAAGAACAAGAGTTCTTCAGAAATGTTATTGATGCTAAACAGCACAGATGAATTATAGTTTCTTAAAAAAGTTCCTTCCTGAGATAACCGGCGCTGCGCTTGGTGCGCTGGGCGGCTTTATCTACTGGAAATATGTGGGTTGTGTCTCAGGAACCTGCACCATAAAATCAAACTGGTACCTGATGATCCCCTGGGGTATGGTAATGGGTTTCCTTCTGGGATCAGTCGCCGGTGATATCATCAGGAAGAGAAAGTCCGCGGCAGAGAAGAAGGATAGCTGACCCGCCGGGTATTTTTTATAATCAGGAAGTTTGTAAATTGCATAAGTAATACTAAAGCAAACCTAAACTGATTATAATGAAAACCAACCGCCGAAATTTTCTCCGTACAACTGTTGTTGCAGGAGCAGGGGCATTCACGGCAGGCGCTGTTTCATCATGTTCCCGTCAGAAGGGAACAACGGAAATGATGCCTGAAGTCAGGACTGCAGTGCTGGCCAGTCATTCGCAGAAGTTTAACATGACAGGATACGGAGCACCTCCGCTGGCAAAGGTACGTATAGGTTTTATCGGACTTGGCCAGAGGGGCCCGGGAGCTGTTGAACGCCTGGTCAACATCGAAGGAGTGGAAATAGCAGCTCTGTGCGACAAGTACACAGACAGGGTCGATAAGATGCAGGCGATGATCACCGGGTTTGGCCTGCCTCAGGCCAAGGCTTTCAGCGGCACAGAGGAGGCATGGAAAGGAATATGCGATGACCCTGACATTGACCTTGTTTATATATGTACTCCATGGGCATGGCATACCCCCATGGCAGTCCGTGCAATGGAAAGCGGGAAGCATGTGGCAGTGGAAGTGCCGGCAGCAAAGACAGTTGATGAGTGCTGGCAGCTGGTGGAGACTTCCGAACGGACAAAAATGCATTGCATGCAGCTTGAGAATTGCTGCTATGACTTTTTTGAATTGCTGACGCTGAATATGGCGCGACAGGGCTTGTTTGGCGAAATAATACACGGCGAAGGAGCATATATACATGACCTCAGGTGGCAATACACCTATGACAAGAACGGATACGCCGACATGTGGCGGCTGAAGGAAAACGTCCGCAACGGAAATCTTTACCCGACACACGGTCTTGGTCCCATATGCCAGATCATGAATATCAACCGCGGGGATAAAATGGACTACATGACCTCGATGTCGTCAAACGATTTTTCGATGGCAGCCGATATCAACCAGCTGGCTAAGGAAGATCCGTTCTACCAGCCATTTGCAGGCAAAAAATACCGGGGCAACATGAACACATCCGTTGTTAAAACCAACCTCGGGAGAACAATAATGATACAACATGATGTCTCAAGCCCGAGGCCTTACTCACGCATTCATCTTGTCAGCGGCACAAAGGGCGTGGCATCAAAGTGGCCTGAGCCGGAAAGGATAGCCCTTGGCCACTCATGGCTCTCACCGGAGGAGTTTAAGGTTCTTGAGGATAAGTATACTCCTGAGATTGTAAAAAGAGTGGGAGAGATGGCAAAAGAAATAGGAGGACACGGAGGGATGGATTTCATTATGGACTGGAGGCTTATTGACTGCCTGCGCAACGGACTGCCTGTCGACCAGGATGTTTACGATGCCGCACTGTGGAGTGTCATCACCCCTCTCAGTGAATGGTCCGTGGCTAACAGGTCAGCTTCAATTGACGTTCCTGACTTCACCTGCGGGTCGTGGAGCTCAAACAAACCTGTAGATCCGAATCTGCCGAACGGTGGCAATACTAAAGTGCTTAGCATCAAAGGCAGCTCTAACCAGCTGGAATTATAGCAGTTTAAAACACTGCTCCGCCTGTTACTATTCTGTAAGGGAATTTATTTTACTTTTGCGGGCGTAATTGTTTTGTTTATTCCTGATAATGAACGGCAGCCTTTTTCTGGCAATTATATTTCTTTCAATACTGGTTTTCTTCATACCCAGGTCACTGAAGTACTTTTATTCCCTGTTGCTTCTGGCAGGTGCTGTTACATTAACATCCATATGGAGTTTCAGGCTGCTTTCCGGCAGTGTTGAGATACTTGCTATACCTCTAAACATTGTGTTCATCCATAACGGTTTAATCCTGACGGTCGACAGACTCTCCTCATTTTTTATCATTGTTATCAACATAACCGTTTTAATAGGATTTCTGTATGCCAGGGGATACCTTGAACCTTATTACGGAAGTAAAAACGCCCTTCGCTTTTCGATACACTACTTTTCGTATATCTGGCTTTATCTTTCAATGCTGATGGTAGTAATGTTCCGCGAGGGATTATCTTTTCTGATTGTTTGGGAGATAATGGCTCTTTCATCTTTCTTTCTTGTGATTTTTGATGCGGAAGACAGAACCATTTTAAAAACAGGCATCAATTACCTGATACAGATGCACGTCGGCATGTTCTTCATCCTGATAGCCTTTTTACTGGTTGAGAAGGTAACCGGCCAAATGGGTTTTGACGCCCTCGGTTCTTATTTTTCAAACCACTCCAATATTCCTCTATTCATACTGTTTTTTATCGGTTTCGGGATAAAAGCCGGATTTATTCCCCTTCATACCTGGCTTCCCGAAGCGCATCCTGCCGCTCCCTCTCATGTGTCAGGTGTGATGTCGGGGGTAATGATCAAGATGGGCATTTACGGTATACTGAGAGTACTTGTATCAGTGCAGTCCGATCTGCTGCTCATTGGCGTCATTTTACTTATCATCTCACTTGTATCCGGTGTTATGGGTGTCATGATGGCAATTGTTCAGCATGATCTTAAACGGTTGCTTGCCTATCACAGCATTGAGAATATAGGTATCATCGGAATAGGAATTGGTCTGGGAATGATCGGTCTTGCAACCGGCAATACGGCATTAGCCATACTTGGTCTGGCCGGCGGCCTGCTCCATGTATTGAATCATTCCCTCTTCAAATCACTACTCTTTTTCAATGCAGGGTCAGTCTACAAGGCCACTCATACACGAAATATAGAACACCTCGGCGGACTGATGAAGAAAATGCCTTACACGGCATTTCTTTTCCTGACCGGTTCACTTGCTATTTGTGGTTTGCCTCCGTTCAACGGGTTTATCTCTGAATACCTTATTTATATGGGCATGTTTAAAAGCCTGTCGGCAGCCAATTTATATCAATCAATGCTTATCCTGGGAACTGTTGTCGGGCTTTCACTGATAGGCGGGCTTGCAGTTTTTTGCTTTACCAAGGCTTTCGGAATTGCATTTCTTGGAGAGCCCCGTTCAGAACATGCGTCCTCGGCCAGAGAAGTGGGTAAAAACATGATCTTCCCCCAGTACCTCACTCTGGCGTTTATAATGATTATTGGCCTGGGATCGGGATTTATAGTAAAGCCTGTATTTAGCATCGTGGCTCAGACATTCGGGCTGTCAGATTCGGCATTAACCACCGGGCCCTTTATAAAGAATCTTTCTCAAATCAGTATTCTCGCTGGTATATTTATTGTTACGGTTACTCTATTGCTTGTTTACAGGTATTTTCATCTCAAGGGAAAGCAGGTTGAAACAGGACCGACATGGGGCTGCGGTTATACAGCCGGGACGTCAAGGCAACAGTATACTGCAACATCTTATGCATATAATTACAACCATATAGCAAAGCCCTTACTGCAGGGAAAGAAAATCATGGAAGACATCAGGGAGGATGAGGTTTTCCCGAAAAAAAGAACTTTTATCTCGCATAATGACGATATCTTCAAAAAGCTGTTGATTGATAAGCCCGCAGGCTGGTTATCGGGCCTGCTGAAAAAGATTGCCGTCATGCAGACCGGGCAGATCCAGCATTACATCCTGTACGCATTTGTCTTTATACTGCTGGTTCTCCTGCTGACAATCTTAAATATAATCTGATCATGGCAGGATTTATTCTGATAGTAATTGCAGCCTTCTTTTTCCCGGGAGTGATACTAAGAACCAGGAGTCTCTTATCAGGCCGGAAAGGCCCAGGAATATTTCAGCCCGTAAAGGATATATCAGTTCTGATGAGGAAGGGCAGCGTTTTCAGCACTACTACCGGAATGATATTTCAGATTGCCCCGGCGGTCACTCTTGCAAGCATACTCTGCGCTTTGATGGTTGTACCTTTTGGCGAACGCGGGGCCCTGATTTCATTTGAGGGAGATTTTATCTTTTTCTCCTACATCCTTGCGTTTGGAAAGTTTTTTGCAATAATTGCAGCACTTGATACAGGCAGCAGTTTTGAAGGAATGGGAGCAAGCCGCGAGGCATTCTTTTCAATGCTTGTGGAACCGGCATTTTTTATCCTCCTGGCCACCTTCGCAATGTTTACCGGCTATACTTCCTTCTCGGATATATTCAATAATTTCTTCATCACCGGGAATGATTATGTGATGATATACAGCATAATAGGAGTATACCTGCTGGTTCAGATCACCCTGGTCGAAAACAGCAGGGTCCCGGTTGATGATCCGAAAACGCACCTTGAGCTTACAATGATACACGAGGTGATGATCCTTGACTACAGCGGGTTTGATAAAGCCCTCATCCATATAGGTTCATATCTTAAATTCGCTTTATACGGTTCGCTGATATACAATCTGATCGTGCCGGCAGGATGGAATATATTCCTTCAGGTATTTTTATTCTTTGCCGTGCAGGCGTTTTTTGCAGTGATCGTCGGACTGACTGAATCATTCAGGGCAAGAAACAAGATGAATAAGAATCCGAAATTCATCCTTACACTTTCAGCGATAGCCTGGATAGCTTTTGTGGTAATACTGATAATGACCGATAAACTGGTTTAAGAAAATGGTGAATTATCTGATTGTTTTTTTTGCAGTTACACTTATGTATTTTTCATCTGCTGACCGGCTGACGACATACATCAAACTGATAGGAATTCAGGGTTTGCTGCTGTGCGGAATTGCCATATTCGAGCTGAACGAAGTTAACACTGCAAACCTTCTGTTTATCGTTGCCGAGACGTTGATATTCAAAACCATTCTGCTGCCTTATCTTCTTACCAGGATCATTCAGCGTTCCGGGGTAACCAAAGTGCACAGACTGGCAATGCCGGGATTTAATCTGCTGCTGTTTTCAATTTTCGGGTTGCTGATCAGTGTCATCCTGGCAAAAATCCTCATAAATCCGTTTATCAACACGATATACCTGGCAATAGCTCTTTTTACATTATTCACCGGCATGCTGCTGATAGTGACGCATAAACTTATAATCTCCCACCTGATAGGCTTTCTGATCATTGAGAATGCCGTGTTCATGTTTTCCCTGGCAATCGGAAATGAAATGCCCATGATGATAAATATAGGCATACTGCTTGATATTTTTGTGGGTGTGCTGATACTGGGATTCTTCGGACTGCGGCTTAAACCGCATACTAACGAATTGACTATGTTAAAAGATTAGAAATGATGCTATTATTATTCTTTACCATATCTATTTTAATCAGCGTCACAATTGTTTTGCTCAGGAATAAAAATTTCACAAGGATTTTGACTGTCGCTTTCGCATTGCTCCTTATCTGGTTGACAATATTTGCATGGACCAATCTGAACACGACTGAACTGGCCTATTTTACTTTTGACAGCACCGGGGTTTTATTGCTTTCGGTTCTGGCCCTGCTGGCAATTCCGACCATTTACCACGGATTTATATATACAACCGGTAACGATGCAAAAAAACACAGCATTTACCATGCTTCACTTGTTGCCCTTATGACTTTCATGTCAGGTGCATATATAGCGAACACCATGACCGTGCTGTGGATTTTCGTCGAAGCCACCACCCTGGCTGTTGCAGTTCTTATCTATCATGACCGCACGGAAATGGCTCTTGAGGCGACCTGGAAATATGTCTTTATCTGCTCAACCGGTATTGCCCTGGCATATCTTGGCATTTTGTTCTTAGGGTTTATATACGGACGCGGGGACGCTCCAAACCTGTCGTTTACTTCTTTCGCCAATATCCTGAATAATGCCAGCCCGTTGTATCTGAAAATTGCTTTTGTATTTGTGCTGGCAGGATTCAGCACCAAGATGGGTCTCTTCCCGATGCATACGGTCACCATCGATGCACATTCCGTGGCACCGCCTCCAATAAGCGCTTTAATTTCCACGACGCTGATGAATGTAGGGTTCCTCGCAATTTTCCGTGTTTACACCTTATTCTCTTCAACATCCATCCTGCCTTTCATGAATCACGTCCTTATCCTGGCGGGATTGTTGTCGTTATTAATAGCTTCGGGATACATGCTGAAAGCCAAGCATCTGAAGCGTATGCTTGCTTATTCCAGTCTTGAAAATATGGGACTGGTGGCAATAGCTGTCGGCGTCGGAGGTGCGGGTTACTATGCTGCCCTTCTCCTGGTGGTCTTGCATTCATTTACAAAATCAAGCCTTTTTTACCAGATGGGACAGCTGTCAAGGGTGCTTCATACGTTCAGGCTGGACGAATGCGGCAGATACATGAACCTGTACCCGGCAGGCGCAATGGTCCTTTTAACCGGAATGATCTGCATACTTGCCATCCCCCCCTCCGGAATGTTTATTTCCGAATTCATGATCTTCAGGGGACTGGTCTTAAATGGTCAGTGGTTTGTCCTGATTGCCACCATTGTATTGCTTTGCTTTATAATTTATGCGATGAGCATAAGAATTATGCATATAACTTTTTCAGGTCCGAGGACTGAAAACAATACGGTTATGCCGGGTAAAGTAAACCCTGCCGAGACGATAAGCCAGTTTGTATTTCTTGGTATAGTAATCGTGATGTGCTTTTACCAGCCACCTGTCCTGGTTGACCTGATAAATCAGAGCTTTGCCATGTTGCCTAAATAGGAATTATGATGGGTCGTTTATATTCAGAAATAAAAAACAATTCAACTTCGCTGGATATTAAAGACATTCCGGTATCTGAGTACACTGTTTTTTATGCTCAGATTGCTGAACAGTTGAAATTGGAGACTAATCACTGCCTTGCCTACTACCTCCATGGCATGGCAGACTCGGTGAGATTGTATTGTTGTATTGCGGATGACCTTGCCGGGAATATAAAGGTTTTCTGTCACGAGCTGAACAAGGGAAAACCGGTGTTGAAGTCATTGACTCCTGTCTGTCCCCAGCTTCATATTTTTGAACGGGAGATACATGAGAATTCCGGGATTGTATTTGAAGGGCACCCCTGGATGAAGCCGGTCAGGTATCCTCATGACCGCCCGGACAGACTCAGCATAATGGATAATTATCCGTTTTACGGGATTGAAAGCGAAGAACTGCATGAGGTAGGAGTAGGGCCGATCCATGCCGGTGTCATCGAGCCGGGCCATTTCAGGTTTGTCTGCAACGGTGAAAAGGTTCTGCATCTCGAAATACAACTCGGGTATCAGCACCGGGGAATAGAAAAATTATTTCTTGAGAAGAAGGAACCACTGCAACGATGTATTTTATCAGAAAGCATTGCCGGTGATACCTCCGCAGGGCATGCTTTGGCTCACGCGCAGCTGATTGAATCATTAGCCGGCATAGAAGCAGGTGATGCATTGCAGATTGAGCGGTGCATAGCCCTGGAAATGGAAAGGATCGCAGTTCATATCGGAGATACTGCAGCACTTTGCGGTGATGTGGCGTACCAGTTTGGCCAGGCAGTATGCGAAGCACTCAGGACAACAATTATAAATACTACTCAGCGCTGGTGCGGCAACCGCTTCGGGAAAGGTCTCATACGGCCCGGTGGCACTAACTATCCCATGACTGATGATATTGCTGACGTGATTTTCAGCGTACTGGATGACTCGGGTAATCGTTTCTCTGAAATAACTGACCGGATTTATTCACTGCAAACTGTTCTTGGCAGGTTTGAAGATATCGGGATCGTTACCAGGCAGCAGGCCCTCAGCACTGGTGCGGTTGGCATGGCTGCACGTAGCTGCGGTATCTTTCGCGATACACGTGAGACACACCCGTTTCAATACTATAAAAACCACCAGGTCAATACGGTTATGCTCGAAACCGGCGATGTGCTGGCTCGTGGCATGCTGCGCAGCCAGGAGGTCAGGGAGTTGGTTAAAACCATCCGTGAGCTTATCGGGATCTGGAGAAATAAAGACAAAGACACAATGAAACCAGTCTATGATTATAAGCTTAAACCTGAGAGCTTTGCTATTTCAGTTTCAGAAGGATGGAGGGGTGAAATATGTCACATTGCTCATACTGACCCTGATGGCAATATTTCACACTACAAAGTCAAGGACCCTTCACTGCATAACTGGATGTCGCTGGCCCTGGCAGTGCGCAACCAGGAAATCTCCGATTTCCCTGTGTGCAATAAAAGCTTTAACCTTTCTTATTGCGGCCATGATCTGTAAGTAATAACCCGTACATCGAAATGATTAAAGAATTAAAAATACTTTCCGATCACGGCAGGCAGTTTATACATGACCTGCGGAAACAGCCTGTATCTGACAGGTTCAGAGGACTTCCCGTGATCGCTGATGATATAACGGGAAATGAGATTAAAAAGGCCTCGGACCTGTGCCCTGTCAATGCGATAGACAGGCAGAGCGGAGCAATAGACCTTGGAAAGTGTGCCTTTTGCAATGAGTGCGCGCTCCTGCTTCCTGAAAAGATCAGGTTTACTAATGATTACCGGATTGCCTCAAACAGAAGAGAAGATCTTTTGATCATGCCTGGTAAGACGGGTCCGTTAAGGATAGATGAAGCCGCTGTGCGAAAGGATGTAAGACGATTGTTCAGGAAATCCCTCAAGCTGAGGGAAGTATCTGCAGGAGGAGATAATTCATGCGAGATGGAGCTCGCTGCTACAGGCAATGTTAATTTTGATTTCGGCCGCTTTGGTATCGAGTTTGTCGCATCACCCCGCCATGCCGACGGAATTGTAATCACCGGTCCCGTGACTGAAAATATGGCCAGGGCTCTGCAGATTTGTTATGACGCTGTGCCGTCACCTAAAGTTATTATCGTTGCCGGCACCGATGCCATCAGCGGAGGTATTTTTGAAGGGAGCCCGGCGCTGGACAGAAGCTTCATCAGGGATCATCACATTGATCTGTACGTCCCCGGTAATCCGCTACACCCCCTGACATTCATCAACGGTGTGATGGATCTTCTCGGACTTGAAGATAAATAGTATTCAAAACTTGTAGAATTCATGTGACTTTTAAGTAAAATTATCATAATATGAAAACGAACTTACTAATCGGAACAATTGCAGCTATGGGAATTGCGCTTTTTACCTCATGCGGGCAGGCTGGAAAAGAGGCTGCCACAGCAGATGAATTCACCTGGCAGGTAGACAGGTTTGAAGATATCAGTGTGCTTAAATACCGTCTCCCGGGTTTTGAACAGCTTTCGGCCGGCGAGAAGGAGTTCATTTATTACCTGTCAGAGGCTGCGCTTTGCGGCAGGGATATACTGTGGGATCAGAATTTCAGGTATAATCTTGTAATAAGAAAGACCAATGAGGCGATCATTGCCTCGTACAGCGGAGACAAAGAAACAGCAGACTATTCCTCGTTTATTACATGGGCCAAGAGAGTATTCTTTGCGAATGGCATTCATCACCACTACTCGAACGATAAATTTGTTCCGGGTTTTTCCGGAGAGTATTTCGCATCCCTTGTGAACGGCAGTGATACCTCGTTGCTTCCTCTCAGGGCAGGGCAGGAGACCAGTGACCTTATCAACATGCTTACACCCGTGATCTTTGATCCTGCACTGTTCGCCAAAAGGGTGGACCAGTCGGAGGGATCTGATATGATCACTTCATCGGCAAATAATTTTTACGAAGGCGTGACGCAGGCGGAGGTGGAAAAGTACTATGCTGCTGTGGTTGATCCGTCTGATCCCAGGCCTGTATCGTGGGGACTGAATACAAAGGTCGTGAAGACTGATGGCAAAGTAACGGAGATACCTTACAAAAGCGGAGGACTTTATGGCCCTGCTATAGATCAGATAATATCATGGCTTGAGAAAGCAAAGAACGTCGCTCTCAGCGAGAATCAGAAAAAAGAGCTTGAACTGCTTATTGACTATTATAAGACCGGTGATCTTAAAACCTGGGATGATTACAATGTACTGTGGGCAGGCAACACAGGCCTTTCCGTTGATTATATAAACGGATTCATCGAGACATACGGTGACCCGCTGGGGATGAAGGCTACATGGGAGTCGGTGGTTGATTATAAGGATGTGGAAGCCTCCAAACGCACTTCAATTATCACTGGGAATGCTCAGTGGTTTGAAGATAATTCACCGGTTGATCCTCAATACCGTAAGGAAAAGGTGACGGGCGTAGCTGCAAGCGTGATAAATGTTGCAATGCTTGGCGGCGATTGCTTCCCTGCTTCTCCGCTTGGAATCAATCTCCCCAACTCGAACTGGATCAGGATCGAGGCAGGGTCCAAATCAGTCACCCTTGCAAATATCACAGACGCAAAGGATATAGTTTCGAGAGGCAGCGGTTTCCTGGAAGAATTTGCCTTTGATCAGGCTGAGATTGACAGGGCAGTCAGGTATGGCTCCGTTTCTGATGCTCTTCACACAGACATGCATGAGTGCATTGGCCATGCCAGCGGTAAGCTCGCCCCGGGAACCGATCCTAATGCCCTGAAAAACTATGCCTCACCACTCGAGGAGGCAAGAGCTGATCTGTTTGCCCTTTATTATATGATGGATCCTAAAATGATTGAAATCGGACTTATGAAGAATGAAGAGCCGGCAAAAGCAATGTATGACAGCTATATCCGCAACGGTCTTATTACCCAGATAGTAAGGATAAAACCAGGTAAGGATATTGAACAGGCACATATGAGAAACCGTTCGGCAATAGCCCACTGGGTATACGAAAAAGGTAGTAATGATAATGTCATTGAGATGGTATCACGCGATGGTAAAACATTTGTGAAAATCAATGACTACAACAAGCTGAGGGTACTCTTCGGCGAGATGCTGAAGGAGGTCCAGCGGATAAAATCTGAAGGAGATTATGAAGCAGGGAAGAATATGATCGAAAATTACGGCGTAAAAATTGACCCTGTGCTCCATGCTGAAATACTTGCCCGTTATGAGAAGCTGAACCTGGCACCTTACAGTGGTTTCGTCAATCCTGTCCTGAAACCGGTTGTCGATGCACAGGGTAAAATTACTGATGTTCAGGTCGAATATTGCTCGGACTTCCTGGGCCAGATGATGGAGTACGGCAAGAAATATTCATTCCTTAATTGATATATAATCATTGGAACACATAATAGCAGAGACGCCCAAAACGGGCGTTTCTGCTATCAATAATATTTTTTGTTCAGGCTATCGGTTTTTTTCTTCTCTGCAAGCAGAAGGTAAACGAGGTAGACAGCTGTTATTACAAGTAAAACAATAATACTGTATTTGACTATCTGAGCCACATTCATTTCCCCTCTAAGCCCGGCTGAAGGTCTTACCGAATGACCAATGTCGATCCCGAACAGGTTCTTCACAAAGAAGAGAAGTATAAATGAAAGCAAGCCTGCCACCACCGGTGTCGTTATCCAGCCGGATGCAATACTTCCGAGCACTTTCATATTAATATTTCTTACCCCTTTGTAAAGGCCGATGCCTATTACTGCTCCCACCACCACCTGGGTGCTTGATACCGGCACGAGCGGTATTGGCGGCAGGCCGAGCCTTACGATAAGACCGGTGAGCGAGGATGATGAGAAGATAAACAGTACCAGAGCCTGGGAGATGACAACCACAAAAGCGGCTTCTGAAGTAAGTTCGAGAAGGTTGGCGCCCACAGTCTGGATGACCTTTTTTGAATACGTCAGGATGCCTGCTGCGATGGCTATACCGCCAAGGAAGAAGAGCTGTTGTGCACCGGTCAGGGTAAATAAACCAAAGTTTGCATCGCTCAGAGAGACACTGGGTACAAACACGCCCATCACGTTGGCAATGTTATTGGCCCCGAGGCTGAATGCCCCGAAAGCCCCTGCAATCATCAAACCGGTCCTGATATATGATTCGTACAACAGCAGGTGTATCCTGATTCTTTTCCTTGTTATTCTGACAAGATGATAGAGCGCATAGGCAAAAACCGCACCGAGAACAGGTCCTGTTATCCAGGTGGTGACGATTTGTACCAGCGACTTCGTGTTTATTGCATTGTCTGTAAAAAAGTTCCAACCGACTATTGCACCTACTATTGCCTGTGTGGTCGATACCGGTAATCCCGCTTTAGTCATGAAATAGACAGTCACTCCGGCAGCAAGGGCAACCGTGAAAGCGCCGCCGATGGCATTGACCGAACCGAGGCGGCCGAGAGTATCAGAGGCACCTGCTCCCTGAACTACAGCTCCTAAAATAACAAATATGGAAGCGATGACGGCAGCCCTTGTGAATGACAGCATCCTTGACCCGACAGCTGATCCGAAAATATTTGCACCATCGTTGGCCCCAAGGGTCCATCCGAGAAAAAGTCCGCTTGAAATAAACAGAATGATCATATATCAGAGCATTAGCCTGATGGCCATCGATGCAAGAAGATCAGCCGCATCCTGTGCGGTATCGGAGATACTTTCAATATGATGGGTTATGTAACGTATGTGAGCCTTTTCCGCCAGTGACAGATCATTCATCTCATGAAACACCTTCTTCTTCATTTGAAAAGCTGCCTTATCAGTTTCACGCTCAAAGAAATACACTTTAATCAGTTTATCCCTGACTACATGCGGCTCCCTGAAAAAAGCCCGTGCTGCCGGCATCAGCTCCTCTGCAGCATTACCGGATACTTCAGCGAGAGAGGTGAAATCCTGTGCCAGCGAATGTGGAATATGAGGCATCTCAATGTAAAATTCATTGAGCGAGCTTTTGGCAGTGTCAAGAATCTCATCGAGCTGCCACAGAAGCTTCACTATCTCGCTCCTCTGCTGTGGCAGAATCGAATGCACCATCATGTCATTCTCAATGCTTCTCTGGAGCTTGTCTGCCCTGCTTTCAAGCTCATCTATCCTGGTAAGATGATTCTGAAAGGCATCCTGGTCCCCGTTGACATAAGCTTTGACGCCCTCCTTGAATATCAGTATACCGATTTCAACGTTATCAAAGAATTCATCTATTTTGACCGTCAGTTCTTTAGTAGTACGTGTAAAAAGCGACATCTGTACCTGGTTGTGTAGGTTTAAACAAATATATTAAGAAAACCTCAGAGGCTGTCCCTTTCAGAAATCAATAATTTTCTCTACCCGGTGATTTCTGAGATAACCCTTGATGATTACCTGGATGTCACGGTTATCCCTGGCATTCTTTATACAGTCGTGTATTGCGGTTAATCCAAATCCTACATCATTAATATTGAAATAGCCGTAACCGGCATATTTGCCGTTCATAATCTTGACCGCTGATCTCTCGTCAGAATCTCTCCCGCGGTCAATAATGAAGAAATTTCTTTCCCTGAAGACAAATTCATCGAGGGCCTGCAAAGCTCTTTCATTGTATGACCGGGGCTCCTCCTCACCGCAGCAGGCTCCGCGGCACAGGCTCACCTGTCTGTGGAAACACTGACCTGCAGTTTCATACATACCGCATAACTTCTGACAAAGATTGTATTCGCTGATGACCTGATCAAGTTTAGCCCTTACATTTTCCTTGGAGCTGAAAAGAGCGAGGGGAACGGCGTCATCATTTACATTCCGGTATTCAAGCCTGATGAATCCGTTTTCGTCCGTATAACTGTAGATACCCCAGCGGAACCCAGTCCGGCGCTGTGCCCTGTTAAAAAGCGGCTTTCTGATCTTGATTTCGGCCGATTCAAGCAGGAGAGCCACCAGCTCACTGCCCGTCCTTTCCCAGCTTATGTCAGCGATCAGCGAACGCATCTCCATTTCTCTTGATGACGTGTTGTTTGAAAGGTGCGTGTTTACCCTCTGGTAGAGATTACGGCTTTTACCGACATAAATGATCTCGCCGGAATCATTGTGAAAGTAATAGATCCCAGGCTCCTCGGGTAAATCGGTGATCTTTTGCATATCGAGTGCAGGATGCAGCTTTGATGCCTTGCGGTTTCTGACAAGGCTGCCATTGTTCTGCTCCCTGTCTTTCTCGAGGAGAAGCTCCATCAGTCTGACAGTGGCCAGTGCATCACCCGAAGCCCTGTGCCTGCCTCTGATCTCAATGCCCAGATCCTTGCACAGGTTGCCCAGGCTGTATGACTTGTGCCCGGGCAGCAGCTTCCTGCTTAAAGATACCGTATCAAGCAGAGGACGCTTGAAATTGTAGCCAAGCATGCTGAATTCCTGCCTGATGAATGAGTAATCGAAGCGTGCATTATGCGCTACAAAAATATTCCCTTCAGTGATCTCAACAATTTTCTTTGCAACCTCAAAAAACTTTGGGGCGTCTTCGACCATTTCATTGCTGATACCTGTAAGCGCAGTTATGAAGTAGGGTATATTCCGTTCAGGATTGACAAGGGTTGAGTATTCGTCGACTACACAATTACCATCATGTATGTAAACGGCTATTTCAGTAATCCTCTCAAGCCTGGCGCTTCCTCCGGTGGTCTCTATGTCTACAACAGCGTACATTTCTGAAGTAAAATACGAAGATAATTACTTTTAAGCCTGGTCCGTTTTATTCATACCTTTGCATTATCAAATACTGCCGTGGAATGTTTTGGTAGATATTATTTCCTGGATGGCAACATCCTTCCCGTCGAACAAGATGCAGAGATCGCTCCCGGTGATGTCTCTTTCTATGAGGTGATCAGAACAAGGAAAGGAGTTCCTCTCTTTTTCGATGATCATATGAAACGCCTTAACGATGGAATTTCCACAAGATATGATCTGAAAGGTGATATCACCGAACTGATAACCGAAGGTCTTGATGCCCTGGTCAGACAGGAGACCTTTACGGAGATAAATGTAAAGATCACCGTCTCATTTATTGGTCAGGAGTACTCAGTGCATATCTGTTATATCGCATCCTCGTATCCGGATGATGAAACTGTTCGTCATGGCGTCCATTTGATATTTTACCGTGCCGAGCGCTTTGACCCGGGAGTGAAGCTGCTGAATAACAGGTTACGCCTGTCGGTGAATGAGGCGCTTGTAAAGCAAAAAGCTTACGAGGCCCTGCTGGTGAACACAGAGGGTTTTATCACCGAGGGAAGCAGATCAAACGTGTTCTTCGTGAACGAAGAAGGAATATTGTACACGGCTCCGGACAGTATGGTCCTCCCGGGCATAACAAGGAAATATATAATTGACATTTGCCGCAAGGAAGGATACAACCTTGTCTTTAAAGCTGTCAAAATATCAGAGTTACCGGACTTTCAGTCAGCCTTTATTACAGGAACTTCGCCAATGGTTCTTCCTGTCAAAAGCATTGACAATCATCTGTTCAATACCGACAAAGATATTTTAAAACGACTCAGCTTTCTCTACCGTCAGCTTGCTGATGACAGCATAATCAAATTTCAAAGGAGGAAGAAAGAAGATTAATTTTTATCTTTACAACAAAATAAACAGTCATGGCCAGCGTAAAAAACCTTAAAAAAGATATCGACTTCCTATTCTTTGAGTTTATCTCAGACTGTTTTCTGTTTACGAGTATCCATACCGGTGAAAAACGGAATGAGGTCCAGAATCTGATCGAGGAAGCTGTTTCCATGCGTAATGAATTCATTGACAGGGTCAATCATCCTGCCGGTAAGGACAATCCCGCACTGGTAAAGGCATATTACAAGACAGTGAGCAAGGATCTGCTGGAAAAAGTTGACGGTTATTTTGAAAAGCTGAGCGAGATTTCCAAATCAAAATAGAGGGAACCGGAATCTTCCTAAATCCATTTTACTATTAACTCATTGCATTTCAGGCACCTCCCATCGCCGGATAAACCGGCGAGAGAAGTATGGTATCCGTTGCGTTTTATCACAGTGGAGTGGCATCCGGGACATATCGTGTCAGAGCCGGAATCAGTCCCTGGCATATTTCCTGTATAGACAAAATCGAGGTATTCAGACGCGGCTTCCCTGAGCATGAGTATTGTCTCTGCCGGGGTGGGAGGGTCATCACGCTTATACATCGGAAAATAACGGCTCAGGTGTAATGGAACGTGACGGCCGGCTGTGGTTGCAATCCATTCAGCTTCCTGCCGCATCGAGTCAACGGAATCATTCATCCCCGGCAGAATCAGTGTTGTTATTTCAAGATGCCTGCCTGAAGATGCAATATCACGGATTGCTTCCATAACCGGCTTCAAAGTAGCCCCTGTGTATTTCCTGTAAAATTCATTGCCGAAAGCCTTCAGGTCGACGTTGAATGCATCTATTACCCCTATGAGATGGGCAAGGGGCTCCCTGTTCACATATCCGTTGGTCACCATAACGCTTTTCAGACCTTCTGATGATGCCAGCCTGGCGCAGTCGACAACGTACTCGTACCATATCACCGGTTCATTGTAGGTAAAGGCGATACCTATATTATCCGACGCCAGGCGCGAACGACTTACCAGTTCTTCAGGAGAGAGGTGATAATTGCCTTCCTTTCCGATATGCTGTGAAATATGGTAGTTCTGACAGAAATCGCATTTCAGGTTACAGCCGTAAGAGCCTGCAGACAGGATGTGTTTTCCCGGGTAATAATGATATAGCGGCTTTTTCTCTACAGGATCAAGCGCATAGCCACTGATAACTCCGTAGGTGGTGAGAGTGATATCACTTCCTGTATTTTCACGTACACCGCACAACCCCCGTTCTCCGGGCCCTATATGACATGAATGAGGGCAGAGGAGACAGATCAGACTGTCATTGCTTTCATGTTTTTTACTAAGCTTCATAATACGGGGTATTTCATCTTATAAAATTAATGCTATTTTTGCTATTGTCAGGTAATTGAAGTTGCCTGTCCAGTTATTTGAGAACAACTAACCTTTTTAACCTCCCGCTATGACCACAAGAAGGAACTTCATGAGACAATCTGCTCTCGTAATGGCAGCATTACCTTTGATTAACAACGAATTAATAGCATCATCCAGGCAATCGAAAAAAACAGGCCTGGCTTTGTATACAATACGTGATGCCATGGGCAGCAATCCGGCTGCAGCACTGGCTGAGGCTGCTGCAATCGGCTATGACTGGGTTGAGGCTGCCGGTTACGGCGAGAGGAAATTCTACGGTCTCAAGCCAAAAGAATACGGGAAGCTTGTGAAGAAGTCGGGAATGGTGCCGCTCAGTACTCACAGCGCTATCAGGCCGGATAATGAGGACCAGATGATTGAAGACACAGCTGAAGCAGGAATTAAATATCTGTTTCTTCCTTCCCTGCCTGAAGAGTGGAGCAATTCAATTGACAGCTACCAGCGGACAGCGGATTATTTCAATAAAGCAGGCGAAAAGTGTAAAAAAGCAGGCCTGATGTTCGGGTTTCACAATCACCAGATAGAGTTTAAAGAGATTAATGGCAGGGTGCCGTATGATATACTTGTGGAAAATACTGACCCCAGGCTGGTGACATTTGAGATTGACCTGGCATGGATCACCGCCGCAGGCAAGGATCCGCTGGCTTACTTCAGCAAATACCCCGGCCGTTTTCAGGTCTGGCACATGAAGGATCTGAGCCCTGATCTTCATGATGCGACCCTTGGTGAAGGCATTATTGATTTTAAACCCATCCTTGCACAGTCGAAAACGGCAGGGATGAAATACTGGTTCCTTGAGCAGGATAACTGCCTCACCCATACACCAATGGAGAGTATCAGGATCAGTCGCGATTATTACCTGAAGACACTTCTTAAATAGGTTCTGTCCCTATGATTTTAATACCGTTATTGGTACAGAATTTTTCAACTGCTTCCATAATACTTGCCGAATGTACGGGGTAATAGGTTCCAAGCCTTAGGGTCACCTTTTCAGCGGATGTGCAGAATTCTATTGCGAGCGGTTTGAATTCGACATGGGTCAGTGCTGATGCCGTGAAGATAACCGGAGGCTTCAGGAAGTTCTGCCTCAGTATTATCCTGTCATCTCCAACTGAAATATACCTGTCTGTGACACCCAGGCCTGAGCCAATGAGCCAGACAGAAAAAAGGCACAGAAACGCTACTGCTATCCAGGCCGTCGAAACGGAGGCTGCTGTACCTTTGATAGTGAACAGGAACCAGACGGTAGTTATTAGGCAGATGATGCCAAGAACTATCCTCAGGATCTTTCCGAGCTTCGTAGTTTCTTTTAAATCAATACTATACCGTTCCTCTTTCATTTTGCCACCTTTTATGCAATTTAATGTTTTTTAAGAACAGTCGTCAGGATTTTAATATTGCCTGTCGTTTTATTTTACAGATGAATTATATACTTTTAAGGTTTCTATATAACATTAACCTTCCTTAAAAATGAAAGAAGAAAAAAACAAAATCACAAGACGGTCATTTGTGGGCACTACCGGTGCTGCAATAGCCGGCCTTACTATTCTTCCAGGCAATGTTATCAGCGGTCTTGGCTACCGTGCCCCGAGTGATAAACTGAACATTGCGGGGATAGGTATTGGAGGCGTAGGTGCCACCAATATCAGAAATGTAGCAGACTCAGAGAACATTGTTGCTTTGTGTGACGTCGACTGGGGTTACTCAAAAAGGGTCTTCGATGCGTACCCTGCTGCCAAAAAATTCTGGGATTACAGGAAGATGTACGATGAGATGGGCAAATCAATAGATGCCGTGATAATTGCAACGGCTGACCACACCCATGCCCTTACCGCTTCACAGGCAATGAACATGGGGAAGCACGTCTATGTCCAGAAGCCGTTGACACACAGCGTTTATGAGTTAAGACTTCTCACGGCGCTGGCTGCGAAGAACAAGGTTGCGACGCAGATGGGAAACCAGGGCGCATCAGGAGAGGGTGTAAACCTGATAATAGAATGGATACAAAATGGTGAGATAGGTGATGTAAAGAAAGTAGAAACATTCACCGACCGTCCTATCTGGCCGCAGGGTCTGAACAGACCGGCAAAAGGGGAGTGGGTGCCTGAAACTCTTGACTGGGATCTCTTCCTCGGTCCTGCACCGAAAAGGCCTTACCACAGTATCTACACGCCCTGGAACTGGAGAGGCTGGTGGGATTTTGGCACAGGAGCCCTGGGCGATATGGCATGCCACATTCTTCATCCCGTCTTCAAGGGACTAAAGCTGGGATACCCGGTGAGGGCTGAGGGAAGCTCAACACTCCTCCTTACCGACTGTGCACCCAATGCCCAGATGGTCAAGCTGGTATTTCCGGAAAGAATTGCACCAAAGAAATCAAAAATCAATTATCCTGAGGTGGAAGTGATCTGGTACGACGGTGGCCTGCAGCCTACGAGGCCTCAGGGATGGCCGGCCGGGAAAGCCTACGACCCTGATGGAGGCGCAATATTCTACGGTTCAAAAGATGTTCTTATCTGCGGATGCTACGGCCGTGATCCCTGGCTCCTCTCAGGCAGGGTACCCGCTTCGCCCAAAACGGAACGTCGTGTTACCACAAGCCATGAAATGGACTGGGTAAGAGCTTGCAAAGAAACACCTGAATCAAGGGTAATGACAAAATCAGACTTCTCAGAAGCAGGTCCCTTTAATGAAATGGTGGTTATGGGTGTTCTTGCTGTCAGACTGCAGGGACTCAACAAGGTTCTCGAATGGGACGGTAAAAAGATGGATTTCACAAATATCAATGACTCTGAAGAGATCAAGATATGCGTGGAAGATCATTTCAGCATCACTGACGGCCACCCGACATTTGACAGGAAGTATACCGATCCCATCAATGCGAAGCAGTTTGCAAAGGAAATGATAAAGCATAACTACCGCACCGGATGGGCGCTGCCTGAAATGCCTGTCTAGATAAATAAATGTAATCCAATCACTTAAAAACTACACTATATGAAAGTAATAAGAATAATTTTTGTACTTGTACTTGCAGCTTCTTTCGCTTCCTGTGGTTCAGGGAAAAAAGGAAAGAGCACTGCGGAGAAATCGAATGAGGTTGAGGTCTGGACATCACTTTTTAACGGCACCTCAACCCAGGGATGGAGAGGTTATAACAAAACCGCGTTCCCTGAAAAGGGCTGGGATATAGTTGACGGCACTCTTCACTGTATTGGGTCAGGGGCCGGTGAAGCGGGTGGTAGTGGTGGCGACATAATCTATGATAAAAAATTCGGTAATTTCGAATTGTCACTGGAATGGAAGATATCACAGGGCGGTAACAGCGGGATTTTTATCCTTGCTCAGGAGATACCCGGCGCGCCTATCTACGAGTCTTCACCCGAAATGCAGATACTCGACAATGAAAGGCACCCCGATGCAAAGCTTGGTGTAAACGGAAACAGGATGGCAGGCTCACTGTATGACCTCATTCCGGCTGTACCACAGAATACAAAACCTGCAGGTGAATGGAACAAGGTAAGTATTATCTGCTACCAGGGAACCGTGGTATTCAACCAGAACGGAGCCAATGTTGTTGAATTCCATCTTTGGACCGAAGAATGGAAAAAGATGTGTGCCAACTCAAAATTCAAAGACTGGGAGATGTTCATAAACACTGCCAAAGAAGGCTACATTGGTCTTCAGGACCATGGTAATGACGTCTGGTTCAGGAACATCAGGATAAGGGAACTGTAAATCTGACTGATTAAGTCAAGGGCGTCTCTGTTTTTTTCGGAGGCGCCCTTTTTATTTGCGATTTGCGATTTGCGATTGTCGAATTGTCGGAGAATAGCAAATCTCATGGCTGTGGATTACCTTTGAGGCCAATCTCCTCCGCAACCTCGCGCATTCCCATTATCGTGTCTGAGATAAGGTCATTCAGATCGACACCCAGACTAGCGGCTCCTCTTTCAATGACACTGCGATCGACACCGGCAGCAAACCTCTTGTCAGCCCATTTTTTTCGAACTGACCTTGCCTCCATGTCAAGCACACTCCTGGAAGGCCTCACGAGTGCGCTGGTGGTGACCAGTCCTGTCAACTCATCAATGGCAAAGAGGGTCTTCTCAAGCAGAGTGCGGGGTTCAGCATCGGAGCAGATGCCATAACCGTGACTGATAACGGCCCGGATGTAATCTTCAGGCCAACCCTCTTCCCTCATTATGACTTCAGTCATTTTACAATGCTTATCAGGATACATCTCATAATCAAGATCGTGAACAAGACCTATCACACCCCACATTTCCTCATCTTCACCGTGTTTGCGGGCCATAAATCTCATTACAGCCTCCACCGCAAGCGCATGCTTATACAAACTTTCCGATTTGTTGTATTTTTTAAACAGCGTTAAACCGTCCTCACGAGTAGGTTTGGTCTCCATGATTACCTTTCCTTAACTACTTTCATTGCGATACTCCTGCCTCCTGTCGAGACACTCAGAATATATGCCCCGGCTGCCAGACGGCTGCCGTCAACGGTGATCCTGTTCGTTCCCGGTACCAGGCCTTCGGCAGATCTTAACACGAACCTGCCGGTGAGATCCGTGAGCTCGATATCTGCCATGTCCGCATCAGTGATGTCAATCTCAAGAATAAATGTCTCCCTGAAAGGGTTGGGCAGCAACCTGACAGTCTCTTCAGTCAGGTCGGGGCCGACATCTGATCCTATAAAAGAAGTATACGCAATATCATTTCCTGCATAACTGTCCTCAGGCAGCTGGCTCAGAATATAAATAAGGTAACTGTGGTCAGCAAGCAGGGTGCATTTTTTTGTGAAGGATACATCAACGGTATCGCCCGGGTCTATCTTTACAAAGAAGGTCTCATTGACAAGCTCCCCATCATTGATCCTGTAAGCCAGCGGGAAGCTGGTCAGGGTCGTTCTTCCGAGGTTGACCACCCTTCCTTTCACGGTAATACTTTTTAGTTGTTCAGCAGGGAGTGGCGGAAATACAGTATCTATCTGCAGATCGGCTTCAAGGAATGAAATATCCGGAAATGACACCTGGTCAATCCATGCGGCATCCAGGCCTCCTGAAAGAGAAACATCCTTCTTATAGACCCATTCGAGGTAATGAACACCAGGGTCGAGCACAGACTGCCTTTTCGTCCATGGAAGGTCGCCTGAAAGCTCAAACTTATTGACGCTGTCAACCCTGAAAATCATTTCGTCATAATTAGCCTCCGATGAAACCAGTGAATAGAATGAGACTGTGTCCCTGACCGGATTGTTGACATATATTGATAGAATTGTTTCCATCTTGTCAGGCACGCTTCCTGATCTTGCCGACTTAATGTTTTCGAAAGATGTCAAAGAGGTGATAGTCCAGGGGTAATCGCCCTTCTGTATCCATGGGAAGACATCAAACCTGTCAAACTCCCACGTTTCACGGGTCTTTCCGATGCTGATCGTCCATCTGCCCTGGGTCTCATATTTGCCGCAGACGAATTTTATATCGTAAGGTATAATAGTACCCGGCAGTGCCTCGTCAGAAATAGTTACCTCAAAACCCAGTACTTTTTCTGCGCCCGGTGCAAGGGTTCCTGTTTCAATATCCGGGATTTGCAGGGATGCTCCTGATCCCGGATTTTTTACCGATACAGTACCGCTGGTGGCCGATGACCCTTCGTTCTTTACCCTGACATTGAGCATGATCGTTTCGCCGGCGTCGGGCAGGAAGTTGGAGTTGCCGGTCGAAGAATCGTCCGGCACTGAAGATATAATCCTTAGCTCAGGCGCAAGAAGTGTCATATCGATCCCGAAAAGGTATTCATCACCTTGATCACTCAGGGTGAGTAAAATGGAAGCAAGTTCGCCATCCTCCACTTCGTCCGAGACATTGAAGTAAAAGTTATTAATGGTGAAAGAGGCTCCAGGAGCCAATACTCCGATCGGGACTGAGCTGTTTTCAAGAGTTATCCGGCCTGATAGTACCGAAATGTCGGCACTCAGATCAGACGAAGCTCTTTGTCCGAGATTCTTGACAGTTATCTTAAGCCTGATCCTTTCCCCGTAATCCGGGGCGTTGTTTTTGTTACCCTCCGAATCGAAGAACACAATATCCCCGGTCGTTATGAAAGCATGCGAAACAGCTCCGAAGTGAAGGACCTTGCTGAAGGGAACCATATTCTGTCCGGTAATAATCAGCAGACACGAATCTTTCACTCCTTCCGGTATTTTAAGGGAGACAGCTCCGGATGGACTCACGAATTTTGCATCCCACAAGGTATCAAAGTCAGACAGAGCAGCATAGGAAAAAGGTGTGGTAAAGAAGCTGAGTGCGGTCAGGAGCTGAGGAATGGTGTCAGGCATTTCAATTTTAAAGGTATCCGGTCTTCCAATGAGAGGAGTCATTGACGGGTCACCAAGTAGCATATATGTCTCCCAGTAATACTTCTTCCTCTGGCTGGTGCTTGCTGATACCGACATGTTGCCGGCGAAGTTGATCTGCCCCATGGTATAATACCACTCTCCGGGAAGCTCGCCGTGGGTATGAAAAAGCCTGTCAAAAGCACCGTAACCGGTATTATCATAGGTGACATCGGGACCGGGATTGCCGGGGCCGACAGCCCAGAAAAAATCTTCTATCCAGTATGAATCATTTGTACATCCGATATATCCAACCGCACCCTTTTCAGAAGCATTTACCATGGCAGTACCGAAACATGAAGCAACATTTATCTGTGCCGTACGGCATGCATTCGCAATTATCAGAGGGTATTCATTCTTGTTGGTCAGCTCATTGACGTTCGGGACTTTAAATACCGGATCACTGAAGCCTGATGCTTCCCCGTGCCCGGTATAGTTCAGGATACTCAGCCCCTGGTTGAACAGCAATTTAAGAGAGTCATCCTTCACGGTAGATTCAGGATATTTCCATCTACGGGCATTCAGGGAGGTGTCCTTGCTCAGGTAATTATTATATATGTAGCCAACCTGGCCGTTCATGTAGTTCTCAAATCCCGGAGCGTTTCCTGCCGTGACCAAAGCTCCTGCCCAGAAATTATTTCCATGTGCATAATTCAAGGTTTCATAGTCAATAATCTTTTTGACAACTGACTTCAGCTGGGTAGTGTCAGAAACGGGCAGTCTCCCTATGAAGAGTTCAGGGATATAGTCACCTTTACCGTCAAATTCCCCGTAATAAAGATCTGAAATGTTTGAGATACCCCGCGCTGTCGGTATAAGCGCCGGATCACCCACGATAAGCAGGTACTGCGGAGGATTGCCCCTGGCCAGCATATCAAAGTAGGATGCTGAAATCCTCGCTTTAAGATCTGAGTACACCGTATCAGCCGGACCGGGTCTTTTGTATATTACAGTCGTCTTAATACCCTTTAACAGTTTCCACCGTATCAAGGGCTGCAGATGCCTGATGAAGATTGAATCCGCAACAACAATCATGTTTATCGGCTGGTCAGTATAGCCGGTGATATACGAATCAGAGGAATAACCGCTCTTATCATCAGTATCTGTGCCCTCAGTGATACCCTTGGTCTCTGAAGGAATGTAACTGATGCTTACATCCATCGAAGTAATGAGATCGACATAAGCACCGGAGGGGTCATAGAATGCCGGATATATGGCAATGTTAACCATCTCATGACCCCGGAAGATGCCGATAGTACTTATAACTACCGTGTCATGGCTGATGGTTCCTTTCAACTCGTATATTCTTCTGTCCTTGACAACCACTTTTTGATCCTGAACCTCGTTTTTTGTTCTGCCCGGCTGCGATGGATATATCTGAGCATTACGAAGACCGTGATCAGCAAACCTTATCTTACCGGAAATGATACCTGAGAGAGCAACTTTAACTTGCATTCCCCGAGGCACCTCAACAATGCGGCTGTAAACGGGCAATTCAGGCTTCCCGGTCTCTGAAGTGTAATGATGCCCCGGGAGGACAACCCTGCAATATTCTCCTGTCGGGTCATCGATCTTCCTGAGCTGTGGTGTGCGGGTACGGTATGAAATGGCATCCGGATGGCGTGACACTCCGGCAAATGATTCGTCCTGTTTATCAGGCCTGCCAGAAGCAGGATCCTGCGCCTGTGACTGGCACAAAAACATAAACCCTGCAGCCAGCAGGACTACCGCTTTGTGATTTACCCTCATACACCTCATTACCAACTGCCAAGATAATTAAAAATGTCTCAAATAGAATGCCAAATTGACCAACAACCTCTTTTATAAAATGAATTCGTATATTTATCACTTTAAACAGGGGTAATCTGAATGGGAATGAGGACCGGACTGCTTCTTTCTGTATCTCTTCTTTTCTTTTCAATTGTTGTCCATTCGCAGGTCAACAGGACCGGTGCGCCTGTCGTCACCTGGTTTGATGCCATGGAAATCCCCGGCGATCTCCAGAACTGGTGTATCACGATGGACAAGCGTGGTGTGATGTACTTCGGAAACCAGTCAAAGGGCATTGTTACATATGACGGTCTCAGTTGGGGCCTCATCCAGATGGGAAGCGAACAGCGCGTTAATGCCCTTGCATCAGACTACAGAGGCATCATCTATGCCGGAGGCGAGACTGATTTTGGCTTTATCCAGCCCGATGACAGAGGTGTCCCTCTCTTCCGATCGCTTGCTGACCGCATCACAGATCCGGAGGTCAGAAGGGAGATTAAGATGATATCTTCAATCGGCACTGACAGCAGCACTGTCTACTTTACCGACCGAAAGAAACTGTTTCTATATGACCTTGACAAAGATTCACTCACCTTCATTGACATGGGCAATGAATTTAACCTGAATGATGCAGGTACGATCCTTGTCAGGGAAGGCAGGGTCATCATCGCCGATGACAGGGAAGGACTATACGAATATACCGGGGGAAAATTGGTACAGATACCTGGTGGCAACAAGGCAAGAATGAGGCGCGTAGTTGCACTTCTTCCTTATGACAGCGAAAGCATAATCATTGCAACAGTTAAAAACGGAATATATCTGTTCAATATAAGAACAGGTGAGCTCAAGAATGACCTGCTTCCGGCAGTTATCAACAGCAAGCTCAGGACCAATGCCATATCCGGTGCTGTAAATATTTCCGGAAACAGGTTTGCAGTTGGAATGACAGGAGGGGAGGGTATCTACATTTTCAGTCATGATGGCACCCTGTTGCAACAGGTGTCAGCTGAAACAACCGGACTTCAGGAATCGACGGTCACAGCCATGTACTGCGATTATGCCACCAACTCGCAGCTGTGGTTCTGTACCATGGGATATATAAACAGAGCTTATGTGTCACTGCCTGTATCAGAATTCGGTATGGGTACCGGGATAAGAACAACTATCGCAGACATGAGGGAATACAACGGTTCTGCGTTTGTTTCCGATAACAATGGCCTTTACAGGTACCTGGTCAATGACTCTGGCAGGGTGAAGTTCTCAAAGCTGGAGGGCCTTGACTTACGGGTCTTTGACCTCGAGAAAGCCACAGTGCAGGACGAACAGGTGCTTGTTGCAGCTACAGTAAACGGCCTTTATCAGCTGGATTCAGCCGGAACTGTCAGTAACTTTCTTGACAGGGTCCATATGACAGCTTTAAAGGCTGCCATGAATGACCCGTCCACTTTGCTCGCGGGCTCGACGGAAGGCATCATCCTGACTCTCAGAAATTCGACAGGAGAGTGGGATGTTGTCAATATGAGCGAAAGAAATATAATCAGCGGGAGTATCGTGGCGATAGAACAGTCATCTGAAAACGATTGGTGGGTGCTGACAAGCGGACCATCCTCTTTGTGCCGGCTGGTCTGCAATCCTTCAGATACGACATGTATCGTTTATGACCGGTCAAAAGGCCTGGACTGCGATACACTCAACCATGTGGTCACTATCGATAAAAAACTTTATGTCAGCACAGGAAGAGGTATATACAGCTATGATCCCGGCACAGACCGGTTCGGGAAAGACAACGAACTTGCAGGTGATACCTTCAGTAGTGTCATTATAGAAAAAGTATTCAGGACACCGGAGGGCGACATCTGTATATCCGGTTATGACTCTCACCACTTTTTTGCACTGGTCACACCAACGCGACAGGGGCATGTTATTTTCAGAAAGCAATTCGATTTCCTACCTGACATTTCCACAGCCTCCATTGACTATATCAACAATAATATATGGCTGGCAAGGGGCCGCAGCATATTTGTTATCGATAAATCGAAGCTTGGATATGGCTATGGTTCATTCAGCACCATCCTGACCGGCATCACAGCTGGTGCTGACAAGATCCTTCTGAAGGGATTGTTTTACACATCATCTCCTGATGGCATAAGGATCCCATCCGGGGTACAACCCGAGGGGAAAGGACCCGCTCTGAAACGTTCCGCCAGCGACATCTCCTTTAGCTGGACAACGACCTCCTATGTGGGTGAGAATAAGACGGAATACAGGTATATGCTTGAAGGATATGACCGCGACTGGTCAAAATGGGAGAAGCGCAATTTCAAGGACTTCACCAACCTTCCTTCGGGAAATTACAAATTCAGGCTGATAGCCAAAACACTTACAGGCCTTGACAGCGAAGAGACCAGTTACAGGTTTTCGGTGAAGAAACCGCCTTTTGCAACCCTGTCGGCATTGCTTGTTTATTTGCTGGTTGGTATGCTGTTGATCTACATATTATTAAAACTCTTTACCAGGCGGTTAACCAGGGAGAATTCACATCTTGAAACACTGGTGAAAGAGAATAGTGCGATGGTGAACAGGCAGAAAGAGGAACTTGAAGCAAGTGTCCGCTATGCAAGCCGGATACAGCGGGCTCTGCTTCCGTCAGAAAAGCTGATGGCCGATGCAATCTCAAACTATTTCATTCTCTTCAAGCCACGCGATATTGTCAGCGGCGACTTCTACTGGATGGCCCGCAGGGGTGACAAATTGTTCGTAGTGGTAGCTGACTGTACGGGGCACGGTGTACCCGGGGCATTCATGAGTCTTCTTGGAATCTCGTTACTTGATGAGATTGTCAGCAGAATGGCTTTTACCAAAGCCGGCATGATACTGAATGAACTTCGCCAACAGGTCGTCTCTTCACTGAAACAGGCAGGAGAGACGGATGAACAGAAAGACTCCATGAACCTGGCCCTGATGGTTATTGATAATAAAAACAGAACAGCGGAGTTTTCCGGGGCATATATACCCTGCTTTAAAGTAAGGGTGATGACCGATGACGAGATCATAAAGTGGGCAAGCGGTGAGATGGAGATGGAGGATGGTGCTTTATCAAACGGCAAGTACCTTCTCGAGACCATTGACGCAAACATGATGCCTGTCGGCATCTCGGCAAAAATGGATAAGGAATTTACATATTCCGAATGGAAGCTTGAGAAGGATATATCCTATTACCTTTTCACAGACGGATATTTAGATCAGTTCAACGGAAACACAGGTAAGAAGTTCATGAAAAGGAATTTCAAGAAGCTGATCCTTGACATACAGAGTTACCCGATGAGCAAGCAGAAGGAGATACTCGAGGAGCGGCTGATGAGCTGGAAAGGATCGTCACTGCAGGTGGATGATATCCTTGTCGTCGGGCTTAAAGCGGGATGAGATTTTATTTTGAAGCCCCGAATTCATCACTCAGACGGTAAAAGAGCCCTTTCTCACTGGCTGCACAAACCATAATTCCGCAGAGAATAAAATCACTCAATATCTTTTCGGCAGTTTTACAGTTTATTCCCGCCATTTTGCGGAATTCGGAGACAGTTATCCGGTCTCCGTCGCGGAGATAATTCAGCAGCAGGTTTTCTTTTTTATCGAACCTTAACAGAAGACCGCGTCTGCTGCATTTTCTCCTCCACACCTGCAGGATAACCCTGTCAGCCATGAAATTCTGATCGCCCTGTCTGAAATATGCTTTCCACCTTCCTTCCTCATCCTTAGCTTTTACCGGTATCTTTGCACTTCTGGGAACATCAACCTCAAGAATGTTTTTGCCGTTTACAGTGTGGTTGGAGGTCGTGATCTTAACCTCAGGGTCGCAGTACAGTGTGGCCGCAGAGTCAATCATATAGTACTCCTCATCTGACCTCACTCCGGCAAGGGAACCGTTATCCCTTACCCCGATAAGCAGCTTGCCACCCTCACTGTTCGAAAAGGCGGAGAGAGTACGCGCTATCTTATGCGGATCTGAAATACAGTACTTGAAGTCAAGATTCATCCCTTCCCCTTTTAAAATCAGGTTGTGAATGTAACGGCTCATACTGAATGCGATTTTTTATGCTGCCGGACAGCACCACTAAAATAATACAAAATATTTGTATATTGGCCTGGTAATTTGAACTATAAAGACTTGAAACGAAGAAACTTTCTCAGATCAGGCCTTGCAGGAGCTGCAGGCTTTACAATTCTTGACAGGGCAGCCCTGGCGGCCACACCTTCCGGAGGAAACGAAATTATCTACAGAACACTGGGCAAAACAGGATTAAAAATCCCGGTTGTCAGTTTCGGAGTCATGAGGTCTGATAACAGCAGTCTTGTTAAAGCAGCCTATGACGGCGGCATTAAAATGTTTGATACTGCTCATGGTTATCAGAACGGCCGGAACGAAGAGATGCTTGGGAATTTCTTTACCACCGTACCCCGGAATTCATTTATTATTGCTACAAAAATCGGCCCGGCAGGGGTGGATCGTCAGACCGGGAAACCTTCAGGTGAGACCACTGCAGCGGACTTTCTTTCGAAGTTCGAGATAAGCCTTACGAGGCTGAAGATGAGCTATGTGGATATTCTTTATATGCACGGAATTGACAGCCTTGATGTGTTAAGACACAAGGAGATAACAGGCGCAATGCTTGACCTTAAAAAGGAGGGGAGAGTAAGGTTCATTGGGGTCTCCACCCATAAGAATGAGCCTGTCATCATGAAAGCGATGGCAGAAGACGGCATATGGGATGTTGTGCTGACAGCTTATAACTTCAAACAGACATACCTCGGCGAGATGAACAGTGCACTTCAGGCAGCAGCTGATGCAGGCATCGGCGTCGTGGCCATGAAAACAATGGCCGGAGGGTTTCTTGACAAGGAAAGGACGAAGCCTGTCAATACGAAGGCCGCACTGAAATGGGCCCTGTCCAATCCCAATATCCATACTACCATTCCAGGAATAACAGCTTTTGAGCATCTGACATCTGACCTGGAGGTAATGACTGACATTACTCTTTCATCATCGGAAAAGGAAGAGCTCCTTGCTGCTGAAGCGAACCAGGGACTCTATTGCAACGCATGCAGTAACTGTATTCCCGGGTGCCGCAATAGCCTCCCCGTCCCGGAATTAATGCGAGCATATATGTACGCTTACGGTTATGGTAACCTGCCAATGGCATCAGAACTCGTGTCGCAGTCAGCTGTAGAAGGTGACCCTTGTGCCGGATGCGAGGTTTGTTCGGCAGAATGTGTAAAAGGATTTAATTTGAAGAACAGGATCTCAGATATTACCAGGCTAAAAAACGTTCCCTACGATTTAATTTCAGGATAAACTGATAATAACATGATCCGCAAATCGATAATAACCATTTTCATAACGGTTTTGACCTTTTCAGGTCTTTACGGGCAGCAGGGATTGTTTCCTCTTCTCAGGGGGTATAAGACAGTCAATGAAGATCCTGTTTATACCCCGGATAATCTCTGGAATTACATTGATGGAGCTGCTGATGCGTACCTGGCTCTCGGATTTCTTGATCTTAACATCACGGAATACAAGAAAGGGAAGAGAGCTATCAAGGCTGAGATATACAGGTTTGGAGATGATGCGATGGCATTCGGGATCTACTCCCTGGAGCGATCACCGGGATATAATTTCATACAGGTCGGCGTACAGGGTTACAATGAAGACGGAGTTGTTAATTTCTATAAGGATCGCTACTATGTAAAAATAATGACCCAATCGGAATCAAAAAAAGTGAATGAGTCCATGAAGGAGCTGGCAGGACTTATTGCCGGCCGCATTGAAGGGAAAAATGAATTCCCGGCCTTGCTGAAGCTTTTTCCTCCCGGGGGACTACTTAAGAATCAGGAAACCTATATTCTGGAGAGCGTGCTGGGGCATGAATTTCTCCGTGGTGCGTACAGGGTTTCATATGAAACAGACAATGACCGGTTTGATGTGTATTTTTTCAACTGTAAAAGCACAGGGGAAGCGTCGGCGATGGCCGGAAAGCTCGCAGGTGATGCCTATTCCGGCAGCGAGGATGTCTTTAAATATGTTTTTGAAGACGGCTTTAACGGCTTGCTTCACATGGCTCAGTATCGTGAGCGGATGGTTATTATCAGCGGTCTTGGCAGAGACGGCACTCCCCTGGCAGAGCGGTATATAAATTCTTTGCTCGGATTATGACATCAGGTGAAGGTATAAAAAAAGGTGTCCTGTTTGAGACACCTTTTTTTATTATCAGAGTTTTGTTTACTTAAGCTGGAAACTGATCGGAACGCTGTACCAGACGTTCACGGGTTTACCTCCCTGCTTGCCTGGTTTCCACAGCGGCAGGAGCTTGATAACCCTTACAGCCTCATCATCGAGAGCCGGGTCAACGCCTCTGACAACCGAAACCTGGTCAACCGTGCCTTTGTAAGTCACACAGAAGCGGAGTATAACCTTGCCCTGGATATTGTTTTCCTTGGCAAGCTCAGGATATTTGATGTTGTCGTAAATGAATTTGAAGAGTTCAGCGTCCCCTCCAGGGAATGAAGGCATCTCTTCAACCACAACAAACACTTCTGCCGGAGCTTCATACTCAACCTCTTCCTGGGCCAGTTCAACAACCTCAACTACCTGTTCATCAACGACAGTCTCGGCCACATCATCGGCGGTCATAAATTTCGACTCATCTTCAGGTTTGACAGAGTCAACAACTACCGGAGCCACATACTTAACAACAGTCTGCTGCTCTGATGGTGGCGGGGGCGGAGGTGGCGGAGGCGGCGCGGCTTCTTCCTGCTGGATGTCGTTAGCCATTTCAGCAATGACTTCATTTGCATCCCTCATCTTTATCTGCGCTATATTCCTGGCCTTGATGTAAGGTATGATCACAGCTGCCAGAACTATAACCAGGCCGACGATCATTGAAATGGTCATCGTTCTGGAATACTTCCTGCGAAGGTCATAGGCACCGTAATCCTTGTTCCTGCCTTCGAAGACTATGTCATCGAGACTTGGGTAATGTTTCTTTTCTTTTGCCATATCAGTTCCCTTCTATTTTGCCGGAGTCTGAACGACCGGTGCAATCCCGAGGGCGGCATTGACCAGGTTCTCCTCAATCCAGCTGATGTCAGTAAATGTGTAACGGGCAATGCCTACAATTGACATCTCGTCAATTATATCGACAAAGTTCTTATACTTTGATGTCTTGTAAGCTTTGATAAGAACGATAGGTCCTGTATCATCATCCTTCTTAAGCTGTTTGATGGCATTTGCCAGGGAATCCTGCTTGATATTGATCTCTCCCCTTATGACTTTCTGTTCGAAATCGTCAATTTTACGGAAGAGGGCTCTGTTTCTGTCAAGCAGTATCTGGCGAATACCAGTGGGGCTGAAGTCGGTTTCCTGGAGCACGGTGACAGCCGGGTCGGCTTTTCCGGGGTACCAGTAGACCTTGTCCTGCGGACCAAGGATAATATTCAGAGTACGGCTCTCGGCAATCTTCGGAGGCTCAACAATCTCATCCTTCTTGATTTTCTCAGGGAGGACTATTTCCATTACCTTCGGTTTGCTGAAAGCTGCTGTGAGCATGAAGAAAGTGATGAGCAAGCTCATAAGGTCCACCATAGGGGTCATATCCACATGGGCGTCACCTTTTTTTGGTTTCTTCTTCCCGCCTTTGCCTTTTTCTTCTTGAATTATCTCTGCCATCTTACTCGGTTGTTTCCTCAGTTACAATAATTTCTCCCGCTCCTCTAAGATTTGTGATCAGGTTGAACCTGTTCACGTTCTTATCCTGCAGAATATCAAGTACATCCCTTATTACAGGAAAATCAGCGTCAGCATCGCCTTTGATCAACGTCTGCACAGCAGGGTTCACCTGGCGTGCAAAGAGTATCCATAACGCAAGCTGATTATCTGTGGAATCGACTGGAATACCCTTTTCCAGGGCTATTCTCTCATCTGAGTTTTTGGCAGCAAGGAAAGCTTTCATATCCTGAATCGGTACTCCGAAGGATGTGCCGCTTTTTTCGAATTTACGCAGTTCATCAGGAGTAAATTCAATGTTGTATCTCTTGCCCATTTCGGCAAGGATTTTCGGCCTGAATTTAAGAATGGTATCAGGTCCGTTGTCAACATTGAAAAATACCCGGTTGTCTTTAGAGATGATAACTGTCATAACATTGGCATCCATCATCGGTTTTTCCGATACAGAAAAAGGTGTATCAACAGGAACAGCTTCCTGGGGCCTGAACGTTGCTGTAAGAATGAAGAACGTAAGCAGCAGCGTAAACAGGTCAACCATCGGCGTCATGTCGATGCGGGGTGATTTGGTCGCTAGTTTAATCTTTGGCATGTTTTAAATCCTTTCTTTTTTAACCAAAAGAATAAATTTGGCGAATTATTTCCTCACTGATGCTGCAAAAGTCTGGGTCAGGCTGAAGCCTGCTTCATCGATTTTGAAGACATAATTGTCAATTTGTGTTGAGAACATATTAAAGAAAATAATTGCAAGGGTTGATCCTGTAATACCGAAAGCGGTATTGACAAGAGCCTCGGATATACCTGTTGAAAGGGCAAGAGCATCAGGAGCGCCTGACTGTGCCAGGGCAGCAAATGCACGGATCATTCCGAGAACCGTTCCAATAAGACCGATAAGCACCGAGATGGAGGCGATGGTCGAAAGAAAAACCATATTTCTTGAAAGGACGGGAAGCTCAAGTGCTGTCGCCTCTTCAATTGCCTGTTTCATTGAGGTGATCTTCTGGTCTTTTTCAAGCTCCTTGTCATTTTCCAGGGCGCGGTAGCGCGACAGACCTGCTTTCATAACGTTGGCCAGTGAACCCTTCTGTTTGTCACATGCAGCAATAGCGTCTTCAATCCTGTCTTCTGCAAGCATCTGCTGAAGATTGGCAACAAATACGTTGAGTCTTGCCTTTCCTTTTACTCTGGAAAGCGTGATGGCTCTTTCGCATACAAACACTATCAGTGTGATAATGACTGTCAGAAGCACCGGAACAATAACACCACCCCTGTACAACAATCCAAGAAGGTTACCCTGAAGTGGATGGCCTTTATTGTTGCCGCCTTCAAAGTTTTCGGGAGCACCAAAGATTTTGGCGAAGATAATGTAAGCAACAATGAACGCAATAATAATAACTAGAGGTGCAAAAATCGACTGCAACAGTCCGCTGGACGATTTGGAATTTTTACTCATTTTAGTATTCTTTAGTTGGTTTAGTGAACAGGTTACAAAAATAATTATTCTCTCGTTCTTTTACAATAGTCCCAATTAATTAGATATAAATTAAGGCACATTGGTACTTCATGTCTATCTTTCCAGAGATGCATTATATATTCTCCTCTTTGTTACAGTAACCTCGATGCTCTTGAAGCCCTTGGCACTTATAACCAGTGTCTCTGAAGCTTCCGGCATTACGAACTTGTACTCACCTTTGGCATTTGTCCATGCTTCGGCAGCTGTATCCTTGACCCTTACTGATGCCCCCGGGATGGGTGTGCCTGATGCATCAGAAATGACGCCGGTGATCTCATTCGGATGGGCTTTTGGAATCGCATTCTTCTGTGCAGCCTGTATATAGGTTATTGTTGCTTTGGCATTCTCATTGGAAGGATCGATCGCCAGTATCCTGTTGTTTTCCTCTATTGCCCTGGGATAATCACCCATGGTGATAAACATGGTACTGAGCGAACTGTGCGCCTTGACCTTATAATCATCATTGTTCGGGGCGAGATTCATCATTCTGTTATAGTAGGACCTTGCCTCATCATATCTTTTGTTCTGAAGTGCGTCATATCCGAGAAATCTGATTGCATCAAAGATCTCATTCACGTTCTTTACAGAGTCGACGGAGGCTTTTTTAAGCAAGGTTAAAAACTTGGGTCTTGCAAGACCGAGCTCAGAATCGGGGTCCTTTGCAGATGCTGTGTTAGCGATCCAGAGATATCCCTGAAGGTTATCAGGATATTTGGCTACCATTTTGTTAAAGGTGGCATCGGCCTGGTTAAAATCCTTAGCCTGGTAAAAAGCTCTTCCGACCTGGATGAAGTCACTTTCGCTGTTTCTTCCTTTATCAAGGAGGCGCGACCATGTTGTCGCTGCATCTTTATACCTCCGGGCGGCATACTGTACGCTACCTTTTTCATATATCATGGTGAGGTCTTCCTCTCCAAAGTAAGCGGCCTTTTCATATGCTTCAACCGCCTTGTCAATCTCAGCTTCCGCCTTTGCAATCTTTGCCTTTGAATTGGTTAACTTTGCTTTCAGGGCTTCGATATCGGCTAAAATCTTCGTCTTCTCAGCACCCGGCTTAAGGGTATTATGCCTCAACTGCATCGATGAGAGATCACCCTCATCATTGTCAGTCTCAATTACCTGTTTAGGATAGTTCTGGTTCTTCCTGGCAAGGATCCTGGCATAATAGATATAGTCTTTCTTTATTAAACGTTCCGCATCGAGAGAAGCAAAGAGTTTGTCCATATACTTCTGTGCCAGTTCGTAATTCCCTTCCTCATAAGCTGAGTAGCCTGCAATACGGTTCATGTAAGTCCTTGAGTCATCAATCGCAAAGATCTCTTCTACATTCTTGATCACTTCATTATACTCTTTGGCATAGAACAAGGCGTTTACATACCTTATCTTGGCAGGAATATTTCCCTGGGTAAGTTCAAGGTATTTTTCAAAGTATTTTTTTGATTCTTTGAACTTTCCCGCCATAGAGTATAGCTGGCCGAGCTCGCGGTACGCCGGTGCATAGTTCTGGTCAAGTGCGATTGCCTGCTCATAGAACGGAATGGCGGCCATAAGGTTACGGCCCTTGACATATATACTTCCGATTTTCATGTTGGCAGTAGGGGATTTCAGATCCCAGTCCTGCGCAAGGTTGTAGTTCTTAATAGCTTTTGAACCGTCGTTGACCAGGATATAGATATCACCTGCAATGATATAAACCTCACTGTTCCTCGGATCGATCTGCAGTGCCTGCCTGATGAAAGGCAATGCCTTGCTGGTATCAACCTGCTCAAAACGGATATATGATTCGGCTATCTTGGCCAGAGTATAAGCATAGTCCTTGGGATTGGCAATTTTGGTTACCTTCTTATAAGGAGGAAGCAGCCCTTTGGCTTTCACCCTGAGTTCCTCGGCCTTCGCGTTATCGCCCTGGTAGAACGAAACCTTGGCAAGCCCCACATAATTCAGAGGGTCATTTACATTGGCTTTCACACCTTTGTCGAAGATGTCCGCAGCTTCCTTGGTTGCCACCGTGAGCGAGTTTGAAATAGTGTCCGAAAAATAGTTCAGCAGGGTATTCTCCCCATAGTGAAAATAGACCTTGGGGTTTCCGGGCTCACTCTTGACCAGTTGCTGGAACATTGCCTCAGCTTTATCATATTGTTCATTCTTGGTGAAGGTAATGGCTTCCTGGAGTGTCTGAGCCTTTAACCCCGTGCCACTAATCATGCAGATTAATGCTGCAGGCAGCAACGCCAGTTTAAATCTTCTCATAATCATCGCTATCAATTTTAGTTACTCATTTTTTACTTGTATAATCCTTATCGGCATAGTTGCGGGTACGAGTCCCGACTTTAGTATTATTCTTTGTCCTTTCTCTCCTGATACAAAGCTTACAAATCCCGAGCCAAGTCCTGTAAATGACTCCCTTGAATTCATATTTACCTCTCTTACAAACGGATAAGTCTTATCGTATATGGATCCCTGTACCGGCAAATAGTATGTTGACTTATCGAGATAGGGAAGTGAAACGGCAGCTATTTTAATCCTGTTAAGTAAACTGAAGCTGAGAGAATCGTCCTTGTCACTGATCCAGTTGACGCTGACGATTCCTATTGCTCCGGGGCTCTTTGAGACATAATCAATCACTTCCGGGTTATTATTCACGGCAAAAAAGTTCGGACCCAGCTGCTGAGGCATCTTAAACTTCTCTCTGAAATATCTGAAATTGCCCGAGCTTGTATTGTCAAAGACTATGTTTATTGCGCCAAGTTTTGAGCCGGAGTTAATCTGATTCCAGTCGGTGATCTTGCCTGTCATGATATCTTCTACATTATCATATGTCAGCAGAGAATCAGAGTTGCTTTTGTTCAGAACCAGGGCAAGGGCGTCATATGCTACTACTGTCGTCCGGACTACAGTCTGCATATCGAGCAGCACTTTTCTCTGTTCATCCGAAGGAGCCCAGGAGGAGACTATAACCTTAACGGAGTCATTAAGAAAATCAGCTACCAGCTCATTCTCTGCCTTATAAACGGTTTTGATGTGAGCGTATTTGTAAAGTGTTGTAAAGGTTGCCACTTCAGCGTCAACGATGGGTTGAAATGATTCATCCGCTTCTATTGTTATATCACCTGATGTCGGAGTTTCCTTCAGAGCAGCTGTACCCTGGTTCTTGCATGTCACCAGGGCTATAATGGCAATAATCAGGAGTAACCCTGAGGTTATTGTCTTTTTGTATTTCGAAATAGCAGTCATCCTACCGTACTTTTCAACTAACTATGATACACAATATTAATAATTATCTCCTTATCTTGTTTTCTGCGAGTGCGTTAATTTTCATTTTAACTCCAATACGGTGGGATACAAAGCATGTGCCACAATTAGTAAGACCGGTAAAACAGGCTGCAACCCTCATCAAATAAGGATAAATTATTCTTCGTTATCATCTTTGCTGAAAAAACTCTTTTTTATCTTCTCGTAAGAATCCAGCATCCTGTAAATGCCGTAAATGATAAGCGGAATTCCGAATACTATCCTGAGGCCCTTACTGAGATTGCTGAAAGTGTCAAGGAGGGGTGAGAAAATAATAAAGAAGCCGAGCGCAAAATAAAAGAAAACCATGAACGTCCCGAAGATGGCGAAAACCTTTTCATACATTTTGCTGCTGCTCATTACTCAGATGTTAGGATTGGCAAATATATAATTTAAATTTTTTTCTGATGCTGAAATGGCCGGTCAATGACTAAAAAAAAAGAGCCGTTGGCGCGGCTCTCTTCATAACATTTCATTTTGTTCTATTTTGTTGCACTTTCAAGCCTTTTCATGATTGAGAATATGAAAGCAGCAGCGAGGATGCAACAGGTTATGAGTACTGCCCATAACTGCCAGAGCTCAACGCTGTCCCAGAGTTTGGTTCCTACGAAGAGAAGCTTGTTTCCCATTGCAGTGGCAAGCAGCCATCCGGCCTGCATCATGCCCTGGAAGCGTGACGGTGCTACCTTGGAAACAAATGAGAGCCCCATCGGGCTGAGGAATAGTTCAGCGACAGTAAGGATCAGGTAACTGCTCATCAGCCAGTAGGGCGTAACCCTCATTCCCTCAGAAACAGGTGCACCATCCAGTGATGATGGTGAGGGCAGTCCGAATGAAGCCACGAGTACAACTATGAAGCCGACGGCAGCAATGATCATTCCGATGCCAATCTTCTTTGGCGTCGACGGCTCAATGTTTTTCTTGCTCATCCATGCAAAGAACCCCATTACCGGGAACGTAAGCGCTACGATGAACAGCGGATTGAACGACTGGAATACCTCCGGAGCTATCGAATTCAGGGGCTCGGCCTTTGTAACGAAGAAGTACGATGCTACAAAAGCTGCAATGAAAAGGAGTCCGCCCACAAGCCGCCCGGGTAGTTTCATTTTCGCCCTGAGGAGCATTACGAGGCCGGCTATTGAAAAAATTACCCCGAGCATTGAAGGCAATGTAAAGAAGAGGTTAGTTAGAGGACCTACCTGCTTTGCAGTGTAATCCCTTGCAAAAAGAGTGAGTGTCAGACCGTTCTGGTGGAAAGACATCCAGAAGAAAACGACAACAATAAAAACAAGTATCAGTGATGAAACGCGTGCATATTCATCTTTTCTGGCGCTTGTAAGTATCCATGTGATAAAGCCTGCAAACAGGCCAAAGGCAAGACCGTCAGCAAGACCGACGACAAACTGCAGCCCGGCAGCAAAGATACCCATGGCTATCATGGAATATACCAGAGGTCTGAACTCGAATTTAATCCCCTCAGTAGCCGATGCTGAACCTTTTATTGCTTTTTCCTTGTTCGGCAGGAGTTTGTTGAAAATGACATATACAAGCAGAGAAACCACCATGGCCGACGCAGCTATCCCGAAAGCATAGTTGTATCCTTTTGAGAAAACTTCGAGGTAACTGCTGGAAAAGACGCTGAGATCGGTTACCGGACCGGCAAGACTGACTTTGTCGGCCAGTTGCTGCAGAGTGGAGGTATCGGTCAGAGTACCATTGTTAAACTGATGACACAGTGAGGGAAGACTCCCATCGTGGAGAAATCCGTTGGTCTTCAGCCACCAGTTCCTGATCCCGTTTGCAGCATACGGAGCGAAGAATGCGCCCACATTGATACCCATGTAGAATATCATGAAAGCTGTATCACGCAGTTTTGCATACTTTGGGTCATCATACATCTGACCGACAACAGCCTGGAGATTTCCTTTGAACAGGCCGTTGCCGAAGGCAATGGTAAAAAGAGCTATCACAGTGAATGTGAGGGTCATGCCCGGAATCGCCATAAGCAGGTAACCTGCAAACATTATGATGATTCCGAACAGTATTACTGTCTTGTATTTTTTCGTTGTATCGGCCAGTATACCTCCAACGAGGGCCAGTGCATAAATGCTGAAATAAAACCAGCTGTAAATTTTTCCAGCCTCTGCAGCAGCCAGGCCATACTTTGCCTGAAGGAAAAGCACCAGTATTGCCATCATGGTGTAGAATCCAAACCTTTCTCCCATATTGGCAAAAAAGGCGACTATTAGTCCTTTCGGGTGATTTTTAAGCATAACTCTTCGTGTTTATCGATTTCTTGGTTTATGGTAACGGCAAATATATTAATCTTTTTTAATAGCTGATAAATGCAATAAAAAGGGTCAGTAGCATTTTTTTCCTCGTCTATATATTTAAATTTGTGTCATTCTTACTAAACAGGAGTGTATGAAGATCTTTACCGCCGGCGAGATCAGAGAAATTGACGCCGCAACAATACGCCTCGAGCCCATAACGACGGCAGGATTAATGGAGCGTGCAGCTACAGCCCTGTCGCAGCGCCTGAAAGATATCCTGCCTCCTGAAAAAAGGGTAAATGTGTTTTCCGGACCCGGAAATAACGGGGGTGATGGCCTTGTGATTGCCAGGCTCCTGCATGATGATAACTATAATGTCAGGGTTTTTATAGTGGAGACGGGTTCTTCCCACAGTAACGAATTCAGGATGAATGCAGACCGCCTGACCAGGGTAGGGATATCCCCTTTCACCCTCGCAGGCCCTGATCTTTTCCCCTCAATAAGCCGGGACGAGGTAATCATCGATGCCATTTTTGGCATCGGGCTTACCAAGCCTCCGTCAGGCGGAGCAGCTGAAATCATCCGCAGAATCAATCTGACAGGCGCCAATATAATATCTGTCGATGTCCCGTCAGGTCTCTTCTGTGAGGATAACATCAGCGCTAACCGGAGCACAATAATAAAAGCCTCACTGACGCTTACCCTCCAGTTTCCCAAGTTGTCTTTCATGTTTGCAGGCAATGACGATTATGTCGGCAAATGGGAGGTCATTGACATCGGATTGCATCAGGAGACCGTCTCCAGGATACCTTCCGCTTATCATTATATAATGAAAGAGGATGTCAAGCCTATGCTGCGCAGGAGAAGGAAATTTGACCACAAAGGTTCCTACGGCCATGCACTGATAATGGCCGGCTCGTATGGTAAAGCAGGTGCTGCCACTCTCTCAGCCTGTGCCGCACTGCGTTCCGGGGCCGGACTTGTGACTGTGCATACGCCTGTTGCCGCTGTAACGCCCGTGCAGTCAGCGTTACCCGAGGCAATGGTGTCTCCCGACACCGGCACCGAATACATTACGTCAGTACCTGACCTTGAAAAATATGATGCCGTGGGCGTGGGTCCCGGAATCGGTACTGATCCTGATACGAGGAAGGCTTTGCGCTCATTGCTGGAATCTGTCAGTGTGCCGCTTGTTCTCGACGCTGACGCGCTGAATATTATTTCACAGGATAAAGAGATGCTGGCACTCATCCCCCAAAACTCCGTGCTGACACCGCACCCCGGGGAATTCAGACGGCTGACCTCCGAAGAACGGAGCGATTATCAGCTCATGGAGCTGCAGATCGATTTCGCCACCAGATATAAATGTGTAATTGTGCTCAAGGGAGCTCACACATCCGTTGCACTGCCTGACGGCAGGATATACTTTAACAGCACCGGCAATCCCGGAATGGCTACAGGTGGCTGCGGGGATGTCCTGACGGGAATTATAACAGCACTTCTTGCACAGGGATACGAGCCGGCCCATGCTGCAATAGCCGGAGTATACCTTCATGGAGTGGCCGGCGACGTAGCTCTGAGAGTTCATTCTGAAGAATCCGTGATCGCAGGAGATGTCCTTATGAACATTGGAAGAGCATTTCGCGAAACACAGTTCAATAACTTCAGCCTTTACCTTTAAAATATGAGACACAATGAAGAGATTTTATAGCATATCACTTCTGATTCTGTTACTCATTTCTGCCGGATGTACAGCCCTGCAAAAGGGAAAGTCATCGGATTTGGTCATCCTGCCTCTGGGAGGCGACGTAAATGTCACTGACGGCAGCATAGTGTATGCCCTGCCGCTGACTGTCTTCGAATTTGATATCACTGCCCGGAAAACGATTGAAGTGCCCGGACCATACGCCGGATTTGCAGGCGAGATGCTTGGATTGAATGATGTAATCACGAAAGAAAATGAAAGGTGGTCACTGGCTGATGTGACTATGAATTGCATTGAGGAGCTTGACCCATCACAGTTTTACATCATACAGGGGACTACGCTGATGCAGACTGACCTCCTGGCCCTGAAAAAAAACGGGCTGGTGCTTGATATCAATCCTGATGTATATTCAGAGACAGGCTTTTCAGGCAATCAGGAAGGACGACGCGGCGCAGGCTTGCTTTTCCCCGACATGGGGGCACAGGAGTATGTCTCCACAAAGACTGACACGGCATACAGGGTGGTGAAAGCGGATACGGTATTTATCCGTGTGCCTTATCTTATTGAGAATAAAAAAGGAATGACACTCGAAGCGCAGGCATCTGATGCAGCAAACAGACTGCTGGAGCTGCGTGAGGGCAAACATATGATACTGACGGGAGAGACAAATATATTTCCACAGGACGGCGCTGCAATTGATGAGATCAACAGGCTTGACCGCGAATATACTGCCCTTTTTGCCGGGAAGAGCATGACAGAAACCAGGCATTTTCGTTTATGGTTTACACCTGCCCTCTCAATGGCAGGGGAGAAAAGAACAATTTTCAGGTTCTCGGAGACAGACGGAGTTTTGCCTGCTGCCGACAGCAACGGCACACCGGTGCTGATTGAAATGACACCGTCGAACAAGACTAAAAACCTCAACCTGATAACCAGGCCTGACTCATCGGAAAGGGAGGCAAAAGCTCCTGACAAGCTCTATTACAGGGTACCCGATGTGGTTGACATAAGGATTTCATCAGGCAATGAAACGCTGTATTCCGGCCGTAAGCTGATATATCAGTTCGGAAATATTGTCACTTTGCCATCAAATTTCATAATAGGAAAATAGAAAATTGCCGGTCACGGCAAAAATAACGCCCGGATTGGGCGTTACTCCAATTATTGAATAAATGACAAACGACGCCAGTATTGGGCGTCGTTACTTTCGACTTTAGACTTACTGGACCTTCCCTTAAAGGTCTTCAGGTACTCCTCATAACTCTGCTTTTGCCAGCTTCGTGCCGCCGAAATATTCCAGCATCGGTTCAAAGTCTTTTGCGGTCTTGTAACCTGACACAGGTGTTATTAGCTCACTTTTAGCAGTCAGGAAGACCACGGTAGGATAGCCCAGCTTGCCCTGCAGGAGTGCATATGCCAGCTGATGCGTAAGCCCCATCTTGCCGTCATTGACAAAAGTCCTGCCCTGAAAGATGACAGGCTCTTTTGATTCAGCATTGAATTTTACGGCGTAAAACTTCGTATTTAGTATCTCTGCAATCACAGGGTGAGAAAAGGTGTCCTTGTCAAGTTTCTTGCACCATCCGCACCAGTCAGTATAGGCGTCAACAAAAATCGGCCGGGGACTGGTTGTTGCCAGGGCAGCAGCTTCCTCGATGGTATACCACTTTACAGGAGTAGCCTGACCGGATGAAAGCAAAGCCGGAACAAACAGTAATAATATAAGAAATGATTTCTTCATGATATACAGATATTTACAATTATCAATGGTTTTTACTTAGGACTGACAAATTTAACATTTCAAATTCATAACCAAAATTATGCCAGAAAGTTCTGCTGTCATGTTTTTTGCTGGAGTTATTGGATTTATTTTTTTATACATTTACACACCTTTTATTATAAAAATCAATCACTGAAGATGGAAAAAATACGAAAAACACTTGCAGATTCCAAAGCTGCAAGGTGGACTGCCCTCGGGGTTGTTGCTTTTACGATGTTATGCGGTTATTACCTGACAGACGTCATGGCACCCCTGAAGACGATGCTGGAACAGCAGTTATCATGGACCAGTAACGAATACGGAAAATTCACCGGCGCTTACGGCTGGTTCAACGTTTTCCTTTTGATGCTTATAATTGGCGGCATAATTCTCGATAAGAAGGGTGTGCGGTTTACCGGTAAAATGGCAACAATGCTGATGGTGGCAGGAACAGCCATCAAGTTTTGGGCAGTGTCTACCCATTCCCTGGACGGACAGATATTCCTTGGCATGAAGACCCAGGTCTGGGCTGCAGGGTTTGGCTATGCCCTGTTTGGTGTTGGTGTGGAAACTGCCGGCATAACTGTTTCTAAGATCATCGTGAAATGGTTCAGGGGGAAAGAGCTTGCCCTGGCAATGGGTCTCGAGATGGCGACGGCGCGACTGGGGACCATGCTTGCCCTTCAGACCTCCGCACCGATAGCCAAGGCGATGGGCCATGTCTCCATGCCGATATTAATGGCGTTGATATTGCTCTGCGTCGGGATGATAGCATTCTTTATTTACTGTGGGATGGACAAGAAGCTTGAAGCATCTGTCTCAGATGCGGATAAGGCTAAGCAGGCAGATGAGGAAGATAGTTTCAAGCTTTCTGACATAGGCTTAATATTGAGGAACAGGGGATGGTGGTATATTGCTATTCTCTGCGTTCTCTTCTACTCAGCAGTATTCCCGTTTCTGAAATATGCATCTGACTTGATGGTCAATAAATTCGGACTAAATCCTGATACCGCCGGCCTGATACCCTCTCTGCTTCCCCTTGGAACGATGGTACTGACGCCCTTCTTCGGCAACCTGTATGACAGGAAAGGCAAGGGAGCATCCATTATGATTATCGGAGCCTTGCTGATAATATTTGTCCATGCCATGTTCTCGGTTCCGACGCTCAACAAACCCTGGATGGCAGTTGTGCTCATAATTATCCTTGGTGTCGGGTTTTCACTTGTACCATCAGCCATGTGGCCTTCAGTGCCCAAGATAATACCTATGAAGCAGCTCGGTACATCATATGCCCTTATCTTCTGGGTTCAAAACTGGGGCCTTATGGGTGTACCAATGCTTATAGGCTGGGTTCTTGATAAATACTGCATCACCGGTGAACGCCTGATCGACGGGGTGCCGGTACCAACGTATAACTACACACTGCCTATGATGATTTTCACAGCATTCGGCCTTGTCGCATTGGTGTTTGGCTTCCTTCTTAAGGCAGAGAACAAGAAAAAGGGTTATGGCCTAGAGATGCCTAATATTGTAAAAGAATAATCAAAAAAATTATAGTTATGAGTGACATAAAAAATCTTGAACCGAAGCTGGTGTGGAAATATTTCCATGAAATAACCCAGATACCCCGCCCTTCAAAGAAAGAGAAGGGGATGACTGAATACATGAAGAAATTTGGCAAGGAGCATGATCTTGAAACCATCACTGACAAGACCGGCAACGTCATCCTGCGCAAGCCTGCCACCAAAGGCATGGAAAAATGTAAAGGGATCATAATGCAGGGTCACCTCGATATGGTACCGCAGAAAAACTCCGATAAGAAGTTTGACTTCACCAAAGACCCTATCGAGACACGCATTGAACAGGGATGGGTAAAGGCCAACGGCACAACGCTGGGAGCTGATAACGGCATTGGTGTAGCTGCAGCAATGGCTGCCCTGACCGACCCGAAAGTCGTCCACGGACCGCTTGAGGCGCTCTTTACCGTGGATGAAGAAACAGGCATGACCGGCGCCAATAATCTTAAAAAAGGCGTACTCAGGGGAGAGATTCTGATAAACATGGACTCCGAGGATGAAGGTGAACTTTATGTGGGATGTGCCGGCGGAGTGGATGTCAGTGCTTTACGCAGCTACAAACAGGAAAAGACACCCTCAGGTGTGACAGCCTGGAATATTACAATGAAAGGATTGCACGGTGGTCACTCCGGCGTCGACATTCACCTGGGAAGAGCAAATGCAAACAAGCTTATGTTCCGTTTCTTCCAGCAGGCTGAACATGACTTCGGGATGCGTATCGCAGAATACAGCGGCGGCGACCTGCGTAACGCCATACCTCGTGAATCTTTTGCTACTGTAGTAATTCCGACTATCAAAAAGGCACAGTTTGAAAAGTTCATGAAGGGCTATGAGAAGATGTACAGGAGCGAATTCAAAGAGGTTGACCCTGATATTAAAGTCATCGCCAAAACATGTGATCTGCCGGTAAAAGTCATGAATGCCGGCGATCAGTACCGGATTATCAGATGCGTGTTCGTCTGCCCGAACGGGGTGCAGAGAATGAGCCACAGCATGCCGGGGCTGGTTGAGACATCCAATAACCTTGCTATTGTCAGGATTAAGGAAGGTAAATTCGAGGCTTATTGTCTTACCCGCAGTTCAGTCGATACGGCAAAAGAGGCTACCGCATGGAAGATCGCAGCAGGGTTCCAGTTAGCTGACTGTGATGTGAAGCTGTCAGGCAGCTACCCGGGATGGAATCCCAATATGGAAAGCCCTATACTCGGCACTATGCAGGAAACCTACAAGAAACTGTACGGCAAGGTACCTGAGATCAAAGCTATTCATGCAGGTCTCGAGTGCGGAATAATCATGGGAGCATATCCGAAACTGGACTCTATCAGCTTCGGCCCGACGATACGTTATCCGCACAGTCCGGATGAAAAAGTTGAGATTGAGTCAGTGGGCAAATTCTGGAATTTCCTGGTGGCAACACTTAAGAATGCCCCGGTAAGCAAATAATTAAACAGCGATTCATACAAATACATGACACCAGAGACAGGTCTCAGACCTGTCTCTGCGTGTTTAATATATGGATATCATTATTTGACGGTTATTTCCGCTAGGATATCATCCTTCATGACATTCTGACCGGGTTTGACGCCAATTCTGGTGACGGTGCCATTGACCAGTGACTGGATCTCATTCTGCATTTTCATGGCTTCGAGTATCACAAGAGCCTCTCCGCGGATCACCTCGGTATTTTCACGGACAATGACGTCGATAATCTTACCTGGCATCGGGGCACGCACGATGTGATTTTCACTACCACCCTGAGTGCTTCCAAGCACTTTCTTACGCTGCATGGAAATAGGTGTCTCGATAGTGAAAGTATGGCTGATGTCATTGAACAGTATCTCATACCTGTTCTGTTTGGTCCGCACTATTTCAACAGGATAGCGCCTGAACTTCCATAGGACATGAACACCGTACTTTTCATCTTCACGTAATTCAATTTTATATTCGCGGCCGTTGACCCTGATGATATTCTTTAACGGCAGGGTGAAAGAGATTTTATGACCGTCATTTGACAGTGCGTAGAGCTTTTTTATCTCGGGTTTATCAGGTTTCATCCTTGAAATATTAAAATTGAGTAAGTCTCTTTCTCAGCAGCCAGGGTGTCAGCTCCTTTCCCTGGTCGAAGCTGATATTGTTTTTTTTCTCGGTCAGGTTCTCCTCAACGAAGAGTTTTGTTGCGAGCCATGCGGCTATCATCTCTTCATACTCGCTGTTGCAGTGATAACTTTCGAGATCTTTCTCGATGAATGCCGTTGTGAAACCGCCTGACTGGAACAGCTTATTGCGCATCAGCATGCGGAAAAAGGGCAGTGTGGTCTTCGTTCCCTTGATCCATACCTTATCGAGTGCCAGTTTGGCATTTGTGATTGCATGCCTGCGGTCGGTGCCTGTGACTATCAGTTTGGCGATCATCGAGTCATAGGCGGCGACAATTGAAGACCCTGCACTGACGCCTGTATCGACTCTGATACCCGGTCCTTCCGGAAAGCTGATCTTCTCTATCCTGCCCGGGGCAGGAGCAAACCCTGCCTGTACATCCTCGGCATTAATCCGGCATTCGATAGCCCAGCCGGTAAGCCTGACATCTTCCTGGCGGATGGTGAGCTCTTCACCCATGGCGACACGGATCTGCTGCTCTATAAGGTCAACACCTGTAACCATCTCTGTCACCGGATGTTCTACCTGTATCCGGGTATTCATCTCCATGAAATAGAAGTTACTGTCTGAATCAAGCAGGAATTCTACGGTGCCGGCAGAATAGTATCCAACAGCCGTGGCTATCTTCACCGCCAGTGAGCCCATCTTTTCACGCAGTTCTTCATCGAGTGCAGGGGAAGGAGCCTCCTCAAGCAGCTTCTGGTGTTTTCTCTGGATGGAACACTCCCTTTCGCCGAGATGAATTATGTTCCCATGCATGTCGCCGAGGATCTGGAATTCAATGTGTTTTGGGTTTTCGATATATTTCTCGATGAATACGCTCGGATCGTTGAAAGCTTTTTCTGCTTCGCGGCTTGCAAGGGTGAACATCTTTTCCATCTCTGATGCCTGTCTCACAATGCGCATTCCCCGTCCGCCGCCGCCTGATGCTGCCTTGATGATCACCGGGTAACCTATCCTTGCCGCATGCTTCAGAGCTTCATCCTCATCGGCGATGCTGCCAGGACTTCCCATGGCCATGGGTATTCCATGCTTCAGGGCAATCTGCCTGGCTACCGTCTTGTTACCCATCTTATAGATAGAGTCAGGTGACGGGCCGATGAAAATAATCTTGTTATCCCTGCACTGATCGGCAAAGTATGCGTTCTCGGAAAGAAAGCCGTATCCGGGGTGAAGGGCATCGCACTTTGTTTCCCGGGCAATGAAGATCAGTTTATCGATATCCAGAAAGACCGGTATTTCTGCTGTCTCTTCAACTTCATCGTATATGAGGTCAGCTGAAGAAAGATATAATGCATTTGGTTCCACTGCGGTGCGTACAGCCACACACTTTATTCCCATGGCATGCGCTGTTCTCATTATTCGCACTGCAATCTCCCCCCGGTTCGCAATCAATATCCTCTTTATCCTCTTCATTTACATCTCTGTTTCTAAAATTGTGCTCATCAGTCCTCATTCTTCAATCAAAAATCGCAAATCGCAAATCGCAAATATTTTTTGCCGACTGCCGGTTACAACGGCATATTGCCGTGTTTACGCGACGGTACCTTCACGCTTTTGTTGCTCAGAGCCGAGAATGCTGACAGCACTTTCATACGTGTCATGGCCGGGTCAATCACCTCATCGATGTAACCCTTTTCATCGGCAATGAACGGGTTGGCAACTTTGTCGCGGTACTTCTTTACAAGTTCTTTTTTTAAAGCTATCGGGTCTTTCGACTCAGTCAGTTCACGCCGGTACAGGATAGCCACTGCACCATCGGGTCCCATAACGGCAATCTCTGCCGAAGGCCATGCATAGTTAAAGTCTCCGCCCAGGCCGCGGCTGTTCATCACGATATAAGCGCCGCCGTAGGCTTTGCGCAGGATGACCGTAATACGCGGAACAGTCGCCTCAGCATATGCAAACAGCAGCTTGGCGCCGTGCCTGATTATGCCTGCGTGTTCCTGATCCTTTCCCGGTAGGAAACCGGGTACATCCTCAAGGGTGAGTATGGGTATGTTGAAGGCATCGCAGAACCTGATAAACCGTGCACCCTTTGTTGATGAATCTATATCCAGCACTCCGGCAAGCACTTTCGGCTGGTTGGCTACGATACCGATGGTCCTGCCCTCCATCCGGCAGAAGCCCGTAACAATGTTGGCGGCAAAAAGCTCTGAAGTCTCAAAGAAGCTGTTGCGGTCAGCGATGAGATTGACAACGTCACGGACATCATATGCTTTATTCGGATCATCAGGCACAATATCACGAAGCTTCTCATTCACTTCAGGTGTGTCGTTTTCCCAGGCAACCACCGGAGGATTTTCCAGGTTGTTGGAAGGGAGATAGGAGAGGAGTTTCCTCGCAGCAAGGATCGTGTTCTCTTCGTCGTCATAGATCATGTTGGCAACACCGCTCTTGCGTGCATGTACTTCTGCCCCTCCAAGGTCTTCACTGCTGATTTCCTCGTTCAGGACTTCCTTAACCACATTCGGCCCTGTTACGAACATATAACTGGTGTGGCTGGTCATGAAAACCCAGTCGGTAAGGGCTGGTGAATAAACTGCGCCGCCCGCTGCCGGGCCCATGACCACGGAAATCTGCGGTATGATGCCAGACGATTGTATTATATTGTTAAAAATTACTGCATAACCGCTGAGGCTTGCGATGCCTTCCTGTATCCTTGCACCTCCGGAATCATTTATGCCGATAAACGGTGCACCCATCTTCAGCGCCATCTCCTGGACCTTGGCGATCTTGCGGGCATGGACTATACCAAGTGACCCTCCCATGATGGTGAAATCCTGTGCAAAGGCGAACACCAGCCGTCCGTCTATCTTGCCGTGACCGGTAACTACGCCGTCGCCGTATGACTTTTCAACCTTTCCGAATTCGACTCCTGTATCCAGGGGTGTGACATAGGCGTCAATCTCCTCAAAGGTGCCTGCATCGAACAGAAGTGCAATTCTTTCATGTGCTGTCAGTTTGCCTTTGGAGTGCTGTTTCTTTATACGCTCGGCATTGTACTGTTTTTTAAAGGCATCCTCGCGTTCAAGGTATGATTTGAAGTATTTCCCGTTTATGTCCATTCCTTTTGGGATAAATTACATGATCATCATGCCGTTCAGAACGGCATGACAAAAGTCATTAATTTGCGGCAGATATCCAAACCTGTTTTCGAACGCAACAGGGGATGATGATGAAATACTCAGATAATTAATAATTTACAGGTAGACCAAAGTCATTTTACGTACTGGCGCAAAATGCCGGCCCAGACACTGTATCCCTCATAGGAGAGGTGCAGTCCATCGATGCTGTATCGCCTGGGAAGAAGATTATTGTCGTCTGCGAGAGGGGAGAAGAGATCGATATAGGTAAAGCCGAATTCTTTAGCCAGAGTTTGCAGGCGGCCGTTGAGTTCAATGATCAGGTCAGTCTTCCCTTCAAGCCTCTTATTGCCGCCTGTGGCCGGGTTAACAGGCATAACACTCTGCACATAGACCTTTGTTTTAGGTGTTTCATCTTGGATCCGCTGAAGAATCTCCCTGTACCTTCCTGTAATCTCATCTACGGAAATATTGCGTGAAAGGTCATTGATGCCTATTAAGAGGAAGATAGCTGAGGGTTTTAGCTTTGTAACACCATCGAGACGGATCAGTATCCCTTCGGTTACGTCACCGCTGATGCCCCTGTTACGGCATCTTTTGTTCTGCAGTAATTCGAACCATTCTGCCCCGTCAGTGATGCTGTTGCCGAGAAAGACAATCTCATTCCTGGTGTCAGGCAGGTGATCGAACATATCCTTGCTGTGCCAGTAATAAGCCGGGAATTTCGAACTGTCGGATGCTGATACAGACTGCTGTCCGTAAGAATAATAATAAGCAGCAGCAACGAAAAAACATGTCAATAAAAATCTTTTCATCCCGTGATGTTTTTGATTATTTGTTTCATCTTATTGTAATTTGCCTCCATGCCGGCAAGCAGGGCAATCTGAACCTTGTTCCTCTGCAGGTTGTGTTCAGGGTATTTGATTTTATAGTATTTGTCGCCGTCAAGGTAATCCGTAAGGAACCTTGTGGCCATTATGTACGTAAGCAGTTTTGGCGCGAAAGCAAGGTACCCGATTTCCGTATCGTTCAATGTACCTTCTGTCTCAGACAGGTATCCCCTGGCATAGGCTTCATAGATGCCAATGTCAAATGACACCGAAGATAAATCTGGACTGTCTTCGTCGGCAGTATTTGAAGCCGTCCGGATGGCATCGCCGAAGTCATAGTGGACATATCCCGGCATCACAGTGTCAAGGTCAATTATACACAGTGCCCTGTCATTGGTGTCGAAGAGGATATTGTTGAATTTAGTGTCGTTATGGGTGATCCGGAGAGGTATTCTTCCCTCTTCACCAAGCCTTATGATGACCTTCATCTCCTCCTCCCGCCTGATTATCTCGGCTATCTCCTTCGTGGCAGAGGAAACCCTCCCGGCCGGATCCTCCGATATAACCCTGTGAAATGTTTCAAGCCTCTTCACAATATTATGAAAGTCCGGTATGGTCTCGTAGAGAGGGTCACCCGGAAGATCCGAAAGCAAAGCCTGGAACCTTCCCACTGCCTTTCCACCCTCAAAAGCTTTATGATGTGAGTCAACCCTTTCATATGAGCGATGATCGGAAATAAAAACGAACATCCGCCAGAAGTTTCCATTCTCATCAATATGCCATGACCGGCCGGTTTCACGGTCTCTGATCAGCGTCAGGCATTCTCTCTTTACATCGCTGCCCGGTATGGCTGATAATTTGGCACGCAGGTGAGCCGTGACCCTTTCCATATTCTGCTGCAGCCTGGGTATGTCTTTGAAAACATTGTTATTCAGCCGCTGGAGAATATAATCGTCACAATGATTCTCTGCCGTTACTATCCAGTATGTGTCATGGATATGACCCGGGCCGAACGACTGGCCTGAAAGAAATGAGCCTTCCGCGCTGAAACAGCTGTAAATCTTTCTGAGATCGGGTGTCATAACTGCATTTAATTATCTGCCTTTCAGCCTGTAACCATACAGAGAGTAATAAAGCAACATGAGATAGCAGGGCAGGCATACCCAATAAGCTGACTGTGTGGTGAAGATATCAGCAAGCTTCCCGTAGACCAGTGGAATGAGGGCACCTCCCACGACTGACATAATCAGTAATGCAGATGCAGTTTTTGTAAACTTGCCGACACCGTTCAGGGCCAGCGGCCACATCGCAGGCCAGACGAGAGCATTGGCAAGGCCCATCAGGGCCACAAACAGCACGGTAACAGGAATGGTAAGGGTCACTGCGTCAAATGTAACCAGATCTCTGAAAGGCATCGTTATCTGTGTGGAAACAGGAGTAAAGACAGCCCCAACGGTAAATACTATGCCCAGAAGGGCTGAAATCCGCAAAGCGTTGATCTGGCTCAGGGCTTTGGGTATTAATATTATACCCATGACGTATCCTATGATCATTCCCAGCATTGTCAGAGACGTAAAATATTTTGCGGATGACATATCTATGTTCAGTGACTGGCCGTACCGGATAATAGTATCACCGGCTATGACTTCCACTCCGACATAAAAGAAAAGAGCGACAGCGCCGATTATCATATGAGGGAAATGCCATATGCTGGATTTATTGACATTTGTTTCGCCCACTGCAGGTTCCTCAGCCTCAGTGTCTACTTCAGGCAGATGGGCCAGGCTCAGCAGAAAGCCCAGTGCCACCAGCACGGCAGCCATAATTATGTACGGATTTATAACCCTTGTTGCGAGCTGATCAAGCAGGTCTCCGCGCACGACAGCATCAGTTATTGTGGCAAGCTGCTGATCCAGTATATTTGAATTTTTCATAATGTGAGCACCGATAATAATCGGTGCGATAGCGCCGGCAAATTTATTCGCTATCCCCATCATGCTGATCCTCTTCGCGGCGCTCTCACGCGGTCCGATGATAGTGACATACGGATTTACCGCAGTCTGAAGAAGCGCCATCCCGGTGCCCTGAACAAAAAGTCCCAGAAGAAAAATTCCATAATTCCGTGAGAGAGCGGCAGGAATGAATATCAGTGCGCCGACTGCCATGACCCACAGGCCGATCGACATGCCTTTCCTGAAACCTGTCTTCTTCAGCAATGCTGATGACGGAAGTGACATTACAAAATAAGAAATGTAAAATGCCGTGGTCACAAAGTAGGCCTGGAAGTTGGTCAGTTCACATGCAGTCCGGAGAAATGGTATCAGAATGCCGTTGAGCCATGTGAGGAATCCGAAAATGAAAAAGAAAACACCTATCACTGACAGGCCTATAACATAATTCTTGCGGCTCATCGGGGCCGCTGTGTCACCTATGCTCATCTTTTTACTGGTTTATTGGGATTAATCATGCCGTGCCTCAAATCATAAGGCTGTCAGGTCCCAAAACTACAATTTTCCTGATCAAACTGCAAAAATCATGGACTTGACACTTTTCTTTTCGAATGATAGGTAATTCTTTACATAGTATTAATTTTGCGCCATAAATTAATAAGATGAAAAACAGGGAGATAATCGAAAGGATAAGGAACAAGAAGGCATTTATAAGTGATATGGACGGAGTGATATACCACGGTAACAAACTGCTGCCTGGTGTACCTGAGTTTGTGGACTGGCTTAAAAAGGAAGGCAAGAAGTTCCTTTTTCTCACCAATTCCAGCGAAAGAACGACGAAGGAGCTTCAGGAAAAGATGCTGCGCCTGGGGATTGATCTGGATGAAAACGCTTTTTATACAAGTGCGCTTGCCACAGCCCATTTCCTGGCAATGCAGAAGCCTGGCGGATCGGCTTACATAATAGGAGAGGCAGGACTTATAAATGCCATGTACAACGCAGGCTATTCAATGAATAATTATAATCCTGATTACGTGGTTGTCGGAGATACACGCAGCTACAGTTTTGAAAAACTCGAGCAGGCTGTTAACCTTGTCCTGAAAGGTGCCAAGCTTATCGGTACCAATCCGGATGTTACCGGCCCTGTTGAGGGCGGAATTATACCTGCAACAAAAGCCCTTATCGCTCCCATTGAACTTGCAACAGGCAGGCATGCCTACTATGTCGGAAAGCCCAATCCACTGATGATGAGGATTGCCCTGAAGAGGATCGGATGTTCAAATGAAGAGACTATCATCATTGGAGACAGGATGGATACGGATATAATTGCCGGTATAGAATCTGAAATTGATACTTTGCTTGTACTTACTGGCATATCAACCCTGAAGACGGTTGATAAATTTCCTTACCGCCCGTCTTATATTCTTGATGGTGTGGCTAATCTGCTTCAATAGGCAATCAGAACCCTGATTTAATAATCAAACTGCCCTGAGCAGATGCTCCGGGCAGTTTTTTTTGGTTATGAGTCAAGGCAGTCTTTTTCTTAGCGGTATGTCCGTGTCATTGTCTCTGGGATTACCACGATAAAATCAGCAACAGCTTTGTTTTCAGACGATAAAGTATCAATGTCAGCCTGAAGCACCGTTGAAATGGTGGCTACCGTGATACCCGGCCTGTAAAGATTGAGGTAGTAGATTATTCCGAGATAATTGTCTGAATGGTATGAGCCGTTGTAATGGATAAACAGTTTACCGGGTTCCAGGTTTTTCAGGATGAAGTGAGCCATGGTGGCATCCTTAATCGCCTGTGCCTTTGGCAAGTTCTCATTGGGTTTTCCTCCCATACCCTCCATCCCGTGCATATCCAGCATATCCTTGTAGCATTTGACTTCCGGATCATAGAATACCGGCAGCGGAGCTATATACTCCTTAGCCTGAGCGGAGAGGCTGTCAAGCGCTTCCAGCCCTTTCCTTGAAACTATTGATGCATACCTTCGAGGGATATTTGTTGCTATGAAAGGCAGATTATTCTTCCTGGCAAACTCCACGAGTGGCTTATAGTCGGTTTTATAGTTCTTCCAGAGCTTAACCTCAGCCTCAAACTTGTCTGCCTCGTAGGTTGATGCAAGATATTCGTCGAGTAACAGCTGGTTATCGGCCTCAAACATTTCTGCCCCCATTACGAGTCTGTCAGTGGCGATCTCATGAAGGTCTGCCGTGACCTCGTATTCAAGCCAGTGGGCAATGGGATTGTCATGGAGCTCCCCGAAGAAAACGACATCGGCAGAACTGATCGTTTCAATCATTTTCTGATACTTTACATTTTTGCCCTCTGAATTGTAAAGCTTATATGCCGGCTTGTCAGACCTGAATGATGCCAGGCTCAGAAAAGCGATAATGAGTATTGTTGCGTTTGTTTTCATATTCGTTGACAATTAAATATTTATATGTATCCTGTCTGGTGGCGGCATAAATTAACCGAAGACCCGGAAAAAGCGTTTAACCACACCGCTGCCTGCATAGCTTGTCATATAGTAGAGAGAGGTTTTCAGTCCCGGAGTAGCTTTTTTGAAATATCTCCGTGCCAGATCCATTTCACCAACGACATAATGATATCTTGCCCGGGTGCCATTGATACGGTAAATGGCTTCGCGTGTTTCTGCCGGATATTTCTCACGGTACGATTCTGCGGTGCGTGTTGAGAGATCATATTCTTTGCCCCTGTAGCCCGATCGCATGGAAAGGTTCTCTCCGCTTATATACCTTGTTGCCAGAGCTTTGTTGCAGTGTACGGATGAGTTTCCTTCGAAGAGCCTGAGCAGCCAGTCGTAATCGACACAACCGTATTCCTCCTCAAACATGATGGAAGAGAGTTTACGGCTGATCATGATTGTGCTCATATAGACAGGCTGTCCTCCATTTCTTCGTGCCAGCCTGTCGAGGAAGGTGACATTTTTATCGAAGAACCTTACTTCCGGTTCGCCTGTTCCTATCGAGGAGATGGTCTTCCGTGGACTGTCAGCAACCCGGTAGCCGGTGGTGATTATGGGAGCATGGTCAGCGACTGAGAGCTGCATTTTAATCTTATCCGGGTGCCAGGTGTCGTCATGGTCAATCAGGGCAATATAATCGCCTGTGGCCTTCCGTAGTCCTATATTCCGGCCCCTGTTGGGGCCGCCGCTGGGAGTATGCGTTGACAGGGGCTGTAATCCCATTGACCTTAGTATTTCTACGGTATTGTCGGTTGAGCAGTCGTCAATTGTCAGCAGCTCGATCTCAAAATCACTGCCATTTCCTTCCTGGGAAAGCACGGATGCCACTGTCCGTTTAATGAACGCGGCCGAATTATATGTGCCCAGAATTACTGATACCCTGATCATACGGGGAACAAATTAAAGCAATATTTCTTGTTCCGGGCAGGTATTTGTATTATTCGACCCTCTAAAAGGGTCAAATACCTTCCTTCGATGACCGTAGGCCATCGAATTATTTATCTTAACTTTATCACGATAAAAAGTCGTTGGGTAAAATCATTTAAAAAATCCAATGAACCTGCGGAATATGAAAAGAGGAATTATTTTGGTTGTCATATTTTCCCTTATTATCTCAGAAGATATTGAGGGTCAGAAGAGTAACAAGAAGGGCACTGTATCCGGATATGTTACGGATGTGAACAATCAGCCCATTGCAGGTGCTTTGATCCTGCTCGACAGGCAGCAGACAGGTGTTGTAACCAACAGGAAAGGCTTCTATAAAATCAGGATTACACCGGATACCAGAATGATAGGAGCTTACTCGGAACTGAATGGGTCAGCTGAGACGCCGGCAGATGGTGGTCCGGCTATAAACTTTATACTTTACGGCCCCTTTGCCATTCAGGATCTAAAATTTGAAGTTCCCCGCGGAGATGAAATGGTAAATATCGGTTACGGAAAGGTCCGGAAGAAGGACCTCACAACACCAACTGGCCAGATTGACGGCCGGGGAAATAAATACGATTCCTATTCAAGCATTTATGATATGATCAGGGGAGAGGTACCCGGTGTGCAGGTCGTTGGCAAACAGATCCTGATAAGGGGTGCGAGCTCTTTGAACTTAAGCAATGATCCTTTGCTGGTTGTCAACGGAATGCCGGTTTCATTCATTGATGATATAAGTCCGCGTGATGTAAAATCCATCTCAGTGCTTAAGGGCTCCGATGCGGCTATTTACGGGTCAAGAGCTGCCGGCGGAGTCATACTGATCGACCTCAAAGGCACATCTGACAGATAACAGGACTCAACCGCCGATAAACAAACTCTTGCTTGAATATTCAGGATCGCACGTCAGGTTCACCATTAGTTTTCTCCATCCTGCTTCATCTCCCGGTGTGGGTATATGAGTAGTATGCACCTCGCAGCCACGCAGACCCTTCAGGTTTTCCAGTGCCATCTCTGCTGCAGGATTCGATAAGGCGCTTATGCCAAGGACGATCAGTGTTTCTTCCACATCGAGACTGACCATTTTACCATTCAGGATATCTTTTTTCAGATGTGTCACCGAATCTATAATGTTCTTTGGAAGGAGGTAGAGGCTGTCTGGGAGCCCTGCCAGGTGCTTGGCGGCATTTAAGATAAGGCTCGAAGATGCATGCAACAAAGTCGAGTTTTTCCCTGTTATAATAGTCCCGTCATGCAATTCAATTGCTGCCCCGGAGAACAACCCGGCATTTCCTTTTCCGCATTTTTCAGCATCTCTTGCAGCTTTCCGGGCAGGAAGCACAACTTTCCGGTCTTCAATCTTTGCACCAGCTTTTTCCATGATCTTACCGGCCAGGTCAAGGGTATCTTTATCTGCCAGGCCAAGAGCGTATTCCACGGAGCATCTGAAATATCTCCGAATTATCTCATGGTGCGATGCTTCCGTAATTACACTGTCATTCACAATACCTGAACTGGCACGGTTCACACCCATATCGGTAGGAGACTGGTACCCGGAGCTGCCGCCCGTAATTTTTTCAATGATCCTTTTCAATAATTGAAAGGCTTCTATATCGCGATTGTAATTCACGATTTTGATCCCATAGGCTTTCAGGTGATCTTCATCAATAAGCACTTCATCCTTCAGGTCAACAGTGGCAGCTTCGTAGGCAATATTGACTTTGTGGTCGATAGGCAGGTCCCAAATAGGAAATGTTTCAAACTTTGCGTAACCTGCCCTGATCCCTTTTTTATACTCATGGTAGAGATTGCACAGACAAGTGGCCAGCTTACCGCTGCCCGGTCCCGGCCCTGTAACTATCACTATTGGATTAGTAGTTTTAATATATTCGTTTGCCCCGTATCCCAGGTCACTTACGACCAGGTCTACATCTTCGGGGTATCCTTTAATCGGGTAGTGTAAATATACCTTGACGCCCCTTAGCTCAAGTTTGTTCTTAAAGACCGTTGCAGGTGTCTGATTCTGATAACGGGTAATAACCACAGCAGTGATCTCTAAGCCCCATTCCCTGAAGTCATCAATTGTTTTAAGGGCATCAGCATCGTAGGTGATCCCGAAATCGGCCCTTACTTTTTTTCTTTCAATTGCACCCGCATCAATGCACAGAATTACATCGATCTTGTCCTTAAGCAGTTGCAGGAGCCGCATCTTAACGTTGGGGTCATATCCCGGCAACACCCTGGCTGCATGATAATCAAATAAAAGCTTGCCGCCGAATTCGATGTAGAGTTTATTGTTGAATCGGTGTACTCTTTCAAGAATAGCAGATGTCTGCTCCCGGAGATATTTCTCATTGTCGAATCCGATGTCTTTTACATCTTTCATTTGGGTGCGGAAGAATATAAGGATAAGTACTTCTTTCAGTTTCCAATATTAACTAAATTTTCATTCCGCTATAATCCGGGTCAGGCAATAAAAAATCCCGCAATAAGCGGGATTTCTATTATGATACCGGTGTTAAGCAGGATTCCATTTTCATGTATCACTGCAGGTTTCAGAAAAGAAGAGTCCTATATTTTCTCTTCCGGCTTTTCCTTTACTCTTTCCAGCCTGCGCGCAATTGCTTCATTGTCTTCCCTGGCTCGTTTATCTCTGAGAAGGGAATACTCTTCACTACGTCTGGTTACAGCTTTTAGATTTTCCTCTTTTACCTCAGGAAACAGGTCTTGTGATGTTATTTCATTTTGCATTGTGCAAAGATACAACAAAATGTGCCCTTTGGTACATATTCATCTGTATTTCTTCATAATCGGAAGAGTCCAGGTATCTGAGGTGGCGGTTAAGGAGGTGTTATCTTTATAATTATTACCTTTGTAATTGTTGGACATTTATAAGATGAGGAAGGCTCAGATATTGCTCATAATACTGGCATTTGTTTTAACAACATTGACGTCCTGTAACGGAGATGATCCCCAGGCTGATTATGGCGGTATTATTGCTGGTACCTATACCGGTACTGTGACGACCGGAACAGGTACTGCTGCCGGAATTACAACGATTACAAAAAGATCGGAAACAAGGGTTGATATGGACATTACGGCCGGCTCGCACAGTCTAACTATACCCGTGATTAAAGTCAGCAGTGTTGAAGACAATGTCTATACTCTGTCATTTGCCATTACAGATAAATCCCTGGCGGGCGAGGTAGAAGGGAACACCCTGACCTACACACTTGCTTCAGGTGTCTTAACCGGAACATTTACAGGCACCAGGTGATTAATCCTTACTTTCTTTGTCTTGATACCAAGAAAGTAAGCAAAGAAAAATCAAGGCTTAAGAGAATTTCCGGGCTCGTGTTTTCTTGTTTGCCCACGCAATACAACTCGTCGTCCTTCGTCCTCCTCAAACAGTATTGCTTATTGAAGGCCTCCGCAGCAAATAAGAAAAAACTCGCTAAATCCGGAAATTCTCTCAGGCCAGTCTTTTTAGATAAGGAAAATAACCATAGTACTGAATTTTGGCACACAGAGAACAATCTTTGGGACGCTGAGCAACGTCAGTTACAAAACTCCGGCCGAACTTTGTACGAGTAGACGGTTAGTAACTTTTCAGAAGAGATTTATATCAACAGATTCCTAATTGCTAACTAAACTCAATCAGTCATGAAAACATTGCGCTTTTTTGTTGCCCTGTCAATGCTCCTGGCTATTGTTGCCTGTGAAAAACAGGACCGTGATTTCCGTCAGCCACCCGTCATAGGTGGCATAAATGATCACTTCAATTTTAATCCCAAAGAACTTAAAATTGCGGTGCTGTCGGATTTGCACTACATGGATCCGTCATTGCTCAAGTCAGACGGCTCTGCTTTCCAGATGTACCTGTTGCAGGATCGTAAACTTCTGGCTGAAAGCAGTGCAATCCTTCATGAGATAATAAATGAGCTGTTGGTTGAAAAACCGGACCTGGTACTCATATCAGGCGACCTGACTAAAGACGGCGAACTTGTATGCCATCAGGCGGTTATAAAACAACTCAGGATTTTGGAGGCAAATCGCATCAAGGTGCTGGTAGTACCGGGCAATCACGACATAAACAACCCGGATGCGGTATTATTCGACGGTGACAACACCGAACCTGTTCCGACCATCTCCGCCGGACAGTTCAGGTCATTGTACGCAGAATACGGTTACGGCAGTGCGATTGCCAGGGATCCAAATTCACTGAGTTATATTTCAGAGCCGTTTAAAAACCTGTTTATACTCGCTATCGATGCGAATGAATATTATAACAACACGGCGGAAAGCAGTGTTACAGCAGGAAAAATAAAGGATGAGACAATGGAGTGGATAAATAAACAACTTGCCAGCTTAAAATCAAAAAAAGGAAAAGCCGTAATAGGAGTGATGCACCATGGAGTCATCGAGCATTTCATGGGCGAATCCGATATATTCCCCGATTATCTGGTTGATGACCGTTTTACCAGGGCTGATGAACTGATGCAGGCAGGTCTGAAAGTGATATTTACAGGTCATTTCCATGGCAATGATGCGGTTCAGCTCACATCGGGCAGTTTAATGCTGACTGATGTAGAGACAGGTTCACCGGTGAGCTATAATTCACCTTACAGGATCATAAAACTTGCCGATAACAAAATGTATATTAGTACGAAGCATATTACATCCATTGATTACCCGGGGTTAAACGGAGTCCCGTTTCCTGAGTATGAAGCAGATATTTCTTTTACTGCATTTGAAACTCTTGCTCATTATATGCTCGCGAGCCCGCCGTACAATGTCTCTGAACCATACGCGACTGATGTTGCACCAGCTTTTTCAAAGGCCATGATGGCTCATTTTGCGGGCGACGAAACTATTTCAGCTGAAACGAATGCCGAGATCCAGTTTGTATCCTTGATTTCAACGAGTCTGGCTAACATTTTATATGGCTTCTATACCGATTTGCCACCCTCTGATAATGACCTGGTGATCGATCTGAATTAGACGCAGACAGATTACCCGGCAATTTTAAGCGATAATCATCCCCCGGAAATCATCTCCGGGGGTTTTTACAAAATTTTGACAAGCGGAGAATAATCTTTGGGACGAACAAAAAACTCTGGGATACAGTAAAGATTGAAATTTATTTAAGTCATTATCTGTTTAACCATGGAACATTTTTAACTATTATTCCAATGAAGAATAGAACAGTAACTTTCTTAACACTTCTGCTTTTTATGCAAATAACTGTTTCAGGACAGGAAAGAGTTGACACTGTAAACAGGAGTAACTATAAACACTCCGTTGGCTTTACTGTCGGAGAAACAACAGGAACCGGATTGTCATACCGATTTTGTCCTGATAGATTTGGACTACAGGGCACTCTGGGTATAGAAGTTGACGCAATGACAACTCAATTTAGCACCGGAGTAGCTTTCCTTTACAAAATTATACAAGCGGGAAGGACAAATTTTTTTTTATTTCAGGGTAATAATATCAACTATTTAAAATTCCCTCCTGATTCCGGCATAAACACTAAGGTATATGCAAATATAGGAGCTGGGTTAGGAGTGGAAGTAATTATCCTGAAGCGTATAAGCATTAACGTTATGGGTGGATTTGCTTATTTTGGAGATTCACATTATCATCCTGATTATGGAGAATATAATGCACGCTTTGGTTTAACCGGAGCACTGGGACTATTTTACATGTTTTAACAAGAAGGACAATTACTCTCATAATTTGACCATCGGCACGACGTATCTTGTTTATATCAATACTTCTGCCGGACTATTATCTTATAACCCATTCTGTCCGGGGTAATTATTGCAGACAACAACATATTCGGACACTCTTATGTGTCCGAATATGTTTACTTTTATTGCTATAAAACATTCAACCTGCCATTTTAGAATAAAAAGCCAAGGGGATGAAAACTTTTCGCAGTGATTTATCAAACGTGGAATTTCCGGTTTCTGAAAAAGTTTCAGCCAGAACAATCAGACATTCTATTTTAAGCTTAATTCAAAAGGATAATCCTGAATTTTCACGTGAGAGCCATCTTTCCCGGAGCGAGCTGAACAAATACAGGGGGAAAGCCATTTCGGATTATCTGGTAAAAGAAGTCGGGGAATTATCAGAGCTGGAAAAGACCGTTTTGAATTCAGTGAATAATAATCAAACTTTGACAGATAAAGTAGACATCGACGAAAAACAATTACCTACCGTCGGACAAAGGATTGCTGACAAAGTTGCTTCATTTGGTGGCAGCTGGACATTTATCATTTTATTTGGAGTGTTTATTTTTCTTTGGATTTCTGTCAATGTATTCTGGCTGGCCAACAAGGAATTTGACCCTTATCCGTTTATACTCCTGAATCTGATTTTATCAACTCTGGCGGCCTTACAGGCGCCGGTGATTATGATGAGCCAGAACCGGCAGGAAGAAAAAGACAGGGACAGGTCCAAAAAAGACTATATGATAAACCTTAAATCAGAATTGGAAATCAGGACTCTCCATGAAAAAATTGATCATTTTATTATGGAGCAGCAGCAAGAGCTCCTGGAGTTACAGAAAGTTCAGATTGAAATGATGAACGACATCCTTAAACGAATTGATAAATAAGATAAACGGCATCTGACATCTTATAAAGAAAAAAAATGACAACACGGTGGTTCAAAAAAATTGGGTGGATATATGTCCCGGTATCTATCATCGGAGTCGTGATCACACTTCTTGCAATAACTTTCTGCGTTACGGTTTTCATCGCTGTTGACAGAAACTCACACTCCGTTTCCGACACATTCTACGGGATTTTCCCTTACTTCGTATCCGTATTTACAATCCTGTTCTGGATTGCAGGAAATACATCAAAGAAAGATTGAATAATATGAAGGGATTACGCCTTCTGCGTCGGCGTGATCCGCAGAGGAGGGCTTCCGACGTTCAGCCGGAAGTTTGATATAGACATTAAGCGTGTACGGGCCATGATTGACCGGGGCAAGCTATCCGGGGAGCAGTTGGACGGCAGGGTATTTATAGTTATGAAGGCAGTGACCGCAGCTGCAGAGGCTGAAGATATATCTGTCAGTGGCTATGTGAGGCAAGAGGCTGACCGATCATGTAGGAATATTAGAGGTGAAAGGTTATGAAATGGATAATACAAATTGAAATTTAAAATTGTGACGGCTAATTCTTGCTTTTTGGCTTCAGTTCAGTTGGAATGTTTCTCATTTACCCATTTGAAGGGGCTCCTTTTGTGTAACATATTAATAGCTGGTAGTTATGTGCCATCTGTAGAAGGCTATGGTGAAACCTTTTTTATTAATATTTGTTGATATATTTGCGACTTGTTAATATCTTTGAAGGAAGAGGAAAACATTATTTATGTCAAAAAAAGAAAGAATTACTGGTCAATGGGTCAGTGGTAAAAATAAAATCAAGTGTAATTTACCGCTTATCATTTTTGAAGAAGAAAATAGCTTCATCACTTATTGCCCTGCATTAGACTTAAGTGGATATGGATCAAATGAGATTGAAGCAAAAAAGTCTTTTGAAGTTACTCTATCTGAGTATTTCAGATATACAGTAAATAAGAAGACATTAGCAAAAGATCTTACAAAACTTGGTTGGATAATTAAAAAAAGTCTAAAAAAGGAAGCAATACCTCCAAGCCTTTCAAATCTTCTTAAGAACAATGATGATTTCAGTAGAATTTTTAATACTTACGATTTTCAGAAAAGAACCACAACAATAAATATTCCGGCCTTTGCTGAATGACCCCCTCCATAAAGAATATAAGCATAAAAGACTTTAAATGCTTCCTATTACACCAAGGGCTAAAACAAATTAGGATTTCGAGCGGACATGAAGTTTGGTGTGGAAAGGATTTGACGAGGCCCGTTATCATCCAAACTCATATAGACCCAATACCTCTTTTTATAGTTAAGAGTAATCTCAGAACCATGGGATTAACAATAGCAACACTTCGTACTTTTCTAGCATCTAAAAACTAATTCTCATACCTGCTTTTACATATTTTAGTAGTTCCCATTCCTCTACCAAACATGCCCTGGTAGGCATTGTCAGACAAGACTTCACTAAATGATTTTGAGGGTTCCCTTCTCAATTCAAATACTTACCTTTAGTGTACATATTAACGAGTGCGCAACTTGAAATAAAAATGAAGAGGGGGAAAATAGGTTTTACTAAATTAAAGTCTTTCATCACCTTCCATTCCGGAAAAGTAATACAACTAACCAGATGGATAATAAAATACGGCAAAATTATTTTGGTATTCTTAATAAAGAATCTCTCTTTATTTATCGCATTAGCAGCTTTGTATATTTCAATAAAAAGTATGAATAATGCAAATACTCAATTCAATATCAATTCTGAAAGATCCGATAGCTTGTTTAATGTCCAATTGAAAAATTCAAAGACTTCTCAATGATTCGCTGATAGCACAAATAAGCAAATTACAAGATATTACTAACAAACAACTTGAAATTACAGACGAACAATTAAAAATTTCAATTGAAATTCTTCGAGACCAGATTTATGCAGGCAGACCAAAAATCGTGGTACTTACCAATGGAATAAAGGATTCAATCACTATTGACAGTAATCAATTTAACCCAAGAATACTAACTATTTTTAAAAATATTGGCGTTCGTTATGCAGAAAACCTGTTAATTAGGCCATTTATCGTATACAACGATTTTTCAGACATCAGAGGAGGTATCTTGCCGTACAAATCCAGGTTAGTTGACCCTAATGTAGAGATGACTTTCGCATTTACTCCGAAAATTGATTTCAAAGAGAAAGATAATTTTTACTATTGTTATGAAGTAATTTATTACGATAGACTACTAAATAAAGAGTTTAGGCAGGCATATTATTATCATTATTACAAATCCAGAGGCAAATATACTTTTAACACAACTAGTAATGATGATGAAGAAAGGATTAGAACTACCATAAACAAAAAGTTAAAACTCATTAATGAAAGGTTATTTGATAAATAAACCGCACACAACAATTCGGTATATGCAATGGCCTTCAATGTGCAATCTAGGTATTTGTTTCTGAAACAAGGGCATTGCAACTAATCTGGTGTGTCGAAAATAATAAACATAAACAGTATATGAATTTCAACATCTTAAGCCCTGATTTATTAGATAGTGATAACTTATCTAGATTAATCACTGGCAAAATTCCAGAAAACAAAAATCTTGAATATAAAAGAGATCTTGATATAAAAGGAGATGGTGAAACAAAGGAATTTCTTGCAGACATATCTTCTTTTGCTAATTCAGATGGAGGATTGATAATTTGTGGAGTCAGTGAAGAAAAAAATGAAAATTCCCAAAATACTGGCATTCCAGACGAAATTATTGGTTTCTCTGGCGATACTATTGATTTCGAAATATTAAGGATTGAGGGTTTGATAAGCAGTTGCATTCAACCAAGAATTAATAATCTCCTAATTAAGAGAATTGAAATAGACTCAAAGATTTTGATCGCTATTATAATACCTAAGAATTATGGAATCCCTCATATGGTAACCTATAAGTCAACAAACAAATTTTATAAGCGTGGAAATTCAGGTAAAAACTTAGTAGATGTTTTTGAATTAAATCAAATGTTCATGCAAAGCCACGAATTACAGGAAAGAGCAAATAATTTCGTTTCAGAACGGACAGGTACGGTAATAAGGAAAGAATTTTTGCCAAATATCGTTACTGATAAGGTATCATTTATCCACATCATACCACTATCCTTCCAACAAAACTTGGTACGTTTAACAGAAGCAGATGACTATACTGCGATTATGGAATTGTTTAGTCCGATTGTTCACCCATTTATCCATCGACACGACTTTGAAGGCTATATATTAATCTCTTCAGAAGGACCAGATAATACTGTCAAGAGTTATTTTCAGACCTTTAGGAATGGGATTCTTGAATACTATGCTTCAGACTATTTCAAGCCAATGGATTCTGATTACGATCAGTTTTATTTTCTCGTGTACCCCTTTGAAAGAGAATGTATAGATATGGTCTCCAATGCAATAGAATATTATAAAAGAATTGGTTCTTATGATCCATTCTTAGTTTCTATAAGTTTATTTGGCCTAGGTAATGTTAAAATTCAAACGGGTTCTCTATTTAGACTTCCAGAGACAATCAATAGAAACCTTCTAAGAATTCCACCAATTCTTATAAAAAGCCATGATAGCGATATAGCGAAAATTCTTAAACCAGCCTTTGATGTTATTTGGCAATCGTCGGGTATTGCAGCTTCATTGAGCTATAATAAAGCAGGGGAATATATCCCTTTTATTAAAAAATAATGCAGTTCTTTTTAGAGGGGGGGGGAATTGGTGGACATATAATCAGCTAACGTTCATACGCTAACAGGTCGGTATTTTTTACTGCCTTCACCTAGGCACCATTAAAAGAGTACCATGTATTTGTGAATATTTTATACCTTTGAATTACAGGCAGCTCCCGTTCTAAATGCAGACAATCCCCTGACTAGGGATTTATCAGACAACTTCACAAAAATTGATTATTAGAAGCTGCCTCTTCTTTTGCGGTTTATAATCATTCTGCCTCTATAGCATAACAACAGGTACACCACCCGCCATCATGCGTACAGTTCTTTGCAGGGAGAGGCATTGTTTCAAAAACTTCCTCAATCGTGAACTTCTTGTTATTTAATGCCGAACATACGAGGCAATCAGACTCACCGCCTATTATTACAACCTTATATTTAATTTTGAACATATCATCATTAAACCCCGACATTTGTTTCCTGATATCGTACAACTCCATTTTGCGTGCTTCCTGAAGTAAGTGGAAAAACTCCTTTCCTTCCTGTTTTTGCATTAACGCCATTTGCAAATAGAGCATTTTCATCTCAAAGTATTTCTTTGACTTACCGAATCTTTGAAGCAGTTCATGTGATAACGACCATGTAAGATCAGGGTAGTTAGCCTTTTCTCCCATCTGTCTGAACCAGTCATTCCGTCTTTGTTCTAAGTAGCTCCTTTGTACATTTAAATCTTGAAAGAAGTTAAAATACCTGTTTTCGGCAGCCCTTTCTTTTCTTTCAGCATTTATACGTTCCCTTTCATCCTTAGTGAGCAGCTTTATTTCTTTCCCGGACTTTTGGATATGAATTTCACTTTTGCATGACAGACATTTAAACTTGCCTTTGGGCTCTTGATCGATGATAGCGCTGCAATAAGGGCATTTCCTTTTCTTCGCATCAACTCTCTGTTTCTGTTTTAATTCCTCATGTTCCCTTCTTTCCTTTTCCCGTTTCAGTCGTTCCCTTCTTTCCTGTTCCTCTCTTGCCTCAGCTCTTCCTTCCTCTTCCAGTCTCCGCTGTTCACGTTTCTCTTCAAAATTCATCTTTAACCTTTTCGGAAAATCAAACATGGTAATTATTTTTTATCGGTGATAAATTAAAAGTGTTTCCTAAAGTTACTCCTTTTAAATATCTTTGATACTGGACAGTCCCCTCCATGCAGACATGTTCCGACTAAGGATTATCACAGAAGCCTTCACAATTGACATGCGAACGGTATCTTCTAGCTTATTGCTATGAATAGCAAGGAAATCCTGCTGACGCAGGATGTTTTTAGTGATCCAAAGGGATTAACCTCGCTTCGCTCATGATCCCTTCGGATGAAATATTGAAAAAACGCAGCCTCTGATTTCAGCGACTTGCGTAATTCCGTGATCCCGAAGGGATTCAAACCCCCAACCTTCTGATCCGTAGTCAGATGCTCTATTCAGTTAAGCTACGGGACCTTTGCGGGTGCAAAGATAAAATAATTTCCGGTTTTTAATGTTTAATTTTATAGCCTGATTTCTACAATGGGTTTGGGTGTTCATGCAGAGATGCTGTCTAAAACTTATCTGCGTGAAAAAATCAATTAAATCGGATGTAATGAAAAGAGGATTAAAAATATTCGGGATCGCAATTGCCTCACTGCTGGCCATAATCGTTGCGGCTGCAGTTATTATTCCTGTGGCATTCAAAGACAAAATAAAGAACAGGATTGAAACTGAAATCAACGGAATGCTCAACGCAAAGGTATCCTTTGCAGACTATAAACTGAGCCTCTTCAAGTCATTCCCTGACGCCGCGTTCTCTCTCAGCGACCTGAGCGTTACCGGAACTGGCACATTTGAACTTGACACCCTTGCTGCGGTGAAGTCAGCTGATATCATCTTTAATCTCAGAAGCTTGTTCGGCGGCAAAGCATACGAAATCAAGTCGATCTCAGTCAAACAACCTCTCGTAAATGCAATTGTTCTTGAAGACGGGACGGCAAACTGGGATATAATGAAAGACACGCCGGAAGAAGTTGTGACAGACACCATTGAGGGCTCGGATGCAGCTCCGCTTCAGGTGAAATTACGTAAATTCAGTGTTACCGACGGTCGCCTTTATTATACCGACCGTGAATCTGATATGACAGCCGCGATGGAAGACCTGGGATTTAATCTGTCAGGTGATCTGAGCACTTCAAGGACAGACCTTGACATCGATCTCTCTGCCGGCAGTGTGGATTTCACATTGGACAAAATCCGGTACCTCACGAATGCAAAAGTGAATTTCCGAGCGGGTGTCGACGCATATCTTGATTCAATGGTTTTTATCCTGAAGGATAATGCATTGACAATTAATAACATAGTTCTGAACTGGGCTGGCAGTGTGGCAATGCCGGGTGATGATATTGCCACCGATCTTAAATTCAATGCCCCGGAGACATCATTCAAATCGCTTCTTTCGCTGATACCTGCTTTTTACATGAAAGGCTTTGAGGAACTAAGAGCATCAGGTACATTTGCCCTCGACGGAACGGTCAAAGGCATTTACAGCTCTGCTGACAGCACTATGCCTGACATCACCGCCAGGCTCCTTGTCAGTGACGGAGTCATCAGCTACCCTGACCTGCCTGAGAAAATCACCGCCATCAACATCAACGGTGAAGTCAAAACCGACGGAAAAGATATGGACAATACCACTGTTGATCTGAGTAAGTTCCACTTTGAACTTGCCGGCAATCCGTTTGACATGACCATGAAGCTATCCACACCATTGAGCGACCCCGCCGTGACTGCACGCGCAAATGGTAAGATAGACCTGGCAAAGCTGCAGCAGGCATTGCCTCTCGACAGCATCTCAATGAACGGGCTGATCGACGTATCGCTTGCCCTGGCAGGAAAGATGTCCATGCTTGAAAACAAGAAATATGATCAGTTCAATGCCGAAGGGGCTCTCATCATTACAGGTATGGCAGTTGAAATGACTGACATGCCCGACCTGAAGATCAGCACTGCCACCTTTGACTTCAATCCTGCTTTCGCTGAGCTTAAACAGCTTAGGATGACAGTGGGAGAGAGGAGTGATTTTACAGCTTCAGGCAGGCTCGGCAATTATATACCATATCTTTTCTCCGGTGACACCCTGAGAGGCAACCTCTCATTGTCATCAAACTCTCTTGATCTGAATGAGATACTGGATATAATACCGTCAGACACTACTGAAAATGATACTGCCTCGCTGGCTGTCATCCAGATACCGAAAAACATCGATTTCATTTTTGATGCAGCGGTCAAACAGCTGGTCTATGACAAGCTTAAAGGGAATGATGTGAAGGGAAAGGTTTTTGTGAAGAATGGTGTGGTAACTGTCAGTGAGGCAGGCATGAAAGCGCTTGGCGGTACCATGCTTGTGAATGCAGTCTATGATACAAGAGATACGCTCAGACCTTCTGTCAATGCTGACCTCCTTATTAGTACGGTGGCTATCAGGGAAGCGTTTAATGCGTTTAACACGGTTAAAATGCTGGCTCCGGCAGCTGCAGGGCTGGGCGGTAATGTTACTTTCGGAATGAAGTATAAAAGCCTGCTGGGCAGCAATATGATGCCTGTCATCAGCACTATAACGGGTGGTGGCAATATGCATTCAGAATCGGTTCAGATACTCGAGTCAAAAGTATTTGACATGGTGAAAAACCTGCTTAAGCTTGATCAGAAATATACCAGCATGATAAAGGATATTACCGCCACATTTGCCATAAATGACGGAAGGCTCTTTGTCAAGCCCTTTGATACGAAGATAGGAAACATAAAGTTGAATATAAGCGGCGACCAGGGCCTTGACCAGACGCTCAATTTTGTTGTCAGGACCGAAATTCCCCGGTCAGAACTGGGAGACGCTGCCGGGGCGCTTATGGGAGCGCTGACCACCCAGGCATCAGCAATGGGAGTGAATCTTACTCCTCCCGAGATCATCAAGGTTAACCTTAAGATTGGAGGTACTTTCCTTAAGCCTGTTATTACGCCATCGTTCGCAGGAAGCGAAGGAGCCAGTCCTGTGAATACTGTGACCGAAGCTGTAAAGGAGGAAGTCACGGAGAAGGTGAATGAGGAAGCAAAGGCGCAGGCTGACAAAATACTGAAGGAGGCCGAGGAACAGGCGAAGAGGCTTCGCGAAGAAGCTGCCTCATCGGCAAAGGCAATACGAACCGAAGCAGACCTGCAGGGGAAGAAACTCATAAAGGATGCAGAATCCAGGGGTGCCCTGGCCGTCATTGCGGCAAAGAAAGGAGCGGAAGCTCTTAATAAGGAGGCAGACAAGCGAGCTGCTCAGCTGGAGACTGAAGCAAATGCCAGGGCTGACAAGATGCTTGCTGATGCAAAGGCTAAGGCTGACGAGTTGCTGAAATAAAAAAAGCCACCCTGGAGTGGCTTCTGTATATTCTGATATCGGACTAGTAGATCTTCTCGCGAATACGGGCTTTCTTGCCTGTAAGGTTTCTCAGGTAGAAAATCTTTGCCCTTCGTACCTTACCGAACTTATTGACTTCAACCTTGTCAATGAACGGAGATGCCACAGGGAATATCCTTTCAACGCCGATGTTGCCTGACATTTTGCGAACCGTGAAGGTAGCCGTAAGGCCGGTGCCTCCTGATCTCTGCATGACCACTCCGCGATACTGCTGTATCCTCTCCTTGTTACCTTCCTTGATCTTATAGTGTACTGTAACTGTGTCTCCGGCTTTAAATTTCGGAAGATCAATGCCTGAGGCGTACTCCTTTTCAACTACTTTCATTAAGTCCATCGCGCAAATAAATTTATAATATCAACTCTTTTAAAACAGGTCGCAAATGTACAAATAATATTTTGAAAACTCCAAAATAATTAATTGGTCATTTCGACAGGCTCAATGACCGGTGCCGGCAGGTGCCTTCAGCTTTTCTCCTGCAGGCTCAATGACCGGCGCCGGCAGGTGCCTTCAGCTTTTCACCTGCATCCTCGGCGATCCTGCGGTACCATTCTTCCGGGTAGCCTGGCTGACTGACGCTGGGCATGACATATTTATAACCTTCCTTAGGCTCATTCCTGGTTTTAATGTTACCATCCATGTATTTGGTAAACAGGAATTTATACAGTTCACGCCACTGGCTTACCGTGTAGTCGCCGGCTTTTACCGAATAGTTGGTAAGATACGCCATTGCCTTTTTAGGAGATTTCTGGTACAATGCCGCGGCGGTTTTATCAACCTCAACAATCTCAGTTGCATATTTCTGTTCAAGCTCTTTTTGTTTTGCCTGCAGGTCCGGTGTCATAACGCTTGCCCGGGTATATACAAAGTTAGTCACCTCATTGAAAGTCCAGAAGCCTGAGGTTGCACTGTATGTCATTATGTCCCCGTTGCCGACGGCGAACGAATGCGGTACGGCAGTCATGCCGCAATACATCGGTGTGTAAACAGTATAAAACGTGTCATCAACACCAAACCAGAGTATTCCGCCAACCGGGTCAGGCAACCAGCTGCGTGACTGGGCTATGAAAGAGAATCCTGTCTGCTGGGTTGATGCTGCCCTCTCAAAGACATAATTGACACTGTCTACAGTCCAGGTCATAGGCCTCCATCTTATGGTGCATCCATAGGGTCCCGCGCCAATATCTTTTGTCATGTCCATAGGCGTATCCTGGTAATAATCTCTCATCATCCTTTTAACATCATCGACACCGAGTTTCCTGTCTGGTTTGATCCACAGCGGAAACCTGTTTGACAGATTATGCCCCATAGCATAATCAAGATATTGTCCCATGGTGTTGTTAACAGTATTAAATCCTGCCCATACGCGTGCTTCGCAGAAGCGTGCGCCTCCAAAAGTAAGAGGAGCGTAGGCATCACAGAAGCTGAATTCAGCGTCTGTTCCCTTATACCATCCAAATCCGCGTGCCACGTCAACCACATCATCAGCATAAACTGTCTCAACCTCAGGGTTGTAGATCTTGTCTATCTCACTTGATCTGATCGAGGTTTTTCCGTCAGCCAGAGGGAAGGTGGTTATTCTTGCCTGGTTGGCATGGCCTGATATATAACCGTCAGGTATAAGCCGTGCAACGAATGCCATTCCTTTCTTTCCTGGTCCCTTGCCCATCAGTTCCATAATCCATACTTCGTTGGCATCAGATATGGAAAATGATTCCCCGGTGCTGGCATAGCCGTATTTTTCTGTCAGTTTCACCATATTATAAATGGCCTCACGGGCATTTTTTGAACGCTGGAGAGCCAGGTAAATCAGACTGCCGTAATCAATTATGGCATCAGGATTTACACATTCTTCACGGCCGGTAAAGGTCGTCTCGCCAATAGCCACCTGATGCTCGTTCATATTTCCGACGACCGAGTAAGTGACAGCTGCCTGTTCAATTTTCCCCATGTATTTTCCCGTATCCCATTCATATACGTCCAACAATGTCCCGGCTTTGTATTTCATCGCCGGCCAGTAATACAATTCACCGTACAGAACGTGTGAGTCTGCTGAGTAGGAGATCATTGTCGAACCGTCCTTTGTTGCTCCCTTTGTGACGAGGAAGTTTGTGCAAGCCATGCTTTTCTCCGAAATAAGTGCCAGTGAAAGAAGCAGGCTTAGCATAAGTGCAGTGATCCTTTTCATGCTTATCTTTTTATTTAAGTTTCTGAATAATAAAGAAATAACTATTAAGTATTGTTCCGGTCTCCGCGAAACAGGGTCCAAAAATAACATCTTTAATTAAATAATAACACCGGCAAGAATCATAATTACTGATCTTATTCTGTCGGCATCGGCAGTTTTTAAGGAATATTCCGACTGGAGTCGCGGGTCGCCCATATAGATTCCTTTTCTGCGGAAGGTCATCATGCTTTCTGTCTGCCGTCGGCCTGACAGATGATATTCCCTGGCTCCCGTGGCTGAAGCCAGAACAGCGATATTGTATTCGGTAATTCCTCCGCCCGGCATTACAATTATCCGTTCACCTGCCGCTGCCCTCAGTTCCTTGATCAACTGTGCTCCCTCGATTGCCGTGCGAGCCTGCCCGGAAGTGAGCAGTCGTGCAGCGCCTGCCGATATAATATCTTCCATAGCTCTCTTCGGCTCGCGGCACATATCAAACGCCCTGTGAAAGGTCACTTTCATAGGAGTAGCATATTCTACGAGCAGCGCGGTTCGGTCGACATCCACAGTGCCGTCCCTGTTAAGCAAACCTGTGACAATCCCGTCTGCACCTGCTTCACCGGCTCTTTCAATATCGCGGCGCATCACACTGAAATCACGGTCGCTGTAAAGAAAATCGCCCCCTCTCGGTCTGATAATGACATACACCTCTACACCGATATTATTCCGCACAGCTTCCATCAGACCTGCGCTCGGCGTCAATCCCCCTTCAGACAGAGCAGAGCATAATTCAATCCTCCCGGCCCCGGCAGCCTCGGCAATAGTGGCGGACTCAAGAGAGTCAACACATATTTCAACCACAAAAGACAAATCTTTGTTTTGAGGTTTTGAAAGTACATAAAATTTAGGTATTATTGTGTCATCTAAAACATTAAAAAAGATGAAACCTACATTATTGGTGCTTGCTGCAGGCATGGGCAGCAGATACGGCGGAAACAAACAGCTTGACCAGGTTGGCCCGTCAGGGGAGACAATAATTGATTATTCAATTTACGATGCAAAGAGGGCAGGTTTCGGGAAAGTGGTCTTTGTTATAAGACGCGATATTGAGCAACAGTTCAGGGAGACATTTGTACAACGCCTGAAGGATGTGATCGAAATCGATTATGTATTCCAGGAGCTTGGAAATCTTCCTGCCGGATACATGGTACCTGAAGGACGGACAAAACCCTGGGGCACCAGTCATGCCATCCTTGTTACCGAACCGAAGATCCATGAACCGTTCGGGGTGATTAACGCAGATGATTATTACGGAGTCGACTCATTCAATGTGCTTTATGACTTCCTGACCAGGGACAAGATAGACACCAATTTCTGTATAGTCGGTTACCGCCTGGGAAACACACTTTCAGATCATGGCCATGTGAACCGTGGCATCTGCAAGGTAAATAATGACGGCTTCCTTGAGACAATGGTTGAAACACGCGGAATTGAGAAGAGACCAGATGGCATCTTTGCACCTGATACCCAGGGAGTTGTACATCAATACACCGGCGAAGAGATTGTATCAATGAACCTCTTCGGCTTCAAGCCATCGTGCTATAAGTATCTGAATCTGGAGTTCAAAAACTTCCTGCAGGAGCGGATAAACGATCCGAAGGCAGAACTTGACATACCCACTTCGCTTGACAAATTTGTGAAGAAGGGGGAGATAACCATTCAGATACTGAGGAGCAACAGTCGCTGGTTTGGAGTCACCTATCGCGAGGACAAACCTTTTGTCGTTGAAGGCATACGCAAGATGGTTGACAATGGTATCTACCCCGAAAAGCTTTTCTGATCAGGGGTTTACCATTTGAATTCACTCTTCAGGACGGACCTGTTACCGCGGTTATCGGTAACAGTCAGCTCCATCTGATGAAGGGTGTTTTCTTTTAGTACCGGTGACTCCGGTCTGTATATCAGCAGGTTGTTCTTGGCATCATACTCAGCAAGCAACCATTCTCCGTCAACCGTGGTATCATAGCTTTTTATACCGGAGAATTCATCAGTAATTGTCACTGTGAACAGCTGTTTTCCTGTCAGGTTTGCTCCTGAGGCAAATGAAGGCTTTATCGATGGGGGAAGGGTGTCAATGGTGACCACATAGTCGCCCAGTTTGTTGACATCTGCACTTACATACCCATACCGCAGGTCTCCTCCTACGTATGAAAGATTCCCTTTGGCGTTCAGCATTGCCAGACACATCTTTCCTTCCATTCCGGCCACGACAGTGTCAGGCCGTATTGACAGCCTGTACTTGTCATGCACCGCAACAGTCTCATTATGAATTGAATGAATCGGAGAAAGGAAGGTACGGATATCCCTCCTTACATCATAGACCATGAAGAGCGTGTCATAAAAAGTCCCGGCCGGAAAGTGTGCTCTTATGCCATCAGCCGTGAATTCGGAAGCCCTGGCATAAGGAATTATCTTGCTGCAGCTTACCTCCAGGGGAGGTACAGGCGGCTCTGACAAGGACTTAATCTTAAACGAAACCGATGACCTGTTGCCTGCAGCATCACGTACAACGATACTGATGCTGTGCTCCCGGTCATCCCTGAACTTTAACGCACCGCTGTTAACCCGGCAGTCGTACATTGACAGCCTGTTGCCCGGCTGTATAAACAACTTATGGATATACTCATTATCAGTCACTTTAGCCCTGTAGTCGACATGACTGTTAAGGTACCTCGATTCGCTGAATGAGAACCGGTCTGCAGTGAAGCAGTATACTTTAACGGAATCAACAAGCATTTCAATGGAATAAATGCCGCATTTGTTAGAGCTGTTGTCAAGATTATCCCAGCATTTTATGCCAATGGCCGTCTGGCCATAAATGACAGGAATGGTGCCTGCAGGAAGTGTATAGGAGCCGTTTGCGGCCACAGTTTTCAGTGTCAGCCGTCCATGACCCTTGTTTACCGATGAGTTTCCGTACAGAGGATAGAGGAAGATTTTATCAATCACCGGCCTGATCCGGTCAGATACCCCTATGTCAAAGTTTAACGGGTTAAGTGTTTCTTCGGTACCTAAATCGCGCACCTCAAAATGCAGGTGGGGGCCTGAAGATCCTCCGCTGTTGCCTGACCAGGCGATAACCTCACCTCTTCCAACCTTAAACTGACCTTCTGAAGGGAAAAGAGAGACGCTGAAGCTCTTCCGTTCATACTGCTTCTTCTTCACGTAATCCTCGATATCAGGCCGGAAGCTTTTAAGGTGGGCATAAACAGTCGAATATCCCGAAGGATGACGGATATAGACAGCCTTGCCAAATCCGGACGGGCTGACGGCGATACGATAGACATAACCTTCTGCGGCGGCTAACACCTCTTTTCCGGTCACCCCGCCTGTCCTGTAATCGAGTCCTGAATGAAAATGATCATTTCTCAGCTCTGCGAAACTCGCTGAAAGAGATGGCTCATCCTTCAACGGACTGATAAAAAGCTTTTGCTTTACTGTCTGTGAACTTATGTTCAGGGTTAATGTTATAACGACAGCGGTGAGTAATATTTTTTTATTCATGATTTCGGCCAGATGTGCAAAACTAAGTTTCCGTTCCAAAAGGGCAAACTTAATGCCATTATTTTTTTGAAACGAGTTAAAAAAGTGTTATTTTTGCCAATATAGTTGTCAGTTATGAACGCAAAGGGATATGATGAATATCTTTTGCTCAGAAGATCAGTGGAAGCCCTGGTTTCAGAGCATGAAAAACTGAGAGAGCTGGCAGCGGATCTTAAAAATGAACTGTCAGTTGTCAGACAACAGCTGGCGGAAAAAAATGAAGAAGTAAAGGAGCTTCAGACAAGATATGAAAGAGCGAAGTTCACGGGGGCTGTCCTCGGGAACGGAGACGATGCCGCGAAGGCAAGGAAGAGAGTGAATGAACTTGTGCGGGAGATAGATAAATGTATTGCTCTTTTAGACAGATAATATATAGCAATGGATGATAAGCTTTCGATCAGGGTTAATGTGGCCGACAGGTATTATCCGTTGAAGGTGGAAGGTGAAAATGAAGAACGTATCCGGAAGGCGGCCCGGCTGATCAATGAAAAAGTGCTGCAATATAAACAGCGCTATGTTGATAAGGACACACAGGATTTTCTGGCGATGGCTGCCCTGCAATACGTTATCAGGCTCATAGAGATTGAAGAGAAGGGGGAAGATTCAACAGTGGTGGAAGGACTGAAGGAGTTGTGTGAAAAAATCGACCTCTGTCTGTCAAAAAGATAATACGCGTTCTTTTAAATAGCAGGATATTGCCCGCATTGTTTCTCTATTTCATTTTGAAAACTCAACAATTTGTACTTTGAAGATGGTCTTGGATTGCCAAGGACAGGCCTCATCCCGATTCGTCGGGACTCCTTCGGGGGCAGTGGACGTTCAAAGTAATTCGGCCGCTTCAGCCATGTAGATATGGGGTTTTTTAAAAGTTGGAGAAACTTTGCGGGTTTTTTTATACAATTAACTTAAACTTTATGATCATAGAAGGTATTATAACCGGGATAGATGCCGCCATCGGCGGAGCAGCCCTTATCGCAGGCACAGTGCTGTCATATTACCTGTGGCAGGTGGTTCTGCGAAACAGAAGAAAAAAGATCATCGCCGAGGCTGAGGCTGAAGCCGAAGTGATCAAGAAGGAGAAAATACTCCAGGCGAAAGAGCGTTTTTTGCAGCTTAAGGCTGAACACGAAAAGGTTATCAACGAGAAAAATAACCGTATCAGCCAGGCAGAGAACAGGACTAAACAGAAAGAGCTTGCCCTCTCACAGAAGCTGGAAGAGGCACAGCGGAAGAAAAATGAAGCTGATACCATCAGGGACAGTTTAACACAGCAGCTGGAATTACTTGAAAAAAAATCTGAGGAAGTTTCAAAGCTTCACCGGCAGCAGGTTGATCAGCTGGAGGCTATCTCAGGACTGTCGGCTGAAGATGCCAGAAACCAGCTGATGGAATCACTCAAGGAAGAGGCCCGTACAGGAGCCATGTCTTACATCAATGAGATCCTTGACGACGCTAAGATGACAGCCACAAAAGAGGCTAAACGTGTTGTTGTAATGGCCATTCAGAGAGTAGCTGCCGAGACAGCAATTGAAAATTCAGTCACTGTTTTCCATATTGACTCCGACGAGATTAAGGGCCGCATCATCGGCAGGGAGGGCCGAAATATAAGGGCTCTCGAGGCAGCTACTGGTGTTGAGATAATTGTAGATGATACCCCTGAGGCCATTGTGCTGTCCGGCTTTGACCCCGTGCGGCGTGAGATCGCACGTCTGTCTCTTCATCAGCTCGTAACCGACGGACGTATACACCCGGCCCGCATTGAGGAAATCGTTGAGAAAACACGCAAGCAGGTTGAAGAAGAGATTGTCGAAACCGGAAAACGCACGACAATCGACCTTGGAATTCATGGCCTTCATCCTGAGCTTATCAGGCTGGTAGGCAAAATGAAGTACCGTTCATCATACGGTCAGAACCTGCTGCAGCATTCACGCGAAGTAGCCAATCTGTGCGCGATTATGGCTTCGGAACTCGGCCTGAACCCGAAACTGGCAAAAAGGGCAGGACTGTTGCATGACATCGGCAAGGTGCCTGATGATGAGCCTGAGCTTCCGCACGCAATACTTGGCATGAAACTGGCTGAGAAATACAAGGAGAAACCTGAAGTTATCAACGCAATCGGATCACATCACGACGAATCAGAGATGACAACCCTGATTGCACCCATAGTTCAGGTCTGTGACGCCATCTCTGGCGCACGTCCCGGAGCAAGGCGCGAAGTGATCGAATCATATATTAAAAGACTTAATGAGCTTGAGTCACTGGCACTCAATTACCCCGGTGTTACAAAGTCATACGCCATACAGGCCGGAAGAGAGCTCAGGGTAATAGTGGGAGCAGACAAGGTATCAGACAAAGATACAGAGAACCTTTCTTTTGAAATTGCACGTAAGATACAGGATGAAATGACTTATCCCGGACAGATAAAGATAACCGTCATCAGGGAGACGCGAGCTGTAAATTACGCGAAATGAAAAAACTGAAAATACTGAATATTGTCGGCGCCAGGCCACAGATAATAAAAGCCTCAGCCATAAGTCGTGCCATTGCCACGGAATTTGCGGACAGGATAAATGAGGTAATCATCCATACCGGCCAGCACTATGACCGCGAACTCTCGGAGGTCTTTTTCGATGAGCTCGAGATAAGGAAGCCTGATCATAATCTTCAGGTAGGATCAGGAAGGCACGGCCGTCAGACTGGATTGATACTGGAGCGTATTGAGGAAGTGATCCTCCAGGAGAAACCTGACTGTATTATTATCTACGGAGACACCAATTCAACTCTTGCTGCAGCTCTTGCTGCCTCCAAACAACACTACCCCGTGGTTCATATTGAGGCAGGTATGAGATCTTTCAACAAAACCATGCCGGAAGAGCTCAACCGTATCGTCGCTGATCATGCCTCCACCTTGCTGTTCGCATCTACAAACACGGCGTTCAAGAATTTAATGGCCGAAGGTTTCCGTCCTGAGAATGTGGCACCGTACAGTATCAACAATCCCAGGATAATCCTGACAGGCGATATCATGTACGATAACAGCCTCTTCTATGCCGGCCTGGCTGACAGGAAGAAGAAGAATTTTCTTGATAAGATAGGCCTTTCCGAAGACCAGTTTGTGCTGGTCACCATTCACCGTGACATGAATACCGACGACCTCGGGCGACTTACAGCAATATTCAGCACACTGATGGACCTGGCTGAAAAGAACCAGATGACCATGGTTATGCCCCTCCATCCCAGAACCATGATAGCCCTCCGTGACAAGGTGCCTGTGCTCTATGAGAAACTGTCAGAAAATAAGATGATAAGGGTCATACGCCCTGTTTCATTCCTTGAGATGATCCTGCTTGAAAAAAAGGCTGCGTTGATCATCACCGATTCTGGCGGGGTGCAGAAAGAAAGTCATTTCTTTTCCAAACCGTCTATCGTGTTGAGAAAAGAGACAGAGTGGGTCGAGCTGGTGAAGAATGGTACCGTCAGGCTTGCTGACGCTGACCCCGGAAAGATAACCGCAGCATGGGAATACTTCATGAACAATAAGGAATCCCTGAAATACCCGGGATTTTACGGGGATGGAAAAGCAGCAGAAAAAATCCTGCAGGAAATTATAGATACATTCATGAACTGAGGGCGTCAAGCACGTGCTGTGCCAGAGCGTTCATAGCCGGCTGGTAATCGGGAAGAAACTCCCCGGTAACCCTGTTGGCTATCACCAGACAGACAGTGAGCGCCCTGTGATTTAAAAGTTTTGAGAGCCCGTATATTGCAGAGCTCTCCATTTCATAGTTGGTGATGACTTCTCCTCTGAAGCGAAAAGACCCGATATTATCATTTATCTCGTTATCAAACGGCTCAAGCCTAAGTCTGCGTCCCTGCGGACCGTAAAAGCCTGGAGATGATATGGTGATACCTTTTCGCATTCCGGCTGCGACCCTTTCAAGCAGGGTGGGATCAGCCTCCACGGCGTAGGGGTAAGCCAGGGTATCGGGCCACTCGAGGTGACTGGCGAGAGCATCGGCAAGCATATGGTCAAGGCACCATTCATATCCTTCATAGAAATGGAGCACCCCGTCAAAGCCCACAGCTTTACCCGTGGCAATAAATGAACCGGCTGGTATATCTCCCTGGAGTGCTCCGGTTGTACCGATCCTGACGAAGCTTAATGAACGGGGCTCACTTACCGCTACCCCTGTCGCCAGATCAATGTTGGCGAGGGCGTCAAGCTCGTTGAGAACTATGTCAATGTTGTCACAGCCGATCCCTGAAGAAATAACGGTTATCTCGAGGTCATGATAGCTCCCGGTGACTGTGCTGAACTCCCTGTTGGTCTTGCGGACGCGTATTGAGTCAAGCATCTGGCCAATCATCTCAACCCTTCCGGGGTCACCGACGATTATTATGTTTTCAGCAATGTCGGCCGGCAGGAGATGAAGATGGAAGATTGATCCATCAGAGTTTATTATAAGTTCAGTCTTTTTCATGTTTCTGAGATTGAAACAGCAAAAATAGTAAAAATGTGATACCCTGTGCAGGACAAACCCCTCCTGAGTAGCCTGTTAAAGTTTGTTAATTCAGATGAAATCATAGTCCGGTTTGCCAGGGTGACTATATTTGCTTAATTCTTAAAAAAAGCAGTCCCTGAAGAGTAACTCCGTCATAAAGATGTCAGCGCTGATACTGGCCTTGATTTCATGCTCGCTTTCAAATGGCCAGCCGGTCCAACCTGAACTAAAGGGAAGAAAAGTAAATGCTGTCAGGACGGATCAGCGTATCAGAACAGACGGTCTGCTTGATGAAGAATCCTGGCTCCGGGCAAATGTTGCCGGGGATTTCATAATGTATAATCCTTATAATGGCATTTCTTCAAAATACAGGACTGAGGTGAGGGTCCTGTATGACGATGAATCACTTTATCTGGGAGCAATGATGTATGATGATTATCCTGACAGCATCTTCACTGAACTGGGTGCAAGGGATGATGAAGACGTAAATGCAGATAATTTCTATGTTGAGATTTCACCGTTCAATGACGGCCTCAATGGCGAAGTATTCAAGGTAACAGCTTCCGGGGTACAGATAGACAATAAACTTTCAACAGGGGAGTCATGGGAGAAGGAAGATACATGGGATGCAGTCTGGGAGAGCCGTACTGCTATTCTGGAAAACGGATGGAGTGCTGAAATAAGAATACCATATTCTGCATTGAGATTCTCAAAAGGTTCAGCCCAGATGTGGGGAATAAATTTCTGGCGTGAGGTACGTCGCGACAGGGAGACATCATCATGGAATTTCGTTACCAAGGAATATGGGTCCACCATAACGCACCTGGGGGAGCTTGGCGGTTTGAGAGATATCGCTCCTCCGTTTCGCCTTTCCCTGGTCCCGTATGTCTCCGGATATCTTGAGAAGATTTCTGATGAACCAGGATTTAGTACATCTTATAATGGCGGACTTGACCTCAAGCTGGGCCTCAGCGAAAGCTTCACCCTTGATGCAACACTCATTCCCGATTTCGGGCAGGTGCAGTCAGATGACCATGTACTTAATCTGACGCCTTACGAAGTTAAATATAATGAGAACCGGCCTTTCTTTATGGAAGGAACGGAACTTTTCCAGAGAGGGAATATCCTCTACTCAAGAAGAATAGGGGGAGTGCCTCACCTCATAGGTGACGTCTACGACCAGTTATCCGAAGATGAATATGTGTCAGACAATCCTGCCGAGGCAGGTCTCATTAATGCTACCAAAATCTCAGGCAGGACCAGGAACGGACTGGGTATAGGCGTTTTCAATGCCATTACAAACAGCGTATATGCCGAAGTGAAAGACTCCGTTACAGGTGAGACACGAAAGATTTTGACTGAACCGCTTACCAACTATAACATGATCGTGTTCGATCAGAACCTGAAGAACAATTCATATGTAAGCCTGGCGAACACAAATGTGATCAGGAATGCGGAAAAGGATGAAAACTTCTATACAGCCAATGTCACAAGCTTTGAAACACTTGTAAAGACAAAGGATCAGCTTTATTCCGCAGCAGCCACAGCCAACCTCAGCCAGAGATATTATACTGACAGCACGGATCTTGGTCATGCTATTGATTTCAACATAGGTAAGACGGGAGGCGTTTTCAGAACGGACTATAATCTGTCACTTATGAGTGATAAATATGATCCGAATGACATGGGATACATCATGAGAAACAATGAGCTGGAACATTCAGTCGACTTCTCGTACAATGTTTTTGAGCCAAAGGGAACCCTGATGATGCAGCGTTATTCACTGGACTTCTCCTATGAACAGCTCTACAAACCCAGGGCATTCACATCGTCAGCCGCAGAACTCAACAGCATGATCGTGTTTATGAACTACTGGTCGTTGTCTGTCGACGCAATGGTGACGCCATGGGGTGAAAATGACTATTTTGAGCCGAGGACAGATGACATGTCAATGTATTATTTCAGGTCTCCGGGATTTATGATCGGGGTCAGAGGCGACACTGACAAGAGCAAAAAACTCTATGCAGAGCTGAACGTCGAATATGGTAATAACAGTTCAGATTACGACCAGCGCGGTTATTGGTGGTCAGCACAGGCATTGTACAAACTCAGCAGGAAATTATCAGTCAATTATTCCTTTGCCATGGAGCGTCTCATTAATGATATAGGTTACGTTGGATACGGGACAGGTGATGAAATATTCTTCGGAAAGAGGGGTGTCTCCACAATTGAACACACTCTCTCGGGTACCTTCATTTTCACTGCCAACTCCTATCTTTCTCTCAGAGGCAGATATTACCGGTCAAAGGCAGATTATGACGGCGACTACTTCCTGCTTCTTGATGATGGCACTCTTGAGTCATCAGAATTTGGGGGTACCTCTGATCTTAATACGAACTTCCTTAATATTGACATGGTGTACACATGGCGTTTTGCTCCGGGAAGTGAGCTGTCAATAGTCTGGAAAAATGCCATCATGTCATTTACTGATTATATAATTGAAAACCCCGGAGACAATTTCAGGGATATGCTTGACCAACCACAGTCAAACAGTATCTCTTTAAAGATTTTGTACTACCTTGACTATCAGAATTTAAGAAAGTTGTTTTCATCTAAATAGCTATAATATAATATGATACAGAGAATTCAGACATTATATTTGCTGGCGGTGCTTGTTCTCTCCGCCCTGATGTGCACAGGTGATCTGATAAAAATGGATAACGGCACCGGGACAGTGTTTTCCATGGGCTTTGCGGGACTGGGAGAAGCGGGAGGGAATATCGTTCAGCGGCTCTGGCCTCTTTCTGTTATCCTTGCGATAGTTCCATTAATGACCCTCGTTGACATATTTCTTTACAAAAAAAGAAAGGCACAGATGCGTATCACGATGCTGGTACTGCTGTTGTCTCTCGGAACACTAATACTTGGAGCGTTTTACGTTTTCATGTTTGATAAAAAAATCGGTGTCACGGTTCTCTGGAGTGTAAAGGTAGTCTTTCCGTTCATCTGCGCCATCCTTGCCTGGCTGGCATACCGTAATATAATGAAGGATGACCTGATGGTCAGATCATACGACCGTCTCAGATGATCTCCAGCCGCTCCTGGTCAGTGATCTTCTCACAGTAATAACACTTAAGCGCCACAGGCTTCTTTGAGACAACCTTAAACCGCGTGGTTACCTTCTCGAAGTTGGTGATACACTTGGGATTCATACACTTGGCTATGGCAGTAATAGTGTCAGGCACTGCTACAACCCGTTTTTCAATGACCTGGTAATCTCTTATGATATTGAGCTTTGCATTTGGTGCCACCAGGGCGATGCGGTTAATATCGTCATCCTCGAAAAACTTGCCCGCTATCTTAATAATAGCTTTTTTGCCGTCAGTCTTGCTGTCAAGGTTGGTCCCGAATGTGATTTGATTCCCGATCCTGTCAAGCCCGAGGATCTTTATTACCTTGAAAAGTGTGCTGGCAGGTATATGATCGATGACAGTGCCGCTCTCAATTGCACTGACAAGCAGCTGCTTTGGATCATTCGTATTCTTCATGGCTTACTTATTTTAGTCCGAATAACGTGCAGATGATGGCCTGTCTTGTATATACACCATTGAGCGCCTGCTCAAAGTAATATGCTTTGGCGTTTGAGTCGACATCGGGATTGATCTCGTTTACCCGCGGGAGGGGATGCAGTATTTTCATTCCCGGCTTGGTGCCTGAAAGCATATGATCATGAAGCACATAGGCATTCTTTACTTTCTCGTATTCTATCGGGTCGGAGAATTGTTCCTTCTGCACTCGTGTCATATAAATAATATCAGCATGATTTATCACTTCCTGGAGGTCAGCAGTCTCATTGTATTTCAACCCGATGTTGTCAAGATAAAGTTTATATTCATCAGGCATCTTAAGCTCCTCCGGCGCAACAAAATTGAATGAGGTGTTCCATCTTGACATCGCCATAAGGAGGGAATGCACTGTCCGTCCGTATTTCAGGTCGCCTACCATGCAAATATTAAGTTTATCAAGGCTTCCCTGTGTCTTGAGAATGGAATAAAGATCGAGCAGGGTCTGTGTAGGGTGCTGGTTAGCACCGTCACCGGCATTTATCACAGGCACAGTCGATATTTCACTTGCATAACGTGCGCTGCCCTCTATAGGATGACGCATGACTATCATATCGACGTAGTTGTTTACTGTCCGGATGGTGTCATTGAGTGACTCTCCCTTACTGACACTTGAGGTCGAGGAGTCAGTGAAGCCGATGACTTTTCCCCCGAGCTTGCTGACAGCGCTCTCAAAACTCAGACGGGTACGCGTAGAAGGTTCAAAAAAGAGTGTTGCCACAACTTTACCATTAAGGATCTCCTGAACAGGGTCCTTTTCAAATTCTGCGGCAAGCCTCAGTATCTTCATGATCTCCTCGGTGGTAAGATCATCAATTGAGACTAAGCTTCTGGTTTTCATTAAGATATGTTTTAATTCCTGAGTCCAGACAAATTTATTACAACTATTGCTCTTTTATCAGTCCTGTTTAAAAGTATTTAAAAATAACTCCTTCATTCTGTACGGAGCCATGACATGGTGAGCCCTGAAATTTTCTGAAGGCGACCTGTTACTCTATCCGCCATTGATGCCCTGAAAGATATCTCAGCGGAACATTCCTCACCGGTGTAATTATGAGAATGCTGACTGCAGCCCTCATCCTTCATCACTTTCATCACGTCGTTCATGGCGGTGTACGGGAAGGTTACAAGCCAGCTCTCCATCACGTGTTTTTCAACAATCCTCGCATTCGACAGGGCGTCTTCGGCAGCAGAGCGATAGGCATTGATGAGTCCGCTGACACCGAGCAGTGTTCCGCCGAAATATCTTATAACCACAACCAGTATGTTTGTCAACCCGCGCGAGTTTATCTGACCCATGATGGGCCTGCCGGCCGTGCCGGACGGCTCACCGTCATCATTGACACGCCATGCCTGCCTGTCAGGTGACAGTACCCATGCATAACAGTGATGTCTGGCATCATGATATTCCCTGCGCAGCCCTTCAAGAATGATTTTGATCTCTTCCACTGATGACGCAGGCCTGGCAATTGCTATGAACCTGCTGCCGCGATCCCTGAAAAGACCTTTCGACTCCGCTGCAATTGTTTTATAGGTGTCAGTGAATAGCATTTCTTATCCGAAGGTGCACTGAATTAAAAATCTAAGAGTGTCTTCGCACCTTTGTACAATGTTATAATACTCATGATTATCAGAACTATATAGACTATGGTAGTAAAAGCCTTCTGGCTGATGTGTGAAACAAGCCGGTCTCCTGTGTAAAGACCGGCCAGAAGTGCAGGCACGGAACAGAGAGCCAGCAATATGATCTCTTTCCGGATCAGTCCGGTTATCAGGTAAAAAACGAGGGCATAGGAAACGGCAAAGAGTATAAAGATCGATATTATTGCGTTGAACTTTTCTTTAGGCGTCTTCATGGAAGAAAGTATTATCGCCACAGGCGGTCCGGTAATTCCGGTTGCCCCGGCGAGCATTCCGCCGAAGAGGCCGCTGAGAGTCAACGCTGTCCTTTCTGAACTGATATTAATGGTCAGTCCGCGTGCCAGGGCAACAACGATGAGAATGATCAATAAGCCCCAGACAAGCTCAATATATCCGGGGTTGACAAACTTAAGTATCACGGCACCCCCTGCAACACCTATGCCGGTCCAGAGGGCCATCGCACCCAATGGCTGGTTTATGACTATCTCTTTTGACTTGCGGAAATAAATAAGCGAGAAGACCACATTGATCATGGCAATGAAGACTGCGGTGTCAGTGACAGGCATAATGAACTGTATCAGGGGCACTGCAACAAGTGCAAGGCCAAAACCGGTAAATCCTCTTACAATTGAAGCGATGAATATGATCAGCGACAGAGCAATGATGTTTCCCGCGGTGACCATTCTATTCTGCGTATAAAGCCATCTGCCTGAATTCCTCATTGAATGATTCAATCGAGGCATCCCATCGTGAGATCTCGTCATCGAGCGAGAGGCTTTTTTCAAGCACCTCGCGCATGCGACTGTCGCCTGAAAGTATATCAAACGGCATCAGACGGTACTCATACTCATATGGGGGCGGATTAAAGGTAAGCGAGCCGGCAGGTGATGTTTTTATTATTGCGTCGAAGAGGTGAAGGGCTGTCGCCACCGGCCTGAAGCATGTGGCATCAGTCACGTGCATCTGTATCCCCTGACAGTACCGGCCGGCATATTTGTTGAACGTGGGGATGAAATCATGGATACGAAATGCACAGCCGTGTATCTTCCTGCTTCTCAGTTCATTAATAAGACATGTGCTGTTTATGAAAGGTGCACCTGTAAGCTCGAAGGGAATAACCGTTCCGCGTCCCTCGGAAATATTAAGCGCTTCAGCCAGCACTGTGCCCGGATATACAAGTGCAGTCTCAGGAGTTGGCATATTGGGAGAGGGGAGGACCCATGGAAGTCCGGTCTCGCGGTACAGGGAACTGCGTTTCCATCGCTCTGCCCTGATAACCTGGAGATCACAGTCCGGGATATACTTTTCCTTTAACCACAACGCCATCTCTCCGATAGTCATACGGTGGCAGAGTGGTATGGAAGCGCCTCCCACAAAAGTGAAAAACTCTTCTCTCAGCACCGGTCCGTCGGCCTGCACCCTGCCAATTGGATTAGGTCTGTCGAGGACATAAAGGGGCATTCCTGCCTCAGCGCATGCTTCCATGCACAGCTTGACAGTCCAGATATAAGTATATAATCTTGCACCGACATCCTGAAGGTCGACAACCATGACGTCAAGGCCATCCAGCATTGCCGGTGTGGGTTTGCGATGCTCCCCGTACAGACTGTAGACAGGAATTCGAAGCAGGGGGTCGGTTGACCCTTCCCACTCGATCATGTTATCCTGTGTCTGCCCGAAGATGCCGTGCTGAGGGCCGAAGAGGGCAGCCAGCCGGCATCCGCTGTCGCTTCCGAAAACCTCGGTTATATACCTGAAATCGGATGTGATGCTTGAGGCATGGCAGAGCAGTCCGATCCTTTTCCCGCGCAAGCCTGATGGCATGCGCATTGAGACAACATCCAGCCCTGAGAGTGTTTTCATGATCATACAAAAATATTAAAAAAGAGAACCGGCGGCACAACAGTACGGGATATCTCATTGTTATTGTTAATGGTTATATTTGGAAACCCAAAAAACATTCAGATGAAGATCCGGCAACTGTCACTGTTCATACTTTTATTATGCCTGTTATCCGGTTGCACGGCGCCGGATGGATTAAATATTTATGTCACCACTGATCTTCACGGGATGCTCCTTCCCTTTGACAATACCGAAGGCAAAGCTACTGACCATTCACTGGCCAACCTTGCCTCCCTGGTCGAGTCAGAGGGCAGTGATAACATCATCCTTCTTGATAACGGAGACATCATCCAGGGAGACCCGCTGGCCTATTATTACAATTTTGTGGACACAACCCGGGAACATGTTGTTGCCGACATCCTGAACCACCTTCATTATGATGCTGCAACAACAGGCAATCATGATATTGAGGCCGGCCACGCTGTCTATGACAGGCTGAGGCGTGAGTACAACTTCCCCCTGATGGCTGCCAATGCAGTTGACATCACAACAGGCAAACCCTATTTTGAGCCCTATACCGTCCTCCGCAGGAAGGGAATGAAGATCATCGTTTTTGGTCTTATCACCCCGTCTGTACCCAACTGGCTGCCCGAATCACTTTATCACGGCATCAGATTCGAAGATATGGTAAAGACCGCAAGGAAATGGATGCCTGTCATGCAGAACGAGAATCCCGATCTTATCATCGGATTGTTTCACTCAGGCATCGGCGAGGAGGATGAAAAGGGTGATGATGAGAACAGCTCGATGGCTGTGGCAGCCAATGTTCCGGGCTTCGACCTGATCTTCTGCGGCCATGACCACAGGCAGGATGTCAGGGAGATAGTGAACACAGCAGGGGAAAATGTTCTTCTTCTGGATGGCGGCAGCAGAGCCGAAGTACTTATGCATGCAAATATCGGCCGGCAGAAAAAAACTAAAGGAAACGGGGGAATTGAAATCACCGGCAGCCTGATAGAAATGAACACCCTTCCGGCTTCATCGGCCTTTATAGAGAAATATAAAGGCGTTTCTGACACTCTGAAAAAATACACCTCTGAAATTATAGGCAGGTCAAATGCCACTGCAACGACACGGGATGCATATTTCGGACCTTCAGCGTTTGTTGATCTGATACATCGTATCCAGCTGGATATCAGCGGGGCAGATATATCGCTTGCTGCTCCTCTATCATTTGATGAACAGATCAGTAAGGGGGATATAAAAATCAGGGATATGTTCAGACTGTACAGGTTTGAAAACTTCCTTTACACAGTGAAAATGACCGGCCGCGAGGTTGACCTTCACCTGGAACATTCATACGGTCTTTGGTATAACACAATGAAAGACCGCAAGGACTACTTGCTCAGGTACCGGTATACAGAAAGCGGAGAACCGGTAATCGTAAATGGTACATTCCGCCTCCGCAGTGCGTCATATAATTTTGATTCTGCCATGGGTATCAGATACACGGTCGATGTAACCAAACCTGAAGGGGAAAGGGTAAAAATAACCGCTCTTAGTGACGGGACCCCGTTCCTCCCTGATCACACTTATAAAGTTGCCGTGAATTCGTACCGGGCTAACGGCGGCGGCGGGCACTTCGCGGCAGCAGGAATAACCCACAGCATGCTTCCCTCACGTGTGATTTCAGCTACCGACCGCGATCTCAGGTATTATATGACGGAATGGATACGAAATAAAGGCACGATAACTCCTGTACCGCTTTCTGAATGGAGTATCATACCCGCGGAATGGGCATCATCTGCCGCAAAACGTGAAAAGAAAATGCTGTTTGGAAACAATTAATTAATTGAACACGATATGAAAAAGTTTTTTTCTCTGAGTACTATATTACTGATATTTATTACTTTAACTGTGGCGGGAAGCGATAAGAAGAAGCCAAAAAACCTGATTCTTTTCATTGGCGACGGCATGGGTGTGGCACAGGTTTATGCCGGTATGACATCATCAGGCTTTACGATGACCTTCCCCGCCTTTCCTGTCACTGGTTTCAGTATTACATATTCGGCAAACAGATACGTTACGGACTCAGCTGCCGGAGGCACGGCAATGTCAACCGGAGTGAAAACAAATAACGGTATGCTGGCTGTTGCTCCCGACAGTACAGTATTGCAAACAATAATGGAGATCGCAAAATCAGCAGGGCTATCCACCGGAGTCATAAGCACCAGCACTGTTACGCATGCAACCCCTGCCTCATTTATAGCACATGATGCATCGAGAGGGAGCTATGAAGACATAGCCCTGTGGTTCCTCAAAGGGACTGCAGATGTTTTCATAGGCGGCGGAGTAAATCATTTCAGATCACGCAAGGATTCAACCGATCTGACACTTGACCTGAAGAAACTGGGTTATGATGTTGTCTATAATCTCACGGACCTTAAGAAATCTTTATCTCCTCGTATTGCAGGCCTTATGGCAGTTGGTGATATGCCCTACATTGATACGGGCCGTGATCCCGAATACCTCGCTGCCGCCACTGCAAAAGCCATTGAAGTGCTTTCGCGCAATAAAAACGGATTCGTACTCATGGTTGAAGGTTCCCAGATCGACTGGGCAGGCCATGACAATAATTTAAAGAGATCCATAGAGGAAACTCTTGATATGGACAGGGCGGTAAAGGTCGCTTATGATTATGCAATCAGGAACGGTAATACCCTTATTGTTGTTACTGCAGACCACGAGACAGGTGGTTTAAGCATAACCGGAGGGGCCGTAGAAGACAGGAGTGTGTCAGGCGCATTCAGCACTAACGGACACACTGGTGTGATGGTGCCTGTCTTTGCATTTGGTCCGGGTGCCGGTGCCTTCGCGGGAGTACAGCAAAACACGGAACTTTTCAGTGATTTTGTCAGGCTCCTCTCTCTGAAGAAGAAATAAAAAATGGGTAACCTGATTGAAAATAATGACGGGTTGCACCTTCCTCTTGCAGAAGAGTTTTATTCCATACAGGGGGAAGGATGCAATACAGGCAGGGCGGCATACTTCATAAGGATCGGAGGCTGTGACATCGGATGCAGCTGGTGTGATACGAAATTTGCATGGAATGCCGACATGCATCCTCCGGTGGACATAAATAGGATTGCAGCCAATGTCATTGCGGCGGGAGCTGACTCAGTCGTCGTTACAGGAGGTGAACCGCTGATGTGGAACATGTCGCCCTTATGTGACCTTCTGAAAAAGAATGGTATCGCCACTTACCTCGAAACCTCCGGAACCTATCCTCTGTCAGGCAGCTGGGACTGGATCACCCTGTCGCCAAAAAGAGATTCACCGCCTCTGCCTGAGATATGGTTCAGGGCTGATGAGCTGAAAGTGATTGTAGAAAATGGCACTGATTTTGAAGCAGCCGAGTCATACCGCTCGTTGGTTACTCCTGAATGCAGACTGCTGTTGCAGCCCGAATGGAGCCGGTATACTGAAATGATTGCTCAAATAACTGAATATGTAAAGAGAAACACACACTGGACTGTTTCTCTGCAGGCACATAAATTCATGCACATACCCTGAATGAGTTTCAGATACTTCATAATATCGTTATCATTGCTGCTGCTGACCCAGTGTTCGGTCACCGGCCAGTCTCTCCATACCCGCTCGGGAAAGGCGCTTAAGTATTATGATCTCGGCAAGAGGGATTATGAAATGCTCTATATTGACCGTGCCGAGATAAACCTCAAGATAGCCGTCGCTGAAGACGGGCAGTTCTATGAGGCACACATTCTGCTCGGGCAGTTGTACAGTGATCAGGGTGACTGGGAAAAGGCAGTGACACATTACACCAGGGCTGTTTCTGTCGACTCTCTTTATTTTACACCGGCACTCTATAACCTTGGCAGGGCAGAGATGCGCACCGGACGATACCAGCAGGCAAAAAGCCACCTTGAAGCCTACCTCAGGCAGCCCAGGACAACCCCAAAGCTGCGTTCTGACGCAGAGATGATGATCTCAAACTGCATTTTTGCCCTTTCATTTCCGGGAACACTGTTTCAGACCGAACCCCGGAGTGTGGGTGACTCGGTCAACACCGAATTTGATGAATACTGGCCATCGGTTACAGGTGACGGTTCAGAGCTGTTTTTCACCCGCGAGGTCAGACGGGCCAGCGCTTACGGACGCGACCGGCAGGAGGATTTTTACATAAGCAGGTGGATGGGTGACGGTTACTGGGGCCTGGCCCGGAATGCCGGTGCCCCGCTTAACACTGCAGGCAACGAAGGTGCCCAGTCAATAGCTTCTGACGGCCGCACAATGTATTTCACTGCGTGTGACCGTAATGACGGTCACGGCCGGTGCGACTTATATTACACGGTATACGATGGCACAAGGTGGTCACCTGGGACTAATTTAGGGCAACCAGTTAACTCAACCTACTGGGAGTCACAGCCTTCAATCAGCCCGAATGGCAGGATGCTGTTCTTCGTAAGCAACAGGCCGGGTGGATTCGGAGGAATGGATATCTGGTACTCAATCCTGGGTAGCGACGGCAAATGGGGCAAACCCGTCAACCCCGGAAAAACAATAAACACTGCCGGTGATGAGTTCTCGCCTTTCATATATTTTAACAGCAAAACACTCTATTTCTCATCTAACGGAAGAGAATCGTTCGGAGGCCACGACATTTACCAGTCAAAACTCAATCCGGATTCGTCATGGACCAACCCTGAGAACCTGGGCCCGGCAGTAAACACGCCTGCAGATGAGACAGGACTGATTATTGAATCTTCAGGCAAGAGGGCTTTCTTTTCCTCTGTCAGGGAAAAGTCGAAGGGTAAAGATATTTATTTCATTGACCTTCCTGAGTCAGTTCAGCCTGAGCCTGTATCATACCTGAAGGGTTTGGTAACAGATAAGGCAAGCGGCAGACCTCTTAAGGCCAGGTTTGAACTCACAGATCTTACCAACAGAAGCAGGGTTATTGCCTCTGCCACAGACAGCAAGGGCGGTTTTTTTGTGTGTCTGCCATCAGGATTCAGATACGGACTAAATGTAACAGCTGACGGATACATGATCTATTCGGAGAACTTTGATTTTGAGGAGGGTTACACCACCACTGAACCATACAGGAAGACTATCGGGCTCAATAAAGTCAGAAAGGGAGAATTCATGAGGATGTATAATGTCTTCTACGACACTGATTCATGGGACCTGCTTGAAGAATCGATGCCTGAGCTTGAAAAGCTCCTGGAATTCCTTACAATCAATCAGACTGTTGTTGTCGAGATCGGAGGCCATACTGATTCCGACGGCACTGACGAGCATAACCAATTGCTTTCGGAGAAAAGATCTGATTCCGTCAAGGAGTACCTCGTAAAAAGAGGTGTTAATCCTGACCGTCTCTTTACTCATGGTTATGGCGAGGGTTCTCCCGTTGCAGATAATGAAACACCTGCAGGCAAGAAACTGAACAGGCGCACTGAGATAACCATCCTTTCGGAGGGTACAAATAAATAAGGGGGAACAGGCGCCCCCCCCTTGTCGACTTTTATTAGACAGTATTAAACTTCAGAAAAATCAGATTGCAATCCTGTTTTCTGAAGAAGGACCGGTAAGTATTTTTAACCCTGAACTTTCTTTTGCTGGCAATGAAACAAACACCGATGTACCTCCGGCATCGTTGGTCTCAACCCTGATCTTGCCATCCAATGCTAAAATAAGATTTCTGGCCAGGATTAAATTCATAGCGGAATAGGTATCCTGACTGTCGGAATATTGGATCTCAGGATTGTCGGAAAGCAGCAGGTGACTGCTGTTCGAAAAACCCTGGCCAGAATCTATAATGTAGTATGTGATCATTTCATCATCGTAGGTGCACCCGAGCTTAATAAACCCTGAAAAAGTATTGTCGAGTGCGTTTCTGAAGAGATTACTGATTATCCTGACTGTTCTTGCCTTATCAATTCTCAGCATAAGCCTGTCCGGAAGATTATCCTCCTGAATCAGAATGACATTGTCTTTGCCCTTTTTCCTCTTTAAAACCCTGAATTCTGAGGCAAGTGACTCGAACATCTTTCCTGCGTCCGTTTCCCGGAGGCTTGCTTTTGATGAGCCGGACTCAAGTACAGCCGTGTCAAAGAAATTTTCAAACAGACCTATCAGTTGCTCGCATGATTTAATAATCTGGTCAGAGAACTCCTGCTTTTCATTGTCACTGAACCTGGTATTATTCAGGAGATATGAAAAGGCAACGATTGAGTTCATCTGTGTCCGCACCTCATGCGAAACGCCTGCTATTATTTGAGGTTTGTTTATCATCTGAACACCGTGAAGATTCGCGATTTATTTCAGTCTGCGGGCAAGTTTTGCAGCCTCTTTGCTGTATCTGCTCTTTGATTTCGATATGTCACTGAACTGTTTCACAGCTTTGTCTGTTTCACCAGTCATCATGTAACATAGACCGAGATACCAGGCAGCATCTTCAAGATACAGGTTGTCATTATGCTCTATCACCTTAGAGAATGACCCGCTTGCTACGGGATAGTTATTCACTTCCATGTTGGCCATACCATGCATAAATACCGTTTCCATATTGCCCTGTTCTGCAACTAAAACCTGCTCAAGATAGCTGATCGCCTTATCATAATCTTTTGCCGTGTATGAGGCTATAGCATTCTCCATCAGGGTATTGCCGGAACTGACAACTGATCTGACAGCACCGGGGGTTTCATACCGTGCATAATACTTGTCAAAGAGCACGTCGTTCGACCCTGGCCTGAGGGCAACATACAATGCCGAACCCAGGAGCACCGCAAGAAGTGTTGCCGCTGCGTAACTGGCCGCTCTGACAGCTGTCTTGCGAAATGTTCCGCCGGAGCGCTTTTTCATCTCTATTATACCCAGCTTTGTACGCAGGTCAATGATACTTCTGTCAGCTAAAATCTCATCCGTCCTTCGTCTGAGAGTAACCTCCCTGGCAAGGTCAGGATCCTTCCCGATCTCTTTTTTCAGCCATGTCTCTTCAGCTTTACCTGTAGAACCGCTGAGGTAATTCTCAATTGTGTTGTTGACATTAATCGTCTTCATATCTTGTATAATTAAATCACTTTCATCTACCATGAACTGTCAGGCAGTTATAATAAACTGTTAAACAGAATATTACAAATCTCAACACCTTACAGTGCACCTTTCGGAGCAATTATGCCTGCATCCAGGCTTGTTGCACTTTGTACCCGGGTAATATGCCACTGGCATTATCACCCTTGATATATATAGTGAGGCCGTTAAAACGGCCGTCGTCGCAGAATTATAACTCAATTATAATCGGAGGCTTGGTAGGGTCTTTGTCTACCATTATCGGGCCACCAAGACCACCACGTACATTTATCAGCTCCTCATTTGAAAGAACATACTCAGCGAAGTTTTCAGTTTTCAGGGTATTCATCTCTTAAATATTTTAATGATTATTCAGGGTTTTAATTCACTTTATACCGTACATGTCACAAAGTGGTCATTTGTGACACAAAAAAATCAATTATTTTTTAGAAAAATTCTATATGGCTCATAATCAGTACTGTAAAATGACTGAAAACTTCATTAGAGGGTATGGAATAGTTTTCTAATTTTACATCCGGAAAGTAAGAAGAACCACTCCGATGAGTCTGCCAAGTCATATAATCTGCCTGGCATTGCTGTTTTCTGTTTCAGGTTTGTCCGCTTCATCTTCAGAATTCTCCCGTGAAAACGGGTTTCTGAAAGGAGAGGATACCCGTGATACTATTGCCATTCAAATGGGTATCCTCAACGGCAGTCTCATGAGAGACCTGGAATCAGGAGAAGTGACTGGCAGGACTGGTGACCTGGTCAGAGAGATTTGCAGGATTCTCAGCGAAGAGAGCGTGACAGACACCTTACTGGTCTCGGATGCATACTACCTTACAGGTTTTTATTATCTGAGTATTAACTCGTATTCCAGGGCGATTGAAAGCTTTACCCTTTCGTCGAGGTTAAGGGAGAGTGCCGGCGTTTACGATATGCGTTATTCTATGTGTCTGAACAATCTGGCTGCCACACTTTTCAGGACCGGAAATTATCCGCGTGCTTATGATACAGGATTAAGGGCCCTGGAAGCCAGGAGGCTGGTAATGGGAACTGATTCCTCCACACTCACTAACAACTATCTCAATCTGGCAAGCATTTGTCTTGAGATGAATGATTCTGATAATGCCATTTCCCTTGCGGAGGCCGGACTTGCGATTGCAAAGCTGTATCCCGCCAAGGTGACTCCGGCAGTGACGGCTGACCTTTACCAGGTCATAGGACTCAGTCTTTACCGTAACTCAGAGCTGACCAAATCACTTGTCTACTGCAGCGAAGCGCTCAAGCTTTATGACAGGTACGGGACGGGAAACAGCGGATCAAAACAGCTGGTAATTAATACCATGTCACAGCTGTACAGACGTCTTGACCAGTCGAAGGAAGCCGAGGAATATTTTAAGAGAGGGCTCTCTCTCTCAGGTGATGCAGATATCAGGGAAAAGTACCTTGTTTATATAAATTATGCAGCTTTTCTTGCAGAGAAAGGCAGGACAGATGAAGGTGAAAGGGTGCTGGAGGACGGACTCCGAAGTGTCAGGAGAGTGTTCGGTCCCGACAGCCGCGAATATTGTATGATGCTGGCATCAAGGGCTGACTTTGCCCATAATACGTCAGGGGAAGGGCATAAAGCTGTCGAAATGTACAAGAGCTGCCTCCCTTACATTGAAAGCCATCCCTGGGATATCTCCATGAAAAAGTACGTGCTGACTGATTATGCAGGGACCCTGTTCGATGTTGGCCGGTACCGGGAAGCGCTTGAGATGGCGGACACCGTAATCCACGCAAGCTTAAAAGTATCAGCCGGTCCGGATCAGGCATCAGCGGGCGGGTCCTATTCCTCAGATGATCTCCAGATACTCACGCTGAAATACAAAGCATTAAATGCCCTGGCAGAGGAATCGGGAAATATGGATCTGGTTATTGAGGCAGTTGAGACGGGAAGGATCATTGTGTCATTATTTGACCGGCAGAGACTGGAGATGAGCGAGGAGGAAAGCCGCACCAGCCTGAGCGCCTATTCCAGGGAGTTTTATACAGGCATTATTGACAATTATGTTCAGCTTTACAGAATGAATCGTGACAAGGCCTTCCTTGAAGGGGCTTTTGAGTTCTCCGAACGGAGCAAGGTAGCAGGTTTCCTCGCATCAATGAGGGAGCTTAATGCCGCAAAATTCTCCCTGCCGGAAGACCTGGTGAGTCAGGACAATGACATCAGGAAAAGGATTGGCCTTTACAAAGAATTAATTGTCAATGAAAAAAATATGGCTGTACCTGACTCTCAGAAAATTGCTACCTGGGAGAGCGTTACATTCGGATTACTCAGATCGCGTGACTCGCTGATCCGGATCTTTGAAAAGAATTTCCCCTCATATTACAATTTAAAATTTAAAAGCAATGTGACATCACTTGACAACGTCACTGAGGTTATCAGTAAGAAAGCCAACCTCCTGAGTTATGTCATGACTGAAGAAAAACTTTATATTATTGTCACCAACAGGCGACACACGGAGATCATTACCCGTGATATAGATTCAACCTTCTACGAAACCCTGAGCCGGTTCCGGAGAATGCTCTCAGTCACACCTGCCACAAGCAATGTCAGGCAGCCATTCAACGGATTTATGGATCTGGCCTTCGAGTTGTACAGGATCCTTCTTGAGCCGGCCGTGCCATATCTGAAAGGTGATAAGATAATTATCTCGCCTGACAATATCCTTTCCTATATTCCTTTCGAGACCCTGATAACGGAGGAGTTCCGTAGTCCGGAGCTGCTGTACCGTGAAGCTCCGTTTGCTCTTAAAAAGTATCGTTTCTCATATATCTACAGCGTGACCCTGTCCTCAGAGATGCAGAAGCGCAGCCGCAGCCTGAGCAATCCGCTTATTGCTTTTGCTCCGACCTATGCGGGTATGGAGATTAGCGATTCCCTCTTCACGGTATTTCCAAATCTGAGGGGTGAGATCCGCAGCCTTCCCTACGCGGTTGTGGAAGCAGAGAATGCTGTAGATCAGTGCGGGGGCAAAGCCTTTATTGCCGAAAACGCCACCGAAGAAGCGTATAAGACCGAGGCACGCAATTTTAAAATAATTCACCTGGCAATGCATACGCTGGTCGACGATGATCATCCGGCGTTTTCCAAGATGATCTTTTCCGCCCCGGCCAGCAGCCGGGAAGATGGCATGCTCAACACCTATGAAGTTTATAATGTGCCCGTCAATGCAATGATGGTGGTACTCAGCTCATGCAATACAGGTACCGGGAAACTGGCGACAGGAGAGGGTATATTAAGCCTGGCACGGGGCTTTCTCTTTGCCGGCAGTCGCTCAGTGGTTATGTCGATGTGGGCAGTGGAAGACTTTTCTTCATCTGCGGTTATTAAATCGTTCTACAGGAATATGAGAAGCGGCCAGACAAAAAGCTCGGCTCTGCGTAACGCACGTCTTAAATTTCTCAGGACAGCTGACCAGGAGCGCTCACATCCTTATTACTGGTCAACGCTTGTCATTTACGGTGATGATACCCCTCTGTGGTTCAACAGACTGAAACTCTACTCCGCACTTTTGCTGTTTCTGCTGGCGTCGGCCATACTAGTGGCAACTGTCTACAGAGGTCCAAGGTCATGATATTCCGGATCTGTCTTGATGATCTCCATCAGGGCTTCCTTGCACAGATATTTCTTTCTTCGGGCGTATGCCTCATTTTTCATACCCATTTTACGAGCTATCTCTTCATAGCTGTAACCCTCGCTGAAGAGTGTGAGAACCATCTGACAATCCTCTTTCAGGAGCGCAAATGACCTTGTTACTATCCTCTCAAGGGTTGCTTTTATTAAATCTTCTGCTTCATCCGGGTTGGCCGGTTCAATCTCAAGTGAGGTGATACGCGACCGGTACCGGAGCTGAGTGTTCCATATGTTCCTGGCAATGCCGAAAAAGTAGCCCTTGAGATCGGATGTAAGTTTAAACCCGTCGCCTGTAACCTGCTTATAGAGTATAACCACCGATTCCTGCAAGACATCGTATACATCGTCATCTGATCCGCTGTTCTTTTTCAGATGGTCACGGATAACCTCATAGTATGCATCATAGAGGTAGGTCAGAATCTTGCTGTCCTGTCGCCTGATGCCATCAATGATGTCACTGTCCGAATACTTCTTAAATAGGCCCAAACATCCGGTTTAATTGGCAAATATAACGTTTCCGTGGCCGAAAATACTAATACGGTTCCCCGGTACTTTTGTTGCAGCCGGCCGGAAGAGGTCACCAAATAATGGATATATTTACATCACTGTTAATGCGATAGGCTCAGTGGTATGAATTATCCCTTTGTCAGACAATATGATGCGATGGACTGTGGTCCGGCCTGCATCAGTATGGTAGCCCGGTGGCACGGAAAGCGTATCTCGCTTGAGACAATACGAAAACGTGCTTATATTACAAGGGAAGGCGTTTCCTTCCTTGGGATGAAAACCGCTGCCGAGAGTATGGGATTCAAGGTAGTTGGGGTGAAGATACCTTTCGCAGAACTTTCCGCAAAAGCTCCGTTGCCATGCATTGTCCACTGGGAGCAGAACCACTTCATTGTAGTTAATAAGATTTCCGGCAAAAGGGTCTGGGTGAGTGATCCGGCACTGGGAAGACTGCGGATGACCACGGGTGAATTTCTTAAAGGGTGGTCTGCCGGCAGCAATAATGAGAAGAATACCGGCATGGCACTCTTTCTTGAGCCCGGCCCTCAGTTTGCAGAAATACCTGATGATCCGCCCCCCGGAGGAGGGTTTGCTTTTCTGCTTCCTTATTTAAGGCCATACCGCCGCCAGATCATCCTGCTTTTAGCCGGACTGATAGCAGGCAGTGCCATACAGCTGGCCTTTCCCTTCCTGACCCAGGCGATAATTGACAGGGGTATTAAAAACAGTGATCTGAGCCTCATTTACCTGATCCTTGCCGGCCAGCTGGCGCTGATTGCGGGCCGGATGGCGGTGGAATTCATCCGCGGATGGCTCCTGCTTCATGTGGGCACACGGCTGAACATAACAATAGTGTCCGATTTCCTTGCCAGGCTTATGAAACTGCCGATTGCCTATTTTGATTCAAAGCTGAACGGAGATATCCTGCAGAGGATTGACGACAACAGCAGGATTGAGAGCTATCTCACCTCATCAAGCCTTGTCATCCTCTTCTCCTTCTTTAATTTTCTGGTCTTTGGTGTTGTTCTCGGACTTTACAGTATCCCGGTACTACTCGTTTTTATCGGAGGTACGATACTATATATGCTTTATGTGACTCTTTTCATGTCCTCGCGTGAAAGGCTTGATAATTTAAGGTTCAGGCAGATGGCTGAATCAGGGAACAGGATGATAAACATCGTTAACGGAATGCAGGAAATCAAACTGGCGGGCAACGAAGCGACCAACAGAAGAGAATGGGAGGCACAGCAGAGGGATATTTTCCGCACCAGGGTTAAAGGCCTTAAGATACTTCAGTTCCAGACGGCAGGAGGGACACTCATACATGAATCAGCCAATATCATAATAACGATTATATCCGCCACCTCGGTGGTAAATGGCACCATGACACTCGGAATGATGCTTGCCGTTCAGTTCATCACAGGACAACTGAACGGACCTGTATCGCAGATCATTAATTTCATGCGTTCAACACAGGATGCCCGGATAAGCCTTGAACGCCTTGCCGAGGTACATGCCATGGACCCGGAAGAGGATGATGCGGATACAGATAAAATAAAGGTCCCTGACAAGATGGAGATCAGCGTTGACAGCCTCTGGTTCAGGTATGAGGGCCCGGGCTCAGATTGGGTAATAGAGGATCTCAGCCTGCAGATACCTGCCGGCAGGATTACTGCCATCGTAGGAGAGAGCGGATCTGGTAAAACAACTTTTCTTAAGCTTCTGATGGGCTTTTACCGGCCGGAAAAGGGCACCATTATGTTAGACGGAAATAAGCTTGAGGAGATAAGCATTTCCTCTCTGAGGAGGTCAACGGGTGTTGTGATGCAGGAAGGGTACATCTTCCCTGACACGATCCTGGCAAATATCGCCCCTGGTGTTGACAACCCTGATATGGAAAGTGTCATGCGCGCCATCAGCATCGCCAATTTGCAGCCGCTTATCGGCACCCTGCCGGTCGGGATACATACACGGATCGGCCAGGGTGGACACGGTCTCAGCCAGGGACAGAAACAGAGAATACTCATTGCACGCGTCATCTACAAGCAACCTTTACTGTTGCTCCTTGATGAAGCAACAGGAGCACTGGATGCTTCCAATGAAAGAAAGATAGTGGAAAACCTGGCCGGCTTTTATGAGGGCAGAACTGTGGTCATTGTGGCACACCGCCTCAGTACCGTTCGCAATGCCGATATGATTGTGGTCCTTGGTAAAGGCAAAGTACAGGAGTCCGGTACACACTATGAGCTCGTGCAGAAAAAAGGCGCCTATTACAGGCTTATCAGAGATCAGCTGGAACTTGGACAGTGAGCCGTATCCTGCTATCTCCTTGAATAAGGTTCATAATCATCAGGAGACCCTGAAAGGCCACCTTTTTTTTCAATCTTCGCTGCACCGGCCTGGCCTGCAGCTTTTTTCTTCCTCGCTTTGCGGAGATAGAGGTTAAGCGCAAGGGTACCCACAACAAGTACCAGAATTAAAATATCTTTCTTTTCCATGGTTTATTTGACTGAAGCGGAGGTAACAAAGTTAATTCATTTGATCATTTAGTAAGAGCACTATCTCATTTAAATGAGGTATTGGTTTGAGTTTTACCAATAATCCATTATTTTCGTGCTTTGAAAAATGGGGAGTAAGGCTTTGCCCTCCATTGTAAACTGCACTGATCTAACAGGATTAAAGATGACTACCAAAAATCCGGTAAACTCTGTTCATGATGAACAATTCGATGCTGACAAAAAAGCATCTGAATCTACGGGAGACGAAATTACTGAAACGACAACACAGGCGCAACCTGTCGGGGAAACCGAAGTTGAAAATGAGCCTGTTTTGCCTGAAAATGTTGAGCCGGTAACTGAAGAGCCGGTAAATGAAGAGCCGGTAACTGAAGAGCCGGTAACTGAAGAGCCGGCAGGTGAGACGATAAACTATGACGACATTACCCTGCCCCCTGTAGACTATAGCGGCCTCTCAAGAAAAGAACTCGTTGCGACGCTTGCGCTTATTGTTGAGAACAGGCCTCCAGCCGAGATAGTTGAAGATGTCAGCCGTATAAAGGAGTTCTTTTATAAGAAGACCAAGGTTGAGTTTAATGAAAAAAGACTCAATTTTGCAAAAGAGGGTGGTAATATTGAAGATTACAAGCCTGAGCCGGATGAGCTTGAAAACAGGATCAAGGTGATACTTGAAACCTACCGTAGCAGGAAGAGCGATTATAACAGGATCCAGGAGAGCGAGAAGCTGGAAAACCTTCACAGGAAAATCGAGATAATAGAGAAGATAAAGGATCTCGTCAACAGGGAAGAGGCTATCAACAAGACCTTCCAGGAATTCAGGAACCTCCAGAATGAATGGCATTCCACTGGCATAGTACCCCAGGCAAACCTGAAGGACCTTTGGGAAAACTACCACCACAGTGTGGAAATGTTCTATGATTATATCAAGATTAACCGTGAACTCAGGGATCTCGACCTGAAAAAGAACATGGAGGCGAAGATCGCGCTTTGCGAAAAGGCCGAGGAGCTGCTTCTCGAACCCAACGCCGTCAATGCTTTTAAGCTTTTGCAGGACTATCACAACCAGTGGCGTGAGATCGGTCCCGTAACCCACGAAGGCAAGAATGATATCTGGGAACGTTTCCGGGAAGCAACATCCCAGGTTAATAAGAGACATCACGAATTCTTTGAGAAGCAGAAAGACGAGCAGAAGAAGAACCTTGATGCTAAAAATGCCTTGTGCGAGAAAGCTGAGGAGATAGCAAACGGCGAGATATTGACATTTGCTGATTTCAGGGAGAAATCAGATGCAATCATTGAGTGTCAGAAACTCTGGAGAACACTCGGTTTCGCTCCGAAGAAATATAATAACAAGATATACCTCAGGTTCAGGGCTGCCTGCGATAAGTTCTTTGAAAAGAAGCGCGCGTTCTTTGCGGAGAGCAAGGAAGTTCAGGTTAAGAACCTCCAGCTGAAGACCGAGCTATGTATGAAAGCCGAAGCCCTGCAGGAGAACACTGACTGGAAAGAGACTTCCGAGTTGCTTATCAAACTGCAGAAAGAGTGGAAGGATATAGGCCCTGTTCCAAAAAAATATTCCGAAAAGATTTGGAAGCGCTTTCGCAAGGCATGCGATACATTCTTTACCCACAAGTCGGAATTTTTTGCCGGCAGGGATAACTCATACGAAGATAACCTTAACGCCAAGCTGGCATTGCTGGCTGAGCTTGAGGCCGTTGACCCGGGTGAAGATGTCAGGGCCGGCTTTGAACAACTCAAGGACATACAGAAACGCTGGACCGAGATCGGATATGTTCCGTTCAACAAAAAGGAAGAGATAGCCCGCAAGTACAAAGATGCCCTGAACAAGCAGTTCGACAAGCTCAAGCTTGACGATAAGGACAAGAACATTCTCAGGTTCAGGAGCAAGGTTGACAGTGCCAGGTCGAACCCCCGTGCTGCACGCAAGGTCCAGAATGAACGAGAGAAATTCTACAGCAAGATCAAACAGCTGGAAAGCGACATAGTCCTCTGGGAAAACAATATCGGGTTCTTCGCCAAATCAACCAATGCGGATAAAATGATCCTGGAGGTGCAGGAGAAAATCGCCGACGCCAGGAAGAACATTAAGCTCCTTGAAGAAAAAGTAAAGCTGATAGACAGCTCAATGTCCGAGGAATAGGTTGGACGGCTCCGGCAATAAATAAATTACAGTGGCTGAAGTAAAGTATATTTTTGTGACAGGGGGGGTTACCTCGTCGCTGGGAAAAGGAATTATTTCCTCATCACTTGCCACCCTGCTCCAGGCGAGGGGATATTCTGTTACTATTCAGAAACTGGACCCTTACATTAATATAGATCCGGGTACGCTTAACCCTTATGAGCACGGTGAATGTTACGTGACAAACGATGGCGCGGAAACTGATCTGGACCTGGGTCATTATGAACGGTTCCTGAACGTGCCTACCTCACAGGCTAATAACATCACAACCGGAAGGATATACCAGTCGGTCATAAATAAAGAACGCAAGGGTGATTACCTCGGAAAAACCGTACAGGTTATCCCTCATATCACCGATGAGATCAAGCGCAGGATCAGGATCCTCGGATCGGAAGGTAAATTTGATATTGTGATCACTGAGATTGGCGGGACTGTTGGTGATATTGAATCACTGCCTTATATTGAAGCAGTAAGGCAGCTGCGCTGGGAACTCGGACCGCAGAACTGTATAGTGGTGCATCTTACCCTGGTTCCGTTCCTTCATGCATCGGGTGAGCTGAAGACAAAACCTACCCAGCATTCTGTAAAGATGCTGCTTGAAGAGGGCATACAACCTGACGTGCTGGTGCTCAGGACAGAAAAGAGCCTCACCGAAGACGTGAGGAAAAAAGTTGCGCTCTTCTGCAACGTCGAAGCCAGCGCCGTGGTAGAATCAATAGACGTATCAACAATTTACGAAGTACCAGTCAGGATGCAGAAGGAGATGCTTGACACCACCGTCCTTCGCAAGCTTGGACTGCCACCGGGAAATGAACCTGCCCTTGATGAATGGAAAATGTTCCTGCATAAGCTTCATAACCCTGTTCACAGGGTAAAAATAGCTCTCGTCGGAAAATATGTCGAGCTGGCTGATGCGTATAAATCAATTTCCGAATCTTTCATTCATGCAGGCGTCGCCAATGAAGCTCATGTCGATCTGATATATATTCAGTCAGAAGATATAACTGAAACCAACTACAGGGAACTTCTGAGTGTCTACGACGGTATCGTTGTAGCTCCGGGATTTGGCTCAAGAGGTATTGAAGGCAAGATACTTGCTGCCAATTATGCACGCACTAATGATATCCCGTTTTTTGGGATATGCCTTGGCATGCAGTGTGCAGTGATCGAGTTTGCCCGTAATGTTCTTGGGCTTGAGGGAGCGCATTCTACAGAAATAAATCCAAAGACCAGGTACCCTGTGATTGACCTGATGCAAGAACAGAAGAGCGTGACGGAAAAGGGCGGTACCATGAGGCTTGGCAGCTACAAATGCGAGTTATTGCATGGCTCAGAAGCCTGGAGATGCTATAAAAAAGAGGAAGTCAGTGAGCGTCATCGCCACAGGTATGAACTCAATAACAAATACCTCACTGATTTAAGGAATGCAGGGATGTTAGCATGCGGTACCAATCCTCAGTCAGGACTTGTCGAAATAGTTGAGATACCATCACACACCTGGTTTGTGGGAGTGCAGTTCCATCCGGAGTACAGCAGTACTGTCCTCAAACCGCACCCGCTGTTTGTGGGATTTGTGAAGGCATGCATCAACAAAAATAAAGCCTCATTCTAATAATGGAAACCATATATGGATAAAAATACAATAACAGGAATTGCTCTCATTTTCTTAATCTTCCTGGGATTCAGCCTGTACAACAGTCAGAAGAACAAAAAGGTTTTCGAAGCCGAGACTGAGTATGCAGATTCTCTTTATTCAGCAGGCAGTTACGATCAGGCAAGGGAATCATATATAAGGGCTCTCAGCTTAAGACCCAAAGATCAGAATACCGTAAACAGGGTTATCGAGCTTAACAACAAACTGGGGCTGAATACACAGGCTCAGCAGCCGGAAATAACACAGACAACCGCAGATACTACTGCCGGCAGGGCTCAGGTACAGGCAACTGCAACACATGACAGCACTGCATTTGGTGTTTTTTCATCCAGCGCAAAAGGTGAGAATGAGTTTTACACCATTGAAAATGACCTGATCACTCTTACTGTATCGTCCAAAGGAGGGAGGGCCTGGTCAGTCCTTCTGAAAGATTACATGACATATGATTCGCTGCCTGTCATCCTTTTCAAAGGTGACTCGACAGTGTTCGGTTACAAATTCTTCACTGTTGATAATAAGCTGATCAGTACAAACGATCTCTATTTCAAACCTGAAAGCTATACCGGCCCCGTTGTGGTGACTGATCAGTCCTCAAGCCTGACAATGAGGCTCCAGGCAGAGAACGGTGCCTTCATAGAATATGTATACACCGTTCAGCCTGGTCAATATATGGTTGATTTTGAAACAAGATTTACAGGAATGGGTTCAGTGATCCCGGCCAATATCACATCGCTTGCCCTTGACTGGAAGATGTACATCCCGCAACAGGAAAAAGGAAAGCTTAATGAGGATACTTATACAGGACTTAAATACAAGGTTTACCAGGAGAACGTTGAAGGCCTTACAGGAGGGAACCAGAAACAGAAGAAGGAGATTGTGACTGCCAACCTGATGAAGACTGACTGGATAGCATACAAGGACCAGTTCTTCTCAACGGTGCTGATTGCGAATGATTATTTCCTGAACGCATTTGTTTCTTCCAGGAATGCGGACCCCACCTCAAAGTTCCTGAGATTTTTCGAATCCGAAATTGGCGTACCCTATGCGAGCGGGGAGACATCCCTGGTAAAGATGAAGATGTACTTCGGGCCTAACAAATTCACCACTCTGAAGAAGTATAACCTTGAACTGGAAGAACTTGTCTTCCTGGGGAAAAATATCATCAGATGGATCAATCAGTATGTCATTATTCCAATATTCAACCTGCTTGATAATTTCATAGTAAACTATGGTATCATCATTCTTATCCTCACGCTTATCATCAAGGTGGTACTCTTTCCACTGACGCATAAATCGTTCCTTTCACAGGCGAAAATGAAGGTGATGAAACCCATGGTTGACGAGCTTTCCAAAAAGTTTCCCAGCAAGGATGATGCGATGAAGAAGCAGCAGGCGACGATGGAGCTATATAAGAAGGCCGGTGTCAGCCCGATGGGAGGGTGCCTGCCTATGTTGCTGCAGATGCCTATTCTCTTCGCCATGTTCCGCTTCTTCCCGGCATCCATTGAGCTCAGGCAACAGTCGTTCCTCTGGGCCCATGACCTCTCAACCTATGATTCCATATTCAATCTTCCCTTCACAATTCCGATGTACGGAGACCATGTCAGTCTCTTTACACTGCTTATGACCGCTTCGACGATCATTACCACAAAGATAAGCAGCCCCACCGGCGGACAGGAACAGATGCCCGGCATGAAGACGATGATGTACATGATGCCGATTATGTTTATGCTGATCCTCAATAATTTCTCGGCTGGCCTGACATATTACTATTTTCTCGCCAACGTGATCTCAATTATTCAGACCCAGGTATCGCAACGATTTGTCAACGAAAAGGATTTGCTAAAGAAAATTGAAGAGAACAAGAAAAAACCCGTAAAAAAATCAAAGTGGCAGCAAAGGCTTGATGCAGCGGCTAAACAGGGCGGTTACAAAAGCTTGAAGAGATAATCGGGAAAGTGCTGAAAGGCACTTTTTTTTTAACATAAATTATCTAAACATGTCTTCGTTCTAAATTTTTTATCTCTAAATTAGCTTCTTAAATTTTTAAATATGGGGAAGAAAGTAAAAAACAAAGACATTGCCGCAAGACTAGGTCTTTCGGGAACGTTAGTATCACTGGTGCTGAATAATAAAGCCGATCAGCATGGAATCAAGAAAGAAACGCAGGAGAGGGTCCTTGCTGTTGCAAGGCAGATGGGCTATTTCAATGCTGTAAGCGAAAAGGGGGAGACTGCCCCGGCAGAAGAGAAGCCTGGTATCATAGGCATGGTTGTGCCATCGATGAATGACCCTTTTATTTATGAGATTGCTCCTTTTCTTCAGAAAGCCTTCGCAAGCATCGGCCTTGGATTCTCTGTTTTTACACGCGATCCGGACGATATGCGTTTTAACCGGCTGACAACATCGCTGAAGAAATTCTTCAGCGGGATGATCCTGATGGGCAGCGCAGCTGATGACACTGTGGTCAGGGCACTGAACAGGGATTCTTATCCGCTGGTACTTCTTGAAAAAAGCGTTAAGAGGATGAGGCTTAACACTGTATGTACCGACAGGGCAGCCGGAGCAAGCCTTATGACCGGGCATCTTATGTCCCTCGGCCTCAGGAATCTCCTTATTATTTCGGGCGAAGACACCGCCTCCTATGATAAGGAAATGCTTGAGGAACTTAAAGCGGCTACAAAGAAATCCAAAGGATTCGATTCTGTCCATTTTGCCGTCGGTAGTCTTCCCAAGGCCGGGGAGAAGTTCGATTTTACTCAGATCGAGAACTTCCTGCGACCGCCTCACCGCAGTGACGCCATCATCGTAATAAACTCACCGCTGGTCTTCCCACTCTATCTGTCGCTGCAGGAAAAAAACATCCGCATCCCGCAGGATGTGGCCCTGGTGTCGATGGAAGACGGTATCGGATTCGACCTGCTGACCACCCCGGTGACCCGACTGCGCAGACCTCTGTCAGCCATGTCGCTCAAGGTGGCCAACATCGTCTGGTCTGAAGTGAAAAACCAGGGCAAAAGCAAGTATAAGCGCCAGGTAAACATGGTTCCTGAACTTGTTGTCAGGAGCAGTTGCGGCTCTTACTTAAAATAATTTTGAATGACAAGGATTTACAGGCTGCCGGCGGTAACGCTGATGGCAGTGTTGCTCTCCTGCAGCAACAGCCATCTTATTGTTGACAAATCGTTCAGAAATGATATCAGCAATGATTACCGGGCCCGTGCGGAAGTTTATTCGCCGGCCAGGCCTGACCTCTTTGCCATTGCAGATACATTAAAGGATGTCACGCGCCGGGAAGCCGTACAGTTCCTCCTTGCTTACATGCCACTGAGTGACATTGCCGTCTGTGAGCCAGGTTACCTGTTGGCTAACGTTGATGCTGCGCTGAAGACAAGATCAGAAATGCCATGGGGATCTGCTGTGCCTGCAGATCTGTTCCTTCACTTTGTTCTGCCTTACAGGGTAAACAATGAGAACCCTGACAATTTCAGATTATCCTGTTATGACGAGCTGAAAAATCGTATTGAAGGCCTTGATGCTGAGGAGGCCGCGCTCGAGATAAACCACTGGTGTCATGAGAAAGTCGCATACCAGCCATCTGACATCCGCACCTCATCGCCCCAGGCAACAATTCTTTCAGCCAGGGGACGCTGCGGTGAGGAATTGACCTTCACTGTTGCTGCACTGCGGACGGCAGGCCTGCCTGCAAGACAGGTCTATACGCCCCGCTGGGCACACAGTGATGACAACCATGCATGGGTGGAGGTATGGATAGATGGCCAATGGCACTATATGGGCGCCTGCGAGCCTGAGCCGGTGACCGACAGGGGTTGGTTCACCGAGCCCGCAAGACGGGCGATGCTGGTCCATACAAAAGTTTTCGGCAGATACACTGGCGATGAACCCCTGGTAAAAAGTGATAAGCTTTTTTCCGAAATAAATACCCTGACCAGATACAGCGTAACCAAAAATCTCCGGGTGACTGTTGTCGATACGGCAGGAGTACCCGTTCCAGGCGCTTATGTCAGGTACCTGTTGTACAATTATGCCGAATTCTTTCCGCTCACTTCACTTAAAAGCGACAATAACGGCATAAGTCGTTTCACTACCGGCCTTGGCTCACTGCTGATATGGTCCGATGACGGATCACGATACGGGTTTTCCCTTGTCGCTCCGCACGATACAACCGTAAGGGTCACCATATCAACCGTTCATTCTTATACCACCATTAATGCCGACCTGTTTGCACCATCGGTGCCGGCACCCTTTCCCGCTATCGATGAACAACTTGTGATGAAGAACAACCTCCTGCTCAGCAGGGAGGACAGTATAAGGCAATTATACATCAGTTCATGGATGAGCGATGTGTCTGCTGGTGATCTCTCCTCTGCAACAGGGATAGCGGAAGAACGGATCAAAAAAGTGCTGGGAACATCAATGGGTAATTACCGTGCCATCGCATCATTCATATCGGGCGCAGGCGACAAAGCTGACCTGGCAATCAGGCTGCTTGAAAATGTATCGGAGAAAGACCTCCGTGATACTCCCGAAAACGTGCTCAATGACCATCTGACCTGTGCGCCTGAGAAACCAGTAATGATGGATGAGCAGTTTTTTGATATGTATATTCTTTCGCCGAGGGTTGACAATGAAATACTTACTCCCTTCAGGAGCGCCTTGAAAAAGATGCCGGAAGAGCTGTCCGCCAGCTTTGCGGCCGGACCGGAAGAAATTGCCGCATGGATTGATACTGCCATCACTGTGAATGAAACAGATAATTACTACGGTACCCCGGTGATCCCCGCAGGTGTAATGAATCTCCGCTGTGCCGACAGGCATTCACGCGATATCTTTTTTGTAGCTCTCTGCCGGACCTCAGGTCATGCGGCACGACTGGCACCGGGTACGGCAAGACCCCAGTACCATATGGCAGGTCAGTGGCACGATGTCTTTTTCTCCGATGATATCAGGCCAGCAGGAGAGAAAGGCTATGTGACATTTTTCTCCGGCGAGAAGTACCCTGTCCCTCAATATCATATCCACTTCACACTCGCTGTGCTTGAAAATGGCCGGTACAAAACCCTTGATTACGGATATGAGGTAAATATCAATGATCTGCCCGGAAGGCTGCCACTTGCGCCGGGAAGATACATGCTCACCACCGGCAACAGGGATGAAAACGGCAACGTGCTTGCCTCAGTTTCCTTCTTTGACCTTGCCGCGGGCGAAGATGCCAGAGTGGAGGTTAAACTCCGTCACAGGGAAGATAAAATCCTCGCGGAAGGGAAAATTGACCTTGAAAAGACCATTAATTCTAATTCGGGTGAGAATCCAACTCTTAAATCACTTGCAGGCAAGGGAATAGTTATAATATGGATAGACCCCGGCAAGGAACCTACCCGCCATATTCTGAATGATCTTCCACAGCTGAAAAAAGAGTTTGATGAGTGGGGCGGAAATTTCATTTTCATGTATAACCCTGCCACCACCTCTGAATCCTTTAAGCCAGATGAGATGAAAGGACTACCGCAAAACAGTATTTTTTCCACTGACAATGATCTGGAATTCATGCTGTCATCTCTTGAAGGCATTACCTCTGATCATCCGTTTCCGGTTGTGGTATGCTGTGACAGTAACGGAAACATTGTTTTCAAATCGGAGGGGTACAGGATTGGCACAGGGGAGCAGATACTGAAGAATATCAGATAACAATTTATAATGAGGAATACTGGCATCGTCGCCGTTCTGTTTGCAGTGATAACGGTCTCATGCAGCACAACTGCTGAAAGAGACGTGACACAATTTGTTGATCCCTTTATCGGAACAGCCCCCCACGGTCATGTCTTTCCGGGAGCTGCAACACCATTCGGTATGGTGCAGATCAGTCCTGATAACGGAACGTCAGGATGGGACTGGTGCTCGGGCTACAACTATTCTGATTCTGTTATTGCAGGCTTCAGTCACACTCATCTTAGCGGGACAGGCATTGGTGATCTTTGCGATATACTATTCCTTCCCTCAATGAATGAATTCAGTCTTGCTTTACCTGACAGCACCGCTTCACTGGCAAAAATAAACCGGAGCTATTTCTCACATGAAGCAGAGCAGGCACGGCCAGGGTACTACGCTGTTGCGCTCGCCAACGGAGTTGATGTGGAGCTGACTGCCACACCACGATGCGGGATACAGAGATATACTGCAGCAGCTGATGGCATAATGGGTGTGCTTGTCGATCTTGGCTTTGCCGTGAACTGGGACACGCCTGTTGATTGCAGGCTTGAATGGGATGGCAGCTCCCTCTCCGGAAGACGCATTTCATCAGGATGGGCTGAAAAGCAATACATGTACTTCTCATCGTTTTTCTCTTCCAAACCAACCAGGGTCATTTTGATAAAATCAGGCAGGCAGGCTGAAGGCGGGTCGGTTGAAGGCGGTAACATTGCCTGTGTTCTGGGATTTGATCTCAGGAAAGGCGATGAGCTGATTGTTAAGACAGGCATCTCTGCCGTTGATGAAGCCGGTGCAGCAGGTAACCTCGTGAAAGAGATGCCGGGGTGGAATTTCGACTCAGTTGCTGTGGCAGCAGCACAATCATGGCAGGAAAAGCTCAGCGTCATCCAGGCTGGCTCTGATGATACAACCACGCTTAGAGTTTTTTACACCGCTCTTTATCATTCCATGATCGCACCAAATCTGTACTCAGATGCTGACAACAGGTATCGCGGCACAGATAAAAAGATACACACAGCTACAAATTTTACAAATTATACTGTCTTCTCTCTGTGGGACACCTACCGTGCAGCCCATCCGCTGTTCACCATCACTGTACCGGAATTGGTTCCTGATTTTATCAACACCATGCTCATCATTAAGGATCAGCAGGGTAAGCTGCCTGTATGGTCGCTCGCAGGCAATGAGACCAATTGCATGATCGGATATCATGCCGTACCGGTAATAGCTGATGCCATACATAAAAAGATTAAAGGGTTTGATTATAATAAAGCCCTGGATGCATCAGTCCACTCCGCCGGCCTTGACTTCAGGGGTCTCAGTCATTACCGCAAATTCGGTTATATACCTTCTGAACTTGAAAATGAATCAGTGGCAAAAACACTTGAATATGCCGTTGACGACTGGTGCATATCGCAGATGGCCGGAGACCTGGGTAACAGTGATCTGGCTGCTGCCTTCCTCAAAAGATCGGGGAACTACCGGAATGTTTTTGATACCTCGCTTTTCTTTGTCCGCGGAAGAATGAGCGATGGCAGCTGGCGTCCGGATTTCGACCCGCTCTATTCGCATCACACCAATTCAGATTTCACTGAAGGAAACAGCTGGCAATATACATGGCTTGTTCCTCATGATGTTGAAGGGCTGATCTCGCTGTTCGGCGGCAGGGAGCAGTTTGTGCGGAGGCTGGATTCACTTTTCAGCGTGACAGAGGCAGTAAAGGGTGAAAACGCCTCCATGGATATCAGCGGTCTTATCGGACAGTATGCACATGGCAACGAGCCTTCTCACCATATTTCATATCTCTTCTCGATGGCCGGAGCTCCTGCAAAGACAGAGACCATGGTAAGAAGGATCATGAAGGAGATGTACACCTCTGAAACCGATGGTCTTTGTGGAAATGAGGACTGCGGGCAGATGTCGGCATGGTATGTCTTCTCAGCCATGGGTTTCTATCCGGTTAACCCTGCCGACGGTAAATTCATCCTAGGCAGTCCTGCCCTTGACAGAGCAGCGATCAGGACAGGCATGGGAAAGACCTTCACCATCGTCGCTGAAAATAATTCCGCTGAAAATGTCAATGTCAGCGAGGTAGTCCTTAACGGACATAAGCTTGACCGTAACTATATCACCTATAGCGAGATAATGGCTGGAGGGAAGCTCAGGTTCATTATGAAATGAACATTCAGCCGTGTTTCTGTTGATAATTATCATAGACCGCTAATTCAATTATTATTACATTTGTTTCATTCTGGTGCTGCCGGTTTTTTTACCGGCAGTGAAAAGGGAACCCTGTGAAAATCAGGGACAGTACCCGCTGCTGTGAAGCCTGTTCCGCCCTTTTGGCGGATCATTACAGCCGGAAATCCCGCCACTGTCATATTTTATGACGGGAAGGCCCGGTTAGTAGGGATGAGTCAGAAGACCTGCCAGAACGTGTCCTGTTGAAGGAGCTTTCGGGAAGAAAAGTTATGGTTAAGAGGTCAATTGCCTATATCATCCCGTCCGTATGGTGCCGGTATATTATCCCGGCAGCGATTTTTGCATTGCAGTCTGTTCTGCCGTTACCCGCTTCAGCACAGGATATGTTTATCGACGATACGGTGAATATTTCAGCTGTCACCGTAACTGCTCCCGCTCCGGTGAGACACTCATCCTACAGCGTCACAAAGATAGACTCGGTCACACTTATGCGTTACCAGGAAGATGATCTTGCTACCCTGCTTAAATCAGTCAGTTCCATCCCTGTCAAGCGTTACGGTATTAATGGTCTGGCATCAGTCTCAATGCGCGGCTTGTCAGGTAATCATACGCTGGTCACATGGAACGGGCTCTCTGTTACTGCTCCCGGCCCGGGGCAGATCGACCTTGCAATTATTCCTGTCTTTGCTGCTTCATCGGTGCTGATAACAGCAGGCGGATCTGACCTGCAGGATATAACAGGATCCATAGGAGGAAAGATCGACTTACTGTCAGAACCGTCTTTCCGGGGAGGCACAGAAGGCTCACTCACCCTGAGTGCAGGAAGCTACGGTGCGTATGCCTCATCGCTGATTTTACGGTCAGGCAGTGAAAAAGTCTCTGCAAACCTGAGTATATGGGGAAGTAAAGCAGAAAACAATTTTCTTTTTGCTGACAATAGTGCATCTGACGGCTCTGAAATGGATAGAAGAACAAACTCTGCCTCAGCCTCCGGTGGTGTCATGACCGACCTGGCGTTTCGGTTCACCGGCTCAACACTGACGGCGCATTTCTGGTACAATGATACAGACCGCGATCTGCCGGGACCGGTGACTACAGAACAACAGGATTACGGTGAGACCCAGCGCGACAGATCGGTCAGGAGCGTAATAAGATATTCCGCCTCACCCGGAAGACTGACAACTGAAATTACTGCAGGCGAATCCTACGATATAAATCTTTACAATAATGCAGCTTTTGGCATGACGGGCGACAACAGGTCGGAAATATACATGCTGAAGGCTAACCTGGGATACCGGATCAATGATAAGGCAGAGATCCTTTTCATTGCCGGAGACGAGTTTCAGAGAGCACGGGCACTCAGTTATGAAACAACCTATCAGCGAAATGTTTTTTCATCCTCGCTGGCTGGCAGGTACAATCCTGTCAAGAGGCTGAAGCTCATCCTGCAGGCAAGACAGACAGTCGTTACCGGAACCAACACAATTCCGGAATTTACTGCGGGCGCCACGTACCTGCTTTCAGGAAACGGCAAGCATGTTATTAAAGCCAGCATGAGCCGGAACTCGAAACTTGCCTGTCTGAATGATCTTTACTGGGTTCCCGGGGGAAACCCTGATCTCATGCCTGAGAGATCGGCAGGAGGCGAGGCAGGGTACTCATTCTTAACCGTTACTCCGTCAGGCATGCGTAACAGTGTCGATATCACACTTCACGCTTCCAGGGTAAACGACCTGATTCAGTGGGTGCCGGGAGAAACCGGCCTTTGGTCTGCAGAGAATGTAAGCAGTGTAAATGTAACAGGAATAGAAGGAAGAGTGGGCGCTGAACTCCCTGTTAACGAGGGGAATATAAATACTTATATAAACTATGCCTTTACCCGTTCGGTTATTGCCGCTTCTGGTCTGCCCGATGACCCATCCCAGGGAAACCAACTGATATATACCCCGCTTCACCTTCTGAATTTTAATATGAATGCCGGATGGAAATTTGTCAGGGCCGGTATAACAGCTGCATACGAAAGCAGGAGATATACTAACTCAGATAACAGTGAATGGCTTCCGGATGCTTTTCTTGCTGACGCAAACCTGGGTGTTGTGCTGAAAATCCGCAAGTCGCTGATGACTATTGACCTGAAAATGAATAATATTTTCAATACATCCTCCGAAAGCGTTCAGTATTATCCGATGCCCCTGAGGACGTACACAATGAAAATGAAATTAGCTTTCTCAGGCAGGAATAGTGACTGATGAAGAGCCTGTTCAGACTTTACACCCATTTTACGCGTTATCTGATCTGAAGCACATTTTGACTAATTTAGCCCTCTAATGATAAAAGATTGAAGAGCAGATTCATAATATCAACATTGATTTTGCTTGTATCCGTCTCATTGAACGGTCAGACAGAGTATGAAGCAGGTCAACCGCTCTTCCCCGATATTGTTTCATGGCATGATTTAAATGTCGATCCGGCACAGGTTGAGATCATGCGCTCACTTGACCAGCCCAAGGACCAGCCTCTTCAGTTCGCCATACCCGTACAGGTCAGCCTTACTCCGGAAAAGGATGGTTTCATGGTAACAAGGGGAGGTGAGACCGTCTGGATCATGCCTGTCTCATCCAAGGGTGCTCTGTCGCTGAACATGATCCTTTCGCCGTTCAATCTGCCCGACGGTGCTTACATCTACATCTATGATCATGATCGCCAGGTACTCAGGGGGGCCTATACAAATGACAGCGGCAGTGATACGGGTATGATGCCTTTGCTACCCGTTCCCGGTGAAAGGATGATACTGGAGTGCCATTTCCCCGGAAAAACCATCCCCCGCGGGGCAATAGGCGTGAAGCAGGTTGCTCATGACTTTGCCGGTTTCTTCGGACTTACAGACACAAAGGATATCTATTTTGGCCGCTCGGATGATTGCGAGATTGATATAAAATGCTCCACCAACGTGAACTACCTGAGAGCATCACGTTCAGTGGTACGACTTCTCGTGGCTGGCGCTGAACTGTGCACCGGAGTGCTTGTGAACAACACCGGAGCCGATTACAAGGGATATGTGCTAACTGCGCAGCACTGCATTGAGAACGCGTCTCAGGCTGCCAGCACTATCTTTGTATTTAATTATCTCAGTCCCAGGTGCAATGGTCCGGATATTTCCAATATGCACTCGCTAAGCGGCTCCCTGCTGAGAGCCACCAATCCCGATATTGACTTTACACTGGTGGAACTCAACCAGTTTCCTTCACTGGTTTTCAGGCCTTATCTTTCAGGATGGGACGTATCGCAAACCACTCCTTCAAATACATTCACCCTGCATCATCCCGAGGGTGACGTGATGAAAATATCCATTGACGATAACCAGCCAGTACTTACTTCATATCCGGTAACAGGTTATGCTGCAAACGGTTTCTGGCAGATATTGAAATGGGAAACAGGCACCACGGAGCATGGATCATCCGGAGGGCCTCTCTTTGACCAGAACGGCAGGTTGCGTGGAACGCTCACCGGGGGCGCTGCGACTTGCTCAAACCCACAGAACGACTACTTTGCCAGGCTGAGCATGATGTACGACATAACAACAGTGCCTGAAACACATCTTAAGTCATGGCTCGACCCCGTCTTTGCAGGGACACCGGTAATAAACGGACGTGACCCTTATGCTTATAACCTGTCTAAGTCTGACACGCTTCAGAACATTCCCGCAGCTGATGACGGCAGTACTGATTTGTACTCACCGCCCGGATACGGATATTCAACCGGACATAACTCAGACAGCCTGGTAAGATATGCAGAGTATTTCACTTTTTCTGGCACCGGGGAAATAGCCTGGGTTCATCTGAGGGTAGCCGCCACCGCATACCTGGCAGAGACCGATTCAATAAAAATCTTCATTTGGAACGGAGGGGCACAGCCGGGAGCAGTCATTGCGTCCCGGATGATTAAGCTGCGTGAGGTACAGAACGATTATGACCTGGAAGTTGATTTCGGAAGAACTGTCGCTGTCACGGGTTCATTCTATGCCGGTTATGTGATTTACTACAGAAACAAACTTACGCAGCCGCAATCGCAGTTTGCGGTTGAACACTCAGCTCCATATTCTCTTTCAAGCCAGAATACCGCCTGGTTCCATGACGGAGGCAGCTGGAAACCCTTTACCCAGCACCCTTCATTCCCGGCGCCGGTATCATTGGGAATACAGGTTATTATGGTTGAAAATTCGATACTTTACCCGGGAGAAGAGCCTGAACCGGAAAAGACACCGCTGAAAGTTTTTCCAAACCCCTTCGACAACAGCATTACAATCAGTCTTACAGAAAAGAGTGTGGCTAAGACATCGGTGAGTCTGTATGACAACACTGGAAGGATAGTGTTTACTTCACATTACACAAACATTTTCCCGGGCTTTTTACCAATCGATCTGCCACGGCTTGCAGCGGGAATTTATCATTACAGGATAGTTAATGATGCCGAAGTACACAGAGGAACACTGATCAAAATACGTTACAGGTGATGAGATTCCCGGGAATCCTCTTTGCAGCGGTAATTCTTCTCTGTTCATGCGGTCGTGGCAATCGTCAGGCAGACGGAAAGCAGGAAAAAACCGTGGCATCCGCGTACACTGCTTCACGCTTCCATATTGACGATTTTCAGCAATTTAAAAGGCTTACTGTCATTGATCCATGGCAGAACTCCAGTGGTAATGACCTTGTATATTATCTGGTACCTCATAATGTGCAGCTGCCCGATTCAATTTCAGAATCACAGGTGGTGCGGGTTCCGGTGAGGAGAATAGTCTGTATGTCGACAACCCATACAGCAATGCTGCGCGCTCTTAATGCTGCTGGGATCATCGTCGGCGTTTCAGGTACAGGACTGGTATATGATTCTCTCATTCTGGAAGCTGTTGCCAGCGGAAGAATACCCGATGTGGGTTATGAGAGCAACCTCGACAAGGAGCTGATCGTTTCACTCAAGCCTGACCTGCTCATGGCTTACGCCGTGGGAGCTTCTTCAGCTGAATATCTGCGCAAGCTGACGGAGATGGGGGTGAAGGTCATGTTTAACGCTGATTACCTTGAGGAACATCCTCTGGCAAGATGCGAATGGATAAAGGTCTTCGGGCTGCTCACAGGCATGGAGGGTAAAGCGGACAGCCTCTACCGGGAGGTTACCGATGCCTATTTCAGTTTGGCTGACGAGGTCAGAGCCGGGGCCAAAGAACGGCCTGATGTGTTGCTGGGCGCCCCGTGGGAGGATGTATGGTACGTCTCACCTGCCAATTCATACATCGGCAGGCTTATATCAGATGCCGGCGGGAGGTATCTCTTTGATGATCTTACCGAACCAAATTCAGTGCCTTATGCCGTGGAGGCAGTCTTCAGGCGTGCCACCGAAGCAGATCTGTGGCTCAATCCAGGTACGGCAGAGAGTCTGAATGATATAGCCGTTGCAGACTACCGGATGACCAAACTGCCTGTATTCAGATCCGGAGGCATCTGGAACAACAGGAACAGGGTGACTTCCTCAGGAGGGAACGATTACTGGGAAGGTGCCGTGGTTCATCCCGACCTCCTTCTCAGGGATATAGTGTCAATACTGCATCCGGAACTGTTGCCCGGTTACAGGCAACTCTATTTCAGGAGGCTGCAATGAGCGGGGAAAAATCACAGTTATCGCTTCGTCTGATCATGACGGGATTATTCTTTCTCATGATAATTCTCTTCATGGCGGACCTTTTACTTGGCAGTACACATCTCCCGGCCCGCGATGTTTTAATGTCGCTCTTCGGGCATGGAACTCCCCATGGTGAGATCATCATAATGCAGTTCCGCCTCCCCAAGGCATTGACTGCGATCATCGCCGGTGCTGCCATGTCAGTCAGCGGACTGCTGATGCAGACCCTTTTCCGCAATCCCCTTGCCGGCCCTGATGTTCTTGGTGTCAGCTCCGGCGCCGGCCTTGGCGTTGCTCTCACTGTTCTTACTATCACCCCTCTCTTCAGCTTCGCTCCGGGCAATCCGTTGCAGGACTGGAGTCTCATACTGGCTGCATGGGCCGGCGCCGGAGCGGTGATGATGGTCATCATGGCTGTCTCGGCACGGATGCGCGACATAATGACCGTCCTTATTGTTGGTCTGCTTCTGGCCAGTGCTATTTCAGCAGTGGTGAGCCTCTTGCAGTATTTCAGCAACGAGGCGATGCTCAAAACCTATGTGATATGGACAATGGGTAACCTTGGGAACATGTCATATTCACAAATAAGGACGCTTGCTGCAGCAACCCTGGCAGGTATTGCGCTGGCTTTTGTGATGATCAAGCCCCTGAATGCCATGCTGATGGGCGAGACCTTCTCTAAAACGGTAGGCGTTAACATGAAAATGACGAGGATTATACTGCTTGCTTCCGCAAGTATCCTGGCAGGAAGCGTGACCGCATTCTGTGGTCCGCTCGCATTTATCGGCGTGGCCGTTCCTCATATAACACGCATTATTTTCGGGACTACCGATCACCGCACCCTGATGCCCGGTGTGGCGTTGTCCGGAGCTGTGATCCTTCTCATAAGCGACATGATCTCTGCATTGCCGGGCGGGGGACAGATCATACCTGTCAACACGGTCACTTCACTTATTGGTATACCTGTCGTACTATGGATAATTATCGGCAGGAGCGGGCTTGGGAGGAAATTCTGATGCGCACCGGAAATGTCATAGCAGAGACGGTTGACCTGGCCATTGGTTATAAGACCCAGGGAAAAAGCACCACAGTGATGGATCATCTGTCGCTTACAGCTCACCGCGGAGAGCTGGTGGCACTCATAGGCCGTAACGGCACAGGCAAGAGTACCCTCCTAAGGACTATGGTTGCGCTTCAACCTTCACTGCACGGAACCGTCAGACTACAGGGGCAGGAAATCAATACAGTGAAAAGCTCCGGTCTTCCAAAGATTGTAAGCTTCACTTCGACGGAACCCATTGCGCTGCGCAATATTAAAGTGCGTGAGGTGGTTGCCCTGGGACGCTTCCCCTATACAAACTGGATCGGGTCTCTTACTGCCGGTGATGAAAAGTCAGTCAGTGATGCTCTTGAAGTGACAGGCTTGCTGGCGCTTGCAGACCGTAACATTGACAATATTTCCGACGGCGAGCGGCAACGAACCCTGATAGCGCGGTCACTGGCGCAGGATACGGACCTGCTCGTAATGGACGAGCCTACAGCATTCCTTGATCTGCCATCACGTTACAGCATCGTCGGTCTTCTCAGGAAACTGACCAGGGAGAAGGATAAATGCGTGATTTACTCTACACATGACCTTGATACGGCCATCAACGAGGCTGACAGGATATGGCTGATGACAGAGACCGGTATTTGCGAGGGTGCGCCTGAAGACCTGATGCTCTCCGGGATGCTTGCCAAAGCCTTCGAAAGCCCCTTGCTCTCTTTCAGCCAGACGGGAGGCACCTTTAGTTTTGTGAGGGAGAAACTGGCCCCGATATCGCTTGAGGGTACGGGCGTTGTCAGAAAACTGACCGAAAGAGCATTGCGCCGATGCGGCTATAGAATAGAACAGGATGCTGCCCTGAAAGTGACAGTGAATGATGTTGGAGACTCTAATGAATGGATTCTCATAAACGGTTTACATAAAGAGCATTATACTTCTTTATATAACCTGATAAGTCACCTCCCGGCCGAAGCCCTTGACTGATCTTCAAATTTTCTGTAGTTATCGATAAAGGGACCAATATCCTGCACGGCAAGTCTTTTGGCGATTATTCTTTTGTCCCTGTCGAGGATATAAACAAGAGGAGTGGACTCGACATTATAGAAGTAATCAAACCGGCTCAGGCGCTGCGGGTCCCAGCCGTTAATCCAGCTCAGACCGTGATCGGCAATGTATTTCTCCCACTTTTCCCTGTCAGACTGTGTGCAAACGGCAAATACTTCTATTCCTTTGCCTCTGTTTTCTTCATAATATGCTTTAAGGAGCGGGGTAGCCTCTTTGCAGTGACCGCAGTCGGGCTCCCAGAAATAGATAATCGTAAAGTCTGCCTTCACATCATAGAGTGAGACATAGTAACCTGTAAATGAGCTCATGACCATCTCAGCAGCTTTTTTGCCTAAGAGATTTGGCCGTAATCTTTCAACCCTTTTTTCGAGGTCTGCCAGGTACTCAGCAGATGCCCATGGGGCTTTGCCAGCCAGGTATACGCTGTCAGCAAGGTGTACCACTACGGCATCCTGGCCCATGATCTCGCTGGTGGCATACCTGTTCAGGAGCCAGACGGCAACATACTGGAACATGTCTTTGTTTCTGCTGCTCATCTCAAGCACCCTGTCGGCTTCCTTATTGATCGAATCAGGCATCTGGATCACCACCTGCCCGAAGAATTGATCGAGCTTTCCGCCAAGAACCGGGCTCCTGATAAGTCCAGGCTGGGAAAAATCAATATTGTCAAAGAAATGGTCCTTATAATACAGATAAGACCACAGCCGGGATACGGAATCAGGATTAGCCATTCCTGCCGGCACGGAGGGGACGATTGTTTCGACAGGGATAATTGACTTTGCAATTGCTCCGAGCAGTGTTCCCTTGTTTTTATCCGCTGTCTCATGAAGGTATTGCTTCATTTTCTTTTCCTGGTCGCTGAGCTGTTGCTTCAGTGCGGCGGTTTCACTTCCCGATGGTGAGGCTGACCGTAGTTTCTCGCTCGCAGTCATCGCCTCCTCCTGAAGTGACTTCCACTTCTTCTGGTACTCAAGGAAGCGTTCATTCTCATCGGAACCCCGGAACGCCAGTGTGCCGGCCGGATCGTTTATGTTGCACGTGATGTCAAAATACTGATCCTCTCCGGCAAGAAACTCGAAGAAAGTGTTGCCGGGAAAAACAATCATGTAAACACCGGGCGAAAGCTTTTCACTGCCAGTGAACCTTACCCTGCCTGCTTTATCAGTACTTAAGCTGTCTTTTATATACTGTTGATTGCCAAGATGATATGCAAGTCGTATTTTGGTCTCGGATGCCCCGTTGACAGTGATGCCAACCGAGTGCCCGGTCTGGCTGTAAAGCAAAGCGAAAGCCTGCAGTACCAAGAGCAGACTTAGAGTGACGAAGTGCTTAAATTTCATATCGGAATAGATAGCTGAGACTTTTCAATACAATTTTCCTGCCAGATTACAATTAATGGTTCATGTCTATCCTGAGCATCTCGGCATAACCCGGTGTGGTTATCACTGCTTTCAGGACAAAATTGAAACGATTAAGGTCAGTGCAAAGAAAAAAATCGGTAGGGGGACTAAACGCGAGGTTTGCAGGGTTGAAGAACCGGCTTCCCGTGCCTGTTCTCAGCTCGTTTATTTCATCCGTAATATCCACCTCATTCCCGCGTATCAATTCACTTATATACCTCGCACAGAGGAGGTCTTCCCCGGCCGATTCCGCTGCCCTGTAGCCCATTGCAACCAGAGTCACCTTTTCAGGGTTCAGGATGCTGATATATGAGGCAACCGCACCGGCATTGACCAGCCCGGCACCCAGTATCTCGGTTGCGCCTGCAGCGTTCAGTATACCGTTGGTGCCTGCGGTAGTGCAATGGATCATGGTTTTTCCATGAAGGATGCCTGTCAGCATCTCAGTAGGACTATTGCCCATATCAAAACCGTCCGGTTTCTTTTCTTCACGCTCACCTGCAATAATTGTTTCGCCCTTTAGTTTTTCCCTAAGAGCGAATGCTTCGGCCGGGGTGGCGACATCTATAAGACGCTTTATCCCGCTGTCATAAGCATAACAGGCAGTGCTGAAGGCCCGGAATACATCAATTATAACTGTTACGCCCTCAGCCTCTTGCGCTCCTTTTATGAACTCTTTTATAGAGATAATCATCTTGCAGTTTTCAAAATGTGAAGATAATAATAGTGTTTGAAGATCATTTGTTAAATTTGCAGTCCGGTATAAATCATTGAAAATGAAGAACCCCGTTAAATGGATCACCCAGACATATAACAGTATCAGGACTGATATCTGGAAGACTCCAATGGACAGACTAACCGGTAATAAAGCCTACTGGATACGCCAGGTACGTATCATTTATATGGTTTTCAAGGGAATAAGGAGGGACAATATTTACATTAAAGCGTCAGCTCTTACATTTTTTACTATACTTTCTGTAATACCTCTTGTGGCTCTGGCATTCGGTATTGCAAAGGGATTTGGGTTGCAGGACGAGCTCCGGGCCCAGATCATAATGCAGTTCCACAATCAGGAACAGGTAATGGCATGGATACTTGATTTTGCGAATAACATGCTTGAGGAGGCCAGCGGCGGGTGGATTGCGGGTGTTGGTGTTGCACTGCTCTTTTATACTGTAGGTCAGCTGCTTAATTACGTGGAGACCACTATAAACTCAATCTGGAGGGTGGATGAGACAAGGGTATGGTACCGTAAAATGACAGACTATCTTGCGATAATTATAATGGTACCTGTGATCTTTATCGCATCCAGCAGCGTCACCGTTCTTGCCAACACCAAGCTTAATGATCTTCTCAGCCAGTCTGAAATGCTGGAAGCGTTGAAACCTGTTGTCTCATTCCTGGTACAGCTTATTCCGTTTATTCTTTTATGCATACTGGCCACTGCTTCATTCCTGGTGATGCCTAACACAAGGGTAAAGATCAGGCCGGCCATTGTGGCGGGTTTGATCACAGGAATTGCCCTGCAGGTACTGCAGATCCTCTATGTACAGTCACAGATAGGTATTTCGAAACTCGGTACTTTGTACGGAAGCTTTGCAGCAGTCCCGCTTCTGATGATATGGGTACAGGTGACCTGGGTGGCCCTTCTTATGGGAGCTCAGCTCTCTTATTACATGCAGAATATAACCCGTTATGAGTTTGAATTCGATGTGCAGACAGTCTCTCCGAAGCAGAAAAAAAGACTGTCGTTGCTTGTGATGCATTGCCTGATCGATGATTTCATAAAAGGAATCAAACCAAGAGCCCCGGAAGAAATATCTCATGATCTGAGCCTCCCGGTCAGGACGGTACACGATTGTCTGGACCAGCTGCGTGTTTCGGAACTCGTGACCCAGTTATGGGATGAAACGGAGGACAGATACGTTTATCAGCCTGCTACCGATATTAACCGCATGACCCTTTCATTCGTCCTTGACAGGATGGAGAGTGCGGGATCTATTCATAAAATTGTTGTTAATAACGTGGATTACAAGAAGATCGACGTGGCGCTCAATAAGTTTGATGCAATGGTGAACTCATCGGAGACCAACATTCTCCTGCGCGACATTTAACCATCACTTGTTTCTGAAGGGGGAGAGGCGGTACCTTCTGACAAACCTGATAAGTTCATCAAGTGAATTCCAGTTGTCAAAGAGGTAATGGGGTGCATCGACAATTATCTGTCTCGTTTCCGGATGTTCAGACCAGTAGGAGACAAGGTTTGATGCCCTGAAAACCCGGTCTTCCGATCCGATCAGCGAATAATCCCATACAAACCCGGTTTGAACAGGCTCCATCATCCTGTTATACAGCCATCGCAGTTCATCATGGAGCGACTTCTCGGACCTGGACGGTATGTTCTGCCTGTTCATCTCAAAACGGCTTCTGGTGCCAAAAAGCCTGAGATAGAACTTACCCATGCTATAATCTGAGATGTTATCAAGTGTTGCTTCGAATATCTTCAGAGGTATACCGAATTTATCGTCGGCCGCTGCCGGCGTCCCATTGATGGCAATGGTAAGGTCAGGCCGGAGGCCCATCTTCCGGCTGTAATATTCTGCTGCCCACACTCCGAGTGACCATCCGATTACGGTCACCCTCCTGTAGGTTTTCATCTCCGGGAGAATGAGGGGTTCGTCAGCTGAATAATTATAATAAAGTATAAAATCAAATTTGTCAGTGCAGAGGTTCGAGAAAGCCTTATCATCAATGCCCCACGTGCCAAACAGAACAATCAATTCCCTGTTGTTCTCAAATCGTCGTAGGAAAGTTTTCATCGGCAGGTACCAAAAAAGAAAGAGGAGAGGGTTAATGTGGGCCTTTAAGGAACGGGCTTATGAGATAATCCCGGAATCTACTGTCTGATAAAAGGAAGTGACCTACGGTAGTCAGCCTATAGGTCCATGTGAAAGTCAATGTCTGCAATACAATCCTATTGATTCCCACGAGTAACCCTTGCTCTCCTCTTTTTATCTTAAGCATTAGCTTGACACAAATATAACAAATTATCTGACACAATGCAAATTTTTGACGAAATAATGATTCCCGTTGATTAATGACGGGTTGCTATTCTCATTATCTTTTCTTAATTTTAGTCGGAATATTTGGATAAGTACTTACCCTGACCATAAACATTTTCCCCTATGATTCCTGAAATTATCAGCATCAGGCATGATGATGGCTCCGGCTTCAGAGCCGAATGGGTCGACAACGAAAGCAGCTTCCTGCACGTCCATCCGGAATACGAGATTGTCCTTAACATCACGGGTAACGGTACCCGTGTCGCAGGCGACTCCGTAGAGATCTTTGACCGCTATGACCTTGTTATTTACGGTCCTGACCTCCGGCACTTCTGGAACTTTTACAGGAAGGACGATAACGACAGGGGCAATCATGCCATCATGTGCCATTTCAGGCGTGAATCGCTCGGAGAGTCGCTGCTGTCGCAGTTCGAGACAGTGCAGCTGCGGCGTTTGCTTGATGAGGCGCCCAGGGGTGTCTCTTTTACAGCTGAGACAGGGATGGCTGCCGAAGAGCCAATGCGACGCATGCTGACAGAGACCGGGATGAAGAAGATTGTCAGCCTTTTTCAGCTTCTTGAAATACTGTGTTCAGCTGAGAAGTATAAGCTGCTTTCAGGAGAGGCCCCTGACAGCGGCCACGAAATGACAGACAGCCGCCTCACAGAGGTCTGCAGCTTTGTCAGGGAGAATTTTTTCAGGCCTATCCCCGTTAAGGAAGTTGCTGCCATTGCGCAGATGAGCTCTCATTCATTCAGCCGCTTCTTCTCACGCAGTACCGGCAGCGGGTTTGTCGACTATGTTAACCAGGTACGGACGAACAAGGCATGCTATCTGCTTCGCGAGACAGACCACCAGATAAACGAGATCGTCTTTGAATGCGGCTTTGCCACAGTATCAAACTTCAACAAGCAGTTCAGAAAGCACGCCGGCATGTCGGCCCGCGATTACCGGGCACAGTACAGGAGCTGAAAAATCCCGGCACCTTTTTTGTTCCTCCGTCATCCGGCGAGTGATCTTTTTCATTATGAAAAACGAACCGGAATGCTAAATTTGCCTCCGGATGAACACCAAAACATTTAAATCATGGGAATGACAATCACTGAAAAGATAATTGCATCACATTCAAAATACGATGCCGTAAAACCCGGAGACATTATCGATATAAGTATTGATGCCCGTGCAGCCAGGGATTTCGGCGGTGCCAACGTGGTCAAGAATCTTAACGACTTCGGCCTGTCGGTTGATGACCCTGCCAGGACGCTCTTTACCTTCGACTGCAACCCTACAGGCTCGGATCAGAAATATGCTGTCAACCAGCACATCTGCAGACAGTTTGCACGCAATAACGATATCAGGGTATATGATATCAACGCCGGTATAGGTACTCATCTTCTTATTGAGGAAGGATATGTATGGCCAGGCGCCACAGCCGTATCGACAAACTCGCACGCCAATATTCTTGGCGCCGTGGGTGCCTTCGGGCAGGGCATGGGTGACATGGATATTGCTGCCGCCTGGAACAGTGGCAAAGTGTGGTTCAAGGTTCCTCCCTCGGTAAGGTTAAACCTCAATGGGGAGATGCCGGCAGAAGTGACCGCCAAAGATGTGATACTTAACCTGCTTAAGATTTACGGAGCCAACACCCTGCTGGGCTACAGCATTGAACTGTATGGCGATGCCGTGGATAAAATGACCCTTGATGAGCGCATAACCATAGCCTCCATGGCCACCGAGATGGGCGCCATAATAATCCTCTTTCCTCCCACAAAAGAAATAACAGACTATTGCCGGGCCAGGTCCAAAGTGCCGTTTGAACCGGTCTTTGCCGACCCTGATGCATCTTACATCATCACGGCAGAAATCGACGTGACAGCGTTCAGGCCCATGGTATCACGACCTGGTGAGCCGCATGATACCGTAAATGTCAGGGAACTTCCGGTCACCAGGATAGACTCTGCCTTTATCGGCAGCTGCACCAACGGCCGTATTGAGGACATGAGGGTCACCGCCGGCATACTCAAAGGAAAAAAAGTCGCCCCGGGAGTGGTACTGAAAATAGTCCCTTCAACAGACGAGGTGTGGAAAGAATGTCTTTCTGAGGGGTTTATTGAGATATTCAAAGATGCCGGTGCCCTCGTATCCAATGCCGGCTGCGCAGGCTGTGCCGCCGGGCAGGTGGGACAGAACGGCAAGGGTGAGGTGACTGTCAGCACAGGCAACCGCAATTTCCCCGGCAAACAGGGCCAGGGAAGCGTTTTCCTCGCTTCACCTGCCGTGGTGGCCGCCTCAGCACTGGCAGGATATATAACCACACCTGATGGCATCCCCGATAAACCGCTTGAATTTGAAAAGCCTGCCTCACGGCCGGTGACACCAAAAAGCAAACCTCCGTCAGCCGTCAGTGAACGCCCGTCTATTATCAAAGGCAGGGTGTGGGTGATTGAACGCGATAACATTGACACCGACATGATATTCCATAACCGCTACCTTGCCATAACCGATATGCGCGAAATGGGACAGTATGCCTTTGATAACCTCGAGGGGTATAAGGATTTTGCGCGCAGGGCCCAGTCAGGCGATATAATAATCGCGGGAAAGAACTTTGGCAGCGGCAGCTCACGCCAGCAGGCAGTAGACTGCTTTATCTCGCTGGGAATACAGGCTGTCATAGCAAAATCCTTCGGGGCAATTTATGAACGTAATGCCATTAACGCCGCCTTTCCTGTGCTCACTTATGATTCATTCGAAAAGATTGGCCTGAAAGATCAGGATGTAATAACTGTCAACCTGCTGACAGGTAAGGTGATCAATGAGCGCAACGGTCTGACCATGACAATAAATCCATTCTACGACGCACAGCACGAGATATATCTGAAAGGCGGACTGCTGGGGAAAATATAAAAATCTGACAATAAAATATGAAACCACAAACATTTATTGAAAAGATACTTGGCGCCCCTGAGGGAGCTGTTGTCTTCAGAAAACCTGATATCATCCTTACACATGATAATACATCAAGCATATACCAGACCTTCCGCAAGATGGGAGGGGCTAAGGTGTTCAATCCCTCACAGATGCTGGTGGTGCTTGACCATAATGCACCGCCTGCTGATGCGAAACTGGCCACCCAGTACCAGGACATACGCAATATAGTCACAGAGCAAGGTATCATAAGGTTTTATGATTCAGGGATGGGGATCTGTCACCAGCTCATGTCTTACCATGCACGGCCGGGAATGATTATCGTGGGATCGGACAGTCACACGTGTACTGCAGGGGCCTTTAATGCACTTGCTGCAGGCATTGACCGCACCGAAGCTGCAGGTATATGGAAAAGAGGCGAGACATGGTTCCTTGTTCCGCCCTCGATGAGGATCGACCTGAAAGGCAAACTGAGTCCTGGTGTAAGCGCAAAGGACCTGTCTTTGTGGATAATAGGAATGCTGGGCTCCGACGGTGCCAACTATATGTCAATTGAGTTTCACGGTGAGGGGGTCTCCACGCTGAGCATCAGTGACAGAATGACTGTAGCCAACCTGGCATCGGAGATGGGAGCCAAGAATGCCGTCTTCCCTGCCGACGATGTTCTCCGGAAATTTACCGGAGATACAACAGCTGGAGTTTGGGCTGATGAAGACGCCGTATACAATTGCCGGGTATCAATAGACCTCGCGGAAATCTTTCCGCTTGTGGCTGCCCCCCATAACGTCGATAATATTAAATCCGTTGCATCGGTTGCAGGAACGGTGGTGCATGAGGGTCTTATCGGCACCTGTACCAATGGCAGGATTGAGGACCTTATGACTGCCGCAATGGTGCTGAAAGGCGAGAAGGTAAAGCCCGGTTTCCAGCTGCATATCATTCCAGCTTCCAGGGAGATCTATCTGCAGGCAATTAAGGAAGGCATCATCTCCGATCTCATCGAAGCAGGTGCAAATATCCTCAGTCCTTCATGCGGTCCTTGCCTTGGAACAGGTCAGGGTATTCCGGCCAACGGTCATACAGTCATCTCCACCGCCAACCGTAATTTTCTCGGCAGGATGGGTAACAAGGAAGCTTCTATCTACCTGGCTTCGCCTGCCACGGTGGCAGCATCAGCAATTACAGGTGTCATCACTGATCCGCGAAAGGTCAAAGGAGCTGAGGTCTTTCCCTTCCACCCGCCACAAAGCGTCACAAATGTCATTAAGGAGGGAGAAAACAGGAAAGAGGGAAATATCTGGAACTATGCCGATGTTGACAATCTCAACACAGACCAGATGTTCGCAGGCAAGCACACATACAGCGTAATGAGCTCTGATGCAGCTGCCATACTGCCTCTGCTATTCGCCGACTTCGATCCGTCATTCAGCAGTAATGCTAAGGCAGGGGACATCATTATCGCCGGCGACAACTTCGGCTGTGGCAGCTCACGTGAACACCCTTCCGTAGGACTGGCTCATCTGGGTATCAGGGCTGTGATAATCAAGTCGGTGAACCGCATCTTCTACAGATCATCAATCAACCAGGGACTTCCGCTCATCGTGCACCGTGAGGCCGTGGAGGCATATAAACCCGGCGATAAGGTTGAGATTGACTTTGATAAGGGATCCCTGACTGTTGGCAGAGAGAGTTTTACATTTGAGCCTCTTCCTCCGGAGCTGAAGCAGATCATTGAGAAGAAGGGACTGGTCAACTGGATGAAAAATGCCTGATCCGGCTCCCATGCAGCTGTACTGTTGGGAAACGGAAAAATGTGATTATATTTGCGGCGGTTTTTTTAACCGCTGAACGGTTCCGTAGCTCAGTTGGATTAGAGCAACAGCCTTCTAAGCTGTGGGTCGCGCGTTCGAATCGCGCCGGAATCACAGAAACCCTGAGCTAATTATTACAGCACCTCTTTACGAGCAAACAGGTTATTCACACCTCGTAAAGGCCAGGGAGCAGAATGAGAACTATAAACATCAGGTCCATCCTGAAGATTGCAGGGCTTATACTGATAATCACCTCGGTCTGCTTCTTCTTGTGTGTTCCCGTTGCCCTTATTTACTCTGAACCTTACACCCCTTTTATTCTGGCATCTGTCACAACCCTGCTACCCGGAATGCTGTTCTATTTCCTGATCAGGAGTTCATTACAGGAAAAAGTGACAACCAAGGAAGGGTACCTGGCTGTCGTTTTGGGCTGGCTTACACTGATAATTGCCGGGACGCTCCCATATTTTTACAGCAATGGCATAAAAGGATTTGTCAATATCCTGTTCGAAACTACTTCAGGGTTTACAACTACCGGGGCTTCAATATTAACGGATGTTGAAATTATGCCCAAATCGATACTTTTTTGGCGCAGCCTTACACACTGGATAGGAGGTATTGGCATTATCCTGCTGGTTATTATAGTTCTGCCAAAACTCAAAGTGGGGGGATACAATCTGTTCTCACTTGAATCGTCCATTAAGCAGAAGCTCCTGCCTAAGACAAAATCAATTGCCAGAGTTACGTTGTTCATATACCTGGGTATAACAATATCACAGATATTACTGCTTACTCTGGGCGGTATGGATTTTTTTGACAGTATGTGCCATTCATTCGGAACAGTTGCAACAGGTGGTTTCTCAACAAAGAATACAAGCATTGCAGGGTATTCTCCCTATATTCAGTATGTTATGGCCATGTATATGTTTCTCGCCGCCACCAGCTATGTTGTCTATTATTACGTGGTTAGAAGGAAATTAAGGCAGATTGAGAGTAATGAGGAGTTCTGGTTCTATATTTTTTTCACCACTGCAGCTACTGTCTTTGTTACCCTTGTACTTTTTGCCGGTACAGAGAGACCATTTGAAGAATCTTTTCGTCATGGTGTCTTTCAGGTAATTTCACAGATCTCATGTACGGGATTTGCTACCACAGATTATACTGTATGGCCATATGCAGGCATTTTCTTTATGTTCCTGCTGATGTTCGCCGGAGGTTCAACCGGGTCAACGACAGGAGGCATCAAGATGGCAAGACACCTTATTTCACTGAAAAACCTGCGGAGTGTGATCGTACGGCTTATGCATCCCAGTGCAGTAGTGCCGGTTAAGCTTAATAGTAAGATCGTGCCTGAAGAGATCAACCATCTGATGACGGTCTTCATACAACTCTATCTGATAATTTTTGTTACCGGAACACTTATTATGGTTGTCTCCGGTATTCCCATCCAGGAGTCAGCCGGTGCTGCCGCAACGTCTATGGCAGGCATTGGCCCGGGTCTCGGCGCATCCGGTAATATGGGCAATTATGCACATTTCACCATGACGGGAAAACTGACGATGATTGCTCTTATGTTCCTGGGCCGTCTTGAGCTATTTCCGGTCATCGCCCTCTTTACCAGATCTTTCTGGAAAAATTAGTTTCCATTTCCCGGTCTTTTTAAAAAAAAATGAATAATAAATCGCATAAATGATACATTATTTAAAAATACCAGTTACATTTGCGCCGTAATTTAAAACAACATCATGAATAAAGGAATTGTTAAATTTTTCAATGAATCCAAAGGATTTGGATTTATCAAGGACGCCAACTCACCTAAAGAGTATTTTGTGCATTCATCAGGTCTCATTGACAGAATCAAAGAGAATGACGAAGTTACATTCGATCTCCAGGAAGGTAAAAAAGGATTAAATGCCGTTAATGTGAAACTTGCATAGTTGAAAATATAATGCACATTTAATGACCTTGGTCCCGCCTGAACGGCGGGACTTTTTTTTTACCGTTGCCTGATGGGTTTTGCACCAGATAAACTTTTAATCGCCCGGATGGTTTTATCTTTATGGAATAATTTAAATTGAAAAATAATGGCGGGGACAAATCAAAATACCGAAAAGTTTCCTGTGCTGTTCATCGGGCACGGCAGTCCCATGAACGCAATAGAAGACAATGAATTTACAGAGGGCTGGAAAGAGGTTGCCGGATCATTTCCTGAACCGGAAGCAATAGTATGTGTATCCGCACACTGGGAGACAAAGGGGACTCAGCTTACTGCAATGAAAAATCCGGAGACAATCCACGATTTTGGCGGTTTCCCCCCGGAATTGTACAAAGTGCAGTATCCTGCACCCGGTAATCCGGAGCTGGCACACGAAGTCAAAAACCTGATCAGCATGACAGATGCCGGCCTTGACGATTCATGGGGCCTTGACCACGGATGCTGGAGTGTGCTGAGACGAATGTACCCTGCTGCAAATATTCCGGTCATCCAGCTGAGCCTCAATTACCAGCAGCCTGTTAAATTTCATTATGACATAGCCCGTGAGCTGGCTCCGCTGAGGAATAAGGGAGTATTGATAATCGGCAGCGGCAACATGGTGCACAACCTCCGCCTGGTCAGCTGGGAATACTTGAATAAACCTGGTTTTGCTTTTGAATGGGCCGCTGAGGCAAGTGCAAAAATGAAAAACTTCATACTGTCAGGTGATCATACTTCACTGATAAACTACAGGTCACAGGGAAGGGAGTTTGAGCTTGCCGTCCCAACTCCCGAACATTACCTGCCGTTGATTTTCGTTCTGGGACTAAAGGACGAAGCCGATACAGTAACACTGTTCAATGATAAGGCTGTCGGCGGTTCCCTTACAATGACATCGGTGAAGATCGGCTAACCATGACAGGGTTGACATCAGCAGCCTGGTACTAAATCTATAAATCAAATTTCTTTTCAGCAAATCCGCGGATAAAAGAAACAGTATCATCAATTCCAAGTGCAGTAGAGTTGACGCACAGGTGATATGAGGATGCCACGCCCCATACCTTTCCGCTGAAATATCTGTAATAATCTGCCCGTTTTTTATCTATCTTCTGAATAAAGTCTTCCGCTTTGTCTTCAGTAATATTATGTGTAGCAGCGACGCGCCTTATCCGGTCACCCATGTCTGCACTGACAAATACATTCAGGCACCTGGGATGATCCTTCAGAATGTAATCGGAACAGCGTCCCACGAAGAGGCACGATTTCTCGCCGGCAAGCCTGCGTATGACATCTGCCTGAACTTTAAACAGCATCTCGTTGCTCAGATAATAATTAGGATAGACTTCATCAGGCTGAAATCCGCGCAGATCAATTAATCCCCCGAACAGGCTGTGGGTCCTTTTCTCATCAGCCTCTTCGAAGATATCTTCCTGAATACCGCTCTCCTGAGCAGCAATCCTGATCAGCTCCTTATCGAAAAACAACAGGTTCAGCTGTGCGGCCAGCTTATGACCTATATCCCGGCCTCCGCTGCCAAGCTGACGCCCGATGGTTATGACATAATTTCCTTTCATGACCGATAATTTATGCAACAATCAAATTTACAGCTTAACATCCGATTTACGATATTGTTCTGTCAGCAAATATGCCTGAGGAAGTAGTGATAAAAGGTGAGCCACTTTGACATCAGCCTGAAGGCACCGGTACTGACCCGCCGCACGGGTACCAGAGGTTTTAAAAAATTGAATTATCTTAGGATGGCATTTTCAAAATCCGGAAATAATCAGATGAAGAAATATATTCTTGCTCTTGACCAGGGAACGACCAGTTCCAGAGCTATTATATTTAATAGCAGCGGATTACCTGTTACCGTAGTTCAGAAGGAATTTGCGCAGTATTTTCCGGAACCGGGATGGGTAGAACATAATCCTGACGAGATATGGTCGACACAGGCTGGTGTAGCAGTTGAGGCAATAAACAGAGCCGGAATAGAAAGTTCTGACATAGCGGCGATAGGCATCACAAACCAGCGTGAAACGACAGTTGTCTGGAACAGAAAGACCGGAAAACCAGTGCATAATGCTATTGTATGGCAGGACAGGCGTACATCAGACTTTTGTGACCAGCTGAAGGAAGAGGGACTCGACAAGGTTATCCTTAAGAAAACCGGTCTTATTGCGGACGCCTATTTTTCCGCTACCAAGGTCAGGTGGATCCTCGGGAATGTCACCGGCGCACGGGCTATGGCAGACAGGGGTGAGCTGGCCTTCGGGACGATAGATTCATGGCTGATCTGGAACCTTACTGAAGGCAGGCTGCACATAACGGATGTTTCGAATGCCTCCAGAACCATGCTCTTCAATATACACACACTGGCATGGGATGAGGAACTACTCAGGATATTTGACATTCCGGAAAACATGTTGCCTGAAGTACGGTCCTCCAGTGAGGTCTACGGTATTACCTCCGGTACATTCCCGTCGCAGATACCTGTCGCAGGCATCGCAGGAGATCAGCAGGCAGCCCTTTTCGGCCAGATGTGTGTTGATCAGGGTATGGTTAAGAATACCTACGGCACAGGATGCTTCATGATGATGAATATCGGAACCAAACCGATAGAATCTAAGAACAGGCTTCTGACCACGGTGGCCTGGAAAATAGGTGACAGGACTGAATATGCCCTTGAAGGGAGTATATTTATTGCCGGTGCCGTGGTGCAATGGCTCCGTGACAGCCTGGGTATTATCAGCACATCTGCGGATGTTGAAAAACTGGCGGCTAAGGTACAGTCGAGTGAGGGCGTATATTTCGTGCCGGCATTTGCCGGGTTGGGAGCCCCTTACTGGAATCAGCATACCAGGGGAACCATCACGGGTCTTACCCGGGGTTCCACGGCAGGACATATAGCCCGTGCCGCACTCGACAGCATCGCCTATCAGACACTTGATGTTTTACTTGCAATGAAAAACGATTCGGGTATAGATATCAAGGAGTTAAGAGTTGATGGCGGCGCCACGGTGAACAACAAGCTAATGCAATTCCAGGCTGACCTCCTGCAGGTTGATGTGGTGCGCCCGAAGATCACCGAGACTACCGCCCTCGGTGCCGCATACCTGGCAGGTTTGGCAACGGGATTCTGGAGTGGCCTGGCGGAAATCCGGCAGCAGTGGCAGATAGAACGCACATTCTCACCGGTAATAAAGCCCGAAGAGACCGTTTCTCTGATAAAGGGATGGAACCGTGCCGTCAGGGCAGCCAATGCATGGGCTGCGGATTTATCGTAACTGTAATTTCTTTTTTTTCATTATGTTTACATAGCTAAACCCTGCAGATGAAAAGAATCGCTCTTCTGTCCCTTCTGTTTACGATGTTGTGGTGCCAGCTCACCAGAGCGCAGGTGGCTGACAGTACAGACGTTTATCTCGTTACCTGTGCACCGGGCAATGCAACCTACTCCATTTACGGTCATACCGCTCTGCGGATCAGTATCAGGGGCACCGATATTGACAGGGTATACAACTGGGGTATATTCGACTTTTCAACTCCCAATTTTGCATTCCGGTTTGCAAAGGGAAGGCTTGACTATATGCTGGGTTCATACGGCTACGACATTTTCGTTAACGAATACATCTCAGAAGGTCGCGCTGTTTGGTCTCAGACCATTAATCTCACCACTGCCGAGAAAGAGAAGCTTTTCGCCCTCATAAACGAGAACCTGAAGCCGGAGAATGTCAGGTACAGGTATGACTTTTTCTATGACAACTGTGCCACACGCATCCGCGATATCCTTGTTGCTGCAGCATCAGATACCATCATCTTCCCTGTGAAGGAGAAGCAACAGACTTTCAGGCAGCTCATTGACCCAAAACAGAAAGTTTTGCCGTGGATCGATTTCGGGGCCGACATGCTTCTCGGACTGCAGGCTGATAAGAAGGCTTCGGTGGCCGATGAAATGTTCCTTCCGGACTACCTGATGGATAACTTGTCGGCTTCTGTCATTGTTCATGGAAATAATCGCGAACCTATCGTAGGACTGCCTGTAACAGTTGTCGACCTGCCCACTGTCCCGACAGGAGACCCGGCCGTGGATGCCGCTGCTTGTGTTTTCCCTCGTACTTCTTTTTGTCATCCTTGTCACCTTTATCCCCGGCCGGCCGTTAATGGGACGCATAACTGATATCATACTCTTTATTATTTATTCGGTACTGGCCCTGCTGCTTATATTCACCAATTTCTTTTCCGAGCACGATGCCCTCCATTATAACCTGCTAATCCTCGGTATCAATCCGATGATTCCCGTGCTGTCTGGCTACATCATGGCAGGGAAGAAGGCTGTCAGGCTCAGCATGATCACACTCGTCATTTCATTACTGTGGATTCCGGTATCACTGATAGCTGGCCAGGGTATTAATCCAGCCCTTATCCCACTCGTGCTGATAATCATGGTAAGGCTTTTCAAACACTCCGGGTTCGGCAAAAAGCTTTAACACTTCTTTAACAATCTTTAACACGATATTTTAATATATGAAATGATCTTTGCGGATGTTTTTCCACAGAGTAGAAACAACTTAATAATTGCTATGGAACACACCACCGACATCAGGCTTCTGAATGAGAAGATCGAAAAGGAAAGTGCCTTCGTTGATCTGCTGAGGCAGGAGATAAACAAGGTCATTGTCGGGCAGCGTCATCTGACTGATTCACTGCTCATAGGACTGCTCTCCAATGGTCACATACTGCTTGAGGGAGTCCCCGGCCTGGCGAAGACGCTGGCCATAAAAACCCTCGCTTCGATCATTGATACGAAGTTCAGCAGGATACAGTTCACCCCCGACCTTCTTCCGGCTGACCTCATCGGAACGATGATATACAGTCAGAAGAAGGAGGAGTTTGTAGTCCGCAAGGGCCCGATATTTGCCAACTTCATTCTTGCCGACGAGATCAACCGCTCACCGGCCAAGGTGCAGAGTGCACTGCTCGAGGCGATGCAGGAGAGACAGGTTACAATAGGTGAAACCACCTACAGGCTTGATGAGCCCTTTATCGTCCTTGCCACACAGAACCCAATTGAGCAGGAGGGAACCTATCCGCTTCCAGAAGCACAGGTAGACAGGTTCATGCTTAAGGTGGTGATCACTTATCCTGAAAAAGAAGAAGAGAGAATGATCATACGTGAGAACCTGGCAAGCGAATTCCCGACGGCAAAGACGATCCTTAAGCCCGATGATATCCTGAGGGCACGCAGCGTTGTGAGGGAGGTCTACCTTGATGAAAAGATCGAAAACTATATCCTGGATATTATCTTTGCCACACGGCAGCCGGAGAAATTCGGACTTTCAAAATTCTCACCGCTGATTTCATACGGTGCATCCCCCAGGGGAGGCATTAACCTTGCACTCGCGGCAAAAGCTTTTGCCTTCATAAAGAGAAGAGGCTTCGTGGTTCCGGAAGATGTGCGGTTCCTGTGCGCTGATGTGCTCAGACACCGTATCGGGCTTACCTATGAAGCCGAAGCCGAGAATATAACTCAGGACCAGATAATTACAGAAATACTGAATACTGTAGAGGTTCCTTAGGAAGAATGAAAGGATCACTGATTATATTATTGCTTCTGGTTTCTTTCTGCTCTGCCGGAGCACAGGATTTCATTGGCCTGAATGAGCATAGCATCAGGATGATCATGTCAGAAAAGAATCCCGGCATGACATTAGACGAAAAAGTAAAGAATGACATATTCAGGTATCTTAAATACTCAGCGGGCAACGAGACGGAGACCTGGGTTATTTTCATCGATGAAAAAGGAAAATGCAACGGGGTAAGAATTACGTGTGACAACAGTTTTCTTGCTGACAAGAGAAAAGAACTCGACAATCTCTACAAGCCGGCGGAAAAAGACAGGTGGACTCACAGGTCACGGGGTGATGAAATATCCGTACGTCTGAAAGACGAGACATGGTTTTTCACAATAACCTACCAGAAAACACAGCAAAAGGGGAAAAGTGGAAACGACAGAACTGCTTAAGAAGGTCAGGAAAATCGAAATAAGATCACGTGGCCTGACGCGCCAGATCTTTGCAGGGGAGTATCACAGCGCTTTCCGCGGGAGAGGCATGGCCTTCAGCGAGGTACGTGAGTATCAGTTCGGCGATGACATACGGAGCATCGACTGGAATGTAACTGCACGGTTCGGACATCCCTATGTCAAGATCTTTGAAGAGGAGCGCGAGCTCACAGTGATGCTGCTTGTCGATGTCAGCCGGTCCGGCGACTTCGGTACTGTGTCAGGCACCAAACGGGAGATGATGACGGAGATAGCAGCGGTTCTGGCATATTCCGTTATTGCCAATAACGACAAGGTAGGCCTTATTTTGTTCTCTGACAAAGTTGAGAAGTATATTCCCCCAAAAAAAGGAAGAGGCCATATGTTGCGAATTGTTCGCGAGATGCTGAGTTTTGAGCCGCAATCGTCAGGCACCACGCTCAGTGAGCCCCTGCGTTTTCTGACCAATGTCATAAGAAAGCGGTGCACGGCTTTCATCCTGTCTGACTTTATGGCCCCGCCTTTCGTTGAAGCGCTGCGTATCGCCTCCGGTAAGCATGACCTTGTCGCCCTTAATATCAGTGACCGAAGGGAAAAAGAAATACCTGATGTAGGATTTATACGGGTGACCGATCCCGAAACCGGCACGGAAAAATGGATAGACACCTCGTCGTCAAGGATAAGGAAAGACTATGCTGACCGATGGAAACATCATGACGAAAGCGTCAGCGGTGCGTTCATAAGCTGCGGCGTCGATGCCGTAACCGTCAGTACAGGTGATGATTACATCAAACCACTGATTTCACTCTTCAAACACAGATAATAATATGAGAAGAGTGTTTACACTGGCTGCCCTGTTGTTGCTTTTCACCACCTCATATCCGCAGGATATCGTTGTGAAGTCATCACCTGACACGTCATCCATCCTGATCGGCGATCAGATCGGCTTTTCCGTATCCGCAACAATTCCTTCCGGCATTAATGCTTCCCTCAGTACAATGACAGACACCCTGACAGGTAAAATCATTATTCTCGGCAGAAGCGACCGCGATACCGTCATATCACAAGACGGCAAACTGACTGTTACAGACAGGTATCTGATAACGGGATTTGATTCCGGCACATATTCCATACCCCCGTTTTATGCGGAGTATCTATCGGGAGATAGCCTAAAAAGATATTACTCTGATTATTCGTTCCTCAGGGTCAACCGGCCTGATATCACCCCGCAGGACACCACAGATGTCATTTTTGATATCGTGCCCCCGCTGACGGCACCCGTGACCTTCAGTGAGATAGTTCCGTGGCTGGTGATTGCCATCATATCCCTTGCAGTCATTTACCTGCTGGCCAGATTCCTGCCGAGAAACCCGCTGAGAAAATTTGTCAGGCCACCTGCTCCGACTGAGCCGGCACACGTGATCGCATTGCGGGAGCTGTATAAACTCAGGGATGAAGAACTCTGGCAGAAAGGCGAGGTGAAGGAATTTTATTCCAGATTGTCAGATATCCTGCGCAGATATATCGATAACCGGTACGGCATTATGTCACCTGAACTGACCACCGACGAAACGGTGCGCATGCTGCAGAAGGCCGCGGTAACCACTCATGATCAGTTGTCGCTGGTAAAGGAACTGCTGTCTGTTTCTGATATGGTGAAGTTTGCTAAATATTTACCGCAGAGCGAGATACATGAGAAATCACATAATGACGGAGTAAGATTTGTGGAGCTCACGCGTAAGTCTGATGTGACCCCTGAGGAGAATAACGGGAAAGGAGGGAAAGATGCATAACATCGTTTTTGAGAACCGGTGGTTCCTCTGGTTCCTGTTGCTGATACCTCTCCTGCTGGCTTATTATATATACCGTCACGGCAGGGTGCATGCTGCCATTAAACTGTCGACGGCCGGTTTTCTGGATGGTGGCCGGAAGACCTTCCGCCACTGGCTCCGTCATGTGCTTTTCGCCCTGAGGCTGATAGCTATAGCTCTCGTAATCATCGTTATCGCGAGGCCTCAGAATGTAGACAAATGGCAAAGCTCAACCACCGAGGGGATAGATATAGTCATGGCGCTTGATGTATCAGGCAGTATGCTGGCCCGCGATTTCAGTCCTGACAGGCTGGAGGCATCCAAGAATGTCGCCACTGAGTTTATCAGCGGCAGACCGTACGATCGTATAGGACTGACAGTCTTCAGCGGCGAGAGCTTCACGGAGTGTCCGCTGACAACTGATCATGCAGTGCTTATCAACCTCCTCAGAGAAGTCAAAAGCGGTATAATTGAAGACGGAACTGCAATAGGGGTGGGACTGGCGACCGCAATCAACAGGATTAAGGACTCTGATGCCATCAGCAAGGTAATTATACTGCTCACTGACGGAGTGAATAATATGGGCTCCATAGACCCTGTCACCGCTGCCGAGATTGCCGAGACATTTGGCATAAGGGTATATACGATCGGCGTTGGAAGCATGGGTTATGCCGATTATCCTGTCCAGACACCATTCGGGATAAGATACCAGAAGATGCAGGTTGAGATTGACGAAGCCCTGCTCAGAAAGATAGCCGATCTGACAGGAGGAGTGTATTTCAGGGCTGTTGATAACACAAGCCTGCAGAAGGTTTACGGTGAGATAGATAAGCTCGAAAAGTCAAAGATGGAAACAAGAGAACACAGCAAACGCGAGGAGGTCTTCATGCCATGGGCCCTGGCCGCTGCCATTATCCTCATGCTGGAGCTGCTTCTCAGGTATATGTTTATGAGAAACATGTCATAGTGTAGCAATGGATACTTTCAGATTTGCACAGCCTGATATGCTTTACCTGCTCCTCCTGGTACCGGTATTCATCTTTATATGGATAATGGGTAACAGGAGAAGAAGGATTGCCAGAGAGCGTTTTGGTGAACCTGACCTGGTAAAGAGACTGTTGCCCGATTACTCACGCGGCAGGATGGCGGCCAAGTTCATTATAAGAATGCTGGCTTTTGTTTTTGGCGTTCTGACAGTAGCCAGACCGCAGTTCGGTTCGAAGCTCGAGGAGGTTAAGCGTGAGGGTGTTGAGGTTATTATCGCCCTGGATGTGAGCAACTCGATGCTTGCTGCCGATATCACGCCTTCAAGGCTGGAGAGGGCTAAACAGGCCATCGCTCAGCTCGTTGACCAGCTCAGGGATGACAGGATAGGACTTATACTTTTTGCCGGAGACGCATATACGCAGATACCGGTCACCAATGACTATCTCTCTGCAAAGATGTTTCTCGAATCAGCAGGACCAGATGCCGTCTCAAAACAGGGAACAGCTATTGGAGCAGCCATTGATCTGGGTATGAGATCATTCTCACCGGAAAGCGATAAAAGCAGGGCCCTGATAATAATTACCGACGGCGAAAACCACGAGGATGATGCCATGACAGCCGCCAGGGCAGCAGCTGATAAAGGCATTGTAATACACACTATCGGTATCGGTTCACCGGACGGTTCGCCAATTCCGGTGAAAACGGGCAGCAGGACTGACTATCTCAAAGACAGGGATGGAAATACCGTAATAACAAAGCTTGATGAAAAGGGACTGGAGGAGATAGCATCACTCACCGGAGGAAGGTATGTAAGAGCCAATAACACAAGCATTGGCCTTAATGAGATATACAACGATATAGGCCGTATGAAAAAGTCAGAGACCAATACGGTAATGTTTACCGAGTACAATGATCAGTTCCTTGTTCCGGCCGTGATCATGCTTGTTCTGCTGATCATTGACGTGTTTTTGATGGACCGGAAGAACCATTTGTTGAAGCGGTTGGGGATAATTGAAACCCATGCAAAAGAAAATCAGTCATGACAGGAGCCAGTATAAACAGGATTATAATGACGGTACTTTGCCTGTTACTTGTGCATGCCACCATGCTGGGGCAGGAGGAAAGAGAGTACATAAGAAAGGGAAACAGGCTTTATAAGAAGAGTGAGTTTGCCGGGAGTGAAGGTATGTACCGGCGTGCTCAGTCCCAGGATAGATCTGAATATGATTCCGGCTTCAACCTTGGCGATGCCCTTTATAAACAGGGTAGGTTCGGCGAGGCGGCAGATGAATTTAAAAAGACTGCCTCCGGAGGTACGGATAACTCGCTGAAACAGGCTCAGAGCTACTATAACCTTGGAAACTCGTTACTGAAAGACCAGAAGTTCGATGAGAGCATAGGAGCTTATATCAATTCACTGAAGCTTGATCCTGAAAATCAGGAAACCAAATATAATCTTGCATATGCCCAGGATCAGCTGAAAAAGCAGGAAGAGCAGCAAAAACAGCAGCAGCAACAGGAACAGAAAGACCAGCAGCAGGATCAGCAGAAAGATAAGAACAAGCAGGATGAGAACAAGGATGATCAGAAACAGAAGGATGATCAGCAGCAGAATCAGCAGGAACAGAAAGATCAGCAGGAAAAGCAGGGTCAGGACCAGCAGCAACAGTCAATAAGCCGTGAAGATGCAAAGCGTCTTCTGAATGCCCTGTCGGCAAACGAGAAGGAGACGCAGGAAAAAGTGCAGCGTGACAAGGCTGCAAGGGCTAAGGTAAGGGTGATTAAAAATTGGTAATTTTGGCGGCGATGAAAAGCACTTTGCTTACAATGATATTCTTACTGACGGCACTATCCCTTGCCGCACAGGAGATAACACTTACGGCGGATGCTCCGCCAGCTGCCGCTGCCGGTGATAGGTTCAGGATAGTCTATACGGTCAACTCCACTGACGGCCGCTTTCTTCCGCCGTCATTTGACCCGTCGTTCACCATCTCCGGACCGCAGTCATCGACAAGCCGTAACGTTCAATGGATCAACGGCCAGATGAACTCCACTTCAACAACCACCCTGATTTATTATGTAGTGGCATCAACACCGGGTAAATACACTATCGCGCCGGCTCAATATGAAACAAAGAAAGTGACTGTCAGTTGTTTGCCACTCGAGATTGAGATAACAGCCGAAGGAACCGCTCCATCCCGGAGTACACAGGGCGCCCCTGCTACACAGGGGATACGGCAGGGAAGGGAGGCTGCCCCGGCATCAGGTTCTGAATTATCTCTTCGTTTGCTTTTAAGTACCAGGGAAGTATATGTCGGACAGCCGATAACGGCGACACTCAAACTCTATACGCGCATAAATCTTTCAGGCATCAACGAACTCAAGTCCCCTGATTTCAAAGGGTTCCTGCGTGAGGACATAGAAACGCCACCTCTGAGGACCCTGGAGTCAGAGGTTATCGACGGGGTGCAATACGGCACAGGCGTACTTCAGCGCTTTGTTCTTTATCCGCAGATCTCCGGTGAGCTACGGATTGACACCGTGCACATCACCGCCCTGGTTCAGCAGCGTACAGGGGCCAGCGACCCATTCTTCAGCGATCCGTTTTTTGACAATTTCTTTTCCAACGTCACAACGGTAGCAATGAATGTCTCAACCAAACCGGCAGTAATAAAAGTAAAGCCTCTCCCTGCACCGCAACCTGCCGACTTCCACGGAGCAGTGGGTTCGTTTGAGCTGACATCGTCACTCTCAAAGACGGATGTGGAGGTAAATGATGCCATGACATATACGCTGACTCTGAAAGGTACCGGAAACCTCAACCTGGCAGGCGAACCGGTCATTAACTTTCCGCAGGGAATAGAAAAATATGACCCCAAAGTGACAGTTAAAAGTTCCGGCACTTCCTCTGGCACAAAGACATTTGAGTTTCTTCTTATACCGAGGAACACCGGCACCTTCGAGCTGCCGCCTGTCTCATACACTGTTTTCGATGCCGCCGGGGAAAAGTATGTCACACTCCGGACCACGGGGTACACCGTAAAAGTGACAGGAAGTACCGGTGCAGGTGAGGCAGCGACGCCAGCGTACGTGCCGGGGGAAGACGTGAAGTACCTCGGGCAGGATATAAGGTACATCAGGAACGGGCAGAGCAGGCTTGCTCTTATGACCTCACCTCTCGTTTCAAGAACATATTACTGGTTGTGGTTCGCCCTGGCGCTTTTCCTGACTGCAGTAGTCCTTTTGCTTCGCCGTGAACAGATGAAACGCAATGCTGATATAACAGGACTGCGTAACCGCAAGGCATCTAAGGTTGCCCGCAGGAGACTGTCAAAAGCCCGTTCGCTCCTTGATGCAGGAAAGCCTGAGATGGTAAATGCAGAGCTGGCCAAAGCCCTCTGGGGGTATCTCGGTGACAAGCTGGCAATCGCCCTGTCCGATCTCACAAAAGACAAATGCTATACTGCCCTTAGGGAACGCAAGGTGGAAGAGGCTGTGATCACTGAACTTGACCTTATACTATCTGCTACGGAATACTCGCGCTATTCACCCTCGTCGGAAGGGGAGCATCCTGACGGTTTATACAAAAGAGCAGCCGCTCTGATAGGCAAGCTCGATAATGTACTTGACTAAAATGCACAGGTGATGAGAAACGTTACTGTAATTTGTACACTACTGATTATCTGTTCATTGCAGGTTAGAGCGCAGACACCTGAAGAACGCTATGTACAGGCCGGGCAGCTTTACAGCTCAGGCGACTACTCCGGTGCCGCAGCTCTTTACAGGAAGCTCTTTGAAGACGGCTACAGGAGCGGTGACATGCTTTACAATGCCGGAAATGCTTTCTTCAAAAGCGGAGACAACGCCTCTGCCATCCTCTTTTACGAGCGTGCCAGGCTGATCGACCCGGCAGATGAGGATATCAACTATAACCTGCAAATTGCACGGAGCAGGGTGACAGACAAGTTCGAGACCGTCCCGGAACTGTTTTTTGTCCGATGGTTCAATTTTCTTTCTCTTTTAACCCCGACCAATACATGGGCACTGGCAGCCTTGCTGTTATTTATCGCCTCGCTGTTATTTGCCGTTATCTTTCTTACAAAGGCAAGAGCAAGCGGGCGGTTATTTTCATTCTGGCTGTCACTGGCATCCCTGGTTATTTCGGTTCTTTTCATTGCACTGGCGATAAATAACAATTCCCTCATCAACAAGAATAAAAATGCAGTAGTCACCTGCAGTATCGTGACCGGCAGGAGCGAACCCGGCGAGAACAGCAGCGAGCTGTTCGTCATCCATTCAGGAACGACGGTGAAAGTCGAAAAAGAGCTTGGCGCTTACCTGGAGGTTCAGCTGCCTGACGGAAATAAGGGATGGATCAGGGGCGAATGCCTCGAAAAGATCTAGACCGTTATCACATTTTTTGTATCTTTTCTGCCGGTATGTTATCTATCATTCCCTGATGAAGGAATTTATTACCGTCTGTCCGCGTAACTGTTACAGCACCTGTTCATTCAGGGTATTCACCGAAGAGGGAAAGGTTAAGCGTATCCTCCCATATGCCGGTAACCTTGCCACACCCGAGGGTCCATGCATAAAAGGTCTTTCTTATCTCGAACGTGAGTTTTCACCGTCGCGGCTGCTGTATCCGCTTAAACGTACGGATGACGGCACTTTCATACGCATCAGCCAGGATCAGGCGCTGGAAATAATCTCTGAAAAACTGCTTAATGCACGGGTGAAGCACGGTCCGCACTCCGTTCTGTTTTATAAGGGCAGCGGTTGCTCAGGCTTAAGCAACGATATCTCCGGTAACTTCTGGAAACGTTTTGGCGGAGCCACAACCACCTACGGCAATCTCTGCTGGCCTGCAGGACTTGAAGCAGTGAGACTGACACTGGGTGAGATAAAACATAATGTTCCCTGGGACCTTGCCAACGCACAGCTCATCATCATCTGGGGGAAGAATCCTGCCGAAACGAATGTGCAGGAAATGATACACATAGACAAGGCCAGAAAGAGCGGTGCGAAAGTAGTAGTAATAGATCCGCGGAGGACACTCACCGCTGATAAGGCCGACATGCTTTTATGTCCGAAACCGGGAACCGATGCAGCCCTGGCGCTGGCAATGGCAAGGGTGATCATTGACAGGCGGCTGACCAATGACAATTTCATAAAGAAAAATGTCTCGGGTTTTGATAAGTTTGCAGCCTCCCTGAACATCACCGTGGCTGAGGCGGAAAAGATAACAGGCATTCCGGCTGCTGCTATAGAAGAGCTGGCAATACTGACAGGAAAGACTGAGAGGGTGACCATCGTTCCCGGCTATGGCCTGCAGAGGTACACCAATGGCGGCCAGACAATACGCTCGATACTCTCCATCCCTATCATCACAGGAAAGATCGGCCTTCGGGGCTGCAGCTTCAGCTATGCCAACCTGCAGAGCTATGTCTTCGACGAAACGAAGGAGCCACTAAACTATTATCCTGATGATGTTCATGACAGACCTTTCAGGAGGGCTTTGTCAATGGCTGCGTTCGGAAAAGATTTCTTCTCCCTGAAAGACCCCGGCATTGAAGTGGCATGGATCGAAAGAGGCAATCCTGTCACTCAGCTTCCCGGCAGCAACGAAGTAATCAGGGCACTGAAAACGATTCCGTTCAAGGTAGTGGTCGACCAGTTTATGACAGACAGTGCAGCCATGGCTGACATAGTCCTGCCTGCCAAGGGAATTTTTGAACAGGCAGATGTTATAAGCGGATATTGGAATCCCTATGTGCAATTCAAGCCTGCCATAATAGAATCTCCCGGCGAGGTGATGCCTGAGAGCGAGATCTATTTCCGTCTTGCCGGCAAAATGGGCATGGATGTTACTGGTGCAGGCGGCATTCCTTCACCTGATGATTATGACCGCTGGCTCACGGATCGTGTAAGTCAAACCGATGGTTTCTCCGTCAGCCAGCTGAAGGAAGCGCCTTTAATTCCCGGACAATCAGAGGAGATTGCTTACAGCGACAGGAAATTCAGCACCGCTTCAGGAAAGATAGAACTCTGGTCAGACAGTGCCGTTAAACTCTGGGGGGTCGATCCGCTGCCGTCATACGATCCGCCGGACAACTTTAATGAAGAACATCTTCCTTTCAGGCTGATGACGCCGTGCATTGCCTCACGCATTCATTCACAGTTCGGTAATCTTGAGGTGATCAGGAGCGTGACAGATGAGCCCGCATGGGATATGTCAGTTACTGATGCCCGCAAGCTGGCCCTTAAGAGCGGTGACCTTATCAGGATTTTCAACTCAAACGGTGAGGTCCGGGGCAGGGTGAGAGTCACTGCCAGGGTCAGGAAAGGAAGTATTGTTTTTCCGAATGGTATCTGGCTCAATGAAGGAGGTGGTGTAAATGCACTGGTCACACAGGCTGAGACAGATATGGGGTACGGAGCAGCTTTTCACAACACCAGGGTAGGAGTGGAAAAAGTATCATGAGAAGAGGATTTGATTTTGATGCGGCATTATGTGTCGGTTGTAACGCCTGCAATGCCGCCTGCATGCTTGAGAACGGGTTTCAACCTGACACCAGGAGCGTCCGCCAATGGAACAGTCAGGCATTGCCTCTCCTCAGTGTGATCAACCTCTCGATGGCCTGCAACCACTGTGAGAAGCCATCATGCCTGGAAGGATGCCCGGCAATGGCTTACACTCTTGACAATACAGGTGCGGTGATTCATCATCAGGACAGATGCATGGGATGCCGTTATTGCACCTGGAGGTGCCCCTATGATGCCCCTAAGATCAACGAGTCAAAAGGATTCATAGAAAAGTGCCATTTCTGCACGGAGAGGACTACTGATGGAATTGAGCCTGCCTGTGTCACCGCATGTCCCACCGGTGCACTCCGGATAGCAGAGCTGGATGAATTTCCGTCCGCAGCCGTTGTATGGTTCCCGGAGACAGGCATAAGGCCCTCCCTGAAACTCAGCGGAATCAACGAAAGACCGGGACCACAGATAATACCTGTTGAGGATCCCGTACCTGATGAGGAAGAGAGTATTCCTTCTGTGGTCGCAACCAAAGTTCTGAAGGAGTGGAGCCTGCTCTTCTTTTCGCTCCTGGTGACAGGCGCATCGGCTTTGTTAATCGCATATGCCCTGAATGGGGAAGTGCCGGCTGTTAAGCTGCCTGCAATTTTGCTTACTGCTGCACTGATCATTTCCTTTGCGCACCTCGGTGTTCCTTTCAAAGGCTGGAGAGCCATGCTTCACGTTGCAAAATCTCCGCTGAGCCGTGAGATACTGATGGTCATCATAACAACAATTATGGCTTATCTTAACTGGTTGAGGCCGGGAACCATACATCCTTTAATTCACGCAGTCGCAGCCCTGATGACCCTGATATCCGCAGATCTGGTCTTTTTTGCCGCAGACAGATCGCCGGTACTGAAGCTGCACAGCGGCCAGGTATTCTTCTCCGGTATCTACATGGCTTCGTGGTTTATTGTGCCTTCAACTGTCTTTCTTGTCTTTTCAATGCTGGCTGCCGTTTCAGTCATCATGAGGTACCGGTCGCTTGAAAAAGGTCAGCTGATCAGGTCATTGTATTATCTCAGGGCATTGTCAATACCTGCAGCGTTTATGCTGCTTTATCCCGGCAACAAGATCACCACCGCCGTTGCGTTAGCAGTTCTTATTGCCGGCATTGCAGCCGACAGAGCCTTATTCATTGACGATTTCAGTCCTGTCAATATTAAAGAAACAATTTCAGACCATTTCAATTCCGAGTATGAAAAAGAAAGAGATAAACAGCGCCAGAACACCGGTATATCGTGATGCCGGATTTGAGTTACCTGATGCCGCGACAACATCTGATGCCTTTGCCGCCGAGACTGAGCACGCAAGAGAGCCGGACCTGTATATATATTCAAGATACCGTAATCCGACGGTAGTTGCCGCAGAGGAAGCCACGATGGCAACTGAGGGTTCGGGTTGGGCTCTGCTGGCAGAATCGGGCATGGCAGCCATAGATATTGCTCTGTCTGTTTTCCAGGAAGCCGGGAGAAACAGCAGATGGCTTTTCTTCTCCGAGATATACGGAGGTACACTGTCATATATCGCCAGCGTTCTTGAAAAGCGTCGCGGATTACAGGTTTCCTTCTTCAAACCGGAAGGTGCCACGTACAATTATGACCAGCTGGAGAAAATGCTCTCTGAAACAAAGCCTGACTTCCTGTATTTTGAGACTATTTCCAATCCTCTTCTGATTGTTGCTGAAGGAAGGAGGATAATTCAACTGGCAAAGAAAAACGGGGCCAGGGTAATCATTGATAATACCTTTGCCACACCGCTTTTATGGAAGCCGCTCGATGACGGTGCTGACCTGGTTATCCATAGCGCCACAAAGTATCTCTCCGGTCACGGTAACCTCACAGCAGGTGTGATATGCGGAAATGACAATGAACTTATGAAGAGTGCGATAGAGTACCGCAAGTTCGTAGGTCATATGCTCTCTCCTGATGATGCTTACCGGTTGCAGACACAGCTCTCTTCCTTTGAGCTGCGCTTCAGGCAGCAGTGTGACAACGCCGCCGGTGTGGCAGCATTGCTGCAGTCGTCGCCGGAAGTCGGCAGCGTTCTTTACCCTGGTCTTGAGACCCATGCCACACATGCTGCAGCACTTGACCTTACAGGCGGAAAAGGTTACGGAGCTATTGTCACCTTTGACCTTAACGGTAATACAAAAGAGGAAAAGAGGGCAAGACGCGACAGGTTCATCGCTGCTGTTTATCCGGAAATCAGACTGATACCCACATTGGGCGACGCCCACACCATTCTTATGCCCGTGGAGGCCGTTTGGGGGGCTAAATACCCTGAACCAGGACTGATAAGGATGTCGCTGGGATTTGAACCAGAGGAGGAGATACTGGAAGTTGTCAGGCGCGGGCTGCGGTCGTGATCACCATGCTACTGGCTCCATGCCCTTTGCCATAAGCCACTCGTTGCATCTGCTGAAGTGCGAACAGCCAAAGAAGCCCCGTGAGGCAGACAGGGGAGAAGGATGCACTGTCCTGAGAATCAGATGCCGTGAGGTGTCAATGGAGGCTCCCTTGTTCTGGGCGTAATTGCCCCAGAGCATAAAGACAATATTATCCCTGTCGCGGTTCAGAGCACTGATTGCGGCATCGGTGAATCTCTCCCATCCCTTGTTTTCATGAGAAAGCGCCTTGTGCGCCCTGACTGTAAGAATGGCATTGAGAAGAAGCACTCCCTGTTTTGCCCACCTCTCGAGGTTGCCCGATCGTGGCACCGGAATACCGAGGTCTCTCTGCAGCTCCTTGAAAATATTAATGAGACTGGGTGGGAATTCAATACCTTCTTTTACTGAGAAGCATAAACCGTGTGCCTGCCCGAGGTTATGGTACGGATCCTGCCCGATGATGACAACTTTCACTTTATCGAAAGGGCATAGATCAAAAGCATTAAAAATCAAGGCGGCAGGAGGAAAGATCTGTCTCGTGCGATACTCCTCCCGGATAAACTGTGTCAGTGATGCAAAATACTCCTTGTCAAACTCACTTTTCAGCTTTTCCTTCCAGCTTTCTTCGATTTTGACATCCATAGAGTTATTGCTTAAGAATAATTGTCCGGAAGCCTTACAAGACTTTTCTGTATACCAGTTTGGGATCACCCGGTCCGTAGAACTCCCGCAGGGTAGCTTCGAGCTCATAGCCGTTCTTCAGATAGAAGTGTCTTGTCGGTTCATAGAGTTCTCTTCCGGAGGTCTCTATCCAGAGTACTTTTCCTCCCAGGGACCTGACCCGTTTCTCGGCTTCCCCGAGGAGCAGGGAACCGTAATGTTTCTTCCTGTATTCATCAAGGATAGCCAGCCAGTAAAGATCCCATGAATGGACAGAGGAAGGATTGGGCCCGAAGTTCCCGAAACCGATCACTTTGCCATCATCAATAAGACGCACCCAGTAGTATCCACTCTTTTCCTGACCTTTTTCATAGGTCTCGTCAGCCAGCGAGAGCGCTACCTCAACCTCGAAATCATAGAAGAATCCTGATGACCTGAGTATTTCTTCAAAAGCAGGTCTGTCAGCAGGAGTGATATCGAAAGATATTTCAGGCATTGTGTTATTTATTGAGATCTCTGATTATACCTGCGATAATATCCTTATTGCTGTACCCGGCGTGCAGACCTGCAGATACGAAACCGCTGTCGGCGGAAATGCATGGGTTGGCATTGACTTCGAGCACATAAACATTTTCATCGGCATCAACACGCATGTCAACGCGGGCATATCCCTTCAACCCGAAAGTATCCCAGCATGAAAACACTGCATCGCGGATGTTATTCATCAGTCTCGGGCTAAGGTCATCTTGGAACCGGCGTTTGCTGTTTTCATACTGGAATGTTCCTTCTTCCCATTTCGCCTTATAACTGACTATCCTGGGCAAGTCATCCGCATAACCATCAAATATCATTTCTGCCGGGGGTAACATTTCAGGCCCGTCCGGAGCGGCAATGACACTTACATTGAACTCACGTCCGTCAATGAAATCCTCGATGAACCAGTGCCTGTCATTTTTGTCCGTGACTATTTCCGGCGGAATGCCGTCAAATGTAAAGACAGATTCTTCAGTAATGCCCAGCGACCCATCTTCCCAAACAGGTTTAAGTATGTATTTTCTGCCTTTGGTAAGTTTACCAGCTTCGGAGACATTATAACCTCCTGCAACTGGTATGCCATTGGCTTTCATCATCTTACGTGCCAGCACCTTGCTGCCTGTGACAAATGTGGCTTCTACTGAACACCCGGTATAGGGTATATGGTGCATATTCAGCAGCGCCGGAATGAAATAAAGTATCTCAGCTTTTTGCCCCACAGACTCGACCAGGTTAAAGACAAACTCGTATCCTTCTCCTGATATCTGTTCTATTTCCCGGAAGAAGTCATCTGTTATACCCTTCAGGGATACATCATAATCAAGTTCTTTCAGTGCATTCTCAACGAAGTGCACCTGGTCAAGGACATCCAGTTCGTCCGGGAGCGCATCGGGAGCAGGTTCATTGTATAAAATGAGGCACTTATTCATCACTATGCAAGACCGTACCGTTTTTTAGCTGAATTCATTATCATCTCCATCAGGCTGTCGTACTCTACACCATTGAAACGTGAGAGAATGGGAAGGTCCGAATGTACCGGGTTCAGTCCGGCAAGCGGGTTTGCTTCAATGAAGCATATCCTTCCGTTCCTGTCAGCCTTCATATCAACGCGACAGGCATCAACGACATTAAGTGCTCGCCATGAAGCAAGGGCAACAGCGTTGCATTCATCCCTGCAGCTGTTATCAATGAGTAAGTATTTAACGATATCCTGGTAATTCTCCTTTACCTCAACTGAATAGGGCAGGTTGTCCTTGCAGATAACCTCCATACCGCCTATAACTTTTACATCTGTCCCGCTTCCGGTGACTCCGACAGTGAATTCTCTGCCGGGCAGATATTCTTCGATGAGTACAGGCTGATTATATTTCTCAAGCAATTCCGTAACCAGGGTAACCAGGGTGTCTCTGTCACGAACGACACTTCTTGTAGTAATGCCTTTGCCGGTACCTTCAGCCACCGGTTTAACGAACAGGGGATATTTAAGTGCCGAGGCATTGTCAATGTCACGGGCAGTCACTGCTATGATACCAGGGCTTACCGGCACGCCTGCAGCTTCAACCACCAGGCGGGCAAGGTACTTGTTGAGCGATACTCCCATCACCACCGGCCCGCTGAAGACATAAGGTATCCTGTACTGGTCGAGAAGAGCCGGCACGACAAACTCACGGCCGTCGCCATAGAGCCCTTCGGCGATGTTGAACACCATGTCCCACTTTTTTCCGGCAGCGAGTTTTTCCACCAGCTCAAAGACGTTACCGATACGCTCGGTCTCATAGCCGAGTCGTTTAAGCACATCCTCAAGCGCAGCTACAGTCTCTTCCTTGTCGAACTCAGCTGTTTCGTCCATGGTATAACCGCGCTCGAGGTACCACGAGCGAAGGTCATAGGTCAACCCGATCCTCATCCCTCTGTTACTTTTTGTTAGGGTATGTGTATTGGTTCTTTTTGTAGTTTCTAAGAACCCATTTCTCAGGGCCACTCTCAACAACATAAGCCGGCAGGATAGGTATCTTGCCTCCGCCGCCGGGGGCGTCAACGACAAACTGCGGAACAGCATAACCGCTGGTGTGACCCCTGAGATTCTCAATTATATCAATACCTTTTTCTATGGTGGTCCTGAAGTGGCTTGAGCCGGGTATCAGGTCGCACTGATAGATATAGTACGGTCTTACACGGATGGTAAGTAGCTTTTGCATGAGACTCTTCATTACTGCCGGATCGTCATTGATGCCGTTCAGAAGCACAGTCTGGCTTCCCATCGGCATGCCACCGTCAGCGAGCATATTGCATGCCTTGCGCGTCTCGGGGGTGATCTCGTCAGGATGAGTGAAATGGATGCTCATGAAAAGCGGGTGGTATTTGCGAAGCATGGCAACAAGCTGTGGGGTTATCCTCTGAGGGAGAACAACAGGCACCTTCGTGCCTATCCTGAGAATTTCAATATGCTTGATAGCCCTCAGGTTCGACAGCAGGTATTCAATCTTGTTGTCATTCATTGTCAGAGGATCACCTCCGCTGATGATGACATCACGTATCTCCGTATGCTCTGCCAGGTATCTGAACGCCCTGTCCCATTCGCCTTTGGTCAGGTGACCGAGTTTTCCGACCGAGTGCGACCTTGTGCAGTACCTGCAGTATGACGAGCAGAACTGGGTGACAGTAAAGAGCGCCCTGTCGGGATAACGGTGTACGATACCCGGCACAGGACTGCTGGCCATCTCACAGAGAGGGTCAGCCTTCTCGGCATCAGTAATAACCAGCTCGGCACTTGCCGGAATCATTGTCCTGCGAAGCGGAGCACCCGGCTCTGAATCGTAGATCAGGGACAGAAAATAAGGAGTTATCCTTAACGGCAGCCTGTTCTTCAGCTTGTTGAGAGCATAGATCTCGTCATCAGACAGAGTCATGACGCGTGACAGTGCTTCAGCGGTGGTGAAGGAGTTGCGTAACTGCCATCTCCAGTCATTCCAGGAATCAACATTTGTTAGGGGGAAGTAGCGGCGTATGAATTCCGAACTCCGGTTGCTAACTAAACGATCATGGGATTTGATTTGCGGGAAGATCATGGTACCCGCGCCAGGTTCTTCGTCAGAAGAACAACCCATGAGGGGGCTCTCATTGTGAGTAGCCGTAACCTCTTTTCTGTTAGCGTTCATACTTCGGTAAATTAATTTACCTTTTTTTCTTGGTGTTAATTATTGTTTTTGGTTAATATTAAATATTATAAAATTGTCGCTAAGTTATTAAATGCATTATCCTCAGTCAGTCTCACCGGCAAAAGATATTAACACTGGAACTCCCTGCGTTTATACCTGATTTTCATTTTTTTATGGCTGTCTTTTCGGAGTTATGCACAACCTGTTTTCTGACCATAAAAATGATATCCGGTTTTTGAGGCGCAAACATAAATCAAATTTTAATATGTGAATACTTTTCAGTCATTATTTTTAATTTTTTTTCAGTCATTTATTATTGTAGGGGAACTTTGTAACCAAATACCGTGCCATCTTCATCAGCAACCGGTTACAATCTGCCTGCTCTCTGCAAGCCGGTAATGAACCTGACAGTACTGCAACCCTTGCTTCAAACTCTTCTGTTCTCATATCAAACTCAGTGAAATCCTACTCAAATATTTCATGAAAACTTTGACTATGACATTTTATTGTATAAACTCTGATATATTGACTCATTAACCGGGAGGGCTGAAAAAAGACAAACTGATGCCGGCATAAGTACTGCAAGGCATAATATCGGTAATCCCGTTTACGGAATAGGATGGAAGGTGTCAGATAAAAAAGAGTGCAACACCGGCCACGCTTAGTACTGCACCGGCAATCTCAACGGGGGTAATCTTTTCCTTATTGATCCAGAAAGAAGGTGCCAGGATCAGCACCGGAGTTATCGACATAATGGTCGATGCAATACCAGCCTCTGTGTGCCTGACTGACAACAGAGAGAATGAAATGCCAAGGAATGGACCGAAGAAAGCGCCAAGGGTAAGAGCCTTCATGGCCTGAAAGTTTCTCAGCGAGAGGTTCACCTGGTTCCATCTCCTTAAAACAGTGATGATAATTGAGAAGCCCGCAACGCCTGCTATTATCCTTATCTGCGTCGAGGCAAAAGGATCATAACCTTCCATCCCGTACTTACTCAGGACGATCCCGAGTGCCTGTCCGAGAGCACCAATGAATGCAAAAAGCAGTCCTGCCGAAGAGAGTTTGATAGTGAGTTTTTCTCCTTTAACCGGCCTGTTGAAGATGGCAATGGCAATACCCAGAATTACGATGATCATTCCGGCAATCTGGATAAAATTCAGTGATTCACCCAGAATGAGAAATCCGAACAAAGCTGCCAGCGGTGGCGCAAGTGTCATGATCAGCATCGCAAACCTGGAGCCAATAAGAGGATAAGACCGGAAAAGGAAATAATCACCCAGCACAAGACCGATGATACCTGAGAGCGCAAGCCAGATCCAGTTGTGAACTGTGGCATCAACAGGCAATAAATGCCCCCGGGTGATGACAGTATAGATGCTTATAAAGACCAGACCCAGGCAGAGCCTCATTATGTTCACAGATAATGATCCTATCTTGCGGCTTGCAGATTCGAAAGCCAGGGCTGAGACTGTCCAGAAAACTGCCACCGCCAGTGCAGCAAATTCTCCGATATGAGCCGTGATATACTCCATTGCCAGATAAAATTGTCAGGGCACAAAAATATACAAACGGCACAACTATCGACCAATTTTTGCTGTCTCTGCCAAAATATTTCATCTGAGAATGTCCCTGTGGCTGCGATTTATATTTAAATTTGAGTAAACCTCAAAATCTTAACCTATGGATGCAAAGACAAAAGCCATTATTGCACATCTCTTCGGAATAGGATGGCTTATAGCCCTTATCATGAACATGAACAACAAGGAAGAACTTGCCAGCTATTATATAAGGCAGAATCTTGGTTTCATTATTATTGCAGTCGTGCTCAGGATGGTGGGCTATGTACCAGTTCTTGGCACGGCAATCTATATAGCCGGTGGAATTATTTTGTTTGTATTCTGGTTATTGAGTCTGATCTGGTCTATACAGGGTGAGATGAAACCGGTACCGTGGATAGGGATGAAATTCCAGGAATGGTTCAAAGCATTCTGATATAACATACATCTGACAATTACGGGGTGCGCGAGCACCCTTTTTTTAAATACTAACCGGTGAAAAGCCGCGTTTATTCATTATCTATGCATAATTTTTGCAGAATTATTCACAGTGGTGACGGAGGTTTCAATAACCAATTAACATTTAAGGCATGATTGCAATCAGGAAAAACGAAATGACTCTTCTTTGTCTGGCTATACTGCTTATAATAAGTACTTCAAACATTTACTCGCAGGAAAAGATTAAGGATCAAAAGGTTAAACGGGTCACTGTGACTGAAGAAAAACACGACGGCAGGGATGTGACAACAAATACAGAGTCAGAAACGAGTTATGATATAAACGGAAATATCATTGAGCAGATCCTGTACAAGGGCGGGGAAGTTGACACTCATTTCAAATATGAGTACGACACGGACAACAATAAAATAAAGGAAATCGAATATACCAAAAAGGGCGCTGTCGACAAAATCTCGGAATATAAAATACAAAACGGCAAGAGGGTGGAAAAGACCGTTTATGACAACAGGAAAAACCTGCTGTTGAAAAAGACATACCAGTACCTTTATTACTGATCGCGGTGACCACTCAATCTGAAATTCTGCTGATTTTTTCCGGAATCTCACTTAAAGAGATGGACGCGGTGAGCTTTATGAACAGGGTCAACTCAAAGTATCTTTTCCCTGTAAACATGCTTGGGAAAGTATTGCCTGACCTTGCCCGTGACTATAAAGTTCTTGACATAAACAGCCAGAGAGAATTCAGATACAGCACTGTTTATTTCGATACCCCTGACTATAAATTCTTCAATCAGCATCAGACCGGCAAGCTGGAACGCGATAAAGTCAGGCTCAGGACATATGAAACAAACAGCATGACGTATCTCGAGGTAAAACATAAAACAAACAAGGGAAGAACAGTAAAGAGCAGGGTCAGGAGTAATAATACCAACCCGCTTGATGATGCCAGATCAAAACAATTCCTTCAGGAAAAGGTAGAAGGTACGACTGAATTGCTGCATCCGGTCATAACAAGCCTGTTTACCAGGATCACACTGGTAAATAAAAATTTATCTGAGCGTGTGACGGTTGACTTTAATATTGCCTATACGAACAGTGACGGCAGGAAAATTGAGCTTCCCAACATTGCAGTTGCCGAAATAAAGAGAGACAGGGTTTCCGGCCGGTCTGCTTTCCATTCGATCTTCAAAAATAATGGAATACGTCAGACAGGCTTCAGCAAGTATTGCCTCGGCGCTGCACTCCTTAACGGTGTTTCACGAAAGAACAATGTAAAACCGATACTACTTAAGTTAAAAAGAATCGATAATGAATCTACTCAGCATGAGGTTGCCATACGCCATAATTGAATTCGCGGGAATGGAATTATTCAATGCCCCGGATTTCTTTGAACTCGTAATCCGTTTTACTCTTAACCTCGGAGTTATTCTGCTTCTGGTCAGATGGCTATATTTCTCCGTTTCGAGGAGAAAGGATTATTTGTTTACCTATACACTTATTTCCTGCATCGTTTTCCTGTTGTGTTTTCTGCTTGAGAGCGTGAAGCTGCAGATAGGTTTTGCACTCGGCCTCTTTGCCATCTTCGGGATTATCCGGTACAGGACCCGCTCGATGCCAATAAAAGAGATGACCTATCTCTTTCTTATTATCGGTGTGTCAGTAATAAATGCCCTTGCAAGCAAAAAGACCAGTTTCGCAGAGATACTGTTTACAAATGCTGCCATTGTCTTTATCACTTATGGACTTGAAAAGGTCTGGCTGCTTAAAAGCATGGCTGCAAAAAGAATTACATATGAAAAGATTGATCTTATCAGGCCTGAAAATTATAGCCTTTTATTGGATGACCTCACAGTCAGAACGGGTTTGGTGAATATACAGAAAGTCGAGATTGGTGAGATCAATTTTCTTAAAGACACCTGCAAGCTTATTGTCTATTTTGAGGTCAACGGGATGAACAGAAACCACGCCAGCCAGGTCGATAATTACGAGGATGACGATGATGAATAGGCTTTTACTTATTTCCCTTTTACTGCTTTTAAGCTCGCTTGCATTAACAGCCCAGAAGACGGATTTCGGTCTGTGGTACGAGGCCAATGCCGAATATAATATAGTCAAAGGTCTCCGGTTCGATTTTGAAGCAAGTATCCGGACTGATCAGAATGCATCAAAAATTGAGAAATTTTATTTTGAACCTGGCCTGAGGTATAAATTCAATGATTATCTCGCTGCGGGAATTTATTACCGGTTTATAGAACAAAGAGAGACCATAGACAAGTCAGAAGGCATATATGAGTTCCACCCGAGACATCGCTGGTTCGTGCAAATCAAGGGCAGTCTCCCCGTTAACCGGTTTACCTTTTCGGCAAGGTACCGCTTCCAGGAGCAGTTTAAAACTTATATCGAAGATCCGGGAGACGAAGAACCTCTCTGGGCTCACAGGCTGAGGCTGGAGCTTGATTATGATATTAAAGGGCTTCCATTGAAACCCTATGCCAATGTTGAAATGCAAAGCGAGCTCTTTTCATCCAATGATATTATGATAGAGAAATGGCGATATATCGCAGGTGCAGAATATACATTCAAGAAAAAGCACACTGTCGGGCTTGAATATATTTATAATGTAAGCAAGGACTCAAAGCCTGCTTATATCAATGCAATCGGGATGACATATACTGTAAGTCTGTAGATTATTTAGTGCGCCCAAATTGTCTATCTTTGTGCCTTTCCTGCAGTACAATCTCAAAATTTTAAAGGACATAATATGATTCCATGGAACACAGAACAGATCGGAAGTCTTAAGGGCAAAGAAGTAATTATAACAGGCGGCAGCAGTGGCATAGGCCTGGAAGCGGCAAAGATTCTGGCTGTAAAAGGGGCAACAGTCACGCTGGCTGTCCGGAATGTGGAAAAAGCGAAAAGAATTATCGAAAAGTTCCGCTCTGAAAATCCTGATGTGACAATGACTTTTATGCATCTTGATCTTGCCGATCTGAAAAGCATTAAAGATTTTGCAGATCAGTACCTGAGTAGCCATGATCACCTGCATATTCTCATCAATAATGCCGGCGTCATGATCCCTCCGTACCGCAAGACCAAAGACGGTTTTGAATCTCAGTTCGGAACAAATCACCTGGGTCATTTTGCCCTGACAGCACGTCTGCTTCCATTGCTGCTTGCAACACCTCATTCGCGTATTGTCACTACAAGCAGCCTCGCAGCGCGCAAGGGAAAAATCTATTTTGAAAACCTTGACGGCTCAAAAGGTTATGAGCGTATGAAATTCTACCGGCAGAGCAAACTTGCCAACCTGTTGTTTGCGATAGAGCTTCAGCAACGTCTTAAGCGGGCCGGAACGTCAGCAATAAGTGTTGCCTGTCACCCCGGCATCAGTGTCTCCAACCTCATGTCGAGGGGGTCAGGGAAAGAAACAAGCCCGCTGTTTAAAAAAATGATGAGAATCGTTGCGCAGCCTGCCCGTAAGGGTGCACTCCCGACACTTTATGCTGCAACTTATCCTGAACTTGCTGGCGGCGAATACATCGGCCCTGATGGCCCCGGTAACCGTAAAGGTAATCCCGTTCAGACCAGCGAGGCATCAAAGCTTTTTAAAACAGAGCTGTCTGAAAGACTTTGGAAAGTCTCCGAAGACCTCACCGGAATAAAATTCACCATTTGGTCCGGCCTAAGACCCTAAGAGTGTTGCGCCCTCCCGCTATGCGTGACTGCGTCGCTTCGCTCCTTGTGTTCTCCGGACATTATTAAAATATCAGGGACAATAACAGGTATTTGAACACTAATCCGGCAACGGTAAAGATGACCGCATCTCGAATGCGGTGACGAAGTATGCCGGCAGCCAGGGATATGACAGGCGAGGAGAGGGGCAATGCGTTGAAGACAAAAATTGCAATATTCCCATACTTTCTCAGTCTGTCCTCTGCTTTTTCATAGCGATGCCGGCCGATGAAAGTGTCTATGATCTTATCACTTAACAGTATACCAATTGAATAGTCAATCGCCTGGGAGAACAGCGCCGTTCCAAGTGCTACGGCATTCAACGCTATGATATTAATATCCCCCTGCAGGTAATAGACGTAAGCGATCTCGACAGGCATAAAAAGAAAAAACAGGTATCCTGCGGCATTGACGATGGCAAAAGATAATAATCCCTCGTCACGCGATCCGTAATAGATATCGCGGCCGATGGTCATAGAGGCAATGACAATGGCTGCAATCGCAAAAAGGAAAGCTAAAGAATACCGAATTATTACTTTACGTTTCTTTATCAACATCTCCACCCGGAGTAAGGATTCCCGGAAAGGTAAGAATTATAATAACGAATATCGCCTGTAACCTCTTTACCGAGCCATGACGGCTTTTCAAAATACTCATCCTCAGACTTCAGCTCTACTTCTGCGATGATCAGCCCGGCATTGTCGCCGGAGAATTCATCCACTTCAAACAGGTGATCTTCATATCTGATTAAGTACCTGGTCTTTTCTATCAGGGAAGGTTCACATAAGCGGAGAAGTTCTCGGGCTTCGGCAAGCGGTATCTCTTTTTCCCACTCATACCTGCTAATACCCGCAGGACCGGCACTTCCTTTAATGGTAAGATAAGCCTTGTTGTCCCTGGTTCGTATTCTGACTGTGCGTCCCGGTGCAGAGCAAAGGTAACCCTGTACGATACGGGTCGATTCCACCGCCTCGCTCCTGAATTCCCCGGTAACAAGAAACTTCCTTTCAATTTCGAGTGCCATAACTTTCCTTTTCCGTTCCCGACTTTACAGTTATGTACAAAAGTATTATGAAATTGTCACCCTGAAATTACATCCGGTTGTTTTTTGTACTTTATTCGCATAATGATATTGAAAAGCCTAATTCCCTGAAATAAAGCTCAAGATGGATCTCAGGATACACCCTTCACCAATCGATGGCGCCGTCGCCGCGCCACCAAGTAAAAGCCTGACACAGAGGGCTATTGCAGCAGGACTGCTTGCCAATGGTACTACAGTGATCAGGAATCCTTCGTTCTGCAATGATTCCCTTGCTGCGATGAAAATGGCCGAAGCGCTGGGTGCTGCCGTATCCACGGCTGATGATATGATTACAGTACAGGCAGGTCTGAGACCTGTCTACCCTGTTTCTCTGCACTGCGGGGAATCAGGGCTTGCGCTAAGGATGTTCGCACCGATCGCCTCTTTATTGAACCCTTATGTTACGATCACAGGGGAGGGTTCCCTGGTCAGAAGGCCGGTTAATATGATTGCAGATGCCCTGTCACAGCTTGGGGTAACGGTCGTGACTAACGGTGGTTTGCTTCCCCTGACACTTATGGGTAAGATCACAGAAAGAAGCGCTACTATAGACGGCTCGACAGGATCTCAGCTCCTGACCGGATTGCTCATGGCACTGCCGTTGCTGAGTTCGGACAGTGAGATTACAGTTGAGAACCTGAAAAGCAAACCCTATATCAGCCTTACCCTGCAGCTTCTCGATGACTTCGGGGTGAGAATTGAGAACAATGATTTCAGGAAGTTTTCCATCTCGGGGAGACAGTCATACAGGGCACACGAATATACAGTGGAAGGCGACTGGAGCGGTGCTGCCTTCCTCCTTGTTGCCGGGGCCGTGGCTGGTGAGGTATCAGTAAGAAACATAAGCATTGCAAGCCTGCAGGCCGACAGGGCAATAATGCAGGCGCTGAGTGATGCCGAGCTGCCATCTGAGAGTAACTGCCAGCGGGGTAGTAGCTGCAAGGTCCGATCTGAAAGCGTTCTCCTTTGATGCCATAGATTGTCCCGATCTCTTTCCACCCCTGGCGGCGCTTGCATCATGCTGCAGCGGTACAACCCGGATACGTGGCGTCAGTCGCCTGTTCAGCAAGGAGAGTGACAGAGCGGGGGCGATAGCCGACGTACTGGAAATGACCGGCATAAAAGTGAAATTCGAAGGTGATGAGATGCTTATAACGGGAGGAGATATCCACGGCGCGGTGGTATCCTCTCATAATGATCACCGCATTGCAATGATGGCAGCAGTGTTGGCCACCGTGGCAAACGGACCGGTGACAATAACCGGCGCTGAAGCGGTTGACAAATCGTTTCCGGAGTTTTTCGATGTGTTAGCCAGGCTCGGTGCGGTTATAATCTGAATGCATCCCACAGGGTTTCATAAACCTCTCAGCGGTATTTTATTAATTATTTTCCCTTTTCTACAATAATGGATGGTCTGCCTTATTGACTTCATGCTTGTGCTTGCGTAACTTTGTTATTATAATTGAACGATTATGAAAAAATTAAGCAGTTTCTGGACACTCTCATTGATTGTAATGGGACTTTTAGTCATGGCTAACAAATGTGAGAAAGACCCGGAAGAAGAAGAAATTCCAACAATAACCGATATAGATGGCAACGAATACGAAATTGTTGAAATAGGGACACAATGGTGGATGGCCGAGAACCTGAAAGTCACCAGGTATAATAACGGCGATCTGATTGGAACGACAAATCCCGCCACCCTCGATTTATACCATACTGTGTACGATGGCGGTGCGCCACCCAAATATCAATGGGCCTATAATGGAGTTGAAAGCAATGCAATTGTATATGGCCGCCTGTACACCTGGTATGCAGTGACTGACCCGCGTGGTGTATGCCCCACTGGCTGGCACGTGCCATCAAATGATGAGTGGCTGCTGCTCCAGAGTTATCTCATAGCTAATGGGTTCAATTATGACGGCACCACCACCGAAAACAAGATCGCGAAAGCAATGGCAGGTCTGACCAGCTGGAACTCATCAACCTATGAGGGTTCTGCAGGCAATACCGATTTTCCCGGCAAACGAAATGCTTCAGGTTTCTCCGGCCTGGCTGCCGGTATCCGCTTTGCAGACGGGGAATTTGCTGGCCTGGGAGAATCCGCCAATTGGTTTACCTCCACCAATTTTTATGACGACTATGACGGCATCTTCTGGGGTTTCGTATTCTATAATACCAGCTGGGGATTGTCTGCCGGCACCAACGATTCGGAGGAAGATGCGCTTTCCGTGCGGTGTGTTAAAAACTGATTTTGTCTGCATAACCGGCAACTTCGGAATTGTAACAAAGATTGTTCGGAGTACATTTTTCAAATGCCCTGGCAGCCAGCCTTATCTTCTGAATGAATTGGATCGTTATTTTCCGATACAGAATTTCGAAAAGATCTCACCTAAAATGTCGTCAGGTGTGATCCGGCCTGTGATCAGACCAAGGAAGTATATTGCCTGCCTCACATCGGTGGCTATGAGCACCGTGGGTATGCCGTCACGAAATCCTTCAAGGGCCCTTTGAAGACTGGAGGAGACATTTTTCAGCGCCTCGTAATGACGCGCGTTGGTGACGATGTACTGTGGCGACTTAAGTCTTCCTGTCTCAACAGAAGATGTAAGCTGTTCCTTAAGCTCCTCTAATCCTGATGCGTTTTTTGCAGAGACAAAAACAACAGGGGTATTGCGTAACGCAGAAAGTTCCTGCTTTAACGCTCCGGCCTGTTTCCGGGAAACAAGGTCGGACTTGTTGATCACGAGAATTAATTTCACCCCTGAGCTGCCCGTCAGTCCGGTAATTGAGTCAGCAAACTCCGCGATTGCCGCAGCGCTATCAGTAGCCTCTGTCACAGCCAGCACAACATCGGCGCTCTCAACTTTCGACCTGGTGCGTTCAATTCCCTTCGCCTCGATCTTATCGCCAGCTCCAACCTCGCGCAATCCTGCCGTATCAATGAATCTGAACAACAGTCCCCCCAGGTGCATCACCTCTTCAATTGTGTCACGCGTTGTGCCGGGTATCTCAGACACAATAGCTCTTTCTTCCTGCAAAAGAACGTTGAGCAGGGATGACTTGCCCACGTTAGGCCTGCCGGCAATCACCACAGGAATACCTTTCTTAATGGCATTCCCAAGACGGAACGAGGAGGCAAGTCCGTCAACAAGGTTTTTTATTTTAATGATAGTCTCTGTCAATGTAAAGCGGTCGGCGAATATCACATCCTCCTCACTGAAATCCAGTTCAAGCTCAATGAGCGATGCAAAGGAGAGGAGCTCCTGCCGCAACCTTTCTATCTCCCCGGAAAAGCCACCGCGCAGTTGAGTGGCTGCCAGCCGGTGAGCCGCCGCCGAGTCTGAGGCAATAATATCAGCCACCGCCTCAGCCTGTGAAAGATCCATTTTGCCGTTCATGAAAGCCCTCTGTGTGAACTCACCCGGAGAGGCTGTTTCAGCCCCCCGCTCAACGAGAATTTCCATGATCCGCTGCTGTATAAACGGCGAAGCATGACAGCTGATTTCTGCCATATCCTCACCCGTGTATGAGAGGGGAGAGCGAAAAACCGAAAGCAGGACCTCGTCAATGAATTCTTCCTGCGAATATATGCTCCCAAAAACTAATGTGTACCCCTTCGCCTTTAATATATCTACATGTATATCAGCAGGTTTGAATATTCCGGCCAGGGTTTCAATTGCTTTCGGCCCTGAGACCCTTATCAGAGCTATCGCACCCCCTCCCGAAGTGGCCGGTGCGCATATAGTTGTCCCCTTTTGTACCATAATTTTATATGGTACAAAGGTAATAGAAATCTACCTGGCCAGGTTGTCGGCGACGAAGGTATTGTCAGGGATGGATGCTGAAGTATTTATCTCGTCAAATTTAACTCTTGAGCTTCTCCCGTTAAGATGGTTTTCTGCATACATGTCTGTCATGATATATCCCTCTTTTCCGGTCTGGGGTTGGGTGGAGACAATTTCGATCGTCTTGTACAATTCGTTGTCAAAATTATAAAAGTCGATCTTTTTTGTTTTAAGTCCTTTCTTATCGAGATAAGTTATCTTTCTTGAGAAACCGTACTCGTCAGCCTTGTCCTCATTGACAGGTACACTCTCGATAATCCAGGTATCATTCTGTCCTGACTCAGGCATATGCCTGATAGTGAAATCGGAGTTACTGCCGCTTGACATATCCGCATTGGTGAACTCAGAACTCATGAAGCTCTTACCCTTTTCCGTACTCACGATCCGTCTCGTTTTTTTAAGTGCCGGGAGGTAGATCCACATGTCATCCTGAACATCCTTATTGTCAACAATCAGCATTGCAGTTCCTCTTACGTCGGCCGGGTCAAGGAATTTGACCATTCTCTTGATAGTGCCGCCGGTTGAGGTTTTTGTGAGCATATTCAGCTTACGTGTGCGTACAGAACCGTTCTTCTCGGTGATCGTAAGGGTCACCGTTGACTGCAGATCGCCTGACATTGTCAGGTCACGACTTTTGCCCATCAGCTGTACGGGATCCGGCAGCTGAGCCAGCATAACCTGCAGTGACAGAACCGACAGTACTCCCGATAGAAATAACATCTTTTTCATTTTTTTCTTTCTTTCTGTTTATATGAATCAAATTTGCTTCGATAAATGAGGGTTTGAAATACAGCATGAACGCTGGCATTACTACAATGGCGTACAACAGGCAGGAGCCTATTGCCAGCAGGGTCAGGTAACCAAAGAATCTTATTGACAGGAAGCCTGAGACTAAAGTGGCCGAGAACCCTGCCATCACGCTCAGTGCATTGATGACAATGCTTCTTCCCGTTGTCCTGTATGTTGTCGATATAGCTTCTTTACGGGTTGCACCATTCCTAAGTTCTATGTTGTATCTCCACAGATACTGGATGGTGAAATCGACGCCCACGCCAATCATAATGGAAGAGAGGAGGGCTGTGGCAGCATCAATGGCGACACCTGTCAGTCCCATAACACCAAACTGTATGATAATTGACGCCGCCAGGGGTACCGATCCGATGAGGCCTCCCTTCACCGAGCGGAAGATTATTGAGAGCAGTATGAAGACCGTGACCAGGGCAAATGCCAGGGATGATACCTGTCCGCTGATGATCTTCTGTGCAAAATCAGTCATTATGATTGCATAACCTCCAATGGTTACTTTAGCCGGGAAATCTGAAGTGTAACCCGCTATTTCATCCCTGATGGCTCTTACAGCCTCATTATCAGTCTTCGAAAGCCTTACAAGGATATGTGCCTTTGTATTTTCGAAGTTCATGAGCTGTTTGAAATCGTCAGGATTTCCGCTCATATTGTAGAGCTCGAACATCTGTGCTATGGCCTCAGTCGATGACGGTATTCTGTCATATTCCACCTCCGAAGGGTCATAGAGTGCCTTGCTCATCTCCCTGACAAAGTCGGATATTGAAAAGACACCACCCACACCGTCTGTTCCCTTAAGAAGCTGCGTCAGGTCGTCTATTTTCTGCAACAGGACCGGATCCTTGATGTCGCCGCTGATCATCACCGAGATTGTCTGGGAGCCCCCGAATTTAGAATTGATCAATGCTGACGCCAGTCTGACTGGATGTTTTCGGGGAAAATAACTTTCCTGGTCGGTATCTGTTCTGAGGAAAGCGATGCCTATGCCCAGCAGCAGGGTCACTGCCAGTGAGACAATAAGGACCCTTCCAGGTCTTTTTATAACGCCTGCAGATAATTTTCCCAGGGCGCGACTAATAAGATCGTTCGAATGGTTATGCACGGGACGGATTTTCCTTCCGGGCTTTTGCTGCAGATATATCAATGCCGGTATCAGCAGGAGACTCATTGCAAGTGCCAGGGTGACGCCAGTAGCAGCCAGTACGCCTACCTGCCTGGCAGGAATAATTGAATGCGCAAGCAGACCGAGCAACCCTGCGATGGTGGTAAGTCCGCTGAACAGTATCGGCATATTCAGCGAACCGGTAATTGACCTGATCATTTCTTTTGCGTTCATCTGCTGGTCAGATCGTCTTAGCTCCTGATACGTCGCGACCAGGTATATACCGTAATTGTTGGCTACCGAAATAAGAATGATAGGTGCAAGACACATAATGATAGAGAACTTCCATCCGAACAACGGTATCATTCCCAGGGTGATCACTGTTGCCAGTATCACGACAGTAAACGGCATCAGCACGCTTTTCCAGTCGCCCAGTGATAATTTAAGAACCGTCAGCATTATCAGCAGGGCAAGAGGAATAAGGATCATGGCATCATGGTTCACATCCTCCACTATACTCTTCCTGATGTAAGGCAATCCGCCAGTCATAATCTCAGCCCCGGCCTGGTGTCCGGCAATGACTGAGTCGATCTTGTTCAGGGTTACATACTCCGGTACATTCGAGTTTATGGTACCGGTGATCGCTGCAGCGGTCATGTCTGATGAAGCCACTATATCACGTGCGAACCGATTGGCCAGTATATCCTGCTTAAGGGCCTCCGTTTCTTCAGGTGTTTCCGGGATTTTCCTGATCAGAGGATCGACTATCATCATTCCCTCTTCGCCCTTTATCTTCCTGGCCGTGTAAAGCGAGTTGACAGTACCGATGCCCTCTATCCTTGAAAACGCCTTATCAATTTCCTTAATTTGTTTCAGGTCGACAGGAGTGAGGATGGAACTGTCTTTAAAGAGAACTATGATCATATCCTGAACACCAAATTCTTGCTCAATAGAATCATTCGTCACCCGCGAAGGCATAGTGCGGGGAATATAATTCCTGATGTCAGGGTCAGTCTCGGAAGAGGGAATCAGTATGCCCAGTGCGGCTGCCAGAGCAAATGAAACTGATATTATCGCCCATTTATATTTTATAATAAAGTCTGTCATCGCTTTAGAAATCTATCCTGATTGAGAAGAATGCCGCCTTCATGAAGTCATCAATAATATCGTACAGGCCGCCTTCAATACCCGTATAATGCTCATAACCAACGCTGAGGGTCACTCCGTCTGCAGGTTTGTATTTTACTGCAGGTCTCAGCAAGAGATCTTTTGAAGTGAAGTTGTACACCGTTGTCAGGGAGGGAATGAGCCTGCCATAAAACAGTTCAGCTTCAAACCTCAACCCTGCAGAATGGTAGTATTCATATATCTGGTTGTTATACAGCCTGTTGAATGCTTCAATCTGCAGCCGTGTAAACTCAACAGGATCAAATCCGGGAGTGCTGAATAGCTCCATCAGCTTCGCCATGTCCGGCTCGGTGCCTATAATAGGATCATAAGGCGCCTCATAGAAGTCAAGCACCTTTTTTCCGGAGTATTCCGCTGTCACCCTTATTGCTCCCGGCGTCCAGTCAAACCCTGCAACCCACTCTACCTGAGGGAAGGGTATCTCTTCATTCCCTTCCTTTTCATCAACCGGGCGGGTGTAAGCCATAGTTCCGCGCAGTACGAAAGGTGATATCACCGTTTCAAAGTCGAAACCGGCACTGTTTATTATATAAGGGCCGCCTTTTACCGCAACAGCCGGTTCCATAGGATTGGTATAATCGGCACTGACCAGGCTTAGTCCCGGCATCAGATCAGGACCGTGGTACCACTGCAGACCTGCGTCAAATCCCCTGAGTGTAAAATCGCCCCTGAAACCGTAAGAATAATATCCGTTCCCGGTTTTTAGTCCTTCAGGCAGTTCCACCTGCATGTTCGGGGGTAACGGTATCGGTTTAATAATCAGGATTGAAGGATTCCAGAACGGCGCAGCTACAGCTGACAGCTTAAAGAAAGGAACGGGAGTGAATGTTATCTCGCCAAGGAGATTGCCCAGTTCGGCATCCTCAAAATCAGGGCTTCGTAAGGTATAATCCACAGGGCTGAATCTCGACAGGGGAGTGAACATGTCGGTTTTCCCCCACTTGATGATCTTTTGTCCTGCCGATACACTCATGAATTTGTTGTAGTACATGCCCCATGCTTCGCGCACGGTCAGCGAATTCACGTTTTCACCGAACTGCTGTCCTGTCCGCACCCTCAAATCGGCAAACCCTTTGAAGCTGAGATTATCGGAGGCTGTGAATGTCAGTGCTGCATCGCCAAAGGCAGCATTCACATCATGTTCGTAATCGCCGGTACTGAAATAAACGCCTCCCCGGACAAATCCGCCGGGGGTGAAAGTCTTTTCCTGGGGATAAAGAGACAACGGAATAAGAAACAAAAGGAATAACAGGCGTGACCTTCTCATCTTGATCTGCTTTTTATGCAAATTTCATCATGATGAGTAAGATTTACGACCAAACCATATGGTTCGGACAGGATCAAAAGGCAGAACTGGTTTCAGCCGCTCGGTTCACACCTTACCGGCAGGCCTCGTCAGTTCGTTCCTGTACTCACTGGGGGTCTTGCCGGAATAAGCCTTGAAGATTGTGTTAAACGTTGATTTTGAATTGAAACCGGCGTCGAATGCGATGGCAATAATAGTATAGTGCTGGTATTTCGGATCATTGATACGGCCGATAACCTCCCTGACCCGGTATTCATTGATAAAAGTGAAGAAGTTGCGTCCGTATTTTTCATTCAGGACCTCGGTAATAAAATGCCGCGGTATGCCTGTTTTATGCGATAGGTCATGAATCGTCAGGTCGCCGTCGAGATAAGGCTTTTCTTCATCCATGAATGTCAGCAGTCGTGTCAGGTATTCCTCTGCCTGCTCTTTCCTCAGGCCGCTTTTTGCATATTTTTCTGAGCCTCCCGGAGCGACATAAGCGTTTTCTTCCCTTGCTGGCGGAGGATAATCAAGTATCTCAGGCTGGCGGATGGCGTAAAAGCTGTAGGCAAAGGAGAAAAATGCTATGAAGATAAATGTCAGGATATAAGGGTCAAACGGGATAAGGCCGGCAATGATTCCAATTCCGCCAAGGATGAAAATAACAATGTACCCTACATAGAAGGTTATCGAAAGAATCTTCAGCCAGTTAAGCGTGATCTTTTCAGAGGTGAATGAAACGATATCCTGAAGCCGCGACTGGTGGCGACGTATCTGGATGAATGAAAGGATGCTGTAAACAGTCACTGAAAGGAAAAAACATGCACTGTAAACAATTCTGAGGGGGGTAAACCTGTCAATAGTGAAAAAGCCGCTCAGATCATCGAACATTGAAATGTTCCGAAATATTACCGAAACGGCAAAGAACACGAGAAAGGGGACAAAATGCAATGTATGCCATGGATGGAACCTCAGAGAGGGATTGGCCATGTGCCTGACATATAAATACAGGAGAGGTCCGTAAGTGAATGAAATGAACGGAAATGCGTATATCTCAAGCACGGTGTGGTTTAACAGGGCAAAGATCATTTCGATGCAGAAGAGAAAGACCCATGCCGTCATGATCCTGTTGGCAGTCGTAAAAGGCTTTCTGGTGGCTATCAGCAGTCCTGCAAAAAACGATTGGGAAATACCTATATACAATATGGGTTGAATGAAGTCCATGTAACCGATAATATTCAGTAAATTTAATAAATCGAAGAAAAAATAATTTACTTTTGAAATAAAGGTACTAATACTTCAGCAGGATATGAGCATTTTACTGAATTCAAAATCCAAAGTTATTGTTCAGGGCTTCACGGGCAGTGAGGGCACATTTCATGCCACCCAGATGATTGAATACGGTACCAGGGTCGTGGGTGGCGTTACCCCTGGCAAAGGAGGCCAGACACACCTTGGATTGCCGGTATTCAACACGGTCAGAGAGGCCGTTGAAACCACTGGAGCTGACACATCTGTCATCTTCGTGCCACCAGCTTATGCGGCTGATTCAATAATTGAAGCAGCAGAGGCAGGGATCAAACTCATTGTGACAATAACTGAAGGGATACCGGTGGCTGACATGGTCCGGATCAAGAAATTACTGAGTTCCATCGATACAGTACTGATCGGACCAAACTGCCCGGGTGTAATCACCCCCGGCGAAGCCAAAGTGGGTATCATGCCAGGCTTTATACATAAAAAAGGACATGTGGGCGTCATCTCGCGGTCAGGGACGCTTACCTATGAAGCTGTCGACCAGCTGACGAAGCTGGGACTTGGACAGTCGACCTGCGTCGGCATTGGCGGTGATCCGGTGATAGGTTCAACCTCGCTTGAAATCCTGAAGCTGATGATGGAAGACAAAGATACTGATGCCATTGTCATTATCGGTGAGATAGGAGGCGTGATGGAGGCTGATGTGGCGCACTGGGTAAGGGAGCACGGGACTAAGCCTGTGATAGGGTTCATTGCCGGCCAGACAGCTCCCAAAGGACGCCGCATGGGCCATGCCGGGGCTATAATAGGAGGTAAGAACGATACTGCCGCAGCCAAGGTGAAAATAATGTCCGAGTGCGGTATACATATGGTGGAATCGCCGGCTGACATCGGCGCCACGACAGCCAGAGTGCTGCATAAATAAATTTTTATCTTTGTGGCCAAATTTAAAGACATGAAACTTCTTGAAGGAAAAACAGCAGTGATCACAGGTGGGTCACGTGGTATCGGTAAAGGCATAGCCATGCGGTTTGCAGCTGAAGGAGCCAACATCGCTCTTACCAATATCATTGATAATGAAGAGTTTGCTGATGCCATAAAAGAAATTCAGCAACTCGGTGTAAAGGCCAGAGGGTATGTCTCAGACGCCTCTGTCTACACCGATGCCGAGAATGTTATTGACCAGATTGTGAAAGACTTCGGCACGGTTGACATCCTTGTCAATAATGCCGGCATTACACGTGACACCCTTCTTATGCGGATGACTGAGGAGCAGTGGGATCAGGTTATCACCGTCAACCTCAAATCCGTCTTTAACCTCACCAAGGCTGCCATAAAGCCGATGATGAAGCAGAAGAGGGGGTCGATAGTCAATATGAGCTCCGTGGTAGGGGTAACAGGTAATGCCGGCCAGGCTAATTATTCTGCTTCCAAGGCAGGAATACTCGGGCTGACCAAGAGTGTTGCCAAGGAGCTGGGGTCGCGGAATGTCAGATGCAACGCCATAGCTCCGGGGTTCATCCTCACCGAGATGACCAGCAAGCTGCCTGATGATGTGAAGAGCGACTGGATATCGAAGATACCTCTTCGCCGGGGCGGACTGCCTGAGGATGTGGCTAATGTGGCGCTGTTCCTTGCATCGGATCTATCGTCGTATGTGACGGGACAGACGATAAACGTCTGCGGGGGTATGGTTATGTAAATTTAATTTTGAATTAATTATTTTATTATATTTGCATCGGCAGGGCGCTATTCCCTCAAGCACGAGGAAATGCAGCGAGACATAATTATTCCACACTTATTTCTTACGCGCCCTGCTTTTTTTATTGTATATATGCCTCCTTAGCTCAGTGGTAGAGCAGCTCACTCGTAATGAGCAGGTCGTGGGTCCAACTCCCATGGGAGGCTCAATACGCAGCCTCATTTTTCCCATAGCCGCTTAAAATCTAGGATTTCAGGCGGTTTTTTTACAGGTAATCAATATGTACACTTTAACTCCTAAAAACAGGGCTTTTCGTGACCTGTTTTACAAATCTCATATGTAGTTATGATGCCGGGCTTTGATGATTATATTACACACATCTCACTTTGCGTTGTAACTCAGAATAGTGAAATACATGGTCAGATTTTAAACATATACCCCATGAACATTTACAGTCAGATATTTGTTATTAATAAGAATTCATAATTATTTATTGCTTATTACTTTAATTCTTCAAACAGTTATCATTAAAATCTTATTCATAAGTTATGAAAAAGATAGTTTTAATTGGACTGTTAATCTTCCCCGGTATTTTTGCTCATGCACAAATCGGAGGGGTGCTCGGCAAAGCGAGGAATAAGATTGAAAGAGAGGCCGCTACAAAGATTGATTCTGAGATAAGAAACAAAACCGCGGATAAAAATGCAGGGTCAAGTGAAGATAAAAGTGACGCAGGACAGAAACCTGTTGCTGGCCAGTCTGCTCAGTCTTCAGTACCTGCAGATCAGGTATCAATAAAAGCTTACAGCAAATATGACTTTGTACCCGGAGAAAAAATTATCGGGTTTGAAGATTTTATGACTGGAAATATCGGTGACTTCCCCGCGGGGTGGAATACAAATGGTTCGGCAGAAATTGTAACAATAGAGGGTAAGACCGAACGATGGCTCATGATTACCAAACCCGGTGTATTTGTTCCCGAGTTTACTGATAAGTATCCCGATGAGTTTACATTTGAATTTGACTTACTCCATGGGGTACCGATCAGAGCAGCCCAATTTCAATTTGTCATGGCTGAACTCCCGGATATTCAACAGCCTCAAAACTGGTCTTTGTCTTCCAACCGGTTTACAGCAGGTTTGTCCACAGCCAATTCTGATGCGCTGAATGGGACAGCTACGACCGAAATAAGAAAGAATTCAGTAAGCCAGCCCGGAAACCAGTTTTATACAGATATACTGAGCGATAAATACAATCCCATTCATGTATCTGTCTGGCGCCAGAAAGAAAGAGTAAGATTATACATAAACCAGGAAAAAATCTGGGACCTTCCTAAAGCAATAGCACCCGATGCCAGATTAAATGCAATCCTTTTTACTGCGTTGTATGCTGATCAGAACATCCAGCATTATATCGGTAATTTGAGACTGGCAGTTGGCGCACCAGACACCCGCAACAAAATGATGACCCAAAACAAATGGATCACTCACGGAATTTTATTTGATGTCAACAGCGCCAACATCAAACCGGAATCATATGGTACGTTGAAAGAAATGGCCAATGTGTTGAAAGAAAATACGGATTTAAAAGTTAAGATCATTGGCCATACTGATACTGACGGCAAGGACGATGACAATCTTGATCTCTCCAAACAAAGGGCAACTTCTGTAAAAGAGATATTGGTAAAAGAATTCAGCATTGACGAAAGCCGATTGGAAACAGATGGTAAAGGTGAAAGCGAACCGATAGATAGCAACGATACTTCTGCCGGCAAAGCCAATAACAGAAGGGTGGAGTTTATAAAAATATAATCCTTAAATAATCATGCACATCAGAGTATTCCTGTTGTTGATTTATTTCCTTACAATACCGGCATTGGCACAGGTCTCAAATACAAAAGAAATAACCGGTCAGGTGCAGGAGCAGGTAAACAAAATCAAAAAAGAGATTGCTGCCCTGGAAAAAAAGATAGATGATGCAAGGATCAATAACGAAGATCCGGCAACAATTAAGGTACTTGAAGATACGCTGGCAATGATGAAAGAGATGCTAGCGACAATTGAAGACCTCAACAAAGATCTTTTAAAAACTGATGATAGACCTGTCAATCAGGCAGCATTGGACGATAACAAGGAAACTGTTCCAAATAGGGACAGTAAACGTATAAGTATGTTACCGGATAAAACGCTGACCGATGCGGAGCTTGTAGTTTTTGTAAAAAAAATTCATTCCGAAGTAGAAAGATTGCTTCCAGCAAAATATAAAACGGAGGCCTCCAAAATTTATGATACCGAAAAAGCCGAAAAAAGATCTTCGAATTATATCAACAATGTAGCGACCAACTTATGGATGACAGGTTATAATGAATTAGCAATTTACATACTGGGAAAAGAGTGCACTGCTGATACAGAAAATGATAATAACCTGAGCAACTACGCTGCCTTTCTCACAATGATGCACGCAGAGCATGCTGCACTTCCCATTCTTCAGTATTTAAATAATAAATATCCATCCAACAGTACTATCCTTAATAATATCGGGCAAGCATGGTATGGACTCGGAGATATGAACAATGCAAACAAGTTCCTGGACACAGCTATTCTACTTTATCCACGTCACTCACAGGCTAATCAAACGAAAAGTAGAATTCAGCAATCGGAAGGCGAAACACAGGATGCGATTGAATCAATTAAACGAGCCATTAAAGAAAATTATACTTATGAAAAAGAAGCACGATTAAACAAATTGGGTGGAAAACTTGAATATAATGATATGCCTTTCAGGTACTGGATGAAACCGGAACCGCTTGGTATTGAAAAATTCATGTTTGTCATACCTGATTATGTGACCGAAGGAGGTACAGCAGCAGTAATAAGCGAAATGGAGTGGACTGACTTCAGAAAAAAAATTGCCATCGCTGCAAATAAAATAAATGATGAGATAGTAATTATTGACCAAAAAGCAGCGGCATACAATACAAGATTCATAGCAAACCCGATGATCCAGAAACCATACAGTAATTCTGTTTACAGAAATGGCAGCCGGAAAATGCAACTGCTGATTGAATGGTTTTCTGAACGAGCGACTAGACTCGATAAAAAAATGATAGAAGCCAAAGACTCGGTAGATAAATGGAATGCAGAATACTATGAAGCAGTTAATGCTCATAAGAATTATAATAACAGCCGGGGAATAGAGGGTGATTGCATCTTTTTAATGTCTTTAGCTAAGGCTTTTAACAGTAAGGCAAACGCACTTTGGCAGGAACGCAATAATGAATTATTGACTTTTTATAAACAATTCCTGAATACACAGGCCAATCTTTCATTATATGCAACCACAGACAAATCGTTATATGATCAACGGATTGCATATATAAAAAAAGGGTTTTTAGGCCAACTGGCCAATTTGCAATGTGCATATGAGGTTGGGTGCATACCAACAATGCCCGAAGAGAAGTTTGGAAAAAACTTGCCTGATTTTGATTCATTGACTTGCCAGTATAAAGACGAATTTTTTTTCCCTCCTTTTACTACTATAAAAACTGAGTGCAACAAAATGAGTACTGAATTTAATATTGATACAGAGTTAGGATTAAAAATAAAAATAGGCTGGGAAGAAGATCTCAACAGGGATAAAATAACAAAAGGAACTCTGGAGTTGGGTTATGAAGCGGGAGCTGATACTCATCTTGGTGGTCCTCTTAAAGGAGAACTAAAAGCTGAAGCAGCATTAGGAATTGAAGTTACCCAGGAAGGAATTAAAGAAGTATATATAAAAGCTGGTGTTTCCGGGGAATTGACCGGACAAATAGACGAACTTTTTCAGGAAGAGACAGGATTCATGCACTCTAAAGGTACAACTGTTGCCAACTTGGAACTCAAAAGCAGCTGGAATGCCGGTACAAAAGGTAAGGAAGGTACAATAGGTACCAATTTATCTGGTGAAGCCCTGAAGAATATAAATTTTACAACATCACAAATACAATCAAATTGAAATTGTTTTTCATCATATGTTTTTTTCTCAGCATTCATCTGCTATCTTATTCCCAGGAAATCATCACCACAACAACCGCCAACTGTGATGACAAATTGTATATGTCATTAAATGGTAAATGGAAACAGAAACAAGATCATCCGGGCAGCTCTGGTTTTTCAAAGACAGAACAACTTGAAACTTTTAAGCGGTTGGATGCAATACATCAATTAGTATTTGAAGCTTACCCCGAGCCAAAAGGTCTTGATGCAGTGTGGAGCCGCTTCCAGATAAGTGATAATTTGTTTGCTTATCAAATAAATTATACTCCGGAAGATACAGACCCTCTTCCTGTAAACGGAATTCCCTTAGGGAAATATTCATATGCAGCCCTCTGTTTTAAGTATTACTGTAGCAACGATGCCCCAAAAAGAGAAGTAAGAGTGAATGGCGAAACAGGCACCTGGGTTGAGGTGGGGGCAAATGATTGGTATTCATTCATGGGAAGTATAAACGATACGATGACAATAGACGGACGGCCTGTATTTTTTCGCAGCCCCGTAAAAGAAACCTGGAAAGGATATCAAATGCTGTTCACAGGCACAAGTTCATCGTCAAGAACTGTATTGATCCATCGTGATGGTATTTTACCTTATATACCCGTTACAAGGGGACAATATCTTACACATTGCATTAAGCATGTTCCGGAAATGATCATGGCTTTAGCTGAAGGATATGCTGTTGAAGGAGATAAAGAAAAAAAAGAAAGGATGGAGAAGATGGTCGGTCCAGCCTTGAAACGATACCAGGACGAATTAGAAAAAACAACAAGGCAAGACTTACTTGATTCAGCGGCTGTTGTTTTCGATATGCACCCATTGGTAGAAACGCCAGGGCTGCCCATCTTCGCCACCGAAGGAGAAGGTGGTAAAATGCTGATAACTGAAAACCCTGATTATATACGAAAAGACCTGCCCAAATATGTGCCGCAGTTTTTTATCCTGCATTGGACATATAACCCCGGGGGTGCAACAGAATATTTTGGAAAAAGGATAGAAGAGTATTTTCCAATTGAAAAACTGCAGGCAATGATTGATAAATAGCAAAAAGAGGAATATAGTATTCCTACTTCCCGGGGAATTAGTAAAAGCTTTTGCCAATAAGAATAATAAATATAAGCGCAATGGAAAAATGGTTCGGGTTCCATTGGAGGCTCTATTGATTGCCGATTTGTGATTTCGGATTTATTCTTTAAATTCGCAATCGAAAATCTGAATTTCGAAATTTATAAATGCGGGAATAGCTCAGTTGGTAGAGCATCAGCTTCCCAAGCTGAGGGTCGCGAGTTCGAATCTCGTTTCCCGCTCAAATAAAAGAGTCCCGACAAAGTCGGGGCTTTATTGATTTACACAGACCGACTCAGGCTTGCCTGAATGAGGGATGTGGAAATCAATAAAGTAAGCCACGCCAGTGGCGCTTTTATTTGAAAGCATTTCGCTCAGAGATCGCTGAGCCGAAGGCGAAGCAATCTCGTTTCTTTTTGTATAAAACGATCTCCCGAAATGTGTCAGAATTGCCTCAGAATGGCAATCCTCTTCTCAATGGGAGGGTGGGTCATAAACATGGAATGGAACGGGAATGATGCCGGCTTTATCTGCTTATCCCGTGGATTCTCGATAAAGAGTTGAGCAACATCATTACGCTTAACAGCCTCTATCTGAGAGTCAGCGGAAATCTTTTCGAGCGCGGAGGCCAGGGCCAGCGGGTTTCTAGTCATTTGTGCAGAACCTCCGTCAGCCATATACTCCCTCTGCCTTGAGATGGCAAACCTGAATATGGATGACAGAAAATATCCCAGGGCTGCAATAAGGAGGGCAACCATGACCACCCGGCCATCTTTTTTGCCCCGGCCGCCTCCGCTGAACCTGACCGAACGCACAATTGCCTCGGTCAGAAAGGCAAAAATCCCTACAAAAATTATTGAAATGATTAAAAGCCTGACATCCCTGTTCCTTATATGTGTCAGTTCATGAGCTATCACTGCCTCGAGCTCTGCATCGTCAAGCTTGTTGATTATTCCCCTGGAAAGGGTGACAGTGAATGTCGGGGTGTTTATCCCGCTCGCAAAAGCATTCAGAGAGTCGTCCTCCAGGACGTTTATTTTAGGCATCGGCATACCGCTGCCAATGCACAGATTCTCCACCAGATTGTAGATCCTCATATTCTCTTTCCGTGTAAGGGGGGCAGCACCGGTGGCTCTTTCGATCATCTTCGTGTGAGAAAACCAGGCAATGGTGAACCATAGCAACACTCCTGCAGCAACCATTGGCAGAATCCTTAAGAACCACTGGTTTGTGTAGTCGATCCTGGACCCGGGATCAGGCTGGACAAGGAATATGAACAACCATGTCAGCCCGAAGATGACCACCGGAAAGAGAATAAGCAGTACGACCGATTTGAAATTGTTGTCCCAGATCTGTCTGTTAAGCCCGGTATATTTCATCTGCTTTTAGAAGTTCAGTTTAGGCGCCTCCTCAGCCTTTGCCCTGGTCTCACCAAGATCATACATTGTTTCGCGCTTGAAACCAAACATGCCTGCAAGAAGATTTGACGGGAAGGTCTCAACGGCATTGTTCAGCTCCCTGGTAGCGGAGTTGAAGAACCTGCGCGCAGCTGCAAGCTTGTTCTCTATGTCGGAAATCTCTCCCTGCAACTGCATGAAATTCTGGCTGGCTTTCAGGTCAGGATAAGCTTCAACAGCCACCCTGAGACCCTGAAGAGCAGATGACATTTTCCCGTCAGCTGCAATCTTCTCATCGATGCCTTTTGCCTCTATGGCGCTTGCACGTGCATTTGTGATATCAGTCAGGACAGTGCTCTCATGCTTCATGTAAGCCTTCACAGCTTCTACCAGCTGTGGTATCAGATCGAGACGCTGCTTCAGCTGAACATCAATGTCCGCAAATGCATTCTCACGGTTGTTCCTTAGTTTTACCAGTCTGTTATACAGTCCTACAGCAAGGAAAGCCAGAACTGCCAGGATAATAAGTAGTCCGATGAACATCTTTGAAAGGTTTTGATTTATAGATGTAAAAATACTATTAAATATTATTCCCCGGCATTCCACTCCCTGTAAAACTGCTCAAGATATCTGACCATGAAGTCATGCCTCTCCTCAGCCAGTTTTTTCCCGGTTGGGGTGTTCATGAGATTCTTCAGGACCAGGAGCTTATCATAAAAATGATGCACCGTGGAGGCCGAGTTTTTTGAATCTGCATGACCGGGAGGATTGACAAATCCTTGTCCCGGGTCATAGATCTCCCTCCCTTTGAAGCCGCCGTAACTGAACGCTCTGGCTATGCCTATGGCGCCCATGGCATCAAGCCTGTCAGCATCCTGGACTATCTGCAACTCAGCGCTCTTTGGCCTGTCACTTTTTCCCTTCGAAAAGGAGATATTTTCATTGATGCTGACAACCTCATCAATGACCCCCTGATCAACCCCGAGGGAGCCAAGGATCCTCCGTATCTCAGCGGGACCGTCATGTAAAGCGAATTTATGATCACCTATGTCATGCAATAATGCCCCCAGCTCCACAGTATACCTGTCACCCTTTGCCTCGCAGTCATGAATATGCAGCGCCAGCCTCACAACCCTCTCAATATGAGACCATCCGTGTCCGCTGTCGTATTGTTGTACCGCTTTCCGGACATAATCCTCAACAGATTTTATTGCTTCACTTTTACCGGTCATATCATTTAACTGCCATTTCAGCCACAAATTATTGATAATTTTGCCTCACCTTTCAATTCAGAATATTAAGATATGAACAGCGTCGAAATTATAACAATAGGAGATGAGATACTGATAGGACAGACAGTTGACACCAACTCAGCCTGGATGGGCAATGAGCTTAACCTGATGGGAATCAGAATTAACCGCATCACATCCGTGTCTGACAACAAAGATGAGATCATCGGTTCCCTCGATGAGGCCCTCTCAAGGGTTGAGGTTGTGCTTATGACCGGAGGGCTCGGACCCACAAGCGACGACATAACAAAGGATACCCTTGCCGGATTTTTTGGGGGAAAGCTGGTTCTGGACAACGAGGTACTTGAAAATGTAACTGAAAGACTGCGCAGGCGTGACCTGCAGATGAATGATAATAACCGGAGGCAGGCAATGGTACCGGATAACTGCAAGGTACTGAAGAACCTCACAGGTACTGCCCCCGGAATGCTGTTCGAAAAAAATGGGAAGATCGTTGTATCCATGCCCGGTGTTCCACACGAGATGAAGCATATTATGAAGGAGCATGTCCTGCCGTTGCTGGCAGACAGGATGCCTGGAGAAGTGATCATTCATAAGAATATAATGACTTACGGAGTTGCCGAAGCAATGCTGGCAGAGAGGCTGGCAACATTTGAAAAAGAGTTGCCGGTAGAGATCAGGCTGGCTTACCTCCCTGCTTACGGCGTCATCAAACTGCGCCTTACTGCCGCAGGCAACGACGAGAAAAAGATAAGGAAGAGTCGTTAAGGAACAGGTTGCAAAACTGTATGATATAATTCCTGATGTCATCTACGGAGAAGATGAAGTTATGCTTGAGGAAATGGTCGGAAAACTGTTAAATGACAATAACTTAACTGTGGCTACGGCTGAAAGCTGCACGGGAGGGAAGATAGCTTCGCTGATCACCTCGGTACCCGGAAGTTCAGGCTGGTTCAGAGGTTCTGTTGTTGCATACGACAATAGTATCAAGACCGGAGTACTGGGAGTGAGCAAGGAGACCATCAGGCATTACGGAGCAGTCAGTGCGGAGACGGCAGGGGAGATGGCAAGGGGAGCCAGGCGCCTGATGGGTACTGATTATGCCGTTGCTGTGACAGGAATTGCCGGTCCCACAGGCGGTACGGCCGATAAACCTGTCGGTACAGTCTGGATAGCAATTGATTCGGAGAGAGGACTTCTCACTGAAAAACAGATCTTTGCCGATAACCGGCAGATCAACATCTCACGCTCATCGTACGGAGCCCTCAACCTGCTCAGAAAACAGATTACCGGTCGTTAAAAGACCGCTATTTTCGCCTGTTAGAAAAAAATGAAGAAATTATTTGGTTAATAGAATTAAAATCACGTATTTTGCGAACCGATTTTCGGAATTTTTCAGAACAAGTAAAAAAGGATAATAATGTCAAAAGTTTGTCAGGTCACCGGAAAGAAGGCAGTGATAGGAAACAATGTTTCCCACTCGAAGAGAAGGACCAAAAGAAAGTTTATGGCCAACCTGTTCACCAAAAGGTACTTTTTGCCCGAAGAGAACAAATGGATTACCCTCAAGGTATCAGCAGCAGGCATGAGAAACATCAACAAGAACGGCCTGGCATCAGTGCTTAAGGAAGCAAAAGAAAAAGGATACATCGTCAACTAATTAACCGGAGAGATAATGGCAAAGAAAAGTAAAGGAAACAGGACGCAGGTGATCCTTGAATGCACGGAGCATAAGGATTTAGGCATGCCAGGTACTTCGAGGTACATCACCACCAAGAACCGTAAGAACACACCGGACCGTCTTGAAAGAAAAAAATATAATCCCATTCTTAAGAAAGTGACTGTTCACAGGGAGATCAAATAAATAAAGAGTCATGGCAAAGAAAGTTGTTGCATCACTAAAAACAGGAACCGGCAAAAGCTTCACCAAGTGTATCAAGCTGGTTAAGTCAGAGAAGACAGGAGCATATCAGTTTAAAGAAGAAATTATTAACAACGAACACGTTAAGGATTTCTTCGCAAGCAAATAAGATCAGTTTCACTGATCATGCATTACGGGGAGACGCAGATAATTGCGTCTCTTTTTTTACTTTTGACAATCAATGGTTACCTGATGGGTTTATTCGGTTTTAAAAGGAAAGAGGAGAAGGAGATTCTTGACAAAGGACTTGTGAAAACACGTGAGAATGTCTTTGCCAGGATCACAAGGGCCGTTGCAGGCAAGTCGAAGGTTGACGATGAAGTGCTGGACAACCTGGAGGAAGTCCTGGTATCAGCCGATGTCGGTGTTGACACCACACTCCGTATCATCGACAGGGTCTCGAAGCGCGTTGCCCGTGACAAATATGTCAGCACCTCAGAACTGAACGGCATTCTGCGTGAGGAGATAGCTGCCCTCCTTGAAGAAAACACAAACACCCAGGACACTTCATCAGGTTTCGACGCCCCTCTTCCTGCCAGTCCCTATGTAATAATGGTCGTGGGCGTCAACGGTGTTGGCAAGACCACCACCATCGCCAAACTGGCTTATAATTTCCATAAAGCAGGCAGGAGTGTTCTGCTGGGCGCTGCTGACACCTTCCGCGCAGCAGCCATTGAACAGCTTAAGATATGGGCAGAGAGAGCCGGCGTGCCGATGATCAGCCAGCAGATGGGAGCCGATCCTGCCTCCGTAGCCTTTGACACCGTAAAATCAGCCGTCTCTGCAGGCACTGAAATAGTGATAATAGACACCGCCGGAAGACTTCATAACAAAATAGGTCTGATGAATGAACTATCCAAGATAAGGAGGGTGATGGAGAAGGTAGTGCCTGATGCACCGCACGAGGTGCTGCTTGTCCTCGATGGTTCGACAGGACAGAATGCTTTCGAACAGGCAAAACAGTTCACGGCAGCCACAGAAGTTAATGCGCTGGCCATAACCAAGCTCGACGGCACAGCCAAAGGAGGAGTGGTGATCGGTATATCCGACCAGTTTAAAATACCTGTCAAATATATCGGTGTTGGGGAAAAGATGGAAGACCTGCGTATCTTCGACAGGTATGCTTTCGTCGAATCACTCTTCGGCGACCGCAGCTGATGAAAAAGAACAGGGTCAATATAGTCACCCTCGGCTGTTCAAAGAATCTCGTTGACTCGCAAAAGCTTATGCGCCAGCTCCAGGCTGGCGGCTACAGTGTCACGGCAGAATCATCTGATCCGTCTGACATCGTCATAATAAATACGTGCGGTTTCATACACGATGCCAAGGAGGAGAGCATCGACACCATCATCCGGTATGCCGAAGAGGTAAAGAAGGAGGGGAGAGGCCGCCTCTTTGTCATGGGATGCATGGTGGAACGGTACCGGCAGGAGCTGGCAGCCGCAATGCCCGAAGTGAAAGAATGGTTCGGCGTAAACCGGCCGGGGGAGATCATCAGCCGTCTCGGGCTGGTTTATCAACCCGGACTGACAGGTGAGAGGGTTATGACAGGGCCGCGACACTATGCTTATCTCAAGATCTCGGAGGGGTGTGACCGTACATGCTCTTTCTGCGCTATCCCCGAGATCAGAGGGCCGTATATCTCAACACCACCGGAGGATCTTGTTGCTGAAGCGGAGTTCCTTGCCTCACATGGAGTCAAAGAGCTGATACTCATTGCACAGGACCTGACTCTTTACGGTCTTGACCTGTATGGCAGGCAGATGTTGCCGGACCTTGTGCGGAAGATCTCTGCAGTCAATGGCATTGAGTGGATCAGGCTTCATTATCTGTACCCGACCGATTTCCCGCATGAGATACTTGATATGATGCAATCTGACCCGAAAATATGCAGGTACATTGATTTACCCATCCAGCATATTGCCGATCCGGTACTAAGGATTATGAGGCGGTCACATGACAGTCGCGACACACGGGCACTGCTTCGCAATATACGGATGAAGCTGCCTGATGCAGCCATACGCACGACCGTTATCGCAGGCCACCCCGGTGAGACTGAGAAAGAATTTGGTGAGCTGCTCGGCTTCATCGAAGAGTTCAGGTTCGAAAGACTCGGGGCTTTCCGGTATTCACATGAGGAAAGTACATACTCGTTCCTGAAATACGTGGATGACATTTCTGAAAAGACCAAAGAAAGAAGGGTAGCGCGGATAATGGAGCTGCAGCAGAGGATATCGGGCGAAATCAATGCTTCCCTGGTCGGTTCTGTAATGAAGGTAATAATTGACAGGAAGGAGGGAGTGTTCCATGTCGGCCGCAGTCAGTTTGACTCCCCGGAGGTCGATCAGGAGATCCTGATCACCTCTTCCGGAAAAATTGAACCCGGCACCTTCATCGATGTGAAGATAACCGGGTCAACTGAATTCGATCTTTATGCCGTTCCGGTACAGAAAAGTCAAAAAGTCTGAAAGTCTGGAGAATTTGCGATTTGCGATTTGCGATTATACTTACCCGTTGGCGGACTTATTAATTATCTGATCCTCAAATTCTTAATTCTTAATTCTTAATTTCCACTACTGCCTACTGCCTTAATTCTCAGTACTTTCCTCCGTATTCACTTCTTCAGCGCCTTTCTTCGCGCCAACCTTGAACGTAAGTTCTTCCTTTTCCTTTGAATAACCCACGTTGATGGTTGCACCCTCATTCACCGATGCTTTTATAAGCACTTCAGCCAGAGGATCTTCAAGGTATTTCTGGATAGCACGCTTGAGCGGCCTGGCACCATACTGGATGTCAAAGCCACGTTCTGCCATAAAGTCGCGGGCCGGGGCACTGAGTTTTATTTTGAAGCCCAAAGCTTCCACCCTGTCATACAGTCCTTTGAGTTCGATGTCGATGATCTTGTCAATATTCTCTTTCGTAAGATGGTTGAACATGACCACATCGTCAATCCTGTTCAGAAACTCCGGTGCAAAGGTTTTCTGCAGAGCTTTCTGCAGGATGCTTTTTGCCTGATCGTCGCGCGATGTTCTCTTGACCGAGGTCTCAAATCCCACGCCGGCGCCAAACTCTGAAAGCTGCCTGGTGCCGATGTTCGAAGTCATGACCACAATGGTGTTGCGGAAGTCTACTCTTCGTCCGAGGCTGTCGGTGAGCTGACCTTCATCAAGCACCTGGAGCAGTATATGGAACACATCGGGGTGAGCTTTTTCTATCTCATCGAGAAGCACAACCGAATAGGGTCTGCGTCTTACTTTTTCTGTCAGCTGCCCGCCTTCCTCGTATCCGACGTATCCGGGAGGTGCGCCAACCAGGCGCGAGACGGAGAACTTCTCCATATACTCACTCATATCTACCCTGATAAGGTTCTCTGTGCTGTCAAAGAGGAATTTGGCCAGCACCTTGGCAAGCTGCGTCTTACCCACACCGGTAGGACCGAGGAATATGAAAGTGCCGATGGGCTTGTTGGGATCCTTCAATCCGGCGCGGTTGCGCTGTATCGACTTGACGATCTTGGCAATCGCCTCATCCTGGCCGATGATGCTTCTCTTAAGTTCCTCACCCATCTGAAGCAGCCTGGTTCCTTCGGTCTGGGCTATCCTCTGCACCGGTACCCCGGTCATCATAGCCACTACCTCGGCAACCTTCTCGGCATCAACGATTTCACGATTCATTGCCAGTTCCTTCTCCCAGCGTTTCTTCTCAGTCTCAATAAGATCGAGGATATCCCGCTCCTTGTCCCTGAAGCTTGCAGCCCGTTCAAAATTCTGGTTCTTGACCGCACTGCTCTTATCCTTTTTGGTCTCCTCAAGCTGTTTCTCGAGAGTGAGTATCTTCTCCGGGACAATAATATTTGATATATGCACCCTTGAACCTGACTCATCAAGGGCATCAATGGCCTTGTCCGGCAGGTTCCTGTCGCTTATGTACCTGTTGGTCAGTTTGACGCACGCATCTATTGCTTCGGGAGTGTAGGTTACGTTATGATGCTCCTCATAACGGTCCTTGATATTGTTAAGGATGTCAATTGTCTCTTCAACGGTGGTAGGATCGACCAGCACCTTCTGGAATCTGCGTTCCAGGGCACCGTCCTTTTCAATATGCTGACGGTACTCATCAAGTGTTGTCGCGCCTATGCACTGTATCTCACCCCTGGCGAGGGCCGGCTTAAGCATATTTGCGGCATCGAGTGATCCGCTGGCACCGCCGGCGCCAACGATAGTATGGATCTCATCGATGAACAGGATAATATTGTCATTCTTTGCCAGCTCATTAAGTATGGCTTTCATCCTCTCCTCAAACTGCCCCCTGTACTTGGTACCGGCAACAATTGAGGCGAGGTCAAGAGCAACAACCCTTTTGTTAAAGAGTACTCTTGAGACATTCCTCTTCGTTATCCTCAGCGCCAGTCCTTCAGCAATTGCTGATTTGCCCACGCCGGGTTCACCGATCAGAACAGGGTTATTCTTCTTACGTCTTGAAAGTATCTGAGCCAGGCGTTCTATCTCCCGCTCGCGGCCCACGACGGGATCAAGTCTTCCCTCCTCGGCTGCTTTTGTAAGGTCGATACCGAAGTTATCAAGCACAGGGGTCTCCGAGGAGCTCCTCTGGGCCTGTTGTCCGCCCTGCGGCTGCTTGCCCTGTCCCGAGCCAGGGAACATTCCCTCCTCATCCTCGTCACGCGGAAAGTCAGCCTGTGCGGCAGGATTGCCGGCTTCGACAGCTTTCTTGACAAGTGAATAGTCTATATCGAGCTCGGTAAGGAACCTTGTGACAAGATTGCTCTCATCGCGAAGTATGGCCATGAGCAGGTGCTCTGTATCGATCACCCTGGTTTTCATAGCTTTAGCCTCGATATGTACAAGCCTAAGAACACGTTCCGTGCTCTTGAGCAGGGGCAGTATCTCGTTGTCTGCCATAGCTACCGGCTTTTCGGCTTTTATGCTCTTCTCTATTGACCCTTTCAGCATGAGAAGATCAACGCCGTTATTGAGAAGAATATCCACTGCCACTCCTTCGCCTTCACGCAAGATGCCGAGAAAGAGGTGTTCAGGACTTATATGGCTGTTGCCAAGCCTGATAGCCTCCTCCTTGCTGTAGCCCAGGATATCGTTTACTCTCTGTGAGAAATGTGCGTCCATCATATTTCAGTTGCGGCTTCCATGTAAATGTGTCATAAAGACTGACAATAAGTGCATGAAATACCCGATTTCAAAGTTAATTCTAATGTAATTACATATTGTCAATAATTGTGCCCAATTTTTAACACCCAATGTTAACAAATAGACCGCATAAAAGGTTAAAACGAGCCTCATTTTTCATTATTTTCGGGGATTAATTTCAATAAAATCACAAATTAATCTAATTTATTTAATATCAATCTGATATGTCAGATCCAGCAAGAATTATTAAAGTAAATATCGAGGAGGAGATGAAGTCGGCTTACATCGATTATTCGATGTCGGTCATCGTGTCAAGGGCCTTACCCGATGTAAGGGACGGGCTGAAGCCTGTTCACAGAAGGGTTCTCTTTGGTATGTCAGAGCTTGGAAATTTTTCCAACAGGCCTTATAAAAAATCTGCCAGGATAGTGGGTGAGGTGCTTGGTAAATATCATCCTCACGGAGATTCATCGGTTTATGATGCCATGGTTCGTATGGCCCAGGAATGGTCAATGCGGTATCCTTTTGTTGACGGCCAGGGTAACTTTGGATCAATTGACGGCGACAGTCCGGCCGCCATGCGATACACCGAGGCTCGTCTCAAGCGTTTAGCCGAAGAGACGCTCTCAGATATTGAAAGGGAGACCGTCGATTTTCAGCCCAATTTTGATGATACGCTGCAGGAACCATCGGTCCTGCCAACCAGAATACCAAACCTTATTGTAAACGGGTCTTCCGGTATTGCAGTGGGCATGGCCACAAACATGGCTCCTCATAACCTGTCAGAGACAGTAGACGCAATAATTGCCTTCATCGACAATAAAGAAATAACTGTTGATGAACTGATGAAGCATATCAAAGGGCCTGATTTCCCAACCGGAGGTATAATTTACGGTGAACTGGGGATAAGGGAAGCATTTGAAACAGGCCGTGGGCGAATAGTAGTCAGGGCAAAAACCGAGATCGAGCTGACCAAATCAGGAAGGGAAATGATCGTCGTCACCGAGATACCTTATATGGTTAACAAGGCGGAGATGATTAAAAAGATTGCCGACCTGATCAACGAAAAGAAGCTTGATGGCATTTCATATATTAATGACGAGTCGGACAGAAGCGGCATGAGGGTGGTTATCATCCTTAAAAAGGAAATGCCTGCCAACGTGGTGCTGAACAATCTGTTCAAACACTCCCAGTTGCAGTCGTCATTCAACGTCAATAACGTTGCCCTCGTAAAGGGAAGGCCAAGGATGCTCCCTCTGAAGGAGCTTATTCATTATTTTGTTCAGCACAGGCATGATGTGATTCTCCGCAGAGCCCGCTTCGACCTTGACCAGGCTCAAAAAAGAGCTCATATACTTGAGGGACTGATTATTGCAAGTGACAATATAGATGAAGTTGTTGCTATCATCCGTGCATCCAGCAATGCCGACACTGCACGTGAGCGTCTTATGGAACGTTTCAACCTGTCAGATTTGCAGTCCCGCGCAATTGTTGAAATGAGACTCAGGCAGCTGACAGGTCTTGAGCAGGACAAGCTCAGGGCAGAGTATACAGATGTGCAGAAACTGATAGAATATCTTAATAAGGTATTGGGTGATGAGGCTCTCCAGATGCAGATCATTAAGGATGAACTCATTGACGTGAAAGAAAAATACGGCGACAAACGCCGTACGGAGATTGTTCCCGCAGCAGGAGAATTCAATCCTGAGGATTTCTACGCTGACGATGAGATGGTGATAACCATATCAAACATGGGTTACATCAAGCGTACTCCGCTGACTGAGTTTCGCCGTCAGAACAGGGGAGGAACAGGAGCGAGGGGAGGCACCACCCGGGAAGAGGATTTCATTGAACATCTTTACGTTGCCACCATGCATAACACCATGCTCTTCTTTACACAAAAAGGAAAGTGTTACTGGCAGAAAGTATATGAGCTTCCCGAAGGAACACGCACAAGCAAGGGAAGAGCAATGCAGAATCTTATCAACATCGAGCAGGATGACAGCGTCAGGGCTTTCATAAATGTAAAGACACTGGACGACAAGGAGTATATCAATAACAACTTCATTGTGCTCTGCACACGCAGGGGAATTATTAAGAAGACCTCCCTGGAAGCCTATTCACGTCCCAGGGCAAACGGAGTGAATGCCATAACGGTAAGGGAAGGCGATGAGCTCCTCGAAGCCAGGATGACCAACGGCAGTCATGAGATCATGCTTGCTGTCAGGTCAGGCCGGGCTGTCAGGTTCCCCGAAAAAACAGTGAGACCGATGGGTCGTACTGCATCAGGTGTCAGAGGCATAACACTGTCAGGGACTGACGATATGGTCATTGGAATGATAACCGTACTCAATGAATCGGAAGATGTTCTGGTTGTGTCGGAGAACGGCTACGGGAAGAGATCATCAATTGCCGATTACAGAATCACCAACAGGGGAGGCAAGGGAGTAAAAACCATAAATGTCACGGACAAGACTGGCAAGCTGATAGCTCTCAAGGATGTAAACGACCAGAATGATCTCATGATTATCACCCAGGCAGGCAATGTTGTGAGACAACCTGTCAGCAGCCTGAGGGTGATGGGAAGAGCCACACAGGGAGTGAAGCTGATAAATATCAGAGAAAATGATTCAATTGCGTCAGTGGCCTATGTGGAAGTACATGAGGAAGATAGCCAGAATGAAACAGAGAATCCCGGGGTGGCTGAGGCTGCCGTTGAGTAATTTGGCAAATTATTTGAAGAATAGATTCTAAAGTTATATTTTTGAAACAATATTAAAAGCAAATTATCGAATCATGAAGAAGATCACATTCTTATTATTTGCAGTAATAATCTCAGCTGCTGCTACGGCACAGAAGGGAAAAATTACCGCCGCAGAAACTTTTATCCGAGAGGGCGCTTATGATAAGGCTAAAGAAGCTATCGAAGAAGCCGTCGTCAATCCTAAATCCATGAACCTGGCAAAGACATATTATGTTAAAGGCAAGCTCTGCCAGGCTGCTTTCGATTCAGGTGATCCCAAGTTCATGGGACTTTACCCGGATATCCTTATGGAGGCCTTCAATAATTATAATAAGTGCGTCGAACTGGATCCGAAGATGAAGAACACTATTATCAGGGACAACACCTTTGCCATGCTGGGCAATTCATTCCTGAATGAGGCCATCGCCAAGTTCAATGAGAAGGATTATGTAGGGGCGATGAAGAGCTTTGAGAATAATGTCAAGGTTTCTGCAAGCGATCTGTATGTCGGAGTAGTTGATACGCTGGTGATCTTCAACGCAGGACTGGCAGCCTATAACGCACAGTTATACAAGGATGCCATTGAATATTTCCGTATCTGTACCACTACAGGCACAGAGGATACCAAGCCTTATATATTCATGAGCGACAGCTACCTCAAGTTGAATGATACAGTGAATGCAGAAGCCATACTTCTTGAGGGAGCACGGGCTTATCCTGACACTCTGGATATCCTGCTTCAGGCAACACAGTTCTATCTTGATACAGACAACACTGAAGGAGCTTTTGAAGCAGTTCACAGGGCAATGGCCCTGGATCCGGCCAATTACATCCTTGACCTGGTGGAGGGCAGCCTTTACATGAAGCTGGAAGATTATCCGAAAGCCATTGAGTGCCTTAACAAATCACTTGTGAAGAATCCCACACAATTCGAAAGCAGTTACAACATCGGCCTTTGCTATGTCTCAGTTGCGAATAAAATGCTTAATGAAGCAAATATGATTGCCGACAACAAGCAATATGAAATAGCCAAGGATAAGGCATTCGAAGAGATGAAGAAAGCAATACCGTACTTCCTGGATGCCGAAAAAGCAAATCCGACCTCGGTTGCGACACTCGAGTTTCTGCGTGAAATTTATCTGAAGCTTAAGATGATGCCGGAATTTGAGGCATACAAACTGAAAGTTGAAAATCTGTAATAAAACGGATAGTAGATATTAATAAAGGAAGGCGCCTGAAAAGGTGCCTTCTTTTTTTTGACGGGAATTTCAGGGATGATGGAAGAAGGGGAAAAGGTGCCTTGAGAATTTATGGAGGAGTTGGGATTGATAACTCTTTATTGGATTAATGGAACAGTGGGGAAGAGGCTTTTTAAATTCTTCAGTACGATTAAGATGATTGTTAAATAGTCTATTTAACATAATATTAATTATAGGCAAATTACTTAGCAAATTCTGCCCAAGCCTGCTTGGTTAACATAAAATCAGATTTAGGCTGCGAAGCACGCCTATGTCGGTGCAGATTTTATGTTAAAGGAATTTGCGTTTAACTCTCCGGCCCAGGATTGCCAAAGCAAATTCTCTTATTTATTTTCCGATATTTGCTTTAAATACTTCCGCCCTATGCCACAAATCAATAAATCAACGCTGCAGTTTCTGTCGGCTCTGAAGCTTAACAATGACAGAGTCTGGTTTGCCAGTAACCGTAAGACTTATGATGAAGCACGGCAAAACTTTGAAATCTTTATACAGGCCATAATTGATGAGATTGTCAAATTCGATCCCATTTATAAAGGTCTTGAAGCGAAAAGTTGTGTCTTCAGAATCAATCGCGACACCAGGTTTGCCCACGACAAATCAGTCTACAAAACCAATTTCGGGGCATTTATGGTCAGAGGCGGCAAAAAGAACGGCGACAGGTTTCCCGGGTATTATTTTCACATTGAGCCAGGTTCATCTTTTGTGGCAGGCGGCGCTTATGTACCACCGGCACCATGGTTAAATGCCATCAGGCAGAAAATTGACGAAAACGCCGGTGAACTGATCCGGATCGTTAATAATAAGGAGTTTAAGAAATATTTTGGCGAACTTGACGGTGAAAAGCTTAAGACTGCACCAAAAGGATATCCACGTGATCATCCTCATATTGAGCTGCTTAAGATGAAGAGCTTCCTGGCTTACAGATCAATTACTGACCGGGAGCTAACCTCTGCAGGTTGTTTCGACCTGGTAGTCAGCGCTTTCCGTGCAATGAAGCCGCTGCACGACTTCCTGTTGGTCTGAAGTCCGAAGTTCTGTTTTAAATTATTCTATTGTTCAATTTCTTTCCTGATTATCTGAACCTTGTCTTTCCTTGTATATTTCTTCCTGTTCCTGTAAATTTTCGGCCGGGTTACCTTATCAAGGCCGGCTTCCTGCGACGCTTTCCGCACTGCTGTCCTGTAAGCCTTCCGTTTATCTTTTTCAGACAGTTGAACCTTTTTTATTTTCATTTCGACCCGGTAATTTATTCCCAAAATAAATGTATAAATATTCTTTTGTCCCAATGGCACATAAATTGCATAGTTGTGCATATATATCAAAATATTGTATCTTTCGCAAACAAAAAAAGAAACCGGAATTATGAAAAAATTATTGTTCACTCTTCTCATTGCAGCCCTGGTGCTGCCATACGCAACTGCTCAGGGTAAACTTGAGATTGGCCAGAAAGCTCCGGAATGGGTCTTACCGGATGCTGATAAAAAAGAATTCACCATGAACACCTGGCCGGGCAAGGTACTTCAGATTAACTACGTTGATCCGGACGAGTCTGACCTTAATGATGCATTTAATGACGCCGTCAACAAAGCAACTGACGTTGACAAAATAATCAATGAGAATGACTTTAAAGGTTTCGGAATCGTAGACTTGAAATCGACCTGGAAACCAAATAGTCTTGTTCGGTCTATCGCTTCTAAAAAAGCAAAGAAATATGACACTACCATCCTCTTTGATTATGAAGGCATTCTGCACCAGGACTGGGGAATGCCAAAAGACAGTTACACTGTTGTCATTGTTGACAAGAACAGAATTGTCAGGGGTGTTTACAAAGGTAAAATAGCTGATGCAGATATACCGGGAATAGTCGATATGATCGTCAAGCTCAGCAAAGAATAAAAATAATTTGCGATTTGCGATTTGCGATTTGCGACTTAATTAGATAAAAAAAGAAACCGGTGAAAGCCGGTTTTTTATTTGCATTTGTCGATTTGCGATGTGCAATTTTACCGATAGGCTGTCAGCTAATTCAGTTTGAATCTTATCCTCAGTATTCCCTCGTTGAAATCTGCCGAGGTAACTGAGAACATGCCGATCTCAGAGGTATTCGCAACATGCTGTCCGATGCACGGGCATGCATCAAAGCTTCCGACAGTGATTATGCGGATTGTCTCGCCGGCATTTTCAGGCAACTTTCCCGTAAAGTACTTTTCGTCCGCCTCCCTCCTGCCTACATACTCCTCTCCCACCGAAAGGTTTAAGTTTAATTATCTCATTGACTGTTCTTTCCACAGCTGCAATTTCCCTGTCTGTCAGTGCTCTCCTGGCCTTATAATCACATTTGCTCTTCTTGTCCTCTATATGGCTGTTGAATGAACGGCCGCAGTGATACATCTTATCCATCACTGAATTGAGGATATGTTCGGCGGTGTGCATTGCAGGGTTGTAATCTTTTCCGGGCATGATGACTTAATGAAGCATTAATGTAAATAAACGGAGAAAAAGAAGATAAATTTTAATGGTACGAGGTTTCAGTCGGTTACCTCCTGCGTGTCCTGTCAACCCAATTCTTCTCTGAAGTTATATAAGAAAGCATTTGCGACCAGTCACCGCTCATTGACGAGTACTTCTTATAATTCTCCTCCAGCGATGCGGCATAGTGGTCAAGCGACGCAGCCGCTTCATCATTACGATCCATTCTCATCAGCACCAGAGCCTCCTGTTTATATGCTTCAGCTGGCACTGCCGTGCCCGGAACGATCAACCGGCGTACCATCGACAGGGCTTCCCTGTCTTTCTCCTCTGTGTCCGAAAGGAGGAGAAGGGTCTGCGACATGAGTATATAATCTTCGGCCGTAGCCTCGCCTGATTCCATATTGCGGTCCAGAAGCCATCTGCAAAGAGGGTACTGCGACTGGCTATATGCGTTAAAGGCATTGTATGAGATTATGGACGAGATCATTTTCTCATAGTCCGCTGAGAAAAAGGTATCAGTATTACTGAATGTGACTGCTCTGCTTACTGCCGAAGGAAATGCGCCGTTAGCGGTGGTTAGATAATAGTCTCCGGTCATTTCACCATAGCGTCTAACCTTCCTTAACACCGATCCCAGAGCAGCAGGGTTCTTACCAAGTATCTTCAATACTGACACTGCACATCCGTCAGCCTGTTTCTCCTGGGCAGGATTGTATTTTATAACAAGTGACAGGTCCGGTTCAGTAAGGTTCGCAACCAGGCTGTCGCAATTGTTCATGAAATGATCAAGTGCGAAATGGGCAATCTCCTGTGCCATCAGCGCCATCAGTTCATCCTCACTGTTCACTGCCGTGATCATACCGGTTGTGATGATCATCGTGCCATCGGGGCCGACCCATGCATCAGGGGAAATGTCGGTGATAATACGAAGACTCATTATTCCAGGACGTCCGTCATCCGGACGCACAGGATAGATCCTTCGGAGAATGCCGTAGAGTCTGGTCTCAAGGTAACTGTCGATATAAAAACTGCCACCCTGCTCTAATCTGGCAAGATAGTCACCCATCTCTTCCGCCATGGAATTGCGCAGGTCGTATTGGAAACCGCGTAGAAGTTTCTCATATGTCTTTGCTTTCAGTAATTCACTTTGCCATACCTGACTGAGATCTTTTGGAACGAACTCAACGTTTTTCAGATCGCGTGAACTGAATTCTATTGTTTCCCCGGTGCTCTTTTCAACTGCTGTCAGAACGAATCCTAATTGTACGCTCCTCGAGATAAATTTGAAAGTTATATCCCTGTCCGGCTTTTTCTGATGTGCGTCAACATTTAGCATTATCTGTGCTTCAGCGACGTAAGCAACTGATATCATCATCAAAGTCAGCAAAATTTTTGTTTTCATCACGGGAAGGTTTATTGACCTGTAACAAAGCCACAAAAAGCATGCAAAGAATATACAGCTAGAGTTCGGTCGCATCCTGGATATCGCGTCCGATGCTCTTCTTGAGCTGGTACAGATCCTGCTTCATGGTGGCTACGGTACGCAGCAGCTGCTTCTCCGGAAGGACCGGTTCGGGCAGTTCGTCACTTATATAATGTACAAACCGCCAGATCTCCCTGACATCATTTATATGGACTTCATAGGGCTCATAGAGGGGATTGAGCGAGTATAGCACCAGCATGCCGTTTCTTTCGATACTGTTCTCCACCACCTTGAAGACAATTCCGTCGCCGGTGGTCAGGATGATATAAGCCTTACCGCTCTTTATATCATGCCAGTCCTGCAGAAATTCACCCGTCACCCACGACTTATCCGGTATGGGCAGCATCGAGTCACCCTTGAGCTGGAACGTGCGGTATTTGCGGTTTCGCGACAGGAACGGCAGGTTGAACAGCGGAAGGTCGCCTATGAACTCAGGATCGGCATAACCAGTGGTGTATCCTGCCCTGGCTTTCTCATTCACGAGCTCAATGTTCTCACGGTTGTCGGGTGTCACCGTTGTTGTCAGCACCCTGAGGTTACTCCCCTTTATATAGGCGTCATAACCCCTCTCGAGCTCACCCAGCTGGCTCTCGGATAGCTGCGTCAGATCGATCTTGAGCATAGTGTCAAGAGAGATGTTATAATACCCCGAGAAAGCCACAAGTGCCTCAATGCCAGGCTGTGCCACGCCATTCTCATAGCCGCTCAGCGTCGGCCGTTTCATCTGCAGTGCCGATGCAACGTCGTCCTGCGTGCGTCCGCGGCGTTTTCTTAAAAATTTTATGTTCGTTGCGAAATACATATTATAATAATTGATTATATTGTAATCATAAGTTTGATTAATTTCTAATCAAAGATAAAACAGATTTTTCAAACGGCAATGAAAAAAATAAAAAAACTTTCGCCTTCAACCTTTAAGCCCTTCAACCTTTCAACAAGCCTTAAAATGTTTTGCCATGGATTCCCGAAGCATCCTTCATCTTGATCTCGACACCTTCTTCGTCTCTGTGGAGAGGGTGCGTGACAGCCGGCTCAACGGACGTCCGGTGATCGTCGGCGGTGGCTCTGACCGCGGCGTGGTCTCGAGTTGCAGCTACGAAGCCCGCAGCTTCGGTGTCAGCTCGGCCATGCCCATGAAGATGGCGAGGGCGATGTGCCCCGAGGCGGTCTTTGTACGCGGCGACATGGAGATGTACACAAAATATTCGCGCATGGTCACTGACATCATCGCCGAAAAATCCCCTCTGTACGAGAAGGCTTCGGTGGACGAGCACTATATCGATCTCACGGGCATGGAGCGCTTCTACGGCTGTGCACGCTGGGCGCATGAGCTGCGCGGCACGATAATAAAAGAGACGGGACTGCCCATCTCCATGGGCCTCTCGGTCAACAAGACCGTCTCGAAGATCGCTGCCGGCGAGGCCAAGCCCAATGGAGAGAAGGAGGTGGCGCAGCAGTATGTCCTGCCCTTCCTTGACCCCCTGTCCGTCAGGAAGATACCCATGATAGGACAAAAGACCTACCACACGCTGCGTTCGATGGGTATCTCAACCATACAGACCCTGCGCAGCATACCTGCCGAGATGCTTGAGTCGCTCATGGGCCAGAATGGCACGGAGATATGGAAGAAAGCCAACGGCATTGACACCACGCCCGTCATCAGCTACTCCGAGCAGAAGTCGGTCAGCACCGAGCACACCTTCGAGCGCGACACCACCGACACGGTGATGCTCAGCCAGCTGATCATCAGCATGACCGAGAAGCTGGCCTATGAGCTGCGCCGCCAGGAGAAGCTCGCCTCATGCATCACGGTACGCATACGCTATTCCGATTTCGACACGCACACGCTGCAGCAGCGCATACCCTATACCGCATTCGATCATGTGCTCATCAACGAAGCGCAGAACCTCTTCCGCCGCCTATGGCAGCGGCGCATGCTCATCAGGCTGATAGGCGTAAGGGTGAGCGGACTGGTACGCGGGGTACAGCAGCTTGACATGTTCGAGGACACACCCGAGATGGTGAGCCTGTACATGACCATGGACACGCTCAGGGGTCGTTTCGGGCGTCATGCCATACGCAGGGCCGCCGGGGTGATGACCGCTGCGGAACGCAGCGAGCGCGAGCTCAGAAAGAACACCGAACTACTGGCAGAAAAATCCAGAATGGAAGAAAGACTCAGAGGATGGCAATATCATTAGGAGTCGGCAGTATGCAATAGGCAATAGTTTGATTTTAAAGACTTTATGGACAATCTCTTCAACCCTTCAACCTCTCAACCTTTCAACTGATATTCAGACCGCAAGACAATGTACCTTAATTGTCATTCATATTACAGTCTTCGTTACGGCACGATCACCGTCGAACGCCTTTCTGAGCTCGCCGCGGCTGCCGGCGTGCAGCGCCTGGTGCTGACTGATATCAACAACACCACAGGCGTGCCCGACTTCGTGCGTGAGTGCCGCAGCCGCGACATCACCCCGGCGGCCGGGATAGAATTCCGCAGCGACAACAAACTTCTTTACGCTGGCATCGCACGCAACAACGAAGGCTTCCGTGAGCTGAACGAGTTCCTCACCCACCATAATATCACCGGCGAGCCTCTCCCCTCTCAGCCTCCCTCCTTTCCGAACGCGTATATCGTCTACCCCGCCGGCGGCACGGGAGTTTCCGGCGGCGCAGACAGGACCGGCGATACGGGCGCTTCCGATGCAGTCAAACCCGGCAAAAAAGGCGCTTCCGACGCCGCCGTCCCTGCCGTCCTGCGCGACAATGAGTACCTCGGCATACGTCCCTCTGCCGCCAACAGGCTGATGTCAATGACAAAGAAACAAATCTCTAAATGCGTTGTCATGCAGCCTGTTACAATAGAATCGCCCGACGACTATCCCGTGCACCGCAGCCTGCGCGCCGTCGACAATAACATCCTCCTCAGCCGCCTCGGGCCTCATATGACAGCCTCACCCGACGAGATCATCATACCTGAGAATAAGCTCATCCGTCCCTTTGAGATGTGGCCGCAGGTGACTGACAACACGCGCAGGCTGCTCAACGACTGCTCGCTGAATATCGACTTCACCACCCACAAGAACAAAAAGATCTACTCGGCCAGCAGGTACGACGACAAGCTGCTGCTCGAGAAGCTGGCATGGGACGGGATGAAGTACCGCTACGGAACAAATAACAAGGTGGCTGAAGAGAGGGTGCGGCATGAGCTGGAGATCATCGACCGCCTCGGCTTCTCTGCATACTTCCTCATAACATGGGACATAATACGCTACTCCATGTCATGCGGATTCTATCATGTCGGGCGCGGCAGCGGCGCCAACTCCGTCGTTGCTTACTGCCTGAAGATCACCAATGTTGACCCCATTGACCTCAACCTTTACTTCGAGCGCTTCATCAACCCCAAACGCACCTCGCCGCCCGACTTCGACATAGACTATTCATGGAAGGAGCGCGACACCGTCACCGAGTATATCTTCAAACGATACGGTCACCGTCATACCGCCCTCCTCGGCACCGTGAACACCTTCCGCGGAAAGTCAATAGTGCGCGAGCTGGGCAAGGTGCACGGACTGCCCGTTGACGAAATAGACGCCCTGATTGACAATCCGTCTGCCGTCAGTAACCGCGGCGAGATACAGGATATGATCTTTGAGACCGGCAATAAAATTGCCGACTTTCCCAACCTGCGCAGCATACACGCCGGCGGGGTCCTTATCTCGGAAGACCCTGTCTGCTGCTACACGGCACTCGACATGCCTCCCAAAGGATTTCCGACAACGCAGTGGGACATGTACACTGCCGAGGAGCTGGGCTACGAGAAGCTTGACATACTGAGCCAGAGAGGAATAGGACATATAAGGGAGAGTGCGGAGATCATACGCGCCAACCGCGGCGTGGACGTCGATGTGCATGCCGTACAGCAGTTCAAGAACGACCCGCTGGTAAAAGATCATCTCAGGCGCGGCGACGCCAAAGGGTGCTTTTATATTGAGAGTCCTTCCATGCGCGGACTGCTGCAGAAGCTGAGATGCGATGATTATCTGACACTTGTGGCTGCCAGCTCGGTCATCAGGCCCGGTGTGGCCCGCTCAGGCATGATGCGTCAGTTCATATACCGCTTCCATAACCCTGACAAATTTGAGTATATACACCCCGTGATGAAAGAGCTCCTCAGCGAGACCTTCGGGGTGATGGTCTACCAGGAGGATGTGCTGAAGGTGTGCCATCACTTCGCGGGCCTCGATCTGTCAGACGCCGACACGCTCCGCCGCGCCATGAGCGGAAAGCACCGCTCGCGGCAGGAGATGATGAAGATCACAGAGAGATTCTTCGCCAACTGCCGTGAAAAGGGCTACCCCGAAGAGATAACAAAGGAGGTGTGGCGCCAGATCGAATCCTTCGCCGGATACTCATTCTCCAAGGCACACTCGGCCTCATACGCCGTGGAGAGCTTTCAGAGCCTCTGGCTGAAGGCGCACTACCCGCTCGAGTTCATGGTGGCGGTCATAAATAACTTCGGCGGTTTCTACCGAACATGGGTCTATGTGCACGAGGCAAAACGCGAGGGGGCAGTCATAGAAGCACCATGCATAAACAGAAGCACGTACAAAACCACCATCTGCGGAAAGAGTATTTTCCTGGGACTGATCCATATCGTCGGACTTGAAAACAGCCTGGCACATGAGATCATAAAAGAACGCGATAACAATGGTGATTATAAGGATATTGGTGACTTTATCTCACGTATTGGTCCAGGTCTTGAACAGACCGTTATACTGATACGTACCGGAGTCTTCAGGTTCACCGGTAAGAGCAAGGCGCTGTTGCTGTGGGAGGCACACATGCTTATCAACAAGGGAAAGAGTGAGACGGCTCGTACGCTCTTTAATCCTGAACCGAAAAAGTTTGTGATGCCTCCCTTTGAACAGTCAAAGCTCGAGGATGCCTACGACGAGATCGAGCTGCTGGGCTTTCCGGTGACACTATCATGGTTCGACATGCTGCAGACAAAGTTCAGAGGTGAGGTGATGGCGCCGGAAATGCACGAAAAAACAGGTCGCAAAGTGAAAATGGTGGGACACCTGGTGACGGTGAAATATATCAAGACGGTGAAGGGGGAATGGATGAACTTCGGATGCTTCATTGACAACAGCGGCGAGTTCTTCGACACAACCCATTTCTCTCAGTCGCTGGTCAGCTGGCCGTTCCGCGGCAGCGGAACGTATCTCATTAAGGGTAAGGTGGTTGAGGAGTTTGGCTCAACCTCTGTTGAAGTGGAAAAGATGGCTAAACTACCGGTGCTTCCCGATCCGAGATATTAATTGTCAAGCCTGGATGCTTTGGTTATACCCTTGACAGACTGTATCTTTTTTATCAGGCCGTATAGCAGGTTTATGTTAGGTACCAGCAGATCGATCTTGCCTTCAAAGAGGCCGTTATCCATCTTGTAGGTGAAGCTCTTTACCGATACTTTGTACTCTGTCAGAATATCGGAAATGCGTGCAACAATACCCAGGTTCTCAATGCCCGTTACCTTTACCGATGTCAGAAATCCACGGGCAGCATCAAGCCTGGTCCATCTTGCCCGCAGAACCCGGTAGGGAAAGTTTGATGTCATGTATTCGGCATTGGGACAGGAAGCCCTGTGTATCTTGATCCCTTCCAGGATAGTGACAAATCCGAAGATACGGTCGCCGAACACCGGGTTGCAGCATTTTGAAAGCTTGTAGTCGAGACCCTCAACTTTCTCGTCTATTACAAGGTAGTCAGCTCCTCCCCTGGTTGTCTCATCATGTACATGCATCTCAGGCACTTTTGCGGCAGCCGGTTCTGCATCTTCGTCTGTGCGCAAAAGAACTTTCTTCACCTGCAGGAGTTCGATCTCCCCTATGGCTATGCTGAAATAAAGATCCTGGGCATTCTTGAGACCGTACTCCCCGAGAAGCCTGACCACTGTAGCATCACCATATGGTATCTTCCAGTTCTTCAGTCGTCTTGTCAGAATCTCCTTGCCTTCGGCTGCCAGCTTTACCTTCTCCTCATTGAGAGCCTGCCTTATCTTCGTACGGGCTTTATTGGTGATGACAAACGACAGCCAGTCGCGTTTGGGCGATTGTTTAACGGAGGTGATGACAGAGACATGGTCACCGTTCTGCAGCTTTTGTTTGAGCTGTACATTGCGTCCGTTGACCTTTCCTCCCACGCATTTTGATCCTACCCCGGTATGGATGTCAAAGGCGAAGTCGAGCAGCGTCGCCCCTGCCGGCAGCTGTCTCACCTCACCCTTGGGTGTGAAGACAAATACCTCGTCTGAGTATAGTCCCGGCCTTATCTCTCCCAGGAAGTCGCTTCCCTCCTTTTCCACTGTGCCAAGGACCTCGCGCATCTGTGTCATCCATGCATCGAGACCGCCCTCGCCTTTCATACCCTTATAGCGAAAGTGTGCAGCGAGGCCCTTTTCTGCAATCTCATCCATACGTTTTGTGCGAATCTGCACTTCAACCCACTTACCTTCTTTGGTCGCCACTGTTGTGTGCAACAATTCATAACCGTTGGTCTTCGGTACGGAGATCCAGTCGCGCAACCTGCTGGGGTCTGGTTGGTACAGGTCAGTAACAACTGAATATGTCTGCCAGCATGATGACTTCTCGTGGGCGGGGTCAGTATCGATGATAATGCGTAAGGCGAAGATGTCAAAAACCTCTTCAAAGTTCACTCCCTGTCTCTTCATCTTCTGCCATATGGAGTGTACTGATTTTGTACGGCTCTTAAGCTCATAACTCAGGCCTATGGCATCCAGTCTGGCTTTCAGTGGCTTTGAGAATTCCCTGATAAGCTTGTTCCTGGAGGTGGTAGTCTGCTTCAGCTTTGAATCAATCTCGTTGTATTCACCAGGTTCCATCAGCTGCATCGCCAGGTCTTCCATCTCTGATTTGATGTTGTAATATCCCAGCCTGTGCGCCAGTGGGGCAAAAAGAAAATATGTTTCCGACGCCACCGGAAGTCTTTCTTTTTCAGGAAGCTTTTTCAGCCTGCGCATCATCAGGAGCCTCTCAGCCAGTGCAATGAGTATGACCCTGCCATCATCGGCCAGTGTCAGCAGCAGCTTGCGGAAATTCTCTGCCTGGCCCGTGAAGTCTCTCCCCTTAAGGGCTGTTACGCGCGATAATCCGGTGATAACGCTTTTTATCGCAGGATCTTTAAGATCATCAATCTTCTTCCATCCTTCACTGCCATCACTTATGCCAGACAGCAGTGCACTGATAACTGCCGGTAATCCCAATCCTACCTCACAGGCAGTTATACGTGCAAGCTCCATGTAATAGATTACCAGCGGTTCGCCCAGGTAAAGTTTGCCGGGAGCATAGCTGTCGATGGCAATTTCGGCAGCAAGGCCGAAAGCTTTTTTCTCAGCGAAGGTGACAGGCCCCGGAAGGCACTTGAGCACCTGACGCTTTTTATTGCGTACCATTAGTGCTATGTCTGGCATGGTTTTACTTTATTGGTGAGTCAGGCTCGTTTTTCATCGTAAGGAAAAAGAGGTAGTCAATCGATTTGGGGAAAATCCTTTGCAGCAAGGCTATTAATCTGCCCGACACGGTCATTATCTTGTTTCTTTTCCTTTTTCTGATGCCTTTCAGGACCCATGTTGCCACATATTCCGGTGACATCATTTTTTTCTCCTCCCTGGGTGAGACATCCTGTTCAGATCCGTCTGCCAGCAGTGCGTGTCTGCGTATATCGGAGGAGGTAAATCCGGGCATGATGATCATAACATGAAGCCTCTGCGTCATGTACTCAATCCTTAGTGTCTCCAGGAAACCGTGGATGGCGAACTTTGAGGCAGAATATCCCGTTCGTCCCGGCAGGCCGTGATAGCCAGCGGTAGATGATACCCCTACTATCGAACCTTTGTTGGCGACCACATAGGGAAGGGCATACCTCGTGCAGTAGACAGTGCCCCAGAAATTCACATCCATAAGTCGCTTTAACACTGAGATTTCCACCTCCTCAAATAAAGCTCTCATGGAAATGCCGGCATTATTGATAAGGATGTGTATTGTACCGAATTTTTCGATGGTCGCCTCCACCATTCTCCGGCAGTCTTCCTCTTTTGAGACATCGGTAACGACGGCAAGTGATACGGCACCAATGCTGGTTATCTCCTCCTCCAGTGAATGGAGCTTATCGGCCGACCGTGCTGCAATCACGACCTTGCTGCCGTTGCGGGCAAATTCCAGCGCTGTGGCCCTGCCAATGCCTGATGAAGCACCGGTCACAATCACTACCTTATCTTTGAAGTTATAGCGTCTCATGCTATAAATGATGGCGGACAAAGATAGTTACAAATAAGGGTCATCAGTCCCTGGGGATTTTTTTTTACAATTTTCCATAAAAGTCAATTATTTTTTTGATCGGAAAATTATTTGCCCTACATTTGCACACGCAAAAAATGGGACTGATTCAGTAGCTCAGCTGGTAGAGCACATCCCTTTTAAGGATGGGGTCCTGGGTTCGAATCCCAGCTGGATCACAAAACAAACGATGCTCCGGGAGGAGCATTTGTTGTTTTAAGAGAGGAACAAGCCGTCAGGTCTTAAGTTCCTCGAAGAAAACAACAAATGATAAGTCCTGATGCAGTCAGGACGGCATCGTTTGCTTTGTAGAAGTCCCCCTTGAGGGATCATGCCGTCGCAAGCGGCATAATCCCGTCTGATCATCATGCCGCCGACAGGCGGCATAATCCCAGCATAAAAAAAGAGACGCTCTCTTCAGGCGTCTCTCATGCAAGAAAAGCAAAACCAGTTTATTTTGACAGCACAGGTATCTGCCTGCTGATCGATTCCTCGAGCGAGATAAGAGTCTCAGTCCTCACAACGCCGGGAATTACCTGGAGCTTATCCGTAAGTACTTCACGAAGATGCTCATTATCACGTGCATATACCTTGATGAAGAGTGAATAGTTGCCTGTTGTGTAGTGACATTCAATTACTTCAGGTATATCCTTGAGCTTCTTGATGACTTCCTTGTATTTGCCGGGGTTATCAAGAAACATTCCTATGTATGCACAGGTTCTGAATCCGACCATCACCGGATCGACCTTGAACTCTGACCCTTTTATTACGCCAATCCTTATCAGCCTCTGGACCCTCTGATGTATCGCTGCACCCGACACATTGCAGTCGCGCGCTACCTCCAGATAGGGTATCCTGGCATTCTTGGTGATAATATCCAGGATTTTTCTGTCTAAATTGTCAATTTGCAAGTTTTCTGCCATAATTAGTTATCATATTAAAGATTATAAAACCTATTCCGGCCATAAAGTTACAAATTTAAAGTGAAAGGACTTTAATTCCTATTAATAATTCCTGTGATCTGGCTGACAGTGGCAAATCCCTTGCCGTCAAGGAACGAAGTTATTCCTGCGATTACGTTAACGGCTGTCCGCGGGTCAATAAATGAAGCCGTACCGACCTGCACGGCAGTAGCACCGGCCAATATAAATTCTATGGCGTCTTCGGCATTCATGATACCGCCGATACCGATCACTGGGATTGTGACGGCTTTTGCAGCCTGCCATACCATCCTGAGAGCCACGGGCTTGATTGCCGGGCCTGAGAGACCTCCCGTTACGGTGGAAAGCTTTGGCTTCATGGTGCCGGCATCTACAGCCATCCCGACCAGGGTATTGATCAGTGAGATGGCATCAGCTCCCTCGCCTTCGGAGATACGGGCAAACTCAGTTATATCTGTGACATTTGGTGATAGCTTGACTATCAGTGTTTTGTGATATACTTTACGGACAGCCGCAATGACTTCCCTGGCTGAGTCAGGATTTGTTCCGAAGATCATGCCTCCCTTTTTCACGTTGGGGCATGATATATTCAGCTCGATGGCACGTATGGCAGCCAGGTTGTCAATACGACGGGAGAGCCCGGTATATTCCTCCACGGTGTTGCCGTTAACATTGACTATGACATTGGTATCATACTGTGAAAGATGTGGATATATGTTCTTTTCAAAATAATCTATGCCTTTGTTCTGAAGTCCCACTGCGTTCAGCATCCCGGAGGCGGTCTCTGCCATTCTCGGGTAGGGATTACCTTCCCTGGGCTCGAGGGTGGTTCCCTTGACAATGATACCGCCCAGTTGTGCGATATCAATGAAATCGTCGAACTCGGAACCGTATCCGCAGGTGCCTGATGCCATCAGCACCGGGTTTTTAAGAAGAAGTGATCCTATTTTTGTCCGGAGATCTGCCATTTCAGGTTGCGTACGTTAAACACCGGTCCGTCAGTGCATGTGCACAGGTTACCGGAGGTGGTAGATACCACGCAGCACAGGCATGCACCTATGCCGCACGCCATCAGGTTCTCGAGAGACACTTCACAGAAAATGTCCCTGGCAAGGCATTCGGCAGCAACTGCTTTCATCATCGGCTCAGGACCGCAGCTGTATACCCTGTCCCATTTCTCCTCTCTGAAAGCCGGTATGCCTGTGACAAAACCCCGGTATCCCTCCGACCCATCTTCGGTGGCAAGATGCACTTCCCCGAGCTTCCTGAACTCGTCCTGCCCGATTATTCTGGACCTGTTGCGGAAACCAAGTGCAAAATGAGGATAAGCACCTGATTCAATTACCTTGCGTCCGAGATAGAACAGCGGAGCCATTCCGCAACCGCCGCCTGTCAGAAGCACGCTCTCCCCCTTTTGCGGAAGAGTGAATGAGTTACCCAGGGGATAGATCAGGTTAAGTTTTTCACCAGGCTGCAACCTTGATAAATGCTCAGTTCCTTTGCCCGAAACCTGTACCAGGAGCGAGATCGTGTTTTCAGAAAAATCCACATCATGCACAGAGAGCGGACGGCGAAGAAATGTTGCAGGGCTGTCAGTAACGAGGACCTGTGCGAACTGTCCGGGCAGTATTTCAGGTAAAGGTGTTGGAGAAGAAAGCTTTATGACATAAAAACCGTCTTTCAGCCGTTGGTTTTCAGTTACAGTAAAATCTTCTATCCTCTTTTTCATCAGAGCTATTTACCCACCTGCAAAGGTAGAAAATTTGAGCAGATCTTTTCAGGCTGGATTGTATTCAGAGCAGGTTTTGTCAGAATAGAATAACAAGACCTTTGTCAGGACCTTATCGTTTGTTCCCGGTTCATCCTTCCTCAGACTACCGGATCCTGACAATGTTTCATGGCTTTCTGCAGAGAGAACAGACTCAGGTGGCAGCCCGGTGACTTCATCCACGGCCTCTCCGGAAACGCCCTCTGAGAGCGGAATATCAAATAAGGTTGGCTGGGACGTGTATTTATACATTGCACCTCGACCAAACAGTAACCATTCTGCTGACAAAGAGGAATATTTATACAGCATTTTCATCACAAAATCGAGACTGGGATTGTTTCTTCCTGAGATTATATGAGATATTCCTGAAGGCTGAACCCCAATTTCCTCAGCAAATTGAGCAGCGCTCTTGTTTTCACTCTGTAAAAAGGCAAGGATTCTCTCTTTCATATCATAAAGTGTTTGTTACAAATGTAAATAAAGTAAAGTTTACATGTGTAACATAATTTGATTTACATTTGTAATGTAGCTTAAATATAACTCTATGCATATCGCCGGTATTTCATCATGTGAACCAGAATTGCTGCCATTTACTACATTAATTATCTGATTTAATTATTGACTTTAGAACTTACTACTGACTGATTATATGTATTTTATGCTAAGAAATATAATCAATTCTAAACAATGCTGGTCTTTCAGTGTCACATGTAATAAACTATTATTGTATATAATTTAATATAAATGATTGATAATATGTTATATATGTTTTTGAAATATCGATGGCAGATTTAATTTACAAACGTAAATGAATGTTGATAACATCAGTAACGATATTTACTTGATTTCAATCAAATTGATTAGTTTACATTTGTAAATCGACTTGTTTTTATACGCTATCGCCAGAAGTATATACGAGATTTTATAATGGGAACACCAAAAAACCTCAAGTCGTCAGGAATCAATTTTTTGCAGACTTTATCTCCACCCTCCCGGAATTTTCAATTCTGACCATGCAAATAGAAACCATATGGCTACCAGGTGTATGGTGATGCGTTTGCGACGCAGATAAACGTAATGTCAGAGGGGGAGATGCTCAGGACATCGCATGGAGCTATGAGCCTGGGGCAGGGAGAATTGAGGGAGTACGGGGCATGGAGCTATGAGGCTGGGGCAGAGCGCAGAAGCAGGCAACCTGGGTCAGGGAGCTATAAGCCTGGTTCAGAGCGCAGAAAGCAGGGAGTTTGGAGCCTGGGAGAGGGAGAATAGTGCATGGGCTGCGGGGAAGTCAAAACCGTTTGATTCTCTTCCCCATGCCCTGTGGTTCATGCTTCCGGCCTCAACCGCAGCTGCCGCCGCAACCGCTGTCCCTGCTGCCGCATGAAGAGCAACCTGTTGACGGACCCATTAACTCTTCCGGGGTGGCTTCACGCACACCAATGACCTTGCCTGAGAAATGCAGGTCAGTGCCGGCAAGCGGATGGTTGAAATCCATTTTCACAAAATCATCGCCGATCTCTGTCACAATACCGTTCATCCGTTCACCGTGCGAATCCATCATGGGTACGGTATTGCCCACAAAACATATTTCGCTCCTCAGAACTCCTTCATCTTCGAAGATATTTCTCGGCAGGCTGATCAGCATCTCCTCGCGCTTTTCCCCGTAGGCATTAACGGCATCGAGGTGGAAATCAAAGACTGATCCTTCCTCCAGTCCAGCCAGATTTTCTTCAAATGCCGGAAGTAACCTGCCAGTTCCGAAGACAAAATTCAGGGGAGCAGCCTCCTCCACCGTCTCGAGTAACTTACCCTTGATGTCACCCTCGTGGAGGGTATAGATAAGTGAAACAAATTTGCTATAATCAAGTTTCATAAATATTTGTTTTATAATTAAATATATACATTTATATAAATTAAAACTGAAAGCTTACCCTTATCTCCGGTAAATCATAGACATAGTACTCCGGCTGGTTCAGAGCCCAGAGAAAACTCAGGTTTATGGATGCCCTGCCGCCAAGAGGCTGGGATATGCCTGCACCGAGAAGGAATGCATCCGAGTACATCCTGCCCCCAGAATCGGGCAAGCCACTGATATATGATACATATGAGTTATCCAGACTTTGTCCTTCATATTCAGCCTGACCATAGATACCGAGGTGAATGCCGACAGGCAGGATGTTATTCAGATCACGCAGGATCATCAGTTGAACATAAGAGGTGCCGCCGTAGATGGTTGTTTCAATATATGGCGTAGCATAATACTGGAATGACGGTCCGGCAGCTATGGCAACACGCGGCAGCACCCATACCCCGATCGTGGGAGAAACTTCTATGTTCGTATAATCTCCAAACTGCAGCCCGAAGTAGCCGCCGAAAAACAACCTCTCCCTGAGTGGCGGTCGCTGATCAGGTTTCGACTGGGTCTGTCCCGTCACGGTCTTCTGCGGATCATATACAGCCTTTTGCTGCTCAGTTACTGTCTGTCCGAACAAGCTTGTATTCAGTAATATACCTGCAATTAAAATTATAATGTTCTTCATCGGGCCCAATCCTGGAAAGAGGGTACAAATAAAAGCAAAATTAGTATATTTACACTAAGTGTCTTTGACTAAAAAATACAAATACAATCCAACACACTGAAAATAAAATGAATATCATTGTCACCGGAGCATCGTCAGGCATTGGCAGGGAGGTCGTTTTGAAACTGGCCGCGGACTCCCGGAACCGCCTGATTGCCATCTCCCGCAACAAAGAAGCTCTCAGGAGCCTTGCCGAAGGCTGCCCTTACAAAAACATTACCGGAATACCCATGGACATTGCCGGGCCGGGATCATCGCTCAGAGAGCTTAAAAAGAGCCTCAGCATTGATCCGGGCAGAATAGACATTCTTATTAATAATGCCGGCCATCTCGTGAATAAGCCATTCACAGAACAGAGTGAAAATGAGATTGCATCAATGGTTTCTGTCAACTTCACAGCGGCAGCAGCCCTGATTGCAGAGCTTATGCCTCTTTTCTCTAAAGGTTCTCATGTTGTGAATATCGGCAGTATGGGAGGCTTTCAGGGCAGCCTGAAGTTTGCAGGTCTCTCCTACTACAGCGCTACCAAGGGAGCACTGGCGATCCTTACCGAGTGCCTTGCGGCTGAATATGCTGACAGGGGTATCTCATTCAACTGTCTCTGCCCGGGTGCGGTGCAGACAGAGATGTTCAGCCAGGCTTTCCCTGGTGCCGCTGCACCCGTCTCACCCGCAGAGATGGCAGCATTTATTGCGGATTTTGCAGTCAACGGGAATAAATTCTTTAACGGGAAAATTCTGCCGGTGGCACTTTCTGTGCCATAATATGGCAGGCCAAAGTCAGCGAAAAAGACTGTGTATTTGCGATTTGCGATTTGCGATTTGCGATTTGCGACTGAAGACTGGAGACAGGTCTATCCCTTGTATTCTTTTACGGATATCCGCCCTGTAACGGCAAGTAAGCCATTGAATGCCAGGGCCTTCAGCTCATCCTCACCCGGATAAACAAAGACTGGTGCAATCTTTTTCACCATGGCGCTTACCCGCTCCACATGCTTTGCATCATATGCCAGTCCACCTGTCATGATGATAGCATCCACATTTCCGCCAAGGACAGCCGCCATTGCTCCTATCTCCTTGGCTGTCTGATAGCTGCAGCCTTCCACAATAAGGGCAGCGTAATCATCGCCCGCTTCTGCTCTTTTACATGCTTCCATGAAGCTGTTGGTGCCGAGATAAGCGACCATCCCTCCCTTACCGGCAATCATCGATCCCACCTCATCATTGGTATATCTGCCGCTGAAGCATATGTCAGCAAGCTGTAGCGCGGGTAACCCGCCGCTGCGTTCAGGTGAGTACGGTCCGTCACCGTTCAGCGCGTTATTGACATCTATCACCCTCCCTCTCCGGTGAGCCCCGACGCTTATTCCCCCTCCCATGTGAGCGATGACCAGATTCAGGTCCTCATACTCCTTGCCGACCGAGGCAGCATATACCCGTGCAACAGCCTTCTGGTTAAGCGCATGAAAGATCGATTTTCTGTATATAGCCGGATGACCTGAGAGGCGGGCTACCGGCTCCAGTTCATCAACAACCACAGGGTCAACAATATAGGCTTTAGCCTCAGGGAGGTCCTTTTTGATCTCGCCTGCGATGAGCGCTCCCAGATTGCTGGCATGTTCTCCGTTCACTGCCTCCGAGAGGTGTTTCTTCATCAGGTCATTGACTTCATAAATACCCGATTCAATTGGATTTACCAATCCACCCCTGCCCACTATGGCTATAATATTCTTCAGATCCGTCTTTTCAGTTTCAAGAGCCTTCATTATAATGTCATGCCTGAAGGTCAGCTGATCAACTATTCTCCTGAAACCTGCAAGTTCTTCGGCAGTATGCCTCAGGGTCTTCTCAAAGAGCTGTTTATCACCGTCATACAATGCAAGCTTCGTACTGGTTGATCCCGGGTTTACAGCCAGTATCAGTCTCTTTTCCATCAGTTATTATCTTTAGTAGGTGCCATCAGGCATGCAAGTGCCACACAGTAATATTTTGACAGTTCGCTTTCGCTTCTTGACATGAGCACCACCGGTTTTGAGGTACCGCAGATCATACCTGCAAGTTCGCCCCCGCCGAAAAGCATCAGTGCCTTGTAAAAAGGATTACAGGCCTCAAGAGACGGGAAAAGCAGTATATCGGCATCACCGGCGAGGGGTGTATCCACGCCCTTTATCCTGACGCTGGCGGGATCGCATGCCAGGAAGAGATCGACAGGCCCGTCCATCACACATGAGGGGATCTGACCCCTTTCTGCCATCTTGCACATGACCGAATAGTCAAGAGTACTGGGAAAGTGTCTGCTCACCTTCTCCGATGCTCCGATAAGTGCCACTGACGGTTTGGGTATGCCGAACTTTCCTGCCATTGTAATGGCATACCCTGCCATGGCTACTTTCTGATCAAGACCGGGGAATGGTATCACAGCAGTATCAGTAACAAAAAGGAGCTTGTGATAGGCGGGTATCTCTATGGCGCAGACATAGCTCATCACCGCCTTTGGTGGCAGAAGACCGTGGTCCTTATCCATTACTGCCCTAAGGAATTTGTCCGTGCCGACGAGTCCTTTCATAACAATATCAGCCTCCCCTGAAGCAGTCATACTGACCGCAAGCTCGGCAGCATTCTTTTCGCTGGCTGCTTCAATGATCGTAAAGCGTTCCGGATCCGCGCCTGTTTCAAGGCATGTTCTGATTATCTGTTCCCTCCTGCCTATCATTATAGCCTCAGCAAAGCCCTCACTGACAGCCCTGTGGAGAGATCCGACCGTGTTCGGATCCTGTGCCCAGGCTACTGCAATCTTATGGCTTCGTCCCGCTGATCTGACAGTGTCAGCCATCTGCCTGAGGCTGGTGATCATCCTATTCTGTTTTTGATATGGCAGCTGCAAGAAGGATGCTAAAATACTTTGCCTGGTCAGAGTCGCTCCTGGATGTCAGTACAATCGGAGCGGTGGCCCCGAGAATCACAGCAGCCACCCCGGCATGGGCAAAGAATACGAGTGATTTATAAAGTACATTACCCACTTCAATATCAGGCATCAGCAGCAGGTCGGTGTCGCCTGCCACTTCGCTGCGGATACCTTTGTGGGTGGCGCTCTCGAGGCTGATGGCATTGTCAAATGCCAGGGGACCGTCGATCAGGCAATGCTTGATCTGGTCACGCTGGTTCATCTTCGACAGCAGTGCGGCATCAAGCGTCGCCTGCATGTTCTCACTGACCATCTCAACGGCACCAAGAACTGCAACCTTGGGCATATCAATACCCAGCTTGTTGAGACACTCTACCGAATTGTTCACAATTGAGATCTTGTCCGCCAGGTTCGGTGCAATGTTCATCGCAACGTCAGTCACGGCAATCAGCTTATGATAGGCTTCCACCTCAAACAGGGCAAAGTGTGAGAGGAGAGCGCCTGATCTGAGCCCCCATTCCTTATTAAGCACTGCCTTGAGCAGTGATGATGTCCCCACCTGTCCCTTCATAAGTATATCGGCCTGGTTGCTTCGAACCATCTTGACGGATATCTCCACTGCCATCTCGGTATCCGGCTCATGGATCATCCTCACACCTGACAGGTCAAGATTATACTGAACAGCAAGATTCTGCACGGCTTCCTTGTCGCCCACAAGGATCGGTTCTATAAAACCGTCCTGTGCTGCCTGCAAAGCTGAAGTGAGTGAGTTATGATCCTGAGCCGCCGCAAGGACCAGTCTCCGGGTCGGTTTGTCAACAAGCAGTTCCTTGAGTTCTGAGAGGTGTTTTAATACCATGATATAGAGGGTTTAACGAGTTATCTTCTCAACTATTTCCTGAGTATCTGCAGCGATTACAAATTCTTCATCCGTGGTGATCACCATAACTTTGACTTTCGAGGAAGCACTTGATATCAAAAGGTCTTTTGCCCTGGCGCGCTTATTCTGGTCATCATCGATCTCAATTCCAAGGTACTCCATACCGGTGCAGATCATCTTCCGCGAGTTGATGTCATTTTCGCCCACACCGGCAGTGAAAACGAGCAGGTCAAGGCCGTTCAGCGCAGCGATATAGGCGCCGATGAACTTCTTGATCTTATAGGAATACATATTAAGGGCCAGGATAGCTTTGGGGTTGCCTTCGCCGGCGGCAGCCTCCAGGTCCCTCATATCTGATGACAGCTGAGAGATACCTGCCACACCGCTTTTCTTATTGATCATGTTATTCACACCGCTGACGCTCAGTCCCTCTTTTTCAGCAAGATACAGAAGCACGCCGGGATCTATCTCTCCGGTACGGGTACCCATTATCAGTCCGTCGACAGGAGTGAATCCCATTGAAGTGTCAATAGACTTGCCGTTTTCTATGGCAGTAATTGAGGCTCCGTTGCCGAGATGGCAGGTAATGATCCTGGCATTGTGAAAGTCCAGGTTTAGGAGCCTGCAGGCTTTTTCAGCCACATACTTGTGGCTTGTCCCATGGAACCCGTATTTGCGGATCCTGTACTTCTCGTAGTATTCGTACGGGATGGCGTACATGTACGCATAGTCAGGCATGGTCTGGTGGAACGAGGTATCAAAGACAGCTACCTGGGGTATGCCCGGAAGCAGTTTCTCGCATGAGAGGATGCCTTTAAGGTGCGCAGGGTTGTGTAACGGAGCGAGTTCACCACACTTTTCGATATCGCGTTTTACATCTGCGTTTATCAGAACGGATTCCTTGAAGTTTTCGCCTCCGTGAGCAACACGGTGCCCTACCGCAGTTATTTCGTTGATATTTTTAATAACCCCGTGTACGGGGTGAACGAGAGCTTCCATGACCATATTGATACCGACAGTATGGTCAGGGATGTCAAGCACAACCTTATACGGGTCCTTTCCGGCAGGCTTGTGTGTAAGTATTCCGTCGATGATGCCGATACGTTCAATGAGGCCTTTGGCAAGGACCTCCGAACCGTCAGTCATATTGAACAGCTGGTACTTGATCGAGGAGCTGCCGCAGTTAAGAACAAGGATCATCATGATAGTGCACTGTTACTTATTCAGGCCTGCTGCCTGGTTTGCAGCTATGGCAATAACGTTAATAATATCACTCACTGAGCAGCCCCTTGACAGATCGTTTATCGGCGCCGCCATGCCCTGGAGAACCGGTCCGATGGCCTGAGCATGGGCAAGACGTTCAACGAGCTTGTATGCTATGTTACCACATTCCAGGTTAGGGAATATAAGTACGTTAGCCTTGCCGGCGATCTTGCTTCCGGGAGCTTTCTTCTGGCCTATCGCTTCAATCAGTGCTGCATCAGCCTGAAGTTCACCCTCGAACATGAATTCAGGAGCCATCTCTTTTGCCATCCTGGTAGCGTTCACGACTTTATCCACCATCTCGTGTCTGGCACTTCCCATTGTTGAAAAGCTGAGAAGGGCAACCTTGGGTTCAACACCTAAAAGCGTTTTTGTAGTGCGGGCAGTGCATACTGCTATTTCTGCAAGCTCTTTGTCCGTCGGATCAGGATAAACGGCTCCGTCTGCAAAAACAATCACTCCATCGGCACCAAACTCTTTGTCTTTCAATATCATGATAAATGCACCGGAAACTACTGAGATGCCCGGGGCCGTCTTTACAATCTGAAGAGCAGGCCTGAGAACATCGCCTGTCGTGTTACGTGCTCCGGCCACCTCGCCATCGACGTCACCGTTCTTTATCATCATCACTCCCAGGTAGAGAGGATCCTCAATGAGCCTGGAAGCCTCTTCCCTCGTCAGTCCCTTGCTTTTTCTCAGCTCGACCATCAGATCAATGTACTTGTCCTTCATGGGGTGACTGGCCGGATCAATGATGGTTGCCTTCCCGATATTCTTCAGTTCCAGCCTTTCTGCCAGCATCATAATCTCCTTTGGGTCTCCGAGAAGCGTAATACGCGCAATACCTTCAGCTATTACAGCATCTGCCGCTTTCAGGGTTCTCTCTTCAGTGCCCTCGGGTAAAACTATTCTTTTGTTGTGCCTTTTGGCATTCAATCTGATCTGCTCGAGCAATTCCATTGTCAATCAATAATTTAGTTAAGTATTAGTCATGGGTTAAAAGTAGAAAAAAAAAGTGTAACTGCACCATGATCAAATCCATGATTAAAATCAGATTTTGAAATTTTAGTTACTTTTTTCTCAAAATGGTGTTTTTGGCGGCAATCTATAGGATCAATTCTATATTTTTGACATGATAATTCCCGGAAGATGCAGATAAGTTTTACCGTTAAGGAACTTGAGGAGTTTGCAGCCTCATGTGAAGGTGAAATGCGGATAGACAAAGCCTCCTTGCTCATGTATGCCACGGATGCTTCCATATACCGTGAGGAGCCGGCAGCAGTTTTTTATCCGGCCCACACTGCAGATCTGAAAAAGCTTCTTTCATTTGCATCGAAGCACGGGGTGGGCATCATTCCAAGAGCCGCCGGCACTTCGCTTGCAGGCCAGGTAGTTGGTTCGGGGATAGTGGCCGACATGTCGCGGCATTTCGGACGCATCCTGGAGATAAACAAGACAGAAAAGTGGGTAAGACTCGAACCGGGCGTTGTCCCTGACGAGCTGAACGCCATCCTTAAAAATGACGGACTTCTCTTCGGGCCCGAGACATCCACCTCCAACAGATGCAATATTGGAGGCATGATCGGCAACAACGGCTGCGGACTGCATTCCGTGGTATATGGCTCCGTCAGGGATCATATCATTGAAGTCAAAGTCCTGCTCCATGATGGTTCCGAGGCTGTCTTCGGACCTGTCCCTGCTGAAGAACTAACTCAGAAATGTGCCCTGGAAGGAGCTGAAGGTGAATTATACAGGGAAATAATATCCATGATGGGCGATAAGGTCAACAGAGACTCCATCATGCGCGACTATCCCGGAAAAGATATCCCCAGGCGCAACACAGGCTATGCCCTAGATGATCTTCTTTACAGCGAGCCGTTCACACCTGGCAGCGGCAGGCCTTTTAACCTTGCGAGGCTCTTATGCGGATCTGAGGGCACACTGGCCATAGTCACCGAGGCGAAGCTGAGTCTTGTGCCCATGCCACCACCGGTGAAAGCCCTTGTCTGCGTTCATCTGTGCAAGCGCAATGATGCTTTCCGGGCTAATCTCATTGCATTGAAGTACAAACCATGGGCCGTGGAACTGATGGACCAGAGGATTTTATCCCTGGCAGAGAAAGTCGAGGGCCAGAAGCGAAACAGGTTCTTTATCGAGGGCGAGCCGGGTGCCCTGCTGCTCGTCGAGCTCTGCGCCCAGAACAAGGAAGAGATAACGGCTGTCGCCTCAGTCATGGAGGCTGAGATGAGGGCTGAAGGACTGGGATATGCCTTCCCGGCTGTATGGGGCAGTGATGTTAAAAGGGTATGGGATCTGCGTAAAGCCGGCCTCGGAATCCTGTCCAACATGCCCGGCGACGCCAAACCGATCTCGCTCATCGAAGACTGTGCTGTGTCAGTGGATAAGCTGGGTGACTTCGTAACAGATATTGAAGGAATGCTTGCTTCATTCGGAAAAGAATCTGTCTATCATGCCCATATAGGAACGGGCGAGCTGCACATAAGGCCCCTGATGGATCTGAAAGACCCTCATGATGTAAAGCTGCTGCGGATCATCGGAGAGAAGACTGCCGCCATAGTTAAAAAGTACCGTGGATCAATGAGCGGAGAGCATGGCGACGGCCGTCTGAGGGGCGAGTTCATTCCACTTATCATCGGAGAGCATAACTATCAGCTTAACAAAAGGTTAAAGCAATTCTTCGACCCGCATGGCATCCTGAATCCCGGTAAGATAGTACACACCCCTCCTATGGACACATCACTGAGATATGTCCCCGGAAAACCTACGCCGGAGCTGAAGACGTGGTATGATTTCTCGGCTGAAGGCGGTGTGGTAAGGGCTGCGGAGAAGTGCAACGGGTCAGGTGATTGCCGCAAGAGCAGCGTCATTGGCGGTACCATGTGTCCGAGCTACATGGCCACAGGGGATGAACGTCTTACCACGCGGGCAAGGGCCAACATTGTGAGGGAGATGCTGTATGCCGACAGGCATGATCCATGGGACAGCAGCGAGATGCATGACATTCTTGATCTCTGCCTGGCCTGCAAGGGATGCAAGAGCGAGTGCCCTTCAGGGGTGGACATGGCCAAGCTGAAGTCAGAGTTCCTTCAGCACTATAACGACAGCCACCAGCCTCCCCTGCGATCAAGGCTGATAGCCTCACTCCCGATGATCTACAGGCTCTTTTCGTTCATTCCTGGTATCTTCAACCTCTTTGCATCAAACGGGATTACTTCATCATTAATCAAAAGGATGACCGGCTTTGCCACTGCCAGGAGTATACCGTTGCTCGCTCCCGTGACATTCCGGAGATGGCTGAGGAAAAACCTTGCGATGCTTAATCCTGTAAAGCCGGTCGGCGAGCTTTACATCTTCGTCGACGAGTTCACCAACCATAATGACACACAGGTGGGCATCAGTGCTGTGAAGCTACTTACAGGTCTGGGATACAGGGTGCTGACTGTCAGGCACTCACCCAGCGCCAGAACATATATATCAAAAGGATTCCTCCGCAAAGCGAAGGGGATGATAATCAATAACATTGAGGTCTTTGAACCCATTCTCAGCGCAGACAGGCCGCTGGTGGGACTTGAGCCGTCTGCTGTACTTGGTTTCAGGGATGAGTTCCCTGATCTTGCAGGTGAAATCTACCGCAGCAAGGCGCTGAAAGTAGCAGAGAACACCTTGCTGCTGGAGGAATTCCTTGTCAGGGAGTTCGCAAAAGGAAAGATCACAGGTGATATGTTCCGAAATGACAGTGCTGAAGTGCTTGTCCATGTGCACTGTCAGCAAAAAGCGATAGTCACATCTGCGCCGGTAATTGCGGCACTGAGCATACCTTCAGGCTTCACTGTCAGGGAGATACCCTCGGGATGCTGCGGGATGGCCGGTGCCTTCGGCTATGAAAAAGAGCACTTTGATCTCTCGCAGAAAGTAGGTGAGCTCGTACTCTTTCCGGATGTCAGGAGTGCGTCGGAGCAGACTGTCGTGGTTGCTCCCGGAACAAGCTGCAGGCACCATATCAAGGATGGGACCGGACGGGTTGCATTGCATCCGGCCGAGGTACTTTTTAATGTGTTGAAGGGTTGAGAGGTTGAAGGGTTGAAGGTTTTTGGCCAGTGAGCTACAGGAGGGTGAAGGGATCGGCATCGCGCCAGACAGGCATGTCAGACCTGTACCGGTCAAGAGCCTCCCCTGACATCTCGGCAGATACCACACCCTCAGCATCAGGCTCAAGAGAGGCAAGTGTTTCACCTTTCGGACTTATTATTACAGAGTCGCCCGAATAGGAAGTACCGTCCGGGTTAGTCCCCACCCTGTTCACACCAATAACATAACACTGGTTCTCAATTGCCCTGGCGACAAGGAGGGTTTTCCAGACATGGCTACGGACGACGGGCCAGTTGGCAGAATAGATAATAACATCACTGTCACCCCTGTTGCGCGACCATACCGGGAAGCGCAGGTCATAACATACCTGCAGATTAAAGTTAAACTCCCGGTAACTATGTATAATTCTCTGGTTGCCACGACTGTAAACAGTATGCTCTCCGCTCATCGAATGAAGGTGTCGCTTGTCATAAACAGTCACTTCTCCCTGCGGTGTGATGAAGAGCATCCGGTTAAAGAATTTATCGTCTTCCCTTATAATAATCGATCCGCATAATGCGTAACCTCCTGATAAGGCTTTCTCTTTCATCCAGAGGACCGATGGCCCTTCCATTGTCTCAGCGAGTCGTGCGGGATCCATAGAGAAAGCAGTGGTAAACATCTCTGGAAGAACCACCAGTTCCGTATCACTGTCAGCAAGACTGAGAAGGGAGGAAATGTGCGCCAGGTTGGCATTTTTGTCTTCCCATCCGAGATCAGTCTGTATGATGGTCGCTTTCATACAAATAAAAAACAGGCCTGAGGCCTGTTCCTTAATTATTAATTAATTCATTTCCCTGTTGTTGCCGATTGATATTCAGTGAATATTCCCGTGATCAGGGGCTTGTAGTAGAGCCAGAAGAATCTCTTGCCGTCATTTTCATTCTCTGAGTAGAAGAATGTTTTTGCCCTCTTGTCAATGTTTTTGAACCTGGAAGTCCAGAAAGGAATATCATTGTTGGCAAAATCACCTGAAAAATAGAATGTACGTCCTGATACAGGATCCTGTACTACTGCGGGAAAGACGGACGTCAGCTCATTGTCAGCCAGAAGGGTGTCACCTACAGGGGTGGTATTGAGTTTGAAAGATGACACGATAGTGTTCTTCCCGGGGTCAATAATATCAAAGCTTTTGGCAAAAGTGACCAGCTGCGGGAGGTTATACTTTTCCGTGAAAGGGCTTGATGTCGTTATAACAGGCATCGGGGAGGTCAGATGTTCACCTTCCTCCAGTACAATTATGCTGTTTTCTCTCAGCAGCACTACGCCGGGTTTAGTAAAGTTCCATGGTTTCTGGTACTGCTTCCTGTACAATGCCGGCATCCAGCCGGGTGCACCCTGGTCTGATATGGTATCGAGGGTTAGGTAATACTGCCCCATCCATTTTGTAGAGGTGATGCCCAGCAGCTCTTCGGTTTTGAATCTCTCAAGGTCTGCGGTAGGATAATCAAATGTGTTGTATTCGACCAGGACCAGCTTTTCCCGTTTTTTCATCTCGGACATCAGGAGGTAGTCATTATTGTTGAGGCCTCCGTAAAGTTTCCGTGACCGGCGCGCTTTCTTTATACCCTGGTACCAGTCGTTGAAGAATACACCGTAAGTATCTGTATAATAGAGAGCATCGTTATTATCTGCCAGGTCAATCAGCTCTGTCAGACGGAAATCCTTTTTTCTGAATTGTTTCTCCCTGACCGGTCTGACCGGGACAAAACCAAAATAGTCTTTCGATGCCGACATACTGCCTCCCTTGCCTTTCCTGACAAAACGGTCATTGGTCATAACATAGACGAAGGACCGGTGTCCCAGCCTTTTAAGAGTGGGAACTGTCTTGTCAAGAATGACGACATTCATAGGTTTCTTTTCCTGGAAGGCCCATCTGAGGAAGCTGACCGCCGGTAATAACAGCAATGCTACCAGAACGATAATGGTAATCAGGAGAGGTTTTTTCATGGTTTTCAAAAATTTGCTAAGTTCCTGTCACAAATTAGTTTCTTCTCCAATAAGAACCAATTTATGGGAATTTAATTGCTAAAAGTATTAATTAATTTCATTTAAAGAAAATAATTTTCCTGAAAAATGGCATAAGACATGCCTCTGCTTGTGAATTTGTGATAATTTGCAACAGAAATTGCCGAAGAGCCATATGTTTTCAAATCAGCCACTTGCAGACAGGTTAAGACCAAAGTCACTTGATGAATTTGTTGGTCAGGATCATCTTGTTGGTCCTGACGGTGTTCTGAGGAAGGTGATTGAATCAGGCAATGTTCCTTCATTTATCCTGTGGGGCCCTCCAGGAGTTGGCAAAACGACCCTTGCCCGGATAGTGGCGGTGAAGCTTGAGAGATCGTTCTTCCAGCTCAGCGCCGTGAGCAGCGGAGTGAAGGAGGTACGTGAGACCATCGAGAAGGCAAGGAGTCAGCAGTTCTTCGGCAAACCAAATCCGATACTCTTCATTGACGAGATACATCGTTTCAACAAGTCGCAGCAGGACTCGCTGCTGGGAGCTGTTGAACAGGGGATACTTACGCTGATCGGCGCCACTACGGAGAACCCGTCCTTCGAAGTTATCTCTCCCCTCCTTTCGAGATGCCAGGTTTATGTGCTTAAGCCACTCGGTGATGAAGAACTTAAAGGCCTGGTTGACAAGTCGCTTACAAACGATTTCTACCTTAAGCAATACCCGGTACGGGTAGAAGAGTACGAGGCGCTGATGCGCATCAGTGGCGGTGATGCCCGCAAGCTTTACAATGCTCTTGAGCTTACTGTTTCACTTGAGGCGGAGAAAGGCAGTGATGAGATTGTCATCACGGATGAGATGGTTCTCAGCCATGTGCAGCAGAACCTTGCATTGTATGACAAGAACGGGGAGCAGCATTATGATATCATATCAGCCTTCATTAAATCACTCAGAGGCTCAGATCCCAACGCTGCTGTCTACTGGCTGGCACGCATGGTTGAAGGCGGTGAGGATGTGAAGTTTATTGCCCGCAGGATGGTAATCCTGGCTGCGGAGGATATCGGCATAGCCAATCCAAATGCATTGTTGCTGGCACAGGCTTGCTTCAATGCCGTCAATCTGGTAGGCTGGCCGGAATCCAGAATAATCCTCTCCGAAACGGCTGTTTACCTGGCGACCTCACCAAAGAGCAACGCTTCATACATGGCCATCGAGAATGCTATTGGCGCAGTTCATGAGCACGGTGATCTGCCTGTGCCGCTGCATCTCCGAAATGCTCCCACAAGGCTGATGAAGGATCTTGGCTATCATAAGGGCTACAAATATGCCCATGAATTTGATGGAAATTTTATCGTTGACAATTACCTTCCTGAAGAAATTTCAGGGACGGTTTTTTACGAGCCGGGATCTAACCCTCGCGAGCATGAGATACGAAAGCAGCTTGCCGCCCGGTGGCATGAAATTTATAAATATAAGCTTGGAGGCAAATAGTTTTATTACTAAATTTAGAGCATGAAAGTCAGAAGGTCTGGCATTGTTTTGGCTTAGGAGCTGCTTTTTAATTCACATTAATAAAAACTACAAATAAGATATATTAATTAATTAATAAACAAAACATTATGAAAAAATTATTCATTCTCTTACCGGCTTTATTAGTGGCATCGGTCTGCAGTGCCCAGACGCTGGACGAGATCATTAACAAGTACTATGCAGCCAACGGAACAGAGATACTGGAGAAAGCTTCAACCCTGTATATTGAGGGTAATGTAAGCCAGATGGGCACTGATATGCCGATCATCATCAGTGTTAAGAAACCAAACTTGGTGAAGGTAGTAATTTCCTTCAGCGGAATGGACATAGTCACAGCCTATGACGGGGAGAAGGGTTATATGATTAATCCTCTCAGCGGCAACACTGATCCTGTCGAGATACCAGCCGAGCAGCTTGCAAGTGTACAGGATTACAACATGTTCCGCGACCATATGCTTGATAATTTCAAAGCAGGCAGGGTGAAGCTGGATGGTGTGGAAGATGTCAACGGTAAACCAGCCTACAAGCTTTCCGTCACTGACGAAGCCGGAACAGTCACAGGATCTTTCATAGACAAGGAGAGCTTCCTGACTGTGAAAACCACCGCCAAGGTGAACCAGATGGGTCAGGAGATGGAGGTTGAGTCATTTATTACGGAATATATGGACATCAACGGTGTCAAGTTTGCAAAGGTCATTAAGCAGATGGTCAACGGGATGGAGCTTGGAGGCATGACCTTCACAAAGGTCGAGATTGACAAACCCATGGACAATTCTGTATTCAAAATCAATTAATCTTTCGTATTATGCAGAGACAGGTCTGAGACCTGCCTCAGTGTTACACAAAACCAATTGGTATATATAAAAATGCCATCCTGATCGGGTGGCATTTTTATTTCATAGGCAGGCCTGTAAGCCGGATTCTGTCTTGATGCGGCATCCTGCAAGAGGATTGGGCATCTGTCTCGTCATTTATCTTGTCCCGCAATTGCTTGCGGGCTCATACGACCCACCCCCCGGCTCGGGCGAGCAGCCCTTAAACGCCGGTATACATGGTCTTTCAACCCATCAGGTGTACGGCTCCCGGTGTCACCACCGGGACCGGTGAGCCTTTACCTCACCTTTTCACCAATTCCCCGCCCTGGAGCGCGGCTGTCATTCTCTGTTACACTGCTATACCCTTTCGGATATCTTCCCGTTAGGAAGGATGGTGCTCTCTGTTGCCCGGACTTTCCTCTCCCGGCCTTGCGGCCAGGGGCGACGAAACGGCCTGCCAGGATGCAAAAATACTATATTTCACGGGAATTCCGGCCATGCGGCAAATCATTTGCGGTCTGAAGGGGAGACAGGTCTGAGACCTGTCCCTGCGACCTGTTTCTATCGTTGTTTAATGACAATTAACGTCGCACCGCCGACACCGAAACGGCTGAACGGGGCATCCTGGCTGCTGCAGGAAGGGTAATCCTCTGCAATGATCCGCCTTATCTCATCCTTAAGCCGGCCGATGCCGACACCATGTATAAAAACAATCTCAGCGGCTCCTGCTCCTATGGCGCTGTCCAGCTCTCCCCTGAACCGGGCAAGCTGCCTGTCAATAGCATCGCCCTGGTTGTACCCGGGTTTCAGGTGCAGGTCAACAATCCTGGGTTGTTTTCTTGTCGAAGGTTTATCAGGCATCACATGTCTCAGATAATTATCAAAAATAGCTAATTTTGGCCGCAATCAGTAACCAGTGAAGAACCATCCGGGAGATATAAGGATAGACGAGTACAGGTATGATCTGCCCCAGGAGAGAATAGCCAGATATCCTTTGCCTGAGAGGGACGCATCAAAGCTTCTGGTATGGGACGGAAAAAGTATTTCAGACAGGGTATTCAAAGAGCTGCCCGCCTTGCTTGACAGCGATAACCTTCTCGTTTTCAATAATACAAGGGTCATCAGGGCACGGCTTCTTTTCACGAAGGAGAGCGGTGCGGCAATTGAGATCTTTTGTCTTGAGCCGCATGAACCGCGCGACTTTTCACAAAATCTTGCCAGTGCCGGCCCTGTCGTATGGAAGTGTCTCATCGGCAATCTGAAAAGATGGAAGGCGGGCATCCTCCGGGCACCGTTCATTCATGAAGAGTCAGCCAAAATCCTATTTGCGGAAAAACTGGAAGCTGACGGCGACACATTCACGGTCAGGTTTTCATGGGAAGATGACCAGGTATCTTTCGGTGAAGTGCTTGAAACGTTGGGGCATGTTCCCATCCCTCCCTACCTTGGAAGAAATGATGAGGAATGCGATGCTGTGACCTATCAAACCGTCTATGCCCGCATAAACGGATCTGTCGCCGCTCCGACAGCAGGGCTTCATTTTACTCCCTCTGTCCTGCAGGCTCTGACAGATAAAGGTATCGGGATTGCTGAAATAACGCTGCATGTCAGCGCCGGAACATTCAGACCGGTCAAATCTGAGATGATTTATGATCACCCTATGCATACGGAGCATTTCTTTGTCACCAGGGATACTTTACATGCGCTGAGAGGACGAAACATCACCGCTGTGGGCACCACTACCGTCAGGACCCTTGAAAGCCTCTACTGGCTGGGAATCAAGTGCGCGGAAGGACGATGGCCTGCGGAAGGTATCCCGCACGTTGCACAATGGGAACCTTACGATAATGATTCCCGGATTAGCATGGAGTCTTCCATTGATCATCTTATGAGAATGATGGAACAGAAAAAAACTGATGTTCTGGAAGCCACAACCGGGTTGATCATTGTTCCCGGGTACAGGTTCCGTGCCATAAGCGGGATGGTGACCAATTACCACCAGCCTGGCAGCACCCTGCTCCTCCTTGTTGCAGCTTTTACAGGCGAAGTATGGAAAGAAATCTATAGTCATGCCCTGACTGCAGGATACAGGTTCCTGAGCTACGGTGACTGCATGCTGCTGATGCCTTAACCGGCATGAATCATTAAAGCCGGCCATTCCCTTCCGAAAAGATTCTGGCAAGGAAGTAAATTTTCATCCTTGTTCTGTTTTTCATTTCACAGTTATGATAAATATTATATTTTAGCCAGCTGAAATCCCATAAGGATACCTTTGACTGATCTTCAATAATTATAAAATTCTGGATTAATGGATAATCAAGCCCTGTTAACTTGTTTTCTTGTTGGGGCCATCTTCGTCGGAGTTGTTCTGATCTTTTCAGGCATTGTGGCTCCGAGATCCTTTGCCCCCAACAAATTTGACCCTTATGAATGCGGTATCCCGACGAAAGGGACTACCTGGCTGCAGTTCAATGTAGGATACTACCTGTTCGCCATCCTCTTCCTGGTCTTTGACGCGGAAGTCGTCTTCCTGTTCCCCTGGGCCGTGGTAATGAAAGAGGTTGGAATGGTGGCATTCGCCGAGATCGTGATCTTCATGATCATCCTTGGTCTCGGCCTTGCCTATGCATGGAAAAAACACGCACTCACATGGGAATAAAAGGAATAAGGGACGATGAGTTCAGGGATAACGAAACCCTTGACAAACTGAAGGAATTAGACGGTAACGTATTCCTGTCAACGATAGATGATGTAATAAACTGGGGCCGCAGGAATTCACTCTGGCCGCTGACCTTTGCCACCAGCTGTTGCGGTATCGAGATGATGGCTACAGGTGCCCCGCGGCATGACTTCGCGCGCTTTGGTATGGAAGTGTACCGTGCCAGCCCGCGGCAGGCTGATCTGATTGTCATTGCCGGCACAATAAACAACAAGATGGCACCCGTACTGAAACTGCTCTACGAACAGATGTCAGAGCCCAAGTATGTGCTGGCAATGGGAGCCTGTGCAGTATCAGGCGGACCGTTCTTCCTTAACTCATACTGTGTTGTTAAGGGTGCAGATAATATCATCCCGGTAGATGTTTATGTCCCGGGCTGCCCTCCCCGTCCGGAGGCTCTTCTTTACGGAATGCTTCAGCTGCAGAGGAAGATCAATACAGAGACCATGAAGTCAAGAAAGCGACGCAATAAGTCACACGACATAAAGTAACACACCTATGGATAATGTACACCTTGCTGCCTCTGCAGCCCTGCTTGCTCCCGGGTCTGAAATAGTCCAGGGGAAGCAATTTGTCGAGGTTACCGTGCCACCTGAACTTCTTGTTTCAACTGCCACAGCACTCAAACAGAACGACGAGTCCCGGTTCGACATGCTTGTGTGCGTCACCGGTGTGGACTGGGGCAAAGAGCTGGGAACGGTCTATCACCTCAGGTCGACTTTTTTCAATCACATGATCGTACTGAAAACAAAGGTATCAGACAGGGAGAATCCTGAAATTGATTCTCTCTGTTCTCTGTGGCCGGCAGCTGATTTTCATGAGAGGGAGGTCTTTGATCTGCTCGGTATAAAGTTCAGGGGACATCCCGACCTGCGCCGGCTCTTTCTTGACAGTACGTGGGGTTACCCGCTCAGGAAGGATTATAAGGACGACATTAATATTCTTGCCAAATAAGTTATGGAGGAAGCTGTAAATAACATCCCCCTGGAAGAGGAGGAATATATTATAAACATGGGGCCCCAGCACCCGTCAACGCACGGTGTGTTGAGGCTTGTGGTATCGCTCAGGGGCGAGATGGTGCTGAATGTCGAACCCCACATAGGTTATGTGCACCGCGGTATTGAGAAAATGTGCGAAAGCCTCACCTACCCCCAGATAATCCACCTTACGGACCGGATGGATTACCTGTCGGCACACATCAATAACGAAGCAGTCTGCCTCGCAGTTGAGAAAGCCCTTGGTATTGAGGTATCTGACAGGGTGAAATATATCAGAACAATACTCAGCGAGCTGACAAGGATCCAGTCACACCAGCTCTTCTGGGCAACATACGGGATGGACCTGGGCGGCCTGACCTGTTTCTTTTACGGACTCAGGGACCGCGAGCTGGTCATGGATATCTTCGAAGAGACATGCGGCGGTAGATTGATTGTCAGCTACAACTGTCCCGGCGGACTAATGAATGACATACATCCCAACTTTCAGAAAAGAACCAAAGACTTCATAAAATACTTCCGGAAGACTTTGCCTGAGTATGACCGTCTTCTTACCGGAAATGTCATCTTCCAGGAGCGTGTTAAAGGCCTGGGTAAAATAAACCGGGAGGATGCCATTGCCTGGGGACTGACGGGACCAGTCGGCCGTGCTGCAGGTTTTTCATGCGACATACGTAAGCATAATCCTTACAGCGCCTATAATAAAGTGACATTCAAAGAGATACTTTATGATGAAGGAGATTCCTTTCACAGGTACAAGGTAAGGATGGATGAAATGTGGGAGTCAATGAACATCATTGAACAGCTCATTGACAACATACCTGAGGGTCCATATGCCGAGAAGATGAAGCCTGTGATAAAATTACCTGAAGGAGAGTACTGGCAGAGTGTGGAGACCGCCCGGGGAGAACTTGGAGTGTTCATAGTGAGTGACGGAAATAAAAATCCGTACAGGCTCAAATTCAGATCGCCCAACTTCGTAAATCTTGCCCCGCTTAACATATTGGCAAAAGGTTTCAAGATTGCGGATCTGGTAGCCATCAACGGCTCCCTTGACCTTGTCATTCCAGATCTTGACAGATAGAAAAAAGTAACAGAATCCGGATATGGAATTTAGTATATACGATTTTACATCATTCACCCAGTGGATAGACAGCAGCCTCCGCGCGTCAATGTCGCCGGGATGGGCTGTAGCAATAGAGATGATAATTATCGGATTAGCGATTCTTATTTTCTTCGCACTGGTGGGTTTGTTCCTGGTAATCGCCGAGAGAAAGGTATGTGCTCTCATGCAGAACCGCCTTGGCCCGAACAGGGTTGGACCCGGGGGTATGTTCCAGACTGTCGCTGACCTGGTAAAGCTTCTGTTTGTTGAGCTTGTTCCCATCAAGAATGCGGATAAAATCTTATTCAATCTTGCTCCCTTCATTGTCATAATTGCTTCGATCATGGCTATCGGAGCCCTGCCCTTCGCGAAGGGCCTTCAGGCCATAGACCTTAATATTGGTGTTTTCTACCTGATGGCAGTATCTTCAATGGGAGTCATCGGTGTCCTGCTGGCCGGCTGGTCAAGCAACAACAAGTATTCGCTGATTGGTGCAATGAGAAGCGGTGCACAGATTGTGAGTTATGAACTATCAGTAGGACTGGCGCTTGTAACTATGGTTGTACTGGCAGGAACAATGCAGCTCTCGGAGATGATTGAAGCCCAGAGATGGGGATGGTTCATCTTCACGGGGCATATCCCTGCCGTGATTGCCTTCGTGATCTATATCGTTGCCGGCACTGCAGAGACAAACAGGGGCCCGTTTGACCTCGCCGAAGCCGAGTCGGAGCTGACAGCAGGTTACCATACAGAATATTCAGGAATCAAATTCGCACTTTTCTTTCTTGCTGAATATATTAATATGTTCATTGTCGCCGCCATTGCCACTACGGTGTTCCTTGGAGGCTGGATGCCGTTGCATGTGTATGGCTGGGACGCCTTTAACAGAGTGATGGATTTTATCCCTCCTTTCTTCTGGTTCCTCGGAAAATCATTCAGTGTGGTCTTTCTCATGATGTGGCTGAAATGGACTTTTCCAAGACTCAGGATAGACCAGCTGCTCACACTGGAGTGGAAATTCCTGCTTCCCATTAATATCTTCAATCTCCTGTTAATGGCATTTCTGGTCCTTGTCGGATGGCACTGGTAAGAACATGAACCAATACTGATAGAAAGCTAATGAAAAGTTTTATCAGATATATAAAGAGCATCTTTGACGGGCTGATCACCCTACTGAAGGGTTTAGGCGTCACTGGCAAATATTTCTTCAAGCCGGGAACAACATGGACCCAGCAGTACCCGAACAACAGACGGGAACTGAAGATGTTTGACATGTTTAAAGGCGAGGTCATAATGCCTCACGATGAAAATAACGAGCATAAATGTACCGGATGCGGTATATGTGAGATTAACTGTCCCAACGGTTCCATTGAGATCATCTCTGCCTCGGTAATAAATGAGGAAGGGAAGAAACAGAGAATCATTGACAAACATATCTATCATCTCGGGATGTGTACCTTCTGCGGGCTGTGTGTCAAGACATGTCCGTCGCAGGCACTTGCTTTCGGACAGGAGTTTGAGCATGCAGTATTTGACCGTAAAAAGCTCACAAAGATCCTTAACCAGCCCGGGTCAAAACTTAAGAAAGGAGTCGCGTGATGGAAGGCAATCAGATAATGTTCGCAGTCTTTGCAATTGTAATCATCGTTTTCTCGGTGCTGACGGTTACCACCCGGAAGATCCTCCGTGCAGCGGTCTCTCTCCTCTTTGTCCTGATAGCCACTGCCGGCCTTTACTTCCTGCTTAATTACCAGTTTCTGGCAGCCGTACAGCTTACATTGTATGCAGGCGGTATAGTTGTGCTGATCATATTTTCAATTCTGCTCACCAGCCAGATAAGCCATAAGTTTGAGCCTATTGAGTGGAAGAAGGGACTCTTTACAGCCCTGGCAGTCATTGGAGGGGCCATCGTGGTCATTACCACAATCCTGAAGCATACTTTTGCCGCTGATACTGCTGCTGCCCTCGAGGTAAACATGAATGTGATAGGAAAGAGCCTGCTTGGAACAGGCAACGACGGTTATGTGCTGCCGTTTGAAGTTATCTCCGTGCTGCTGGTGGCCGCAATGATTGGTGCGATAGTAATCGCCAAAAAGGGCAGCCCTGTAAGAGATGAAGAAAAAAACAAGTAAACTGAAGACTATATGAACCCAGGCATTCCATTGGAGCTTTACATCATCGTGGCGACGATAATGTTCTTTACAGGCATCTATGGTTTTCTAACCAGGAGAAACCTCATAACCATACTGATGTCATCTGAACTCATTCTGAACTCCGTTAACATTAACTTTCTGGCTTTCAACAGATATCTGTTTCCCGGCAAGCTTGACGGGCATTTTTTCAGCCTCTTTGTAATTGCCGTTGCCGCTTCGGAAGCTGCCGTCGCCATCGCAATTATCATCAGCATTTACAGGAGGTTCTCGAACATCAACGTTGAAAACGTAAACGAATTAAAATACTGATAAAGCAGAGCAGAGATGGCAGATTTCGGATATACAGTTTGGATTCTAATCGTCCCATTCGTCACCTTTCTTGTGCTGGGTCTCTTCGGGATGAAGCTTAAAGCCCGTATTTCAGGGCTTACTGGCACAACAGGCCTGGCAATAGTTACGGCTCTCTCATATGCAACTGCTGTGAAGTATTTCTGGGGGGCCGGCCTTACCGATGGAATCTTTCAGAAGATAATAGCATGTAACAGCACATGGCTTACACTTACAGATCGCCTCCATATTGATATGGGTATTCTTCTGGATCCGATCTCGGTGATGATGCTTGTGGTGATCAGCACAGTCTCATTCATGGTTCACATCTACAGCCTGGGTTATATGAAAGGCGAGAAAGGCTTTGAGAGGTATTACGCTTTCCTTTCACTGTTCACCTTCTCAATGATGGGTCTTGTTGTCGCCACCAATATCTTCCAGATGTACATATTCTGGGAGCTGGTTGGTATTTCCTCTTATCTGCTGATCGGATTTTATTATTCCAGGCCAAGCGCTGTCGCTGCCTCGAAAAAAGCATTCATCGTAACCCGGTTTGCCGATATGGGTTTTCTGATCGGTATCCTGATACTGTCATTTACTACAAAAACATTTGATTTTGTGACCCTTACCGACCTTAACGGACCTGCAATCACAAGTACAGGCGGTGCTGTCTTTCTCGGGATGTCTGTCATGACATGGTCAATGATACTTATATTCGTGGGAGGTGCCGGCAAGTCAGCAATGTTCCCGCTGCACATATGGCTTCCTGATGCCATGGAAGGCCCCACACCGGTCTCTGCTCTCATACATGCTGCTACCATGGTTGTCGCAGGTGTTTATCTTGTCGCCAGGATGTTCCCGGTTTATTATTTCGCAGCTCCCGAGGCACTGCAAATCATCGCATGGGTGGGAGCTTTCTCCTCCCTCTTTGCTGCCGTGATAGCCATGACACAAACAGATATCAAGAGGGTCCTCGCCTATTCCACGATCTCCCAGATAGGTTATATGATTTTCAGCCTTGGTGTCTCCGGTTACGGAGGACATGAGGGTCTCGGTTTCATGGCGTCGAACTGGCATCTGTTTAACCATGCAATGTTCAAAGCCCTTTTGTTCCTCGGTGCCGGCTCGGTTATTCATGCCGTGCACAGCAATTACATGACGGAGATGGGAGGGCTCAGGAAACACCTGCCGATAACCAACATCACTTTCCTTATTGCATGCCTCACCATTTCAGGTCTTTTTCCGCTTTCAGGCTTCTTCAGCAAGGATGAGATACTCACAGCGGCCTTCCACCATGATAAGGTGCTGTTTGCCATCGAGTATCTTGTGGCAGGTCTGACAGCGTTCTACATGTTCAGGCTCTATTTTTCAATATTCCACGGGCATGACAGGAAGTACGAGCACACTCCGCATGAATCTCCTGCAACTATGACCATTCCTCTGATCATCCTTGCCTTCGGTTCGGTGTTCTCAGGTTTGCTTCCTTTCAACAGGCTGGTGACTTCGGACGGCGCGCCGTTTGAGTCACATATTGAATGGATCGTTGCGGTACCCTCGCTCATCATCGCCCTTACTGGTATTGCAATTGCCTGGGTGATGTACAGGAAAGAAAACACACTTCCTGGCAGGCTTGCAGCAACATTCAAACACAGCTATAAATGGGCATACAACAAGTTCTATATTGACGAGCTGTACCTTTTTATCACGAAGAAGATAATATTCAGGCGTGTCTCACAACCGGTAGCATGGTTTGACCGGCATATTGTCGACGGGACAATGAACGGAATTGCATGGGTGACACAGGCTGTCTCAAACCGTATCAAAGGCCTGCAGTCAGGTCAGCTGCAGCAGTACGGATTTGTCTTTGTATCAGGGGCCGTTGCCCTTGTCCTGATCTTTATTTACCTGGTAAAATAAGCGTCATAAGTCGAAAAATATCTGAATATGAATATATTATCCTGCCTGGTTATAATTCCGCTCCTGACAATCACAGGCATTATGCTTGTAAAGGATGCACGACAGGCGAAAGTCGTATCTGCTATTGGCATGGGCATTCAGCTTATTGTTGCTTTCATAATAGTATTCCTGTATCTCGCGGAGCGAAAGGCAGGCAACACGGATCAGATGCTCCTGGTGAGCAGCTACGAGTGGTTTAAAAGCCTGAATATATACTATACCGTAGGTGTCGACGGGATCTCGGTTGCCATGATAGCTCTCACATCGATTGTTGTTTTTGCCGGGATATATGCATCATGGGAGATGGATGATCTGAGGAAGGAGTTTTTCGTTTCTCTTATCCTTCTGGCAACGGGCGTCTTTGGGTTCTTCATATCACTGGATCTGTTCACAATGTTTCTCTTTTATGAGCTTGCAGTTATTCCAATGTACATACTGATCGGGATCTGGGGCAGCGGGCCAAAGGAGTACGCTGCCATGAAGCTGACCCTGATGCTTATGGGAGGTTCTGCCCTCCTTATGATCGGGTTATTCGGTATATATTTTAACTCGGCTCCTGACGGCGGTGAGTTTACATTCAACATAATCGAGATTTCAAAGGTCACAATTCCGATTGAGGCCCAGAGGTGGTTCTTTCCGCTGACCTTCGTTGGTTTTGGCGTTCTCGGGGCTTTGTTCCCCCTGCATACCTGGTCTCCTGACGGTCACTCCTCTGCTCCTACTGCCGTATCAATGCTCCATGCCGGCGTACTGATGAAGCTCGGAGGTTACGGTTGTTTCAGGGTAGCCATGTTTCTCATGCCTGAAGCAGCAAATGAAATGGCATGGATATTTATTATCCTGACAACAATAAGTGTTGTCTATGGCGCTTTTGGTGCCATTGTGCAAAAGGATCTGAAGTATATCAACGCATACTCTTCGGTCAGCCATTGCGGACTGGTGCTCTTTGCGATACTGATGATGAACCAGACAGCCATGACCGGAGCGATTATCCAGATGGTCTCACACGGTCTTATGACAGCCCTCTTCTTTGCATTGATAGGCATGATCTACGGCAGGACGCACACAAGGATAATAAGTGAAATGGGCGGACTGATGAAAGTTATTCCCTTCCTTGGCGTTGCATACGTCATTGCAGGTCTCGCATCGCTGGGATTACCCGGTCTGAGCGGATTCGTGGCAGAGATGAACGTGTTCTTCGGAGCTTTCGAGCATCCTGATACGTTCCACAGGGTAGCCACAATCATTGCGATAACATCAATAGTTATAACAGCTGTATACATCCTGAGGGTTATTGCAATACTCCTTCTCGGACCATTAAGGGACACTCATTACAACGATTTCAATGATGCCAGATGGTACGAGAAGCTGTCTATCCTCGCACTTTTGACAGGTATCGTATATATAGGCATGTTGCCTTCGGGACTGTCAGGTATCATCAGGGACAGCATTATGCCAATTGTGCAAAAACTTATGTAATATATTGTATAACAGGAGAATAATTAATCCAGCAGCAAAATGAGTCTTGATAATTTTTTGATGATGCGCCACGAGCTGGTTCTGACTTTGGCCTTTCTGATAATTCTGGTGGCGGAAGTTTTCACCGGTGAAACCAGGAAAGAAAGGTTCAGGGGCTTTGGGGTGATTCTTTTCGCAGTCGTTACCGCAATCGGCATGCTCCCATCTCCTGAGGGAACCCTTTTCGGGGGAATGTACCTGGCAGGGCGCACCACCACGCTGATGAAGAATATCCTGAATATAGGGACCCTCATTGTTCTCATACAGTCATATACATGGCTTGGCAGACCTGAAAACAGGGACAGGCTCCATGAATACTTCATGCTTCTGATCTCCACGCTTATAGGAATGAATTTCATGATCTCTGCAGGCCATTTCCTGATGTTCTATATCGGGATTGAGCTGGCAACAATTCCTCTTGCCGCCCTGGCCGCATACGAAAGATATCAGAACAGATCGGCTGAAGCAGGTATAAAGCTGATCCTCTCATCAGCATTGTCATCGGGGATCCTTCTCTATGGCCTGTCAATGATCTATGGAACCGTCGGATCACTGTATTTTGCAGATGTTGCTGCCAGGGCTTCATCAGTGCCTCTCACAATTCTCGGGTTCATTTTCTTCTTCTCGGGTATGAGCTTTAAAATGTCGCTGGTACCGTTCCATCTCTGGACCGCTGACGTCTACGAAGGCGCTCCGGTGAACGTGGCATCATACCTTTCTGTGATAAGCAAGGGAGCAGCTGCATTCATCTTCATTATAATTCTCTACAATGTCTTCCCGGTTATTATTGACACATGGGAAAAGGTGATATGGGTGATTGCCGTGCTCACCATAACAATAGGTAACCTGTTTGCTCTGAGGCAGAAAAACATGAAACGATTCCTGGCTTTTTCATCAATAGCCCAGGCAGGCTTCTTCCTTCTCGGCTTCATCAGCGGTACCAGGTTTGGAATGACCACGGTGATTTACTACGCGCTTATATATATCTTCACCAACCTTGCTGCATTCGGCATTGTCGCTATCATTGCCGAAAAGACCGGAAAGGAGAGCATGGATGATTATGACGGATTGTACAGAACCAATCCGAAACTCAGCTTAACAATGATGCTTGCCATGTTTTCACTTGCGGGAATACCGCCTGTGGCAGGATTCTTCGGCAAGTTCTTTCTTTTTGCCGCAGCTGCAGAAAAAGGATTCTTTGTACTTGTAGCTATTGCAGTTCTTAATACAATTGTTGCATTGTACTATTATCTGCTTGTGGTCAAGGCCATGTTCATCAATAAAAGCGAAAATCCCATACCGGAATTTAAAAGTGATTTCATGTCGAAGCTGGGACTTGCAATCTGTATTGCCGGTATTGTGATCACAGGTTTCGCAAGCGGTATCTATGAAATGATCAGGAACCTGAGTTACGGCATCTAATTTTAAGCAATATGACATCACTGACCAGTGCCAAACATCAGATCGGAGAAATAGACGGTATCCGCTGTACAATAGTTGAAAGCGGGATAACCGGAAAGAGGATGGAGTTTCTCAGGGACCTGCTGACATATAATAAGCTGGAGGTAAAGGTTAAAGAAGATGCCCCTGCCGAAGGTTCAACTGAGACGCTTTACACCATAGGGGTTACCGATATTATTTTTAATCCTGTCTATGCTGTTTACGAAAAGGCTCTGTTAACTCCGGACGGTAATGCAGTTACACCTGCTTATTACAGGCAGGCGGAGGGTGATACGTCAGTGCTGTACTGGAACTACGGCAAAACAGCAATTCCCGATTTGTACGAGTAACCTCCTACTTTCTCTCAGACATCATAACTGTCAATCGGTCTGCAAATTGATTGACATCATCTGAAGTTGTATCCCAGCTGGTCATAAGGCGGTATTCATTCAGTTGTTCATTCCATGGATAGAAGAAATATTCCTGTCTGATCCGCTCCGCCACATCACGTGGCATAATAATGAAAACACCATTTGATTCAACCTTCTGGGTAATTGTCACGCCCCTGATCTCACGCAGTCTTTTTTCCAGTTCCTTTGCCATCGTATTCGAATGCCCGGCGCACTCCTGCCACAGGTCTCCCGTCAGGTAAGCAATGTACTGTGCTGCAATAAAGCGCATTTTTGAAGCAAGCTGCATCCCCTGTTTGCGCAGGAACTTAAATCCGCTTGTTATTCCCGGCCTGAGAAAGCAGACTGCCTCGCCGTACATCATCCCGTTCTTTGTGCCGCCAAACGACAGGATATCGACGCCGGCGTCAGTAGTGAAATCCCGGAACGGGAGTCCCAGCGATACTGCTGCATTTGCCAGCCGGGCGCCGTCCATATGCAGAAGCATATTATAGCTGTGAGCATAACCGGCCAGTGCCTTTATCTCGTCAACGGTGTAAACTGTACCCATCTCCGTAACCTGTGAAATCGAAATTACTGCTGGCTGACTGTGGTGTTCAAAATCAAACCCGTGCATATGTCTTTTTAGCAGCTCAGGCCTGATCTTGCCGTCGGGTGTATCGACAGTCAGCACCTTGCATCCGGCGAATTTTTCAGGCGCTCCGCATTCATCACCCTCAATGTGGGCAGTACTGGCAGTCAGTACAGAATTCCATGATCTGGTAGCTCCGGCCAGGCCCAGCACATTGGCAGCCGTTCCTGTAAAGACAAAAAAGATCTCCGCCTCACTGCCAAGCTCTTTTCTGAGCAAAGTATATGCTTTTTCTGTGAAAGGATCTCCGCCATAACCAACCACATGTCCATGGTTGACACGTACCAGTTCTGCAAAGACGGCAGGGTGAACCCCTGAATTGTTATCGCTTGCGAACCCTCGTTTAAGGATTATTTCATTCATAACCGGAGTTTTAATTAACAGTGCAATTTACTTAAAAGCTGCAGCAGCACCAATGTTCTTTGGCTATCTTTGCACCAAACGGGTCCAATGACGAGGTATTTCATGTTCTTATCCTTCAGGGGAACGGCCTATAACGGATGGCAGGTACAGCCCGGGAAACACACAGTGCAAGGTGTTATTACAAAGGCACTTGGCACTTTACTTGGTGAGCAGGTTGCAATAACGGGGGCAGGCAGAACGGACACCGGAGTGCATGCTTCATTTTTCTGTGCACATTTTGATTCAGTAAGGAATGACCTTGATTCTGACGAACAGTTCTTATATAACCTGAACAGCATTCTTCCGCCGGATATTGCTGTAAGGAAAACAGTCAGGGTAAAACCTGATGCAAATGCCCGTTTTGATGCCATTTCAAGGACTTACAAGTACACTGTTTCCACCGTCAAGGATCCGTTCGTCACTGACACCGCCTGGCTGCTCTACTGGAAGCTTGATATCGACCTGCTTAATGCGGCATCAGCCATACTGCTGAATCACAATGACTTCACAAGCTTCAGCCGCCTGCACGGTGGAAACAAGACAAACATCTGCAGGGTCAGTTATGCCCATTGGGATGAAGAACCGGGCAGGCTTGTCTTTACAATCACGGCCGACCGTTTTCTCAGGAATATGGTAAGGGCTGTCGTAGGAACGCTGATCCCTGCAGGCAGGGGCAAGTTGTCTTTAAAGGAATTCGAAGGGATTCTTGAGGGCCGTGACCGCGGACTGGCAGGACAGTCAGCAGCTGCCCATGGCTTGTCGCTGACGGGAATTGAATATCCCGAAACTGTATTTATCTGACCATCTGGTTCCAGACCTTCCAGGCCAGCTCAGCCTGTTTCAGGAACATCTCCTCACCGTTCACAGTATGGCATCCATGCTCCTCTCCCATCATAAGAAACTGTGTCACCGGAGGATTATATACCAGGTCAAAAAGCAACTGTCCCTCCCTCAGGAAGCTGTAATCGATCGGCGGTGAGGCATCTGTTGCCGGTGCTGTGCCAAGAGGTGTTGTATTGACTATCAACCCGGCTTCGCTGATCACCTCTCCCGGAAGGTCGTCATACGAATAACCCTCCTTCACAGGTCTTCTTGAGACAGGTATAGCCCTTATATTCATATCAATAAGAGTATGCATGACACTTCTTGAAGCTCCTCCTGTGCCCAGGACAATGGCTGTTTCAGGCAGCATTACCAGGTTTTCCAGCAGTGATTCCCTGAAAGCAGGAGCATCAGTATTGAATCCGGTCAGGTATGGCTTGCTTTCGTGTCTGCGTGTCACCCTGACAGTATTTACCGCCCCTATTTCTGCAGCCATTCCGTCAATTTCATCGAGGTAATCCATCACCTTGATCTTATAAGGGATGGTAACATTGAAACCGCAGAGGTCATGTTCTTTTTCAAGCAGAGCAGGAAGGAGATCAATTGAATTCAGCTCGAATTTCCGGTAGCTGTGATCAGAAAGGTTTTCCCTGTTGAATTTTTCGGTAAAATACTTTTGAGAGAATGAATGTCCGAGGGGATATCCTATAATGCCGAACAGTCTCATTTCATATCATCCGGGAGAAACCTGAAGAAGGTGTCGCTCCTCAGTCCAAGCCTCAGTGATTCGAGGGCTATTATCTCGGTCGGAGCTATGTTGCCAAGGTTGACGTTGGCGCCGAAGTTGAGGATAAACCAGGCCTGCTGCGGTTTCATCGGCGCTTCCCAGAGAACATTATGAAAGCCAATCTGCTTCGATATTGCATTTATCAGGTCAAGGTTTACCGAGCCGTCATCATTATATATTCCTATCGTGCCAGATTCCCGTGCTTCAGCTATCACTTTCACTGAGCCTGCCTCAAGTTCTGACTTCATCATCTCAACCCACTGCGCAGGTGTATATACGATGTTTTTTTTCTTTGATCCCACTTCGGAGATGACGGTGAATTCCTTTGACAGTTTCCTGATATAGTCAAGCTTCACGCCGTGTTCAAACTCATAGGAGCCGTCAGATATCTCAACCATTGTGATCCCCGATTCCTTCAGCAGCTTAACATATTCCTTAAACATTCCCCTGATAATGAAGGCTTCGAAGAGTGTTCCGCCAAGGTAAACCGTCATCCCGGCCTTATGATAGGTTTTGATTTTTTTATCGACATCAGGTGTGATAACGGATGTTCCGAAGCCAAGCTTCACGAAATCGACATATTCGCTTCCAACTCCGGCTAAGTCTTCAGCCTCCCTGAGGCTCAGTCCTTTATCCATTATCATGGTTAGGCCTTCAGTCCTGGGTTTGGATGGTCGTTCAGGAATGTTTGTAAGCAGTTGTCTTACATTTTTCATATTGGATCACTTTGTTTTACTGAAGAGCCTTTTCATTGCCGGTGTGAGCATTTCCTCCGGCAGGATGATGGCATAGTCCGCCAGCAGCTCGTCATCAAGCATGGCAGCCACAGTCAGGGCCTTCCTTGCTTCAGTTTTTTTACCGGTGTGGAGATAGGCAGATGCCAGGAGGAAATATATACCAGGCAGATCACCACTTACCTGTTTAATCTTCCTGAGCAGCCGTATCGCTCCTGCGAAAGCGCCTGTCATCATTATTATCAGTCCCGATTCTATCCAGGCTTCATCGTAGTAACCGTCGATTCTCAGCGTCTCCCTGAAGCACTTAAGTGCCAGTTTGACGTTCCCGAGCATAATATATGCTTTACCCAGTGTGAACCAGTAATCGGGATTATTCGGATCGAGCTGGATGGCCTTCTTAAGCGGGGATATACCTTCTTCTGCCTTGTCGCGCGATATGGAGAGCAATCCCAGGCCATACCACGGGTCAGGAAAATCCGGGGTAAGTTCAATAGCCTCATGGTAGTATTTCCTGGCCATCTCCTCGTTGCCGGTTTTGTCATAGCATTCTGCCAGGTAGGTAAGTCCTTCAAGGCTTTCGGGTTCCTCTTCAACGAACTCGCGGTAGACATCCATTGCCTCCATGTATTTCTCAAGGTTACTGAGTATGTTGGCCTTGTTAAAGAGGGCAAAGGTGTTTTCCGGGTTTATTGCCAGGGCATAATCGTAAGCTTCAAGTGCCTTACCGTAATCGCCTGTTTTATTATATATTATACCCAGGTTATACCAGGCACTGTCAGAATATGGCTCCTCATCGAGATAGGCGGTATAGTATTTAATGCTTTGCCTGTAATCGCCTTTTTTGTCGTAGGCATATGCCAGGTCATAGGTATGAGCGGCAAAATCAGGTTCGAGTTTCTCCAGCATAAGAAGGTAAGGTATCATCTCTTCATAATAATTGAGGTTCTGCAGCACGGATGTTATGCTGTACAGGATTGTTTCCTGGTCCTCAGAGTTTGATTCCAATGCCATATTGAAGACTTTCCTGGCTCCGGCAACATCTCCCAGCATTGCCAGTGCTGTTCCCTTGCACACATAGATGTCATAATTGCCGGGCTCAATATTTTCTATAAGATTGGCGATGGCAAGGGCTTCCGTGGCTCTTCCTTTCTCAAGCAGCACCCTGGCCTTGCGAATCTGTATCGGAACTGAATTAGGATGAAGCTCACACGCGAATGATGTGGCTTCAAAAGCATTCACAGGTTTGTTACCATCCAGGTAATAATCTATAATCGCTTCAAATTCAATCACATCGAAGTAACATGCCTCCTTATTCTTCCGCATCTTCTCAAACCGGAGAATAACCTCTTCTACCTCACTGTCGTGCACGAAACCATATTTCTCTTCTTCCATTCTCCCCAAAAATATCCTGCAAATGTATAATATAATCTCGTCCCCGTTCTTTAAATCATTGTCAATTATCAACAGCCTTAACTTTTTTTAAACATGATAACCAGTGCTTTGGAAAAATAAATTTCGGCTGACGCAACCTTCGGGGACTGCTTTGCATCTTATAATTGAAATCAAAAGTTTACCCTCAAACCCAATATTACCCTAGAATTAACCTAAATTCTACCTTCTGACCGGGCCTCTAGCCCGGTTTTTTTTTGCTGGCAGACTGATCTGTCATCTCCTGCAGGCCTGCAGGGTGTTCAGCAGCAGTGACACTCTGGTCATCGGTCCCACTCCACCTGGCACGGGTGTGATAAATGAGCATCTGGGTGCCACATTCTCAAAGTCGACATCGCCTTTCAGTCTCCACCCTGATTTCGTGCCGGGGGCTTCAACGCGTGTTGTTCCCACATCTATGATCACTGCTCCCTCCTTCACCATATCGGCTTTGATAAACCCGGGAATCCCCAGCGCTGCGATTATTATGTCTGCTCTCCTCAGTACGGAGGCGATGTCGCGGGTACGGCTGTGAACCAGTGTGACAGTGGCATCGGTACCTTTCTGAGACAGGAGGATGCTTACGGGTCTGCCGACGATGTTACTGCGGCCTGCTACGACACACTCAGCCCCTTTCAGCGGGATATTATACCTTTTCAGCAATTCCATGATGCCTGCCGGGGTGGCTGATACCAGGGAAGGCAGTCCTGCAGTCATCCTTCCTACATTGACGGGATGAAACCCGTCAACATCCTTCAGCGGAGAGATGTTTTCGATTACCTTATCTTCAGAAATATGATCAGGCAGAGGAAGCTGAACTATCAGTCCGTCAATCTCAGGGTCGTTATTCAGTTCCTCAACTTTTGCAAGAAGCTCGCTTTCGCTTACAGAGGCAGGGAAGCGAACCAAGGTTGACCTGAAGCCGACTTCTTCGCAATCTTTCACTTTATGAGCCACATAGGTCTCGCTGCCGCCGTCGTGACCGACGAGTACAGCAGCAAGATGAGGAACACGTATACCCCTATCTTTCATGCTGTTGACCTTTGCAGCTATTTCAAATTTTATCCCGGCTGCGGTTATCCTGCCGTCAATGAGCTGGTACATATCAGTGATTTGCGATTTGCGATTTGCGATTTGCGATTTTCTCAACCCTTAAACATTCTCAACCTTTCAACCAATTATCTCTTCGGCGCCAGTTTTGACAGATCGCCTCCCTTGGCTACTGTCTTCATTATTTTCCGTGTCTGGTCGAATTGTTTCAGGAGCCTGTTTACTTCCATCACCGTGGTGCCGCTGCCCCCGGCTATCCTTTTTCTGCGGGTGCCGTTAAGAAGCATCGGATTTGACCTTTCTGCCGGTGTCATGCTTGCAATTATAGCCTCAATGCTTTTAAAGGCATTGTCGTCAATATCAAGATCTTTAATGGCTTTGCCGACGCCGGGTATCATCCCCATCAGATCCTTCATGTTACCCATCTTCTTTATCTGATGTATCTGCGAGACAAAGTCGTTGAAGTCGAACTGGTCCTTGGCTATCTTCTTCTGAAGCTTACGTGCTTCAGTCTCATCATACTGCTCCTGAGCTTTTTCCACCAGGGAGACTATGTCGCCCATGCCGAGAATTCTGTCAGCCATTCTCTCAGGGTAGAAGATATCAATGGCGTCCATCTTCTCACCGGCGCTGATGAACTTGACGGGTTTGTTGACCACTGCCCTTATCGAGAGGGCTGCTCCTCCCCGTGTATCGCCGTCGAGCTTTGTCAGTACAACGCCGTCGTAGTCTATTCTCTCATTGAACTCAAATGCGGTATTCACCGCATCCTGACCTGTCATCGAGTCAACCACAAAGAGTGTTTCATGCGGATTGGTTGCGCTCTTCACGGCAGCGATCTCTTTCATCATCTCCTCATCAACTGCCAGTCGTCCTGCCGTGTCTATTATGACCAGGTCATTGCCGTTCTTTTTGGCTTCCCTGACAGCGTTGCGCGCTATCTCCACGGGATTAAGGCTTCCCTCCTCGGTATAGACAGGCACCTCTATCTGTGAGCCGAGCACCTTGAGCTGTTCTATTGCCGCAGGTCTGTAAACGTCGCCGGCTACCAGGAGAGGGTTTTTCCCGCGTTTGGTCTTAAGATATCTGGCAAGCTTGGCGCTGAAGGTCGTCTTGCCGCTTCCCTGAAGTCCTGCAATCAGTATTATCGAAGGATTGGTCTTTATGTTAATATCAGTCTTCTCTCCTCCCATCAGGTGAACAAGCTCGTCATGCACAATCTTGATCATCATCTGTGATGGTTTGACAGACTTGAGCACATTCTGGCCCAGGGCCTGCTGCTTGACAGTATCGGTAAACTGCTTTGCTATTTTGAAGTTCACGTCGGCATCGAGCAGTGCCCGGCGAACATCTTTGAGAAGTCTCGGAAACATTTATCTCGGAGATGGTCCCTTCGCCTTTTAATATTTTAAAGGATCGTTCAAGTCTTTCGCTCAGGTTTTCAAACATAACTAATCGTATATTTTGGTATTACATTCTCTCAGGCGCTTCAATTCCCAGCAGCCAGAGTCCTCTTTCAAGCACGGTACCTGTGAGGGCTGAGAGTTTGAGTCTGAAGTCGCGCACTGTTTTGTCATCCTCACCGAGGATGGAATAGTCGTGGTAGAACTGGTTGAATTCCCTGGCCAGGTCGTAACAGTAATTTGCCAACAGGGCAGGACTCAGTTCTCCGGCAGCTTCCTTCACAACGGATGGAAAATCGTTCAGCAATTTTATGACACTTATTTCTTTTGGATTTGGGATGAAGTTGTCATAGCTCTCCGCACCATAAGTCACGGCGGTCTCTTCCGCCTTCTTCATCACTGATCTGATGCGGGTATAAGTATATTGTATGAAGGGACCCGTATTACCGTTGAAGTCAATTGATTCTGCAGGGTTAAAGGTCATGTTTTTCTTCGGGTCGACCTTGAGGATAAAGTATTTCAGAGCCCCGAGGCCTATCTGTCTGCAAATATTTTCCTTCTCAGTCTCGCTGTAACCGCCAAGTTTGCCGAGATCCTGCGACATTGTCCTTGCTGTGGCAGTCATCTCCTCTATCAGGTCGTCAGCATCGACAACCTTTCCCTCCCTTGATTTCATCTTTCCTTCCGGAAGCTCCACCATACCGTAGGAGAAATGCAGCAGTCCGCGGGCCCATTGGTATCCCATCCTCAGAAGGGTAAGGGCCAGCACCTGGAAGTGGTAGTTCTGCTCATTTCCAACGACATAAATGTGCCTGTCGAAGTGGTAGTCGTTATACCTTATCACCGCTGTGCCCAGGTCCTGGGTGATATAAACCGCTGTGCCGTCAGATCTGAGCAGCAGCTTCTCATCAAGTTTATCAGCCGTGAGGTCGATCCACACTGAGCCGTCATCTTTTCTTATGAGGCTGCCTTCATCAAGTGACCTGAGGACCAGTTCTTTCCCGGTTTTGTAGGTTTCTGACTCGTAATATATTTTATCGAACTCCACGCCGAGGGCTTTGTAAGTCACTTCAAACCCTTCGTATACCCATGAGTTCATCATGTTCCACAGTGTCAAAGTCTCCTCATCACCGGCCTCCCATTTAAGCAGCATCTGTCGTGCAGCGATCATCAGCGGGGCAGTGTCACGTGCCTCTTCGGGCGTTGATCCTGCAGCAACGAGCGAATCAATCTGTTCCTTGTACTTGTTTTCAAAGAGGACATAGTATTCGCCTACGAAATGGTCGCCCTTCATTCCTGCCGATGCCGGTGTTGCTCCGCCGGCAAAAAGCTGCCAGGCAACCATAGACTTGCAGATATGTATTCCCCGGTCATTGACGATATTTGTTCTTATCACCCTGTTCCCGGCAGCACTGCATATCCGCGAGAGGGAGTACCCGAGGAGGTTATTCCGTATGTGTCCCAGGTGCAGTGGTTTGTTGGTGTTAGGCGAAGAGTATTCAATGACCACCATTGCCGCATCACTGTCCGGCTGAATGAAGCCATACTCCTTCTTTTCAGAAATTATTTCCAGTTGTCTGGCCCATACTGCCGGCGAGATGACGATGTTAAGAAATCCTTTGATTACATTGAACCCGCTCACAGCGTCAACGTGTTGCGCCAGGTAATCACCTAAATCCTTTCCTGTCTGTTCCGGGGATTTATGTGATATCTTAGTGATGGGAAAAGCTACCAGGGTCAGATCGCCGGTAAACTCTTTCCTCGTCTTCTGTATCTGAAGGAGATCATCATTCACATCCGCACTGTACAGGCTTCTGATCGCCTCTCTGACACCCTTCCTGAGCAGTTCTTCCATCCTCATTTATTATCGCCTGCAAATATAGTATTTCCTTCGTTACCAAAGACCTCGGGTTATCTCACTTTGGAAGGGTGAATTGTTGAAAAAAGTTGATAACTAGTCATATTTTTTTGACGAAGGAATTCCACTGACATAAAAAACGAACTACCTTTATCATGTTACTAGGGCAATAAAGCAGGACAAGGGAAGGTACTGATCAGTATGGTTAAACTACAGGATATAAGGATTGAGGCCACGTCCAAGACACCGATGGTGAGTTTTGTGGCAGAAACAGGTATATTGGCCTTTACGGGCAAATCATTACCGGAGAATGCATCATCATTTTTCGAGCCTCTTTATAAATGGGCGGGCGAATATGCCAAGAACCCGGCCGAGAGTACAAACCTGAAATTCAACGTCGACTATTTTAACACATCCTCGGTTATCTGGATGGGGAAGATTCTGAAGACACTGACCAAGATCAAAAAAAGCGATCATATACTTTTTGTACATCTTTACTTTGATATTGAGGAGTATGATTCCATGGGTGAGGAAGATGTAAGGGAATCTCTGTCTCCGTTCCTCGATGTTACGGCTGATGCCACATGCAGTGTAGGTATAAGGCTATACGGCATTGATGAAGACGGAAACACCATTAAGGAAAATATCGTACTTATCTAACTGTTTTTTTCCGCTTTTTTACCGTTTTTTTAGTTTATCTTTACGGGTGATAACAGCTGTTTTATGAAAACGGTTAGTATTATCTTAATGACTTTAATAATCCCGCTTATGAACATCAACGGACAGGAAGCCGGGCATGACAGGCAGCCTGCGGTGGCAGGCAGCTTTTATCCTGCCGGCAGCGACAAACTGAATAGCGAGCTCGCAGGATATTTCAACTCATTGAAAAGTGTTTCTTCCGGTAAGAGGGTGAGAGCACTGATCTTGCCGCATGCCGGTTATGTCTATTCGGGACACACTGCTGCGGCCGGTTATGCAGCCGTGCCTGAGGACGCAGAGTATGACAACATATTTCTTATAGGGGTGAGTCACAGGTATTCATTCGACGGTGCCGCTGTGTTCACTTCAGGCAATATGGTGACACCGCTTGGCACAGTACAGGTGAACAGGACCCTGGGAGACGAACTGGTAAGCAAAAGCAAATGGTTCATTAATATGGATGACGCACACAAGTCGGAGCACTCGCTGGAGGTTCAGCTTCCCTTCATCCAGTTTCACTTCAGCAAAACCCCTATGGTCGTGCCTATACTGCTGGGCACGCGCAATATCACCATGCTTGACCTGATAGCCTCAGAGCTCAGTCCCTGGTTCAATGAACGGAACCTGTTTATTATAAGCAGCGATTTCTCGCATTACCCATCCTATACTGAAGCAGTCAGGGCAGACAAGCTCACCAGTGATGCTATTCTGACCGGTGATCCTGATGTCTTCCTCAAGACCATCAGGGATGTGGAAGCTTCCGGAATCGACAACCTCTCCACAGCCATGTGCGGATGGACAGCAGCGCTGATTCTCCTGTACCTCACTGAAGATGAGAGCAGCCTGAGACTACGTAATGTCGAATACAGAAATTCAGGAGATTCTCCTCACGGGAACAGGGATGAGGTGGTAGGGTACAATGCCATTGTTGTCGATGAGAAGGCACCTGAAGCACATAAGCTCGCTCCTATGGATGAGTTCTCGCTTACAGCTGAGGAGAAGAAGACCCTGCTGGGCATTGCACGCGAATCTATCTCTGCAAAACTCAGGGGAACAAAGCCACGCACCGTCGATGCTGCGAAGCTGACACCCCGCCTGAAAGAGCCGCTGGGAGCATTTGTCACAATTACAATTGATGGTAACCTGCGGGGTTGCATCGGACGGTTCACCTCTCCTGATCCCCTCTGGGAAGTCATCGGTACAATGGCCCTGGAGGCAGCATTCGATGACCCGAGGTTCTCTCCCCTTACAACCGCCGAATATCCTGATATACACCTTGAGATATCAGTCCTGGGACCGATGACCAAGATTACTGACATCAATCAGATCAAGATCGGAAAGCACGGCATCTACCTCAAAAAAGGTGTCAGGTCCGGCACCCTGCTGCCCCAGGTGGCTACTGAAAGGGGTTGGAGCGTAACCGAGTTCCTCGGCTGCTGCGCCCGTGATAAGGCAGGTATTGGCTGGGACGGATGGAAAGATAAGGATACTGAGATTTTTACCTATGAAGCCTATGTCTTCGGTGAATAAGATATAACCTGATGTATCATGTTCTTCCGATAGGACTGACCATACTCGTAATTTATCTGTTTACTCTTTCCCTTTCTTCAACCGGTTTCCTTGATAAGCAATCTCACCGGCGCTTCTGGAACTGGGCGCTGTTTGGTACATTTCTGACAGCTGGCTTATTCGGCCTGTTCATGGCCCTGAAAATCACCTACAAGTGGAATATACCTTTTTCAGGGCAGCTGCTTCACTGGCATGTGGAGACGGGCATCGCAATGGCGTTCGCCGCAATAATTCACCTGACCTGGCATCTGCAATATTATTTCGGAAAAAACAAAAACAGTGACGCGGAAAGGGCAAGGGAAGCTTATGCACATAGGGAACTGAACGGTAACGCAATCGCGAAGCTGCTTATGCTGACAGGGTTTGCGAGCTCAGCGGTTCAGTTTATTCTCATGCGCGAAGCGGTCATTCTCGGGGGCGGAACAGAGGCTTCTGCAGGCTTCTTCCTGTGGCTCTGGCTGATCATCGCCGCTGCCGGTGCCATCACCGGAGGAAGGTCCGGCATAAATGACCTGAGGAAGATGATGTGGACACTGATTGCAGGCATGACTCTTGCACCGCTCTTTTTTCTGTTTATGAACAGGTTTCTTATTGCGCCCGGCGAGTCACCCTCTGTACTAAAAACCCTGGCCATAATTTCGGTGAGCGTGGCTCCCGTTACCTTCATCTCATCATTCATCTTCATCAGGCTGTCTGCGATAAGACAACTTGACAGTGCAATAGTGCCGGGCAGCAGTTTCAGTACCGAGACGGCAGGTTCGGTTGCTGCCGGGATACTCACAACCATCAACGTTACCCTTTACATTTCCAACTATCAGCTGTACATTATTATTCTGCTTTTATCTGTGAGCCTGGTGGTCATGCTCACCGGCTACCGCGTCAGGGTTCGCCGGACAGCGATGACAGGCGCATTTCTGATGGCGGTGATTGTGTTGATCTTCAGCCCTGACCCCGCCATAAGAAGTGTGCTTCTGCGGGGTGTGAAGGCAGAGAAGAGCACAGATACCCCTTACGGAAATATCACCACCGGCACCTACGGGGACGAGTCTGTCATTTTTTACGATCACAGGCCTCTCTTCTTTTCCGGCGATATCATCAGGGCTGAGGAGAATATTCATTATGCACTTCTCCAGAGAGATAAGTATGAAAAGGTAATGGTGATTTCCGGCGGCCTGATGAAGCATATCGAACAGCTTGAAAAACATGACATAGGTGAGGTGTTATACCTTGAACACGACCCTGGTATTATCGCTGCCGAAGGTGCGCACGACACACTGGCCGTCAGAATGACAATAAGCGTCAGAAAGAGTGACCCTCTCTCCTTTATGAGGAGAAACAGTGATATTTACGATGCTGTCCTGCAGCTCATACCCCCGCCTGCCACGTTATCAGTCGACAGGTACTTCACCATTGAATATTTCAGGTTGGTAAAGGAACATCTCTCCCCCGGAGGGATCTTCCTGTGTACCCCGATGCCTTATTTTAACTATTCTCCTGAAAGCTACATTAAGGGATTTTCTCCGGTATACAACGCCCTCAGCGAGGTCTTTGACCATGTAGTTCTGATACCCGGATCATTGCTTTATGTCATTGCATCAGACAGTCCCCTGTCTGATTCAATCTCCGTTCTGGCGGCAAGAAGCGGAATTCAGAACAGTTACGTGAACGGTGATTATCTTAACGATGAAGAATCGAGGCGCAAGAGCGGGCAGATCATTATGCAGGCTGACACCACGGCCGGTTTCAATACTGCAACCAGGCCCGTATCATCGTGGTTCACAAATATGCTGTCGCTTGAGAGCAAAGGAATAGCGGGCGGCGTTGTTGCAGTGATGGTTCTGATGGTTATCATCCCCTTTGTTTTTATACGCAGGGACAGCCTGATGATGTTTGCCTCTTCCGCAGGACTGGCCGGCTTTGGCATGATTATGATCTTTATAGTGCAGTTGACGGTTGGTAACATTTATTTACTCTCCGCTTTCGTGCTGACGCTGCTAATGGCGGGACTGGCTGCCGGAGCAGGCTGGGGCCGCATCAGCGCAGCCGGGCCGATTATGATCCGTACTGCGCTACTGGCAGTCATATATGGTGTCACAGGATTTCTTGCACCCTCGTTTGTCACAACAGCTCCCGGCATTGTGTTACCTGTCATTTTCATCTTCCTGCTTGCAGCCGGGTTCCTCACCGGGTCAGTGTACCGGATGCTGACATTATCAGGCATACAGGGGATTACCGGGAGAGTGTATGCCTCCGACCTGGCCGGATCAGCATTGGGATACCTGACAGTTTCAACTGTACTTGTACCACTGGCAGGAATAAGCAATGCATCTTTTATTCTTGCAGCCGTAATTTTAATCGCCGGAATTATTGTTTCAGTGCCCTTTAAGCATTAGCTTTATGGTCACCAATCCAGACACGCATGACATTGGGGGTCAGAGGCAGAAAGATCACACGAAGGACATTCGCCAGGCAGGGTTCGCTGGCGGTGGCAGCCGGTGTCATTGCTCCTTTGAGCCTGCAGGGCATGAAACCGGCGCCAAAGGAAAGGCTGGCAATGTTCCAGGAGGAGAGCGCCCGCGGGGTAGTGTGCAAGATCTGCCCCAATGAGTGTACACCGAAAGAAGGTGAGTTAAGTGACTGCCACAACAGGGTCGTCAGGAAGTCAAAGCTATATACCATGGCCTTTGGCAATCCGTGTGCGGTGAATATTGATCCTGTTGAGAAAAAACCACTCTATCATTTTCTTCCGGGGTCAACAGCATTCTCCATTGCAACTGCCGGATGCAATTTTGCCTGTCTCAACTGTCAGAACTGGACTATCTCACAGACCTCGCCCGACAAGACAAGGAACTATGATATGCCTCCGGAAGATGTGGTGGCAAATGCCATATCAGGCAACTGCAAGTCTATAGCGTACACCTATTCGGAGCCCGTTACTTTCTATGAATATGTATATGAGACATCAAAGGCAGCGCGCGCCGAAGGAATAAAGAATATTATGCATTCAAACGGCTACATCAACAGGGAGCCGCTTAAAGAGCTCTGCCGCTATATCGACGGCGCCAATATCGATCTCAAATCGTTCAATGAAAGTACATATCTTAAGCTTAGCGGTGGCAAGCTTCAACCTGTTCTTGATGCGCTGAAGATATACAGGGATGAAGGCGTGTGGCTTGAGATCACCAACCTCATTGTCCCGGGCTGGACTGACAAGCCGGAAGAGATCAGGCTCATGTGCCGGTGGCTTGCTGACAACGGGTTCACCGATGTACCAATACACTTCAGTCGTTTTCAGCCACAATACAAGCTCGAGCATCTGCCTCCCACCCCTGCCAGCATCCTTGACATTGCTGCAGCGATCGCACGCGAAGAAGGCCTTAAATACATTTATATAGGTAATGTGCCAGGAACAAGTATTGATGATACAATCTGCCCGTCATGCAAACAGAAGGTGATCGAAAGAAGCGGCTTCCGGATCGTAGCTGACAGACTGAAAAACGGAAAATGCAGTTGCGGAACTGTGATACCCGGAATCTGGAGCTGATGTCACCTGTTTTAACCGAAACATTCCCGCAATGAAGCTTGCTGAGGCTAAAAAAAGAGCAGATGAGCTTAGGAAAATCATCAGTGAACATAACCATAGGTATTATGTTCTGAATAAACCTGTTATAACCGATTTCGAATTCGATATACTGCTCAATGAGCTTCACACTATTGAAAAGAATTTCCCGGAACTGATCACGCCTGACTCTCCAACCATGAGGGTAGGCAGTGACCTTACTGAAGAATTCTTTCAGGCTGAGCACGTCAGTCCCATGCTTTCACTCGGCAACACTTACAGCACGGAGGAAGTGAACGATTTCGGAGAAAGGGTTCGCAAGGCGCTTGGGTATGAGCCTGAGTATGTATGCGAACTGAAGTTCGACGGTGTTTCCATCAGCCTCACTTATGAAGATCGCAGGCTGGTCAGGGCTGTCACCAGGGGTGACGGCAATGTGGGAGATGATGTCACCGTCAATGTCAGAACGATCAGAAGCATCCCGGTAATTATCACTGCATCAGAGGCTCCCGCCTTATTTACAATTAGGGGGGAAATCTACCTGCCGCGCAGGGGTTTTGAGGAGATGAATGCTGACCGCTCATCAAAAGGTGAGGCTCTCTTTGCCAATCCGCGAAATGCTGCAGCCGGCACGATCAAGATGCTTGATCCGCGTATCGTCGCCTCACGTCCGCTCGACTGTTTTCTATACTATCTTCTGGGTGATGAGCTACCTGCCGATAACCACTATGACAATCTCATGGCCGCACGTTCATGGGGCTTTCGCATCTCGGATGTTATCGAGCGGTGCAGCAGTATGGACGAAGTCATCAGGTTCGTTTCCGTCTGGGAGACAGAGAGAAAGAAACTCCCGTACGATACAGACGGAGTAGTTGTAAAGGTCAATTCCCTGGAAGCGCAGAGGCTTCTTGGTAACACGGCAAAGTCGCCACGCTGGGCAATGGCTTACAAATATGCCGCCGATCAGGCGCTGACGGAGCTTCTCTCAGTTGATTTCCAGGTCGGGAGGACGGGTAATGTGACTCCTGTCGCCAATCTCCGGCCTGTCTTGCTTGCCGGAACCACCGTCAGACGTGCAACGTTGCACAACAGCGATCAGATTGAGATGCTGGGTCTGCATTACGGTGACACTGTGGTCATTGAGAAGGGTGGCGAAATCATCCCGAAAATCGTTGAGGTTGATACCACCCGGCGCGTGCAGGGAACAGCGCTTGTCTCTTTTCCCCGCGAGTGTCCGGAATGCGGCACGCCCCTGGTACGAACCGAGGGAGAGGCTAATCATTACTGCCCGAACTATCTCCACTGTCCGCCTCAGATCACACGCAGGATTATACACTTCGTATCACGCAAGGCCATGGACATTGACGGGCTGGGTGAAGAGACCATTGAGCTTCTTTATTCCCGCGGACTTATACGAAATGTGGCTGACCTGTATGATCTGAAGCATGAGCAGCTGGCCTCACTGGACCGTCTCGGTAACAAGTCGGCTGCAAATATTATCGAAGGACTGGTGCGATCACTCGCCGCACCATATCACCGCAAGCTCTTTGCACTGGGTATAAGGCATGTTGGCGAGACAGTCGCCAAGACCCTCGCAGCAGGCTTTCCCGATCTTGACACTCTCGTGAATGCGACGGAGGAGCAATTGTGCTTATTGACAGAGATTGGTCCGCGGATCAGCACCAGTGTAAGGGAGTACTTCGCTGATCCTGACAACATTGAGATTATCAGGCGTCTCAGGGCTGCCGGGATGACTTTTCAAGGGACAGCGCCGGCAGTGGCTGCAAAGGGACCTCTCGCAGGCAAGACTGTCGTTGTGAGCGGGACCTTCAATGCATTCACCCGTGAGGAGATTAAGGCAGCTGTTGAGGCAGCCGGTGGAAAGAACGCCGGATCAGTCTCGGGAAGCACCTCTTTCATAGTGGCCGGCAGCGACATGGGACCTGCAAAGAGGGCTAAAGCTGAAGAACTCGGCATACCTCTGGTAACCGAAGAAGAGTTTGTCAGAATGATAAAAGAATAATTGCATCGTAAGTCCTGACAAGCTGAAAAAAATTATAGGTTTGCATTCAATGGAACTTTTCGGAAGCCTCAGACAAAAAGCCGGACGGATGATACTCCGGAACCGCCTCTCATCGGCAAGAAGGCTGAAGCCCGGATTCGATATTGAAAAAGTAAAAAAGGTTGGTATCCTCTGGGACGCTACTTTTGAAAAGGACTTTCAGCACCTCGCAGCCCTGAACAGACAGCTTATGGAGATGGACAAGAGCGTAGAGGTACTGACCTGGGTGCCTGGCAAGAGTGTACCTGACAGGCTAACAGGCCTTTCCTACATGAAGTTTCTGAAGAAGAAAGACCTTAACTGGGTGTTTATCCCTACCTCAGGTGATGCAAAGGAATTCATCAATTCAAAATTTGACCTGATAATTGATATCAACCCTTCATCACTCTTCCAGCTTATGTATATTACTTCGATGTCGGCTGCACCGATGAAGGTGGGTCCGGACATCTCAGATGAGCCTGAGAAAATACCGTATGACCTGATGATCAAGACACCCCGTCCATTCAGCATTGCATTCTTCCTGGAGCAAGCCATGCATTATCTTACAATGATCAGCGGCCCCGGCTCAAGAGCCTGACAAATATTAACCAAATAAGGATTTCAGCATGATGAAGAAATTCAAGGGAACAGGCGTGGCAGTCGTCACACCATTCAAGAATGATCTTAGCATTGACTTTACCGCCATGGGAAGGATTATTGAACATGTCATTGCCGGCGGTGTGAATTATATTGTATTGCTTGGTACCACAGGAGAGGCATCAACACTTAACAGGGAAGAGAAGAGCGCCCTGACCTCCTTTGCCGTTGAAGCCATTGCAAAAAGAGTGCCCCTGGTCATCGGTATCGGCGGAAATAACACTTCCGATATTGTGAGTTATATCCGCCAGTCAGATATGGATGGGGTTGACGCCATTCTTTCAGTTGCCCCCTATTATAACAAACCCTGTCAGAAAGGCCTGTTTCAGCATTTCAGGCAGATAGCCCTGGCCAGTCCGGTACCAGTCATTCTTTATAACGTACCATCACGTACGGCCAGCAGCATCATGCCAGAGACCTGTCTCGAGCTTGCCAGGTCATGTGATAATATAATCGGTATTAAGGAGAGCTCAGGCAATCATGAGAATATGATGAAGATCATAAAGGACAAACCTGATAATTTCATGGTCATTTCCGGCAACGATGTGGATGCGCTGACGGTGATGGCAATAGGGGGCGCAGGACTGATATCTGTTCTGGCAAATGCATACCCGGCTGAGTGTTCAGAGATGGTTCAGCAGGCTTTAAAAAATAATTTTAAGATAGCCAGGGAAATACAATTCAAGTTCCTGGAGATGACTGATCTTCTCTTTGCTGAGGGTAATCCAGGCGGGATCAAGGCAATAATGAGCAGCATGAATCTCTGTCAGAACAACCTCAGGTTGCCTCTCGTTCCGGTGAGCAGGTCAATGCAAACCCGGATTTCCAGGGCCATGGAAGCTCTTAAATAGCGTATATAGCCTTTCCCACTAAACAGCCGCAGGAGCGTCGCTGATGTTCTTTCCGTGACATTGCTTGTATTTCTTACCACTGCCGCAAGGGCACGGATCATTCCTTCCGACTTTCTTGTCGACCCTGACGGGTGCGGTCTGCTGCTGTTTTTTCTCCGGTGATCCGTCTCCGCTGAAGGAGCTCTCGAAGTCGCTTTTCTGTGTCCTGAGCCTGCTCATGTCAACCTGTTTGCGCCGCTGAGCCTCCCTTACATTATCAGGTGAGGTGACCGGAATAGAGCCCTTCATCAGCAGGCTGACCACATCCTGGTTAACCTTGTTCACCATTGTCCTGAAGAGCTCGAAGGACTCGAACTTATATATGAGAAGAGGATCTTTCTGTTCGTATGAAGCATTCTGTACTGATTGCTTAAGGTCATCCATTTCACGAAGATGCTCCCTCCAGGCGTCGTCAATTGTTGCCAGCACGGCGGTCTTTTCAAAAGAGCGGAGCAGCTCCTTCCCTTCAGAATCGACGGCAGCTTTCAGGTTTGTGATCACATTGAAAGTACGGGCGCCGTCAGTGATAGGCACAACCACATTTTCGTAAGTAGCTGACATCCTTTCATATACATTTTTCAATACAGGGAGTGCTGTAGTTGATATCACATCTCCCTTGCGTCTGTAGGCATCAAGCACTTTATCGTAGACGGCATCAATGATATCCTGGTTGTTGCCTTTCATGAATTCCTGCCTGGCCACCGGTGAATCTACGGAGAGTATTCTCATCAGTCCGAACTGAAACTCCTCGAAATCACCTGAATCTTTATTGACGTTCACTGTGTTCTCGGTGACGTCGTACATCATATTTGCAATATCGACGCTCAGTCTCTCGCCGAGGAGTGCATGGCGTCTCTTACTGTAGATGACCTCCCTCTGCGAATTCATCACATCGTCATATTCAAGCAGCCTCTTTCTTATTCCGAAGTTATTTTCCTCGACTTTTTTCTGGGCTCTCTCAATTGATTTTGTGATCATGGAATGCTGTATCATCTCCCCGTCTTTCAGACCCAGGCGGTCCATGATACCCGAGATCCTCTCTGATCCGAACAGTCGCATCAGGTCATCCTCCAGTGAAACGAAGAACTGAGATGAGCCGGGGTCTCCCTGTCGTCCGGCACGTCCTCTGAGCTGTCTGTCGACGCGGCGTGACTCATGACGTTCAGTGCCTATGATAGCCAGGCCTCCGGCTTTGCGCACCTCGGGTGTGAGCTTGATGTCTGTTCCCCTTCCTGCCATGTTGGTTGCGATGGTGATGGTGCCTGTCTTTCCGGCCTCAGCCACTATATCAGCCTCACGCTGATGGAGCTTGGCATTCAGAACGTTATGCTTCAGGCCTTTCATCTTGAGCATGCGGCTGAGCAGTTCCGAGATCTCAACGGAGGTTGTACCCACGAGTACAGGTCTGCCCTGCTTGTTCAGGTTTGCTATCTCGTCAATGACGGCATTATATTTCTCCCTCTTGGTTTTGTAGACCAGGTCCTCATGGTCATTCCTTATTACCTGCACATTGGTAGGAATGACCACCACATCAAGCTTATAGATATTCCACAGCTCCCCTGCTTCGGTGACAGCCGTACCGGTCATGCCTGCCAGCTTATGGTACATCCTGAAGTAGTTCTGGAGAGTGATGGTGGCATAAGTCTGTGTGGATGCTTCGACCTTGACATTTTCCTTGGCTTCGATGGCCTGATGCAGACCGTCTGAGTACCGGCGTCCTTCAAGTATACGACCGGTCTGTTCATCAACGATCTTCACCTTGTTATCCATCACCACATATTCGACGTCATTCTCGAAGAGCGTATAAGCCTTGAGAAGCTGTGTCATGGTATGAACCCGTTCCGATTTGACTGCAAAGTCCTGCAGCAGCTCATCCTTGGCTCTCATTTTTGCAGTCTCATCCTTTACGGTCTTTTCAATGTCGGCTATTTTGCTGCCCACGTCAGGCAGCACGAAGAAGCTGGCATCTTCCACGGAGGTAGAGATCAGGTCATGCCCCTTCTCCGTCAGCTCGATGGAGTTGGCTTTCTCATCGATAACAAAGAACAGCTCTTCGGTCGCCTTGGGCATATCCTTGGAGTTATTCTGCATGTATAAGTTCTCGGTCTTCTGGAGAAGAGACCTTACTCCTTCCTCGCTGAGATATTTTATCAGTGCGTTGTTTTTCGGCAGTCCTTTATAAGCTCTCAGAAGCATCAGTCCTGCGTCATCGTTCTTACCGTCATTGAGCGCTTTCTTTGCATCTGCAAGCAGTTGTGTCACCAGTTTTCTCTGGGCACCTACCAGCACCTCCACTTTGTGCTTGTACTCATCGAACTGAAGCGTATCGCTTTTGGCCGTAGGACCGGAAATGATGAGAGGGGTCCTCGCGTCATCGATCAACACTGAGTCGACCTCGTCAACAATAGCGTAATGGTGCTTCCTCTGGACAAGGTCCTCGGGGTTAATCGCCATATTATCACGCAGGTAGTCAAATCCAAACTCATTGTTCGTTCCGAAAGTGATGTCGGAGTTATATGCCTTGCGGCGCGCCGGGGAGTTAGGCTCATGTTTATCGATGCAATCCACTGACAGTCCGTGAAATTCGTACAGCGGGCCCATCCATTCCGAGTCACGTTTTGACAGGTAGTCGTTGACGGTAACTATATGTACTCCGCGGCCTGCGAGCGCATTCAGGAATACCGGCAATGTAGCCACGAGTGTTTTTCCCTCGCCGGTGGCCATTTCGGAAATATTGCCCTTATGCAGTGCCACGCCGCCGATAAGCTGCACATCGTAGTGCACCATATCCCAGAGGATTTCGTTCCCCCCGGCCATCCATCTGTTCTTCCAGTTGGCTTTGTCGCCTTCGACGGTTATAGAAGGACGTGTTGCAGCCAGATCGCGGTCCCAGTCCCTTGCCGTCACCTCGAGAACTTCGTTTTCCTTGAAGCGCCTCGCAGTATCCTTCATTATTGCAAAGGCTACCGGCAGTACCTCGTCAAGCTTTTTCTCAAGTTTCTCAAGGATTTGTTTGTCGATCTTATCTACCTGATTATAGAGTTCTTCTTTCCTGTTGATGTCCTCTTCTTTGTCGGCCCCGGCTTTCAGATCACGGATCTCCTGTTCTTCTGCTGCAATGGATTCCCTTATTTCCTTTTTAAGGGCAGCAGTACGGTCACGCAGGGCATCATTTGAAAGAGAAGTAATGAGAGCCGTTTCGCTCTTGATCCTTCCAACGAAAGGATTTATCTCCTTAAGATCGCGTGCCTCTTTATCGCCCAGGAAAACAGTAAGTACTTTGCTTACAAAGCTCATTTAACGATATTTTTAAAAATATGCCGCAAAAGTAATCAATTTTCCGGCTCAATGAATGAATAAAAGGCTGTCCGGTTATTCAGGACAGCCTTCTCTGTGGCAATGATCTTTTAAGCTACTGGCGGGGCTGCCGGTTCAGCAGCCGCTCTCAGGGCCATTATATCTCTGTCCAGGAAATAGAGACCGGACTCACCCGCGAGGGCAAGTTTATCAAGGATGATCTTTGCACTGCTCTCCTCCTGTATCTGCTCGTTTACAAACCACTGTATCCAATTGGCAGTGGCGAAATCCTTTTCATCGTTGGCGACGGCAAGAACTTCATTGATGCTGGCTGAAATGAATTGTTCGTGTTTCAACACGTCTTTAAACATGTCCGGAACACTTTTGAATTTCACGGGTGGCTGCTTGAATGCCGGCAAAACAGCTGTTCCGCCACGTTCATTGACGTATTTTATGAATTTAAGCATATGCAACCGTTCTTCGTCGGACTGCACATAGAGCCATGATGCCACGCCGGCCAGGCCTTTGTTCTCTGCCCATGATGCCATCGCAAGATAAAGGCTTGAGGAGTATCCTTCTCTTTCAATCTGCCTGTTGCAGAATTCTTCTACTTTCTTTGTTAACATATATTTGTTTTTAATGGTTGTTTCCTGAGGTTATAACAAGGAATTCATATTAATGTTTATCCAGCATCTCTTTCACCTTCTGCACCAGTTCGGAAGGAAGGAACGGTTTTGAAAATACAAGGTCTGCTCCAAGCTTGCTGGCCATGAGAAGGTAGCTTCCCGGGCCTGCCTTTCCCCCCCGCTGATAGCAATCATCTTTGTCGAAGGCTTAATCTCCCTGATCTTCATTATAACCATCAGTCCATCCTCTTCAGGCATCAGGAGGTCAGTAATTACAAGATCGATAACCGAAGGGCGGAATTTTGCAAGTGCTTCTCTTCCGTCGCTGGCTGTTATTACGACATATTTCCTTTTTTCCAGGGCTTCCCTCAGCAACCCGCGCAGTGCAGGATCATCCTCAACTACCATTACCCCGGCCATACCTGTTTTTCGCTATGTCTTTTTTCTATACTTGTAAAGATAAGGTTTTTAGGGCAGAGAGGCAAATTTAGCTGATTCAGCCGGGATGAGTATTTCAATCACCGTACCCTTATTCACCTCCGATGAAACGTTAATATCGCCATTAAGGTCCGATATTATGTCGTAAACAAGGGAGAGGCCCAGGCCAGTTCCGTTACCATCGGTGCGTGAGGTAAAAAACGGATCAAATATCTTTTCTGCCGTCTTCTTATCCATCCCCAGTCCCGTATCGGTAAAGCGGATGAGTGCATATTCGCCGGCGTGCAGCTGACCACGGTCACCTGCAGATACTGTCTCAAGGGTTATTGTCAGCTTGCCTCCTGTTGACTCCATTGCCTGCAACGCATTGACAGCCAGGTTGGTAAAAGCTCTGAAAAGCTGCAGCGGATCAGCTGAGACCATTATATCCGGCGAGGCTATGTTCTCTGCTACTTCTGTCCCGTGAGGCATTGATGGTCTTATGAGGTTTATTGTTTCATTAATGATATCGCTGACACGTACATTTATTCTTTCGTTCTCGGAAGGGTGGGTCAGGTTCATCAGTCTCCCGGTAAGTGCCCTGGCCCGGTCAGCAGCATGCAGGATATTACGTATATTCTGACCGGTTTCCGAAGTCTCACCGACAGTTTCCAGAGCCATTTCAGAGTAGCCGTAGATTGTTGTAAGGATTGTATTAAGATCGTGGGCTATCCCTCCTGCCAGCTTTCCGTACTGCCTGATGCAGTTTTTGATTTCCGTCTTTTCGGATGTCCGGTAATCATTCTGCATTATTTGCTTTTTCATGCTCACGAAGTGACAAATAATTACTCAAAATCAAGATTGAATGTTTTTTTCAAATCCTTCAGAGCCGGGTTTTTAGATGCCAGGTGGCTGAACTTCTGTTCGGCGGAGTAGAGAATCTCGCCTCTTTCAGTTGCTTCAACCGTTGTCCGGAGGTTCACTGAGCTGTTCTGAAGGGTCTCGCGCAGGTAATGTTCGAGTCGTGCCCTGAAGTTATGATCAAATAATTCCTTCAGAGCTGAATTATCAAGTTTCAGGATTACCGTATTACCGGGCAGTAGTTCCGGTGATGCAGATGAGAGTGTTACTGAGATGCGCGGGCTCTCCTCCTTCACCTGGAGGGCGAAGGCACTCCAGGCCTCAGAAAGTTCGTCAGCGCTGAACTCCCTTTGCAATTGCATACCGGCAGTTTCAGGTACGGGTTCATTTAAAGTATTATCCTTCGCTTTTGCTTCAGAGACAAGATTTTTAATGGACACCTTCTTCCCGATATCAGTAGCTGGTGTTTCCCTGGGTTGCTGTCCGGAAGATTTTGTCTGCGTGACGGCAGAGGCAGATGCCTGGCGCGATGGAGCAGATGATAATTTTATGACAGGTTCGTCGGCATCGGGTTGCTGCTCAGCTTTTTTTTTTGTCTCGTCCCTGACGTCCCTGTCAGCCAGGTGGCACATTCGCAGCAGGGCCAGTTCAACATGCAGGCGCTGGTTCTTGCTGCTCTTGAAGGTAAGCATACATTGCGAACCTATGTCAAGAGCTTCATAAATAAAGGAGAGAGGTGCCCTGACAGCCTGTTCCCTGTACCGTTGCCTGATCGAAGGTGATGTCTCAAGCAGCTTGACGGTAGCCTCGTCACGGCTGACAAGCAGGTCACGCATATGACTGTTAAGACCTGCCATGAAGTTATATCCGTCAAAGCCTTTATTCAGGATCTCGTTGAAGGTAAGCAGTACTGATGTCACATTGCCTTCGATGGCAGCTCCCGTGATCCTGAAGTAATACTCGTAGTCGAGGACGTTGAGGTTGGAGATCACATCGGTATAGGTGATGGTCTTGCCGCTGAAGCTTACTATCTGGTCAAATATCGAGAGTGCATCACGCATGGCACCGTCAGCTTTGGTAGCGATGACATGGAGCGCCTCATGCTCTGCCTTCACGCTCTCGTTGCCGGCTACCCAGCTGAGACGGTTCACGATGTCATCCACACTGATGCGGTTGAAATCGAATATCTGGCACCTCGAAAGGATCGTCGGAATTATCTTGTGCTTCTCGGTGGTGGCAAGTATAAAGATGGCATGTGACGGAGGCTCCTCAAGTGTTTTCAGGAAGGCATTGAAGGCCGATGCCGAAAGCATGTGAACCTCATCAATTATATAAACGCTGAACTTTCCGATCTGAGGCGGGATCCTCACCTGGTCAGTGAGATTGCGTATGTCATCGACGCTGTTATTGGAAGCGCCGTCAAGTTCATGTATATTGAATGATGCCTGCGAATTGAATGAAAGGCACGATTCGCAATGGTCACAGGGCTCACTGTCAGGACCCGGTTCAGAACAGTTAATGGTCTTGGCAAAGATCCTGGCACATGTGGTCTTGCCAACTCCGCGGGGACCGCAGAAGAGGTAGGCCTGCGACAGGTGATTGTTCTTTATTGCATTCTTCAGGGTTGTCGTGATGGTATCCTGTCCGACAACCATGTCAAAGGTGGCAGGTCTGTACTTACGGGCAGAAACAATAAAATTATCCATATCTGATATCAGCGCATTCTTAGGTTATACCATCCACAAATATAGTCAAATAGTTCCGCGAATATTTTTTTTTAAGATTAATTGTCTTACTTTTGCAACCCGAATTATAAACACAAATACAAACTAAAAGAGATGTTGAATCAGTACGAAACCGTTTTCATTGCAACTCCCGTTTTGTCTGAAAATCAGATGAAGGAAGCGGTCCAGAAATTCAAGAAGATCATCACTGACAACGATGGTGATATCGTTCATGAAGAGAACTGGGGCCTGAAGAAACTCGCTTATCCCATTCAGAAAAAATCTACAGGGTTCTATTACCTTGTTGAATTCAAAGGGCCGGGTGAGTTGATAGATAAATTAGAAGTGCAGTACAGAAGGGATGAGAGGATCATCCGCTTCCTGACCTTCCATATGGACAAGTATGCTGTTGAGTATGCTGAGAAGAAGAGAAAAATGCGGGCAACCGAGAAAGTCAAGGAGGAATAAACATGGCACAGAACAACTCAGAGATAAGATATCTTACTCCTCCGACAGTAGAGATCAAGAAGAAGAAATACTGCAGGTTTAAGAAGAACAAGATCAAGTACATTGATTATAAGGACCCCGAATTCCTTAAGAAGTTCCTGAATGAGCAGGGCAAAATACTGCCGCGACGAATCACGGGCACCTCGCTGAAGTATCAGAGGAGGGTAGCCAAGGCTATCAAGCGTGCACGCCATCTTGCTATGCTTCCTTATGTAGCTGATCTTTTAAAGTAAAGGAGGAAGAGATATGAAGATTATTCTCAAGCAGGATCATGATAAACTCGGTCAGAAGAACGATACTGTAACCGTCAAGACCGGGTATGCAAGGAATTACCTCATCCCTAAAGGATATGCCATTCAGGCTACAGACTCTGCCGTCAAGGTGCACAATGAGAATCTGAAGCAGAGGGCTCACAAGGAAGAGAAGATCAGGAATGAAGCTGAAAAGGTTGCTGAAAAGCTCGGTACTGTCAAGCTGGTTATTGGTGCCAAAGTAAGTTCAGCAGGCAAGATCTTCGGATCGGTCAACACCATCCAGATAGCGGAAGCGCTGAAGGAAAAAGGGTTTGACATCGAGCGTAAGAATATCATCCTCGGCGAAGAAACCATCAAGGAAGTCGGACACTACAAAGCTGTCGTCAAGCTCCACAGAGACGTCAAGGTTGATGTTGACTTCGAGGTTAAGGCTGAATAAACGGAAGTAAATCCGTTTTAACATTGACGCAGGGGCAGGTCTGAGACCGGCCCCTGATGTTTTTATTTAACCGCAATGGTTTCTATTTCGATCAGTGCCCCGAGCGGGAGCCCCCTGACTGCAAAGGCGGCCCTGGCAGGCTGATCTGAGGTGTAGAACATCGCGTACACCTCGTTCATCGCTTTGAAATCCGACATATCCGCAAGGAGACATGTCGACTTGACGACATCACTGGCTGAATATCCTGCTGCAAGAAGAATGGCTTTAATGTTCCTGAGAACCTGTGTTGTCTGTTCTGTAATGCCTCCTTCAACGATTTTTCCTGTGGCGGGGTCAATAGCAACCTGTCCTGATATGTATAACGTTCCCCTGATCTCCACAGCCTGGCTGTAAGGACCGATAGCTCCCGGTGCAGCTGTAGTGCTGATGATTTTTTTCATTCCTGAAGGTTTTATCTCATTAATAATTTTCATGATAATCTTTTTTGCGCTCGTACTTGAGATCCTGCAGCATGCTGGCTTTTGCCCTGATGGTGAAGCTCCAGCTCTTCATATAACCTATGGGTATCCATGAAAAGTTCATCTCCCAGCAATGCAGGTCACGTGAGATACCCACCCTGCTCATTGTGATCTCATGCTGATTGAAGTCGAATCCCGTACTGTAGTTTATTGCCATCTTGGGCGTAAGCCTCAGGTCACCCGAGAGAGTCATTGTCTGCGAAATTTCAGACTTGAATGCGGGTTTTCTGTAGTTGAAGTTATAGGCCATCCTGAGTGACCATGGGACATCAAATCTCGCATAACCGTATTCATCATATTCCCTGTTGTCGAGCGGCAGGTTACCGCTGCCGGGGGCTCCCTCCTGTCTCTGTCCGCCGGGTGCCTGTCCGGTACCCGATGATGTCTGCTGCCGGTCCTTGTCCTTCTTCTGCAGCAGCCGGCCCAGGTCAAGGTCAACACTTGTATTGAAGTTGGTCATCCGGAACAGGCCCTTGCCCTGGCTGAGGGCGAGTTCCGACACTGTGGTTCCATTTTCACTAAGCCCGTAGATAGTCAAACTGGAGGATGCCATCACGTTTATATTTTCCGCAATTGTGGTGCGGAACTGAGCCGTGACAGGCGCCCAGTTAAGAGAATCTGAAAAGATGTTATAGGAGGTGTTAAACGAGAGATTATCTATTAGCTTGATTTTCTTAGGCTTGCCCGTTGTATCATTCCTGGCGAATACTTTGGCCTCGACAATGTTTACCAGGCTGAAAGTCAGAGATCCGGACCGCTTGCCGCCAGCCGGAGTACCATAGATTGATCCCTCATAAACAGAATACTCTTTTTCATTGCCAAGAGTATCATATTGTACTGTTTTGTACATGTCACTTACAAGCCAGTCGAGCTCGGGGGCGTACGAAAACCCCAGGGCAGGTTTTATAAGATGCCGGATAGTTTCGATCTTTGATCCCTTCTTCGTAAACCGGAAACGGCCGTCAAGCTGAGTGTTGTATGAAGCGCCTATAGATGGAATAAGCGATTGGCCGTAAGATAAGCCCCTTATGGTATCATTTATCACTGAAGGCACAATCTTATTCAATGTTTCATCATAGTACGCCGGATCCCATCTCTTTTCCACCTCCTGCATGTACAGGACCCCGGTATATCTTACCTGAGGAGAGATGGAGAAGTTCTTGAACGGCCTTATCTGAAGACTTAAGGGGATCTCATGCTTGAACCCGTTCTTCATGTTGTTCCATGTATAACTGGTGAAGAGCAGGCTGTCATAGGTATCAATCTTGTTTTCCAGTGATGCGGTGTACTGCGTCTGAATATCGTGATACCACCGTTTTTTGATGACAGGTTTTCTGGGCTTGAAAGGATAAATACGCGACGCCGTGAAGCTCATTTTGGGAAGATTCAGTTGCAGTGTCTTATTCTGCACGTTCTGGCTCTGGTTCAGGCTGGTAGAGAAGGCAAACGGCGTGCCGGCCCAGTTCTTTGAATAACTTATGCTTGACTGCCTCGTTGTGGTGACATGATCAACGACCTCGTAACTGTTCTCTTTGTCATACCCGCTCGAGCTCATGTTGACGCTCGCAGAGAAGCGTGAGCCGGGGTTTGCCTTGGCGTCCTGCGTATGCGTCCATGTCAGGCGGTAGTTGTTCGAGGAGCCATAATCGGGTAATCCCTTGTAGCTTGTGACATTATTTGCATAGCTGAATGCAAAGGAGCCTGAAAAGCGGTATCTAAGCTTGTATGATGTCGCTCCGTCAGCCATCCAGGTTCCGTTAGTATAGGCGGTCCCGGTCAGTTTCAGGTCAAAATAGTCGGTAAGGGCGAAATAGTATCCCCCGTTGGAAAGAAAGTAGCCTCTGCGTGCCTCCGACCCGTAACGAGGCACAATGATCCCGGAAGCTCTGCGCTGCTGTACAGGGAAAAACCCGAAAGGTACTATCAGCGGCAATGGTACGTCAGCAACCACCATGTAGGCAGGTCCTGACACCATCTTATCTCCCGGATACACCTTTGCCTTGTTCAGTGCGAGATAAAAGTGCGGGTCTTCAGCATCGCAGGTTGTGAACTTGCTCTTGAATACATCCAGAGTGCCGTCTTCCTGCCTCTTTGTTTTCGCGCTCTGAAGGTAGCCACCTTCCTGCTGGGTAGTAATGTTTTGGATAACCCCTTTCTTCGACTTGAAATTATATGTGAGTTCTTTCGATTCGAACTCCTCCGAACCGTCTTTGAATACAGGCTTTCCTGCCATTTTCCCGGTAGAATTGATCCTGCCCGTTGCATAGACTGAGCCGGTCTCCATATCGAGGACTATTGAATCAGCAGTAAGTTCAATTGTACCGTAGGTGACCCTGGCATTTTGTATCAGGCTTACTTTTTTTGTCTTCAGATCCGTCTTCATATACCCGTCAGCACTATACACGATGGGCAGGTCAACAGCATCCGGTGATATGACCAGGGCGCTGTCCGCAACCAGGGTGTCCTGCGGCAGGAAAACCTCCGTGTCAAAGAGTGTGTCGGATAACTGAATGGTTTTGGCGGCGGGAAGAGAGTCAGGTTTGGAAAGTACATCAGGACGGGCAGGTTCCTGGCCATAAAGCGAAGCTGAGAAAAGGAGCGGCATGAAAATTGTCACAAATGATCTTTGTGATCCAGAATGCAAGTTAAATGCTATTTTTGCGTAATATTTGTGAAAATACCACATGCCAGCGGCAAAACTAATTAAAATTCGCAAAGCAGTAAGGCTGCAGAGCTCCAAATTAAGAGGGGTAAGAGTTATTCTGACCTTTGCTTTTCTGATGGCCGCAATTACCATGCCACGTGAGGTCCGGTCACAGGCGGCACCGCCACCTGATGAATGGGTTGTTGTCATTGATGCAGGTCATGGCGGCAAGGATCCCGGAACAGTCGGCCTGAAGGTGAAGGAAAAAGATATAAACCTGGCAGTAGCACTCAGGACCGGACAGTATATTAAGGACAACCTTTCGGATGTTAAGGTGATTTACAGCCGTGATGATGACTCTTTCATCGGTCTTGCCGAACGTGCCGAGGTGGCCAACCGGAACAAAGCAGACATTTTCATTTCCATACATTCCAATGCCATGAACGACAAACGTTTCACGGGCGCTGAGACATGGGTTCTTGGTCAGAGCAAGGATGAGGCCAACCTGCAGGTGGCCATGAAAGAGAACTCGGTTATAACCTTCGAAAAAGACTACCAGGCCAAATATGAGGGGTACGATCCTAATTCAGTCGAATCATTCATCATCTTTTCGCTGATGCAGAACACGTATCTGAAGCAGAGTACGGAATTTGCTTCCATGATCCAGGATCAGATCAGGGACCGGGTTGGCAGAAAAGACCGTGGGGTCAAGCAGGCAGGCTTCGTAGTTTTATGGAGAACAACCATGCCTTCCGTGCTGGTTGAGCTTGGTTTTCTCTCGAATGCCGAAGAGGAAAAATACCTCAGTTCAGAAACAGGTCAGGATTATCTCGCCTCAGCTATTTACAGGGCATTCAGGGATTATAAACATACAATTGATAACCGGTCAGGACTTAATGCAAACGGTACTGTCCACGGTGAGCCGGCGGTGCCTGTTAAGGAAGACAGTACCGGCGGGCTTTCGGCGGAAGTTAAAAAGGAGGAGACGCCACCGGCACCGGCACCGGTGCCGCCCCTGACGGAGATCAGGCCTGAGATGGTGACAGACGAGATAATATTCATGGTTCAGATCTCAGCAATGCCGAAGAACAAGCCAGTGAACCCGAGCCAGATCAAGGGCATCGAAAAAATCACAAAAATAGATGAAGGCGATAGGATCAAGTACGGAGCAGGCAGCTTCAGCATATATGAAGATGCCGTCAAATACAGGAGGACACTTACGCTCGGATTCCCTGATGCGTTTGTAATTGCTGTAAGGAACGGAAAGATCATTCCACTTAAAGAAGCCATAGAAGCAAAAAAATAAAGCAACCGTAATATGAACAAAATATCAAATGAAATCAAAATAGGGGCTGTAGCTCTTATCACCCTAATTGTTTTTATCTTGTTGTTCAACTTCTTAAAGGGCTCCGCCCTTTTTACAAGCACTGATACCTATCATATTGTGTATAAAAATATTGCAGGCCTGACGGAATCGAGCCCGGTGGAGATAAGCGGCTACCAGGCTGGCGTGGTACAGGATATAAAGCTTATCAATGACGGCAGCGGTTTGCTTGCTGTCTCAATTTCTGTAGACAGGAATTTCAAAATACCGGTTGGAACACAGGCAGAGATCACGACCGCATCCCTGATAGCCGGCATGAAAATAATACTGCGTATGGGTGAGAGCAGCGTGATGCATCACAATCATGACACTCTTGAGGGTTATGTGGCCATAGGCATATTGGACAGACTGAGCCAGACACTGTCTCCTATTGAAGGGAATATAACCGGCATGGTAATAAAGCTTGATTCTGTCATTTCAAGCATTAATAATCTGCTCTCCCCGCAGATGACAACAGACATCAGGTCCGCAGTAAGCAATGTCAATGGAATAACGGCCAACCTGAAGGAGATATCGGACAAGGAAAAGGATGAGCTCATGGCTTCCATAGATGACCTTAAGAAGTTCACTGCCATGCTTTCATCCAACAGCTCCACACTGGATGCTTCACTTAAGAACCTGGCCGCAATCACAGACACGGTAGCCTCAGCAGACCTTTCCTCCTCCCTTGCCTCACTCAAGACATCGCTCCGGCATGTAAGTGAACTGGTGGATGGCATGAGCAAAGGCCAGGGTTCTGCCGGAAAACTGATGACGAATGACAGTCTCTACACAAACCTTAACAATACCCTCTACAATCTCGACCTGCTTTTACAGGATATGCAGGCAAATCCTAAAAAATATGTTCACTTCTCCCTTTTTGGCAAAAAGGACGAATAATTTGTAGCAATATTGCTAAACAGAAATGAATCATGCCATTGCAGATGCCTGTTTTTTCAATCCTGCTCTTCTGTAAATCAGTATAAATTTCTTTTCTTTTTTATAACATGTTGTAATACATGACATTCCTTACATGTGTCTGATAATCAGGTGATTATTTTTTTTATTTATTTTTTTAACTATAAGGACCTGATGCTCATGACAGTATGAAATAAATGTAAAAGTCAAGCAAAAAAAGTTTTTTTTTTTACCTTTTTTTTTACAAATATTGTCACGGGTTTCGGCAGCTGAAAAAAGTACTGGAATTTTCGTAATTTTACTTTGAATGAACAAGTCACACGATGAGGTTTGGAATAACTGTCTGGAGATAATCCGGGACATAATTCCTTCAGCCAGTTTTAAGACCTGGTTTGAGCCTATTGTACCATTAAGGCTCGAAAAGAATATTCTGACGATTCAGGTTCCCAGTCCTTTTTTTTACGAATATCTGGAAGAGCAGTACATTGACATCCTCCGCAAGACCCTGAGACGTGAGATCGGGAACGAAGCCAAGCTTGAGTACAATATTATCATGGAAAACTCGGGCTACACTAACGGTAAGCCTTATACGGTCAAGTATCCATCGAGGAACAAGAGTGATCTGAACAATAAGCCGATGCAGGTTCCATTCGAGGTTACGCAGCCGGCCATCAGGAATCCCTTCATCATCCCCGGTATAAAAAAACTTCATTTTGATCCGAGGCTCAATCCTGATTATTCATTTGCGAACTTCATTGAGGGTGAGTGCAACAGGCTGGCCCGTTCAGCCGGTATTGCCGTCGGAAATAATCCTGGCGGTACAGCTTTTAATCCACTGATGGTTTATGGTGACTCCGGGCTCGGAAAGACACACCTTGCGCAGGCAATTGGCATCCTTGTCAAGGAGAAGTTCCCTGATAAGACTGTCCTTTACGTGAATGCCAACAAATTCCAGACACAGTTTGTCGAATTGATCAGGAACAATAACAAGAATGATTTCCTCCATTTCTACCAGATGATTGACGTTCTCATCATTGATGACGTTCATGAGTTTGCAGGGAAGGAGAAGACACAGGATACTTTCTTTCACATTTTCAATCATCTCCACCAGTCCGGAAAACAGCTGATACTCACGTGCGACAAGCCGCCGGTTGAGTTACAGGGCATGGAGCAGCGTCTGTTGTCGCGCTTCAAGTGGGGTTTGCTGGCTGACCTGCAGAAGCCCGATTATGAGACGAGGCTTGCCATCCTGAGGAAAAAAGCTTACAATGACGGCATTGAGCTTCCTGATGAGATCTTTGAGTTTCTTGCCGAGAATATAGCATCAAACATAAGGGAACTTGAGTCCGGTCTCATCTCTCTTTATGCTCAGTCGACGCTTAACCGCAAGGAGGTGACCCTCGAGCTTGCGCGCCAGATGGTTGACAGGCTTGTGAATACGCAACGCAGGGAGATTACGATTGATTACATACAGAAAGTGGTGTGCGATTATTACAAGATTGCCGTTGATCAGATGCAGGGCAAGACCCGCAAGCGCGAGATAGTACAGGCAAGGCAGGTATCAATGTATTTCTCGAAGAACCTGACGAAGGCATCACTGGCAAGCATCGGATCATGCATCGGAGGCAAGGATCATGCCACCGTACTGCATGCATGCAAGACCGTGAATAACCTTATTGACACGGACCGCCACTTCAGGAACCAGATCTTGGAAATAGAGAAAAAACTTAAGGTATGAAAGCTGACAAACACTTTCTCAGGGAAGAGTTTTTCAAAAAATACAGGGACAGGGCAACAGACCCTGTTCTTTTTTATTCACCCGGTCGTGTGAACCTTATCGGTGAACACACTGACTACAACGGCGGATACGTTTTCCCCTGCGCGCTCGATTTCGGCACCTCTCTCATGGCGAGGATGACGGTAACTCAGGAAATAAAGCTCTGCAGCCTGAACTTCCCGGGCGAGGTGACCGTTCCGGTCGCCCCCTCCTACAGGACCATTGCCGGAAGCTGGACCAATTACCCTGTTGGTGTCATAAATGAGTTTGCGCTGAAGGGCATCAGGGCACCCGGCCTTGAACTGCTTTTTTTCGGCGACATCCCTAACGGTGCCGGGTTGTCTTCCTCAGCATCAATTGAGATGGTCACAGCGGTGGCAATGAATGATCTCACCGGTGCAGGCCTCCCGATGATTGAACTGGTGAAGATGGGACAGAAAGCAGAGAATAATTTTGTCGGGATGAACTGCGGAATAATGGACCAGTTCGCTGTCGGCTTCGGAAAGAAAGACCATGCCATCAACCTTAACTGTGATACTCTTGAGTACAAATATGCACCTGTAAATCTTGGCGACAGGCGCCTGATCATCACCAACACAAACAAACGCAGGGGACTGACAGATTCAAAATACAATGAGCGGAGATCAGAGTGCGAGAAGGCCGTGGAGCTTATCTCTGAACACCACAAAATAAGTAACCTGAGCGAGCTTACCGTCAGTGATCTATGGATGCTTGACAAGTATATCGGCGACGAATTGACAAGAAAGAGGGCCAGGCATGTGATAACCGAGAACGGCAGGACCCTTGATGCCATCAGAGCTCTTGAGGAAAATGACATTGAGAAGTTCGGCAGGCTGATGAATGAATCTCACGATTCGTTGTGCAACGACTATGAGGTTACGGGCGCCGAACTCGATGCTCTCGTCAGCGAGGGCAGAAAACTGCCCGGAGTGACCGGTACGCGGATGACAGGCGCCGGCTTCGGCGGGTGCACTGTCTCAATAGTTGAAAACAGGCATGCTGACAGTTTCATGCAGAAGCTTGCTGAGGCATATCACAAAAAAACAGGACTGAAAGCTGATTTTTACCTTCCCGGCATTGGTGACGGTGCCCGGCGCATCATCTGACGATGTGTCAGGGTCCATTTGCAATTTGCGATTTGTGATTTGCGATTCTTAGCAGAACATCAATCCCTCAACCCATCAACCTCTCAACTTATCAACTTATTATTCAGCCTTTCAACTAAACTATAAATCCTTGACGCACCTGAACCCGACAGTTGCACTGCGGTCGTACCCCTGTGAAACCATCAGTTGTATCTGGGTCATATCGAGCTGCTGAGGTCCTCCCTGGATATACCACCAGCTCGATTCAGGCCTGAAATAACTTCCTCCCCTGATTATACTGAAATAGTACGTTCCGTTGAAGTAGACATCTCCTGTCATTTGCCAGACATTTCCAACGAGATCTGCCACACCGTACGGGCTCTCTCCTTTCGGGAAAGCATCGACCGGGGTCGGTCTGCCAAAGCCGTTGTTGCATTTTGTGGCGTGGAATTCATTACCCCATGGCCACAGCCTGCCGTCGGTGCCCTGCGCTGCCAGCTGCCACTCTGCTTCTGTGGGCAGCCGCTTGCCTGCCCATACGGCATACGCCTTTGCATCTTCAATACTGACATTAACAACCGGATAGCGTTCCTGTCCTGACACCGGCATGCCATTCTCCCAGTGCTTCAGATAATTGATAGTATCTTCAGGGATATACCTGCTTTCACTTATAAACCTGGCAAACTCCTCGTTCGTTACAGGATATTTATCAATCAGGAAGCTGTTTATCTCAGTAGTTCTTTCTTTTCCGGCAAAAGGAATTATTATGAAGTCGTCATTTGATTTAAGGGTAAATTTTATTGTCGCCGCTGGCACAAGCACCATCCCTGCAGGTATATCCGGGGCCGGGGCAGTGCGTACCGTCTCCGAGTAAAGCCACGGCTGACCTCCCCTGATAATTATTACCTTTTCATCCAGAAGAAGTCCGTTATTTGTCAGTTCTATCACTATTTTGCCTTCGGACGAGGCGAGGAGGTCACTGGCGGAGAGCGTGGTATCAAGAGGTGATTTAAAGACAGCCGGTTTATTTCCATACCCGGGCAACCCCTTATAAACAGAAACGGTTCCTTCCTTCGCTGACTTAATATGAAGTCTGTTGCCTGTCATCTCAGCCTGAATAATTGAAGGAAGCAGGGCAATGCAGTCAACTGAGCTCTCCCGCCTTGTTCCGTTATATGACTGGCTCCATCCTGGGGTGCTTACCGTGGTCATCTGCTGACCGTTAACAATGGCAGGCTCAAGCTCCTCATGCCTCCAGAGTGAGACAAGGTGTCTGCCTTCCGTATCGCCTGCACTGAACAGCGGGCCTTCATATCCGAGGTGGTCCATATTCAGGACTGTGAATATTGTCTTCCCGTCAGCATTCCATCTGTTGACATAGACCCGGTCAGCCCCGGACTTTATCAGTGGTGTCCAATTGCTGTCAAGGAAAGCATCACTGTTTCTGCGGAGAAGAAAGGTGGTTCTGGCAAGGTACTGAAGATCAACCTCATATTCATCACCCCTGCCACCCGGTCTGTACAGGTTCAGCTCTGTTCCATACCCGTTAAAAAATGCCACAGATATTTCGCGGTGCAGTATATCCTCTCCGACATCGGCGACACGGAAAATGGCAAAGTCGGATCTGATAAGCTTGTTCAGGTTAAGTTCAGGACTGAGGAACAATGCATTATGCACTCTTGCTGCGACAATTCCCGGCATATCTTTAATTACAGGCATACCCTCCGAATACATTACGACACCTTTGCGTACGGTGTCAGCTGCCTTCTGCAGCTCGGCCGATGAGCCTCCCTGAGTATCAAGCACTACTCCGTCCGCCTCTGTGGCGGCTATTATTTCAGCCATCCCTGTAAGGTGGTTTTCTTCCCTTGTACTCTTATCCCAGGGATTATATGATATAAAGAACCGGCCGTCGTTAAGCCTGATATGCCTGCCTGCATCTCTCAGTCCGTCAAGTCCTCCGGGAAGGTCGCGATAAAGATCCCACTGGTTTCTCTCATCAAGGCCCAGGCGGGGCCAGGTGGGCCATATTGCATAAACATCAACATGGTCGAAGAGTGTGTTGTATTCAGACAGGAAACTGTTGAAGCCTGGTTTTCCGGAAAAGCGGTCATAGTAATCACGGTCCCATGCCATCTGTAGTATCATGAGATAGCTGGTGCGTATCCATTTCAGGTCATCACGCCTGTACAGTTCATCATTAAAGCTCTCAAGGTCATACAGGTACCGGTCTCTGAACATAAGTTTCAGTCCGTCCTGCCAGGCCCCCTTGTACAGGTCTGCCCAGATATCGTATGTCACCGTTGCGCCCGGAGGCAGTATTGTTTCATATCTCTTTTTTGTACCGTTCTGAACCTTGCTGCGCCGTGATATAGCACTTACCGATACAGAAGATCCGGTTTCGAATGCCGAGAAACCCATCTCCCATGCGTTATCAGGCAGTATCACCCGTACCGGACTTTTACCGGGAAGAAACAGGTTTGCCCTTGCCAGGTCCGGTTGCCCGTGACCGGTGATATAGACGTTATTCCTGTTCTCACCGAAGGGGACTACATCACTGATTACCAGCGTATCATTCCAGTTATTGCGGAAAACAAGCTCAGCATTAAATCCCGGATGTGAGCCTCCGCGTGGAGTAAATCCCACCTCCACACCACCAGGGTAAATCATAATGAAGCGGTTACCTGTCAACCCTGCCGGCACATCGTCTGATTCAAAATAGATCCCGTCAAGACGGAAACTGAAAAGAGGCCTGGCCGCAGGAAGATTTACCGTTGTGCTGTCATCAAGTATCAGGCTGACCACCTTCGCCCCTGTATCCTTGGTTATTCCGATATTCTCAAGTGACTGTCCGGAGGCAGACAGAACCGACATAAGAAATATTATAGAAATCTGAAACTTTAACCGGCGCATATCAGTTTAATATAATATAATTTGTACAGGTGCACTAGAGAGTGCAATTTAACATATTGTGGTAAAAAATAAAAGTTAATAAAAAGTATGAACCCTGTTTCCGGCATAATTACTGAGAGTTTTCTGGTTAACAGGATATTTACTACTTTTAAAAACTGTTTGATTCCTATATAATGAAAAGGGTTTATTTCAGAAGCATAACTTTCATTATTCTTGTGCTTGCGGCTCTGATGCTGATGCCCGGATGTGCATCCTCAAAGAAAAATGCTTACCAGGCCAACAGGAGGAATTCATACATTGACACTTCACAGTTAGGGCGTAACAAATACTTCTTTTCGAAGAAGTATCAGAAAAAACTCTACAAGTACAAGAAGAAGTAGGTCAATCTTCACAAAACACTTCCAGTCCATCCCAGGCCAGCGTTACGTTCACAGGCAGTTCCCTGTTGACTTCGGCATGTTTACCCATCTGATGACCTATATGGGTGATAAAGGCCTTGCGGGGTGACACTTCCTCAATAAGTTTCAACGCCTCGCCAAGGCTGAAGTGCGAGATATGTTTCTCTTTTCTCAGGGCATTAATGACTAAATACTTAACTCCTATTATCTTTTCCCTGGTCTCTTCCGGGATATAATTGGCGTCGGTGATATAAGCCATATCCCCTATTCTGAAGCCCAGGATCGGGAGACGGTAATGGAATACACGCAGTGGAATTATTATATCACCCCGGAGGTCAATGTTGTAGGTTTCGATGTTATGCAGTTCCATCTTTGGCACACCGGGATACTGGTTCTCAGAAAAGACGTATGCGTATTCTTTCCTTACCGCATTCTGAACTCTTTCCTCGGCATATATATCTATTGCAGCCTGGCTTTTATAATTGAAGGCTCTCAGATCATCCATTCCCGCAATATGATCCTTATGTTCGTGGGTCAGAAATATTGCATCGAGTTTTTTTACACGGGCATTCAGCATCTGTTGCCTGAAATCCGGACCGGCATCAATTACGATTGTGTTCGCGGATGTCTCCACAAGCAGCGCGGCCCTGAGCCTTTTATCCCTGCTGTCAGTCGAAATGCACGTAGCACAATCGCACGCAATTACTGGCACGCCCTGCGATGTTCCGGTTCCGAGAAAAGTGATTTTCACTGGCTCTTTTTCAATTTACAAAAGTAACCTGAAATTGGAGAAGAACAATATCAAAGGTCACTTTAGCCCGGCCACACCGTTTTACATATCTTTACGGTACTTTATGGTACAGCAGATGAAGGGAAATATTTACATGGTTCCTGTTACACTGGGGAACGCCGATCACAGACTGACTATCCCCTCCGTAACGAGGGAGATCACCGCATCGCTGAGGCTTTTCGCAGTCGAGGATATCAGAACGGCACGGAGATACCTGAGAAGCATCGACCGGGAATTTCCTGTCGACGAGACCGTTTTCTTTCCAATCGGTAAACACTCGGAGCCGGCTGACCTCGGGGATTTCTTTTCGAGGGTGTCAGATGGCATGAATGCCGGAGTGATGAGCGAAGCAGGCATGCCGGGACTGGCTGACCCCGGAAATATTGTAGCTGCAGAGGCTCACCGCAGGGGCATAAATGTTATCCCGCTGACGGGGCCCTCATCTATAATGCTTGCATTGGTAGCTTCCGGGCTGAACGGACAATCATTTGCCTTCAGTGGTTACCTGCCTGTTGATGCCTCAGGAAGGCAGAAGGCTATCAGGGAACTGGAGCGAAGATCCGCCGGCGGCCAGACGCAGATATTCATGGACACACCTTTCCGCAATGATAAGATGCTGAATGATATTCTCACGGTATGCAGGCCGTCGACAAGACTGTGCATTGCGGCCGATATCACTCTCGAAACAGAAGAAATAAGGACCGGAACCATTGCCTCGTGGCTGAGTAACAGACCTCTGCTTGATAAAAGACCTGTGGTCTTCCTGATTCTTGCCTGATGGCAATTGTATGGTGAAACACGTTCTGCTGCTTTTCCTCTTATTTTTATTTTCTAAATTACGGACGCTAAATCAATTGTTATGATGATCAGAAAAACATTCCTGTCCGCCGTAATGATAGCGGTTTCGGCTCTGCTGGCAGCACAGAAGGTCGATATGACACTTTTCAGCGGCATAAAGCCGAGAAACGTGGGTCCGGGCGGCATGAGCGGAAGGGTCACCGCCTTTGCTGTCGATCCGAGGGATGAGAACGTGTTTTATGTGGGGACAGCCTCAGGCGGTCTCTGGAAGACAGTCAACGCCGGCACAACCTTCAAGCCTGTCTTCGACAATGAGGCGGTGGCATCAATCGGTGCCCTTGCCGTTGATCCTCTCAGGCCTGATATAGTCTGGGCCGGTACAGGTGAAGGGAACCCGCGTAACAGTGTCAGCCCGGGTTACGGGATATACAGGAGTGCTGACGGCGGACTTACCTGGAAGTGCATGGGTCTTGAGCTCACACGCTACATACACAGAATAATAATAGACCCTGTCAATTCAGATATTATCTATGCCGGAGCCATAGGCAACCCGTGGGCCCCGCATACCGAGAGAGGCCTTTACCGGTCCGTCGACGGTGGTTTGACATGGAAGCAGATACTCTTTACGAATGAGACATCAGGAGTGGCCGACATGGTGATGGACCCCGGTAACCCGGGCAAGATATTCGTCGCCATGTGGTCTCATCAACGCAAACCGTGGTCCTTCAGCTCATCTTCAGCGGGGTCAGGACTGTGGCTTACCCGTGACGGCGGTGATACGTTCACGGAGATCACCTCCGGATTGCCGGAGGAGAAAGGCCGTATCGGACTTGCCATTGCCGCCTCCAATACTGAATATGTTTATGCATATGTCGAATCAAAACCATCTGCAATCTACAGGTCGACTGACGGAGGGATACACTGGGAGAAAAGAGCTGAGAATAACATTGGTACAAGGCCTTTCTACTATGCCGAGATCTATGTCGATCCGTTGAATGAAAACAGGGTTTATACTCTTTTTTCAGGTGTCAATGTGAGTGAAGACGGGGGATTGACCTTTGACAAAAGAATAACAGAATCTATCCATCCTGATCATCATGCATGGTTCATTGACCCGGCAAACACCGACCGGATCTTCGACGGTAATGACGGAGGAATGGCAATCAGCTATGACAAGGGGGAGACATGGCGCCACATCGAAAATCTTCCGCTGGGGCAGTTTTATCATATCAATGTCGACAATGAGATTCCGTACAATATTTACGGCGGGCTGCAGGATAACGGTTCATGGCGGGGCCCGGCCTATGCGTGGTACAATGGACCCATCATCAATGAGATGTATGATTTCCTCTCAGGCGGGGACGGTTTTGACGCCATGCCGGTACCCGGTGACACCAGGTATTGTTATGCACAGTCACAGGGAGGCTCGTTAAGCCGGTATGATGTGCTGACAGGGTGGTCAAAAAGCATCAGGCCGTGGGCGGAAGACAGTGAAAAGCTGAGGTTCAACTGGAACTCGGCACTGGCGCAGGATCCTTTTGACAATAATACTATCTATTTCGGGAGCCAGTATATTCATAAGAGCAGCGACAGAGGTGACTCATGGTTAAAGATATCACCCGATCTCACTACCAACGATCCCGAGAAGCAGAAGCAGGACCAGAGCGGAGGTATAACCCCTGAAGCCACCGGAGCGGAGAACCACTGCACCATCATCACCATTGCCCCCAGCACCCTCAGGCGTGATCTGATCTGGTCGGGCACTGATGACGGCATGATACAGCTTACTGTTGACGGCGGGAAGACATGGAAGAACACCGCACAGAATATCAAAGGAATGCCCAAGAACTCGTGGGTACCTCAGATCACGGCATCACTGTACAATCCGGAGGAGGCTTTCGCGGTTGTGAACGATTACCGTCAGGGTGACAACGCAGCTTATCTCTACCACACAAAAGACTCGGGCCGGAGCTGGAAGAGGATCATCGATGACACGGATGTGCGGGGATATGTGCTCTGTTTCGTACAGGATGGCGCAGAGCCGCGACTGATGTTCGCTGGCACGGAGTACGGTCTTTGGGTCTCCTTCAACGCCGGGGAGACCTGGAACCAGTGGACCAGTGGTTACCCTACCGTCTCGACATACGACATGGTTATCCAACCTCGTGAGAACGACCTCGTCATCGGTACGTTCGGCCGTGCACTGTGGGTGCTTGATGACATAAGCCCACTGAGAGCCCTGGCAAATGCGGGCGACAGACTCCTCGACAGCAAAATGAAAGCTTTTAAAGTACCTGATGCCTGGCTGGCCTCGATGAAGAACCTCCCTGGATATTACTACTCCGGTGATGCCATGTTCATGGGCAAAAACCGTCCGCTGGGTGCAATGATCTCTTTCTATACCTCCGGGGATTCCGGTAAGGTGACCCTCGAAATAAAAGACACGGAGAACAAAACAATCAGGTCACAGGAGATTGATGCAGTGAAAGGATTTAACCGTTATACATGGGGCTTTGACCGCAATCCGCTGCCGCAGGCAACACAGATAACTGAACCGCCGAGAGACACCAGAGGAAGGTACTCCAGGAATTTCAGGGGTGTTGTCCTGCCCGGCACTTATAACGTCATCCTGAAAAGAGGCGACATCACAGCCGAGACCGCGGTTACAGTCAGACCAGATCCGAGAATGACCGGGCAGGACTTTGAGGGAATGAGAAAAAACATAGCCGAAGCAGAAGCATTTGGTGAGCGTGTCAATGCGCTCAACGCGAAGCTGAAAAACCTGAAGGAAATCAAGGAAAGCTTTGCGAAGAGTGATGAGATGATTAAAATGTCATCCTCCTTCGCAGAAGCTGCTTCTGTTACTTATAGCACTGTTAAAGAAGAATTTACGAAGCTCGAAGAAGCTCTGGACCGTCGTCCTGACGGATTGATATCACAGATTAACGGTTACAGGGTATTGATGATGGCCGGAGGGCAGTTGTCGCAGCAGGAACAGATGACCATGGCTGAAGCGGAGGCCGCACTCACGGAAGCAAATTCACGTATAGATGATTTTGTAAGCGGACCATGGGCCGCATATCTGGAGGCAATAAAAAAGGTGACCCTTACCGGTGACCAGGTCATCATCAGATAAAATAAATGCGCCTGATCCGGCGCATTTATTTTATTTCTCTGCTCTGACCAGCTCCACCACTTCAATTTCAAAAAGCAGTGGAGTATATCCGGGGATCACAGTGATGTACTGTCCGTATTGATTATAATAGCCATATCCCGAAGTGCCGTATGCAATGGAAGAAGGCATGAGCAGCCGGGCTTTGGTGTTCAGTTTCATATAGGGAAGGCCGATTGACCATCCTTCGATAAGATAGTACGTTCCTACCCTGAACCTGAAAGGCGTTGCCTTGTCAGTGTTGGTATCAAATACTTTCCCGCTGAGGTAATAGCCTGTATAATAGACTCCGACGGAATCACCTGTCTGAATTTTTTCACCGGTACCGGGATTGACCTCTACATAATACATTCCGTGCGAATCAGGTGCAACCGTGATATTATTGTCATCGATATAGCTGGCAATGAGGCTCTTTTCCTCCTCCTCGTACTTCTTCGCGGGGTCACATGAAACAGCAACAACAGCGAGTGCCAGAAGCACTGCTGCACTTATTTTATTTCTCATGGTGGTTCTGATCATTTGCCGTCTTGCATCAAAAATCATTCCAAACTAAATGACTTCCTTTATTTTAATCCTGTAGATCAATATCGACCTTCCCGGGATCTTCCGCCCGTCGCCTGTCAGTCCGTGTGCCAGGTAAGGAGGTATGATAAAGATATAGTCACTCCCCGGCTTCATAAGCTGAAGTCCTTCAGTGACGCCCCTTTCCACGCTGGCATAGCCCACCCTGAGTGTATTGGAGCCGCTGTAGCAAGGGTTACCGTCAATCAGTTTGCATTCAAAATAGTATGATACATCATCGCCTGTCTTGATTGTATCTCCCCCGCCTTTTTCAACGACGCTGTACCACAGGCCCGTTTCGGTCTCCCTGAAGCTGAGGTCGCTTTTGCTGATATAATCGGTTATCAAGACACGGTCATTTGTGATAAGTGACCTGTTGAGTTCAATGAGATCTGTCTCTGATGCAGGTTTTGCGGGACTCCTGCTGTCAGGCTTATTCAGGCAGCCTGTCATTAAAAGGAGAAATAATATGGGAGCTACTTTCCTCATTTTGCCATCTCAGCGGCTGCGTCATCAAGTTGCTTCCTGTAAGAAGGCAGGGTATCTTCGAAGTGCTGCACCACGTCATGTATTGTTCCCTTCATCTCGCCCCCGGCTGCATTTCGATGGCCACCACCGTTAAAGCATTGCCGTGAAAGGACGTTTGCATTGAAGCTCCCCTTCGATCTGAGAGACATCTTGACAAATCCAGTGCGCTCGATAAAGAGCACTGAAAGTACTATCCCTTTCATGGTAAGCAGCACATTGGCAAATCCTTCAGTATCGCCCTTCACATGGTTAAATCTCAGAAGGTCTTCCTTGGTCAGCCAGATATATGCGGTATGCAGGTCCGGATGCACCACCATGCGTGAATGCAGTGCAAAGCCTTTCAGCCTGATACGGTCAGGCGAGAAATTGCTGAATATGTGATTATGGATCTTCTCTTTGTCAACTCCCTTGTCAATAAGGTGGCCAACGGTACGCATGGTGTCGCCGGTATAATATCCGTGCTCAAAGTTGCCTGTGTCAGTGATGATCCCGACATATACCGCGGTAATAAAATCACTGTCGTCAAACTCACTTCCTTCCATGGCATTGACCAGAAAATATATGAGTTCTGAGGTTGAGCTTCTGCTTACATCAGTGATTTTCAGATCAGTGAAGTTGCCCGGGTCAGGATGATGGTCAATCATCACCTTCTTTGCCTTTGAGGCCAGAATAAGCTGTTCAGCCTTACCCATCCGCGAGGTTGAATTGAAATCAACCATTATTATTAGGTCAGCCTCATTAATCAGCTTCGTGCCGGCTTCCATGTTATGATGGAAATCAACTACCAGATCAACATCATTCATCCACAGAAGAAATTTCTGGAGGGCATTGGGCGAGATCATTGCCGGATTTTTCCCCTGAGACAGGATCCATCGTCTCATTGCCAGCAGTGCACCTATGGCATCGCCGTCAGGATTGATATGGCAGATCAGGAGAATATGATTTGCCTCATCAATAAGCTTTTTTAATTCTTTTGTATATTTACCGAAGTCTTGCACGTTGCTTCTTTTTGAAGGCGTCAAAGTTAAGAAAAATAACCAGGTTATTGAAACCGGATAATTCAACGCTACTTTAACACTTATATTATGATAAACGACTATACTTTCTCAATCATCAAGCCTGATGCCGTCAAAGCAGGCAATACAGGACCTATATTATCAATGATCAACGAAGCAGGTTTTGAGATTGCCGCAATGCGGATGGTGCATATTACCCGCCATCAGGCAGAAGAATTCTATGCCGTACACCGTGAACGCAGCTTCTACCATGATCTGGTGGAGTTCATGATATCGGGTCCGGTGGTGGTACTGGTACTCAGACACGAGAATGCCGTTGAGCAGTTCCGGGCGCTTATAGGCAGCACTGATCCTGCAAAGGCTGATAAAGGTACTGTCAGGGCCAGATTTGCCACCAGCGTACAGATGAATGCCGTTCACGGCTCCGACTCACCGGAGAATGCCGCCAGGGAGACAAGTTTCTTCTTCTCTGCAATAGAGGTATTCTGAAATCAGCTCATCTGCGTCAAAACAAAACTTTAAAACTGTTGTTCTCCTAAGAAAATTACATGACCGCTCATATCACTCCTGACTTTACCGATAAAAAAACGCTCGAAAAATACTCTTCAGCCTATACGCTCTCCGATATGGAGATCTTTATTTTCCCCGAGCTTTTTTACCCTCTTGTGATCGCTGATATAATGTCTCCCGTACTATGGAAATGGCGTGATGATCCGTGGTTCAGGGATATGCATAAAAAGAATTTCATAAGCAAGTCTAACCGGATCAAGCAGTACATAATTGATAATTATGTTTTTAATCTCGACCTTGAAACCTGGGGTCTGACTGAAAAGGAAAAGGAAACAGCGCGGTTCAGCGATTTCTTTGACATGGAAGTGCTAAAGCAATCCAATGCTCTTTTCGGTTATGAAGGCGACAAGTATTACTTCAGCATCGACATACGCAGGCACTTCGGCCTTGACAAATATGATTCCTCTGTAATACCATACTGGAAGACGGAGACAGTCGAGGCGATGACAGCCTTCAGGTACAAGCAACATTTCACAACCGGCGCAGGTGAATGTGTGAGCCTCGCAGCCATCTATGCAGCAGCAATGTTTGTTGTCGGTGAGATACCTCTGGAGAAAATCTTTATGATGGCTACACCGCTTCACTCTCAGAATTATATAAATGAAAAGGACGGACTGCTGACAAATAACAGGCGCATCCTGACCAAAAACATGTGGTTCAACGGCACCTCACTCTCCGAGAAGGCAAGAAGGGCACTCGAGAACGAAAAAGTGACAATAGTGTCACACATTACCGGATACATCCACACAGTTTATAAAAAGGCTACCATCAGCAAAAGTGATTACCTGAACTTTACTGACAAGTTGAATAACTTTGTCAGCACGCACCTCACTCCTGCTGTTTTTATTAATTTCCTGAGATTCAAATCAGTATATAAATGCCTGTTTCAGTACCATCATAAGCTGCCAGGAGGCAGCTGTTACATCCCTCTCGAGAAACTTTACGAATATGAGCACTCATCGAAATGGAGTGTCAATGAGGAAACCCGTGACAAGCTTCTTGATGAAGTAGACGGAGAGGAATTCTTTCCTGACCCTGTCCCCGGAAAGATCATGCTTAATGAAGTAGAGAATTTCCTGAGGAAGCATAAGGATTCTGGTCTTAAGGTAATTGAAACCGGGTTTTTGAATACTTTCATCACGGAGCATACTGACTGCGTCAGCAAAATGTTCACTGACATCAGGGAGTTCACTGTCACAGAACCGGCGCTTCCCTCACCCGACAAGGATTTTGTGCAGGAGGTTTATCCCGATATCAGAATTGCTGACAGCAGGGAAGATATAATCAGGAAAGTCAGGGCGCTGGCAGGCAGCTCAGAAATGGCGTTGCTTACATTATATGCTTACCGTGATATGGCTTTCACTGACTGGAGGCCTTTTATTAAGGCGGCTATAGAGCGTAATCCGGTATGTCATTCCCACATGGCCGGCAAATCGCCTGATGCAATCTATGACATCGTCAATAACCTGAAAAACAAATCGATATATGATGACGGCAGGATGGCACAGCCCGATGAGGTGTGGAATTTCGGGCGTGGTGACGGAGCTGAGAAAGCCTTCCTGATGGCCGATGCCATTATTCACAATGATCCGGCTGCCGTGATCTCTGTTACACTTGACAATGGCAGAGCAGTGCTTGGTTATGGCGGTAAAGATTACATTTTTGTGACTACCCGCGGCCACAACCGGACAATAAGGATATCCGGAGGTGATTATTCTGTTTCCTGATCAGTGGACCATTATTTCCCTGATGACCTCTTCCCCTGCCTTGCTGTTTATCTGGCTGCGCAGTGATTCCCGCAGCATCATCAGCTCGTTCTTCACGACAGCGGAAGAGAGGTAAATATGAAGCACTCCTTCTTTCACAAAGACTCTTTTTGTGCGTGCCGTAATAGCTTTCCCGGTGACGCCCTCCCAGATTTTTATTACTGATGCTTCCTTCAGTTTGGGTTCAAGATGGTATTCCCTTATCAGATCTTCCAGGGCTTCCTTCAGAGTTATGGTTTTATTCCGCCTCATTGCTCACTTTGCTGCCGTTTGATATCTCTTCTTCAATCCCGCTGCGACCGATACGGTACAATCTGAAATCAACCCCCGAGTTATCGAGGATGCGGTGAATGCGCTCCTGCTGAGTGTCGGTGATGAATACCTGTCCGAACTCACCTGACCCCACCAGTCTTATGATCTCTTCCACCCTGCTCTGGTCAAACTTGTCAAAGATATCATCAAGCAGCAGTGCCGGGGCAAAACCGTTCATCCTGCTTATCAGTCTGAATTTTGCCAGCTTCAGTGCGACGATAAACGACTTCTGCTGGCCCTGGCTTGCAGTAGTCTTTGCAGGATGGCCGTCGATCTCAAAGACCAGGTCGTCACGGTGTATGCCCAGGGTGGTGAATTGCATCGCATGATCCCTGCCACGTGATGAGGAAAGCTGAGAGATATAGTCTTCTCCTCCGAGGTGCGACCGGTATCTTATGCTCACCTGTTCTGCTCTTCCCGAGATCTTTTCATAGTACGATGAAAAGAGAGGTGTAAGATTTTCAGTAAGTGTCTGCCGGGCCCTGAAGATAATCTCCGCCTCAGGCACCATCTGCTCATCATAGATCTCGAGCATGCTTTCGGTGTCAGGCCCGCCCTCCCTGATGACCCTGTTACGCTGCATGAGTGCCTTGTTGTAGCGCATGTGCGCCTCAAGGTAAACAGGGTCGTACTGGCTGATGATCATATTAAGGAACCGTCGTCTCTCCTCGCTCCCGCCCGTGATGAGCGTGCTGTCGGCAGGTGAAAGCATTACCACGGGGTATCTGCCCACATGATCAGACATCCTGGGATATTCCTTTCCGTTTAGCTTAAATACCTTCTGCTTCTGCTTCTGAAAGGCGCAGAAAAGCTCATCCTCACTGCCATCCTTCTCGAACATGCCTTTCAGGATGAAGTAATCTTCTCCGTACCTGATGCTGAGAGTGTCAGAATTATTGAAGTAACTCTTGGTCAGAGACAGGTAATGCACCGCGTCGAGAATATTTGTCTTCCCGACTCCGTTATTTCCCACAAAACAGTTGAACCCGGGTGAAAAATCAAGTGACACCTCTTCATAGTTCTTGAAGTTGGTGAGCTCTATTCTGGCAAGATGCATCTTCCTAATTCGGATAACAAAGTTTCAAAGTTAGAAAAAGAAACGGCTGTTACAACCCCGCGGAAGATTAAGAAGCGGAGCTTATGACGGCAGTATTTTTTTATCGCTTTATTGCAGAATCAGACGAGAAATACTACTTTTGCGAAGTTATTTTTTGACCTGTAACAGAGAACTTTGATATGAGCAAGAAAAAAGAGACCGGAAAAGCAATTGAGAATGTTGAACAGACACTGACCAAAACCGAACAGTTCCTTGAACAAAATTATAAACCCCTTCTGTACACACTCATAGGAGTTGTTGTCGTTGTGGGCCTCTTCTGGATGGTGAAGATGTATACCGGGAAGAAGAATGAGGAAGCACAAAGCCAGATGTTCATGGCAGAGAAGTTTTTTGCACAGGATTCACTTAAGCTGGCGCTGAATGGCGATGGCAATAACCTGGGTTTCATTGACATAGCTGACCAGTATAAGTTGACCAAATCAGGCAAGCTGGCTAACTTTTATGCCGGAGTATGCCTCATGCACCTCGGTCAGTTTGAAGAAGCAATCGGTTACCTGAATAAATACACGCTGAAGGATGAGATCCTTACTCCTGAAGCTAAAGGACTTATTGGCGATGCCAATGTTGAGCTGGGAGACAAGGAAGAGGGCGTCAGATATTATCTCGAGGCTGCAGACCTGGCAGACAATTCCTTCCACACCCCTATTTACCTGATGAAGGCCGGCATTATTTACGAAACTGAAGCTAAATATGCCGAGGCTCTTAAGCTCTATGAAAGGATCCGTGATGAATACGTTGAAAGCAACGAGGGAAGGAGCATTGACAAGTATATTGCAAGAGTGAAACTGCAAATAGACTAAGCATTGGGAACCCGGAATCTTTCAGACTATGACCCGTCAAAGGTCCCTGATGCCACAGGGATGAGATTTGGCATTGTGGTGGCCGACTGGAACCCAGAGGTCACTCACGCGCTGCTTGCCGGTGCTGAGGCTACCCTGAGACGGCATGGTGTAACCGGAGAAGACATTGTTGTAAGGCATGTCCCAGGCACTTTTGAAATCACGCTTGGAGCACAGTGGCTTGCCGAGTATGACGATCTTGACGGGGTCATCTGCCTGGGCTGCGTGGTGCAGGGCGAGACACCCCATTTCACTTATATATGCCAGGGTGTGACCCAGGGCCTCACACAACTCAATCTGGAATATAATATTCCATTCGTCTTTGGCGTGCTGACAACGGGAAACCACCTGCAGGCTCTTGAAAGAGCAGGCGGCAAACACGGCAACAAAGGCATCGAGTCTGCCGTCACCGCCATACGTATGGCAGCGCTGCAGCGTCAAATGGAAAAGTAATCCAGTGGCATTTCCCTCACTATCTCCTGCATAATGTCCTGTAAGGGCACCATGTGCACCTCTGCCCGAAGGATGTCATGACAAAATCCTCACTGTCCGAAAAAATACGGTTTACCGTCGCAGAGAGTCCTTCCCCGAACTTTCTCATAACCTCATTCCAGGCAGAGGCGTCAGCGCCGGGACCGTCGAGACCTTCTACATTGGCATAGGGTGAAAAACCTTCCGATGATATCTGCTGCACCCAGTAGACTGCCGGTAGTACCAGCTTGCCCGGGTAGCTTCCTCGGATCAGGTGGCAATAAAGCATAGCCTGCAACAGTGCATCATTTCTTTTTTCCTTCTCCTCATCGAACAGGTCATCAGGATTTATGGCATCTTTTTTAAAGGCGCCTGTCTTATAGTCTACGACTCTTACCGCACCGCCTGTGGCATCGACCCTGTCGGCTCTTCCTCCTAACCGGACCATGATATTTTGCGGCCCGGAGGAGACACTCTGTATCCCCGTGAAATTTTCCTCCAGGTTCAGAAGCGCAAGGTCTGGTATTTCACAGTCATATTTAAGCAGGTCAGTTACGTACCGCTCAAGCACATCGATGATAATAACACCTTTGCCGGCCATTAATGTGTCGATATCCCACCTCATCTCATCCGATGCCGTAGAAATGATCGTATTCCTGATCAGTTCATTGTCTGCAGCCATAGTCCTGATCCCTGAGCCCGGGCTTTTTGTTCCTTTAAATGGCTCGTAAAGCCTCTGCAGCGCTGTGTGAAGTATGTTGCCGAACCGGCGCTGGTCAATGTCTTTCTCAAGCTTCTCTTCCTCCGGGATGTCACATACATACTTGTAATAGAAGCGCATACGGCAGTTGACCCAGGTGTTTATTGCGCTTGGCGAAAGATATTTCCTGCCCTCCCCGCCGGCGGCATACAGCTCTGACAGCACCCTGTTATGCTCTTTCTGCCTGGTAAGTCTTTCAGCTATCATCCTGCTGCGGCCGACAGTGATATGCACTGTCCGGAACACAGGGGAGAACTGAGGGCTGAACTTCATCTGTACGAGATAGCGACTCATTTCGCCCGATACCAGCCCCTGTGCCGTGGAATTGTACAGGAACCATCCCTGCACCGGCTTCATGAGAAGTCTGAAAAAGTGATATGAATAAATTGATTCGTGCTCATTCACAGTAGGGAGGCCAAACGCCCTCCTGATATTGTAAGGAATAAATGTGTTGTCATAAGATATTCCGGGAAAGATGCCCTCGTTAAGTGAAAGGAAAATGACATTACTGAACTCGAGGGCACGTGTCTCAAGCACTCCCATGACCTGTATGCCTTTCAGCGGCTCACCGGAGAAGGGCACCTTAAGCTTCCTGAATACCCTGTCAAGAAATCGTATACAGGTATCTGTTTTGAGGTCAAGATTATACGAGTGCATCAGGTTGGCCAGCATGCCTGTCGAGGACATTGCCATTCTGAGGTACTCGCGGTCGATGCTCATCCCCTTGCCATTATCCGGCGTCTCAAAGGTGGCGGCCTCGATCATCTCCATGACCGAAACGAGATGATCAGGCAGAGCAGCGCCGTCGGCAGGGACCGAAAAGAGTTTCTTCAGAGGAAGGCGCGAGATAAGAAAATCCTTATCGACCCGGATCATATTCCCTGATATGATCTCTGCAACGACTTTCTCTCCTTCATTACCGGAGAGGAGGACAAAGTACTGATGTCTCAGCAGAGTGATCACCTCCTCGCTTCTGAAAGAGGTTTTACCGTTGTCTGTCCTTGCTGAACGGATAAGGGCCATGAGCTGCTTAAGAAAAGAATAGAGTGATGTGAAGCGGAAAGGATGGCCCATGGTCACATTTACCTCCTCTATCGACTGCGGAAGGGAAGTCAGCACCGGCAGCAGCAGTTTTTCGTCGGCCAGGATGATTGCAGTGTCTGTGAGATCGGCTGATGCATCAAGACCCGCTCCTTCAATGATCTGACCCAGCATCCTGGCCTGGGCTGTATCAGAAGGCGTGTCAATAACAGTCCATCGTCCGCCCGGTGAAGGGGTAGTATCATTGTTGCTCTTTCCGGGTTCGTTGCCGAACATCCTCAGGTTTTCTTTCATGAAGACGGCGGCCTTATGATCACTGACATCCATGAAGAAATGAGCATCATCCCAGTAGAACTTCGCCTGGCCTTTGCTTTTCAGGTATTTAAACAGAACTTTCTCGCAGTTGTTCAGGGCATTAAGACCGGCGATATGCCAGGTAAAACCTTCCTTCACATACAGGCTGCCCTTCATCGCCTTGTCTGCCACATCACGGCAGAGCATGCCCTCACCTGCCTGACCGCGTTTCTTCATTGAGGCATTGAAGTCATTATAGAGTGGTGCAAGCTTTTGCCATACTGACTGAAACTTCGACCTGGCGTTGCTGTCCTCAAATGAACCGGGATTGAATGATGTCCAGAAGCCTCTTATAATTTCAGTCTGCTCGTCAGTCAACCCGCCGAATTCTGAGTTTATCTCCTTCAGGTCGGAAATATTTGTATAGAGCTTTTCTGCATCGGCCAGGTAAAGGTCAATATCATTAAAGTCACTGATAATGACTTCCCCCCATGACCAGAAGTCATCAAAGCTCATCTCACCTGTGAACCTCTGTTTATAAATACTGTACAGCTCAAAGATCTGGGTCTCGGTATCTGCCGGCCTGAGATCAGTAAATGAATGGAACAACTCGTTAACAGTAAGCATCATTGGCGACCACTGAGGCTTATCGCTCAGCTGCGCAAGGAACCGTGACAGATAAAGACCCGCCCTGCGGCTGGGCAGAACAACTATCTGCCTGTCCATTTCATTACCGTGGTTCTCACGGAGACTGTATGCTACTTTCCCGAGGAAATCCATCGTCCCTTATTTTTTGTACAGCCTTCCCTGCCATGTATCCTTGCTCTCAAGCAATGCTTCGAAGAGGCTGAAGATCTCATTACTGCGCTTATCCCAGTCACGGGGATCGTCAAGCAGCCCGGGCGGAGCTTCACCGCTTATCCGTTCTATCATCAGCGAAGGACTTAGTCTCTCGCAGAATGCAACGACAAGCTCGAGGTATTCTTCAAGTGTATAAAGATCAAAACGTTCCGGACTATTCCTGTACTCTTCGGCCATCAGCGTTCCCCTGACAAGCTGAAGCTGGTGAATCTTGAGAGAGCTGAGCGGCAGGGCTGATATTGCTGCCGCGCTGTCAATAATCTGTGCACGGCTCTCCCCGGGGAGGCCGAAGATAAGATGGGCACCAGTGTAAATGCCTTTCTCAGCCGTCTCAGTCACTGCCCTGACTGCTGATGCAAAGTCGTGACCCCTGTTTATATGCCTGAGTATATCATCATTGGTTGACTCGATCCCGTACTCAATGATTACGAAATAATCGCGTGACAACTCAGCAAGATAATCGAGCATATCACTGCTGATACAGTCAGGTCTTGTGCCAATGACGATTCCCAGGACACCCGGATAGCTCAGGGCCTCATCATATAAGGCCTTCAGCCGATCAATGGCAGCATAGGTATTTGTATAGGCCTGGAAATAAGCCAGGAAGTTTTCAGCACGCCGGTACCGCTTGCGATGGAACGCGATACCTCTTTCTATCTGTCCGGTCACACTGATGTCATGAGTGCAATAGGCGGGTATGAAAGCTTCATTATTGCAGTAAGTGCAACCCCCTGAACCCAGCGTGCCGTCGCGGTTGGGGCAGGTGAAGCCGGCATTGATGCTCACCTTCTGGACCCTCTTCCCGAAGAGTGTATTGAACCAGTCGGCGTACGAATTATATCTTCTTTTCGTCTCCCTGGTGTATGTTTCCTTTACTGTCATACCTCTTCGATAATATCCTTTTCGACATACCACAGCCATGAGCTGACATTCTCATATCCCATCTGCCGCAGCAATCCACGGTATTCTGCAGCCTGGCGCCGGTGACGGTCAGACAGCTCTCCGAATTTATAGTCCACCACGGTGATACTTTTGTCTTTCATCATCACCCTGTCAGGCCGGCGGGCGGCGCCCGAGGGCAGTATGATGGTGGCCTCAGTCTTCACGGCGGAAGAGCCGTCGAACCATTCTCCTACCTTGCCCGAGGACAGCATCAAACGTACTCTTGATGATATCAGGTCTTTCTGTGAAAGGGGAAGTAGTCCGGCATCACATACATGACCTGTTGCACTGTCAATATCAGCAGTGGTAGTCACCCTGCTCAGCAGCTCATGCATCATGATGCCGTATGCTCTTCCGCCGGGCTCGGCAAGCTTCATCTCGTCGAGCGGGAGGGCGCCGCCTGTCCTCAGCCTCATGGTACCGCGAAACCCGGAGACAAGATACTCCTCCATTATCATGGCATCCTCCTCCCTGGTAACGGGTGCCGCAGGAAGCTCACCGTAATCAAAATGCCTGACTGCATCGTTCTCATGCCAGGTAAAATCATCAGGCAACCTCTTCAGAGCCTCGTTGAGCAGGCTTGAGGCATTGCCACCGCCGGCAGGCATCCGCACAACCTCGGGAGCCATTATATATAATGCATCTATAGCCCTTGTGAAAGCAACATAAAGAAGATTAACGCCGTCAAGCCACTCCGACGCTTTCTCCATCTTTGCCTGGTCAGCAAAGAGCGAATCATCAAGACGGCTGGTCAGTTCAGGCACCACAACCGGCATAGGGGCAAAAGCATCAGGCACATCCGAGACCCATAACAGGGGACGGCTGTAACCGCGCTTTGAAAAGTCCCATGATACAAACGGTATGATCACCACACTGCTCTGCAGGCCCTTCGCCTTGTGAACGGTCATAACACGCATCGCCTCCTGGCAGTCCGACTGACCCAGCGTGCTCTTATAACCGTCACTCTCCCACCATGACACAAACGAGGAGATATCCGAGCTGTACCTGCCCGAATATTGCAGGACAAGATCCTGGAAGGAGCTCAGGTAGGCAACATTCTCCCTGTGACTTCCAAGGCTGAAGTAACGGATCATGTTTTCAGTTGCGCTGAACAACGATGCGTTCCTGAACCTGACAAGGGCCTCCTCCCACCCTTCCGGCAATGGATTGTTCGTAATTACCTTATTGTCAGCAGCATACAACAGTTCTTCTTTACCGCCCGTTGCCAGTATGAATGACCTGACCATCAGGCTCCTGTTTAAACGGCTGGCCGGGTCTACAAGGTAGCGCAGGCAGGAAAGCAGCAGTGTGACTGCAGGATTGCGTTCAAGGTAAAGTGATTCACCCGAGGTCACTTCAAAGTTGTACCTCGTAAGTTTCTCAGGCGGACATGATGCACTGTATTCCAGTATGGTGCTGATAATGCTCTTGCCCTCTTCATTGGTCCGACAGAGGAACATAATGTCATTGGCCTTGTAACCATGATCCTGAAGCTCTTCAACCATAGAGGGAATATCATTCAGTACCATGTCTCTCCATCCTTCGTCTTCTGATTTTCTGTACAGTGATACCTTTACAAAACCTCCCGGTTTCCCGTCGGTTCCTTCCTGAACTGAACCGCTGTATATATCACTGATCTTAAGTCTGTCAAAGTTCAGCCTCGAATCACAAATGGCCGGGATTGCTGTCGGGGCAAACATCAGGTTATTGAATTTAATGATGTTTTTCCGGCTGCGGTAGTTATTGCTAAGGGGTATTGTCCTCACCGTCTCATCGCCAAAGGTATTGTTCACTGCCGAATGAATAATGCGCCAGTCGCTGTTGCGCCAGCGGTAGATAGCCTGCTTTACGTCACCCACCACAAGGTTGTCCTTGCCGCGTGCAAGGGTTTCCGAGATAAGCGGCCTGAAATTATTCCATTGTATCTGTGAGGTGTCCTGGAACTCGTCTATCACATAATGATCATAGGCCGTTCCTATCTTCTCATAGATAAAAGGAGTATCGTCATCGGCTATCAGTTTGTTTATCAATTCGCCGGAGTCGGAAAGAAGGAAGATGTTCTCATCCTGTGCGAGGGTGCGTACTCTTTCGCTGATTGCTCCCAGAATACCCATGATATGAATGGTTCTGACCTGCACAACAGCAGAGACGTAGAGCGGGTACCTCTTTTCAAACATCGATGAGATGGCAGTAATGACATCACCAAGGCCTTTGCCCAGTGCTTCCCGGAGAGCCTTTACCACATGCTGCGGTGCACCTGCAGATAAATACTTGTCTTCTCCTGCTGCTTTCTGCCAGGCGCTGTTGGGGGCTTTTACGACGCCATCGGCATATCGCCTGAGCATATCACCGACACCACCCTTGCTTTTTGAAAGAAAGTCGTCAGGGGTCAGGCCACAACTCTCACAGATAGTCACGCCTTTTGCTGCCAGCGATCTGAGTTCAGATTCAAAACCTCTCTTTATTCTGAATATCTTTTCTGTATAATCGTTCAGTATCTCATAATTGCTGATCGCTTTTTTATCGGCCGGACTCAGCTGCCTGAAATTTTCGCCGAATATCAGTTCAGCCACCTCCATTATCTCGCGGCGCACGTCCCAGCCTTTGTTATCATCGAGTCGTGAGGCAACGTATGATGAGATCCATCTCCTCAGCCTGGGGTCTGTGGCTACCTCTGCCAGAAGTCCGTCGACGGCATCTGACAAAAGACCTTCGTGTTCGAGCTCAATTTCATAACCTGAGGGAACTTCAATTTCACGTGCGAAGGCGCGTATCACTCTCTGGAAGAATGAATCTATAGTGCCAACGGTGAACCGGGAATAATCCTGTAGTATATTCTTCAGTGCCAGGGGGGCGTTCTTCCTGACTGTCAGCATAGCCTGCACCGGATCAGGATACAGATCGGGGAAGTACTTGCACAGATAGGAGACAAACTCTCTCCTCTCAGGTTCATCACCGGCTTTATCGGAGCCCAGGGTACCGAGTCGTGTGAGGATACGGCTTTTCATCTCGGCAGCTGCACTGTTTGTGAATGTCACCGCCAGGATGCGGCGGTAGGCCCCCGGGTCAGTGAGTACGCGGGAAAGATAAAAGCCAGTAAGAGCATGGGTCTTGCCTGACCCCGCCGATGCACTGTATCTCAATAACTTACCCGGACCACTCATAACCTGAAAAATAATAAAAAATAAGTCATATCTGATCCGGTATATGAAGGAGTTTTCAACATATTGAGTTAAGAGCTACCTTTGGGGCGTGAAAAAGAAGGTCGTTGTTGGTCTGTCGGGAGGGGTTGACTCCAGTGTGGCCGCATGGCTCCTGAAGGAACAGGGCTATGAGGTTGAGGGGATCTTTATGATCAACTGGCACGACAGCCGCGGCCTGCTGAAAGGTGATTGTCCCTTTGACGAGGACGTCACCTATGCTGAAATGGTGGCAAAGAAGCTGCATATAAAGCTTCGTACGGTAGATCTCAGTGCCGAGTACCGTACAAGGGTTGTCGATTATATGTTCAGTGAGTATGCGCGCGGCCGGACTCCCAATCCTGATGTACTCTGCAACCGTGAGATAAAATTTGATTCTTTCGTGCATGAAGCTCTGAAGGATGGTGCTGATCGTATAGCCACAGGGCATTACTGCCGCGCGGAGGTGATCAATGTCGCCGGCAGGCCCGTCACAAGACTTCTGGCAGGCGTAGACCGTAACAAGGATCAGAGTTATTTCCTGTGCCAGGTGAGCCAGAAACAGCTTGAAAACGTTCTGTTTCCGCTGGGTGTGCTGACCAAGCCCGAGGTAAGAAAGATAGCTGTTGAACTTGGACTTGCGACCGCTGACCGCAAGGATTCGCAGGGTATCTGCTTCGTAGGCAAGGTTGACCTGCCAGTCTTCCTCCAGCAGAAGCTTGAGGCAAAAAAAGGGAGAGTTATCATCATACCACCGGACCGTTCTTTCAGGATGTGGCCCGATGGCCTTCCAGGGGAAGACACACCGGCCTCCGTGCTGGCTGACATGGCTGCTCCGCATAGGATGGATCCGGGCGACGGTCAGACTGCAGGTAAACATAACGGGGCGCATTTCTACACCGTCGGCCAGCGTAAGGGACTGAATCTCGGAGGGTACAAAGAGCCGCTCTTTGTCCTCAGCACAGATACCGATAGTAATATTGTATATGTTGGCGAGGGACAGTCGCACAGCGGACTTCACCGCAAAGGCCTGTTAATCAGGGCATCAGAAGTGCACTGGATAAGATCTGACCTGGCCATGAGCATGGGTGAGGTCCGTAATTACCTCGTCAGAATCAGGTACCGTCAGCCTTTGCAGCGGGTGCGTCTCTTCGCCCGGGAGGATGGTTACTATGTCATCTTCGACAAACAACAGCGTGGCATCACACCGGGCCAGTTTGCAGCCTGGTATGACGGCGACGAGCTGCTGGGGTCAGGTGCAATCCATGAATGAGAATATGCGATGGACCGGCCGAAGATAGCAGCATGGTCAGGCCAGATGTGCACCGTAACTGCGATGGCCGGTACACGCACTTCAGATCTTAACTGGCTTTTTTAAGACTAACAGAAACTTTTTTTAATAATATATGTTTAACCTATATTTGTTATTACTTATAACCTAATAATTAGTGCTCATGAAAAAACTAATCATTTCACTGGCTTTTTTTGTTTTTGCCCTTGGCCTGCATGCACAGGGCAATGTAATCAAAACCAACCCCCTGGGGTTAGCGTTCGGCAACTTCAATGCCACTTATGAGAGGGTATTGGGTACGAGTTCCTCCATCTTATTCAGAGGACAGTATATGTACAGGTTGTTAGGAGTAAAGGTGAACCTGGGAGGGGTAGGTCTTGGTTATCGTTATTATATCACCCACGCTAAAAAGCCCGTGCCGGCAGGATTTTACGTCAATCCCCAGGCAGCATTTTCATTTGGCAGCGTTTATGACGATAACAACGATGCGGTCAGTGGAACCACCCTTGGCATCGGAGCCGAGATAGGCTATCAGTGGGTATGGGAAAGCGGTTTTGTCCTGGATCTCGGTATCGGGCCGATGTATACATTTGTAAATAGCGATGAGGCTAACCTTACGGTAGATAGCGGATTTCTACCGAGCGCAACCCTGGCTATCGGTTATGCCTTTTAGGCGGAAGCTCTGGTACATGATAAGAAAACAAGCGGAGAAATCCGCTTTTTTTTTGCACAGGGTCCGTTAAGCTGTCAGGATAACCTGTCACGGTAATCCTCATATCCGAACTCCCTGACGAGCCTGAATTTCTGATCCGTGGTCCAGATGCCTATAGAAGGGTGAGGCACGCCGTTGAAGGTGGTTGTCTTTACCATGGTGTAATGGATCATGTCCCAGAAGACTATCCTGTCGCCTCTCTCCAGCTCACGGTGAAAAGACCAGTCGCCCATGAAATCACCTGAAAGGCACGAGTTGCCTCCCATGCGGTAGGTTGGCTTCCCTTCTGCAGGTTCAAAAGCACCCATTATAACAGGTTTATAGGGCATTTCAAGACAGTCAGGCATGTGAGCGGTGAACGAGACGTCAAGGATAGCGGTACTGATCCCGTCACGCACCACGATATCCTCTACGGTGGCCACCAGCTCACCTGTCTCCCAGGCAAAGGCACTCCCGGGTTCAAGGATGATATGTACGCCGTGTTTTTCCCTGAACCTGCGCAGCAGGTTAATCAGGTGTTCCGTGTCATAGCCCTTTCGTGTCATCAGGTGCCCGCCCCCCATATTCAGCCACTTGAGCCCGGGCAACAGGTGCCCGAATTTAGTTTCAATCACTTCCAGGACTTTCTCAAGAACAAATGAATCAGATTCAAAGAGCACATGAAAATGTAGTCCCTCCACTCCTTCCGGTAATCCCTGTTCCAGTTCGGCGGCAGTCACACCCAGACGTGAACCGGGTGAACACGGATTGTAAATTCCTTGTGCTATCTCTGAATACTGTGGGTTTATCCGCAGACCGGCAGAGACATGTTTTCCCTCCCGTTTCAGAACGGGTGCGAATTTCTCATACTGCGCGAGCGAGTTGAAAGTGACATGCGAGCTGTATCGCAATATCATACCGAACTCTTCACTGCGGAAAGCAGGGGCGTATGTATGTGCCGGCACCCCCATCTCCTCAAAGCAGAGCCTGGCTTCATGGATGGAGCTTGCCGCGGCCCCTGAGACATATTCGCGTACAATCGGAAAAACTGACCACATGGCAAAACCCTTGAAAGCAAGGATTATCTCAGCTCCCGAAGCCTCTGACACATTTTTTATCAGCTCCAGGTTGCGGCGGAGCCGCTCCTCGTCGATAACATAGCATGGTGACGGAATTTTCCGGTAATCAATCATATCACAACTCGAGATCAATGTCGAATTTCTCGTGCCACGGCAGTCCGAGTTTATTGAGTTCAGCCATGAACGGGTCAGGGTCAAACTGCTCCACGTTCCACACACCCGGGTTCTTCCATAGTCCTTTTATGTACATCATGGCGCCTATGGCTGCAGGCACTCCCGTTGTAAAGCTCACTGCCTGCGTACCGGTCTCCCTGTATGCATCTTCGTGACTGCAATTGTTCCAGATATAGTATGTCCTTTCCGTGCCCTCCTTTGTTATGCCTTTTATGCGGCAGCCGATTGAGGTCCAGCCTTTATAGTTCTCTCCGAGATCCCCTGGGTTGGGCAGCACAGCCTTAAGGAACTGAATGGGGATTATTTCTACACCGTTATACATCACCGGGTCTATCCGGGCCATACCGATATTCTGTATGACCCTCAGGTGAGTCAGGTATTCCTGACCGAAGGTCATCCAGAAACGGGCACGTCTTATAGATGGGAAGTTTTTAACGAGCGACTCCAGTTCCTCATGATAGATAAGGTAAGATTCCCTGGGGCCTATCCCCGGGTATGTAAGAGGTTTGTGTATCTCGTGAGGCTCTGTCGTCACCCATTTGCCATCATCCCAATATTTGCCTTTTTGGGTCACTTCACGGATGTTGATCTCAGGATTGAAGTTGGTAGCGAAAGGCTTTCCGTGATCGCCGGCATTACAGTCTACTATATCAAGATAATGTATCTCGCTGAAGTGATGTTTGGCAGCATGGGCAGTAAAGACGCTGGTTACTCCGGGGTCAAAACCGCAGCCAAGGATGGCCGTCAGTCCCGCTTCACGGAAACGTTCATTATATGCCCATTGCCATGAATATGCGTACCTGGCTTCTTCGGGCGGCTCATAGTTTGCTGTATCAAGATAGGCAACCCCCGCTGCAAGACATGCATCCATTATATGCAGGTCCTGGTAAGGCAGGGCAACATTGACGACCAGATCAGGTTTGAATGATCTGATGAGACTGGTCAGTTCCGGCACATTGTCAGCATCGACCTGCGCTGTCTGCACCCTGTTGTTCCCGATGCGCTCAGCAATGGTGTCACACTTTGATTTGGTGCGGCTTGCCAGCAAGATCTCCCCAAAAACTTCAGGCAGTCGTGCCATCGTATTGACAACCACTGTTCCAACGCCTCCCGCGCCTATAACTAACACTTTTCCCATCTCTCCTGTTTAATGTTTATACGCAAAGTTAATTTTTTTAAGACATTTTTTTCTGACCTCCGATGCGGTATCTATTAAAAGTTATATTTTTGCGGCATATCAATTTTGTTGTCTTTTATGGACGATTATCACGCGAGCTGCTATTTTAAATTCTTTCTGCTGAGGTAATCTGGCGACAGGTACCTCCGTGGAACTAAAAAGAGGAGGTATTATAATGATTACTTACTGGCAGATGATCCCGAACGGTCTCCTTCCATTAAACACTTTTGAAAAGGGCTGCATTGTCAACGTCACCGATCCTACTCCTTCGGAAATAGGAATACTTAAATCCACTCTCAGGGTGCCTGATGATTTTCTTGCTGATATACTTGACGTTGACGAGAGGTCGAGGATGGAGATCGAGGACGATATCCTGCTGATGATTTATCGTATTCCCTATCAGAACCAGTCAAACGGTTTTCCGTTCACAACCATACCCCTCGGAATAGTGCTGGAGAAAGATAACCTTGTGATCATCTGTCACAGGAACAATGAGGTGCTTGACGATTTTTTCAGCCGGAGCGGAAAGGGAATAACGATTGAGAACAAGATCGATCTGATCCTTCATCTCTTCCTAAGGACCACGATGTTCTACCACAGGTATCTGAAGCAGATAAACAACCAGACCGGCATGATAGAACAAGACCTGGAAAAATCAACACGCAACCAGGAGTTGCACAGGCTTCTGAAGATGGAGAAGTGCCTTGTCTATTTCACAACATCACTCAGATCGAATGAGATGATGATGCTCAAGCTGAAGAACTCAAAGTGGATACGCGACTACGAGTTTTCCTCTGATCTGCTAGACGAGGCCACCATTGAGAACAGGCAGGCTATTGAGATGGCAAAAATTTACAGCGATATTCAGAGCGGCATGATGGATGCTTTTGCTTCAGTCATCTCAAACAATCTAAACATTGTAATGAAGTCTCTCACCATAATCACAATATTATTAATGATCCCTACGCTCATCGCCAGTATATTCGGCATGAATATCCCAAACAGGCTTGAAAACAACATGAGCGCTTTCTTTTTAATACTTGGTGGTTCTGTTATCCTGGCCATAATGGGAGTGCTTTTCCTGAGAAGAAAGAAGTGGATGTAATCTCATTCATCAAGCCGGTCTTGTCATGACTAATATTAATCTGAAATCGCTTTTCGATTTAGCCGGCCTTATACTGATTATTATTGGTTCCTTCTTTTGCCTCTGCATCCCCGTAGCTCTGATATTTTCGGAGTTTGTTTTTCCGTTCGTCTACCCTGCATTAATGACCCTGGTACCCGGCCTTTTGCTTTATTTTATCCTTAAAAGCCCCCTGCAACAAAGGGTCAGCGCCAAGGAAGGATACCTGAGCGTCACACTGGCCTGGATAATCATTACAATATGCGGTGCATTGCCTTATTTTTTCAGTGGCATCATTACGAACTTCCCTGATGCATGGTTTGAATCGACAAGCGGGTTCACCACAACCGGAGCCTCGATACTTCCTGAAGTCGAAAGTATCCCCAGATCCATACTTTTCTGGAGAAGTCTCACGCACTGGATCGGCGGTCTGGGTATAATCCTCCTGGTCATAATTATCCTGCCTACATTGAAAATAGGCGGTTATAACCTTTTTTCCCTTGAATCATCAGTCAAACAGAAGATACTCCCAAGGACCAAGTCAGTCGCCTATACTTTTCTGATGATCTATCTTTTCATCAGTGTACTCGAGGTGATCTTACTTCTGACAGGCGGACTGGAACTTTTTGAGAGTATCTGCATCACTTTCGGCACAGTCGCCACAGGTGGATTTTCCATACGAAACAACAGCCTTGCAGACTTTTCACCATTCCTGCAATACATTGTGGCAGTATTCATGTTTCTGGCAGCCACCAACTTCGTTGTTTATTATCTGCTGATCAAAAGAGATTTCAGAAAAATAAGAAACAATGAAGAACTCTGGTTTTACTTTTTCTTCGTCACCGGAGCCATAGTTTTCATTACTCTGACACTTTATATTTCCACTGACCGGGATTTCAGCACATCTTTCCGTCACTCGTTCTTCCAGGCTATAGCACAAATCACGACAACAGGTTTTGCCACCACTGATTATATGGCATGGCCGGCGGTAGGATGGTCATTCATGTTCCTTTTACTGTTTGCCGGAGGATGTACCGGCTCTACAACCGGCGGAATAAAAATGGCGCGTCATCTCCTGGCACTAAAAAACATGAAAAGTGTGTTTCTGAGATTGAGTCATCCGAATGTAGTATCACCCATCAGGCTGAATGGTAAGATTGTGCCTGACAATATAAACATACTGATGCTCCTGTTCATCTTCATTTATATCCTGATCTTTCTCATCGGTGCCATGATAATGGCAATAAGCGGTATTCCAATTCTTGAAGCTGCCGGTGCAAGCGTTTCGGCGATGTCAAACGTGGGGCCTGGCCTTGGAGCCTCAGGCAACATGGGAAATTATGCGCACTTCAATGATGTTGCCATTGTCACGATGACACTTGAAATGATTATCGGACGTCTCGAGGTCTTTACCATAATGGCTCTGTTCACCAGGTCTTTCTGGAAGAACTGATCTCAGTCTTTAATGCTGAGGTAATGCCTTATTTTTTCAAGATTGGACGGAGTGCCACAGTCAAACCAGTAACCTTCATCGTGGCGATAGGTCATTATTCTGTTTGTACCTGCCAGAGTCAGGTAAAGTGATGTCATAGTGTATATTCCGGCAGGCATCTTATCAAATACTTCAGGAGAGAGAACATGTATGCCTGAGAAAGCTATCTCTTCCAGTCCTTTGCTGCTATTTACAGTTATTATTTCTTCTTTTGTCGCAACGTTTCGCCATCCGCGTACTCTGCCTGTTTTATCGACGAGATAAAACCTGTTCCCCGGCCGGTGCCTGACAGCCAGTGTAGCCAGCGCTCCAGAAGAAAGGTGCTGCTGATACATATCGCTGATATCCAGGTCGGTAAATATATCAACATTATAGCAGATGAATGGTTTGTCGGTGAAGAAGCGACGTGCTTTTACAAGACCTCCACCGGTGTCCAGGAGCTCATCTGTCTCGTCCGAGACAGTGATCCGAAAACCGTCACTTCGGAGTTTCTCTATCTCCTCCATCATCAAAGCAGGATGATGATGTATGTTAACGATCAGGTCATCAAAACCTGCACCGGTAAGTTTCCCGGCTGCCAGACGCAAAGCTGTCTTGCCGTTTACATCCACAAGGGCTTTTGGTTTCTCCCTGCTCAGCTCACCCAGTCGTGTGCCGAGACCTGCTGCGAAGATCATGGCTTTCATAAGTCCAGCCCGGAATGGTTAACCGTAACTGCTGCTCCCGGCATGGCCGAAAGCATTGATGCAACCCTTGTGGCGCACCATACTGAACGATGTATTCCGCCCACGCAGCCAAAACCTATATTTATCTCAAGGATGCCTTTTCTTCTCAACATAGGCAAGGTATTGCGAATGATATTGGAGCAGTCACTTACAAAGGCGACAGCCTCGTCATCATTGCCGAAGAACTCGATCACCTCAGGATCAAGCCCGGTAAGGTCCCTGAGATCTGATTCAAGAACCGGATTGCGAAGTCCGCGACAATCAAATACAAAGCCACTGCCTGTATCATAGCTAAGCGTTTTCCCTTTGACATACGAGAAGCTCTCGATATTTATTTTCACCAACTCCTTGTAGTGAGAAAGGATACGGTATTTTCTCTGCAGCGGAACAGCCTCGCTGGCTTTTTTCAGTTCCGGAAGATCAATCTGTACCTGGTCTCCGGCCAGAAGTTCGTTCATCAGTTCAACGGCAGGGACAATGCTTTCGGTGAATGTAGGTTTATTCTCATGAAGCCCCCTGAAGCCAAAGGCGCCGAGGGCCTGCATAAGTCTTATCAGTGTAAAAGCAACGGAATATTTTGAAAGTGACTCCCTGGGCTTGCCGGTTGCAGCAGCAAAGAGATCAAGGTGGCGCTCAAGTGTCTTATTCCTGATACCGGCGGGAATATATGCCTTGGCGTCATAGACCAGTGAGGCAATGTCATACTGTGGCGCTCCGAGCCTGCCTCCCTGGTAGTCAATATACCATGGCTTGCCATCCCTTATCATAATATTCGCTGTCTGGAAATCGCGGAAGAGGAAATATTCCTGCCCGGCATCAAGCAGAAACTGGGTAAGCGCCTCAAAATCGCGCTCAAGCCTGATCTCATTGAATGGTGCGCCAATGAGTTTCAGGAACATGTACTTGTAATAATTCATGTCCCAGACCATGCTCTGCCTGTCAAAGCTGCGGTGCGGATAACACAATGAAAGGTCAAGTCCCCTGATCCCTTCAGTCTGAATACGTACGAGGTCAGAAGCGACAGTCAGGAAGAGTGCCTCTGTCTCATGGTTAAACCGTTCTTCATCAGTTCGTTGTGCCAGCCATGTAAAAAGATTGGAGTCTCCGAGATCTTCAAGGAAATAGACCTTGTCTTCAGGAAAATAAACGTATATCTCAGGCACTGGCAATCCCTTTGACCTGAAATGATTTGAGAAACCAACGAAGGCATCGTTCTCCTCACGGCTGGGGTTATAGGCTCCGATAACATGTTCATCACCGTACAACATCCTGAAATATACCCTGTCAGACCCTGACTGAGGCAGTCGTGTTATTATCCCGGGCGCGGTACCTCTCCATTTCAGAAAGGCTTGTTCAACTATCGTTCGTATGTCCATCTCAGAGCCGGATGACAATCTTTTTGCGGTAAAGTATATAGCCGAAGGCCCAGATAAGAGTAACCTGCATTATTGCGAACAGCAGGCTGGCCAGCTTCTGGTTTTCAAAGAGCGGACTGCAGATATGAGTGAATATCCAGTTATAAAGCGTGGCTTCGCCTATTTTGATGCTAAGCATGGTCTTTGTCCATATTCCGGCAAGCACGTAGGTGAAGAGTGCATTGGTTCCGAAGGTATTGAAGAAGCCTGTCCACCCCTTAAGCCCCCATATGTCAACGATCATGAACAACAGAGCAAGTATCATCATTCCGATACCTCCTGCATAAAGAACGTATGAGCTGGTCCAGATAGGTTTGTTGATCGGGAAATACTGTCCCCACAAGAGCCCCGCTCCTATCAGGGCAGCCCCTGTAAGTGCAAGCCAGCCGACGGTTTTCCACGATGTTCCCATCCCGCTGATCAGGTTCCCGGCCATGAAGCCGAGAAGCACCGTAGCCACGGCAGGGATAGTGCTCAGCAATCCCTCGGGATCAAACGGAACCCCAAACCCGCCATAAAGATGCTTCTCACCCAGGATTTTTATATCAACCTGGCGGGCGAAGTTACCCTCGAGCGAGTACGGGTCGCTACCGCCGAAGAAATACATAAGCGCCCAGTAGCCAAACAGCAATACAATAGTGGCAATCCAGATATAATTGCGTTTAACCATCAATACTACAATTGCTCCCAGACCCCAGGCCAGGGCAATTCTCTGAAGCACTCCCATTATGCGCAAGGTGTCATAATCACGGGCAAAACGGGGGAAGATGTTGAGAAAAAGTCCGACGATAAATATCAGGGCCACCCTCCTCAGGATACGGAACAGCGCAGGGCCTGAAAACTCGAAATTGTATTTGCGCAATGAATACCACATAGCCACTCCCGATATAAAAAGAAAAGATGGGAAGACCAGGTCTGTCGGGGTGCAGCCATGCCATGGGGCGTGTCTGAGAGGAGCAAATACGTGACTCCATGTGCCCGGAGTATTCACAATTATCATGAAGGCTACTGTCATGCCCCTGAATACGTCTAACGACATCAGCCTGCCTGATGCGCTCTTGCCGCTCTTTGCGGATGTCTTTGAAACTGCCATAGTATGTTTTTTAGTATCGTAAAAATAGCAATTTGGCCGTAATCGCAACGGAAAATAATAACAAAGAAAAATGCTATTTTTGATCGATGTTAAAAGAACTGATAACCCATGAATAAACCCTGCCTGTCACTGCTGCTGTTCCTGATCATATTTTCACTTCCCTTTAACAGGCTTAACGCCAGTGGTGACCCGGTACCCTGGTTGCGCTATCTTGAAGACAGAAGGATTGACAGCATAATCAACACCATGACTGTCAGGGAAATGATAGCCCAGCTCATCTGGGTGCCTGCCTGGGCAGGTGATTCAATTGATAATTTCTCGCAGGTGGAGGAACTTGTCGTCAGGTATGGCATCGGTGGTGTGATTTTCTTTGAAGGTAAAACTGCGGCTCAGATCGATTTTACAAAGCGTCTCGATTCTGTCTCAGGAATACCTCTTATAATTGCCCAGGATGCCGAGTGGGGAACGGGAATGCGATTGAAGGATGTCGAAGATTTTCCCTACCAGATGACCCTCGGAGCCCTTCAGGATGACTCACTCATTTACAGGATGGGAGCGGCAATAGCATGGCAGTGCCGTGAGATTGGCGTAAACCTTAACCTGGCCCCCGTAGCTGATGTCAATAATAATCCGCTTAACCCTGTAATAAATTACCGTTCATTCGGGGAGGACCCCCGGAAAGTGGCTGAAAAGGCAGTAATGTATATGAAAGGATTGCAGGACAACGGCGTCATGGCCTGTGCCAAGCATTTCCCCGGTCACGGTGACACTGATGTTGATTCTCACACAGGTCTCCCGGTCATTAAAGGTGATCGCCAGCGCTTCAACGCTGTGGAGCTTATACCTTTCAAACGTCTTTCCGAAGCCGGGATAGGTACCATGATGAGCGCTCATATAAACGTACCCGCCCTGGATGCCACGCCGCGCCTGCCCTCTACCTTCTCACGGAAGGTTATAACAGGATTGCTTAAGGAAGAAATCGGCTACAAAGGACTGGTGCTCACCGATGCGATGAATATGGCCGGAGCCACCCTGACATATCCGTCAGGTATTGCTGACGCCGAAGCCCTCAAAGCCGGGAATGATGTGATCGAGTACTCCACTGATCCGTTGAAGGCAATAGCTGAGATTGCCCTCAGGGTGGAAAGGAATGAGATAGGTGTCGAGGAGATCAGGTCAAGATGTGAAAAAGTGCTCGCGGCAAAATTGTGGCTTTCGGATGCAGACAGAACTGATCATTCTCCCACCGGCAAAGCACTTAAAATCCCTGCATCTGCAAACCCTGCTCTGATAAGGGATCTCTATGCAGGCGCAATGACACTTATTGAGAACAGGGATAACCTGATACCTGTCGGACGGCTTGATAAGGTCAGGATAGCAACTGTGGCAGTCAACAGGCTGGCTATGACTGAATTCCAGCGAATGACTGACAGGTATACGAATGCTGATCACTTTTATATTGACCCTGAGAATGAACAGGCAGCCGAGTACGTCTTTTCAAAGCTCAGGGATTATGATATCGTCATTGCGGGGATCTGCGGACTTGCTCAAAAACCATCTTCCTCCTACGGTGTGACCCAGCCGTTGCGTAATGTCGTCAGCCGTCTGGCAGAGATGGACAGGTCAGTGATTTTGTGGTTCGGCAATCCATACGGAGTGGCAAATCTGGAACTTAAGGCAAGGCCATCAGCTATGCTAATAGCCTATCAGGATAACAAATACACACATCAGACATCCGTACAGGTAATTTTCGGTGCCCTTGGAGCATCAGGCAGACTTCCTGTGACTATCAATGCCGCCTACCATGAAGGATACGGCATCAAGACCCCGGGCAGCCTCAGGCTTCAGTACGGTTTCCCCGAAAATGCAGGGATGAACTCAGTGACACTGAACAGCAAAGTGGATTCGATCGTAAAATCAGGATTGGATTCTCTCGCATACCCTGGATGCCAGGTGCTTATCGCACGCAAAGGCATTGTTGTCCTTAACAAGTGCTACGGATTTCATCTTTATGACAGCACCGAAGCTGTCAGTGAAAACGATCTTTGGGACCTTGCCTCTGTGACCAAAGTGTCAGCCGGCACACCGTCACTGATGATTCTCGATGACCGCGGGCTGTTCAACCCGGATAAAACCCTTGGGCATTACCTTCCCTGGTACAGGTTCTCCGACAAAGGGGACATGGTACTGCGCGAGATACTTGCCCACCAGGCTGGACTAAAATCATGGATCCCTTTCTGGAAGAGCACTTTAAAAGAGGACAGCACATTCAGGAGCGGCATATTCAGCGACTTCCACAACAGGAAATTCTCTTTGCCCGTGACAGATTCAATGTATATGAACAGGCATTATCTGAAAGATATGTTCAGGGAGATTCGCGACAGTGAAACAGGCAAACATAAGTATGTTTATTCTGACCTTGCGTTCATTCTGTCGGCTGAAATAATTGAGAGTCTGACGGATTCAACCATTGACAAGTTTGCTCCCCGGAATATTTACCGCCCGATAGGTGCATTCAATATCACCTACAATCCCCTTGAAAAATACCCGAAAGACCGGATTGTTCCGACTGAATATGATTCACTTTTCAGGAAGCAACTGTTAAGGGGCACGGTACATGATGAAGGCACCGCCATGCTTGGAGGTGTCTCGGGTCATGCCGGGCTTTTCGCCACAGGCAATGACCTGCTTAAGCTTTTTGAGATGTACCGGAGAGGTGGCGAATACGGCGGTGTGAGAGTACTCAGCGAGGAGGTCCTGAATGAATACACGAGGGTGCAATATCCCGAAAACGAGAATAGGCGCGGGCTGGGATTTGACAAGCCTTCGCTTCCTAATGATACCATACCTCCTGAGGAGATCTACCCTTGTCCTTCAGCTTCACCATCAAGCTTCGGGCATTCGGGTTTTACGGGGACATTTGTATGGGTTGATCCTGAGGCTGAGCTCACTTATGTTTTTCTCAGTAACCGGGTTTATCCGACACGTAATAACAATAAGCTTTCTGATTTATCTATCCGCGGCCATATTTTGCAGGCGGCTTACGATGCAATTATTAAATGATTTGCGATTCTCGATTTTCGATTGTCGATTTCTTGCCTTTCAATCGCAAATCTCAAATCGCAAATCGCAAATAAAAAAAGCCGCTTTCGCAGCTTTTTTGTGCCCAGAACAAGACTCGAACTTGCACACCGTAACCGGCACCAGCCCCTCAAGCTGGCGTGTCTACCAATTTCACCATCTGGGCGATTTGGTTCAGGGTTCAGGGCATGAGGCACGGAGCTGGAATTTCTTTTGCCCTATGCTTTTTGCTCTGCGCTCTGCGCTTTTGGTGGTGCCCAGAACAGGACTCGAACCTGCACATCATTGCTGACACTAGTCCCTGAAACTAGCGCGTCTACCAATTTCGCCATCTGGGCGTGCTTCAAGATAAAAGATAAAACTGCAATCTGAAACTGACTTTTGTCTTGTGCCTTTTGTCTTTTCTCTTAACAGCGGGTGCAAAAATAAAGATTTTTTTTTACAATAACCCTCTTTGAAGAAAAGAGAGAGAATATTTAATCATGAGTATCACTTTTATTTATATTTGACCCCGGCAAATAAGGATATGCCGCATAATGATGACCTTCACAGAAGATGAAAGTATATAAGTTCGGGGGTACTTCAGTCGGAACAGCGGAACGTTTCAGGGCACTGATTCCGCTGATAAACGACGAGACAAACAAGATCGTTGTACTCTCTGCCATGGCTGGGACTACAAATGCACTTGCAGATATGTCGGCTCTCTTTTCTGAAGGGAATAAGGATGAAGCCAGAAAAAAGTGTGAAGCCATGCGGAAACAGTATCACGCAGTTGCTGATGCTCTGTTCGCTTCAGAAACGTGGGCTTTAAAGGCACATGATCTTGCAGATGAACAATTCGGTTACATCGACACTCTTTTTTCAAGAGAATACAGCAGGCACAATGAGAAACGCATACTTGCGCGCGGGGAGCTTATTTCAACCGCTTTCCTATCTTTTCTTCTTTCAGAGACCGGCATTCCTTCCGTGCTTGTGCCGGCACTGAACTTCATGCGCATAGATAAGGACGGTGAGCCTGACTATTTCTATATCCGTGAGAACCTTAAGCGGGAGCTTGCAGCAGTAAATGACGAGAAGATCATCATTACCCAGGGCTACATCTGCAGGAACGTGTTCGGAGAGACAGACAACCTGCGCAGGGGCGGCAGTGACTTCAGTGCCACAATAATAGGTGCAGCCCTCGGGGCAGATGAAGTCCAGATCTGGACAGACATCAATGGCCTCCATAACAATGACCCCAGGTACGTTGAAAATACCCGTGTCATCAGGAGCCTTTCCTTTGATGAGGCAGCAGAACTTGCATACTTCGGCGCCAAGATACTCCACCCCTCCAGCGTCAATCCGGCCAGGATGAAAAATATCCCTGTCAGACTGAAAAATACCATGCAGCCATCTGATGAGGGAACACTAATCACCTCCGTGTCAACTTATGAAGACTACAAGGCTGTGGCGGCAAAAGACGGCATCATTGTGCTGAGGGTACGTTCCGACCGTATGCTTATGGCCTACGGTTTCATGAGAAAGATCTTTGAAGTTTTCGAAGCTTTCAAAACTCCGATAGACATGATCACCACATCTGAAGTATCCGTTTCCCTTACTGTTGACGATGCGACTTACCTTGATGATATTGTCAAAACTCTGAGCTCAATCGGAGTTGTGGAGGTCGAAAAAGAGCAGACAATTATCTGTGTTGTCGGTGATTTCCGTCCCGGCAGGGTTGGTTCCGCACCTGAAATATTCGAGGCGCTGAATGAAATCCCGGTTAAGATGATATCCTACGGAGGCAGCGAAAACAGTGTGTCAATACTCATTAATACAACCGACAAGACGACAGCACTACGGTCGCTGAGTTCAAAACTATTTCCTGAAACATGATATTTACAGAAGAGATTATAAGGCAGCTGAAGGCTCACGGCACACCGTTTTATTATTATGATATGGATGTGTTGCGCGGGACACTCTCTGTCGCTTCGAAGGAAGCAGCAGACAGAGGCTTTAAGGTGCACTATGCAGTGAAGGCCAATTTCAACCCCGAAATAATGAAAACCATTGCAGAGTACGGTTTCGGTGCCGACTGCGTGAGCGGAAATGAAATTGAGCATGCAGTAAGCTGCGGTTTTCCGCCCTCCTCCACTGTTTTTGCAGGTGTAGGCAAGAGCGATCGTGAGATCGAGACAGGACTCACATCAGGCATAAAGTGCTTCAACTGCGAATCCATCGAAGAGCTGGAAGTCATTAACGGAATAGCAGGCCGGATGGGCATGAACGCCAGAGTGGCACTGCGCATCAATCCGAATATAGAAGCCCATACGATATGGTATATTACTACCGGGACTGATGAGAACAAATTCGGTATCAGGATTACCCAGCTCGATGATGTGATATCGCTCCTTTCGCGTTTAAAGAATGTTACCTTCAGCGGTATTCATTTTCATATCGGATCGCAGATCACTGACCTGCATGTTTACCGAAATCTCTGTTCAAGGGTGAATGAACTGTATTACTGGTTTAGTGACAGAGGACTTGAACCGGCTGACATCAATGTTGGCGGGGGATTGGGGATAAACTATTCGGAGCCGGATCAGATGCCTGCATTTGCCGATTACTTCAACATCTTCCGCGACCATCTCGATAAAAAGATTCAAAGCACCATTTCTTTTGAGCTTGGGCGCTCGCTGACAGCCGGATGCGGTTCACTGATCTCAAGGGTCCTGTTTGTCAAGGATGGTGCTGCTGAGCCATTCGTGATACTTGATGCAGGCATGACTGATCTGCTGAGACCCGCATTGTACCATGCATATCACCGGATAGATAATCTGACATCAGCACTGCCTAGGAAAAAGTATACGGTTGCAGGCCCCATCTGCGAGACAGCTGATACCTTTGCCAGGTTTATCGAGCTGCCGGAGACACGACGCGGTGACCTGATAGCAATACGTTCCGCCGGAGCCTACGGCGAAGTTATGGCTTCACGTTATAACCTGCGGACACTGCCGCCATCGGTATTCTCAGACAAGTTATAAAGGGACAGGAAGGGGTCCTGAAAATTTGCGATTTGCGAATTGCGATTTGCGAATTGCGATTTGCGAATTGCGATTAATACCTTTTAAATCGACAATCGCACATCGACAATCGCAAATTTGTTATTGGTTTTTCTTCTTCAACCTGCTTCTGACAGGGTCAGAGAACATTAGCATCACAAGACCAAATATCAAAGTACAGATGCCTGATATCAGGTTGACATTCACGCCCAGCGAAGTTGCATACATGGCGTGATTGCCAATCGTGGCCAGACCATAAATGGTCAGAATCACTCCGAATATTGAAAACATCAGTCCTAATGGAAACCTTATATCTATCATGTTATCAATATTTTAAGTTACCAGAACAATATTGTGAGTGTAAAAAACATAACACCGACGATCACAGCAAGGAACCATGGCCTCTTGTACCATAATACACCGCTGTCATCAAGCCTGGGGGTCATTGAATAGACCAGCCCGTTGAGTTCTTCATCGGTCTTGGTGCGCTTTGCAAGAAGCGATAAAATCACGGTCAGTATTGTTGAAGCAGAGAATGCATAAATTGCTGTCCAGAAATTCTGAGCCATCTCAACAGGATATGTAATCAGTGGTGCGATCCACCCTCCTTTAACGAGCGTGGTAGCTCCCTCTGGTACGCTCAGTCCGTGATGCAGCAGCGCAATGAGGAAGCCCGCAAGCAGACCTGTAAAGGCTGCATTTCCCGTAGACCGTTTCCAGAACATTCCCAGCAGGATCACTGCAAAGAGAGGCGCGTTGATCATCGAGAAGATCGCCTGAAGGAAGTCCATGATATTACCGAACTTACTGGCAATGAAGGCTGCAGCGATGCTGGCCAGCACGCCAAGGATGGTAGCTACCCTCCCGACTTTCAGATAATGTTTGTCATCAGCCTCCTTATTGCCAGTAACAGGCCTGATATAACTCTGGTAAATGTCATAAGTCCAGACAGTGTTAAAAGCAGATACGTTACCTGCCATACCAGACATGAACGATGCGAGGAGGGCGGTGACACCAAGTCCCAGCACGCCTGCCGGCAGGTACTGTTTAAGGAGCATTATTATTGTATAGTCATATATAGGCTGGCCGGCGTCATTCAGCGGCAGCGCAAATCCTTTCGCCGGATCATTCAGCAGAACAAGCGATGCAACTCCGGGAAGAATGATAAGGAACGGTATGAACATCTTTGGTATAGCTCCGATGAGGGGTACCTTACGCGCCGCTGTCATGGATTCGGCGGCCATGGCACGCTGCACTATCAGAAAGTTCGTGCACCAGTAGCCGAAAGCGAGAACAAATCCAAGTCCTGCGAAAATACCGTACCATGCAACCCCGAACGGATTATCAGAGGCGTGGGCAGTGTATTTCCAGTGTGTCGTCCAGGTGTCCGGTGCATATCCTTTGGCCTCAACTATCGGTGCCAGGCTGGCCTGCATTCCGTGCCACCCGCCCACGTCCTTCATAACAAGAATTGCCATCGGCAGGAGGCCGATGATGATGATGAAGAACTGAAGTACTTCGTTATATATAGCTGATGAGAGGCCGCCAAGATATGTATAGGCAAGCACAATGGCTGCCGATGCAAAAAGCGAGACAAGGAAATTCCACCCCAGCACATTCTCAAGCAGGATTGCGAGTGCATACATGGCAATTCCTGAAGCGAGGATAGTCATTATGGCAAAAAGAATAGCGTTGAGGCCCCTGGTTTTTTCATTGAACCGCAGTTTCAGGTATTCAGGCACTGACCTGGCTTTGGAACCATAATAAAAACGCATCATGAAAAGAGCCAGGAAGACCATTGCCGGAATTGCACCTATCAGGTAAAAATGAGTGGTATGCATACCGTATTTCAACCCTGAACCGGTCATACCCATCACCTCCAGTGCACCAAGATTGGTAGAGATAAACGCCAGACCTGCTACCCACGCCGGGATGGATCTGCCAGCCTCGAGAAATGCCGAAGCATTCTTCATGTACTTTTTCAGGGCCCATCCGATGCCCAGTACAAAAACGAAATAGACCCCCATGATCAGGTAGTCTATTCCTCCAAGTGCGAACTTTGTATCCAAGTGATTCTTTCAGTTAGGTTCGTTAACACACAAACTTAACCAATTTTATCACATTCGTGATTGCCGGCTTGATTTTAATACTCCGGCAGAATTACTTCTTTTTTGTTGCGGTGAATGTCCTGTTCTTTAAGGTCATAACCTGTTTCCTGTCGCGGACAGCACTACCCTTGGTCCCGGTATAATCAACCCAGGCGATGAATTGGTTCAGCTCGTTTTTAAGAAGCTGGTCAGTCCTGATGAAACCGACGTCTTCATTTCTGAGAGTATAGTTATTATGCGTCTCATGCCAGACATCAACATAGTAGACGTAAGGTCCCAGGTCGGTGAATATCACCTTGCCCGCCGAGTTTGTGAAGCCTTCGACGATGGCGTTGGTCTCATTATCCCAGTCAGCCTCGGTTGGATATAGTATCACGCTGGCACCCTGCACGGGGTACTCGTCATACCACTCCAGCACCTCTATCTCCAACATTGTGGGCGATAGTACCTCGATTTCAGCATAGGCTCTGTCAACGCCGCCCGATGATGAGAAGGCGCTCAGAACCACCGTGTAGGTACCTGAAGCAGAATATGAATGGACAACCTCGAAGGCATCTGACCAGGTGCCGTCACCAAAGTCCCATTCAAAATCGCCGGCATTGTGCGAGCCGTTGGTAAAGAAGACTTCCTCACCTATTTCAGCCGTGAGCTTATCTGCATAGAAAAAAGCGTCAGGCTGGATGTCACATGAGTTGAGCATTATTGCTGCTACCGCTGTTAAAAAAATCATTCTTTTCATGACTGCCGTGTGTTAGTGCTGTCATATCAAATCCAAAATCTGTGCCATTATATTCCGGAAAACTGATGATAATGCCGTGCATCAAAAAAGGGTGTACATCAGCGTGCAAAAAATCGTTATCTTTGCAAACTAATTTTAATTTGTAATTAATGATCAGGATCACATTCCCGGACGGTTCCGTCAGGGAGTATCAGAAAGGTATCAGCAGCTATGACGTAGCAGTGTCTGTCAGTCCGCGGCTGGCCGCTGATGTATTTTCGGCAACTGTTAACGGGGAAGTGTGGGATCTCTCCCGCCCTATTGACACTGACGCAACACTGAAACTGCACAAGTGGGATGACCCTGAGGCAAAGCACGCGTTCTGGCACTCATCGGCCCATCTGATGGCTGAGGCTCTTGAATCACTTTATCCGGGCATGAAATTCGGCATCGGACCGGCAGTCGAGAATGGTTTCTATTATGACGTCGACCCTGGTGAAGGCAAAGTAATCACTGATGCGGACCTCCCGGTCATCGAAGACCGCATGAAGGAGCTTGCTGCAAGGAACAGCTCCTTTGTGCGTACCGAGGTCACCAAGAAAGAGGCCATGGATATCTTTACGAAAAAGGGAGACGAATATAAGACCGAGCTCATCTCTGAGCTTGAGGACGGGACCATCACCCTGTACCGTCAGGGCAACTTCACCGATCTTTGCCGCGGACCCCATCTGCCTGATACATCATCAATAAAAGCCATCCGTGTCCTGAGCCTGGCCGGAGCATACTGGAGAGGAGACGAGAAGCGCCGGATGATGACGCGCATCTATGGTATTACTTTCCCGAAGCAGAAGATGCTTGATGAATACATGGTCATGATCGAGGAAGCCCGTAAACGTGATCACCGGCGTATCGGAAAAGAGCTTGAGCTTTTTGCCTTCTCTCATAAGGTGGGTATGGGTCTGCCCCTATGGCTTCCAAAGGGAGCCGACATGAAACAGAGGCTCATCGACTTCATGACAAAGGTGCTTAAGCAGAGGGGTTATGTGATGGTGTCAACACCGCACATAGGCAATGTGGATCTTTACAAGACTTCCGGTCATTTTGAAAAATATGGTGCTGATTCGTTCAGGCCGATAACCACACCGCAGGAAGGTGAGGTATTCATGCTCAAACCCATGAACTGCCCCCATCACTGCGAAATATATAACGCCACACCACATTCATACAGGGATCTGCCTTTAAGGATGGCTGAATTCGGAACAGTATACCGTTATGAACAAAGCGGTGAGCTCCACGGCCTGACCAGGGTGCGCAGCTTCACACAGGATGACGCCCACCACTTCTGTCGTCCTGACCAGATGAAAGAAGAATTCAAGAGCATAATTGACCTTGTGCAGTATATCTTCAGGATTGCAGGGTTCAATGAGTTTACCGCACAGATCTCGCTTCGCGATCCCTCCAACAAAGAGAAATACATCGGTTCGGATGAGAACTGGGATAAAGCTGAGAGAGCCATTATAGAGGCTTCCGGTGAGAAAAACCTGATTACTTCAGTCGCCATCGGCGAAGCTGCATTTTACGGGCCCAAACTCGACTTCATGGTCAGGGATGCCATCGGACGCAAATGGCAGCTCGGAACCATTCAGGTTGACTATAACATGCCCGAGAGATTTGAACTGGCGTACATGGGAAGCGACAACCAGAAGCATCAGCCGGTAATGATACACAGGGCTATCTTCGGTTCCATGGAGAGGTTCATGGCTGTGCTCATTGAAAATACCGCCGGGAAATTTCCTGTCTGGCTTACACCCGACCAGGTGGTTATACTGCCGATAAGTGAAAAATTCAATGATTATGCAAAAACTATTTTGAAATTCCTTAATAATTCCGATATTCGCACCCTGATTGACGACAGGAGCGAAAAGATAGGTAAGAAGATAAGGGATAATGAGTTAAAGAGGATCCCCTACCTTCTTGTAATAGGTGAAAAAGAGGTTGAGAGCGGAACTGTCTCCGTCAGGAGGCAGGGTGAAGGCGATAAGGGAGTTATGAAACCTGATGAGTTCATCAGCCTGATAAAGAATGAGATTTCGAAAGAAATTGATGTTTAAAAGATTGAATTAAAGCATATTATTAACTTAACTGGAGGACAAAATCATAGCAGGACCAATCTTTTCCAGGCCCAGGCCGGGAAGAAAACCGGAACCGGAACACCGGATTAACAACAGGATCACGGCCAGGACAGTAAGGGTCGTAGGTGAAAACATCGAGCCGAAGGTAATGGACATCAGGGATGCCCTCAGCCTGGCTGACGAAATGGAACTGGATCTTGTTGAGATATCTCCCAACGCAGAACCGCCGGTCTGTAAAATCGTTGATTATCAGAAGTTTCTTTATCAGCAGAAAAAGAAACAGAAGGAGATTAAAGCCAATGCAGCAAAAATAGTTGTGAAGGAGATACGTTTCGGACCGAACACTGACGATCACGATTACAACTTTAAGCTGAAGCACGCAATCAATTTCCTGGAAGAGGGAGCAAAGGTCAGAGCATATGTATTCTTCAAGGGAAGATCAATTCTCTTCAAGGAACAGGGTGAAAAACTACTTGCAAGGTTTGTCACTGATCTTGATGATTACGGCAAGGTGGACCAGACACCGAGACTGGAAGGAAAGAGGATGATCATCATCCTTTCTCCGAAGAAAAAGAAATAGAATTTTTATACATATATATTTACAACATGCCAAAAATTAAAACACTCCCGGGCGCAAAGAAGAGATTTACTTTGACCGGTACAGGTAAGATCAAGCGTAAGCATGCTTTTAAAAGTCACATCCTTACAAAGAAATCGACCAAACGTAAGAGGAATCTTACATACGACGGAATGGTAGATAAGGCTGACCAGAAGAATGTCAAACTTATGCTCGGGTTAAAGTAGTATTAACCACCTGACAGCGTAATAATCAACAAGAATTATTAACCTGGATGTGAAGCTTAAAAGACCTTAACGGCGCTTACATCCGAAAAAAGAGAAAAGAAAATGCCAAGATCAACAAACGCACCAGCATCAAAGGCGAGGAGGAAAAAGATTTTCAAGCAGACCAAGGGGTACTTTGGCAACAACGCTAATGTTTACAGTGTTGCCAAGAACGTTCTTGAGAAAGGTCTGGCCTATGCCTACCGTGACCGCAAAGACAAGAAAGGACAGTTCAGGGCGCTGTGGATCCAGAGGATCAACGCAGGCGTACGCCTTTACGGTATGAGCTATTCAGAATTCATCGGCGGCCTTGACAAGAAGGGTATAACCCTCAATCGCAAGACCCTGGCCGACCTGGCCATGAACCACCCGGAAGCCTTCAAGGCGATAGTGGATAAAGTGAAAGAATAAAAAAAAGCGGGTCAGCCCGCTTTTTTTTATTTCGCTGATTTAAAGAACCTCTTGAATCTGATCTTTTTAAGACCAGCAGCCTCCTTGTCTATCGACAGCCAGACAATCACCGGACGGCCGATAATATGGTCCTCCGGAACAAACCCCCAGAAACGTGAGTCGGCAGAGTCGTGCCTGTTGTCACCCATCATCCAGTAATAGTCCATTTTAAAAGTGTAGCTGTCTGCAGGTTTGCCATTGATATAGATCAGGCTGTCTGTTATCTTCAGCTCATTCTCCTCATATATCTGAATGATCTGTGAATAAAGGCAGATATTTGACGGGTCAATCTTAACCGTGGCTCCTTTGGAAGGCAGCCACAGCGGCCCGAAGTTGTCCTCATTCCACCTGAATCCCGGGTCATGAGGGAAGATGTAAGGAGCGTACTCTCCTGCCCTTTTGAGATCCATCTCAATTCCCGTCACATTGGTAAAGCCTGAAATCAGCTTTGCATTGCTCTTTGTAAGCGGAAGCCTGTAAACCGTTCCTGAGAGCATGAGTGACTGGTCTGATTTTGTTACTCCCATTCTCTCAAATGCCTTTGGATTGATGCGTGTGCCGTTTGTCCGCACATAATACGATGTCTGCTGTGTTCCGTTATCAGGCACCTCGACGTTATTCACATACAATATTCCGGCCTTAATTGTTATTGTGTCACCGGGGATTCCCACGCAGCGTTTTACATAGTTATCACGACGGTCAACAGGCCTGTAGATTACAGTATTCTCACTGTTTACAAGCTGTCTTGCAAGAGAATTATACTCGTCCCTGGTCTTTGGTTTCCTGTTTGCCCTGATATCATCTACGGTCAGCGCCTCGGCACGTTCCCTGACAATCTCATAATAGCTTACCTCCGTATTTTCGAGACATACCGTATCACCTGCAGGAAAATTAAATACAACAACATCATTGTTCTTCACATGTCCGAAGCCGGCAAGTCTTTTGTATTTGAGGTGGATCAGGTCAGACCACGATTTGCCTCTCCGGTTAGAGAAAGGCATGGTGTTTTGTGTAAACGGAAAAGCAAGAGGGGTGTTGGGCATTCGCGGTCCGTAAGCCACCTTGCTGACAGCCAGATGATCACCCACAAGGAGTGATTTCTCCATTGACGGTGTGGGGATGCGGTAATTCTGAAACAGGAAAATGTTGATAAGCGTGACTGCTATTACTGCAAATATCAGGGCATCGAGCCATTCTATGACAACATTATTCTTGCCGCTGCGCTTCTTCCAGAATGACCAGTTGACCTTCTTGCTTACATAAACATCATAAACCACAGGCAGCCCGAAGAGCCACCAGAAATTACCCATCCAGATAACCCAAAGGATATATAAAATTGCTGCAATGCCGAATTTGAAAAACCTGCTCTGGAATATACTGTTCATCTTTTTGCTTTTACTGTGCAAATCTAACTATAATTAAATACTCAGGACGTCGGCCATTGTAAAAACACCTTTGCGGGTCGAAATGTACAAGGCAGCCATCAGAGCTCCTGCAGCAAATCCCTTGCGGCTCAGAGCTTCATGTTTGAGGGTTATTATGTCGGCGTCTGATGTCCATGTCACAGTGTGAATCCCGGATACCGTTCCTTCCCTCACTGAGGTTACAGGTATCATTTGCGGATCAGCGATCCCCCCTGCTTTTTGCCAGTCGTCATAGTCTTGATGCCTACCTGCTATGTCTCCAGCAAGGGTAATGGCAGTACCGCTGGGTGCATCCAGCTTCTTTGCGTGGTGTATCTCCTCAATTGCCGGCCTGTAATCAGGGAACAGGTTCATTATCCGCGCCAGTTCCGAATTCAGTCTGAACAGTATATTTACGCCGATGCTGTAATTTGACGAATGTATGAATGATCCGTTTTTTTCGGCACAGAGGCGAGCCACTTCGTCATATCTGGCCAGCCATCCGGTGGAACCGGAGACCACAGGCACCCCGAAAGAGAGCGCCCGGATGATATTATCAGCCGCTGCCTCAGGTCCGGTGAATTCTATGGCCGCATCGCAGCCGGATGCTGTACTGCTGTTAAAGTCTCCCGGGTTATTAATATCCGTCCTGACGATCACGGAATGTCCGGCAGCCATAGCGGCCTGTTCAACCTCGCGGCCCATGCGGCCGTATCCCAGCAAGGCGATCCTCATCTAAACCTGCGCCTCCAGCTTTATTTTTTCAGTTTTTTCAATGTCTTTCACGTAGAAACGTGAACCGGCAAAGAAGAGCATCGCGCCCAGTAAAAGCATAAAAGGCAACAAAGCCAGGGCTGTCTTAATATCATACATGTCATACAGTTTTCCTATCACAATAGGAGCCATGGAGGCGCCAAGAAGGTTCTGCACCACAACGGCTACTGCATAAGACATAGCTCTCATTCCAGCATGGATCACATCCTGGGTAACAGAAATAGCAGCCGGCAGGAAGGCTGTCACCGTCACTCCCACAAGCAGGAAGAACACGTACTGTATTGCCCCTTTTGTAAGCCACAGCGCTATCATCAGGAATATTGCAGCGAGTGAGGTAGAGATGGTTGGAAACAAAAGGCGGGCCCTGATATCCTTCTTTCTCCACAGGTCTGTAATATATCCTCCCAGTGGCGCTCCCACAATTGCCAGTACCACCACCGCGCTTGCCATTGTTCCTGCTTTTTCTATGGGAAGGTCACGGGTGACATGAAAATAGGAAGACAGCCATGTCATCAGTGAAGTAGTGACAAAGATCACTGCTGCAAAGCCAAAATATGTAAGTATCAGTGAGGGTTTGGAAAGGAATTCTCTTAAGAAATCCCGGCCTTTCATCTTCGTTTTTTGATTCTGACTGTCGGTATAAGAAAGGTCAACGGTCTTATAGTCTTTCACGAAGAAGAAAAGGATAGCAACAATGAATCCCGGCAGAGCCACCAGCCCGAAAGCATGCTTCCACCCCAGCCTGGAAGCTATAATGCCTCCCAGCAGGACCCCAATGGCTGTACCGAGAGGTATAGATGCATTCCACAGTCCCATCATTTTTGACCGTTTACTCTCAGGATAAAGTCCTGATATCATGGCAGTGCCTCCGGGAGCATATCCTGCCTCACCAACGCCGATAAGGGCTCTTGTAAACAATAGCTGGACAAAGTTGCCCGTCAGTGCACACAGAGCTGTGGCAAGGCTCCATAAGACCGCCATTGTTCCGATGGTTTTTGTCCGGTTCCAGCGGTCAACCAGTATGGATACAGGGAAGGTAAGAAGGACAATCGCCCAATAAACGGCCGAAACAAGAAGTCCGCTCTGTGTATGTGTTATCCCAAAGGCCTCTTCAATATGCACAAACATTGAAGTGACAATCATCCTGTCTATATAGTCAAACATATAGAGCAGGAAAAGCAGCACGAATATGTAATTTGTGTAACCTTTAGGGAAAAGATACCCTGGAGGGATGATCTTGTTTTTCATGGTTTCAGTTATTGGAGTTTAACTTCACAGGTTAACAGGGAACTAAAGTAATGTCATTTTTGACATTCTATGCCGGTAGCCGGAAATTTAGCAAAATATCACAAAACAGATCAGAGCAGGGAGGTCAGTATCGACAAAGCCTCATTCCTGTCATTGCCGCAGAAATCCGGTTCAGCCCTGAAGGCACCACAGACCTCAGGTCGTTCAGGCCTGTCCCACAGGGCGCACCTGTAATCAGGGGTGAGATGTAAGCATCTCACCCCTGCAGGTTTACCCTCCGGCATACCCGGGATAGGCGATGATATCGAGGGAGCAATGCAACATGCTCCGCAGCCGTTTCTGCACTCCATTGCTCTCAACCGGGGCTATTAAACCCTGCTGTAAACATCCAGGGTTCTTTAAAATCAGAAAAGTTCTATTTGGTCTTATCCTCTATTTTGGCGTCAATGGCATTCTTCTTTACCGACGCGATACCGTTTTCGCAGGTGCTCTGTGAATCATACATTTCACTTGAGCCTATTACCTGCCCGTTTGTTGCCTTAAGGTTAAAATGAAATTTGCCGTTCTTTGCTACCCTCGACTCAAACCTCTTGACTTCACCTGCATTTTTCATAACTGACTTGACGCCGTTCAGGCATGATGGTTTTGATGCATAACCTTCACTGGTAAGGATTATTTCACCATTGCCTGCAAGAAGGTTGAACTGGAATTCACCGTTCTTTCTCTTCGAGATTACAAATTTTCCCATGTTTCGTAATTTTGTTAAAGGTTTATTTGAACTTAATACTCTCAAAAATACAAAAAAAACTTTATTAGATTTACCAATTGAGTTTTTTATGCGGATAGATATAATCACAGTATTGCCTGAGCTTCTGAGAAGCCCTTTTGACGAATCGATAATCAAAAGAGCAAGAGCTAAAGGTGTGGCTGAGATCAACATAATAAACCTGCGTGATTATTCAACTGAAAAACACAGGAACGTCGACGACTACCCCTTTGGCGGTGGCGCCGGAATGGTGATGATGATCGAGCCTGTTTACAACTGCATCACTCATCTTTCAGCCCAGCGTCAGTATGATGAGGTAATTTACACCTCACCCGACGGCACTCCTTTCAGCCAGCAGATCGCAAATGAGCTGTCGATGAAAAGAAATATCATCATTCTTGCGGGGCATTACAAGGGTGTCGACCAGCGCATCAGGGATCATCTTGTTACAATGGAAATATCTATAGGTGATTATGTCCTTTCAGGTGGTGAACTGCCTGCCGCAGTGATCACCGATGCCGTTGTCAGACTTCTTCCCGGGGCAATATCAGATTCTGAGTCCGCACTGTCAGACTCATTCCAGGACAATCTCATTGCCCCTCCTGTCTACACCAGACCGGCAGATTTCAGGGGTTGGAAGGTGCCGGATATACTGATTGGCGGCAACACACCTGAAATAGAAAAATGGCGTTTCGAACAGTCGCTCCGCAGCACAGAACAAAAGAGACCTGACCTCCTTAAGGGAGAATCATGATCCTTTAGTTTCTTTATGTCGAAAAAGGTTCGTAAAATTGCCTTCCCGATTAAAACATAATATCTTAAAGATATCACATATGAAACCTCATGATTATATTGAGAGAGAAGAAAAGTTCGGAGCCCATAATTACCACCCGCTTCCGGTTGTTCTTGAAAGAGGCCTGGGGCCTTTTGTATGGGACGTAGAGGGAAAGCGCTATTATGATTTTCTTTCGGCATATTCGGCAGTAAACCAGGGACACTGTCATCCAAAAATTACCGCTGCCCTGATTGAGCAGGCTCAGAAGCTCACCCTCACCTCAAGGGCATTTTTCAATTCAGTCCTTGGCGAGTATGAAGAATACATCACAAAGTACTTCGGATATGATAAGGTGCTGCCGATGAACACGGGGGCTGAGGCTGACGAGACTGCACTGAAGCTGTGCCGCAAATGGGCTTATCTTGTAAAGGGTATTAAGGAAAACAGGGCGAAGATCATCGTCTGTGAAGGCAACTTTCACGGACGCACCATTACCATTGTCTCAATATCAACTGACCCTGATGCAAGGAAGGATTACGGGCCGTTCACCCCGGGATTTATTACCATACCCTACAATGACATTCCTGCGCTGGAGGAAGCCCTGAGTGATCCTGATGTCGCCGGTTTTCTCGTCGAACCCATACAGGGTGAAGCCGGTGTCTTCGTACCTGATGAAGGATATATCAAAAAGGCATATGATCTATGCAGGAAGAAAAATGTCCTTTTTATTGCCGATGAGGTGCAGACAGGTATTGCACGCACAGGAAAGCTGCTGGCTTGTGACCATGAGGGGGTGAGGCCGGATATCCTGATACTCGGCAAGGCACTTTCAGGCGGTGCGATGCCTGTCTCTGCGGTACTGGCAGATGATAGTATCATGCTTACCATTAAGCCCGGCGAACACGGATCAACCTTCGGCGGTAATGCCCTGGCAGGAAAAGTGGCTATGGCAGCCCTCGAGGTGATCAAAGAAGAGAAACTGGCTGAGAAAGCCGATTATCTCGGAAAGATATTCCGTGAGGAAATGAGGGCCACGAAATCTGATATGATCGAGCTTGTAAGGGGCAAAGGCCTCCTCAATGCCATCGTCATAAGGCCAAAGAACGGAAAGGAAGCATGGGACGTATGCCTGGCAATGATGGAGCTTGGTCTGCTGGCCAAGCCCACCCACGGGCATATAATCAGGTTCGCCCCTCCGCTTGTCATCACGGAAGATCAGCTCCGCGATGCCATTTCAATTATCAAAAAAGCTATTAAACAGTTTGAGTAGACCAGGTATGAGATATATTTTTATTACAGGTACAGCTGTTGCGCTTCTGCTTTCTTCCTGCGCAGGGCATAATGCAAAAATCACCCATGATGAGCTGCTGGATATCACCTCGAGGCTGACTGCTGACGATTTTGCCGGGAGAGGCACAGGGACAGGCAACGACACCCTGGCTGCGGCCTATATTGAGAGGGAGTTCGTCAAAGCAAAACTGAAACCTTTTACCGGTGACGGCCTTCAACGGTTCAACGTAAATGTCTCTGCCGAGAGTGGTAAGGCGAACAGTCTTAAGATAAACGGAACTGAACTGGCTCCGGGGACCGACTTCACCCCGCTTGCAATGACGGGTAACAGTTCCCTTAACGCAATTGTAGCTTTCTGCGGTTACGGCTTCATGGCAGCAAATGATTCAATGCAATGGAATGATTATCAGGGCATCGACCTCAACGGTAAATGGGCACTTATATTACGGGGATACCCCGAATCCAATGCTGCCGCTTCAGCTTACAGCACCCTGTCGTCAGACCGGATGAAAGTCATGTCAGCAAAGGAGAACGGAGCCGCCGGTGTGCTCCTCGTTTCCGGTGAGGCGTGGGATGCAGCGGATAACCTTGAGAAACCGGAACGGAGCGAGAGCAGTGCGGGAATTCCTGTAATACAAATCAAAAGAGGTGTCGCTGATGCCATCCTGAAGACCTCCGGGAAAAGACTGACAGAGTTTGAAAAGAGAGCAAACACCAATCTCAGGCCCGAAAGTTTCGTGACTGCCTCAACGGCCGAAGGAGAGGCTGAGGTAGTGGCCAGGGATGCCGGCACTGCCAATGTGGCAATGGTCCTTGAGGGTACAAAAATGAAGGATGAATATGTAATTGTCGGCGCTCATTTTGACCACCTCGGCATGGGCGGACCAGGCTCATCAAGCAGAATTCAGGATACAATTGCAATCCATTCGGGCGCTGATGACAATGCTTCCGGAGTAGCCCTGATGATAGAGCTTGCCGAGAAGCTTGCTGCAGACAAGGAGAAACATGCGCGGAGCATATTGTTTGTGGCTTTCACCGGCGAAGAAATGGGATTGCTCGGATCAAAGTACTTTGTTGAGCATATGGGCATCAAACCTGAAGATGTAAACCTTATGGTGAACCTCGATATGGTTGGAAGAATGAAAGAGGCAAACGGATTGCAGGTGGGCGGTGTGGGCACTGCTGCAGGACTGCGTGACACTGTGATTTCATTTAATGACACCGCGCTTATCAGCCTGAGCTTCACGGATGAAGGATACGGCCCGTCAGACCATTCATCATTCTATGGAAAGAATATACCTGTTCTTTTCATCACTACCGGTGCTCATCTCGACTACCACACACCGTTCGACACTTTTGACAAACTGAACTATTCCGGTATGGTCAGAATAGGCAACCTTATGTATGAGATCATATCAGCTGCTGCCAACGATACCGCCAGACTTGCTTTCCGGGAAGCTGGACCGATGGGGCCGGCACAGGGCGCAAGGAGATACCGGGGAGTGACCCTCGGAATAATGCCTGACTTTGCAGGAAACGTAAAAAACGGACTCAGAGCTGACTTTGTCACGCCCGGCAAGCCCGCTGCAATCGGAGGAATGCTTAAAGGAGATGTCATCGTGGCTATCGAAAACAAACCTGTGAACAATATCGAAGACTATATGTTCAGACTAAGACAGCTCAAGCCGGGACAGATGATCACGGTTGAAGTGATGCGTAACAGCAACCGGGAGCTTCTGCTTATTCAATTGTAGCACCAAATACCTTTCATCAGACATGAAAAAGATCCTTTTCTGGGTTATAGCAATTTTGATAACTGTTGCGGCAGCAATGTATCAGAGAATGACGGGCCCGACGTATCCTGACAAGGTACCTGTAACAATTGAGGGCTCAGAATATGCATTAAGCCTGAAGAGGAGCCAGACGAACACGCACCCGTGTATCATCGGTCTTGAGATCCCCGGTAATATTACCGGAAAAATATTCTACCGGAAATTCCGTACGGAAGAAGAGTGGGTTTCTGTGCCTATGAACCGTGAGGGGAGTCGTCTGGCCGGTGAGCTTCCTTCGCAGCCCGCGGCCGGGAAACTTGAATACTACATCACTCTCACCTCACCCTCGGACGGTGAAATCACCATCAGCAAGGATAAACCGGTCGTTATACGGTTTAAGGGCAACGTACCGGCTGCAGTAATGATACCCCATATTCTCATCATGTTCTTTGCCATGCTCATGTCCAACCTGGCAGGCCTCACGGCAGCCTTTGGCAGGACTGAGCAGAAGAAATACGGAAGGTGGGCGCTGTGGCTGCTGCTTGCCGGTGGGATGATCCTCGGGCCGGTAGTGCAGAAGTATGCCTTCGGCGACTTGTGGACAGGAATACCTTTCGGATGGGATCTTACTGACAATAAGACACTTATTGCAGTATTTGCCTGGGTTTTGGCCGTTGTCATGAACCGCAAAAAGGACCGTCCGGCGTACACCATCGCCGCAGCCCTCCTTCTCCTGCTTGTTTATTCCATCCCTCACAGCCTCTTCGGTTCGGAGCTTGACTATGCAACCGGGACGGTGACGCAGGGCTGAAAACTTTTTTTTATCCTCTGACAGCTTTTTTTTACCTTGGATGCAGCATTCGCGCATTGTATTCGTCATTGCTATGAATAGTTCAAGTACGTGGGTGCAGCGACTAACATATACAAATCAGATCTTGTAAGAAAGATGGAAAATGTTGAAGCAGCATTCAGGAACATACACCAGGACCTGATCGACGGTTGTCGTGACGGCGACCAGAAGGCTCAGTTCCAGGTTTATAAGTTGTATTACAAGGCAATGTATAACACGAGCCTGCGTATTGTGAACGACAACATGGAAGCTGAAGATGTGATGCAGGAAGCATTTCTCTCAGCATTCGAGAAGATAAACACCTACTCGGGTACCGTCAGCTTCGGCGCATGGCTGAAGAAAATAGTGGTAAACAGATCACTCGACGCTCTCGGGAAGAGAAAAGCGATCTTTGAAGACATTGAAAGTCACACCGGCCTCCGCGACAACAGCAATGAAGATGCTGCTTATCATGAAGATGTGGAAGCTAAGGTTGAGGAAGTGAAGGCAGCGATAGAACGACTGCCTGAAGGATACCGGGTGATACTCTCTCTCTACCTCATCGAAGGATATGACCACGATGAGATTGCAGAGTTGCTCAACATCTCAAGCAGCACTTCAAGATCACAACTCTCGAGGGCAAAGCAGAAGCTGGTGGGCGAATTAAAAAACTTTTAAACATATTTATCATGAATACACTGGAGGAGATAATCAAAAGAAGAAGAGGTGAGTTTGACGACAGGGAGCCGTCAGATGGTCATTTCGAGAGGTTCAGTTTTAAGCTGGCAACACGGCTGCATGCAGGAAAAGCCAAACGGAGCATTCTCCCGTACCTGCTTAAGGCCGCCGTGGTGACCCTTTTGGTGACCCTCTCATCACTATGGTCATTTGACCACTTTATAAAACCGAACCTGAGAAAGACAATGACCCTCAGCCAGGTGTCTCCCGAATATCGCGAGGTTGAGAATTATTACGTCAGTCAGGTTAAATTCATGCAGAATGAATTCACATCCATCGATTTAAATAACCCCGACCAAAAGGAGATCATGATGAAGGAGCTCGCAAGCATGGATTCAGCTTATGTTGAGCTCCAGAAAGAACTGAAGGCAAATCCGAACGATCAGCGCATCATCGATGCTATGATCAAACATTACCAACAAAAAATTGATGTGATGAGCTATATACTTGAACAGCTCAAACAGGTAAAAGCAGAAACCGAAAATCCAAGCAGCCATGAAAAAGTTACAATTTAACCAGAAGGCAGTCACATGCGCGGTGTTACTCTGCGCAGCGACCCTGTCAGCCTCGGCAACAGAGGTAAAGAAAGACTTTCACAGGGAGATGGTACCTACCGACAATACCACTCTCACAATCATCAATAAGTTTGGATCGGTGGTCACAGAGACCTGGGACCAGAAAAACATCGTCATTGATGTTACAGTCAAGGTTGAACACTCGTCAGCCGAGAAGGCTAACAAGTTGCTGGATATGATTACTGTAAACTTCACCGAGACAGGCGGCAACCTGACGGCTGAGACAGTATTCAGCAAAGAATTCTCTTCCATCAACTGGAAAGGAGGATCGAATACATTCAGCATCAATTATAATGTCAAAATGCCGGCTTATGTCAACCTTGATGTTACAAACAAGTACGGCAACACGGTCATAGATGAGGTATCAGGACTGACGACCCTGTCAGTCAAGTATGGCGATCTGACTGTTCATAAACTGGCCAGAGGCAATGTCAAGCCGTTAAACCGCCTGGTGGTAGCATATGGTAAAGCAACCGTTGATGAGCTTGGATGGGCTGAGATCAACGCACGCTATTGCGGACAGTTCAGTATTGACAGAGCCACTGCCCTCCTGGTTGACAGCAGGTATTCAAAGATCTCAATAGGCAAGGTAAGCTCATTGGTGGCTGACGCCAAGTATGACGGCTATAAAGTCACAGCCTCAAACAACGTCGTCGTAATGGCGGGGTACACTGATATAAGTATTGGTGAGGTGAACAAAAAGCTCGAGGTGGAGACAAAATACGGCAATCTCTCAGTTGAAAGGATACCTGCCGGGTTTAGCGGGGTTAGTGTGAAAGCCGGTTACTGCTCAGTGAAGCTTGGTATTGACCCGGCAGCCTGCTACAACCTCAAAGCAAACAGCTCTTACGGAGGCGTAAAAATTGATGATGCCAATTTCTCACCCGAGAGGCGTATCGTCGGCAACACATCTAGTGAACTTGAGGGTAAAATAGGCAAGTGCAGCAATCCCGAATCAGAGGTGAACATAGATGCATCGTACGGATCGGTACGGCTTTTTTAAACGATTTGGATTATATATTGCAAAAACGGCGCTTCAGAAGGGCGCCGTTTTTTTTGCTGCAGAGACAGGTCTCAGACCTGTCTCTACGAATGTTCTCCGCGTATTTTATCTGGTTAATTTGTCCGGTTCATCCGCGAATATATATACCCCTGCGTTTCCGTCCGAGGTGCGGTAACCACGGTACATGCCTTCCGTATTAAACGGCATTGATATATTGCCGGTTCGGTCAATAGCGATCACGCCGCCGGTGCCCCCTGCCCTGACCAGTTTTTCTTTTACCACCAGCCTCGATGCCGAGTCAACTGTTAGTCCTTTGTATTCCATCAGCGCTGAGATATCATGGCCGACGGTAAAACGGATAAAAAACTCGCCATGGCCTGTTGCCGATACTGCACAGGTTGCATTGTTGGCGTAGTTCCCTGCGCCGATGACAGGGGTATCGCCAATACGATTGTAACGTTTATTGGTCATCCCTCCTGTCGATGTGCCGGCAGCGAGGTCGCCGTTCATATCGAGTGCGACGCACCCCACTGTTCCGTGCTTTTCATCCTCCAGGGCTTTCTGCAGGTCCTGAAACCGTCTCTCTGTGAAGAAGTATGACGGATCGACGATCTCCAGTCCCTGTGATGCGGCAAATTCCGATGCTCCCTTGCCGGAGAGCATCACATGAGGAGAAGCATCCATTACCTTTCTTGCCGCGGAGATGGGATTGCGTATGTCTGTCACCCCGGCAACAGCGCCTGCTGAGAGGTCGCTTCCATCCATTATCGCAGCATCGAGCTCATTGCGGCCCTCGTGGGTGAAAACGGCGCCCTTGCCGGCATTGAACATCGGGGAGTCCTCCATCAGCCTTATGGTACGCTCAACAGCATCGAGGGCGGTACCGCCGCGGGCAAGGATAGCGGCGCCGGTATCTGTCACCGCCTTTATCATGTTGCGGTATTCTGTCTCTGTTTCAGGTGTCATGCGGTCACGGGTAATGACTCCGGCGCCGCCGTGAACCACAATAGCCCACTTCGCTCCGCCGGCAGGCAGCAACAGATTGATCTCCATGACCGACTTGATGGCCCGGTCAGAGAAAAAGTCAGCGGCAGGAAAAAGTGAAAATCTACCTGAGCCTTCCTCATCTTTGCGGTCAATTGCCAGCATCTCCTCCTGGTCATTCCGGTTAACCAGTTCGCTGAGAGCAAATGCTGCACGGTAACCGTCAACACCTGCTATGACAGCAATGCCTTTCTGCAGGACCTCCGGGGTGAGTGTATAATATCCTGACAGGACATCCGACAGCATTATTCCGGTGAAGGGTGTTGTGCCATGGATACCCATCCCGCGACCATAGAAGACCGTCTTATAGGTCATGGCGCCGGCCTTCTCAGGAAGGTCAGCAAGAATGTCCCTTTGTTTGCCGTTGACACATATTCGCATGGCACCGCTGTACATGGGACTCATGTTTTTCTTTATCTCGTATTTGCTGTCGAGGGACCTTACGGTGATGCGCACAGGATTGCTGATATTTCTTGAAGTGATAAGGTCGTTGCCGGCAACCACCCTTGTCTCCAGAGGCAGGGGCCACAGGTCTTTGCTCTTCGATGGCACTATGCGGGCAACATTTGCGGCAATAAGTATGCGGTGACGGTTCACCGGGTAATAGATCTCTCCCCACGAAAAAATTACGCTCTCGCCTGCGTCATTGGCCACCTCAACGTATAGGTCTATTATAGGAGGAAATTCAGCCTCGTTCTTTTTCTTCAGGACTATTTTGTCAAGGATATCATAAAGGGAGTATCCGTCATAGCGGTATGCTCCGACGAAACTTACTGCGCCGTCTTTCAGTGTTGTCTCTTTTACCATTACACTGTGAAGCGGCAGCTTGTTAAGGTCTACGGTCATCTCCTTCGTCACCTCACCAGTTACCAGGATTTTTTTGCTTCCCTTCAGGATGTTTGTCGGAGCATCGTCATAGAAATCGTTTGTCTGTGCGCTGAGTGAAGCAGCAGCCATCATCATTATGGCGATGGGAGTAAGAAATAGTCTTATCATAATACATGTTTAGAATATCACAAATCTATGAATTTAAGTCTGACCAGAAAAGTTTAGTCCCGAAAGGCCGACAAGAATCAGATATCCAGTTCTATCACTGTTATACCTGCTCCGCCACGTTCAACATGCTCGTCTGTGGCACTCTTCACTGCGCCGGTGGATTCCAGGTACTGCCGTATCATATGTCTCAGGATGCCATTACCCTTGCCGTGCAGTATGCGCAGATGCCTGAACTGTATCATGAGTGCCGTGTCAATGAACTCCTGCACCTTCTGCAGGGCCTCCTCCGTTCGCATTCCCCTGACATCGATCTCTGAATTGAACTGGTTTCTCCTGGTGTTAAGTGACCAGTCTATCTTCTGCTGCGGGCGGTTCTTTGACATCTCCTTCAGGTATGCGACAGCATCCACATGCTCGGTCTTATCGATACCGACAGTCATCTTAAGGCTGTTGGAGATGATCTGCAGCTTTTTGCCTTTTACTTCCGTCACCTCTCCCACCGTTTCAGTGCCGGTGATCTTCACAAAGTCTCCAGGTACCACTTTCCCTGTCTTCTTCTTCACCGCAGGTTCCGGCGCTGCCTTTTTGCTGATGCGTTTCACTATGTGTGCCGTGCTGCTCCTGAGCGGCGGGGGCTCTGTCAGGCGTACTTCAGGATGTTTCTCCCCTGCGGTCAGATGTTCACGGAAGGTGTCGAGCTCCTCACGCACCTCCTTTGTCCGCTCCTTTTCTGCCTGCGCCTCGCGGATAGTACGGATAGTGTTCTCTATCATCTTGTTGGTCTCACGCAGCATCTCTTCTGCCTTGTTCTTTGCCTGACCAATTATTTCCTTCTGCTGTGTTTTTATGCTGCCCAGTTGCGCCTCATAGGATGTGATCAGCTCTTCGAGCCTCTTTTCATGTTGACGGACGGTCTCGCGTTTTCTCTCCCAGTAGCGCTTGTCGCGTGCAATCTCCCTCAGGTTACGGTCAAAATCGACATTGCCCTCTCCTGCCCTGGAAGCGGCATCATTGAGTATCTCCTGCGGCAGGCCTATCTTTTTTGCTATCTCAAAGGCGAACGAGCTGCCCGGCTTGCCCTGATCGAGGCGGAAAAGAGGCTGCATGAGCTGGTTGTCGAAAGCCATTGCGCCGTTGCTTATGCCCTCCTGCGAGGTGGCAAAGTGCTTGAGGTTGGTATAGTGTGTTGTAATTACCCCGTAAGACTTCCTCAGGTTCAGTTCTGCGAGAATAGCCTCCGCTATTGCTCCTCCTATGACCGGCTCAGTACCGGTGCCGAATTCATCTATCATCACCAGCGATTTGTCATCGGCATGTCTCAGCATCTGCTTCATGTTGATCAGATGGGAGCTGTATGTGCTGAGGTCGTTCTCGATGCTCTGTTCGTCGCCGATGTCTATGAAAAACTTGCCGAAAATGCCCGTCTCAGTGCCTTCAGCAACAGGAACAGTCATACCACACTGCAGCATATACTGGACCAGTGCAACTGTCTTGAGGCATACCGACTTGCCTCCCGCGTTCGGACCCGAGATGACAAGGATACGGTCCCTGCTGTCTATCCTGACTGTAAGGGGAACCACCTCTCTGCCTGTGGTGCGGGCAAAGGAAAGAGTGAGCAGCGGGTGACGAGCATTTACCCAGCGTATGTGAGGGGTGTCGGCTACCGGGGGTTTGATGCTGTGAAGTCTCACCCCGAAGAGTGCCTTTGCCCTTATGAAGTCTGTTTCGGCCAGGAAAGCGAAGTTGTCGGTGAGATCATCAATATATGGTCTGATACTGTCAGCCAGGGCTGTCAGTATTCGCACTATCTCCCTCTTCTCCTGGTGTTCCAGCTCGGTGATCTCATTATTCAGTTCCACCACCTCCGCCGGTTCAATGAAGACGGTCTTGCCCGTGGCAGATTCATCATGCACAAAGCCTTTTATTCCCCGCTTGTCGGAAGCGCTGACTGGTATGACTCCGCGACCATTGCGCACTGCCACTGTCGCATCACGGTCCACAATGCCGTCAGCCTGTGCCTGGCGGAGTACGGAATGAAGCTTTCGCACTGCCGCCATGCTCTTTGCCGACAGGTCGGCACGAATGACTTTCAGGGCTGGCGAAGCGTTGTCACGAATCTTGCCTTCCTTGTCAATAATGCGGTCAATGGCTTCATTCACAAATGGATAGTAAACCACTGCCCCTGCCATGGCCGCCAATCCCGGGTACTTGCCGTCCTTCCTGTTCTTAAAAAATCCGATTATGCGTCTTATCGTGTCAAGTGAACCTCTGAGAGCCACCACCTCCTCAAGCTCAGGGAATGAGCCTTCAATGCTCAGCTTCTCAAGGGTGGCGAGGGGATCATTATAGTTATCCGAGGGGAACTGTTCGCTGCCATTAATTATCTGCTGAAACTCCTCAGTCAGGGCAATTCGTTGTCTTACCTCCTCCCCTCTGAATGAAACCTTCATCGCCTCCACCCTGCGTATACCGGCACTGCTGATGCAGTATGACGTCAGGTACTCCCTGATGCGGTCAAATCCTATTTTTGTCTCGTACGTGTCAGGATAAATCATTGTATGCACTCTTCACGCAAAAATAAGGTTAATTAATGTTAATGCTTCACGACAGAAAAGTTTATGGCTATATTTATTCCTCCTAATCGACATGTATGAAAGACAATAATGCCCTCCGGAAAATTGCTGTGACAACAATTCTGTTTCTTGCCTTGATGGTTCAGGCTGCGCCTCAGGAGGTGGCAGTCGATCTGACAATGGCTTACAAGATCAGGCAGGAAGGACTGAAAAACTCAGACATTGATACTATTGCCTGGCTCATGACTGACCTTGCCGGTCCGCGACTGACAGGTTCATCCGGCATTGACCGTGCCAACGAAATTGCACGGGCGAGGCTGGCTAAATACGGTCTGTCTGAAGTAAGAATTGAGGAAGCTATGGACCTTCCTAACGGTGGCTGGGATTATTCAAAAGCCTATGCTGCAATGGTGGTCCCCTACTATGTCAGCTTTGCAGTCACCCCCGTAGCCTGGACCGCTGGTACAAACGGACTGTTAAGAGGTGAGGTAAAACTGGTCGAAATAAAGAAAATTGAAGATTTGGACCAGTATAAAGGCAAGCTGAAAGGAAAGATCGTGATGACTCCTTCGACCACTTCCTATGAGGTCAGCTATAAGCCTTTTGCTTCCAGGTATAGCGATGAAGAGCTTGAAGCCCTTGAAAAAGCAGAGATCCGGAACCGGTCTCCTTTTGACAGGAACATCGGAGACTGGAGGGCAATGTTTGAGTTAAGGAGGAAAACCTCTGATTTTTTCCGCGAGGAAGGTGCTTCTCTTATTATAAGTGAAGGCAGGGCCTTCAATATCCCCGCCTCATCCGGTTCACGTTATGATGGAAAAGGGGATCTTCCCATAGCCCAGATAAGTGTTCCTCAAGAGGCTTACGGACGTATGGAGAGGCTTCTGAAACACGGCGAGAAGGTTGAAGTCGAGGTTGAAGTTGACAGCAAATTGACTTCCGGGAAGAAAGTATATAATGTCATAGCAGAGATACCTGGTACGGACCCTAAGCTTAAAGATCAGATAGTGCTGATCGGAGCACACATTGACTCATGGCACGGCGGGACAGGCGCCGCTGACAATGCATCAGGCTGTATTGTCATGATGGAGGCAATACGCATACTTAAATCACTTGACGTCAAACCGCGACGTACCATACTCATTGGCCTCTGGGGTGGTGAGGAACAGGGTTTTTACGGATCACGGGGTTATATTGAAAAATACCTGTACAACAGGAAGACCGAAGAGCGTAAACCGGGATATGAAAAGTTCTCAGTCTACTTCAACATGGACAATGGTACAGGACGCTACCGCGGTATATATCTTCAGGAGAATGAGATTGCCCGTCCGATCTTTGAAGCATGGATGAAGCCTTACGAGGACCTGGAGTTTAAGACTATAACCAACCGGACAACAGGTGGTACTGATCACCAGGCCTTTGACGGTGTCGGGCTGCCCGGATTCCAGTTTATCCAGGATGATATAGAATATGACCGTGGTTATCATTCAAACACCGATACATGGGAGCGGCTTCTGCTGCCTGATCTGAGGCAAAATGCCATCATCACAGCCTGGTTCGCCTATAATGCAGCCATGCTCGATGAGCGCTTTCCAAGAAAACCCGAAATGAAATTCAGGCAGCAGGGATCACCCAGGGGTTTCTGATTTTGTGGCAATTATTGATTGATGCCTTCCTGATCGAGTATGAAGGCATATTCGAGAGCTGTTTTCTTCAGCCGCTCAAAACGTCCCGACGCTCCACCGTGACCGGCGGTCATGTTGACATCCATGATCAGAAGGTTATTATCTGTTTTTTTATCCCTTAGCTTTGCAACCCATTTGGCAGGCTCCCAGTACTGTACCTGTGAATCCCAGTAGCCTGTTGTGACAAGCATGTTGGGATAGGCCTGTGCCTTCACCTGGTCATATGGTGAATATGAGAGCATATAGTCATAGTATTCCTGTTTGCGCGGATCACCCCACTCATCCCATTCAAACGTAGTGAGCGGAATAGTGGCATCCAGCATTGTAGTGACGACGTCGACGAAAGGCACCTGGGCTATCACTCCATTATAGAGTGCCGGTTCCATATTTACAATAGCGCCCATGAGCAGTCCGCCGGCACTGCCCCCCTCTGCGTAGAGGTGCTCTGCCGAGGTGTATTTCTCATTGATGAGAAAGCGTGCGCAGTCGTTAAAGTCAGTGAAGGTGTTGATCTTTTTCAGCAATTTGCCGTCTTCGTACCACTGCCGGCCCATTTCGCTTCCTCCCCTGATATGTGCAATGGCATAGACAAACCCCCTGTCAAGGAGACTGATGACAGATGACCGGAAAGAAGGATCGGTGGAATAACCGTATGAGCCATAGGCATAAAGGAGCATCGGAGCACTGCCATCCTGAGCAGTTCCTTTCCGGTAAACGACAGATACCGGGACCAAGGTGCTGTCAGCAGCTTTTGCCCACAGGCGTTTTGTTTCATAATTGTTTTTATCAAAACCGCCCGGCACACTGTCCTGCCTGAGAAGTGTCCTGGTCTTCGCTGCCATGTCATAGTCAAATACCGAGTTAGGTGTTGTGAGCGATGAATACCCGTACCTGAGCAGCGTGGTATTACCATTGGGATTGACATTTATGCCTGCTGTGTAAGTTTCTTCACTAAAATCGAGGTAGTGTTCCGAACCGTCAGATAGGTTTATGATCCGGAGGTTCGTAAGACCCTTTATCCGTTCATCTGCAACAAGGTAATTGTCGAACACCTCTATATTTTCGAGCAGGATGTCATTGCGATGTGGTATCAGAGTGGTCCAGTTCGCCATACCCGTTTTATTATCCGGGCAGGCCATTAGCTTGAAATTCTTTGCATTATCGGCATTGGTTCTTATATAGAATTTACCGTTAAGGTGCTCCACGGAGTAGAGATGGTCAACCTTGCGGGGTTCAAACACGATCCCCGGACCATCAGGTTTTGCAGCCTCAACCAGACGTACTTCAGTCGTCAGGGTCTGGCCGGAAGTGATTGTGATATATTTTTTGCTCTTGGTCTTACCAATGTAAACTGCGAATGTTTCATCCGCCTCATCAAAAACGACCTGATCGTCAGTCGCCGGTGTACCCAGTTTGTGTTTCATGACCTTAGCTGCCCTGAGTGTTTCCGGATCTTTAACAACATAGAACATGCTCCTGTTGTCATTCGCCCATTCAACCTGTCCGGTAGTATTGACAAGTGTATCAGGAAGGAAGGCGCCTGTTGTGAGATCTTTGATAAATATTGTATACTGCCGGCGGCTGACATGGTCTGAACCATATGCAAGCAGGTTATTGTCGGGGGAGACCGATAACCCTCCCACTCCCGTATAACTATGGCCTTCGGCCAGCTCATTTATATCGAGGAGAACTACCGGGTTGTCAGATCCCTCTTTCCATCTGTAGTAGACGGCGTATTCTTTACCCCTGTAGTACTTTGTCTGGTAATAATAGCCGTTATCGAGGTATGGCACTGTTTCATCATCCTCCCTGATCCGTCCCTTTATTTCTTCAAACAGCTTCTGCTGAAATGCTTCCGTATGCTTCATGATGGCCTTTGCATAGTCATTCTCGGCATTCAGGTAGTTGAGAACCTGTACAGTCTGTGAATCAGGTGATTCTGCGTTTTTCTGCTCATCCGTCAGGCGCATCCAGAAGTAATCATCAACGCGTTCATTGCCATTAGTTTTAATGACATAAGGATTTTTCTGAGCCACCGGCGGTTGCGGTTGTTTTGTTCCGCATGATGCCAGGATAAGAATCATCGCCGCCAGGAGAGACATTTCGGGTTTTCTCATAATTATGAAATTAGTGTGTTCGGTGCGTTGTTCAGAATTTTTCTTAATCCCCTACGGGGAAAAAATGGATGTATATTATTGCCCTACAATACTTGATGCGCTACGCGCAATTACTTCCTGTCTCCTGCTTGATGCGCTACGCGCAATTACTTCCCGTCTCCTGCTTGATGTGCTACGCGCAATTTCTTTGCATCTCTTTCTTTATGCGCTACGCGCAATTACTTCCTGTCTCCTGCTTGATGCGCTGCGCGCAATTACTTCCCGTCTCCTGCTTGATGCGCTACGCGCAATTACTTCCCGTCTCCTGCTTGATGCGCTACGCGCAATTTCTTCCTGTCTCCTTCTTTATGCGCTACGCGCAACTGCTTTCCGACTCCTGCATCATGCGCTACGCGCAATTTCTTTGCATCTCTTTCTTTATGCGCTGCGCGCAATTTCTTTCCACCCTGTGCCACATACTCCATGCCTTATGCTGTCACTGCTGCAGTCTGGCTGCTCGCTATCCCGACATACTATGTCGGGAATTTACGCTCGCACCCCTTTCATTGACAGTTGAATACGCTTTCGTACCAGATCAACGCTGACCACCCGGACCATGACATGCTGATGCAGCCTGACCACTTTTGAGGGATCATCGACATATTTGTCAGCCATCTGCGAGACATGCACGAGGCCGTCCTGCTTTACCCCTATATCAACGAAAGCGCCAAATTTGGTAATATTCGTTACTATTCCCGGCACAGTCATACCCTCTTTTACATCTTCGAGAGTATGTATATCTGCAAAGCTGAATTCCTGTATTGCTGACCGCGGGTCACGTCCCGGTTTTGCCAGCTCCTGCATGATATCCCTGAGTGTCGGCAGTCCGGCCTCAGGTGAGATATATTTCTCAATCACTATTGATTTGCGCTTTGCTTCGTCCTGTATGAGCTCAGCGACTGTGCAGCCGGCGTCGGCAGCCATCCTCTCCACAATATGATAGCTTTCAGGGTGTACGCCGGAGGCGTCGAGAGGATTTTCAGCATTTCTTATCCTGAGAAACCCGGCAGCCTGTTCATACGCCTTGTCGCCCATGCGCTTTACCTTCATCAGCTCCGACCGTGACCTGAAGGGGCCGTTTTCCGACCTGTACTCGACTATGTTCTGCGCCAGGCGCGGGCCGAGGCCGGAGACATAAGTGAGAAGGTGAGGACTGGCGGTATTTACCTCCACTCCCACCGCGTTCACGCATGACATCACTACCTGGTCAAGGCTGGTATGAAGTCTTGCCTGGTCCACATCATGCTGGTACTGTCCCACGCCTATCGATTGAGGGTCTATCTTCACCAGCTCGGCCAGCGGATCCATCAGCCTGCGTCCGATTGAGACAGCTCCCCGTACAGTCACATCATGGTCAGGGAACTCGTCACGGGCTGTCTTTGATGCTGAATAAATTGAAGCGCCGGCCTCGCTTACCACGTATACTTTTATACTAGCCTGAGGCGATAGGTACTGTTTCACAAACTCCTCAGTCTCACGGCTTGCGGTGCCATTACCTATAGCGATAGCTTCGATACCGAATTTGTTTGCAAGGGAAAGCAGTTTACTGACGCTCCTGGCAGTTTCATTCTGTGGCGGATGCGGGTATATCACATCATTATGAAGCAACGCGCCCTGCCTGTCGAGGCATACTATTTTGCATCCGGTGCGATAACCCGGATCAATACCCATGACGCATTTCTCGCCGAGTGGCGGGGACAGCAACAGCTGTCTCAGGTTATCGGCGAAGACCCGAATTGCTTCCTCGTCGGCCTTCTCCTTGGATACCTTCCTGAACTCCGTCTCCATCGACGGTGCCAGCAGACGGCTCCAGCTGTCTTTGACAGCCTCTCTCACCTCTGCTGCTGCGGGGTTATGAGCCTTGATAAAGTACTTCTCTACCAGCTGCACAGCCTCTTCTTCACGGGGCATCAGGGAGAGCCTGAGATATCCCTCCTCCTCACCACGGCGTATGGCGAGCAGCCTGTGGGAAGGACAGCGGCGGAGAGGCTCTGACCACTCAAAATAGTCGCTGAACTTATTACCCTCCTCCTCTTTTCCTTTTATTACTCTGGATGAGATGACAGCCTCATGTTCATACATTATTCTCAGGTTTCCACGTACCTGTTCATTCTCGCTTATCATCTCAGCCATTATATCACGTGCACCCGCAAGAGCATCGTCAATACTCCCGACGTTCTCACCGAGATATTTTTCCGCCTCATCCTCAGGCGCTCCGGGCATCTGTTCCAGCAGCCACAAGGCAAGCGGTTCAAGGCCTTTCTCACGTGCAACCGAAGCTCTTGTTCTTCTCTTTGGCCTGTATGGCAGGTACAGATCCTCGAGCTGTGACAGTGTCAGGGCATCATTGATCCTGGAGAGAAGTTCAGGTGTCATTTTATCCTGCTCTTCAATTGATTTTATTACAGCCTCTTTGCGCTTATCAAGTTCTTTGAGCCTCTCATATTCGTCACGTATGTCAGCCAGCTGCACTTCGTTCAGGCTCCCGGTGATCTCCTTGCGGTAACGGCTTATAAACGGTATGGTTGCACCGTCGTCAAGAAGCCTTAACGTGTTCTCAACCTGCCAGTCGTGGAGGTGAAGCTTTTGCGCAATGATCTTTATGTTTGTTGCCGGATCCATTTCTGCTATTCAATATACAGAACAAGCCCCTTTAGGTATTCGCTTTCGGGATGATAAATATTTACAGGATGATCAGGCGGCTGTCCTGTCTGATGCAGTATCCTCACATTGCGCCCGGTATTTGCAGCGGCAACGAAAACTGAGCGCCGGAAGTCATCGCGGCTGACTACCTGCGAGCAGGAGAAAGTAAATATTATGCCCCCCGGTTTTATTTTCTCAATAGCTATGGCATTAAGCCGCCTGTAACCCTGCAAGGCTTTGTCAAGAGCAGTCTGATGCTTCGCGAAGGCAGGAGGATCGAGCACTATCAGATCATATTCCCGCTTCATTTCAGCCAGGTATGTGAAGGCATCAGCGGTGAACGATTTATGACGGCCGTCAGGGTTGTAATTCAGGCTGACGTTCTCATCTGCCAGCGCTGTGGCAGCTGATGAACTGTCAACGGTGTGCACCAGTGCAGCATTGGACATGGCATAAACGGAAAAACCTCCTGTATAGCCAAACATATTTAGAACGTTGCGGCCTTCGCTGTAGTTTCTCAGGAGGCTTCTGCTGTCGCGCTGGTCAATAAAGAATCCGGTCTTCTGGCCTGTCTCCCAGTTAACCCTGAATCTGAAGCCGTTTTCAGTAACGATGGCGTTGCTGCCGGCATTATTGCCAGCCAGATACTTGTTTACAGCGCCCAGCCTGGCCATGAATGGCACGGTTCCTTCGCTCTTGTCATAGACTGAGGTCACAGTGCCTTTGAGTACGTCAAGTACAAGCTCTGCAATCATCGCGCGTATATGCCAGAAGCCGGCGGTATGGGCCTGCATCACGGCCGCACTGCCGTATATATCAATGATGAGGCCCGGAAGACCATCGCCTTCTCCGTGCACAAGCCTCCAGACGTTCGTATCGCTTTTCCCTGCAATGCCGGCATTCAGCCTGTACCTGTATGCATCGCTGATCTTCTTCCGGAAGAACCCGGCGTCGACTTCACACTGAATAAACGAGAAGATTCGCACGGCTATCGAGCCCGGAGACCAGTGTCCGGTAGCAAGGTAGGTTCCGTCAGAAGCGGATACCTCTACCACGTCACCTTCGGCAGGCGAGCCTGTAACTGTTGCAATTGCACCGGAGAAGATCCACGGATGGTATCGTCTGACGGACTGGTCCTTACCCTTTTTAAGGGTTATTCGGGCTGTAGTCACCTGCTCAGATTTGATAATTTGCCTTTCCGTTGAGCTGCATGAATATGCGACGGCAAACCCATGCATCAGTGGCAGCATAGACCTGCTGGGGAGGCGTCAGTCCTGACGCTTCCCAGTTTGACGTCTGTTGAGATTTGGAGATTGAGAAACCAAGAATAATAGCGGAAAGCCTTTTAAGTCCCAGCTGTTTTATTCCGTGAGCGGCCACCACGGTCTGCAGATCGACAAATCCGCCGGGTTCAAAGGTCTCCAGAGACCTCAGCGCTTTAATATCATCATGTACTGCCACTCCAACCTTTACAATATCCGGGCTGGACAGAAGGGCAGTGAGTTCCGGCGGCAACCCTATCATATTCAGCCTGAAGAGCCAGGCATTCCGGTCGTCTGACAGCTGAAGGAGAGAGACCTTATGCCTGGTACCTTTTTTAAAAGAAGGTCTTGTCTCTGTGTCGAATCCGAGTATTTTGCACCGGCTGATCTCATTGATCGCGTGACGGAACTTCTGCATGTTGTCAACCAGCTTTACCTTGCCTTCAAACTGCATCACGGGAAGCTTCTTCAGATCCTCATCGGTGACACTCTCATCAAACTTTCTTGTCATCGCCGGCAGGTTGGTTGGTGTCTTCTTCATCGTCCACCGAGTAGAGCACGGTATGTATGGCGACGAGGACATTCAGCATTTTCTTTCCCCAGAATTCTTCAAAATTCATAAGTGTCTCCCAGACAGCGTCATTCATCACATCTTCATTGCCGCTCTTATAGCTGACTATGAAGTTCTTCAGGTCCTGATAAATATCTGCAAGGCTCTCGGCAATGCTCCCGGTATACAGTCCGTCAGCGGGGTCACCTATATCAACTATGACCGGGAAAGGGTCATCGTTACCTATCCTGGCAAGCAGGGTATCATGGATTCGAGTCCAGTCAAACTCGGTCACCGTCTTTTCATTTCCATCTTCAAGAACAGGTTCAAGCAAGGGCAACAGCGAGGCCCTGAGATATATGAAGGGCAACAGTCGTTGCATGACCTTTAGTATTTCAATACCTTTTGTATCCTTAATTCCCTCTACGTATTTGCAGAATTCATTAGCTGAAGCTGCATACTCAACCACCTGTCGCGAATAAATTATCTTCTCCTCTTGTTCCATCTGTTATAATTAATCGACAAAAGTATTCATTTCAAGTTTAAAAATGCTTAGGGATTCATAAAAGGAGCTTTATCACCGGTTCCATAAAAGTTTATGGGTATCGTCATACAGCAGCTTCTCATGATCAAGAAGCCAGCGGATCACCTTTGTACTTTTCTCGGCCGGGACATCCATCGCGGCGGCAAGATCTTCAGGCCTCATGGTACTGTCCGCGAGCAGTTCCTTTATCCGGTCTATGATAAGGTCGAACTCATACTTGCTGAGTTCCAGTTCATTTCGTTCCTGGCATGTATCACACATACCGCAACGGCCGTTTTCTTCCCCGAAGTAGTTGGTGAGGAAAGCAGACCGGCAGCGTGTTTTGTTCTCGGCATACTCGGTTATTTTTGCCACCCTTTCAATATAGTTCTCCCTGACCCGCAGATAGACGTCAGGTGATATTGTCAGGTGGCTCCGGTCAAGCCTTTCTTCCGTAAAGATCACAAGAGGGCTTTTCTTGCCCGGGATAAAGTGAATAATACCCTGGGAAGTCAGTCTTAGCAGATACTGGTAGATTGCCTCACGGGTCAATCCCGATCTGTTCGCCAGTGTTTCCTCGTTGATAGGAACGAATTCAGAGAACATGCCGCTGTATGTTCTGAGCAGGAGCTTGATGAACCTGTCGTATTCTTCATTGGCAACCTGGAATTTATAGAGGTCATCGCGGCTGAACACGAAATGTACCCTTGAGGGGTTGTTAATCTCGTCAGTGAATTCAAGGTATCCCTCCTTCTGCAGGAAGTTAAGGCTGTTGTAGGTCTCCGTCACCGAGAATCTGAATGCGGTGACGAATTTCCACAGGTCAAAATCGTGAACGCTGTTCTTGCCCGAGCCCACCGGCAGCTGGTAGAAGTTCCCTATTGCTTCATAAACATCCTTGATGCGGTCTATGGGCGGGAATTTTATGTGTACGGAGTCAGCCAGTCTTTTCTTCTCGTCCTGTGACCATAGAAGAACGGCGAAAGCGGGTTTGCCATCACGTCCGGCCCTGCCTGACTCCTGGTAATATGCCTCTATTGAGTCAGGGCAGTCCCAGTGAATCACAAATCTGACATCAGCCTTATCTATTCCCATTCCGAAGGCGTTGGTAGCCACAATGATGCGCACCTCTCCTGTTGTCCATGCATGCTGTTTCCTGTCGCGCATCTCCTGGGGCAGTCCGGCATGGTAGAAGTCTGCCCCGATATCATTGGCGAGGAGCATTTCAGCTACCGCTTTAGATCTTTTCCTGCTGTTGACATATATTATTCCGCTCCCGGGTTCCTTCTTAAGACTGCGGATGACATAAACGCTTTTATCTTCGACCTCCCTGACCACATAGGTAATATTGGTCCTCCTGAAGCTTGCCTGCAGCACCCGGGCATTCTTCAGTCCGAGCCGGGCGATGATATCCTTTACCACCTCAGGTGTTGCCGTGGCGGTGAGGGCCAGTAGCGGCACCTCTTTGCCTATGATGTCTCGTATCTCGGCTATATGGAGGTACGATGGCCTGAAATCATAACCCCACTGTGATATGCAATGAGCTTCGTCGACGGCCACGAGGGTAAAGTTGAAACGTGCCAGGCGTGCCCTGAAGACCGGTGTCTGCAGCCTCTCGGGACTGACATACAGGAGACGGTAGTCACCATAGAGGCAGTTGTCAAGTGATATTTCGAGCTCTTCGCGGGTCATCCCGCTGTGGATCGCCATAGCCTTGATATTGATTGACTTAAGCCTGTTGACCTGGTCCTTCATAAGGGCTATCAGCGGGGTGATCACCAGGCACAGTCCTTCACGGGCTACGGCCGGGACCTGATATGTCACCGATTTGCCCCCACCGGTAGGAAGAAGGGCCACGACATCATTTCCTGATACCACTGCGTCGATGATCTCCTCCTGCAGTGGCCTGAATGAAGTGAATCCCCAGTAGCGGGCAAGGGTCTCCCTGTATATGTCCGGTAACATTGTGTTGCAGGCTGCTTATTTACAAATTTAATAACTCAATCTCATTTTTAACGTTTTATTGACATTTAAGATGTGCCCGTGCTCATCATTTTTTTGTAATTTTCGCCCCAAATAAAATCCTGCCCGATGTCATTCTCTGAAGATAAACTACTGTTTGAAGGCCTGACCTTCGATGACGTACTGCTTCTTCCGGCTTATTCGGAGGTGCTTCCGCGCGATGTTGATCTGAGATCGAAGTTCACGCGTAACGTCATTATAAATACACCTATCGTCTCGGCGGCCATGGATACGGTAACCGATGCCGAGCTCGCTATCGCCATTGCCCGTGAGGGAGGGATAGGGGTGATACACAAGAATATGTCAATAGGTCAGCAGGCTGCCATGGTAAGAAAGGTCAAGCGTGCCGAGAGTGTGATGATCTTTGATCCAGTGACCATCAACCTCAATGCCACTGTTGCAGATGCACTGGCCCTGATGAAGGAGTTCAAGATCGGAGGCATACCTGTCATCAATGACGATGGTGCCCTGGTGGGGATTGTTACCAACAGGGACCTGCGGTTTGAGACAGACTATTCGCGCCGGATAAGCGAGATAATGACCCCGCAGTCGCGGCTCATCACCCTCAGTCACTCAACTGACCTGGCGGCTGCGGCGGAGGTCCTTCAGAAGTACAAGATAGAAAAATTGCCTATCGTCGATGATAAGGGAAGGCTTAAGGGCCTGGTGACATACAAAGACATTACAAAGGCAAAAGACCGGCCTTATGCCTGCAAGGATGAGAAAGGCCGTCTCAGGGTGGCAGCAGCCGTAGGTATAGCGCCAAACACCCTGTCAAGGGTTGAGGCTCTTGTTGGGGCAGGTGTTGATGCCATTGCCATAGACACTGCCCACGGTCATACAAAGAGTGTGATCGACATACTCAGGGATATAAAAAAGATCTTTCCGGGTACGGAAATCGTTGCAGGTAATATTGGTACTGCCGATGCTGCAAAGATGCTTGTTGACGAGGGCGCTGACGCCGTAAAGGTAGGCATCGGCCCTGGTTCAATATGCACAACCAGGGTTGTAGCTGGCGTCGGGGTGCCGCAGCTGTCAGCAATATATAATGTGGCCAGGGCTATTGACGGCTCCGGCGTTCCGGTGATAGCTGATGGCGGGATACGTTATTCAGGCGACATAGTAAAAGCGCTGGCTGCAGGCGCTGACAGCATCATGGCCGGATCGCTCTTTGCAGGAGTGGAAGAATCTCCCGGTGAAACAATTATCTATAACGGACGCAAGTTCAAGACATACCGCGGCATGGGCTCTGTGGAGGCTATGCAGATGGGATCAAAAGACAGATACTTCCAGGATATGGAGGATGACATTCACAAGCTTGTTCCTGAAGGCATTACAGCCCGCGTGCCGTATAAAGGCACACTGAACGAGGTTATCTACCAGTTCCTTGGGGGATTGCGTTCGGGAATGGGTTACTGCGGCGCAAAGGATATCCCGACACTTAAGAAGGAAGGCCGGTTTGTGAGAGTAACCAGCGCCGGTGTGACGGAAAGCCATCCGCATGATGTGACCATCACCCGTGAAGCACCTAACTACAGCAGGAAGATCAACGAATACTGATGATACGTACGGCATCAATATTACTGGTTCTCTTCCTGGCAGTCTCATGTAACAGGGACAATAATGAGTCTGACCGCATGGCCGTGGCAAAGGCCGGCGACAGGGTACTCTATTTTGACCAGATACCTTCAACGCTTGTGATACCGGGGATGAGCGGGACTGACAGCATATCTGCAGTGCAAAGCTATATCCGGCGATGGTCACGCAAGGAGCTGGTGGCAATGAGAGCTGAAGAGAACCTGACTGCAGAGTATAAGGATGAGGTGAACAGGCAACTGGACGAAATGAGAAACAATCTGCTCATTTACCAATACCAGCAGCAGATGATCATCCAGAGGATGGACACTACTGTTTCCGACAATGAGTTGCAGGACTACTATGTCAGTAATCTGAACACCTTCTCGCTGACGACTAATCTTGTAAAGGCATTGTTCATCAAGCTACCGGCAGCCACACCTGACATCGAGAAAGTCAGAAACCTGTATAAATCATCCAATCCGGAGGAGATAAAAGAGCTGGAGGATTACTGTTCCCGCTTCGCCCTGAGATATGATGACTATGATGATGCCTGGATACCTTTCACTCACCTCCTTATGGAAGTGCCTCTTGAAATTGAAAACCAGGAGGAATGGCTGGCAAGGAACAGCGCGGTTGAGCTTAAAGATGATAAATTCACTTATTTTGTTGCTATAAGAGAATACAAATTGAGAAACAGTGTGGCCCCGTTCGAATACATTCACGGACAGGTAAGGACTATTATTCTCAACAACCGCAGGAATGACTTCCTGCAGAAACTTGAAGACGGTATTTATAACGAGGCAGTCAGGAGCAACACCCTGAAAGTCTATTAATGACAAATTCCAGGAATGAAAATTAAAATTATCATATTAAGTGTGCTGTTGATGCTTGCAGGGTACAGCGCTTCGGGCCAGCAGATTGTTGAATCGATTGTGGCTGTTGTAGGGAATGAGGTCATTTTTCTCTCTGACATTGAGGGCCAGGTGATGCAGATGAAAGCCGAGAGGGACCCTGCGCCTGTCGAGGAACTTCGCTGCCGTGTTCTGGAGGATCTGATGATACAGAAACTTTTCCTTGATCAGGCAAAGATAGACTCCATTGAGGTGTCGCCAGACAATGTTGAGGCCGACCTGAACAACAGACTGGCGGAATATATCCGGCGTGCCGGGTCAGAGCAGGCTCTTGAGAACTACTTCAGCAAGAGCATGGCAGAAATAAAGAAAGACCTTCGTGAGATGCTCACAAACCAGTATATCGTGCAGGAGACACAGGGAACGATCGCGCAGGATATCACAGTTACTCCTGATGAGATAAAAAAATACTATAACAGCATGCCAAAGGACTCTCTGCCGCTGGTTCCGAGGAAGGTCGAGCTCAGCATCATCTCCGTTGAGCCTCCTGACATGGAGTCCAGCAAGGCTGAGGTGCGCCAGCGCCTGCTTGATCTGCGCAGCCGCATCGTTGGCGGTGAGAGCTTCAGTGCACTGGCTGTGCTCTATTCGGAAGACCCTGGTACTGCTCCCAAGGGCGGGGAACTCGGGTATGTCACAAGAGGCGAGGTGGCCAAACCATATGCCGAGGCAGCATGGAGCCTGAAAAAAGGTGCTGTCTCCAAAATCGTCGAAACCGAATTCGGTTTCCATATCATACAGCTCATTGACCGCAAGGGAGAGATGGTCAACTCGCGGCATATACTCATGAAACCGAAGCTTACGGCTGCACAGACCGAATGGGCCATCCTGAGACTTGACAGCATTGCCAATCTTGTCCGGATAGACAGTCTTACCTTCTACAAAGCTGCTTTGAGATACTCATCTGATAAGGCTACCAGGGCTAACGGCGGCAAGATGGTGCAGGAGAATCCATCGGATCGCGTTACATGGTTCACCCTTGATGAACTGCCACGTGAGATCAACCTGGTTGTTCGTAACATGAAGCTTGGAGAGATCTCCGAGCCCTTCCGGACAGCTGATGCCAAGGGAAACAGCGTTTATGTAATTGTCAGACTTGATGACGAAGTTGCACCTCACAGGGTCAACCCTAAGGAAGATTACAATTACCTGTCAGAAGCTGCTTTGATGGACAAGAAGAACAGAGCATACGAGGACTGGATCACCGGAAAGATAAAGAAGACATATATCCGTGTCAGCGATGATTTCCGCGGCTGCGGCTTTCATTATACCGGATGGCTCGAATAGGTCAGATAATAACCCGGAGAGATTTTTGCTTTTTTCTGCCTCTTATCCTCTCTCTCCTGCCGCTGCAGTCTGCTGCGCAGGATGGCCAGGCACGCCGCATGGTTGAGATACTTCATTCAGATGAAATGCAATACGGCCGCATGAATGACCGGCCGCGCAATAAACTGAACGGTAACGTCAGCCTGAAGCATAATGACCTTTACATGACATGCGACAGCGCCTTGTACTATGATGATACCAACCAGGTCAACGCCTTCAGCAATATCCATATAAGGCAGGGCGACACCATTCATATATACGGAAACTACCTGTTTTACGATGGTGATACCGGGAAGGCTGTAATGACTGACAGTGTTGAACTTGCAGATAAAGAGACCCGTCTCTTCACCCGCAAGATTGATTATGATACCAATACTCAGATTGCGGTTTATAATGACGGCGGACGCATTCTCAACGGGGAAAACACACTGACCAGTATCATCGGGACCTACTATGCCGACAGGAAAATGCTGTACTTCCGTGACAGTGTGAAGATTGTCAATCCTGATTTTATAATGCGTGCCGATACGATGCGTTATGACACTTATAATGAGGTTGTCTGGTTTGAAGGTCCGACGGAAGCAGTTGGTGACAGTATCTACCTCTTCTGCGAGAAAGGGTGGAGCGATACGAGAAAAGATATCTCACAACTCATGAAAAATGCTGTCATTGACAACCGTCAGCAGCGTATCACAGGTGATACGCTATGGTATGATGAAAATAAAAGTCAGGGTGAAGGCTTCGGTAACGTGGCCATAGCCGACACGTCGGATAATGTCATTTGCGGAGGTGGTTATGCCTGGTACCTGAAGCGTCCGGAGAAGTTTATTCTTACGCATGATCCGTGGTTTACCATGTATTCCAGCGATGATACCATCACTCTGCGGGCTGACACCCTCAGGGCGTTGCCGCAGACAGATACCCTCGGTACAGATCACAGGCTGCTGAAGGCATATTACGGATGCACCATCTTCAGCAGGGAGATGCAGGGACGATGTGATTCACTGTCTTACTCGTTCATGGACTCGGTCATCAGGATGTATGATGGCCCTTTGGTATGGTCGCGGGAGAGCCAGCTTTCATCAGACTCCATCGCGCTGTTCACAAAAGACCGCAAAGCCGATCATATGGAACTTTACAATTCAGCCTTCGTGGTCAGCTCGGTCAGCACGGCCGATACCACCCGCTATGACCAGATCAGCGGCAAGAATCTGTCAGGATACTTTGTTGACAACAAACTGCGCCGCATAAAGGTGACGGGCAACGGTGAAGCTATCTATTATGTCGTTGACGGAAAGGAGCTCGTGGGTGTGAACAGGGCCAAGAGCGCCAGTATAGAGATCCTGCTGGAGGATGGAAAGATAGCCGAGATATTCCAGAACCAGAGTCCTGACGGTACGCTTAATCCTCCGCTTGAAAAGCCGGACAGTGAAATGAGGCTTGATGGTTTCAGATGGTTGCCGGATTTACGACCGGAAAGAGAAGCTTCTGAAGTGCCTAAAATGCCTGCAGTACCTGGAGTGCCTGAAATTTTGGATGAAAAAGTACTTTAGCACTTTAGCTCACTTTAGGCACTCCGAACTTATTTAGTACTCGTCTTCGTTGAAGAAGAAGTCTTCTTTTGACGGATAGTCAGGCCAGATATCTTCGATACCCTCGTATATATCGCCTTCGTCTTCTATCTCCTGCAGGTTTTCTATGACTTCCATAGGGGCACCTGACCGTATTGCATAGTCAATGAGCTCATCCTTGGTTGCTGGCCATGGAGCATCTTCGAGTTTTGACGCCAATTCAAGTGTCCAATACATTTTTTTGAAAGATTTTTGTTACCTTCCTTAAAGTCCGCAAATATAAAATTATTTAGAATAATAAAAGAGTGGCCTGACTTTTTTATCGATTATTTTGGCTTTTTATTGGGAAGCCACTTAACCTCTTCAATGCCAGCATCATAGCTTAGGCAACGTGTCAGTATGAAGAGGTAATCGGAGAGTCGGTTAAGGTATTTGATGATTTCCCGGTCCACTTTTTCTTCTTTATCAAGACGAAGGAGGGCTCTTTCAGCCCGGCGGCACACACAACGTGCAATATTACAATTTGCTGTATGAGGATGCCCGCCCGGGAGGATAAATGAATTCAGTACAGGCAGACGGGCTTCCATGGCGTCTATTGAACGCTCGAGCAATAATGTGTCAGCGGCGGTTATATTAACGGGTTCTTCTGCCGAAGGGTCTGTAGCAATGACCGAGCAGCAGGTCATGAGTGCAGATTGTATCGAAATGAGTTCTTCATGGCTGACACAGTGCTGATCGGCGCTGCGCAGCAGTCCTAGCCATGCAATAAGCTCATCAACAGTACCATAGGCTTCAATCCGGGGATGATGTTTCGGAAGTCTTTTGCCGCCAATGATAGAGGTCTCTCCCCTGTCTCCGGTTTTGGTATATATCTTCATCTGCTGGAAATGAAGTATATCTATTTCAGTTTTACTTCTATCCGGTTCTCGTTGATGTAATCGTTTGAAACCTCGCCGTCCATTAGCTTGATTATGCGGTGAGCGTGGCGTGCGATATCCTCTTCGTGGGTCACAACGATGACCGTGTTCCCCAGTTCATGGATCTTATCGAGAAGTCCCATGATATCATATGAAGTCTTGCTGTCAAGGTTTCCGGTAGGCTCATCGGCAAGGATTATTGAAGGTTTGTTGACCAGTGCCCTGGCAATGGCCACTCTCTGCCTCTGTCCGCCGGACAGTTCATTGGGCTTGTGGGTCATCCTGTCAGCCAGGCCGACCTCATCAAGTGTGACTTTTGCATGCTCTTCCCTTTCATGGCGCGGTATGCCGGCATAGATAAGAGGCAGTGTCACATTCTCGAGGGCTGAATAGCGCGGCAGCAGGTTAAAGGTCTGAAAGACGAAGCCGATCTCCTTATTCCTTATCTCGGCAAGACGGTCATCTTCCATCTTACTTACGTCGGTTCCGTTAAGGATATATTGTCCTTTGGTAGGTGTATCAAGGCAACCCAGGATGTTCATCAGGGTTGACTTGCCGGACCCGGAGGGGCCCATGATGGCTACATATTCGTTCCTGTTGATAGTGAGTGATACAGAGCGGAGGGCACGTACTATGACCGTTCCGACCTGGTAATTCTTTACAATCTCGTGTATCTCTATGACCTTATCCATGCCTGTTTTGTTAAAGTCCCGAAATTAGTTCAAATAACTCTATAAATATGTTATGATCCTGTTATTTTTTGTTAATACCTGATCCGGTATCTGCCCGGTGTTATGCTATGTTTGAGGAAAAATATCCCAAGGCGCAGTGTCTCCATTGCTACCGGAGCAATTCCTGATGCTGCCATTGACTTCCATGCCAGGTACATTTCCTTTGTCAGGCGGATATCATCAGCCACAATTATCATCTCGTCTCCCATGGCAGCTATCTTAGAGACATATTCGGTGAGGGCCGCGCCTTTATGATGGCCGTCGATGAATGCGAAAGAGACGTTCAGGCCATCCCTTCTCAGGCTCTCAAGTGCCGCACTGAACTCCATGTTCATTATTTCCGCATTGGATGCACCATATTTCCGGAGATTTTCACGGGCTATTGCAGCCAGTGCAGGGCATCCCTCCACTGTTATCACCCTTCTCTCCGGTGCTGCCAGTGACAGTGCCAGCGTACTTATACCGAGCGATGTACCCAGCTCCAGTATTATCCCCGTGCCCCCGGATGCTGAGCCTGTCGAAGCATGACCCCGGGCTGCTGAGCCTGTGTCCAGGCTGCTGAGCCTGTCGAAGCAGCCACCATCCTCGCAAGCAATCCTGCCTCCTTCGCCGGCAGTGCCGCCGTCCTGGCTATCTCAGCCACACGTCGCTCGCCTCCTGCTTTTATCACAGAGCCTGCCCCGAGATCGGTCACCTTGATGCTTCGCTTATCAGAGAGCATCGCACGGCGAAGGCTTTCAACCTGACTGAGGACCCTCACATCTGTTTTGTTCCTGACCACTTTTGTCAGGAAATCATAGACATACGGACTGTGAACTCCGTGTCCTGCAGTACTGCGGGCACTAAGGAGGTGTCTGAGGTACGCGGCTGCCGGGTATAAGTTCATTTCTTCAGACAGGTCATTTGAAAGCATCCCAAATTTAAGTATTTTCGGTGAGTATCTTTTTTATGTAATCTGATGTCTGAACTGCTTGATACAGAGATAAAATTTCTTCCGGGAGTGGGTCCTAAGAGGGCCGAGCTGCTGGCAGCAGAGGCAAATATCCATACTTTCAGGGATCTTGTTTATTATTTTCCGTACAAGTATGTTGACAAGACCCGCTTTTACACTATAAGCGAGCTTGACACCGATATGCAGTATGTTCAGATAAAGGGAAAGATACGCCGTTACTCTACCGAGGGCGGCGGATCAGCAAAGCGCTTAACCGCTGATTTTTATGATGATACAGGCATGGTCAGGCTGGTATGGTTCAAGGGACAGAAGTGGGTTCTGAATGCATATAAAGTTGAAAAAGAATATATTATATACGGCAAACCGACCCTCTTCAGCGGTGCATTCAACATAGTTCATCCTGAGGTTGAAGAGGCGGAGAAGAAGGCCGCCAGGGTCAGTTCAGCCCTCGAGGCGCAGTACAGCACCACCGAAAAGATGAAGGATCACTTCCTTCACTCGAAGGTCATAGCCAAACTGATGGCTACAGTCTTTTCGCAGCCCGGACTTCGTTTTGCTGAAACAATGCCTGCTTCGCTGTTGAAACCGATGAGGCTGATAAGCCTCTCCGATGCTATGTTCCGGATCCACTTCCCTGATTCGAACGCTGACCTGGAAAATGCCCGTTTCAGGCTCAAGTTTGAGGAGTTGTTCTATATTCAGCTCAACCTGTTGCGCTACAAGGGCAGCAGGGCAAAAAATACGCGCGGTTTCATCTTCTCAGTTGTCGGCGACAGGCTCAATTCATTTTACAAAAACAATCTTCCCTTTACCCTTACTGAAGCGCAGAAGAGGGTTATACGTGAGATACGCACCGATCTTGGCAGCGGCAGGCAGATGAACAGGCTGCTGCAGGGCGATGTGGGCAGCGGCAAGACCATGGTTGCGCTTATGAGCATGCTTATCGGAGCCGACAACGGCTTTCAGAGCTGCCTGATGGCCCCGACGGAGGTGCTTGCCATTCAGCATTTTAATTCGATAAGCCACTTTGTCCGCGGCATCGATGCCGGGGTTGCTTTGCTGACGGGCTCGACGAAGCGCAGCGAGCGGACCCGTATTGAGAATGGCCTGATGGACGGAAGCATTTCGATCCTGATAGGTACCCATGCCCTGATAGAGGATAACGTGAAATATAAAAACCTGGGCCTGGTGATAATAGACGAGCAGCATCGTTTTGGTGTGGCGCAGAGGGCCAGGCTGTGGCAGAAGAGCGACTGCCCTCCGCATGTGCTGGTGATGACGGCAACACCTATACCGCGCACCCTTGCCATGACCCTTTACGGTGACCTCGATGTATCGGTAATAGACGAGATGCCTCCGGGACGCAAGGCAATAAAAACAATGTCGTTCACCGATGCTGAACGCGAGAAGGTGTTTGGTTTCATGCGCCGCCAGATCGAAGAAGGAAGACAGATATATGTTGTGTACCCGCTCATAAAAGAGTCTGAGACACTTGATTATAAGGATCTTGAGGACGGACTTGAGAGCATGGCACGCGCTTTTCCTCCGCCGCAGTATTGTATCAGTGTTGTACACGGCCGCATGACTGCCCGTGATAAGGAAATATCGATGAATATGTTCCGAAAGGGCCAGGCGCAGATCATGGTTGCCACAACAGTGATTGAGGTAGGCGTTGACATTCCCAATGCCAGTGTCATGGTCATTGAGAGCGCAGAGCGTTTCGGGCTCTCACAGCTTCACCAGCTGCGCGGCCGGGTGGGTCGCGGTGCCGATCAGTCGTTCTGCATACTCATGACATCGCACAAGCGTTCTGCCGACGCCTCCGAGCGTATCAACACGATTATTGGCACTAACGACGGTTTTGAGATCGCTGAGGCTGATCTGCGTATGCGCGGCCCGGGCGACCTCGAGGGGACGCAGCAGAGCGGAATGGCCTTTGACCTGAAGATAGCCGACCTGGGGAGAGACGGACAGATACTTAACCTGGCACGTTCACATGCCGTGGAGATTCTTGCCGACGACCCCGAACTTGAGAGAAGCGATAATCAGGTGCTGAAGGTCAATCTGAAGAGACTGTTCGGCAAGACTTTTACCTGGAGTGAGATAAGCTGAGGGTCTGCAGTCCGCAGTCTGCAATCTTCAGTCCTCAGTCGCAAATCGCAAATCGCAAATCGCAAATCGCAAATCCTCATTGCTTGATGCCTGACAAAATAATGACTATTGTTATGTTTTAATTCCGGACAATTATTTAAAATTGCCGGTTCAATAATTTCGCGATGCCACAAGGGGAGATAATCACTCATGAAGGAATAGTTCTGAAAGCCGAGGGCGATGGCACAGCTGACATTGAGATCGTAACCGGTACTGCATGCTCCGCATGCCATGCTAAATCAGGCTGTTCGCTTGGCAACAGTGATGTCAGGGTTATCAATGTCAGGAGTAGTGCAAAACTTAGTCCCGGTGATAAAGTCACTGTGGAAATGGAGCAGTCGCAGGGGTTCCGTGCGCTGGCCATCGGTTATGTAATCCCGTTCCTTGTACTCATAATTGTTTTTATTGTTTTAACCATTGCAGGGGCAGGTGAACTGAGCTCAGCTCTCCTCTCTTTTGGCTCGCTGGCAGTTTATTACTTTATCGTTTGGCTCCTGAGGAGCAGGATTGAAAAGAAGTTTGAATTCAAAATAAAGGTCTGACAGATGAGTTCCATTGTTTTGTTGACTGTCATCATGCTGAGTTTGCTCGGTCTTGCGTCAGCGGTAATACTGTATTTTGTAGCGCAGAAGTTTAAGATCGTTGAAGACCCGCGTATAGACCTGGTTACCGAGGTGTTGCCTGGCGCCAATTGCGCCGGCTGCGGTTATACCGGTTGCCGTGCCCTGGCTGAGATGATTGTAAAGTCAGAATCATTTGAAGGCCTCAATTGTCCCGTGGGCGGTGGTGAGACAATGATCAAAGTTGCTGATATACTGGGCCGCAAGGCTTTAGCAGTAGAGCCTAAGGTGGCTGTTCTGAGATGTAACGGCACACCTGAAAACTGCATCCGTACGTCATTCTATGACGGTGCAACCAACTGCCGGGTGGAGCATGCTCTCTACGGAGGCAACACCGGCTGCCAGTACGGCTGCCTGGGCAGCGGCGATTGTGTCATAGCCTGCAAGTTCGACGCTATGTATATGGATCCGTTGACACAACTGCCGGTGATTATTGATGAGAAATGTGTCTCATGCGGAGCCTGTGTCAAGGCATGCCCACGTAACCTTATTGAGCTGCGCAAACGGAACAAAAAAGACCGTAAAATTTATGTCTCCTGCATGAACAAGGACAAGGGTGGTCCGGCACGCAAGGCATGCAAGGTGGCATGTATCGGATGCGGCAAGTGTGTCAAGATATGCCCTTATGATGCAATCACCATGGCTGACAACCTTGCTTTTATAGATTCATTCAAATGCAAGCTGTGCCGCAAGTGTGTAAGCGAATGCCCGACAAATGCTATTCTTGAACTTAATTTCCCGGTTAAAGAGGAAAAACCGGCAGAGCCGGCCGTTACAGAAGCTGTATAATAATATATTGACAACCAGATAAAATAATATTACCGTGTTCAAAACATTCCCCAAAGGCGGCATTCATCCGCCTGAGAACAAGCTCACCGCTGACAAGCCCATCGTGGTATTGCCACCGCCTGTTCAGGTAACGGTGCCGGTCTCGCAGCATATAGGCGCCCCGGCGACTGTGGTGGTTGAGAAGGGTGCTGCAGTAAAAACCGGACAGGTTATCGCTCAGGCTAAAGGATTTGTCTCCGCAAATATTCATTCCCCGGTATCAGGCAGGGTGAACAAAATAGAGCCTGTGACTGATACCACCGGATATAAGCAGATGGCTGTGGTGATTGAAGTCGAGGGCGACGAATGGGTTGACACCATTGACCGCAGCAGCACCCTTGTGAGGGAAATTACGATGACACGGGAGCAGATCATTGAACGTTGCCAGCAATGCGGTCTTGTAGGTCTCGGGGGAGCTACTTTCCCCACACATATCAAGCTGACAGTACCGGCCGGTAAGAAGTGTGACCTGATCATCATCAACGGTGTTGAATGCGAACCCTATCTGACTGCTGATCACAGGCTGATGCTTGAGAAGGGCGCTGAGGTGCTCACAGGTACGACTATCATCATGAAAGCACTGGGGGTTGAAAAAGCAATAATAGGCATTGAGGCCAACAAACCCGATGCAATAAATCATCTTACAGCTCTTTCCAAAGATTTCGAAAATGTCACGGTGCAGCCCCTGAAGGTCAAGTATCCGCAAGGAGGTGAGAAACAGCTTATCAAGTCATGCACCGGGCGCGAGGTGCCCTCAGGAGGCCTTCCCCTTGATGTAGGTGTTGTAGTCCAGAATGTAGGCACCGCCTTTGCGGTGTATGAAGCCGTTCAGAAGAACAAACCGCTGATTGAAAGGGTGGTGACCGTTACCGGGAAGTCAGTCAGCAACCCGGGTAACTTTCTTGTGAGGATAGGCACACCTGTTTCAAGTCTGATAGAAGCTGCAGGCGGGATGCCGGAAGACACCGGAAAGGTCGTCAATGGCGGGCCAATGATGGGCAAGGCTCTCTCCATGACCGATGTGCCGGTGACGAAAGGCACGTCGGGAATAATCCTTTTTCCCGCTGACGAAGCCCGTCGCAGCGAGGTATTGCCATGTATAAGGTGCGGCAAGTGTTCAATGGCCTGCGCTATGGGTCTTGAGCCGTACCTCCTGGCAGCAGCATCGGAGAAGGCTATGTGGGAGAAGGCCGAAAAAGAGAAGATCACTGACTGCATGGAGTGCGGGGCATGTACCTATACGTGCCCGGCAAAAAGACCTCTGCTCGATTATATCAGGCTAGGCAAGACCACGGTGATACGCATGGCACGTGAACGGATTACGAAATAGCAGTAAAACAATATGAATAACATCCTTAATGTTTCGCCCTCACCCCATCAGCAAAGTCCTGAGACGACGCGCAAGCTGATGTACGGTGTGGTGATCGCTCTTCTGCCGGCGCTTGCTGCATCAATATATTATTTTGGGATCGGAGCTATAATTGTCACTCTCACCTCGGTGCTCTCATGTGTCGCCGTAGAGTATCTCATACAGAAATTCATCTTAAAAGTAAAGCCTTCGATATCAGATGGTTCAGCAGTTGTTACCGGATTGCTCCTTGCATTCAATGTACCTTCCAATCTACCGGTTCATATAATTGTGATTGGTGCAATAATCGCAATAGGAGTTGCAAAGATGACTTTCGGTGGACTGGGCAACAACCCGTTCAACCCGGCGCTGGTGGGCAGGGTTTTCCTGCTGATTTCATTTCCTGTCCAGATGACCAGCTGGCCGGTGCCAACAGGATTTACTACCGGATACGCTGATGCTGTTACAGGTGCTACGCCACTGGGGTTGCTGAGTGAGGGGGTAAAGAACGGTGAGACTGTTTCCGCCATCATGGATAAAATTCCTTCACATATGCAATTGTTTTACGGTCAGATGGGAGGCTCAATGGGTGAGGTTGCAGCTTTTGCCCTGATCATCGGGGGAATTTATCTCCTCTGGAAAAAGATTATCACATGGCATATCCCTGTAACTATTCTGGTCACTGTAGCTCTCTTTACAGGCATCCTCTGGATGGCTGACCCGGTGAAGTTTGCTGATCCCCTGTTCCACCTGCTTACAGGAGGTCTTATGCTTGGTGCCATCTACATGGCCACAGACTATGTGACCTCTCCGATGACGCACAAGGGAATGATTATTTACGGTATTGGCATCGGTGTGATAACGGTATTGATAAGAACATGGGGCGCTTATCCCGAGGGTGTTTCATTCGCTATTCTTATCATGAACGCCTTCGTGCCGCTGCTTAATATGTATATCAAACCGCGCAGGTTCGGAAGGGAGGTGAAGCATGGCTAAGATGCAATCTACACTGAGGAACATGGTGCTTTCGCTCACACTGATATCACTGTGTGCCTCTGCCGCGTTGGGATTTGTTTATGAGTTGACAAAGGAACCAATTGAATTATCACTGCTGAAAAAAAAGCTTGATGCCATAAAACAGGTGGTACCCGAATTCACCAACAATCCGAATGAAGAGATATTTATGCTGCCAACCGGCGAGGGTGACAGCCTCGAGGTTTATCCGGCAAAGAAAGGCGAGGAGATCGTTGGATATGCAGTTAAATCCTATACCAACAAAGGTTTTTCCGGCTACATAGGTTTCATGGTTGGATTTAAGCCTGACGGAACAATTTATAATATAAGCATACTGGAACAGAAAGAGACTCCCGGTCTGGGCACTAAGATGGTCCCCGAGGGAACACCTGAGAAACCCGCATTCAAGGATCAGTTCAAGGATAAGGATCCTGCCACCTTCGCCCTTAAAGTAAAGAAGGATGGAGGTCCGGTGGATGCAATTACAGCTGCAACAATAAGTTCAAGAGCATTCTGCGACGGGGTCCAGAGAGCATACAACACATTTGAGAAAGGAGGTCTGAAATGAACCAGATAAAGAATTTCACCAAGGGCTTCCTGAAGGAGAACCCCATACTTGTGCTGGTGCTTGGTACCTGCCCTACCCTTGCTACGACTTCATCAGCGATGAACGGTCTCGGGATGGGTATTGCAACGACCTTTGTGCTTATCGGGTCGAATGTTGTGATCTCAGTTTTGAAGAATGTTATTCCTGATAAGGTGCGCATTCCTGCATTCATAGTTGTTATTGCCACTTTTGTGACCATTGTTGACCTGGTTATGCAAGCTTATGTACCCGCACTCTATGAAACACTGGGCATATTCATTCCCCTCATTGTGGTAAACTGCATCGTGCTTGGGCGTGCCGAGGCATTTGCCAGCAAGAACACGGTATGGTCATCTTTTGTTGACGGTGCCGGGATGGGTCTGGGCTTCACAATGGCACTGGGAGTACTTGGTACAATAAGAGAGATCCTCGGCAGCGGTTCTGTCTTCGGGCTTAAATTCATTGAAGGTGATGGCATCCTGGTGTTTATCCTGGCACCCGGGGCATTCATTGCTCTCGGATATCTGATTGCCGTTGTAAATAAGATCAATAAGGCTAAAAAAGCATAAGGAAGGACTGAGATGGAATATATTTTACTGATAATTTCAGCGATACTGGTCAACAATGTTGTCCTGGCACAATACCTTGGTGTATGTCCATTCCTTGGCGTCTCCAATAAGGTCAGCACTGCTCTTGGCATGTCCGGTGCAGTTGTATTTGTTATTGTCCTGGCCACAATGGCGACCTACCTCGTATATACATATGTGCTTGTACCCCTAGGCATAGCTTTCATGCAGACGATAACGTTCATCCTTGTGATTGCTTTTCTTGTGCAGATGGTAGAGATTGTTCTCAAGAAGATAAGCCAGCCACTATACCAGGCGCTCGGTATTTTTCTTCCTCTCATTACCACCAACTGTGCTGTCCTTGGTGTCGCTCTGCTGGTAATTAAAAAGGATTATAACCTCGTCACAGGTGTTATCTATGGAGGTGCGACAGCTCTTGGTTTTGGTCTTGCCCTTATTATTATGGCAGGTATAAGGGAGCAGATGGAGCTGGTGAATATTCCTCAGGGAATGAAGGGTGTGCCTATTTCCCTGGTTACGGCAGGCATTCTTGCTCTGGCATTCATGGGTTTTGCTGGCCTGGTATAGAACTGGCACAAACATTCATGGGTTTTGCGGAGCTGGTACAGAACTGACCCAAACATTCATAGGTTTTGGGGAGCTGGTAGAACTGACACAATCGTTCACGGGATTTGTTGGTTTGAAATAGAACTGACACTAACGTTATGGAGTTACCGGCTCTGGCACAGAAAAGGATAGTACTAACAGATATCCGGGATGCATAAAAAGTCAGTACATCCTCCGGAGAATTGAATATTTGAAAGTCCCACCGGGGGCTTGAATAAAATAAACTTAAGAGGGGCTGTCTTCTATGATGAAAAACAAGCCTCAGACAGTTTTTCCTGAAGTGGCTTTACTAGGATTAATAATAATCCTGAGCAGAAGTTGCTTTAAATTAGTGCTTATTTCACCGCGATTTGCTTGTTTAAATCCTCTTTTTTCTTTAAATTTCCATGTTTGCATTTACATATCTTCTGTCAGTCCGTGAGAGTTAGGAGGAATGCGTTTTTGCAGAAAACTTTTAGTGTGACTGACGAAACGAAGGTTTGTCTTGTATTTAACTTCATTCAACTCGTTATCAGGCTATTACCTCCTTATCAGAAGTTTGCGTTTCCCCCGGAAAAAGGAACAGATGACACTGCATCATTAATAGTATGATCCGGCCGGCTCATGTTTAGGAAAGATATTCCGGCACCGATAACTCATGGTCAGTAAAGCATGATCCGGGAGGCTCATGATTAAGAAAGATTCTCCAGCATCGACGACCCATGGTCAGGAAAGCATGATCTGGGAGGCTCATGATTAGGAAAGACTACCCGTCACCATCATCCTCCGTGCCGTCCTAAACGGGAATAATGTCAGGTCAATGCCCACAATCTTTCACAACAACTGATAAAGTATTTTACGAAAGCCACATTTTCCATGGTCAGAATCAAGATCTGCTGCATTAACACCATTGAGGAAGCAAGGATTGCCGTGAGCTTCGGAGCTTCAGCAATCGGCTTAGTCGGTAAAATGCCGAGCGGACCCGGTCCTATTCCTGATGAGCTAATCAGGGAAATTGCCTCCACAGTACCCCCTCCGGTTGCAACATTCCTCCTGAGTAGTGAGACTTCGGTGAATGAAATTATTAAGCACCATCAGCGAACGAACACCAATACTATTCAGATTGTCGATTCACTTTCTGAGGGAACACACGCCCAGTTAAAAAGTGCACTTCCCCCGATAAGAATTGTTCAGGTCATTCACGTAATTGATGAAAATTCAGTCAGTGAAGCAATCAGAATCTCAAAATCCGTTGACGCTATTCTTCTCGACAGCGGTAATCCCGGGTTAAAAATCAAGGAGCTTGGCGGTACCGGAAGAGTGCACGACTGGGAACTGAGCAGGCAGATCCGGAGTAATTCAAAGTGTCCGGTTTTTCTTGCCGGTGGATTAAAGCCTGAAAATGTCAGGCAGGCAATTGAAACAGTCAGACCCTATGGTGTTGATGTCTGCAGCGGAGTTAGAACGGATGGCAATCTCGATATCCAAAAACTTGAAAATTTCTTTAAGGAAGTACTGAAGGTTTCTATGATAAAACCAGGCGTTCTTTGAATAGATTTTCAGGCTGATAATCAGCACCAAACTAAATGACCCTAAGAACAATGATGGTTTGCTTTCCAGACAATTGGTAAATTGAATTTTTATAAAAAGATGAACACATTAAATAATCAGGAAAATACATCCAGGCTTGAATTCGAATCTCCTTTAGCTGTGGAAAAATGGGGCTGGAAATACCATCACCTGGGTATACCAACAAATAAGGTTATGCCTGGTGAAAAATTCCTGCCGAAATTTAAACTTTACGTTTCGGGATTCAGCACAAGTCCCTTCGGTGTGGAATGGATGAGGTTTGAAGATGACAGTCCGGTTAATCCGCTGATAAAGACAATTCCTCATATAGCTTTTGAAGTTGACGACCTGGAGAAGGAACTGAGGACACGTAGTCTGAAGATAATCACTGAGCCGAATAAAACTGCAGGAGGAATTACAGTTGCAATGATTGAGCACAACGGAGCCCCCGTTGAATTAATTGAATTCAGCAGGTCAGCGAGCAGGGTTCCGGAACAGGCTAACAGCACCAGGAAGTGGTTAGTCTCAGGACTCTTCTTTGGACTTTTCATGTTTATTGCAATGGAAATTTTATATCCGCTGATTGCAGAACATGAAATAACGCTGAGAGCTCTCCTGGTTGGTATACCGTTATGGCTTCTTGGCGGACTGGGATGGGGTTATACAATGAAAATGGTGATGAATAAGATAGAAAGGAAAGGTAAATACAGGTCATGACGGATGAAGCTTCATTATATGTTTTAGCAAAGACTTATCTATAAATTAGAATCTCAGATATGAAAGAATTGGATAATAAAGGTGAGCAATTTGTTCAGCGATAGGTCAGATTTCTGCACCTTACTCCGTGGTCCTTGCACCTTGTTCCTTGCTTCTTACACATTGAACCTTTCTCCAGGCTACTTGCACTTTGCTCCTTGCACCATAAATCTGGCGCCATTGATACTGTACTCAAAACACAAATGATAAATTTAATACTCGCTGCAAATTATGATTACCGTAATTGCCGGGAGGGTGAGGCACGACAGTGGAATGCGTGTTGCCCTCAAGTTCCCTTATGATAAGGAGGTTATTGACCTGGTCAGAAAGTTACCAGATGCCAGGTGGAGTAAGCGGATGCAATGCTGGCACATTGCAGACAGTGAAGATGTCATCACTCTTCTTCTCAAAACGTTGAGTGCGGTTGTTTTTGTTGATTATACGGCTTTAAGAAGAGAGGACCTTATTGAAAGAGTAAGGAAGATAAGGAAAGAGAGACAGGATGCCAATTCTATGACCAGGTCACCAGAAAAAGCCTCGTTTAACGATTTGGCAGGTGCCAAGAGTAAGCAGGGAGAACCGGGCATAACACCCGGGGTGTTAAGTGAGAAGGGCAAAGCCGACATTGCGGGTTACAAAATGTGGCTTGAAGCTCACAGGTACCCTCCGACTACAGTCAGGACCTACTTATCGATGATGGAGGCCTTTCTGAAGTTTGTTTCGCCGAAGGACGCTTCAGAATGTGATACTGACGATCTCATAAGGATGGTAAATGAATATATTTTACCAAGGGGATTAAGCTACTCATTTCAGAATCAGCTTATAAGTTCAGTCAAGAAATTCTATAAGGAGATTTGTCGTGAGGTTATTGACCCCGGTTCCTTCACCCGGCCCCGTACCCGCCACAAGCTGCCAAACGTACTGAGCAAAGAAGAAGTGAAGAAGATTTTATCGGCCCCGATGAATGAGAAGCACAGGGCGATTTTGAGTATTATTTACGGCTGCGGGCTGCGCAGAAGTGAGGTAATCACCCTTGAGCCGGAGGATATTGACCGTGACCGGATGCTTTTAAGTGTCAGGCAATCAAAGGGGTTCAAGGACCGGGTTGTGCCGGTATCTGTGAAGTTGGTTAAAATGATAGACTTGTATGTCAGTCGGTATCGCCCGGTTGTTTATCTATTTGAAGGGCAGTATCAGGGCAGCAGATACAGTGCAGCGAGTATTGAGAAGGTATTCAGGATGGCAGTACAGAAGGCAGGGATCAAGAAGACCATTACGCTTCACGGGTTGCGGCACAGTTATGCAACGCACTTGTTGGAGTCAGGCACTGATTTGCGATACATCCAGGAGTTACTGGGACACAGGAGCAGCAAGACAACGGAAATTTACACGCATGTAACGGAGAAGAGCATTCAGAAGATCCGCTCGCCCTTTGATGATTTATGATAATTTATTCTGTCAGTAAAATACACCTGAGGTATCCAATAATACCTTCCTCCGGCAAATATGCCTACCTTTAGTACCCATATAAACGAGTTAGGGCTAATAGCTCCGGTTTAATATTATAAAATGAATTGGGGGGCAAGCATTCCGTCCCGCTCCAATCTGACTCGCCAACGCGCCGTGACTTAGATAAGTAGAAACCAAAGAGAGTAATAACAAACCATCAAGCACGAGCCGCGATTACCCCCCAACTCAGCAGCAGTCCTCCGCTTCCAGGGATGTGGTAAAATCGTTTTGTGTAAGTGTAATATCACTCTTCAAATAATCATTCCCGCATTTATCAAGGACCCGCATTAGCAATAATCCTCCGCTACAATCCCTAACAGGGCGGTATAGGTCATTGCCTTTCCGTACCGCGAGAATTTTCTGGCTAAAGAGGACCGGGAAGTGGCCGGCGGTACGGGCCGCCCCGGCTGCAGCCGGGGTCTCCCTCTTGGTGTCATGGTTTTTGCCAACGCGATAACTTTGTAACGAAAAGCACAATCCTACACCGCAGCATACCTGCAAAAACTCATGCCACCGCGACACAAGGCAACTGACCCATACCGCCGAACGTTAGGGCTAATAGCTCCGGTTAATAAAGTGAAGTAAAAATTGGGGGGCAAGCATTTCATCCCGCTCCCATCTGACTCGCCAACGCGCCGTGACATAGATAAACAGAAATCAGAGAGAGTTATAACAAACCATCAAGCACGATCCGCGATTACCCCCCAACTCAGCATTAGTCCTCCGCTTTCAGGGATGTAGTAAAACCGTTTTGTATAAGTGTAATATCCCTCTTCAAATAATCATTCCCGCATTTATCAATGACCCGCATCAACAATAGTCCTCCGCTACAATCCCTAACAGGGCGGTATAGGTCATTGCCTTCTGTGCCGCGAGAATCTTCTGACTAAAGAGGACCGCTCTGTGGCCGGCGGTACAGGCTGCCCCGGCTGCAGCCGGGGTCTCCCTCATGGTGTCATGGTTTTTGCCACCGCGGTAAATTTGTAACGAAAAACATAATCTGACACCACAGTTTGCCTGCAAAAACACATGCCACCGCGATGCTGCGGCAACTGACCCATACCGCCAAACGTTAGGGCTAATAGCTCCGGTTAATAAAGTGAAGTAAAAATTGGGGGGCAAGCATTTCATCCCGCTCCCATCTGACTCGCCAACGCGCCGTGACATAGATAAACAGAAATCAGAGAGAGTTATAACAAACCATCAAGCACGATCCGCGATTACCCCCCAACTCAGCATTAGTCCTCCGCTTTCAGGGATGTAGTAAAACCGTTTTGTATAAGTGTAATATCCCTCTTCAAATAATCATTCCCGCATTTATCAATGACCCGCATCAACAATAGTCCTCCGCTACAATCCCTAACAGGGCGGTATAGGTCATTGCCTTCTGTGCCGCGAGAATCTTCTGACTAAAGGGGACCGCTCTGTGGCCGGCGGTACAGGCTGCCCCGGCTGCAGCCGGGGTCTCCCTCATGGTGTCATGGTTTTTGCCACCGCGGTAAATTTGTAACGAAAAACATAATCTGACACCACAGTTTGCCTGCAAAAACACATGCCACCGCGATGCTGCGGCAACTGACCCATACCGCCAAACGTTAGGCACAATAATAAAACATATCAAATGAAGAGAGCTTTATCTATCATTATCATATCAATAGCATGGCTATCAGGCTATTCCCAATCCTGTAGCTGTCCTGATTTTGAATTTTCATCCTCAGAGAACTTGCCTATTATAAATATCAAAAGTGGTCAAAGCCAACTTATAGTCTGTGGTTATAGTAATGTTGATCTTGACTGCGGTTTTATATCAGGAGTTTTTCAAAAAAACTCCTCAGTTTACCTAAGTGGATTTAACGTGTTTTCTTGCACCGACAAGCCTACTTCAATAATATACTTTGGAGAATTAAATGCCTATAAATTAAGACCATATAAGAATTACCTTATCATTGATTTGATTTTAAACTTACCTATTGGCAAGGATTTAAGCTATGAGTACACCTCATTGATAAGATATCGGATTTCAAAACAGCAAGACAAATGGATATTAAGTAAACCACAAGTCGTTTTGGATTATAGTGCTTTAACAGACTTTGATTTCTTTAAGATAAAAAAGGATCTCGGTTGGGATAAAATGTATCCTGAGTTTATGTTTCCCCGAAATGAAGCCTACGAAGAAAATAAGATTATGTATGCTTTCATTGTAGCCTTGAAGAACTATCCAAAGTATAATCAGGATTTTACCAACCTAGGTAACTTTGATGGCTATCTTGTTGAGTTACACAATGAGTTGAAACAAATTCTTATTGAAATAGAATAATTACTGTGCCTAACAGGTCGGTATATGCAATTGCCTTCCACGCCAGGACAACTTTAAAGCCACCACAACAGATTTTTACTGTCTGGCGTGGGCTGGCCCCGCTGCTACGGGGCACTCCCCTATGGTGTCATGGTTTTTGCTAACGCGATAAATTTGTAACGAAAAGCACAATCCTACACCACAGCTTACCTGCAAAAACGCATGCCACCACGATGCTGCGGCAACTGCACATACCGCCGGAACGTTAGGCGTCATAATTTCTATTGCTGCAAAGTATCTATCAAAATGAAAAAAATAATCTTTTTATCTGCGCTCTTTCTAATTTTCGCCCTCTCAATCGTCAATTGCAAGAAGGACGACCCCGTTGATATTGTTCTGCATGATAAATCTTTAAAGACTATTCAGCAGTACATACACGGGCAATGGAGATTAGTTTATTCGAAAACAGGTTCTACCAGGTATCCTTGCGATAATTGTAGTGTTGAATTTACCCAGGATGATAAATTTATAAGCAATGTCTTGACAATTTATGTAACGCCATATTCTATTATCTGGGTTAAAGACAAAGGTATGTTTCTTAATGGAGATTCTACTTTTCTAATGACCATAGGCCACGAATTTGGATATTCTCAATCTTTTGTAATTGACAAAATTATTAATGACACTCTAATATTTTATGAAAACTTTGAATTTCCATATTCATACTATTGCGTAAAATCGAGATAATATGCCTTCTTAAAATGCAATTAATCAGTGACAAATAAAATTACGAACGCCTAACAGGTCGGTATATGCAATTGCCTTCCGGCCAGCGGGACAAACATTAAGGTATAAATCTTCCTATTCCCGCTGTCCGGGCTACCACACTTGGTGTCATGGTTTTTGCCAACGCGATAACTTTGTAACGAAAAACATAATCTTGCACCGCAGTTTACCTGCAAAAACTCATGCCACCGCGATGCTGCGGCAACTGCACATACCGCCGGAACGTTAGGGCTAATAGCTCGGGTTAATAAAATGAAATATAAAATTGGGGGGCAAGCATTCCATCCCGCTCCAATCTGACTCGCCAATGCGCCGTAACTTAGGAAGAATGAAAGCAAAGATAAAATCAAGTAAAAATCTACAACGACTCTCTATTACCCCCCAACTCAGCTTTAGTCCTCCGCTTCCAGGGATGTAGTAAAAGCGTTTTGTGTAAGTGTAATATCCCGCTTCAAATAATCATTCCCGCAAGTATCTATGACCCGCATCAACAATAACCCTCCGCTACAATCCCTAACAAGGCGGTATATGCAATTGCCTTCTGTGCCGCGAGAATCTTCTAACTAAAGAGGACCGTTCTGTGGCCGGCGGTACAGGCTGCCCCGGCTGCAGCCGGGGTCTCCCTCATGGTGTCATGGTTTTTGCCACCGCGGTAAATTTGTAACGAAAAACATAATCTGACACCACGGTTTACCTGCAAAAACTCATGCCACCGCGATGCTGCGGCAACTGCACATACCGCCGGAACGTTAGACACAAGCGGTAATTTATCTGAAAGAACTTTTCTGTAATAATTCAGAATTCTGAACCCCGGGCGATAAAGCAAATTATAAGACATTAATGTGTAACCCGAAAACTTCTGCTAATAACCCATTGGGCAGAAAATACATATCTAATAATAGTATGTAACAACATACTTACCAGCCAATTTAACTAATCCGCCAATGTCTAACAAGTCGGTATAGGTCATTGCCTTCCGGCCAGCACGACTGATGAGAATTGAAACTACAATCTGTAAGCTTAGCTGGCCGGGCTGCCCCCGCCACTGGCGGGGTCTCCCGCAGTGGTGTCATGGTTTTTGCATTACCTGAAAATTCTGTGATCAAAATGAAATTCTGTGGTCGTCAAGCTCGACGGCAAAAACTCATGCCACCGCGACACAAGGCAACTGACCCATACCGCTGAACGTTAGGGCTAATAGCTCCGATTAAATATTATACAATAAATTGGGGGGCATGCATTCCGTCCCGCTCCCATCCGACTCGCCAACGCACCGTTACTTAGATAAATAGAAATCAGAGAGAGTAATAACAAACCATCAAGCACGAGCCGCGATTACCCCCCAACTCAGCAGTAGGCCTCCGCTTCCAGGGATGTAGTAAAATTGTTTTGTGTAAGGGTAATATCACTCTCCAAATAATCATTCCCGCATTTATCAATGACCCGCATCAACAATAAGCCTTCGCTACAATCCCTAACAGGGCGGTATAGGTCATTGCCTTCTGTACCGCGATAATCTTCTAACTAAAGAGGACCGTCTTGTGGCCAGCGGCACAGGCTGCCCCAGCTGCAGCCGGGGACTCCCTCTTGGTGTCATGGTTTTTGCCAACGCGATAACTTTGTAACGAAAAGTACATTCCTGCACCGCAGTTTGCCTGCAAAAACTCATGCCACCGCGACACAAGGCAACTGACCCATACCGCCAAACGTTGGGTGTAATGCGTGGCATAATCCTTAATTAATTAAGTTTCTTATATTTGCTACATGAATGTCATTGAGAGAAATATTAATCAAATTACCAGTCTTTGTAAAAAACACAAAGTCAGTGAGCTCTATATATTCGGCTCTGTACTTACCGACAAATTCTCTGATGACAGTGATATTGATTTTCTTGTTGAATTTACAAATGTAGATATCCAGCAGTATTTTGATAATTACATGGATTTCAAAGAAAAGCTTGAAACTCTGTTCAAGAGACCCGTTGACCTTGTTGAAAACCAGGCTGTCAGAAATCCAATCTTCAGAAGAGTTCTTGATAGAGACAAAAAGTTAGTCTATGAACGAAAAAGTGCTTAAGTGTCTCTATGACATCAAGATAGCTATTGATGAAATATATCTTTTCTTTGAAACAGGTCCCAATGACTTAGAGGACTATAAAAAGAACTTTCTTTTTAAGAGAGCAATAGAGAGAAATCTTGAAATAATCGGTGAAGCTATAAATCGTATTCTCAAAGATGAGCCTGACTTTCCGATTGATAATGCAAGAAGAATCATTGGCTTGAGAAATCAAATAATTCACGGTTATGACTCTGTCTCAGATGAAAATATTTGGGGGATAATAACAGCTCACCTACCCAAATTAAAGGCTGAAATTGAGAAATTAATAGAATAAAGCACTGCACCCAACAGGTCGGTATATGCAATTGCCTTCCGGCCAGCGGGATAAACATCAAGGTATAAATCTTCCTATTCCCGCTGTCCGGGCCACCCCTCTTGGTGTCATGGTTTTTGCCAACGCGATAAATAGGTAACGAAAAGTACACTCCCACAACGTAGCTTGCCTGCAAAAACGCATGCCACCGCGACACAAGGCAACTGCACATACCGCCGAACGTTAGGGCTAATAGCTCCGATTAAATATTATACAATAAATTGGGGGGCATGCATTCCGTCCCGCTCCCATCCGACTCGCCAACGCACCGTTACTTAGATAAATAGAAATCAGAGAGAGTAATAACAAACCATCAAGCACGAGCCGCGATTACCCCCCAACTCAGCAGTAGGCCTCCGCTTCCAGGGATGTAGTAAAATTGTTTTGTGTAAGGGTAATATCACTCTCCAAATAATCATTCCCGCATTTATCAATGACCCGCATCAACAATAAGCCTTCGCTACAATCCCTAACAGGGCGGTATAGGTCATTGCCTTCTGTACCGCGATAATCTTCTAACTAAAGAGGACCGTCTTGTGGCCAGCGGCACAGGCTGCCCCAGCTGCAGCCGGGGACTCCCTCTTGGTGTCATGGTTTTTGCCAACGCGATAACTTTGTAACGAAAAGTACATTCCTGCACCGCAGTTTGCCTGCAAAAACTCATGCCACCGCGACACAAGGCAACTGACCCATACCGCCAAACGTTAGGGCTAATAGCTCCGGTTAATAAAGTGAAGTAAAAATTGGGGGGCAAGCATTCCATCCCGCTCCCATCTGACTCGCCACCGCGCCGCAATTTTGCACACTTAATCGTAAAAGTAAATCAGTAATCATCCAGCACGAGTATCTATTACCCCCCAATTCAGCGACACGTCTCCGCTCCTGGGACTTTGTAACGGCTGGTTGTACATGGAGTTTAACCCGCTTCAACTTGTCAGTTCACGATAGTTTTATGACCCGCATCAACATTAAACCTCCGCTACAATCCCTAACAGGGCGGTATAGGTCATTGCCTTCTGTGCCGCGAGAATCTTCTAACTAAAGAGGACCGTCTTGTGGCCAGCGGCACAGGCTGCCCAGGCTGCAGCCGGGGTCTCCCTCATGGCGTCATGGTTTTTGCCAACTCGATAACTTTTTAACAAAAAGCACACTTGTACACCGCAGTTTGCCTGCAAAAACTCATGCCACCGCGATACTGCGGCAACTGACCCATACCGCCGGGCCGTTAGCAACAAGCTTATGAAAAAGATACTTCAAATATTGATTATTCTTTTTAGTGTATCCACTTGCTTTTCACAAACCCTAAGCAAGTCATATATTGATAATTGGATTGAGTGTACATTTAATATTCTGAATCCACATGAGCATTCTTTTTACATTCTCAATGGAATTTTATTGGAGAATGACTCAATTGAGATAAAGCTAGCTAAGCTTCAAATAAATGATTTAGCTGTAATAGATTTTTTGGACAAGCCAACTATGGACAGTTTAGGCTTTTGCAATCCCTTATATGGCGTTGTTTTACTAGTGTCAAAAGATGCACAGACAGATAAAGCAATAGAAATTGATCTTAATAAAGCGAGAAGCAAATATTCAAAATCAGAATTGAATACAACAGCAGATATTGATCCTGATAAAGCCGAACCCGTTCTAATTTTAAATGGAAAACAGGTTTATCATACAGAATGTTACGATGTCATTAACAAATTGAAAACAAGGAGAATTTCCGCCATAAACTATATTAGACGCCCTGTTTCTGAAGAATTATATGGTGCTAATGCAATAAACGGATTAATAATAATTTCAACAAAATAAAGCCTGTTGCTAACAGGTCGGTATATGTCATTGCCTTCTGTGCCGCGAGAACTTTCTGACGAAAGAGGAAAGCTTTGTGGCCGGCGGCACAGGCTGCCCCGGCTGCCGCCGGGGACTCCCTCATGGTGTCACGGTTTTTGCCAACGCGAGAATAAACTACTAACCGTATAACCCTGCACCGCACCACGAGTGCAAAAACACGCGCCACCGCGACACAAGGCAACAGACACATACCGCCGAACGTTAGCAGGCATATTGAGAAAAAAGAACCAATCCTTAATCCGATGAAAACACTTAAAACAGTTTTGGTTATCGCTACATTGATTTTAATATCATGTGAAAGGTCAGAATTCAGTGACAATCTAATTGGGGACTGGAATATCTATGGAACCGGAGGAGGAATCTTTGGACAAGGGTCCACATATAATTTTGATTATTTGTCGATTGAAAGAGGAAATGATTACATTTTTGTCCGGAATGACACCATAATAGAAAAAGGTAATTATAGATTACTAGATTATACAAGTGATATCTTCACAGGAGAGTACTCAATTAGTTTTAATCCTAAAAATCAACTTAACGGTGGTGCCCCTCAGATTACAGATCATGAATTTATCGTTAATTTGATAACTACTGATACATTAAGTCTATGTGAAGAAATGATCGATGGATTTTGTTACTATTTCGCAAAAGAATAAGAAAATACGCCTGCTAACAGGTCGGTATAGGTCATTGCCTTCTGTACCGCGAGAATTTTCTGGTTAAAGAGGACCGGGAAGTGGCCAGCGGTACAGGCTGCCCCGGCTGAAGCCGGGGTCCCCCTCTTGGTGTCATGGTTTTTGCCAACGCGATAACTTTGTAACGAAAAGCACATTTGTACACCGCAGTTTGCCTGCAAAAACGCGTGCCACCGCGACACAAGGCAACAGACCCATACCGCCGAACGTTGGGTGTAATGCGTGGCATAATCCTTAATTAATTAAGTTTCTTATATTTGCTACATGAATGTCATTGAGAGAAATATTAATCAAATTACCAGTCTTTGTAAAAAACACAAAGTCAGTGAGCTCTATATATTCGGCTCTGTACTTACCGACAAATTCTCTGATGACAGTGATATTGATTTTCTTGTTGAATTTACAAATGTAGATATCCAGCAGTATTTTGATAATTACATGGATTTCAAAGAAAAGCTTGAAACTCTGTTCAAGAGACCCGTTGACCTTGTTGAAAACCAGGCTGTCAGAAATCCAATCTTCAGAAGAGTTCTTGATAGAGACAAAAAGTTAGTCTATGAACGAAAAAGTGCTTAAGTGTCTCTATGACATCAAGATAGCTATTGATGAAATATATCTTTTCTTTGAAACAGGTCCCAATGACTTAGAGGACTATAAAAAGAACTTTCTTTTTAAGAGAGCAATAGAGAGAAATCTTGAAATAATCGGTGAAGCTATAAATCGTATTCTCAAAGATGAGCCTGACTTTCCGATTGATAATGCAAGAAGAATCATTGGCTTGAGAAATCAAATAATTCACGGTTATGACTCTGTCTCAGATGAAAATATTTGGGGGATAATAACAGCTCACCTACCCAAATTAAAGGCTGAAATTGAGAAATTAATAGAATAAAGCACTGCACCCAACAGGTCGGTATATGCAATTGCCTTCCGGCCAGCGGGATAAACATCAAGGTATAAATCTTCCTATTCCCGCTGTCCGGGCCACCCCTCTTGGTGTCATGGTTTTTGCCAACGCGATAAATAGGTAACGAAAAGTACACTCCCACAACGTAGCTTGCCTGCAAAAACGCATGCCACCGCGACACAAGGCAACTGCACATACCGCCGAACGTTAGCGCCAATTATGTAACAATCTGCAAGATATGAAACTAATAATTCTCCCAATTGTCCTTGTCCTATCATCGACATCTTTAATCGGGCAACATTCTCTTGGCATTAAAGTGAGTTTTGGCGCCAGTATGTTGAAGACCTCTTATAACTACTCAACTGATCACAATGACTATTTCAGGCCCACAGGACAGGTAGGATTAACATATAAGTATAATATAACCAATCGTTCAATTATTGCCTCAGATCTGCTATTCTATCAAATCAGAGGAAAAGAGCATTCAAAACTTGCTCTTACCGATGATTTTGGAGATCCAATTGGCATTTTGGAGCTCGATATTTGGAGAAATATATCTTATCTAGGTCTGCCTTTATACTATGGTTACAACTTCAAAAATCTCACCTTCTGTATTGGAATTCAAACATCCGTAACACTTTTTAGTAGTGGTAAAGAAAGGAGTGAATACATAGATTTAAATGGTGATCCTGCAATAAACGAAAATGAATTCAGTGGCCTTAACATTGATATGTTGAATATTGGTCCAATTGCTAGTATTAAATATAATTTGACAGATAAAAGTGCCTTGGAGCTTATGTACTATTATGGGGTGAACAATATTCAGCAAGGCATCCACGACTGGAAAGTAAATCCTCATTTGTTAGCAGTGGGCCTGTTGTATTACTTTATTTCGCAAAAATGAAATTAACTGGCGCTAACAGGTCGGTATATGCAATTGCCTTCCGGCCAGCGGGATAAACATCATGGTATAAATCTTCCTATTCCCGCTGTCCGGGCCACCCCTCTTGGTGTCATGGTTTTTGCCGACGCGATAAATTTGTAACGAAGAGTACACTTCAACACCGCAGCTTGCCTGCAAAAACTCATGCCACCGCGATGCTGCGGTAACTGCACATACCGCCGAACGTTAGGGCTAATAGCTCCGATTAAATATTATACAATAAATTGGGGGGCATGCATTCCGTCCCGCTCCCATCCGACTCGCCAACGCACCGTTACTTAGATAAATAGAAATCAGAGAGAGTAATAACAAACCATCAAGCACGAGCCGCGATTACCCCCCAACTCAGCAGTAGGCCTCCGCTTCCAGGGATGTAGTAAAATTGTTTTGTGTAAGGGTAATATCACTCTCCAAATAATCATTCCCGCATTTATCAATGACCCGCATCAACAATAAGCCTTCGCTACAATCCCTAACAGGGCGGTATAGGTCATTGCCTTCTGTACCGCGATAATCTTCTAACTAAAGAGGACCGTCTTGTGGCCAGCGGCACAGGCTGCCCCAGCTGCAGCCGGGGACTCCCTCTTGGTGTCATGGTTTTTGCCAACGCGATAACTTTGTAACGAAAAGTACATTCCTGCACCGCAGTTTGCCTGCAAAAACTCATGCCACCGCGACACAAGGCAACTGACCCATACCGCCAAACGTTAGCGTGCATTTAACACATTTGGAACAATTATTGTGGCAAATTGATTATAAAGAACATCCTATGAAAAACAAGATCTCAATTGGATCTTTAATTTGTATAATCCTGATATCGTTCGCTTGTACCAGTGAAGATCAAATAGGTAGCTTTTCTGGTAAGAGTGTTGATGACTTGATCATTGGCAAATGGAACACGTCGTATAGTTCTAGAGATTTGAATAACGGTATTACCGTTTTCTTTGATACCATAACATTTAATTCAAGCAACCAAGGATATCATATAATATACGAATTCAATAACTTACGCTTTTCTAATCCATTCCAATTTTATACCGAAGGCAGCTCCCTACACTTAAAATATAATCAAATTGAGGATGAAGTTCTATGGACATATTCAATCCTGAATGATAGTCTGATCTTAAAGGGTAACAAGATTTACAAAAGATAGCCAACCTGGTTTATAATTAAACGCACGCTAACAGGTCGGTATATGCAATTGCCGCTCCGTGGCGCGACAATTGAGTAACTAAAGAGGCGGTTTTGTGGCTGGCGCCACGGCCCGCCCCGGCTCCCGCCGGGGTCCCCCTGCTGGTGTCACGGTTTTTGCCAACGCGAGAATAAACTACTAACAGCATAATCTTACTCCGCACCACGAGTGCAAAAACACGCGCCACCGCGAAGCTGCGGCAACATGCACATACCGCCGAACGTTAGGGCTAATAGCTACGGTCAGAAATTGAATTATAAAATTTGGGGGCCATTATTCCGTCCCGCTTCAAGCTGACTCGCCACCCCGCCGTTACTTAGAATATTTATACTATAAGGAAACCCGTAATTTATCTACCTCGACTATCTATTACCCCCCAACTCAGCAGCAGTGCTCTGCTTCCGGGATATATGTTTGAATGTTTTGTGTACGTGTTATAATCCCGCTTAATATTATTCGCTCAGGCATTATTCTATGACCCGCAGCAACATTAAGCCTCCGCTACAATCCCTAACAAGGCGGTATAGGTCATTGCCTTCTGTGCCGCGAGAATCTTCTGACTAAAGAGGACCGATCTGTGGCCGGCGGCACAGGCTGCCCCGGCTGCAGCCGGGGTCTCCCCCCTGGTGTCATGGTTTTTGCCAACGCGATAACTTTGTAACGAGAAACACATTTGTGCACCGCAGTTTGCCTGCAAAAACTCATGCCACCGCTTTACAAGGCAACTGACCCATACCGCCGGCCGTTAGGTTTCATGCCAGAGACTAAACTATTAATTATGAAAAAGATTCTGTTGATTATTTTGACATTAGCACTTTTATCATGCAACCAAAACAAGGTGACTAACCACTTAATAAATAATGATGATTTTTATTCAGCTCTGAATGAACTTATTAAACTAAAATTCCCTAACGTTAAGATGATTGTAGGCGAGACAACGCCTGTGTACAAAAATATTTATGACTATTTTCCAGAACCTGAAACAAAAGAGAATGAACCACCGCCTCCGCCTCCACCGCCACCAGGAATAGTCTATTATAATAAAACTATTTTTAGATATTTTGCTTTTCAGTATAATTTAGATTCTACTGATGCCAAATTCATGTATCAATCTATTGACTCAACAAAGAAAATCCAGATAGATTCACTAAAAGTAAACCTGAAAGTCATTGAACAAAAGAAGATGCAAAAAATCTTTAGTCAAAAAACTGAACTATTTTCTGATAAATGGAAGATATTTCGAGAGACTTTTGGCGAAGGCTGCTTTATAGAAACATCAACCCCGATTTTTAATTCGACATTCACAAAGCTAATCATAACCATTAAAAAACTATGTGGTCCCCCAGATGGTGAGGACTATATTTTTATACTAGAAAAAATAGATGATAAATGGAGAGTCATGGAGGGTAAATATGATATCACCACAGACCCAAATGAAAAAAGCACGAAAACCTAACTCGGTCGGTTTAATTAATTGCCTTTTGCAACCCGGACAAATTCGTAATCGCCCTAAAAGTCTATGCTCACAATGTCAATTCACTTATTAAATTTTCGGTACCATGACTAATCCTGCTACCAAGACAAAGTCAATAGGGTTGCAAGCCGACGCACGTGTTGTCATGGTTTTTGCATCGCCATCTGGACAGTTTTATCGTGACAGGACAACTCGCTGCCATCTATCAGGACCCAGTCATCTGGACAACTTTATCGTGACAAGTAAATCATGCCCACTTACCGGGACTGTGCAAAAACGCATGCCAACCCTGACACAGACGGCAACTAATCAAACCGCCGGGCCGTTAGCGGTAATGCTCAAGCAATCAACAAGATGAAAGTCTTTCAATTTATATTATTACTCACTATTCTCCAGATATCGTCTCTTTTCTCTCAAACGAACGATGAATGCTGTACAATAACAATTGTAGAGCAAATGCCCATTTTTAAAAATGGTAACTCTGAAGATTTCTTACTTTGGCTCTACAATAACTTAAAATATCCTCAATCTGCAATAAGTGATTCGGTATCAGGAGAAGTCATTGCACGATTTAAAATAGATACTCTAGGAGTGGTCAGTGATATTGAGATTATTCGTGGTGTCCGTGCGGATCTAGACCAAGAATCAATCAGAGTACTAAGTGCCTCACCTAATTGGATCCCAGCTAGACAGGGCCATAAAAACGTAAGCGTTTATTATAGTATACCGGTACTTTTCGATATTAATGACCAATTCTTCAATGAAAGAATCAAATCATTATCAAAGAATAATAGGACATTCAATAAAAAGCACAACCGCTAACAGGTCGGTATATGCAATTGCCTTCCGGCCAGCGGGATAAACATCAAGGTTTAAATCTTCCTATTCCCGCTGGCCGGGCCACTCCACTTGGTGTCATGGTTTTTGCCAACGCTATAAATTTGTAACGAAGAGCACACTTCCACACCGCAGCTTGCCTACAAAAACTCATGCCACCACGATGCTGCGGCAACTGCACATACCGCCGGAACGTTAGGGCTAATAGCTCCGGTTAATAAAATGAAATATAAAATTGGGGGGCAAGCATTCCATCCCGCTCCAATCTGACTCGCCAATGCGCCGTAACTTAGGAAGAATGAAAGCAAAGATAAAATCAAGTAAAAATCTACAACGACTCTCTATTACCCCCCAACTCAGCTTTAGTCCTCCGCTTCCAGGGATGTAGTAAAAGCGTTTTGTGTAAGTGTAATATCCCGCTTCAAATAATCATTCCCGCATTTATCTATGACCCGCATCAACAATAACCCTCCGCTACAATCCCTAACAAGGCGGTATAGGTCATTGCCTTCTGTGCCGCGAGAATCTTCTGACTAAAGGGGACCGCTCTGTGGCCGGCGGTACAGGCTGCCCCGGCTGCAGCCGGGGTCTCCCTCATGGTGTCATGGTTTTTGCCACCGCGGTAAATTTGTAACGAAAAACATAATCTGACACCACGGTTTACCTGCAAAAACTCATGCCACCGCGATGCTGCGGCAACTGCACATACCGCCGGAACGTTAGGGCTAATAGCTCCGATTAAATATTATACAATAAATTGGGGGGCATGCATTCCGTCCCGCTCCCATCCGACTCGCCAACGCACCGTTACTTAGATAAATAGAAATCAGAGAGAGTAATAACAAACCATCAAGCACGAGCCGCGATTACCCCCCAACTCAGCAGTAGGCCTCCGCTTCCAGGGATGTAGTAAAATTGTTTTGTGTAAGGGTAATATCACTCTCCAAATAATCATTCCCGCATTTATCAATGACCCGCATCAACAATAAGCCTTCGCTACAATCCCTAACAGGGCGGTATAGGTCATTGCCTTCTGTACCGCGATAATCTTCTAACTAAAGAGGACCGTCTTGTGGCCAGCGGCACAGGCTGCCCCAGCTGCAGCCGGGGACTCCCTCTTGGTGTCATGGTTTTTGCCAACGCGATAACTTTGTAACGAAAAGTACATTCCTGCACCGCAGTTTGCCTGCAAAAACTCATGCCACCGCGACACAAGGCAACTGACCCATACCGCCAAACGTTGGGCACAATTGTAGGTTACATGGTCTTATTGATGGCCACATTTCGACCTTTACACTACTTAGAAAGCTAATAAGTTAAAGCATAACTTTATGAGAATCTCAATAACCATAGCAGGACTAATCCTTGCATGTCAAACATTTGCTCAATCTAATCTACCAAATGACACTCTACACTGGAATGAGAACCGAAAATTATCATGGAATGATTTCATAGGTGAGCCATTAGATTATACAGGATTCCAGGGAGAAGCTTTTTGTATGAATATGGCTAACTATGAGCGCCCTAATGCGTTCTCAAAGACAACCTTTACAGTAACCGCTGTTTTTGATAGAACTAAGTCGTGGGTTAACCCAAAAGCTAAGACTGACCTCGGATTACTTTATTTTCAAGTAATGTTTGATTTATATGAACTCCATGCAAGAGAATTGAAAAAAGAACTATCTGAGACACATCTAGGGAATGATCCAAATGCAATATTTCAAGAAAAGTACAACCATTCAATGACTGCACTCACTAATGAATTTAATGAGTTTAGAAAAGATACCAAATTGGGACAAGACAGTAATGCTCTGACAGATTGGTACAAGAAAACTCAAGAAAAACTCAAACTACTCGACAATTTCAAATAATACAACAGTGCCCAACAGGTCGGTATATGCAATTGCCTTTCCGTACCGCGAGAATCTTCTGGCTAAAGAGGACCGTAAAGTGGCCGGCGGTACGGCCTGCCCCGGCTCCCGCCGGGGACTCCCTCATGGTGTCACGGTTTTTGCCAACGCGAGAATAAACTACTAACCGTATAACTCTGCATCGCACCACGAGTGCAAAAACGCATGCCACCTCGATGCTGCGGCAACTGCACATACCGCCGAACGTTAGGTGCAAGCAATAACCTGGAATTGTGATAAGACCATCTTTAAAAATGCGCCTGAGAACAACAAGTTATAATACCATATTTTTAAGGAAACCCATTTAAATACTATTAAGATGAGAATAATCACAACCTTAGTCTTTTTACTGGCCAGCTTAGCTTCTATCGGACAGGTAGCTATATCTCCTTACATATCGACAGGTTATGCCAACCACCTTGGTAGAAATGGCATTAATGTAGAACTAGGTATCGAAAGTGAATTTTTTCAGCGAGCAGATATTACACTCAATTATCGATATATGAATGCTGGGCAAGAGATAAATGTCTCAGTAATTTCTGCAAATATTTCTTATGTGTTTATTAATCGTGACAATCACAGGTTAATGCTTGGTCCTGGATTTTCGTGTGGAAACTACAAAAGATCAACCGGCACTCCCGGATATGATAAAGACTACACTTCTACATGGTTTGATTGGTGTAAGATTCGATATGATTATACACTTTACAATAGATATAGATTAGGATTAATTGCTTCATTATATGGAGACGATGGTGACGGAACCTTTTATGTTGGATTTGTGGTTGGGTTTAAACTATGAAAACTCTCTTTAATGGATCATTTATGTGACATCAATTAGAAAAACTCAGGAAGTATAGTGAAATTACAATCACACATTAAAATGACACAAATGTGTCAAATACTTTTTGTTTCCGTATTTATACTTTTTCCCAACGTATCTCACAGCCAAGAATACAAGGATATTCTTAGAGCAGAGGCCGGAATTGCCTTCTGTGGTTCAGGGGACATGAACGGCAAAGTTTTTTCGCTTGCATATATACATCACGTGTATAAAAACATATATGTTTCTCCAGACATTGAGTTTTTGGGTTTCAAACGAATAGTGCAGCCTAACAGCACTATATCTGCAATTTCTTATTCAGGGGCCATTAATTTGGTTTATCGTAAAAATGTAACTGAACGGAATATATTCGAAACTTCACTTGGAGGTTGCTTGAATCAATTTAATTGGTCTTTTGTAACAAGCAGCAACTCAATGAATATAAAAGGAATTGAAGTGCCCCCTTATTCACAAAAAACTTATAAAGAAAAAATGGGGGTCGGTTACCAAATAAGAATTGGTAGTGCTTTTAGCATGTCCAAATCTGATCTTGGCATATTTTATTGTTTACAAAATGACACAAATGGGAATATAGTTCATTCGTTGCGATTAAGTGTTGCCTATAAAACTGCAAGTCTATAACCAATGAACAAAATCAGTGATGATTACAATAATTGCCAGCACCTAACAGGTCGGTATAGGTCATTGCCTTTCTGTGCCGCGAGAATTATCTGACTAAAGAGGACCGTATTGTGGTTGGCGGCACAGGCCGCCCCGGCACCGCCGGGGGCTCCCTCCTGGTGTCACGGTTTTTGCCAACGCGAGAATAAACTAATAACCTAAGAACCCTGCATCGCACCACGAGTGCAAAAACGCGTGCCACCACGACACAAGACAACAGACCCATACCGCCGAACGTTAGCGGTAATATTGAAAGAAACAAACTGCATTAGAAATTAAACAATGAATATATTTAAAAGAAAGACCGAGACACTCTTATTAGACTCCGGCGAAGTATACCCTTGGAGAAAGGGTATAACTCTACAGGCACTTGAAAAATCTGCGTTTATTATTCCAGGTGCTCTGTTTGAAGATGGGCGCCCAATTAATGACTTGATGGAAATTTCAGATGACGATTCAGAAATAATGCCTGTTACTGAACAACGGGAAAATACTTATCCTGACATTGGTGTTATTATAAATGCAGGAGTTACCATGAAATTAAACAAAAATTGCGAGGTCATTCATATTCATCTTAAAGGCGAAGAAAAACGCAAAAAGAAGTTTATTATTAAAAACCACGGCGAGTAATAATTAAAAATACTACCGCTAACAAAGCGGTATATGCAATTGCCTTCCGGCCAGCGGGACAAACATCAAGGTATAAACCTTCCTATTCCCGCTGTCCGGGCCACCACACTTGGTGTCATGGTTTTTGCCAACGCGATAACTTTGTAACGAAAAGCAAACTCCAGCACCACAGCTTGCCTGCAAAAATACATGCCACCGCGATGCTGCGGCAACTGAACATACCGCCAAACGTTAGCCAAAATTTTAAAATACAACCAAATGAAAAGAATACTAACAGGATTATTTTTACTAATGAATATCACTTCTTTTTCACAGACTGTAAAAGAATTAGAGTATGAATTAAGTTATTTCAAGTCTGGCGAAGAATGGGGTAATAAAAAAGATATTGCCTATAAACTAATAGGAATAGACAAACTAAATGCAAATGCAATTGACTATTTAATTGAAGTCTTTGGTAGGAATAATCAAAAGGATTCAATCGATTTGTTGTTTAGCAGATTAATAAAGGAAAATCCTAACAATCCAGAACCATACTTACTAAGAGCTCGAGAGCGAAATGCTCATTTTGCAGGACTAACTTATACCCAACAAATCAACTTTCTGAAAGAGGCATATAAACTTGATAGTGTAAATGCTGAAGCGATTTATATGCTCGGTAAGTTGTATTATGAACTTTTCATCCAAGAATTCAATAAAAACAAGGAAAAGGCAAATCTCGATTATTATTCAACTAATTCTATTCAATACTTTTCTGTCCTGTACAGTCAAAACAACAGCTATAAGGAAACCTTAAAGTTCCCTTTGTTACAACTTGCACATTATTTAGGAGATGATAATAGGATAAAACTCTATGAAAATTATAAAGTACAGCCTTCTTATTTTCCAATATCTGCCTTTGTCGATTTGCCCAGTGATTGGCAAACTAATTATTCAGTCAATGTAATAGATTTTGTTTCTGAGTCTGAATTTAAAGTCTCTGGAGTTGAGTCTGCAATTTTTCATATCAATTGGTATGCAGAGCATCTCAAAGCTCTTGAAGAGCCAATATTAAGCGATTCCTTACCAGCAAAGGTATTTAGATTTACTTGGTTACGCACATTCCATAATCCAATTGTAATTGGTTTAGAGAATAATAATGACTCAATTACATTGTATTGGAAAATATGCGATGGAGCAGGTGGGTATGAACCAGGTAAGCTTATAATAGACAAGAAGAAAATGTTAAGCCTGAATGAATGGACTTTATTTCTACAGAAAATTGATTCACTTGGTTTTTGGAATATGAAAACAACAGAAAATGAAATGCAAGGATTTGATGGAGCACAGTGGATTTTAGAAGGAAAAGAGTTGGGTAGATACCATGTTATAGATAGATGGTCTGGTGGAAATATAACCCCAATATGTCTAGATTTATTGAAAATGACAGACATCAAAATCAAAGAAGACGATATATATTGACAAAATAAAACTTTGGCTAACAGGTCGGTATATGCAATTGGCTCTCCGCACCGCGAGAATCTTCTGGCTAAAGAGGACAGCAAAGTGGTCGGCGGTGCGGCCTGCCCCGGCTGCAGCCGGGGTCTCCCTCCTGGTGTCACGGTTTTTGCCAACGCGAGAATAAACTAATAACCGTACAATCCTGCACCGTACCACGAGTGCAAAAACACGCGCCACCGCGACTCTGCGCCAACTGCACATACCGCCGAACGTTAGCACACATTATAAAACTGCCCAAATGAAATCATTAGCGATAACTCTCTTCCTCTTTCTAGTATCGTGCAAATCAGTCAACATAAAGGAAGGCTTCCAGACATTCACAAAAAGTGATGTTTATAACTGGAGAGATTGCACAATTCCTAATCAAGACTACATTGATAATGAATTCCCAAAGATTAGAAAGCACTTCAATGAATATGTGGCAAATATTGACACGTTGGCCAGAGCATTACATTTTATTGATCTGAATAATGATAAAGAACTTGATGTAATCTACTCTGGGACCTCCGGTGCTGCAAGCGACTGTGTTATCTTCCTCCTCAATATTGATAACGACTACAAAATTCTCTTTGAAGAATATACCAATATTAGAGACCTACTGTTTGAAGGCGGAAAATTAGTCGGATATATAGGATTAGACTTTGGTTGTTGTGCAGAGTACATACAAAAAGAAACAAAATATAAAGTATCAGAAGATTGGAATAGAATTGTTGTATACCAAAGAGTAAAAGCTTCATATACTGAACTCCCAGAAAAACTCTTTGAGAAACCTATAGTGTTTGAAATAGAAAGTGATACTTTAAAACTAAGAGCTACAGCCATAAATGATGATACTAACATATTTATTTATGATACAATTGGCAATGTAGTCTCATCATACTTAAAAGGCTCCAGAGGCTATGCTTGGTCAGAAAAACAAAATGACCTGGGAGAGATATGGTGGTTTGTTGAAATGGAACCAAACAATAGCCAAATTGGTTCGAGAATCAACCACAACCCTGACAAACTTCCACAAAGAAACCTAGGTTGGTTTCCAACTGTGAACTTAACAACTTTAAAATAACGTGTGCTAACAGGTCGGTATATGTCATTGCCTTCCGTACCGCGAGAACTTTCTGGCTAAAGAGGACCGTTAATTGGCCAGCGGTACGGGCCGCCCCCGGCACCGCCGGGGGACTCCCGCTGGTGTCACGGTTTTTGCCAACGCGAGAATAAAGTACTAACCGTATAATCCAACACCGCACTACGAGTGCAAAAACACGCGCCACCGCGACTCTGCGGCAACGCCACATACCGCCGAACGTTATGTGCAAGCTTAGGCTGATGGTATCATAATGGGCATTTGAGGTATCCATAATTGAAATAAATGAACGAATTCCAAGACCTCAAAATAGTCATCCAAATCTTAGTTATTGCTATTATTATCATAATATTAGCATGGGCAAGACGCTGGGTATTCGAGAGAAATAGGAAACGACGGCGAGATTATTACAGAAATGTATACCTGAAATCGGATGCTTGGAAGAGAAAGAGATATGTTGTATTAAAGCGAGACAATTGGAAGTGTGTTTATTGCGGCTCTCATGCAACTGAAGTCCACCATAAAAAATATGCAAAATATAACATCGGACGTGAGCCAATAGATTGGTTAGTATCCGTATGCAAATCTTGCCATGATTCAATGCATGATTGAATACAGCTCAAAGAAGCATAACAAAATGCCATCCTAAAGAACACGAGGATAATATTGAGTAAGTAAAGCCTGCACATAACAGGTCGGTATATGTCATTGCCTTTCCGTACCGCGAGAATCTTCTGGCTAAAGAGGACCATTGAGTGGCCGGCGGTACGGGCCGCCCCCGGCACCGCCGGGAGACTCCCTCCTGGTGTCACGGTTTTTGCCATCGCGAGAATATACTACTAAACGCTTAACCCAGCACCGCACCACGAGTGCAAAAACACGCGCCACCGCGACACAAGGCAACAGACACATACCGCCGAACGTTAGGGCTAATAGCTCCGGTCAAAAATTGAATTATAAAATTGGGGGGCAAGCATTCCGTCTCGCTTCAAACTGACTCGCCACCACGCCGTTACTTATGAAAAAGGAAAATATAAAGAAGATTAAGCAACCATCAAGCTCGACTCTCTATTACCCCCCAACTCAGCAGCCTTGTTCCGCTTCCGGGATATATGTTTGACCGTTTTGTGTAAGTGTTATAATCCCGCTTAATTTTATTCGCTCTGGCAATATTCAATGACCCGCATCAACATTAATCCTCCGCTACAATCCCTAACAAGGCGGTATAGGTCATTGCCTTCTGTGCCGCGAGAATCTTCTAACTAAAGAGGAGCGTTCTGTGGCCGGCGGCACAGGCTGACCAGGCTGCAGCCTGGGTCTCCCTCCTGGTGTCACGGTTTTTGCCAACGCGAGAAAGAAGTAATTACCGCATAATCCTGCACCGCATAACGAGTGCAAAAACACGTGCCACCGCGATACAAGGCAACTGACCCATACCGCCGGCCGTTAGCTGCAAGCGGAAGCCACGTAATACTTTTTACATTTTGTTACGTATATGAAAATAATTACGTATATTTGCAGTAAGTAAATTACGTAGAGATGGACACAAAACTTACACTCAATGTAGACAGCGAATTAGTCCAGAAGGCTAAATCGTACGCCAAAGATAAAGGACGGAGCCTTTCTGACCTGGTTGAATCTTATTTCAAGGCTTTAACACATAGAAAAGCTATCAGTGATAATGAGTTGACCCCAAAGGTAAGATCATTACACGGCTCATTTAAAGTGCCCCAGGATTTTAACTATAAGAAAGAGTTATCGGATCGACTGACCAATAAATACCTCTAGAATGGAAAATGTATTTATTGACACTGATGTCATTGTTGACTTCCTTACTGATAGAAAACCCTTTTCACTTCAATCTGCAAAAATATTTTCATTGATAGATCAGAAGAAAATCCGGGGTTGTGTTTCATCCCTATCATTCAGCAACCTCTATTACGTTCTCAGGAAGTTTGGAACCCACAAAAAGGTTATTAGTAGTCTTCAAGAATTAGCTGAACTGGTTGATATTCTGAAAGTTGATAGTGATATTGTCAAGTCGGCGCTTACCTCTGATTTTAAAGACTTTGAGGATTCCATTCAATATTTTGCAGCTCAAGAACATAAAAAGATAGACTTTATAATCACAAGAAATATTAAAGACTACAAGGATAGTTCTCTACCAGTCATGACACCTGAAACGTTTCTGGTCACATTTGAAAACACCGCCAGCAGCTAACAGGTCGGTATATGTCATTGGCGCTCCGTACCGCGAGAACTTTCTGGCTAAAGGGGACCGTTAAGTGGTCGGCGGTGCGGCCTGCCCCGGCTCCCGCCGGGGACCCCCTCCTGGTGTCACGGTTTTTGCCAACGCGAGAATAAAGTAATAACCGCATAATCCTGCTCCGCACCACGAGTGCAAAAACACGCGCCACCGCGACTCTGCGCCAACGCCACATACCGCCGGAACGTTATAGCCAATTTATCATGATTCGGCATAATATTTGCAGCCTTAATATATTAATCTTTAAAACTTTCCACTTCAAGATGAAATATCCACTTCTAATGACACTTTTCCTCGCAGTGGTTTTTAATGGTTGTGAAAAGAGACCAGATACTTCAACTAATTTCTGTTCTGACTTAGTAATTATTCATAACCAGCGATCATCTTGGACAGGTTGGGAGTATGATTTAACTATCTCCTACCCTGACACTCTAACAATCTACGAAAGAACATATATTCCTTTAACAAAAGAAAAAACCTCAAAGTACCACATTGACAAATGCGTTATGGACTCATTATTCCAAGATTTCCAAAAGTTAAGTAATATAAATCTTAATGATAATTATGGTTTTGGTCCAGATAAACCTACTGACCTACCCATTACTTTTTTCAAATATAAAAATTGCAGTACCGCTGATTCTTGTCAGATATATAGTCCAGATAAAAGGGAATTACCGATCGAATTAGAATCATTTCTATCAAGAATAAATAGGATTGTAATCGTCCAAAATAATTAAGTAAAAGCAAATTAAAAATAACTGGCTATAACAGGGCGGTATATGCAATTGCCTTCGGCCGGCAATGATCGGCTTTTTTAAGGGGACAATCTTCAGCTCGCCGTCCGGCTCTCCCTTCATGGTGTCATGGTTTTTGCTCAACTTGAAAATTCTGTAAAAAAGAGAGTACTAAGGGCCGTCTAGCTCGCAGGCCAAAACCACGCCACCGGCACACTGCGGCAACTACACATACCGCCGAACGTTACCAGCAAGCCTAAAAAAACGAATAATATTAAAGTAATTAGAAATGAAACAAAAATTAAAACTAATTTGCAAATTATTGTTTTGTATATTGATACTAAACATAACCACTGCTCAAGCACAGGATATTAAGAAAGGAAATAGTCAAGCAATTGAACAAGGGGAGAAAACCATTCCTGTAACTTGGGAAAACTTTGTACGTGCTGAAACACACAAAATGTTTAAGAACTATGCTGCAATCGGAGGATTTGGCAAGTTTTTCCATATCCGTGCTGTTACATCAATTGATAAGCAGGATGTTATCCGTCTGAATCGCGATACACGGTATTCCATAGGAGTATTTGATTTAACAAATCCACTTTCTGTAACCCTACCCGATACCAAGGGTAGGTTTATTTCCATGCAGGTTATCAACGAAGATGAATACACCAAAGCAGTGCATTACAATCCTGGTAGATATAAATTCAATCGTGAAAGTATAGGCACACGTTACGTTTGTCTGATTGTCCGTGTTTTGGTGAATGGCGAAGACGAAACCGATAACCAAATTGTTACGGAAATCCAAAACCAGATTACAGTTGAGCAAGTTTCTCCAGGGACATTTGAAGTACCAAACTGGGATAAAGCCACACAGGATAAACTAAGAGATGCGATCAATGTATTAGCTTCAACATTAACCGATACAAAACTATGTTTCGGGGATAAACATGAAGTTGACCCAATCGCCCACTTGCTGGGTGCCGCATACGGATGGGGAGGTAATCCTGTAAAAGATGCCATGTACATCAATGTAATTCCCGAACAAAATAACGGTAAAACACCCTACCAATTAAAGGTAAAAGATGTTCCGGTCGATGGCTTTTGGTCGGTAAGTGTTTACAACAAAGAAGGTTATTTCGAACAGAACACCTATAATTCCTATACCGTTAACAATACAAGTGCTGATAAAGATGTTGATGGAAGCATTACGATTAATTTTGGGGGCGACCCGAAACAAACCAATTTTATTCCCATAACAGAAGGATGGAATTATACTGTTCGCCTTTACAAAGCCCGTTCAGAGTTACTTGATGGCTTGTGGGTGTTCCCAAAACCTGAAAAAGTTAATTAACCAAATTCAAATAATAAAATTTTAAAAGTATGAAAACCTCAACATTTATTTTAGCGATTGCTTTAGCTTTTGTTGTCGCCTCGTGTGGCAATAAAGCCGGCAAATCTGACAAACAAAATGAGTTAAAAGATTCAACAATGGCAATAAACGTTTTGAAAGCTGGTGAAGGTGCTAAAACAATGCGTTTCGAGAACATGTACCAGACACGGTTCATCGAGTTCTTCTTCGCTATGCGAGATTCAGCAACGGGAAAAATGGTTGCCCCTTGTTTTAATTCTATGTGTACATCCGCCTTGTCAAAGGATAGCACTAAGATGAAAGACACCTCCCCTCAGAATTTGGTAGAAGGCCTTGATATGGATTCTCTTGCTAAGGAATACGGTGTACTCAGCGTGTTCTTGAACGGTCCAAAATTATGGATGCCTGATTGGGTTGAAATTGAAGTGGGCAAGGAAATCGTATCTAACGGTATAACACTGGGTTGGATTGCTCAACTTGCCCTTCCTGAAAATGGACGTGTTGCAGAAACACCTTATGAACCCATGAAAATTGCACGCACGAGCAAATGGGGTTGGAAAAAGGGACAAAAAACAATTCTCCTTGATGATTCTGAAGGCAATACCTGGGTGTTGAAAGGATTCCAACTGGGTCTTAAACCTGTACAGAGTTATGATGAATTCCTTGCAAAAGGTGCCGACAATTACAAAAACCTACCTGCAGGCTGGAAAGTCCGGATCACTACTCTAACGGAAGATTTAATCGAAATCCCGGCAACAGGTGTGGCCACGATCATGACAGACGAGATGCAAAACGTATGGGACATGTGTGGGCCTGGTATGACCAATTATATTCCATAGTATTAAGACATTAAGACCAGTTCTGATTATATTAAATTATAAGAATTGATAAAAATCTTTATAAAATCAAATTGACAAAGGCCAGCTGGTAACACACAATATAGCCAATAAGGGTTTCATTGGTCTGCGAAGGTTTGTAGCCCGCTTCAACTTTCCGTGTACCTTGTTAGGAAATCGCCCGCAATCCCTTACTGGCCATATTGTCAAACGTTGTGCTGAATGCGAAGTGAACCCTGATTAATATTTTTATAATATACTTGCAGTATATACTATTTTTATATACCTTTGCAGAATAATATTCATATCATGAAAACAGTTTCATTAAAAATTGACAACTCAATCTTCGGAGAAACCGAGAATATACTCTCCAAGATCAAGAAGCCGAGAAATAGGTACATTAACGAGGCTCTCGAATATTATAATAGAATTCAGAGACGTAAAATCTTAGAATCAAGGCTTAAGAAAGAATCTGCCTTAGTAAAAGGTGATTCTCTTTCTGTACTTAATGAATTCGAGGAGATAGATTATGCAAATTAAAAGATTTGAAATCTGGCTAGCAGATTTAAACCCTCAAATAGGAACAGAACCTGGTAAAACAAGACCTGTGCTTGTAGTACAAACAAATCTCTTGAATAAAATACCTCACCCTTCTACGATAATCTGTCCTCTGACGACAAATATTCAGAAAAATCTGAAATCTTAAGAGTACATATTAAAAAGGGCACTGCAAATCTTAACGAGAACTGCGATATAATGATTGATCAAGTGCGTGCAATTGATAACAAACGCTTAATCAAAAAACTAGGTGAATTACCCGAAAGCCTTGCGACTAAAGTAAAAGAAAACTTGGCGATCACCATGGATCTAGACTAAAGCACTCAGCACAACAGGTCGGTATATGCAATTGCCTTCCGGCCAGCGGGACAAACATCAAGGTATAAACCTTCCTATTCCCGCTGACCGGGCCACCGCACTTGGTGTCATGGTTTTTGCCAACGTGATAACTTTGTAACGAAAACACATGCTTACACCGCAGATTGCCTGCAAAAACTCATGCCACCGCGATGCTGCGGCAACTGCACATACCGCCGGAA